>JAYFQE010000023.1:0-164733 GCA_034927345.1 Clostridiaceae bacterium
TGAGAAACAGGCCCGAAAGGAGGTGACAGTTCCAGCCCTTTCGTGATAAATTGAATGAGTCGATTTCAGGTGTTCACTTTGCTCCGGATTCGGCTGTCCAGTTATCTCCGGATACCCTGTTCAAATGCTCCGGAATATTCAGAATGCGGCCTTGAAAAATATCTACTATGGTGAGGACAGCTATAAGTTCGATGTATCTGCTAACAATCAAAAAGAAAAACTGTATCAGATGATCATGTCGCCCAGCAATGAAGTGGGCTTCAATCTGTGGTCACAGTCTTTTGATGCCGAATATCACGATGAAATGGAAGATCTGTTCGCCAAGTTGACCGCCTATGATGACCGGGGCGATAAAGTGCTGGAGGAATATACCGACTATCGCAACTACCTCGATTACGACATCCTGGTCGAAAAGCGAAATGGCTCCGTGCAGCGTTTTTCACGCATTTATGGTGAAAAGAGCGGCGGCGAGACCCAGACGCCCTATTATGTAGCGATCGCCGCATCTTTCGTCCAACTCTATAAATCCGGTGACACGATACGGATCATCATGTTTGACGAAGCCTTCGATAAAATGGACGACAACCGGATCAGCGCGATGATGGATTTTCTCAACAGTCAGAACTTCCAGATTATTGTGGCGACACCACCGGCCAAGATCGAAGTCATCGGCGAAAAAGTGGACACGATCCTGATGGCCATGCGCGAAGGCACATCCAGCATTGTCGAGGAGTATGAGTTATGACTGATCCAATTATTAGCCATCTGCTCAATGACTTACTCGACAAGTACGAAAGCAGTAAAAGCTTTATCGGTGAAAACAAGGTCCGGCAACGCTTCCAGATCAAAATCGGCGATCTTTACCCTGATTATCTGGATCACGCCAATTATGAGGTGTTTCAGACGGTTAATGAGGCCATCGATTTATTGTCAAGGAATGAACTGATTTGGGCCAACATCGGAAAAGCCAATGTCTGTAAGGATATCCAACTTAATCTGGATAAAATTGAAGAAGCCTATCGGTTTCTGGGCAGAACAGTCAAAAGAGATGTCCAAGACACGGCGCGTTCAATCCTGACCAGGTATCAGGATAAGCATGCCATCCTGCGTCAATACTGCGCTATCCAGCTGGAGCGTCTGGCCCAGAACAAACCGATCCATTATTTCAATAACGATTTCATTGAATTTGAGCAGGTGCTGCAAGCGGTTGAAGCGCTGGATAAAGTACAGCGTGAGACCTTTTATCGCGACTTCTCCATGCAGGTTTTTCGGGACTCTAAGGTGTTTGATCGCATATGCGGCAAAGTGGCCAGCCTGCTATATGAGTACGGCGAGTTTGCTGAAAAAGATCAGGTACTAGCGGAACTCAACCTCGTCAAGAATCCAACCTACGTCCACATCAAAGGCGCGGCGAAGGTGATCATCAACGGCGACAAAATCGATCTGAGCGCCTTGCATGGCGACATCGCCTTCTCATCCACCATGCTCAACGATATTGACCGGGTCGATCTGACCGGCCGAGCAGTCATGACAATCGAGAACTTGACCAGCTTTCACTTGGTAGATTGTGAAAACCGACTGGTCATCTATCTGGGTGGTTTTCACAACACAGTTCGCCGTCATCTGATCATGAAAATTCATCAGCAGAATCCAGATGTGGCTTTTTATCACTTCGGCGATATCGATGCAGGCGGATTTCAAATCCTGCAACATCTGCGTCGCCAGACAGGCATCAATTTTATTCCGTACAAAATGGACTTGGAATCCCTGCAGAAATACCAGGACTCTGCTAAGGCACTGACGGAAAACGATCGAGGTAGGTTGAATAAGCTTAAGGGCCAAGGTTTTGATGAAGTGATTGACTTTATGCTGCTGCACAATATCAAATTAGAGCAGGAGGCTGTGAGGGAAACATGAAACAAATTATAAAATTTATAAGCCTGTGCTTAACCAAGCTAAAAGCAAGCAATACAAGTGTTTATACCCTTGCGTATTTTTCGGCTTGTCAATTTCAATTAATCTCTTTATACCAAGCACATTCTAAATATTGAAACGGGGATCAAGGATGAATGAGCTAAGTGATTCTAAGAAGGACAATGTTGAGAAGACAAATACTACCAGTCATGAGGAACGGATTAACGTCGCGAAGAATCATATTTCCAAACACCCTTTGGCAGTAAAGATAGTGACGCATCTTTTGTTATTTGTATTTTGTTTTGTTATAGTAAATTATGTTTTTCGGATTTCTGTCACTGAAATTACATTAAGCAATACAATATCTCTCGGAGCAATATTCGCAACCTTCGGTGCTGCTCTTATATCGATTTTTACGGTTGTTGAAAAAGACAAATTTGATAGAGTTGTAACAAACATAGAAATTCTTTATATAGATATTATGAAAGAAAAGAAATGGAGGAGATGGCAGTTCTTAAAAAGAAAGGGCTTCACAAAAATATGAACAATACTGTCTTCAATAGCAATTTAGAAAACGACAGCGTTGTTTTCAATATTGGCAGCCATTTAATTGCCATATACATTCCTACAGTGGTCGAAGATTTCTATGATTTACCATCGTATTCGGAAGTGTGGTTGATGTTCAAAAATCGCAGCCACTTTTATACAAGCATGTCTGACAAAGGAGATAAAAGTATTGAAGGAACAAATTTCAACACGTGGCTTGATCAATATTTCGCTTGGGGATGCTTATATGATATATGGAAATCTGCTGTATCGATAAAAATAAGTCGCCTCTTTTTAAGCGTGGGAGTGTACATAATTTTCACAAGTATAATATATGCATTTTTCTTTCAAGCAATTCAATCTTTGTGACTCGATCTTCCATTCACTGAAATCATCAGATCTACCAAGAGTGTAGCATTGTTTTATCTACAAATTATAGGACGTCGAATGTATTGAAAACCGGATTCAGCAGCTAATCCAATGACTACGTCGTTTCTACTTGACGCACAATGAGCCACTTGATAATGGCCTGTTGAATCAATTGAAACAACCACACCAACATGGTTGTACTTCGAAGTCCCAGGAACTGCAAAGAATGCCAAATCCCCTATCTGTGCTTCATTCCAGGAAACTGGCACCGAATATTTCCATTGGTCGCTTGTGTTTGTTCCAAAAACATCGGCGATCTTGCCTGCCGGCACTCCGGCATTGACATAAACCCAGGCAACAAAGCCAGAACAGTCAAGTCCAAATGGTCTGATCGTTCCGGTTGTCGAACTGCCTGGTGCTGTCACTTCCATCGGTGACCCCCAGCGATTATCCCAGCCAATCACCGTGGATTTTCCGCCCCAGAAATAATGGACCTTCCCGATAAGCGATAGCGCCGAATCAACGATATCCTGCTGCACGAGTAATAAATCCGAAGGTAAAGACGCCTTGATTTGAGCCATTTCTGCAGCTGATAATCCGCCAGGCAGCGAGATACCAATCATTGACTGATAAAGGGTAATGTAATCGGGCTGCATCAATTCATGAAGCATCTGAATCTGATCGGTTGTAAATTTCAAATCAGTAATCATCTCATTGTATGATTTACAGTTGATAGTAATTTCTAGCGTCTCAGTTTCGCCGTTGGTTGGACCGCCTGACTCGGTGGTATTTTCACTGGTGATGATCTGGTAACTGATCTGAACCATTCGATGATATGTGTCGCGAAGAATTTGTTCATTATAATCATCAATGATAATGGCCTCGCTAGGATTACTTTCGTCCATGGAGACTCTGACCGAATATACGGCGATGACTTCCGCGCCGTTTTGGATTATGGAACCATCCTCGCTGCCTTCGTATGTAAGCAGGACCTCACGGTCTGTACCTTGTTGCTCGCGAATTTGCTCGATTTCGTCAGCCGTTTCTTGAACGAGCTCTGCCATGATCGATTGAATAGTCTTGGACTGCCCCTCATTTCCGGTCATGAGAATAGATAATGGTGATGCAAACAACCAGCCAATTACTGCAACGGCAGCAATAATGACAACCGCGACCCAACCGCCGGCAGCAATCAATGCTACTAATCCTTTAACTGCTGCGGCCGTTGCTTTCGCAGCTGCGATCGTAGCTTTTATGGCTATTTGGGCAGCTCGAATTGAAGCACGAATACTTTCTATAAATGCACGATTTGCAGCCTGAATCCCGCGTTTTGCTGCTTTTGCAGCAGCACTTGCCGTTTTTATGTTTGAGACACTCCTCTTGGCAGCTGAACGGGTTGCTTTGGCAGCTTTTGCATAGCGTGCTTTTTTGAAATGCTGCTGAATGACTTTGGCAGAATCGCCAACCTGCTTGGCGGTTTCTTTTCCGCCATCTATCGCGCCATCAACAGATTTGTCATTGGCCTGTTTGATCGGATCAGAATGTTCCGCTGATTTTGCTTCAGTTCGCGAGTCAGCTGAATGCATAGCCTTTCTGACCACGCCTTTTGGCATCCGTTTAGCAGACTCAAACACACGCGGCTCAGCTTTAGCTGGCTTTTCTTTGATGTACTTCATTCTGATCCGATCCTTTCGGGTAAATTGATTGATGAACCTGCCCGCTAGACTTTGACCCAGCCTTCGCGTTCATCTGGTTTGGTTGTCATCAGGCTGTATAATTTGGTTTGAACCGGGAATTTGTCTTCAAACGGCACAATACTGCCGGCGCATTTTAATAAACCTTTGCCAGCCTCGGCATTGGTAATGTAGGAAAGCTGTGTATCTGAGATATTCAGCAATTTGGCGAGTTCCAGCCGGTCACTTCCCGCTTGGTTCAGCATAAGCAGAAACTCCGAGTTGGCCAACATCGTTCGCGCGGTATGCGATTGCAGCAGATCTTCAACATTTTGCGTGATCCCGGTGCAGAAAGCTCCGTATTTGCGGACCCGCTTCCACATTTCAAAGAGGAAATTGGCGGAATACTCGTTGGCAAACAGCAGATAGATCTCATCTATGACCAGCCAGGTGTTTTTACCCTGGTTGTTGTTGCGCGTGATCCGGTTGAAAATGGCATCGAGAACCACGAGCATACCGACGGTCTTGAGCTGACGGCCCAGATCCTTGATATCATAGACGATGAACCGATTGTCGATGTCGACATTGGTCGGGCGAGCAAAAGTATTAAGCGAACCTTTGGTAAACAATTCAATGGCCAGTGCCACTTCCCGCGCTTCCGGTTCTTCCTGACGCAGCAGTTCAGCGTGAAACTGCTCAAGCGTCGGCGGTTTACTCTCGAAGTTGCGCTGCAGGTATCCGCGATAAACATTGGCGGTGCAGCGATCGATGATACTTTTTTCCTTGGCGGTCAGTTTGCCGGCACCAACCAGTTGCTCGCAAAGGGACAGAATGAATTCCGCTTTCAAAACGATCGGATTTTCGGTATCACCGCCATAATTGGCATTGATATCCATGGCATTGATATGGTTCTTAGATCCCGCTGCAATGCGGATGACTTCCCCACCGAGACCTTTGATCAAGGGCGAATATTCACGTTCAGGGTCGACGATCAGGATGTCATCGTCTGTCGATAGCGCAATATCGCAGATTTCGCGTTTGGCAGCAAAGCTCTTACCGGATCCTGAGACACCGAGGATAAAGCCATTGCCATTCAAAAGCTTGCGACGATTGACTACAATCATGTTTCGCGAGATCGTATTTTGGCCGTAATAGGTTCCGCCGGGTTGAAGGATCTCTTGTGTCTTGAAAGGCATCAGCACGGCAGTACTTTCGGTTGTCATGGTCCGGAGTGCATGAACGAACTGAAGCCCGTAAGGCATGGCCGTATTTAAGCCTTCAGGTTGCTGCCAATTAAGTGTCGCAAACTGGCAAAGATGCTTTTGGGCCACGGCCAGTAAGCTTTCGGTATCACTGTTGAGCTGTTCCCTGCTGTCAGCGATATGGACCAAGGTCACTAAAATCAGAATCATACGCTGATCTCGGGAGGTCAGATCATCCAGAAATTCCTTCACTTCCTTGCGCTCCTGCTCATGCTGGAAAGGAACAACGGCCGAGTAATTTTGATTCTCATTTTGTTTGCGCTGCCAGTTGGTGATATTGGTTTCAACACCCAGCAGCTTGTTTTGGACCATCCGGACAGCCTCGTCGGTCGGAACCGGATTAATGTCAATCGACAGCATGAGATTGCGATTCAGCTCGCAGAGTTCGGTGATCAAGCTGTCCTTGATATAGCTGGCATATTCACGCAGGAATAAAACACGGCCGTACCGGTTCCCCATAATAAAGTGATCCTTCTTGAATTCAAGGCTGTCAGGACAGACGAAATCCTTGAAACTGTGTCCCTTGCGAAATGTCTCAGCCAGGTTGAAGCGGTAATAAGTCTCTTCACCGATCCTGAAGAAATCGTGCATAATCCTCAGGCGTTCTGTTGCATTGAGCTCGAATAACGATGACGACAATCCGGTCAGGTGATGCTGAAGTTCGGCACTGATGCGATTGAAATAGCTGCGCGCCTCTTCAATGTTCTTTTTTGTAATCGAGATGGTGACGATCTTTTCCTGGACCAGGTTATTGTTAGCCGTGATCGCCTTTTCTTCGAGCATGGCGTTGTATTCATCGCGATAAGTGTTAAGTCCATCCGGTTTTGCCGGGATCAGGATTGTCTTTTCAAAATCCTGACGATTCAGCCGCCGATTGTTGATCGTAATCTGAGTTGTGGCACCGGCATCCAGGCTATTCAACAGTTCGCTGTAACCCAGAAACAGCTCGGTTTGGTCTTCCTTTGAGGCAACAGCATAGTTGATGTCCGTGATCTTCCAGGATTTACTGAACCGGTTGTCGGAACGGAAAATGCCATCCTGCCAAACCTGATCAATGGGAATGAATTGCTGAACACTTTTGGGTACCTTGAAAGGATTGTCAGTGGACCTATTCGGTTTGATAAGGCTTTTAAACATGATACTTTGCTCCCTTCAGCCGGTTGATTATGGCTGTCTTGGCGAATGGATTCTGAGCTTGAAATGTCAATCGAATCGGCATCAGAAATTGAGAGCGGATCCAGACCCGGACAAACTGCTCGAAGCTTAGCCCGTTATATCGAAAGAATCCCATCGTAGCAAACGGTGCCGCACACAGGATGCAGAGCCAGCTGACCACTTCGGTTCCGAGAATCGGCTTGAATATGAAGTACACACCAACTGCCAAGACGACGGCAACAATCGAAAAAATGAACTGCCGAGCAGACAGTCCAAAATAAATGCTCTCCTGATAATTACGGATTTCCTTGGGTATTTTGATTTCCATGTTGCTTTCTCCTACAGCCCCATCATTTCCTTGACGATTCGTTCGCTCATTTTGACAGCACCAACCAGAACCAGCAGATTGAAGATCAGTTCGCCGACATAGTTCCAGACTGCCTGCACCGCAGACAAACTAGGATCCATATTGGCCGGTGGCGCTTCAGCGAATACCGAAAAGATGATGCAGGCCAGTACAATGATGACACCCTCCAGGCAGACTGCAGCATAGCTTTTCAGGAATGACTTGCCGATTGCCGACGTCGGTTCACCGGCGAAGGTGGACAGCGGGATCGGAGCGATGGCAGTATACATGTAGAGCTTGAAAAACCGGCCATAGACCGTCATGATCATGACGAATGCCAGGATGGTGATAAACAGAGAGCCCAGCAACGTAACGATCCAGAGCGGCACACTCTCGAAGAAGCCAACCGACTGAATCTTCTCCTTGATAACATCCGGCAGCAAGATGGCGTTATCATCGAGACTGCCCAATCGTTGAGCGGCGGTCGAAATGATTCCCTGACAGATGCGAAAGAGCGCCAGCATCAGATCCAGGCCATAGGTGACGACTGCCTTGGCGATTGCGAAGCGGATGAACAGCTTGAGTGCATGCTCTGGTCGTTTGACATCGGAAAGACTGCCAGTCGTTTTTACTACGCCGGCAACAAAGAAAAGGACTAGCAACGCTAGTCCGATCGCCTGCAAGGCGCCGTTGATATCGACGATGACTCGCCAGATGCTGCCACCTTTGAAATCCTGGGGGCTCTGGGTGATTAAGCTGAAGATCTCGGAGAGTTTGTTGTTCCAGGTCTCCAGTGCATTATTCAGATTGTCGATAACCCAATTGTTTGAGGACAAGCGGCATCACCTCACTTTTTCGATTCTTCAAATGATCAACCACCCGTAATCAGCGTCAGGATCTCTTTTGCGAAAGTAATAATCACACCACCTGCCAAGGTCATGAATCCGTTAGCTCTTTGCGACGGATCATGGCTTTTGAGCGAAAGACCGATCTGGACGATACCAAAGCCCAGCAGGATCATGCCCAGCGCTCGGATGATGCCAAAGATAAAGGTCGAAAGGTTATTAATGACAGTAACTGGATCATTCATTTGATTGTTCCTCCATGTGTTCGTAGTGGTAGACTTTGGATTCAAGGAGCTTCTCCGTGACCAAGTCATCTTCGATGATTAGCTCGAAATCATCAGGACGTGATTCATCGAAATTGAGATCGGTCGTCGGTACATCATCGTTAGGCAGATAGGGCTTGTACCCACCATCCGTTGTCCAGGTCAGATTAGGATGTCCAAGCAGGTTGATTTTGCTGTCAATAATCGGCCTTTCCCCGCGGATAAACAGTAGTGCCAAATCATTGTTCAGCAGCCGGACCTCATCCGGTGTCAGTAGCTCACGACCAGATTGCTGATAATTGGTCGAATAGTTGCCGTTTCGGCCCATCGATTTGCCATAGGTGTTGGTGTCAATTGTCGCCTTACCAAGCAGCTTGCAGACATATTCGTGTGTTGACTGCTCGTTTCCGCCCAAATAGAGAAACTCATCGCAGTTTCCGACGATGCTTTCCCAGCTGTCTTTGAAAAGGGCCTTGAGTTGAGCCAGATTCTGGATGATGATGCTGACTGATATTTCACGGCTGCGCATCGTCGAGAGGATCTTCTCAAAGTCATCTGGTAATGCAACATTGGCGAACTCATCCATGACGGCATGGACATGGACCGGCAATCGCCCGCCATGCTGATGATCAGCCAGGTAATACAGACTTTGAAAAGCCTGTGTGTATAGCATGCCAACCAGATAATTGAAGCTGGAATCATTGTCCGGGATCACGCAAAACAGCGCCACCTTTTTCAGTCCCAGGGACTCAAGATCCATCTCATCATATTGGGAGATCGTCGCAATCTGTTTCAGATTAAAGGCTGCCAACCGAACACCGACACTGATCAAGATCGATTTGGCTGTTTTGCCAGCAGCCTGTTTATAGATGCTATATTGCTTAACCGCAATATGCTCCGGATCCTTCATCTGCAGCCGTTCAAACAGAAGATCCAGCGGGCTGAGGAAGTTTTCATCATCCTCACGTACCTCGGCGCTATTTAGCATCTCCATGACCATGGTAAAGTTCTGTTCTGCCACGGGTGCTTCATGAAACAGATAGAGCATCAACGCCTGCAGCAAAGCAGTTTCAGATTTTTCCCAGAATGGATCGGTGTTGCCAGCCGTCTTCGGTGTCGTATTCCGGATCAGGTTGGTCACCAGTTTTAGAACATCCTTATCGTCCCGAATATAACGGAAAGGGTTGTAACAGAAGGAGTTGGCCATGTTGATCAGGTCAAAGACTTTAACTTCATAACCCTGTTGTTTCAGTAGGTGTCCGGTATCACGCAGCAGTTCGCCTTTAGGATCAGTGATCAGATAGGAGCAATTACTCTGCATCAGATTAGGCTTGGCATAGTAGCGGGTTTTGCCGGAGCCGGAACCGCCAACAACCAGGACATTCAGGTTGCGCCGGTGCTTGCGACTGCTCAGTCCTAACTGGAAATGCTCAGTCAGAAGGATGTTCTGATTAAGAACTTTGTCCCGATAGCGGTGGCAGATTTGATATACCTTTCCCCATTGTGCCGATCCATGCTCTTCCTTGGGACGGCGATTCAAGCGCGTCGAGTAATAGATCCCAATGCCAAATAGATATGCGATTGTGAATAGAAGCATAAGTCGCGGCGTTTGGTATGTCCATGAGAGTAGATACGGATTTGAAAGCATTGAATTCAGGCTGTCGATCAGCTCAAGAATGTTTATTTTAGGGTGATAGCATTGGGCGACCAGTGCCGCCAACCAGAGAACCGGTAACCAGAGGATCAGCCAGGCCAACCAGCTATAGCGATAGAAAGAATCATTTTTCATTCAAATTCACCCTTTGAAGACAAACAAGCTCCGGGGCACCACTCCCGGAGCTGTTCATTTGGAGGAGGAGAATGAAGAAAATCTCTATCTGGTTGAAGTCTGCTTTGCTGCTCGCTTCGTTGACACTAGAATAACAGCCGAACGTGTTCCATTTGCGGTGCCTGTGTGAAAAATATGAGAAGCATGACTGAAGAACTAGATTGCCTAATTCTCTGCTAACAATTTTGTCATTACCCGTCGGTAAGTCTCGCTCAGCGAGTTAAATCCGGATCCTTTTGCTGCCGTCTCTTTTGCTTCGCACGGATCATCTTCATCAGAACCTGATCGACCGCATCAAAGGGGCCTTTCTTGCGAACCAGATCGTTATGTTTGTCATATAGCGCATTGACGACAATGCCATGCTCCTGCTCGGTCAGCTTAACGATGCGCTCCTTTTCTCCCATCAGTAGCACCTCATCGGCTTTGCTCAGATGGTTTTCGAGTTTGCTTGGCGGTATCAGTATGTTCCAGATTTGCCAATCCGCGCTCAATCCTTGAGCTAACCATGTTGGCGGCCTGACGAGCATCGTTTAGGACCGCCCGCACGGCGATCGGATCACTTGGCCAATCGAAATTGCCGATTTTGTTCGAGTCGAATCCAATCGACTCATACCCGTAACGTTTCTGAATCAGGTACGATGCGCATATCCCGGCAAAGGTGATTCGGTCCCTGCCGATTTCGTCATGCTGCAGGCTTAGTGTCGCAATAGCCATTTCCCGCGAAAGAACATCGATCGCAACCGCATCGATTAGCTTACCATGAACACGAATGGTCTTCGATTCAGGATCATAAATGGCGCCGATTTCCGCTTCAACGATATCATCGGCAACAATTTTGACCGGCGACTGTGAAAAAAGCGCTCGTACCATTTGATCGGCCGGAACTGCAGAGACAGGATCTGAAGGTGATGGCTCGCCGTGAGTCTGACTGATGTCAAAGACTCGACTGACTCGAAACGATGTACTTTCAGAACCATCGCTTCGCTTATAGTTGACCGGCGAGAGGATCTTGCAGCCAGCCTCTCCTCGCTTGACCGCCCGGCCCTGATCCCGCCAGTCATCAAAGGTCGCTAAACTAGTGACCGGTTCGCTGCGTTGGTCGAGAATCAGCAGAGCATTGCCTACACTGAGTGCCGGCAGGCTGGCTTGCAGATCCAAGTACGCCTGGAACCGGTCCGGGTTCTGGATTACCTGCATCGTTGCAGCATTCAGCTGTTGAAAGGTCTCTTCAAGCTCCTGGTGCTTTTGCTGTTTCCACTGTTCACAGTCAAAATCCTTGTTCGGAGCAGGATCAGAAGTGGTCTGGCTTTGAAGTGTCTGTTCGAGTGTGCTCATCTTTTCTTACCTCCCTGGCTTTGTTTTGGCTGAATGGGTGGGTCTAAGCATATTCGGCCGACTAATGGCAGGCCGGTCTTTCTTTAGTCGATTTTTGATCTGCTTCAATTGTTCGCGAACGGAAGGGCGGTCATCGGTTCTGACGGATTCGTCGTTGCCGGGCAAAGAATTCCCGGACCGAGAGCCGGTCGTCCGCCCCTTCGTAGGGTTTGTCTGTGCCTGATCACGATCAAGCGTCGCCGTGATCTCCCCGACATCGTAGCTGGCGATTTTCAGACGCTCCAGGGCACGGCTGACCTTGGATGCATCTTCGGCTTTCACCATCAAGTCGACCAGCCCATCTGGATTCCTTTTGTCGCGCAAGGCCGTGAACAGGATGCCGTAGGTTTTTGACAACCGGGCAAATTCATGGAGTTGACTGGTGTTGATCTGGAACACTTTCAGTTCTTTACCGTCTTTGAGCATCCGGATTAGTCGCGTCTTGCCGCGGGTCTTTTTATTGTCCTTGGATAATGCGGTCAGATAATTGACCAGGCTCATGGTGGCTCGTCCGGATAGCCGGACCGCCATCTCACTGAACCGCAGGCTGTATTCGACCATACGGTCAGCGGTTTCACCGCCGTTGATCATGGGGATGTCCCTCCTTTTGAGTTTGTTGTTGTGTTGATTGTTCTTGCCGGATTTGCTTGAGCTTACCGGCCATCTCCAGTGATCGACGCTGGATATCATTGCATAGCGACAGTTCCCGACGGCATCGTCGGATCTGTTGCGTGATGCCTTGGGATTTTTCTTTCAGCTCGTTTGTGGAATTGTCACTGATATCTACTTTGATCTGCAGCTGAAGTCCTTTACGTTCGGACATCAGGTGAACAACCTGGTCACCCAGTGTTTGCTTGTATTGAAGCAGATCCGCGTATGTGCTCAGGCGCTTGTCCGTGATCAATCTAAATTCAGTAGTGATTTTATCGAGATATCGGATGTCCTCCCGCAGTAAAAAATGCGTCCGTCTGGTTGACGAACACGGTCGCAGAGAGCCCATTTGGATTAGGTATCGGATATATAGCGGCATGTAGCCTTTTCGCTTTTTATAATAAGGTATGTGCCGAAATGATTGGATTGGACGGCGTATCTTCAAAGGTTGATAGATCCGCAGATTTCTTTTTGATGAATCCAGATTATTCTCTGTTTTCGCGTCTTGTTGATTGGCTTGATTAGTAGGATCCGGACTCGCCTGTTCCTGATTTAGCAGCCGCTGCCGAATAGCATCTTCCGAATAATCATCACCCAAGCTGCGCAAGCGAATGAACCGCTCTTTACCGGGAGGACGGACGGCAACATGCTTGACGCCTGTTTTGACATCATAACCCTTCTCTTTCAACCCAGTCACGAATTGGCTCCAGACAGCGGCTCTGCTGATGACTTCCTCGACATCCTGTTTGATCAAACCACGCCAGGTCGGCTTATCAGACTTCTCAGCTTGCCATTCGGGATGAGATCGTGTTGCTCGACCGTCTGGCGGATCTCGAATAACTGATAGACCATGCTGCTCGCAAAGTTGATCAGATAAGGTTCGCATCTGAACAAAATAGCTTTCGCAGGTCGAATGGAATTTCTTGCCGTCCAGGAAAGACACGGAGTTGATCACGAAATGATTATGAATATGCTCCTTGTCGACATGTGTCGCCACAACCACCTGAAAACGGTCGCCCCATAATTGCTGGGCAAACTGGTTGCCAATTCGATGCGCCGTTTGCGGATCTGTTTCACCCGGCTTGAAGGATTGATAGGCATGATAGGCTGTCCGCCCATCAAGCTTGTCAAATCGCTGTTTGGTGATGATCATTTGCTGCCTGGCGATGGTTGGCTCACAGTTAATGCCACTGACAAGATACTGTTGTTCAGTTTTGCTGGGATTGACCGCATAATCCATGACATCTTTAAGAGACTGTATATCTTGATTGCTGAAAGTGCTCAAATCAGTTTTGTCAGGATTTGAAACATAGCGGATGACTTTGGAAATGTTACCGTTGATCGGCCAGATGGATGTTGTTGCCATTATTGATGTCCCCATGATTTATGAAAAAATTGGTTCATGTCAAAGAGATAGAGATCCAACGGAGTATATTATGTCTAATATTGCGAATATTTTACAAATTTTCGAATAATAATCTTGATTTTACCAATTTTAGGTGTAAGATAGAAATACGGATGACCAATGTCATGGTGTTATGATCAATGTATCTTAGCAACATGACATTATGAACGGAGTGATGATATGCTCATCCAATTCAGTGTCGAAAATTATAAATCGTTCAAAGAGAAAGCTGTTCTAAGCTTGGTTCCAAGCAAGGATTCAAGTCATGAGAACAATATTTCTGTTCTGGATTCTGCAGAACAAGTTTTAAATACTATAGCCATTTACGGAGCAAACGCGGCGGGCAAGACTAACCTTTTCAAGGCTTTCACGACTGCGATCCTCATGATTCGCAAATCAAATCAGCTGCAAAAGAACGATCGACTAGAAGGCATCGTACCCTTTCTTTTTGACAAGTCGATGGCTGATCAACCAACAAGTTTTGAATTTGTGTTTGTGAACGAAGGTACAAAGTATATTTATGGATTCTCTGCGACTCAGATTGAAATCATCTCCGAGTATCTGTATGCCTATTACACTGCAAAGCCAACCACGATTTTCGAGCGCGATGAGCGATCTGAAATTAAGTTCAAATTCCCGAAAGATAAGCGGATGCTGGACCAAGTGGCCGAAAAGAACACTCCGAACAAACTGTTTATTTCTACGGCTACAGCCTGGAATTATAGCCGAACAGAGCCAGCATATAATTGGTTTGAAAAAGGCATCAATACGTATCCGGAATACGCGTTGCTGCACCAAATAGCATTTGATCGCTTTGAAACTGATGATCAAAGCCAAACTCATCAGTTTGTCATCGATCTGCTGAAGGAATCAGATATCAATATTCACGATTATTTGATCAAATCCGAACCAATGAGTGAGCAGGATATGATGCAGGTCTTTGGACCGTTGTTTCAGGTCGCAAAGGGTTCAAAGATGCTGGAAGCCAAGAAACGAGATGTCTTCATGGACCACCTCATAACAAATAGCGATGGTTCGACCAATATATTTCAGCTCGGCATTGCTGACGAGTCACAGGGGACTGCGAACTTGTTTTTGCTAGCACCAATTCTAATGCATGCCCTATCTACTGGCGAAACTGTTGTGATTGACGAGATCGAGCGAAGTTTGCATCCGCTGTTAGTCAAGCATGTGATCAGTTATTTCAACGACCCTGATCGCAATCCCAACCATGCTCAGCTCATTTTTAACACCCACAATCTCGAGTTGATGTCGCTGGATATTTTCCGCCGAGACCAGATTTACTTCGTTGACAAGTCCGGCAAAACGGGGGCCTCCGAGCTTTATTCTCTGGATGAATTTTCGGTTCGGGCTGAAGAAAATATCAAGAAAGGCTACCTGTTGGGTCGATTTGGTGCCATACCTTCGATTTTAGAGGGTTATGCCGGTGTTATACCCGAGGATATAACAACGTGAATCGGCGTTTTGGCGACAAACCCAGGGGAACCGGCAGCAGAAAACGCAAGCCGGTCATGTTTCTATCCCTTGAAGGTAATAACAAAACTGAGAAGCTATACCTCCAATCGCTTAATAAGGATCTTGGCGAAAAGTATGCCCTTATTTTTTCTTCAAGCCGTGTAACTGATCTACCAAATATGTGGACAGCGCTGCATGACCTGATGCGTGGATCATTCAGTTCGGAAGACGGCGATAAGGCTTATTGTCTGTGTGACCGTGATTATGAACCCCATAAACTGGAGCGACTAAAAGTAATAAAACAAGAATCTCGGCGAAGCCAGGCAAAACTGATTGTCTCTAACCCTTGTTTCGAGATCTGGATTTTGAACCACTTCAGATATTCGACTAAATCATATCCTACAGGCCGAGAACTGATGGGGGATTTGTGTAGCTTCGTTCCTTGCTACGAAAAGAACAGAGATTATTACACAGTGCATCTGAAGTCCAAAACGCTGGATGCTATCAGAAATTCGATCCGCCAAATTGAACAGATCAGCGGGGATAGTCCGCCGGATAGTTTTATTCCAGAGAATCCAGGGACTGAGGTTTATGAGATCGTTCAGGCAATTCATGTATGAAAGGAATGATTAACGGGTGTTCCGAGCAAAAATCGAAAGTGAGACGATTGACCTGATCCGTCAACAGGATACGGATTTACGTTTGCTGGAAGAGATCAAAAATTCGAGAGCAAAAAGAATTCAGTTGAAATGTACTGCATGTAATGAACCGATCCATTTGCGATATGGTGATATCAGAATTCCCCATTTTGCCCACATCGACAGGCAAGCCAAGGATTGTCCGTATTTATCCTTCCCAGCTGGATTTCATAAAAGAGCTCAAGCACTGACTATGTTCATCGCTGATTATGTGACTAAAACATATCCAGATGCGCAGTGTGACGCTGAAGTATATTTTAATGATTACGAAATCTTTTTCCATCTGCAAGTCAGATTTTCCCAGGGACAGGTTTTGGTATTTCGCTTTCGCAGAAAAAATCCTGAGGAAAAGGAATGGCGTGAAGTTCCAGCCACTGAAGTCATTCCTGGAGCTAAGACAATTTTTATTATTGTTGGAAATCCAGACAAGAATCGTTTTACTGCCGAAATGTATAGGGATTTAGTCGACCCATCATCGTCTGAAATTCCGCCATTTATTTACTTCTCAAATAGTAACATGCATATAATGGATTGGCAGACACGTATCGTTTATGACTTTTCACCTGATAAATTTGCTTTCACTCCGGATGGCCAGGTCTATGTAATTCCAGAACCAAGTCGGAGTCTGTATGAACCATCCGAAGAAACAAGGATTTCTGCCAAATCCGATAACGATGATGATTTAGAAGATAACGATGATGAAAATGATGAAGATGATGATTCAATTGATTTTGATAGCTTGCCAGGCAATGATGAGCAGGATCAAAATCAAGTATGGATAAGCGACGATCAGCTAAGTCGTCTTTATCAATCGCAATACTCAAAATATCAGCAATCAATGCAAACAGATAGTCCCTCACAGAACTTCGAACCCCACATTACCACAGAAGCAATTCCAACTAAAGCGAATCACCCTGTATCAGGAAAATATCTGTGTGGCCATGCTGGTAATTTCTCTGTTTACTGTTTTGAATCTGATATAGATGCGGAGACACGGAAATTGTTTGATCGAGTCTGTCCAGCTTGCAGTGCTGGCACAAATTACGATGAAGACAAAGCAATACTTGATCGGCTTATGAACGGTCCTCCCAAACTATATGGCTCAAACAAACAAATTGACTGGGTTAAGCGAATTCAGCAAGAGAAGCTTTATAATCCAATCAGGATCGACTGTGGTTGTACTCAGCTATCAGATATCGTCGATTATATTCAAGAAATGCATGCATCATTCACACGGATGGAGAGTCTGCGATGGTATCTTGCATTTGCTCACATTCTGGTAGAAAAGACATCGGTTCAATGGTGGATAGATCATCGAGACGATCCTATTAACGCATATCTCAAGGAAACAAACCAACTGCCGACAAGGCTTATTTAGATGTGCTTGTCCCTTCAATTGTGTTTTGAATTATCAGAATAAGTTTGAGCAAGTTCTGATAATTATCGACGTACCAAGTTGATTCAATTAGTCCAAGAGAGTTGGCTTTTGTGGCTATCTGATTGATGTTCTTCCCGATCGCCATCAATTGTCGAATCATCTCATGGTATTCAATCGGTGGTACAGCCTTGACCTGATAACCAGTAATAATCTTGCGTAGCAGCTTTTCTTGTGGCAAACCTGATTGTTGAACAAGCCTATGAAGATGCCCAAGCTCGTGTTCATTCAGCCGGACCAGAACACCATGCTTTCGATTTCTGATAGTAAGCACCTCCATATACAACGGGTCTTAGGGTTCCCCTAACAAGACAGCCTTTGGCTAGCCAAAGGCGATGCTTGCTAAGAATCGAATCCCCTTGCCTCTTGAGAGAAGGTGGGATTCGACTGGCCGTCACCGACTGGGATCATCATCGGTTGAACGGGCTTTTATTGCAGCTCTGTATTTGACCTGATCCTCACGGATCGAGCCGGCATCGGGAAAGACTCCCATTTCTTTCAATGATGAATAGCTATTCTTCCCAATCACGATATGATCCATGACCATGATCCCCAGCCCGGAAAGCACACTGGTAAACTGCTTGGTTGTGTTGATATCATCCTGACTTGGATTGGAATCGCCGGACGGATGATTATGGGCCAGGATAACGGACTTGGCATTGTAAAGAATGGCATCTTTGGCCAGCTTTCGTGGTTGAATAACGGCAGAATCCAAAGTCCCCTCGCCGATCGTCATTTGCTTGATCACGTTGTTTCGGGTATCCAGCATCAGTCCGACGACGATTTCAAATTCGCGGTCAGCCAAGGTCGGCTGTAGGAATGCAACAGCATCCGTTGGCGTTCGGATCTGATATTTCTTTTCAAAATGATCCAGCGTTGAATAGAGCTTGCGAAATTCCTGAAGCAGCAGAATCCGATCCAACTCGCCTGGTGTCGGCTCGAGCAATGCCGGATTCCGCAGGATGTCACGGATGTTATTATCAATCAGCGCTCGATCGAGCTTCTCCTTTGGGATCCGGGCAACCTTCATGAATAACTCAGCCAATCGCCGCTCATCATCATACATCAACATCAACCATCACCCCTTCGTAGTTGATCAGATAGGCCTGCAGCTCATTTAATTGACTCTTGAGCTCAGGCGGCAATTCAGTCGCATCGATCCGGGCAAAGAAGCCGGAGACACCAAATTTAGCCAAATAGCCAAAAATATCTGATTCCTCTTCGCCCGTCAGGTCATGTGTTAACGATGCCAGGACCAGATACTGCGAACGAGTCTGTTTATCTATTCTTTTCTTGCTCATTGTGATTTACCTCCAATGGCCATCAAATTTATGAGCGGTTTTTCGCCATGACTACCGGCTTTTCTAGAATCAGACCATCGATGCTAATCACGGGAATTGAAAGACGACGGGCTTCATCGATTTCGGTCTGCATGGTATCAGTTCGTTCTTTGGAACAGACGATCAGGAGCTTGCATTTTTTTAAGTGATTTAGACCCATGCCAACTGCAGCCTTCCGCTCCTCGGCCAGACTGTCGTCCAAAAATGTCGAGTAAAACTGATGTGGGACAAACGGCTCCAATCCACCGTCGAAAACCTTGCGGGCATATTGTTTGGCTCGGCGCTGGATAGCAGCTGAGTCGCCTTTTACAGGAAAACAGACGTAGGCAAGCGGTCGTTCAAACATGAAAAGTTCCTCCATTATCGCGTATATAATTTATGGTTTTGTTCTGTGTTGTGGTTTTGCTTCAGGTATGAGCTGCACAGATAGTCGTTATAGTCTTTTCCTGATGGTGGCGGATCATCGGTCACCTCATAGCCATCTTGATGCAGCTTTTCTATGAACAACAACGCAGCCTGGCGGCCAGGTTCATCACGATCCAGACAAAGCACAATTTGTCTGATGTCTGGATAGTCTTTCAGATATTGATCCAAAGCCAATGGGGCAAGGCCGCCCAGGCTGAGTCGGTGATCCAAATGCCAATCAGTGCCCTTCTGCTCGTCTATCGTCGCATGGGATAACAGATCGATTGCACCTTCGAAGACAAAAAGCCTGTTGGGAATTGCTTTGCCAGGCAGTGAAAAGGTAAAACGTTTGTTGCTTTTGGGTGCATCTCTGCGGAAGGTGCTGCCCGGGCTGGTGCCACGCAGCATCGCGTGTCGCGGTTGACCGGACCGGTCATAACCAACGAAGACTGCATTATGATAACGAGCATCTTCATAAAGATATTTGTGTTCAAGACAATGGTTGATCACTGCCTGGCTGATTCCACGTTTGCAAAGATAGGCGGAGACCTGATCGCTTCGGTCATTTTCAGCAGGCAAGGTGAACGCATCTTTGGTTGGCAAAGCAGGAATTTCGCTTGGCCTGGACTTACTCTGAAGATCTGATTTGGAGTTGACTTGGTGCTGATAGTTCTGACCGGTCAGATGCATTACAGCGTCGAGAAACGGCATCTTGCGCACATGGATCAGAAAATCCAAGGCGGTTGTACCGCCGACGCCCTTGGAAAACCAGTGCCATTTTCCATTGGATATTTTCAGACTATCATGTGATTTGGTTGTGTATTCATGACCGGCAATGTGAACCAGTTCATCCGGCTCATATCGCTGTAGATATGTCAGCAGATCCAACTGTTTGGCTTGTTGTATGGTTTGTCTGGAAACGATGAAGTTCACCTCCTCGAAGATAAGATGATTTGAATGATATAATGAATTGATAAATTGAAGATCGAAGGTGTTATTTTGATTGTTGATTGGGCTATTCCAGGAATTTCTATAGCAAATGGAAAATTGCAGAGCGAATATGTTAAGCTATTGAACTTGTATAATGATCCGATTGCTCGACAATTAAGTGAAGTTAAGCAAATTAAATTGGATTTGATTGTCGCCAAAGATCTTTTTATCAATATTGAGAGGCTTGAAGATGTCGAAACAAATTATGTGATAAAGTATGCTTTCTGGTTTGCAGGATCAATGACATATTGCCGCTGTTTTAATTCAGGAAAAGGTCGAAATAAAAGACTAAGTGACAAACATATACATCGAGTAAACAGTAATCTCCAGAAGATACATCATGAGATAGTGCTTCTTCGGAACAAATACTTTGCTCATGCAGACAAGAATGAATTTGAACATTATTCAATTTTTGGAATTCTTGATTATGATAGCGAAGCGGTACTGGGATTATCATCGCTTTTTGATAAGACTATTGTCCCTCCAACCGATTTTTTCCACAGTGCAGTTGAGCTTATAGAAGATTTGATATATCAAATAGCCGAGGAAGAAGAAAAGATTACTGACAAATTATTAACCCACCTAATGCAGACAAATATTGATGTCAATGACGTTATTCGACCAGCTAATCCAATACTGCCTGTGTATAAAGCTCAACTTTATGGGGATTACTCCAGTCACATGTTTGAAAAAGGCAACTACACCGATAGTTTAAAATATATAAATTTAGCAATAGAGGCCGTTCCAGGAATATGGGAAAACCACCATAACCGCGCGTTAATTTACGGAAGACTGGGTCAATATGATATGGCAGAGGCAGACGAAAGAATTGCAATGACCTTAAGAAAATAGATATGCCTTCCTAATTGTGATTATCTAGAACTATCATCCTTTTTCTTACCCTTATGCCAAGCTTCAGCAACCGGTATAGCGCCTTTCGGTAAATAGATTTCAATCGTCTTAAATATTTCCTGATATCGTTTAACCTGTTCATCAGTGAGCGAAGCAAAACTTGAGTTTCGATCATCCAGACCACAGATGATGAACGTTCCTGCGATGATGTCTCCACCCACCCGGCGATTGAGCGGCAGTCCAATTAGCTTGCCCTCATCATTACAGACGAGCGCAACCGGATCCTCAAATGGATATACGGCTTCGATCAATCCTTCAACGATCTCCTGTTTGGCCTGCAGTGTATTGGGGATGATAGCCTCGCGGGGCAGCTCCCAGGGTTCCACAATGATGACACGAATATTGGTCTCTGGCTCGGGCGTTAATTCAAACTCGCCAGCCAAGTACTGCGGGATAGTAACCATTGCATAATCATCAATGCGAAAATCGCCATTTTCGATGGGACGAAAGGCAAAAGTCGAAGAATGGTTCTCGTCCATCATTCGCCCGCGCATGATCTCGATCGGTTCCTTGCTCATGATAGTTCCATAACAGTCAGCAGAAACGTTATCTTCGAGCCATTGGGGTTTTGAAGGATTATCCTTAGCGTGTCTTATTTCGTAGAGATAAAGACCCTGGTGATTTTCAGACGGTTCAATGCGTTCATCCGAAAACAGGACCGATTTGCCAAAAAGGACGGCCAGTTCAAAGGTTGGTTCTTCACGTGTATTCATTGGTTTCTCCCTTCGAGTATCACTCAAAATGAAAAATGATCATGATGAGTACGAAATAGTCTTTTCAAGGCAACGACATAGCTTTCGTCAAAAAGAAGGCCAGCATATCGATCAAAATATGCTAAGGCTTCACGTTTTGACTTGGCGTTCTTGTAAGGCCGATCATGTGTCATGGCATCAAAGACATCTGCGATCGCCACGATTCGGGATGCGGTGCAAATTGCTTTATGCCGCAGTCCGATATAGCCGCTGCCGTTTAGTCGCTCATGATGAAATAGCGCGACATCCGCGCAGATACAATGACCTCGAATTCGAGTTCTGGCCAAGGCATCAAATCCCATCGAAATGTGGTTTTGGATAATCTCAAATTCAGAATCCGTCAGTGGGCCTTGCTTGTTGATTAAATCTGCAGGCAGGAAAATCTTACCATAATCATGCAGGTAGCCTGCCTTTTTGTATCGAGACGCCAGGCGTTCAGACAACCCTGCCTGCAAAGCTATGGCATATGTCAGATCGGCCACGCGCAGTGCGTGCTGCCGATCAAATAAGTCGTAATTGGGTTTTAAATCCATAAATTTCCCTTTCAATCAGCTGCTGATCAGGTGACAATGACGACGCCAGCGCAAGCTGTGGCAATCATCGGTCCGAGTGGAATTTTTGTCTTCATCGACTGATGGCTTACAGCCAAATAGCCTGCGATCACGATCAGCATGACCAGCATTATCGCGATCATGACCAAGCTTGCCGGCAGCCCCAGAAATAAGCCGCATGCCAGAATGAGCTTCACATCTCCGGCTCCCATCCAACCTCGCAGCCAGGCCAGCAAGAACGGCAAAGCGATCAGCGGACCAGCCAGGTATAGCCACCAGTCTTGTTGTACAAGGATGGCCAAACCCATGTTCAATATTCCGAAAATCAACATCACTAGAATTGCCATGTTTGGGATCTGTCGTTTTCGAATGTCAGTAATGCTAACCCAACCCAAGCAGGCAAGAAAAAGGGCGCCCGCAAGGACGCCCCAGACATCATATACCAGTTTCATATTCATGTTGACCTACCTTCTGACGACAGTGACCCGATCGTACATATCACCTAGGATCGTGACCGGATCCGTTTGGTACTCATAGACCTGGCCGACCGGTGACCAGGCATAGAAGGCCTGTGCCAGAACCGGATAGGTGCCATCCGGCACCCAGAGCGGCGTGTAATGCAGTCGGGATCCAACTGTCGAGAATGGGCTGATCGGATACTGCCAGCTGATGTTCATGTCACCAGGGCTACCACGTAATACGGCCAGCGAATCGGCATATCGAGCGTATGGGCTCAACCCGAAAAAGGTTTCTGGATAGAAAGTATATAGGATCTGGGCACCAACCAGTTTTTCCGGGTGGTCATAATTGGTGGTTACAGTTGTCGAAGCGACTGCAGCCAAGCCAAAGCCCGATTCGATCACATCAGGTTTGCCGACGATCGCAACCCGCGGGTCTGGTGACAGGGTGAAGGTTGTGCTCAATCTCATCCAGAAGTTCTTCAGCACATAATTTCCGCTTTCCAGCCGGTACTCCTGCCAGGTGTGATAGGCAGAAGAAACCGGCATATTAAGCAGCGGCAGCTTTCGGCCGTTTTGGATGTAACATTGTTCCAGACCGCCACTGTCCGGATCGGGCATCACAATCCGGTTCTCGGCACTGATACTAACCGACTTGGTGCGGTAGTTGTTGCCCTCATTAGATTCCTGAATCAGATTGCCCGGATCCACCTGCAAGTTGACCGTGTAACTGCCTGCCGTTTCCGGTAATTGGATTCGGAAAACAGCCAGATTGCTGCTTCGTGCCGATACCGGAATGATCTCGCTTTTATTGATCAAATCAGATTCCGCAATTGTCGAGGTCAGCGTTAGTCTGACCGTGACCGCCGGCACTGGCTGTATAGATGGATTACTGATTCGCGCGGCGATGATGACTGATTTGCCAGTAAAGTAATTGGTAATGGTATCGTCGATAATCATTAGGTCCGGTTTGGCTGCATTGATGGTCACCATCGTGTTTAGATTGTTGTTTGCTTCGTTACTTTCGGTTACAGTGTTGTCCGCATCGATCAGCGCATTGATATTAAGATTTGCAGCCGACATGCTTTCCGGTGCAATGAACGTAAATGTCTGAGTATTAGATGCGCCGACTGCGATGGCAGCGATTGTTCGGTTCTGTGGTGTAAGCCCATCCGGGGTTAGCCTTAAGACAAAATTTCCGGCGGCGACGTAGCCAGTGTTCCGAACTGTTACGGTCGCCGTGACCGTTTCGCCTGCCTCATAAAGCAGTTTATCGGTGCTGATTGATCCGTTCAGATCCGGTCGACCAGCTTTCACCGTGATCGACATGGCAGCTGTGTTGTTATCCTCGCGGTATTCACTGATCGCCAGGTTTGCATCGGCAATCAGATTTAGATCGACGACTGTGTCGGCCGAAAAATCTGAAGGTGCCGTAAAAGAAAAGGTGTAAATTCGACTGGCGTTGGCAGCCATGCTGCTCCAACTGGCAAGATTTAGATTTCCAAGTCGGTTGGATCGCAGTAGCATGTCACAGACGCCACTGGCTATTGATGAACTATTTCGAATGGTGGCCGTTACGGTGATTTGCTCGCCCGGTTCATACACAGTTTTATTTGATGTCAGGCTGGTGACAGTCAGATCCGGTTTGCCCAGCACGGTCACGGTAATCGCATTACTGTTATTACTTTCGTTGCTCTCAATGACTGCGTTGCCATTGTCCGCAGTCGCATCAAGGGTCAGTGTTGTGTTGGCCGTGTAGGGGCCAGGGATGGCGAATGTAGTCGAAAAGGTCGCCCGCTGACCGGCGGCGAGATTACCAAGTGTAAAACCTTTGCCCAATGCGGACAGCCAGAGCGTCGAGTTCAGACCGGTCGCGCCATTGCCGCGGTTGAGTACGGTGATTGTCATCGTTCCGGTTTCACCAGATTCATAGCTGGCCTTATTCGTGGCGATCGATTCAACAACCAAATCTGGAACCGCTCGAGTTGTGCCGGAGATCGTCGTGGTTTCAGATCCGCTGACCGTTTTGAGGTTGAACCCAGCAACAGCCTGGTAGGATGTTCCTGAAACCGGCAGATATTCTTCAATAGACCCTGGCTGGGCATTATCATAACCTGTGACGTTCAGAGAGAATGCTTTTCCAGCATTTGCCTCCGAAAATGGGATATGGACGTTTAGAACATCGCCATTGTTGCCGGTATAGCCGGTAATCACAGATCCAGCTGGCAGGCTGGTTGACGAAATCTGATATCCACTTGACATGTTGGTAAGGTTGACCCGGTACTGATAGATAAACCAATCGTAGCGATAGGCGTCTGAACCAACATAGGTTGTGGTGATGTCGCTGACGCGCTGGCCGGTATTGTTCACGGCCAGGTTTCGCAGCTGGACCGCCTTGTTCCAAACGGCTTCCTGTCCGGCCAGTGGTCTGACTGAACCAACTCCTCGGCTAAGATCCAGAAAGTTGTAATGCCAGGGAAAAAGATTCAGGTCACGCTCGCGCTGAGCCAGCCAGAAGCGAACGGCACTGGCGGTGGCATAAAAAGCGGCATCGTTGTCAGCCAGACCCATTTCAGCGGCCGATTTAACTGGAAAGCCATTTTGCAGGATGATAATCAATCCGCTCAGAGTTCGTGCGTCTTTGGCAACAAGATTAGCAGAACTGGCTCCGTCATAGGCTTCGGTGCTGTAGGATTGTCCAGACGGCGATGCTTTACGGTATTGCAGGCAATAAAGAACCGTATCCGTGCCATAGTCGAGCGCGCCATTGTTATTGCGATCGACATAATGGATATTGCCTCCGACCGTGCCGCTGGGTTGCGGCATGCCATCCGCATTCAGCATGGAATTAGAATAGGTACCAGCATCCCGGAAATAGGATCCGCCGGTCCGGATCGTGGTCGTGGAGCCGGTGTAAGCAAACCGTTTGAGCCTGCCAGTCGCAGTTCTTATGACGCCAGTCGCTGCCTGAGTCGGAACAACCATGGCAGTTAGAATTGTCGCCACGATTGCGACCAGCAGCGCAGCACGCAGCAAATATCGCGATTGAGGTCGCATGTGAAATTCCTCCTTGGTTAAAGAAAAGGCACGACAAATGCCGTGCCCTTCATATTTTATTGCTTCTATTGAATTTGATTTAGAACGCGATGACCAGGTAGACATCCCCAGTTTGAGTTGATTGGGCAGCAGCAATCGCCACCAACCTGATATCCGGATTGAGAGCTGCGGTGGATTTGGCTAGCAGTTGCTTGGCTGCCTGGGTGCCGGATGTTGTACTGACCATGATCCAAACGTGTGGGAAACTAGCTTCCGAGCTTGTTTTCTGCAATGCCAGATCCGAAGCGAAAGCCTTGACCGTGGCAGCATACTCGGGAGAATCAGCATCGATCTTCAGCGCTGCTAAATCTTTATCGGACCGAACCCGGTTGATTTCATTCAGAACATCCTGTATGAAGGTCTGGCCCATGGGAATAGCTTTATTGGGTGCAGCGGTTGTCGTTGCTGCCGTTGTTTGCTCAGGACTTATAGTCTCCAGTGCCGGGTCAGTTGAGACAATGTCATCTTCGCCCAGCTCAAAATTTTCAGTCGTTTCCACCGTGGTTGTCACGTTAGTGGTTGGTTTGCTTGTCGTTGCCCCAGTTATTTGGGTTGTAGGTTTTAGCGAAGTCGGCTTTGCTGTTTGAGAACTTGCGTTGGTGGTTGTGTTTGTTGGTGCTGGAACTGACGTAATCTTTGCTGTGCTGACAATATACTGGTTACCGGTCGTCGGATCCAAAATGACAGATGTGCCATCCTTGGTCGTGGAAAGTATTGGGCCAGTAACGGAAATCGTCTGCCCGGTTAAGTCTTTAACGGTAGCGGTCGCAAAGTTGCCCGAATCGATCAGCTGGGTAGCGACAAGATCATAGGTCTCACCCGTTTTGACATCTATAATTACCGAATGACCGTTAGCATCGGTGATGATCTCTCCTGAAACAAGCTTCTGCGTTGCTCCGTCCTGGACCATGGCCATACCCTGCTCCGGGATTGCAATCGTGGAAGCGATGGTTTCAGTTGTTCTGCCATCACTTGAGGGCTGGCAGGCAGCTGAGGAAATCATAATAGTTATGATCACACTGAGGATCATCAGGATTGAGATCAGTTTAAGAGTTATTGGCTTCATTGGTTGTCACCTCGTTTTCGTTGCAGCCTCTATGGCCACCGTATCAGGATTTGAATATCACTTCAAGTCTGTCAATTGGCATTTTGATCACTGAAAGTCAAGAAACAGGATTTGGACTTGAGTCTGAAAAGGTACTATTACGGTCAGCGCCGGACCCCATGATAAGCTGACTTGTAGATTACCGGTCAATACATACGGCTCACCTTGCTTTTCTAAATGCCACTCTTCCAGCAGGTAGAGTATCTTGTCACCCTTTTTACGCTGCCAGTTACCTTCGGCATTGCGAGTGAAACCGGCACTGAAGAAATTGAGAATCAGCTTGGACTGCACATCCTGAATGGATGGAGATGTCTGCAGATCGCGCACATTTTGATTTTTCAGATTGACATCCAACGCAATGCTGGCCGCTCGCTCAAGCTCCATTTGTGCTGTTCGATAATTTGCCTGCAGCGTCATGCCAGTGTAGATCAGCAGCGAGAATGAAATCAGAATGATCGCCAGAAAGGCTGCCCATAGAGGCGCGCTGCCGGTGTTCTGATGGACAAGAGCCCGAAGACGGTTCATTTGAAGTACACCTCCGAGATTCCTGACGCTGTTGCGGAGATTTCAACTTCGATGACCAGCGGATCCCCGAAACTCGGCCTAAGCACGACCAGCTGTACTTTTTTAGTGGCAGTTACCGTGAATGGTGTCTTCAACTGGATGGTTTTATTGGCAGCGGCCTTCCAAGTTGTTTGCCATGACAAATTATCTGGTTTGACGCTTGTTATCTGATTTAGAAAAGCATCGACCTCAGATCCGGCATTTCCCGTGATTTCAACCGTCCGAACAATCTGCCGAACTGTGTTGTTCAGCGATTGTTGCGCTGACAGGATTGGGAAAACAGCGAGCAGGGACGCCATTAGGACGAAGACGATCAGGATGATAATGGCAACGTCGACGTAGCCCTCGCCGGATTGGTCATTGGTAAAACTAATCAAAATCACACCCCCTAGAATTCTATGTGATAAAATGAATAAGTAAATTGTAAAAGCCTGATCCCAATTACCTTGCTAACCAAAACTTGACTTGAAAGCATAATTTGGAGGAATTAGGAATGCATGGAATAGACATCTGGCTTAATCAAAGACCCAAATGGTTAAGAGTCGCAGCAAAGAGATACATTTTATGTGGAGAAGTTGATATTGACGGTGAAAAGCCACTGACTGACTTATGCATTTCAGAAGCAAGCGGAAATTTTCCAACTATTGAATTGAATGCATCGTTATCACATACCGCCCTAACAAGTAAGAATACTCTTCGATTGTGCTCAGTTAATAGTATCAAAGGTGTAAATGCATTGGCTCCGAAAAAAGGATTATCTTTCGGTGATGGGGACTTATGCGTCGTTTATGGCAATAACGGATCCGGCAAATCTGGCTATGTTCGTTTACTTAAGCATTCCTGTGGCGCGAGAAACCCGGGTCTTCTTTATGGAGATGTCTTTTGTGCCCAAAATGTCGCAAAGGAAGCAATTATTGAATATGAAATCAATGGAGAGAAGAAATCAATTCATTGGACAAACGGGATTGAACCAGATTTGCACCAAGTTGATATTTTTGACACATCTTTCGAGAATGTATTTGTAGGAAAAGAAGATGAAGTTTGTTATGAACCAGAAGAGTTCCTGTTCTTTCGTGAATTGATTAAAATATGTGAAAAAGTTCAATCTCAAATAGATCAAATGATTTCATCAAATCAATCAAAGAAGCCGAACTTACCTGTTGAACTTTCAAACACAGAAGTTGGCAAGTGGTATTCAACAATTAGCAAAAATACCTCTGACGCGGAGATAATCAAACATTGTAGTTTCGACGAACCAATGCAGCAAGAACTTAACCAAATAAATCGTCGACTTTCAGAAAAGTCGCCACAAAAAAAGGTCGAGGAGCTAACAAAGAAGGGTTCGAGGACTAAGGAACTGATAAAACTCATTGAGAGACTTAATCGTCAATTATCAGACGATTCGTGTAAACAGCTTGAGCAGTTGTTTAATCTTCAAAAGGGAGAACAAGATGCGGCAAAGACCGTTGCGGAAAATATTTTTAAAGAAAACAATTTGAATGGCATTGGTACCGAAATTTGGAAAAAGCTTTGGTTTGCTGCAAAAGCATATTCTGAACAGTTCGCATATGTTGGGATGGATTTCCCCAATACAAGTGAAGATGCTGTATGCGTCCTCTGTCAACAGCCACTTTCAAAAGATGCCTCTAAGCGATTTTCAGATTTTGAATCATTTATTTCTGGTGAAATTCAAAAATCAGCCGATTTGGCAACGCGAACCTTTAGGGATGCAGTCGCTTTAATAGAAGAGATACCAAAGTCTGAAGAAATTGAAATGATTTTAGATTTTATAGAAGCTGATATAGCTGTCAAAAATGAAATTGCTGATTGTCTATGTGCATTTCGGCATCGTCGAAATTTAATATTCGATGAAACGTGGTTTATTGAAAAGCAAGACCAAAAAGTTTGTATATCAAGCGCGATTCTATCATTAACTGCAATAAATGAGAAATTCGAAGATGATTGTAAAAAGTTCTCACTTGATCTGGAAAAGGATAATACTGAAGAATTGACTAATCGTCGTAGGGAACTTCAGGCAATCGAATGGTCGTCACAACACAAAACAGACATTGTTGATGAAATTCTATATAAACGAAAGGCTGACCTTCTTCAAGAAGCCAGGAAGCTAACAAATACGCAAGCAATTTCAAATAAAATGAGTGAGTTGGCTGACGAGTTAATTACTGCTGCATTCATCGAAAGATTTAATAATGAAGTTAAAATCTTGGGTGCCAATCGCATTAGAGTGACTCTATCGAAAGAAAAGGTTTCTAAAGGCAAGATTTTACACAAGCTTCGGTTAATTGGGGCTGAAAAAAGCTCACTTCATGATATTTTAAGCGAAGGGGAAAAGCGGATTATTTCAATTGCTACTTTTCTTGCTGACATATCAGGGAGGGACTGCGTATCGACAGTTATTTTCGACGACCCAATATCATCTCTTGATCAAGTATTTGAAGAAGCTGTTGTTCAGCGTTTATGTACTTTATCACAAGAACGACAAGTCATTGTGTTTACCCATCGGCTTTCGCTACTTGGATTGCTTAATGATTATGCCGATAAGGTAAATGTATCGCCAACAATTATTGGAATTACTGCAGAACCATGGGGCAAAGGTGAGCCAGACCTTAATCCTGTAATCTTTTCTAATCCCAAAAAAAGACTAAATGACTTGATTAACACAGAATTGCCTAAGTGCAGGAAGATATATGAAGAAAATGGTTGCTCTGAATATTTTATCAAAGCAAAGGGCCTGTGCAGCGATTTTAGAAACATGATTGAAAGAGTGATCGAGAAAATCTTACTTGGAGATGTTATCGAGAGATATCGAAGGGCAATAAATACCAAAGGCAAAATTGATAAGTTGGCTAAAATTACTCTGGCTGATTGTAACTTGCTTGATGAATTGATGACAAAGTATTCGAGATATGAACATTCACAACCAAATGAGCTTCATTTAGAACTTCCACTCCCTGATGAATTTATGAATGACTTCACTTTTCTTAAAGATTGGTGCGATGAATTTTCAAAACGTACTTGAGCTACATTGTTTGTTATATAATTACATGGGATCCTGTTTCCGGCTAACAGGATCCCACAATTCATTTCTCGACGTTCAGGCTAATTTACGGCAGGACATTAACCCCAGTCAGTTCGGTCGAGATCTTGTCGATCAGACCCTGGAAGAGATTGGGCATGGCGGTGTTCATGATCAGCAGCACGGCGGCACCGATCACAACGACGATCAGGATCTTCATGGCGACATCCAGGAAACCTTCGCCGGACTGGTCTTTGAGGAAGCGGTTGAGTATCAGTTTGGCTTTCATCATGGTGTGTGTTTCTCCTTCGTAATTCTTTGATTAGTAAATTGGCTCTATATGAAAAATCGCCCCCGGAAGGCGATTCTTCAGCAATTTGAGTCGATCGATTTCAGAAACCGACCGACTGAAGGTTTTTGATAATCAGCAGAACGAGCGGAACCATGAACATCAGGATCATCAGGATGGTCAGGATGAACGAGGCAACCTTGATTCGGCCAGGTCGTTTCTCCATTTCCCTGCGCAGCATCTCTCGTTCGGTGGTTCTTATATCCTGTTCGAGAATCAAGAGGCTGGTCCGTTGGTCCACCCCCTGGTAAACGCCACACAAAATGGAAATAAGCGCGGCCAGTTGTGGCAGTGATATTCGTGCATCGAAGCGACGCAACGCTAGCTCATGGTTTCCGGTTTTCATATCCAGGATCAGCTTGTCCAGCTCGCGACCAAGTGCCCGTCCAGCCACCTTCCGGTACTTTTCGAAGAACGATACCAGATCCCGGTTCTCAACCAGCGAGTAATTCAGGCTCTCCACCAACCTTGGCAGTTCGCGGGCGATCTGCCGATTGACTTTGGCAACTCGAAGGTGTAAATCCTGGGTTGTTCGAAAATAGGCCAGAACACCCGTCACTGCTGTGATCAGGGTCAGCCAGGGTATCCCCAGTGGAATAAAAATAATACCGGCAGCAGCCAGCAGTATGGATCGAGCCATCGTTATTGATAGAAAAGCATGGGGAGTCTCTTTTCGTTCCAGCCGGTCTAGATCCGATTGAATCCTGCGCTGCTTATACTCCCCAATTGGCAACAACTTACTGATCAGTCGGGCAATCGGTTCCAGCAAGAGATCTTCCATTTTTTGTGTAAAACTGACTTTGCCAGGCAGATTGCGAATTGCTTCATGCATGTTGCCGCGTGGTAAGCCAAGAGTAAGCACCATGGTCTGATAGGATCCATAGCCAACCAGAAACACGGTTAGAGCAGTCAAAATGATTATGGTCATGCCGCGTCACCTCCTCGGTCCAGATCCACTGGTTGATTGACCCTGACTACCCAGATGGCGGTTGCCATGACAGCTAGCAGGATAATCGCGAGTGTGATTTTTCCGGGTAACGTGTGCATCAGCATGTCATACCAATCCGGCATCATGAATCCCATCAGGGGAATACTGCCCAGGACGATTAAGACGGTGGTGATATAGTCGCCGAAGTGCTTGCGAATGGTAGTGTCAACCTCCATCTGCGCCCGGCGCATCTCGCCGAGACGCTCGACGATGCCTGGCAGAGCAAATCTCAGCTGACGATCGTGCTGACATTGGATCAGGACGCCGCACCAGTCTTTCCAGTATCGATTGTTAACGCGATCACGCGTCTGCTCGATTGCTCGAACCAGATTGGCATCGATAAATTGAGTTTCCACCAGAAATCGGCTGAACAAGTCATCCAGAGGTGATGGCAGCAGATGCAGATTGGTTTGAATCGTACCGACCAGGTCACCGGACTGAAGATAGCTGTTGGTAACCAGACCCATCCCCATTTCCAGATTCGCCTGTAGGTTGCGGAAATACTCGCCGGTCCGGATCCGAATAATGGCTAGCGGCGCTATGGCAAATCCAGTTGCCAGAATGATTGCTGCCAGTGGGTTTTCGATTATCAAACCGAAGGCCAGTCCCAGCATGGCTAGAATGAAGGCCAACCAACGATAGGTATTTGCCTGCTCGCCCATGCCGGCAGCATCCAGCATCTGCTGCGCTTCCCTTAATTGCCGACTGATATAATTCGGCGGCTTTCCTGTAATTATGCGGATTCGAGCATTTCTTGTTCGCTGATGTTGGAATGGCTTGGAGAGCACAGTTGTCACATCTGATGGTTTGATGCCAAAAATGAGAAATAAACCTGATATAACCAAAAGTGCCGTGAATACATAGACAAAAATCATTTGAGCGCCTCCCTTCTGCGCGGCTTGGCCGGCTCTCTTTGCTCAGGCCCCGACGAAATTGATCGACCAGTCCCGGATCCGCGCCATTTTCCAGCATCAGATCGACTAACTGATCGGAGATTCCATTAACCCGAACAAACTCGCCATTGCCGTCTGGGTGAATGAAAAATCGGAAAAGGGTATTTGCCTGAACATCCCCCTCCCAGGATCCAGTAGCCTCGATAATCTCCATGATTCGGCGCTTGCCGTCCGGCATCTGCTTTTTGAAAACCATGATTGGAAAACCCTCGATGATCATTCCCATCAGGACATGCGTAGCAATTTTGGTATCGGACATCTGGCACATCGATAGAATCCGTTTGTAGGCCATTCTGGCTGAGTTGGCATGCAGCGAGGTGATAACCGTATGGCCAGTTCGGGCAGCTTCCTGAGCGATCATGGCCTCACCACCGCGCATCTCATCTGGGACGATGATATCCGGGTGAAAGCGCAACGCTTTGCGCAGCAATTCACTGGCATCGACGCTAGCGCCGGTTAAGCCGGATGATCGAGTGCAGGTATGGATGACACGATTGAGAACTTTACCGTCTTCATCCAATTGCACCAGATCCAGTTCGCGAGTTTCTTCGATCGTGAAGATTCGTTTATCATGGCCAAGAGAACCCAGCAAATAAGAGATATCAGTCGTCTTGCCACTGCCGGTCCGGCCGGCGACGCCGATGGAAACGCCATGATTGGCACAGGTTGACAGGAACGTCAGCATCTCGTCAGTAGCCGTCCCCCAGCTAACCAATTGCTCTTTGCTGACCCGTGCCATGCGCTGACGCCTCAAGGAGAAGACCGCGCCGACATCCATGTCGACCAATGGCGGAATCAGAGCAGAGATGCGGATACCGCGAGTCAAGTAGCTATCGACAGCCGGACTGGTGTTGTCAAGAATCAGACCGCCCAGTCGGGCCATCTTGCGGATCATGTCCACAGCTCGCTGTGGTGAAGAGAAATGCTCGCCAATCTTGAAGACGCCCTCAGCAGTAATCAGTTCGATATCGTTCCAGCTGTTGCCGTTGATCTCCTCGATTTCCGTGTTGTAAACGAACTTGTCGAGAAAGCCGAAGCCGGCCATGTCGCCGTAAAGCCGGTCGACTAGTTGCTGCATGTCAAACCCGGTCAGATGCAAATGATTTTCATCGACGAAAACCGCGATCAGGCGGCGGACGGTATCAGCTGCCTGTTCATCTGCGATGACCGCAGACAAGGTGTCCGCATGCTCTCGGCTGATGTAAGTTCGGGTTTGCTCCAGGATCATCTCGTATCCGTCCTGAGTGACCGGCTCCTCATCACGGGCATTATAGGCAATAGCCCGAAAGGTTTTACTCACTAGGCATCACTCCCTGTGTGGCACATTCGGTCAAGAAGTTCGGTGGCAACTCGACACCAGGCTCTACCAGACCGCATGATCGCTTCACCTGAATTCTGACCGCTGCAGCGCAGAATGTTTAATTCATCGTCAAAAGGCAATGCAGCAGCTACTTTGCTGCTTAGGCTCTCCTGAATCCAGCTTTCCTGATGATGTCGTTGGACTGGTGATAGAACTAGCTGAATTTTAGACAATGCGTTCAGCTGCTTGAGCAGCGGTTCCACCGACTGCCACCAGCAGATACCCTGTAGATCCGGTGTCAGCAAGATTAGGATGTGATCGGAATCCTTCAAAGCTAGCGGGACAAATGGATCTGTGCGCTGACCGGAACAGTCGAGAATGACGTGGTCGACAGTCGTTGAGCAGTTTTTCACAAACAGATCTGCCGCAGTTTCTGCCTCTAGCCCAATTTCATAGGCCAGATAATCATCGCCGTTGAGCAGCCCTGCATAGAACAGACCCGCGTTCTTCGGATCCTGGTGCAGATAGCGTTTAATCTCCTGTGTACCAGCCCCAGAAATCGCCCGGCCAAGCGATTTCTCTTTGACAAAACGTACTCCGGGCAAGCGGACCGGCAGTGTCGGCTGAGTCAGGTCAGTATCGATAACGGCAGCCAGAGACGTTTTTGAGATCTGACTGCCCAGGTAATCGGCCAGTGTGCTTTTACCGCTGCCGTCACGTCCCCAGATTGAAATCAGCATGCTCAGCCCTCCTCGACATTCAAGACATGACGATCGGCCGGAATAAAATCGTCCGTATCGGCACCTCGCGCCACAAAACTCAGGTGCAGCAGACCTTTTTGCTCAAGATAGGCTAATCGGCTGGCCTGTTCGTCGGTAACAAAGAGTGAAACGGTCGCCGGCAGTTTGTTGTCGATGTCTTCAAACGGGGCAGGTTTGACCTGGGCATCGCTGCCATCGGCAGCAGAAAGGCTACAAACTTCGAGATACTGCAGCTCTGGAAAAACAACAGCATGCGAGTCGAGATTCAGTTCCTGTGACTCTCCATTATTACCGGAGCCGGTGTTTTGAGGTTCAAGGGTTTGCGACTGATCGGCGGTGTTATTTTTGATCAGTGCCATAATACTAACAACATCGCCCGGCTGGAGTTTGCCGGATACTCCGGCAGCCAGCGAGTTGACAGTGATTGACATAACTTTCATGCCTTTCGCGGTCGCCAACTTCATCGGATCCTGGGCTTGCATCTCAGTAACCAGTTTTTCAGCTGTCAGGAAGTCGCCGGCATATAGATCGCTCGCTGAGTACTTGCCTGAAATCTCTGACAAGCTGGAAAATGAGGATGACGGAATGGTGTTTTGGCTGACCTCTATCGTTTCGAGCATTTCATCCAGGATCAGGCTACCAGCTGGAACATTCTGCTTCAGACGCAAGGCATTGACCATCTGGGAATGAGATCCGTTTTGCGTGGCTGGAATAGCGATAAAGCCGACAACCAATCCCAAGATGATGCAGACCAATCCAACCAGAAATTTGTTCTTCAGTATTTTCATGAATTTCCTCCGTGTTCTAGTTACTATCGTTAGCGATACTCTAGGTTTATCTTCTTTCCAGCCGGTTAGCTCCCCTCAGCTTGTATAGAGGGTTGGGGTGTGGGGAAGGGAGAAAAGGCCCGAGCTAGATGAAATAAAAGGACAGAATTATCCCAGAGCGTACTATGTTGGAGCAACGCTTATCTTTGTGGGCAAATATGGCAATGCTGGCATGAAGTTGATCGGATATGAGCCTTGGTGTCGACATCCTTGGCACCATATTCGTTTTCATAGCAGTCACCATAAAAGGCGCGAGCATGTTTTCTTAGAATCTCTTCCATGTGATCGTCATACAAGATCTGCATAGGTTCAGAGGACTCCGGTACAAGATGATCGCGACAGGTACTATAGACCGTTTCGGGGTCATCTATCTCAATTCGATGTTTGGCAAAGAATGTGTCTCGGATCTCATGAACCAGCTTGTTAATCTGTTGAATGACCGGCTCGTCATAGCGGTTGACTTCAACGCCAATGAAGGATTGTCGCAGACTCTCCAGTGACCGGTACAACTGAATTTCCGTGTGGTAAGGCCGCCCGGACAGCATCAATTCGGATGAAACATCACCAGCCTCAAACACCTTTTGTGGCACAAGCGAGTTGGTTGGCGCGATGCGCTGCTCGTAAAGCCTGAACCAACAGCTCACATAGTAGAGAGCGGTCTCCTGACTCATTTTGAAGAATTTGATCAGGGATCTGGCTAGATGGCGGAAATCGGACAGTTCATACTTTTCGTTTTTCATAGGTTTCCTTTCTTGTTATCTCGCAACATCCTGGTTGCGTCTCCTGTACCATGTATCAAGCAGCTTGATGATGGTGTCTTGAATTTGATCTGGCGATGTATCTTTGGGAAAATACATGGCGATTTGCTCAGATTTGAGCACGATTTGACTTTGCTGAGGTTTCTGTTCTCCCAGAATGGCGTTGATCGCGGACCAGTCAAGCTGGCCGCTTTGGCTGAGTGTTTTCAACCGTTCTGCCTGAGCAAGCGACGGCGAACAGGCAAATTGATTCATCAGATCTAAAACGTCCGTTTGCTGTTCGGCAGTGAGATAGGAGATGGCGACAGCTGGATTAAAAGCAAGATGGCCTTGATCGACGAAGTCGAGCAATGGTGTGATTAGCTCAGTGAGCCGGATAAATCTTTGGATCTGTTTTGGCGATTCTCCTGAGTCCTCGGCAATTTGGTCACGAGATTTTCTGTTGGACAACCTGTGGTCAACTTGGCCACAGGTTAAATCTGTCCTTGTCCCAGATTTCTTTTTTATCGCATCCAACTTCATCTTGAACGCAAAAGCTTTCTCGCTCGGCAGCAACTGTTCCCGTTGCCGAAGGTTGCTATCAACCATGGCCACAATCGCGGATTCGTCATCAAGATTGCGAATAATCGCTGGGATCGATGATAAACCGGCCAGACGCGCAGCAGAAACCCGATTATGTCCTGAGATAATTTCATAACCTTCAGCCGAAGCAGTGGGTCGGACCAGAATTGGCGTTAAAACGCCATTGTTTCGAATACTTTGGACCATCTCCTGCATTTTGTCTTCATGGTAAAGCTTGAATGGGTGATGCGGAAATGGGACCAGCTTTTCGACATCGATGTTTAGCGGACTCCCTGTTTCGGCAGTATTCGAATCAGTTGGTGAAAATAGATCATCGTAGCTGGAAATCTTTATTTTCCGCACGCTGTCGCTCATCCTGTCTCACCTCCTTCGTCAAACGAAAGAAGGCATCGGCCACTTTACCGTTCGGATCATGCTGAAAAATGCTTTTACCTTCTGCCGTGGCTTCTACCGCTCTGACTGACAATGGAATTTCTGTGTTAAATACTTTCATGTTGCTTCCGAAATGCTCTCGGATCAGCGCGATGATATCTTTGGTAAATGTGGCTCGCCGGTCCAGCATGTTAATCAGAATTCCCTCAATACTTAGCTGAGGGTTGAGTTGCTTCCGAACACGCCCAACAGTCCGCAATAGAAGCTCAAGGCCTTTAACGCTTAAGAAATGAGCCTGGATTGGGATGATCACTTTGTCTGCTGCAGTAAGTGCATTGAGCGTCAGCATTCCCAGTGACGGCATACAATCAATCAGGATCGTGTCAAAGTGTGGCCTGATTTGGTCAATGTAATTCTTGAGAATGCGTTCGCGGTTCATCGCATTGGCTAATGAGGCCTCGATGCCTGACAATTGGATGTTGCTGGGAATCAGATAAATTCCCTCCACATGTTCGATCACGCCTTCCAGTGGGTCAAACGCTTCATCCTCAATCAACTTGCGCATGATATCCGAAACGGTAACAGGAATATCATCTGGTGTTTGATAACCCATACTCTGGGTCAAATTGGCTTGGACATCAAAATCAATCAGCAGAACTTTCTTTCCTTGCCGTGCCAGACCTACACCAAGATTCAGGCAAACGGTCGTTTTTCCAACGCCGCCCTTCTGGTTGCTGATGGCACGGACAATGCAGTCAGCCAAACGCATCGCCCCCTATATAGATTCATTGTGAAAAAGCAAAAGAAAATCGGTGTATTAATACCGCAATTGCGCATCAGAGATTACTTGTGTGATTCTCTTTATCATCGTAACGAGATAGAAATCGTAATGTCTGACGCACTATCCGGCATCAAGCCGAGTTATAGATACAATCACCGTATTTGCAGCTCGCCCCCCGGTAATTATGGGAACACTACAGGCTGGTTGCGGCAACAACCATCACGGGCCTAGAAAAAGGTCTCTACTGATTTCAACCTGATTCGACACCCACCCCTCTGACGTAGGGGCCCACCGATGGAGTATCATTATGCTTCGCCTGGAGTCATCGCGATCGATCAGCCATGATCAATTTTGGATAAGAAGGTAATCGCTGGGCTTGACATCCATCAATTTGGCATCATTGATGTTCAAATGATTTAGTCAGGTCGTCGTCGCGCTTCATCCATGTCGCTTCCGCATTCCGCGGCCAGGCAGGAAATGTACCCGTAGTGCTGAGTATTCAATTTTCAAGATCCTTGGTGGCTATAAAAAAGCCCCCTCACTTCCATAAGGAAAAAATGAGGGGGGCGTACGAAAAAAATCGAAATTTATTTTCCAAATATTGAAGACAATATTATTATTCAGGGATACCTACAGGTGGTCTTTCATGCAATCGTTAAAATAAGCAAAAACTCATCTAGATATGCATGGAGAACCGCTGGCAAAGCACATGCCTAGATAAGCATCGGCGGCTTGTCTGAGTTTTTTGCGAATTTCCTAATTATATTTCTTGGTTTGCACATACAAGAGTATTAAAATATATATTGATGCTTAATGAACGTGTATGAGAGCAAATTGCACGTATCTGTGGAAGCCATTATTTGACAAGCGCAGTAAGTATCAGGTGCTTAAGCAAATGTGGGCGGAGCCTATTCTTGCGGTTCAGCCTAATCGCAGCGTAAGCATGACATCCCGTGTTTTCGGACAATTATGCAATTGCTGGATTGTTACTAGGAAGGAGAATCTATTGGTGCTTGTTGATACTTATAGTACAATACCTTACGACCTGTCGGGATCGATGAGTAAGAACCGCTTTCGCCAAGAACTGTTCTGGGGCGTGAGCCGGATGTTCGATCTCTTCGATAGGGATAATTTTTGCGTCATTTTTGATTATAAGTGCGATGTTGAAGTTCATTTCAGCGACTCTATAGAATTCTTCCAAATCAAGACGCACAAGGTTCAATCGCCATTCAAGTTCACGGCGTTGAAGAAGATAGACGGAAATCAGAGCATCATTGCGAAGCTGTTCCTGCTGAAGGATGCATCATCGCCGGAATTACCTATCAGATGTACCTTGGTTTCCAATACATTCTTCCAGATCAATCGCACACCTATGGCTAATGTTGAAACCTTCTGTTTTACCGAATTGGATGCGACGAGCCAGAGAAAAGTAAAACAAGCGTTGCAGGACGAGCTTCAGCGTGGTGAAGTCGACCTGAACAATCTCCATTACATTTATACATCAATGAATTTGCTTAACCCACAAGATGATCTCAAGGGCAAGATAATAGGCAGCTTTGAAAGAATTAAAGGATGTGAACCTGTCAAACCAAACGCACTTTATAGGCTCATTGCGGATACCGTTCAGGAGCGGGCGTGCTACGAACTGATAGCTTTCAATTATGATGAGCTAGTGAATCGCAAGGGCATGACGAAAACCGAGCTCAACAGCATGCTTGATCGATATATTGAGAAATCTGACGACTCTGTCGATCAGGTGCTTACGCTAATTGACCAGCGTCAAGTATCGGCAAGAGAAAAAAAGAACCTGAAAGCTGCGTTAACGAAAATTGTTGAGCTGGAATACAAGGCAATGGAGCTGCAGCGAAAAGAACAGGAAATCTCCGAATATATTGAAGAAAAGATTGCTGATGAAACTTTCGAGCAGATTGCGGATATACTACTCGAGCAGTTCGGCTCGACATTCCCGATTGACTACACTTATCAAGAAAAGTATATTTTCATGCTTCTGATCGCAAAACGCTGGGAGGGCGGGAAATATGAGTAAGCTCATCTTTAAGGAATTGTTCCTCTTTTCGAGCGCCGAAAAGAAGGCAAGGAAAATTGAATTCTCCCCTGGGAAGACCATAATAACCTCAAGTTCAACTGATGGCACGGACAGGGGCAAGTCGGTCATTATGAAATCGCTCTACCACGCCATGGGTGCAGACTGCTTTTTTGAGGACATGTGGGACGATGCGACCAAGACATATATACTCTCGTTTTCGATAAATGAAGTTGGTTATTATATCTTCCGGCATAACAAACTATTCAAGGTTTTTGATGCAAACAAAAACCTACTTTTCGTTGTTATTTCACGGCATGAATTGGCAGATAATTTGTCTAAGTTATTTGGATTCGCAGTAAAGTTACCTCAACGGGCTAAACAGGAGGATGCCCAGATCGAAAGACTCGAGGTTACACCTCCGGCCTACAACTATCTACTTTATTTTGTTGATCAAGATGGTCAAAAGGGATCTCAGTTTGCCTCTTTCAAGAGCCTTGCCGAATACTCGGATTATAAGGAAAATGTCCTCTTTTACCATTTCGGCGCATTTGATGATGACTACTACAATTTAATTCAGCAGTCGGAACGAATAATAGCTGAGAGCAAGCGGTTGGCAAAGGAGCACGAAATGATGCGTATGGTACTTGATAAGGTTTATGCAAGTATTAGCGACGTTTCCTACTCCAAGGATATTGAACATCTCCGTGCCGATGTCAACCGAACTAAAAATGAATACAACAACATCGCCCATAAGCTTAGCGATCTCCGTCAGAAGCTCATTACTCTCCGTAACGACAAGGCTGATCTTGAAAACAACCTGCATGCCCTTGGAATTTTGGATAAAGAGAATGAAAAGCAGATCACCTCATTGAAGGATCATGTTTGCCCGCTGTGTAAGAACGAGATCGACGACACAACAAATGTACGGATTAAGCGTTACAATACGAGCGACGACATTATTCTGCTCACCAGCGATATGCAGTACAACATAAGCGACCTTGACCGAAGGATTATCGATCTCGAATACGATTACTCAAGCTGGCTGAAAAAGCTCTCGAAATATGAGGCTTCCATGAATCTCCAGTCCAGCGAGATAAATGATGTCCTGCGCCACAAGGGATATATCGACATCAAGGAGAAGGTTTCCGACGATTTGCATAACGTGGAAGATGCGATTTCCGAGAACGAAAAGGCTGATAAGGAAATTAGAAAGGGCTTGAAGAAATATAACGATGCCAAGAAGAAAATCAATGAGCGGTACTACACCCTCATGCTTGAGGATAAGAATCGTTTTGGACTTGAAGGTATCGACTCTAAGAGCTTCGAAACAATCAAGAGGACTTTTACTGCCGGTGGCAGCAATAATCCAATCTCCACGATTATCTGGTATGTCAACCTACTCCAGATTAAACGAGAGTTCAATTCTAACGCCATCGATTTTCCTGTCGTTTTTGACAGCCCGAACAACGCCGAGACAGACGATGAGAAAAGGAACCAGATTTATAAATACATTTGTGAGAGGGTAACGGATAACCAACTTATCGTCTCAGGAATTGGCTTTTTAGAGGCGACCAGCGGAGCTCATTTTGATAGCGTGATCACTCTGACGAACGAAAAATATGAGTTGCTCTGCGATGAGGACTATGCAAAGTACGCCACATTGCTCTATGATTTAAACAACAAACAACTGTCAAACCAGCGACATTCCTAATCTACGGTCAGGGAAGGACAATGTTTAGGTGTCTCCCAATTTTATCGTTCTTACCCCGTATTGCTCCAATAATGCCGATGGGCGGGCGGACGAGAAAAGCACTCTATTCAGGAATACCTAAATCTAGATAGTCTTTCATGCAATCGTTGAAATCAGCCAAAAACTCATCAAGATATGCTTGGAGAACCTCTGGTAAAGCACATGCCTGAATAAACATTGGCGGCATTTCCATATCAAGAGCTTTGACTATTGAGTACAAAAAGTAGTAGGCAGCTCGCGCTTCATTTTCTGCGATTAGATTAACTAGATGATCATAGAATAAATGGATATCGTATTGTTCTTCAGCCAGCTTATCAACGACTTCGGCGGTGAAGGTGCCGGTTCTAATATTGATCATATTGATATCCGGATTGCCATTTTGATCAATAAGTCCTTTAGTTTGGAGGTCTTGCTTGAGTCTTGAGTGATTGGGTTCGGCGAAAAGTGATAAGTGATCCAGTGCAGCGTAATCCATATGGGCTCCTTTATATAATTATTTTAATGTATTTTGTTGGTAATTTTTATTGTATTTTAGAAGGTCGTTTTGAAGTTCGGCAACATTTTTGGCAACATTTTTGAAAATTATGAATAAAGGTGAATAATCGGTTTTGGGGAAATTTCTTTGAATTCTCGGCAACATTGGCAACATTTTCTTGATTGATCAGGATATCCTCTACTGAATCCACCTCCCCTGGAAAAGGCAAGACCCCTGAAAACACGATGTTTTCAAGGGTCCTGGATCTTTCTGGCGGAGAGTTAGGGATTTGAACCCTAGTTACGCTTACACGTAAACATGATTTCCAGTCATGCGCCTTCGACCGCTCAGCCAACTCTCCGTATGATAAATATTCAGTTTTTTGCTTGTTTATGCTCTAATGCACACAATTTCCAGTCATGCGCCTTCGACCGCTCAGCCAACTCTCCGTAAATTAATATTCAATTGATGCTTTAATGTTCTTGGGCATGCGCTTTCAGTTTTATCTTCGCCCGGCTTAGCCCTGCCTCAATGAGGGATGCCGCCAAGGTTCCGGTACCGCTGGACCGATCATGCGCTTGAAATCAACCGTGGATGCGATTGGTTTTTATCAAAGCAGTAAGATTCTAGCACAGATATCCGAAAGGCACAAGTAGGCAAAGCCGCGTAAAATCACGCAAAATCATATAAAATCGCTCATGTGAAACCGCGCCGGATCTCGGCCATTGTTTTTGATTTGGCGATGGCGCGGCAGATCGGTTCGGTTATTCGGTTTAGCGCGATTCCTCCAGCCTGCTTAGCTCATACTAGCTATGTCATTCTTGGCTCATATTAGTTTCTCCGGCCGGCTTGGCTCATAACGGACAAGAAGGCTGACATAATACTGCCCGGTGCGTGTTTTAAAAACACTTGCATGGATCGGCCGCCCCTGTGCGATTCCGGTCATTTTGTTTGTTCCGTCTGATCCGGTTATTCCGGCCATTTGAGCTGTTTCATCCGTTCCGTCTGATCCGTCCGTTCCAACCGTTCTTGTTGATCCGTCCGTTCCAACCGTTCTTGTTGATCCGGCTATTCCGGTTATTCCAGCCGTTCCAGCTACTCTTGCTGTTCTGGCTTTTATCAGTCCGATCCTGCCGATGTAAATGCTCCGTGGATAGAGACAGATGGTATCCTGATAATTAAATGAACAGATCAATGCGCCGGCGCGCTTTACAGCTTTGAAGCAAAACCTCTTTTGATTGCCGCAGATCATTTTATTAAGAGGATATAGACAGACGTGCTGATAGAAAAGCGAAGACTCTACCGGCGCCGGTGAATGGTCACGGAATTCCAGTTTCGGTTCATCGGTTCGGCTTGTATATTCATGGGTTTCCGCTGTGGCGATTTCCGGCCACTTTTGCCGCCGGTCGGTGGTAACGGCCTGCGTCAGAAGCTTTTTATAGATCGACCGGGCATAGATGAAACGGCGTTCTATCGTTTCGCTTTGTTCTTTTGTCGGGTACAGGCGATATTGATAAGCGATGTACAAGCAGTTCTCCTCCATTCTTGTTTTTGGGATAAAGGTTGTCTTACAAGGGCATTATCGCCTGTTTCAGGTTGATGTTGCGAGGGATTAATCCGACAAAATTCGACAAAGGGATTTATTTTGGGCATTTCAACAGCGAATGGGGTGTGAGCTGCGCGTTATTTCTACAAGGAAATCACAATGTCTTGATTGAAATTTCACAAAGTTTCGGATAAACTTAGAATGATAAAGAGTTCAATCAACCCTTAACAAGGGAAAATATCAGGAGGATGAGTACATGGCTATTAAAGTTGGTATTAATGGTTTCGGCCGTATCGGCCGGATGGTTTTCCAGGCGATCTGCGACCAGGGTCTGCTGGGCAAGGACATTGATGTCGTTGCCGTCGTAGATATTTCAACTGATGCCGATTATTTCGCTTATCAAATGAAGTATGACTCGACCCAGGGCAAGTTTAAGCACACTGTTTCCACTGAGAAGAGCGCGCCTGATGTTGAAGGCAACGACGTTATCGTTGTCAATGGTAATAAGATCAAATGCGTTATGGCTACCCGCAATCCGGCTGAATTGCCTTGGGGCAAGCTGGGTGTCGAGTATGTTATCGAGTCGACCGGTTTGTTCACCGACGCTGAGAAGGCCAAAGGCCATCTCGAAGCCGGCGCCAAAAAGGTCATTATTTCTGCTCCGGGCAAGGGCGGCGTCAAAACACTTGTTATGGGCGTCAACCAGAATGAGTATAATCCTGCCGAGCATAATATTGTTTCGAACGCTTCCTGCACAACCAACTGCCTGGCTCCGCTGGTCCATGTCATCTTGAAGGAAGGCATCGGCATTGAAAAAGGCTTGATGACCACCATCCATTCTTATACCGCCACCCAGAAAACCGTTGACGGCCCGTCCAAGAAAGACTGGCGCGGCGGCCGTGCTGCGGCTATCAACATCATTCCTTCCACCACCGGCGCCGCCAAGGCTGTCGGCGAAGTGCTGCCGGTTGTTAAAGGCAAATTGACCGGTATGTCTTTCCGTGTTCCGACCCCTACCGTTTCTGTTGTCGACCTGACCTTTACGGCTACCCGCGACACATCCATCGAAGAGATCGACGCTAAATTGAAGGAAGCTTCCAAGACCTACTTGAAGGATATTCTCGGTTATACCGACGAAGAGCTTGTTTCAACCGACTTTATTCATGACAAGCGTTCTTCCATCTATGACAGCCTGGCAACCCTGCAGAACAATCTGAAGGGTGAAAAGCGCTTCTTCAAGGTTGTTTCCTGGTATGATAACGAATGGGGTTATTCAAACCGCGTTGTCGAACTGGTTCACTTTATGGGTAAAAAAGACGGCAATCTGTAAGCGTAAGATTGCTGCAAAGCCAGTTATCTAAATGAATAAGTTAAAGAGGCCGTATCATTTAATTTGGTGCGGCCTCTTTATATCTATGGTTCTGGCACAACATATATTTGATCATTGCCGGTTTTTTGATTTTTTTAAAGCAGATCAACGTGAAACTGAGGAGCGAAGAGGATGATCCGTTATAAAGAGCTGCCATGGAATGATGCGGAACTAGCAGATCTATATGACAGCATTGAGATGAAGGTCCATGTTAAAGCAATCTATGAGGTAATCATTGAAGATTTATCGGGTATTTCTTTTCATAAAACAGCAGTCGAGCCTTATGTGAAAGATTTTACATTTTGGGAGAAATATTCAAGATGGAAGACGGAATTTGATATCTCAAACTGGCATTTTTACGTAGCGTTTGATGAAGATTATCCAATTGGCGGAGCGGCGCTATGTCATAAGACTCCACAGATTCATATGCTGGACGGGCGTGAGGATTTAGGCGTTTTATGGGATATTCGTGTGGATTCCATGTACAAGCATCACGGAATCGGACAGTGCTTATTTGACAGGGTAAGAGAAAATGCCAAAGCGCTGGGGTTAAAGCAACTTAAAATTGAATGTCAGAATAATAATGTTCCTGCGGTTAACTTTTATTTAAAGCAAGGCGCTCACATCGGCGCCATAAATAAATATGCCTATTATAAAGAAAAATATATTTCAGACGAAGTCCAACTGTTGCTATATTTAGACTTATAAGGCCTGTGTTTATTATTGTTGGGCTTCGAGCAGGCTTTTTACATAACTCAAATCCGATGGGATCAGTTGGTCTGTAAGCGCGGCGTCGGTATACTCCGCCGGCAGGCAGATCGTGCCGGAATAACCCCGCTGCTTCATATAAAGTGCAATACGCGGATAATCGGCCATACCCTGCCGCCCCGTTGTAAAATACGGCTCCCAAATCGCTTCCGGCGCCTCCGGACCGTTTTTTCTGCGCCAGAAAGCATTTTTGAAGTTGATCATGCAGAGGTGATCCCAAACAATATCCAATCCCTGTTCGGGTTCTTCTCCGGCAAGTCCCGAATGGGCGGCATCCCAGATGGCGGCAATATGTTTCTGATCATATCCTTCCACCAAATGCCTGAGCTGCATCGAGTTAAACACCATTGGTCCACAATGGTTCTGTATGCCCACCGTTACGCCGTATTTCTCCGAAAGGGGCGCCAACGTGTCCAAATACCGTTTAAATTCATCTTCACAAGTCAGATAGCTTCTGGAAATATCAAAACCCGCCATGATCCGTATGACCGGTATCTCCGCAGCCTGGCACGCCGCAAAGACTTCCTCGGTCGTATCGCTGGCAACGCTGGTTATGGCAAGGCCTTCTGCTTTAAAGATTGCCGCCAGTTTGGGTAAATCGCGCCCGGCATGTTCCGGCTCGGCCTGGAAGCCGCTCCTCAGCGGGAATTCAACAGCATCAAAGCCGAGTGTCCGCACTTTTTCGGCTAGTATTTGTGAAGGTAACGTTTTCCAGGGTTTTGTGAATAATGAATAGGTGTATTTCTTCATCCTGCATCCTCCGGAAAATCAACTTAATTAGACCTTTTAAGTAAATTTCTTGACGCGAACCCTGTGCTGCCTGCCTTTATTGGTCTAATGATATTGACTGGCGTATGGTCCGGAAAGTTGTGCTTGCGCCAGAATATCAAACGCCACGCGCATGGTTTGACAAGCGTCCTCAAAGGGAGACGAAGGTCTGGAGCCGTTTGTCACGGCTCTGGCAAAGGACCGGCACAGCGCCGTCACGCCGGTATAATCCCAGAGATCGTCGCTGCCGGCTACTTCCCGTGCATCATAAATCGCGGGAGTCAAGCTGCCGTCGGTATAGACATAACTCTTCCCTTCATGCTCGGCTTGCACATAGATGCCCGGAGCATGCATCTCAACGGAAAACTCACGTTTACCACTGGTCCATGAGTTGATCAGCACACCGTTAGCGCCGTTGCTGAAGGTCAGGGTCGCCGTAACAAAATTAATATCCGGTACGCCAATGCAGCGGGCATGGCTTTCCAGCGCGACCACATCGCCGCCGCACATCCAGCGGAGCGTATCGATGGCATGAACCGTGTCGTCCAGGATGTGATCGCGCGCACCCAGGAATGGTACAGGTTCATATTTATAAAATTTACATAAAGCATGGGTTATTGGCCCGCGATCCAAACACAACTCCCGCATCTTAACAACCATGGGACTGACGCGGCGTTGAAAGGCGACCTGTGTCACACAATGATTTTTTTGCGCCAGGTAGCATAACGCTTGAGTTTGATGCATGCTCAAACCCAGGGGTTTTTCAATCATCAGCGGAATACCCGATCCCAGAATCCACATCCATGTGTCATATAGGATATGAGGCTGGCCGACCGCCACCACAGCGTCCGGCTGCAGCTCTTCAATCATGGCGCGATAGGCCAAATCACTTCCGCTATACGTTTTTTCAATATGAAAAGTCTGCGCCGCTTGCCGGGCACGTTGTTCGTTAATATCACATAGAGCAATTATTTCAACATCGTCTTTTGCCGAAAGAAGAGCGGGCAGTATGAACTTACAGGCCCTTTCTCCGGCGCCAATCATGGCAATTTTGCAGATCCTGTCCATTCGCTCATCTCCCTATATCCGTATACCAATGAGTATAGCTCATTCCGCTTCGATATTGTCTATTCCAATAATGGATCGCTTGACAGTCCCGTTTATTGATATTAATATTAGTTAAGTTGTTAACTAATTATAAGGGAGGCTGCGAGGGGAGGTTATAATGGAAAATAAACCGCTGATGCTCACGATTAAGCAGACTTATAAAGAATGGTCAAACTACATGCGAAAACTTGCGCTGGAAGCCGGCATTCCCGATACCTACCGCATGATTATCATGTTTCTAGCCAGAAATCCGGGCGCGAGTCAGAAAGAAATTGCCGAGCATTGCCAGAAAACGTACGCTTCTATCAGTCAGACCGTCAAAGCTATGCTGCAGGCCGGCTATATTACAAAGGAAATCAACATCGCGGATCAGCGGTACGCCCAATTGTACTTAACTGAAAAGGGACAATCGGGCGTAAATCGTATAAAAAACAAGATTCATGAAGCGGACCGCATCATCACGTCCGTGATCACCCCCGAAAAAGAACGGGATATGATCGATCTGCTCGATAAGCTTAATGAAACGATCCGGAAGGAACTGTGATCCATGCTGACTTATTTAAAGAAATACTGGTATTGGTGCGTCCTTGCCCCCATTTTTATGCTTGGCGAAATTACCATGGATCTGCTCCAGCCAGATCTGATGGCGACCATCGTGGACGACGGCGTTCTTGGCCGGAACATGGCTGTTATCCTGTCAATCGGCATCCGTATGATTCTGCTGGTGTTATTCGGCGGTTTATGCGGATTTCTGTCCGGATGGGCCGCCAACATCGCAGCGCAGAATTTCGGGAACAATTTACGGAAGGCTTTGTTTTCCCGGATTATGCACCTGTCATTCCAACAAACTGATAAAATATCAACCGGTTCGCTGGTAACCCGGTTGACCAATGATGTTACGCAGGTGCAGAATATGGTCATGATGTCGGTGCGGTCAGTCGTGCGCTGCTCGGCGCTGTTTCTCGGCGGCATCTATATGTTGTACCGCCAGTCGCCTCAATTCGCCCTGATTACGGCCTGTGGACTTCCCTTTGTTATTTTCTTCGTTTGTTTTTTCATGCGTAAAACTTCTCCCATGTTCGCTGTGGTGCAGAAGAAATTGGATGGCGTCAATAATGTCATGCAGGAGGATGTCGCGGGCGCGCGGGTCGTTAAAGCTTATGTCAAGGAAGACTATGAGCTTGGACGTTTTGATGCCGCCAACGACCAGCTGTGCCATGTCAATCTGCGGGTGCAGTCGCTTCTGGCGTTTATGGGGCCTTCTATGAATATTGTACTGAATCTTTGCGTGATCGGCATTATCCTGGCCGGCGGCATATCGGTCAAGAACAACGGCGCCGTCACGACCGGCGAAATCATAGCGGGCATTACCTATGTCGCTATGATTTTAAACAGCATTATGTTTATGGCGAATATTTTTCAGACCTTTACCCGCGCAAAGGCATCGGCTGTGCGTATTCAGGAGGTGCTGGCCTGCGATCAGATTATCAAAGACGGCGCGGCGCCGCTTCCGCCGGTCCATGGGGAGCTGGAATTCCGCCACATCGGATTTTCCTACCCGAATTCCAGCGGGCGGGCGGTCCTGGATGACATCAATCTGACGGTATATCACGGAGAAACGCTGGCTATTCTCGGCGCGACAGGCAGCGGAAAAACATCGCTGGTTAGTCTGATTCCGCGCTTTTATGACGCGACGAAAGGCGAGGTTCTTCTCGACGGCATGAACGTGAAGGATTATAACCTGACCCAGCTTCGCGACCGGATCGCCATCGTCCTGCAGAAAACCGAGCTGTATTCCCGCCCGATCGAAGCCAATATCCGTTGGGGCAGGAAAAACGCCTCGCCGTGGGAGATCAAGAAGGCATCGGAGATTGCGCAGGCGGACGAGTTTATCTGCGGCACGCCGAATGGGTATTACACGCAAGTTGCCGAGGGCGGACACTCGCTGTCCGGCGGTCAGAAGCAGCGTATTTCGATTGCGCGCGCGGTGCTGAAGAACGCGGAAATCCTGATTTTTGACGATTCGACCAGCGCGCTGGACTTACGGACAGAGGCCAATTTATATCAGACGCTGCGGGAAGAATGCCCGGAGTTAACCAAGATCATCATTGCGCAGCGGATTGCTTCTGTCCGTGGAGCAGACCGCATTGCTGTTCTGGATGGCGGAAGAATCGCGGCATGTGGCACACACGACGAGCTGCTTGAATCCTCCGCTATTTATCAAGATATTTTCTATTCTCAACTGAAGAAAGAGTCAAAAAACAATGACAGAACAGAATTTTAAAAAAATACCCGCCGGCTTTGAATGTGGATCTGCGAGCGAGGCGAAGTATCATACGACAGAATCGGAAAGAAAACAAACGCTGAATTTTGGCCGGCGCGGCGGTCCGGGTCATAACCTGGGGCAGGTTATTGAAAAACCCAAGCAAGCGCAGCAGACCATTTCCCGGCTGATCCGCTATTTCGGATATGAAAAAAAACTGCTTGTCTTGTTGATTGCTTCTGTTTTGCTGGTCACCCTTGCTTCATTAATTGCGCCGGCCATGCAGGGCAGCGCGATTGACCTGATCACACAGCACCGATGGCCGTCGTTATACCGGCTGTTGGCCGTTTTGCTGGCCGTATACGGGGTTCTGGCCGGATGCTCGCTGGCGCAGACTCTGCTGTCGGCGCATTTGAGTCAGCGGATCGTCCGGCGTATGCGGCATGATCTGTTTGAAAAAATCAGCCTGCTCTCCATCAAGTATCTGGACACCCATTCCAACGGCGACATCATGAGCCGGATGACGAATGATGTCGAGAATATTTCAAACACCGTATCCCAGAGCCTTGGCTCTCTGGTTTCCGGTGTGCTGACCGTGGTCGGCACGATCGCAATCATGTTCTATTATTGCTGGCAGCTGACTTTGATTACCTTGCTGACCGTTGTGATAACGGTTGTCGTAACCAAAGAGTTGTCCAAAGTTATGCGCCGTGTATATCGGAAGCGGTCTCAGGTTCTCGGGAAGCTGAACGGCCATTCTGAGGAAATGATCACCGGATATCAATCGGTCGTAGCTTATAACATGCAGCAGGAAGTTATTGATGAGTTTAATAAAACATCCGACGAACTGACCAAGGTTGGCATTCGTGCCGAAATTCTTGGCGGTTCCATGGGTCCGATCATGAATTGCATTTCCAACATCGGATTTGTGATCGTCGCGGCGTTTGGCGGTTATTTTGCCCTGCAGGGGCTGATTACCGTCGGCATTATCTCCGCTTTTATTATCTACGCCCGACAATTCTCCCGCCCCGTCAATGAGATAGCACAGCTGTTCGGTTCTATGCAAACAGCGATCGCGGGGGCGGAGCGAGTTTTTGAATTGATCGACCAGCCGAATGAAGATAACAGCGGCACCTTGGCAATGGAACAGATTAAGGGGGAAATTTCCTTCCGGCATGTGAACTTCTCCTATTCACCGGATATGCAGGTTCTCTATGATTTTAATCTGGATATCAAACCGGGGCAGAAAATCGCGCTTGTCGGCGCGACGGGAAGCGGCAAGACCACCGTGGTTAATCTTTTGATGCGGTTTTATCAGGTCGACTCCGGTGAGATACTGATTGATGATGTGAATATCCAGGATCTGAAGAGGGACGACCTCCGGCAAAACGCGGCAATTGTCTTGCAGGACACCGTTCTGTTTTCCGATACCATTGAAACGAACATCAAATATGCGAACCCGGACACTACCGACGAGGAAATGATCAATGCGGCGGAGATGAGTAATTGCGTGTATTTTATCGAACGTCTGCCGGAGCAATATCAGACTTTCCTGAAACATGCCGGCGCCAATTTATCGCAAGGGCAGCGTCAGCTGCTGGCCATTGCGAGAGCTGTGCTCGCTAACCCGAAAATACTAATTCTGGACGAAGCCACTTCGTCGGTGGATACCAGGACCGAGAAGAACATTCAGGACGCCATGGTGAATTTAATGAAGAACCGAACGAGCCTGATTATTGCGCACCGGCTTTCCACCATTCAGGATGCCGATAAAATCGTCGTCATGGATCAGGGGCGTATTGTCGAAATTGGAAGCCACGAGGAGCTTCTGGAAAAGAAAGGCCGCTATTACGATCTGTATATGACACAATTCAAAGGGAACGAAATATAACCGACCCATTGTGGATATCCATAAAGGAGGCTGCTTTCTCGACCTTTTCACCGGTCTGGATGCAGCCTCCTTTGATGCAGCTATGGTTTGCCGGTTCAGTCCAGGCAGCGCGCCTGACCGGCTTTGTTCGCGTCGGCGAGATAGTCAAGCCATTCGGCTGCCGGCATGCTTCGGCTGACCCGGCTGCCGTGCCAACGGACAGACAGCAGGTTTTCAGCTTGTTCTTTTTCGCCGATGACCACCTGGCAGGGCAATTGCTCAGGTTCAAGCTGACGGATACGGTTGCCGAGCGTACCTTCCGGCTCGACGATTTTAATGCGATACCCCAGCCGGCGTAATGAGTCGTACAAAGCTTGGGCGGTTTCCTGCTGAGCGGAAGTGACCGGCAGTATGGCTGTCTGAACCGGCGCCAGCCAAAGCGGATATGCCCCTTGATAATGGTCGTGTAAAAGCGCGAAGAAGCGTTCCAGGCTGCCAAACAGGGCTCGGTGAACCATAAACGGCGTATGGTTCTTACCGTCCGGTCCGACGTAAGCCATAGCAAAACGAGCCGGCAAATTGAAATCGAACTGGATCGTGCTGCATTGCCAGGTCTGCCCCGAAGCGTCCAACAGTTTCAGGTCGATCTTGGGCCCGTAAAAGGCGCCGCCGCCGGCATCGATTTCATAATCCAGATGAGCAGACTTCAACGCCTGAATCAAGGATTCTGTCGCCAGCTGCCAGTCTTCTTCACGGCCGATCGATTTTTTCTCCGGCCGGGTCGACAGGAAAACCTGGTATTTTTCGAAACCAAAGCTGCGCAGAATGTAGAGCGAAAATTCCAGAGCCCGTTGTATTTCAGCGATAACTTGATCCTCTGTACAAATGATATGGGCGTCATCCTGGGTGAAGCCGCGCACCCGGGTCATACCGTTGAGCGCGCCGGACAATTCATACCGGTAGACCGAGGCGAATTCCGCCAGTCTGACCGGCAAATCGCGGTATGAATGGAGATTGGCTTTATAAATCATAACATGGAAGGGGCAGCTCATCGGTTTTAAACGGTAGGCTTCGCCGTCAACGTCGATCGGCCCGTACATGGCGTCCCGGTAAAATTGCAGATGGCCGGAGGTTTCCCAAAGCTGTTCCTTACCGATATGCGGTGTGCAAACCCATTGGTAACCGTTGAGGACATGGGCTTCTTTGGCGAATTTCTCCATTTGGTAGCGAACCATCGCTGCTTTAGGATGCCACATGATCAGTCCCTGACCGACTTCATCGGCTGTGCTGTATAAATCCTGGTGATTATAAATTGGCATAAAGGCGCCTCCTTTTAGGTGCGGAAAAGCAGGCCCGCCGTCAGCGGGTTCTCTGTTTTTCTCATCGATACTTGCTGCTATTTGACCGTGTTAATAACGAATGGTTAAGATGAGCATCGAGTGTTAAAACCCGAGCAATTGGAGATGCAGACCCAGGGGCTGTCCAGGCCTGATTTCCCGGCGATAAAAAGAACGATTCCCATCCGCTGCCGCCTCCTTTCAAAAAAAATAAGACACCCCATGATTGGGGTGCCTTACGGCACGGTTCCACCCAAATTGCCGGACCATCCGGTCCAGCCTCTCTCTGTAGCCTTGACGCGGCCGCGCGGCGCAGGTTTGTCAGACAACCGATCTGGTTTTGTCCGTTTTCCCCGGCAACTCGGAGGGGGTACTGATTCATCGCTCCTGCCCGGAATTTGCAGCCTTTGGTTCCGGTTCTCTGTCAAGCGCCTATGAATGGCATGTCCTCGTCACAGTTATTGTTATGTAGTTTAGCACGGATTTGTCAGCTCGGCAAGATGCGAAGGCCGGCATTATTTCAGAGCCGGATCAGGCCCGTACCTGACCAAAACATTTAGCGACATAAATAAGGTCGTCGGCGGTATGCGCTGCCGACACCTGGGTTCTGATCCGGGCTTTGCCCACCGGGACAACCGGATAAGTGAAGCCGGTTACATAAACGCCTTTTTTCATCATTTCATCAGCAATACGCAGCGTTTCTTTTTCATCATAAATCATGATCGGGACAATCGGATGCTCGCCGGGAATGATGTCAAAACCGCTTTCAGCGACCAAACGGCGGAAAAGCCGGGTGTTTTCCATCAGACGGTCGCGCAGAGTCGTATCGGTTTTCAGAATGCTCAGGACTTTCAGCGTTGCTGCCGCGATGGCCGGCGCCAGGGTGTTGGAGAATAAATAAGGCCGGCTGCGCTGGCGCAAAAGATCGGCGATGCCGCGGGATGCGCTGGTATAACCGCCGCTGCCGCCGCCCAGGGCTTTGCCGAAGGTGCCGGTCAGAATGTCAACCCGGCCGGCGACGCCGAAATGTTCGGGAGTACCGCGTCCGGTGGGGCCGATAAATCCGACGGCATGACTGTCGTCGACCATAACCAGCGCGTCAAATTCATCGGCCAGATCGCAGATAGCCGGCAAATTGGCCAAGGTGCCGTCCATCGAGAAAACGCCGTCGGTCGCTATCAGGCTGATCCGCGCGCCGTTTTGCCGGGCAGCTTCCAGCTGGCAGCGCAAATCAGCCATATCGTTGTTGTGGTAACGGTAACGTTTCGCTTTGCAGAGACGGATGCCGTCGATGATGCTGGCATGGTTCAGTTCATCGCTGACGACCGCGTCGGCGTCGGTGAGCAGGGTTTCAAAGAGACCGCCGTTGGCGTCAAAACAGGATGAATAGAGGATGGTATCTTCCATGCCGAGATATTCGCTGACCGCCGCTTCCAGTTCGCGGTGCAGCTGTTGCGTGCCGCAGATAAATCGAACTGAAGATAAACCAAAGCCCCATTCATCATAGCTGGCTCGCGCGGCTTCGATAACCCGGGGATCCGATGCCAGCCCCAAATAATTATTGGCGCAGAAATTCAGCATCTGACCCTGGCCGGCGGTTCGGATTTTCGGACCCTGGGGGCCAAGGATCGGACGCTCGCTCTTATATAATCCTTTTTGGCGGATTTCCTGCAACAGGGCATCGTAATACTCGTATGCTTTTTTCATGAACGTCACCTTCACTTCTTTGCGGATGTTTTTCCGATCGTCGACCAGTCCAGCACAATCTTGCCCGACTGGCCGCTAATCATGGTGGCAAAACCCTGTTCAAATTCTTCAACCGGCAGCCGGTGAGTAATAACCGGCGTGATATCCAGCCCGCTCTGCAGCATGGTGGACATTTTATACCAGGTCTCGTACATTTCACGGCCGTAGATGCCTTTTATCGTCAATCCATTGAAAACAACTTTATTCCAGTCAATCAGCGTTCCTTCTTTGGGTATGCCCAGCAGCGCGATTTTACCGCCGTGATACATCGCCTGGATCATATCCCGGAAAGCGTCGGGATTGCCGGACATTTCCAGTCCGACATCAAAGCCTTCTTTCATCTGAAGCTCAGCCATAACCGAATTCAGATTGGTCCGGCCGGTATTGACGACCCGGGTTGCACCCATCCGGGCTGCCAGCGATAATCGATATTCATTGATATCCGTTACCACAACATGACGCGCGCCGACATGTCTGCAGATGGCCGTCGCCATAATGCCGATCGGACCGGCGCCGGTAATCAGGACATCCTCCCCGACCACATCGTATGTCAGAGCCGTATGCGTCGCATTGCCCAGCGGATCGAAACAGGAGATAACATCGTCATCGATGTCCGGCGAACAATGCCAGACATTGGTGGCGGGCATCGCAAGGTATTCGGCAAATGCGCCGTTGCGGTTAACCCCGATGCCGCTTGTGTTTTTACATAAGTGGCGCCGGCCGGCCAGACAGTTCCGGCACGCGCCGCAGACGATATGGCCTTCGCCGGAAACACGTTCTCCCCGTTCAAAACCAACTACATTTTCGCCGAGTTCAACGATCTCGCCGACAAATTCATGACCGATCGTAATTCCGACAGGAATCGTTTGCCGGGCCCATTCATCCCATTTATAAATATGAACATCTGTTCCGCAAATAGATGTTTTACGTATCTTAATCAATACGTCATTTTTCCCGGGTACGGGAACCGGCACCTGACGCAACCAAAGGCCAGGCTCCGGTTTTTCTTTAACCAAAGCAAGCATTGTGTCCATGATTCGACCACACTTTCTATATCACGTTTGTGTTGAATCCGCCGGCGGTGTACATTTGCATTATGGCAGATTAAATCAAAAACAGCAATGTCTCTGGGTAAATGAGGCAATTATTATCGTATTGTCATATAAATGATAATATTTTTCAACTTATCGACGCTTTATGTTATTGTTATAGAATTATCAGATTCTATTTCTGACCGAGCGTGTCCGCGCATTGTGGACTTTTGTGTTCGCATACTGTGGACTATCTTGAAAACAAATCAGCCCCATTCTTTTCCCCACAATTTCATGGCTTTTATAATCGGCTTGAGACTGCGGCCTTTTTCCGTTAAACTATACTCAACGGTTGGCGGTATCGTTGCATAAGCTGTACGCTTGACGATGTCTTTGTCTTCCAGTTCGCGCAGGCGGATGGATAAGGTTTTAGGACTGACCCCGGTCAGGGATTTCCGTAGTTCGCCAAAACGCCGGGTTCCATCGAATAAATCGCGGATGATCAAGAAAGTCCACTTCCCGCCCAGAACATCCAGAGCTTTCTCGATTGAGCATTCAATCGGCTGGGCATTATCGCCGGTACACGTGTCGGTCTGCGTCATATCGTATGTTGTTGATTTTACTTGTTCCATGTCTTGAGTCATGAGATCCTCCGAACTTCATGGTTACTTTTGTGTAACTATATGAGATGAATGTAACTACTTTATACAATATAGCGACTATGTTATCCTTGTCAAGAATAGGAGGTGCACTATGTATTATCGTAAAATGGGCAAAAGCGCTGTTCCGGTTTCAACTTTTGGTATGGGCTGCATGCGTCTGCCTTTACAAAAACAGGCCGACGGCAGTGTAAATTATGGCAAAATCGATGAAGAGGAAGCCATCCGAATGATTCGTCACGCTATCGACGAAGGCGTGACTTATCTGGATACAGCTTATCCTTATCACCAGGGCAACAGCGAACGCGTCGTCGGCCGCGCTTTATTGGACGGGTATCGCGACCGGGTCAGCCTGGCGACGAAAATGCCGGTTTGGCAAGTTAAAACAGCAGCGGATTTTGACAGAATCCTGGATGAACAGCTGGCAAAGCTGCAGACAGACCGGATCGATTTCTATCTCCTGCACGCTTTGAATCAAGAAAACTGGGACAAGGTCTGTTCTCTGGATGTCTTCAAATTTCTCGATCGGGCTCGCCAATCAGGCAAAATCCGTCACGCCGGCTTTTCTTTTCATGATCAGCTGCCGCTTTTCCGGCAGATTCTCGCCAGTTATCCCTGGGACATGTGCCAGATACAGCTGAATCTTCTGGACGACCATTATCAGGCCGGTGTGGAAGGTATGCGCGCCGCGGCCGAGCGCGGCATCGCCGTAGTAATCATGGAACCGCTGCGCGGCGGTGCGCTGGCGCAAAAGGTGCCGGCCGACATTCAAGCGGTCTGGAATCAAGATAAAGTAAGCCGCAGCCCCGCCGAATGGGCGTTCCGCTGGCTGATGAATTTCCCCGAAGTCAGCGTTATTCTAAGCGGCGTCAGTACGATGGAACAATTGGACGACAATCTGCGGATCTTTGCCGACGCGCGGCCCAATTGCCTGACTGCGGAAGAAAAAACGCTGGTTGCCAAGGTTCAAGATCTCTATCGAAGTAAAATCAAAGTCGGCTGTACCGGCTGCAATTATTGCATGCCCTGCCCCTCCGGCGTCGAAATTCCCGATGTTTTCCGGCTTTACAATCAGGCTTTCCTCTTTGACGATGCCAAGTCCAGTTGTCAGGGGTACCGCGATCTGGCCGCCAAAAAGAATGACGCGTCACAATGCGTAGCCTGCGGCCACTGCGAATCGCTTTGCCCGCAAAGTATTTCGATCATCGAAAAACTGGCCGAAGCCGATGAATTTCTGAAATAGCGGGTCGTATCAGGTTGATTGCGGGATTTTCGGTCTGGGCAAGAGATAAGCGCGGGTCGCCCGGCGAATCGCCGGACCTATGGCCGCGACAGCAACCATGTAAGAACCATCGGTTATTAAATAAGGCAGAAAACCGACTTGCAAAGCCCGGATAAACGAAAACGAACCAGGCGTATAGATATTCTTGATTATATAAAGATAACCGACGCCGCATAGGTAAATGACCAGAAGGCCGGCCAGGTTGATCGGCAAAAGGTGACGGAAACGAATCTGTTCCCGCCGCGGATCAACCCGGTCGGTTAAAATTCCAATGAGCCCGGCGCCCAGCAGCATACCGGGCAGGTAGCCGAAGGACGGCTGGAGTACATAAGCCGGACCGCCGCCGGCAGCAAAAACAGGCAAGCCGGCGAGCCCCATAAAAATATATAGACCTTGTGCCAGCATAGCTCTTTTCCCGCCCAGCAGTAAACCGGTCAACAGGCAGACAGCGGTCTGTAAGGTGAATGGAATCATTAATACCGGCAGAACGATTTTCCCGCCGATAATGGCTAAAACAGCAAAAAGGGCAATCAAGGTCAGGTCCCGGGTCGAAAAACGAGTCGACGAACGCATGGCAACTCCTTTACAGACATTTAATTCAATACGGTTGCCATTATAAATAGTTGGTTTTTAATTGTCAACCTCATTTTGTTGTAACAGTTGACAATAGATGTCCTTTCGATTTGTCTAGAGATATCCAAAAAGGCCCCGCACAGACACTTCGCCGGAACGGACGGTCTGGCGGCCGCCGTTTTGCGTTTCGACAAGCAGTTCGCCGTCGTCATCCACATCCAGCGCTTTGCCGGTAAAATCACCGTTTTGCCCTATGACGCGAACCTCGCGGCCGAGAGTCAGACATAAGTGTCGATATTCGGGCAGCCAGGATTCCGGATTATAAATCTGCGGCAGCCGCCCGGCAATTTCACTTAAGATAAAACGCAGGACGTCCAGACGTCGGTAAGTCTTGTTTTGTTCAAGCCATAACGAGGTTGCCGTCCGGCTTATATCTGCCGGAAATTCCGTTGTATTGATATTGATACCAATACCGATTATTAAAGCCCGGACCCGGTTCTCCTCGACAATTAATTCCGTCAGCAAGCCACCCAATTTACGGCCGCTTGCTGCGGCAACAATATCATTAGGCCACTTTATGCCGTAATCCGGCTGCTCCCGCTGCGCCGGAACAGAGCCGTCGCCGCCGGTAAGCCGGTTGAGCGCCGCGGCCGTACATAAACCGGCGAAAAGCGTAACCGGAGCCAAACCGGCCGGTTCTGCATCCGGCCGGAAAAGCAGCGAGAAGGTCAAATCCTGTGATTTACTGCTGTTCCAGGACCGGCCCCGTCTTCCTTTACCGCCGGTTTGTTCCTCTGCCAAAAAAATGCTGCCGTTCGGCGCGCCGTTATCAGCGGCGCGCCGCGCCATCAGGTTGGTTGAATCGGTCTGCGTTTGAAAAAACGCAGCGGGAAAGGCAGCTTTTAAGCTGGAATCATCGAGTATGCGTTTCATTTCGGTCTCAGACAAGATATCCGGCTCACCGGTCAGGCGATAACCGCGCCGGGTTATCGCTTCAATCGGATAGCCTTCCTGCTGCAGTGTTTTGACAACTTTCCAGATCATGCTCCGGGAAACGCCCAATTGTCCGCTCAGTGTTTCTCCGGAAACAAAACCTTTTTGGCGGCGTAAAACATCCAGGATTTTATCCTTCATCGATCCGTCCTCAAACCGCAATCAATCCAAGGACGCCAAGGACAGGCTCAAATGGAAAGCGCGCCGGCCGTAGCCCTCGATAATCTGATCGTACCCATCGGCCAATTCGGCGGCCCGGCCGCGGATTTTACTGGTGCTGGGCTCGATTCCCAAGGCATAATCGCCGGATTTCATGGACTTCCACTGGACCAGAACAGGCAGCTCGGCAGCCGAGTATTTCAGGCTGGCCGTCAGGCGCAAATCGGCACGGACCAGCCGGATCTCTTGTTCCGGTTCGCTGCCGGGAAGCGGCAGGTGGAAAAAGACTTGTTCCGGGTACCCATCAACAGGTTCGCAAATCTGATCATATTCGGACAAACCTGATTTAGCAACTTCGGTACGTGGAACAATCTGACCTTGCGGAAAATGGAGCTGAAGCTTCGGTCCCAGGAAGGGATAGCCGAAATTGAAATGATACAACAGGAAAATCGGCTCCTCTTCAGCAGCCAGATTGAGCACTTCGTCTTGCCAGGTTATTGTCGAACCGTTCAAGGGAATGGTTATTTGCCGTTTTAAAACCAGGTTAGGTCCGAAAAGGGCCGATTCCCCGATCCGGCCGCCGATGACCAGACGCCCTTGCTCCAGATCACAATCGATGACGATGTTTCCTGCCGCGGCACTGTTGATCCGTCCGTGTGCCGGGAAATATTCCGATTCTGTCTGACAATCCGATCCGGTATTGCGCAGGCCGCAGGTCGCCAACATGCCGCCGGGCCAGGTCGGGGCGAAAGAATTTGGCGCCACGGGCAACGCGCGGCTGCCCAATAATCCGTTTTTGCTTTGAAAACCAATATTGACACCTTTATACTGCAGTTCATAAAGGTCCAGGGCGCGGCTTTCGCAAAACAGAGCGCGCAGTCCGGCCGCGGTGCAAACTTCAATCATGCGCAGACCGTCTCCGGGGCCCTCGCATAACTGCCAGCGCCGGACGCTGTACAGCTGGCCGGTTGATCCGGTATGCCGCAATTGTTCCCGATAACTCAAGCATTCATTTTCTTCGGACATGTCTTTCTCCTTTTGGCCGGTTTATGATACCGGTTCTGTTGTATTTAAATATCGCATCAAACAACGGAATGCGTTTTAATAAAGGACACCAGCTCGCCGACCTCGGCGAAAGCAAGACAGGTAACCGTGTCGGCGCCGCCATAATAGACGGCCAGGCGGCCGGTAGCCGCGTCGGCCAGCGCCGCGCAGGGAAACACAACGTTAGGGACATCGCCGACACATTCATAGAGCGTCCGCGGCGACAGGATATAGGGATCAGTCCGGAACAGGACACGCCAGGGCTGTTCGATATCGAGCAGCGCCGCGCCGACATGATAAACAAAGCCATTGCATGAAGTCAGGACACCGTGGTAGATCAGCAGCCAGCCTTCGTCGGTTTCGATCGGCACCGGACCGGGACCGACCTTGGTGCTCTGCCAGGAACCGCGCGGCGACATGACATGGCGATGCCGTCCCCAGAACGTCAAATCCGGGCTCTCGCTATAGAAGATATCGCCAAATGGCGTATGTCCATTGTCGCTTGGCCGGCTGAGCATCGCATAGCGGCCGTTTATTTTACGAGGGAAAAGCACCCCGTTGCGGTTAAATGGCAGGAAGGCGTTTTCCAGCTGATAAAAATGTTCAAAATCCTGTGTTTTGGCGATGCCAATAGTCGGTCCGTGATACCCATTACACCAGGTGACATAATATGTATCATCGATTTGGCAGACCCGCGGATCGTAAGCGTAATCAAAAGCGCCGATTTCCGGGTCGTCACAAATCATTTCAATCCGCCGCGGATTAATATTCCAATGAATGCCGTCCTGACTGCGTCCGCTGTGAATGCGCATATAACGGCCGGTATTATCGCAGCGGAATACGCCGGCAAACGAACCCTGATATGGCACAACGGCACTATTAAAAATACTGTTGGAATCCGGTAATAAATCGCGCGGTATAATTGGATTGCGGACCGAACGCCAGACGACATCCCGGCAGGAAGCAGGTTTTTCTTCCCAGGGAATATTCGGCAGCGGAGCGCCGATTATCTGCACTTTTTTGGGCATATGGCCTTCTCCTTTCTTTTTTCTTTGCGGCGGGGTTTGATAAATTCATATTAGCGAATCAGATGTTCATCTGTCAATCATCTGCCGCTTGCGTTATACTGGGAAAGAACCGGGCTTTAATCACTTCAAAGCGAAACATCGACAACTGCCGGACAGGATATTATCATATGAAAGGTTTACACGAATCCAAATTATCTCTGCAGTCCGAGGGCTGGCCTTTTGAGGTTTTTTACAATCAGAGGTGCGGCCCGGGCAAGTCGGGTGTCCTGCGGCATTGGCATGAACATCTGGAGCTGCTTCTTTTACTGCGAGGCGAATGCCGGCTTGAGCTGGAACAACAAACGTTGGTTTTACATGAAGGCGATATGGTTTTGCTGGGCGCCGGCACAAGTCACGGGATACCGGATTTAGCCGATTGCCTGTTTTATGTGCTTCAGTTTTCACCGGATTGGCTGCAGGATATGGGCAGTCCTGATATTTCCGCCGTTTTGCCGTTTCTGCAGCCCGACAGCCGCTGTTTAGCTCATGTTTCGATTGAGAATCAACCGGCGGTACGCCGGCTGTTGACCGATCTGGAAGATGATTTCCGCGATAAGCCGCCGGCCATGGCATTATCGGTTAAAGGCAGTCTGTTGAAATTATTTGCCTGGCTGATCCGGCAGGGGATTGTCAACTTTCCCGCCAACAATCAGGATATGCTCCGCCTGAATCGTCTGCAGCCGGCTTTCACCTATGTACAAGAGCATTACTCCGGGCATCTTGATGAAAGGACAGCCGCCGGACTTTGTTTCATGAGCTGCCACCATTTCAGCCGGACTTTTCATTTAGCCACCGGCAAACGTTTTTCAGATTATATTCGTCATATCCGCCTGCAGGAAGCCCGCCGGCGCCTGATCAATTCCTGTCAGGCGGTGGGAAGCATCGCCATCGAAACCGGTTTTTCCAGTCCCAGCCATTTTACGTCTGTTTTTTTACGCGAAACCGGATTGACGCCTCAAGCTTACAGAAAGCAAAATCTTGACAGAAATAAGGTGTTTTTTGACAGTCGTAACGAAGATAATCATCTATCCTGAGGAAAGGAGGATTAATGATATGCGACAACCTGATTTCCAAAATCTGCTGCGTGTTCTACAACGCGGCGAACCTGACCGGCCAACCCTGTTTGAGTTTTTTATGAATGATCAGGTCTATGATTACCTGACGCAGAACGAAACGTTCGACAATCGTGACAAGCTGGGTCCTTATCGCCGTTTGATCAGCGCCTTTTATCATGCCGGTTATGATTATGTTTCATTGGCCGGTTCGGATTTCGCCTTTCCGCATCCGGAAATTCCCCATGCCCGTTCCATTTCGCAAAATGCCCCGGGTATTATAACCGATCGGGCTTCTTTTGCCGCTTATGCCTGGCCGGATCCTGACGAATTCGATTACAGCCGGCTGACAAAACTGACGGCCGATCTGCCTTCAGGTATGAAAATGATTGTTTCCGGTCCGGGCGGCGTTCTGGAAAACACCATAACGCTTTTAGGTTATGAAACACTATGCGTTATGAGCGCCGAAGACCCGGACCTCCTGGATGAAATTTTTACGGCGGTCGGCTCGCGCATTTTGCGTTATTACCAAATCTGCCTGCAATACCCGGCGGTTGGCGCCTTGATCGTTAATGATGACTGGGGGTTTTCCCAGCAGACTTTGCTGTCGCCGGCCGACATGCGTCGATATGTCTTTCCCTGGCACCGGCAGATAGTCGCGGCCGGCCACGCGGCGGGCAGGCCGTCCATTCTGCATTCGTGCGGCAATCTGCGCGATGTCTGGGAGGATCTGATCGAGGATATTCAATTCGACGGCAAGCATTCATTCGAAGATAAAATCATGCCGGTTGAAGATGCTTACGAGCGTTATGGCCGGCGGATTGCCATCATGGGCGGCTTCGATCTGGACTTTATCTGCCGTTCCACGCCTGCCGCGATCCGCGCCCGGGTTAACGCCATGCTGCGGCGGACAGCCGGCCGGGGCAGCTTTGCCGTCGGCACCGGCAATAGCGTGCCTTATTATGTGCCGATCGAGAACTACCTGGCCATGATTTCCTGTGTTCAGGATTAAACCTGCCGTCCCGGTTTAATGAAGCGGCAGCAGGCATACCGGCGCGGGGACCTGGAAGGTGCAGCACGGACCGGTCATCGTGCCGTTTTGGGCGTCCATCCGGTAAACGCAAATCCGGTCATCCTCCTGGCTGGCAGCCAATATCCAGAAATCCGGGCCGGCCGCTTGCGGCAATAGGTAGAAATCACGCGGAACGCGGCCGCCGCAGGATTCATTTCGAGTCCAGGTCAGCCGGCCGTTTGTTGGATCCACTGCATATATCGCCAGGCTGTCATGACCGCGATTGGAAGCCAGAAGCCATCGGCCGTCCGGGCTTAGCCGGATTGCAGCCCCGGTGTTATCCGACGGACAGCAGGCTTCGGGCAAGGTGCTGATACGCTGTGTCAGACGGTAACTGTCGGACTCTGCCTGTAAAGCCAGAACTTCACTGCCCATTTCCATGACAGCATAAACATAGGGCTCTTGACCATAAACCAGATGCCGCGGGCCAGTGCCGGGCGGGCAGGTCAGGCTGGCCAGCGGGCTGGCCGCGTGAGCTTCGGCGGATGCTATAGGCCAGGGGTAAGTGACAATCTGGTCGAGGCCCAGATCCACCAGATTCAAATGTTTCCCATCGGGTGTCAAACTGACATGATGAACATGCGGGCCTTCCTGGCGGTCCGGATCAGGACCCGAACCCTTATGACTGATCAGACAGGCTGCCGGATCGGCAGGCAGGATCAGGCGGCCATCCTCCAGATAATCCAGAATTGTTGCCGAACCGCTGCCATAATTGGCAACAACCAGTCTGCGGCGGCCGGAATCAACAAGCAAGTGGCAAGGGCTGCTGCCGCCTGACGGTTGTTGATCAATCAGATGCAGTTGATTTGTATCCGGCGAACGTTTGAATGACGCAAGGCTGCCGCCAAACCGGCCGTGATATTGATTTGTTTCGCTGACAGCAAAAATAAGGCCGCGCAGACGATCTTCAGCTAAGTAAGTCGGATTTTCCAGGGCTGCCGGCTCGCCGGCAGCTGATAAATGGCCGGTCGCGGCATCAAAAGACAAGGGATATATCCCCTTGCTGCCGCGAAAACTATAGGTGCCGACCAGACAGAGAACCGAAGAAATTTTCTCTTTGTCATTAAAGCTTGGATTCTGTGGTAGATTGGCCATTAAAACGTCCTCCCTAATGAGATGATGGTGTAAAAAAAACCGCCGGCTGACGCCGACGGTTCTTTTGTTGCTTGAGGATGGTTTTACCAGCTGTTGTTGTTGAAACGGCTGTTGTTCCGCTGTTGCTTACGAGCTCTGCGGCAGTCCGGGCAACGCTGGGGTTCATTTTCGAAGCCCTTTTCTTTGTAAAACGCTTGTTCGCCTTCTGTGAAGACAAACTGATTTCCACAATCCTTGCAAGTGATGGTACGATCCGGCATGTGTTCATGCCTCCTTGAAAATATTCGGACATAATAATGAGCTGTCGATCCATGAATCAGAAAATACACAATCTTTTCAAGAAGAAAGGCACTTTATAACACATACGATCACGTCAAGATAATGGCCTTAGCTAAGCATAGCATAGGGATCCGGAAAACGCAAGCATTATTTACAAAGAGCCTTTAATATAGCCTTTGACGGGCTTTTCATTCAGCTGTGCTTTCCTCGATGTCGATTTGTCTGATCCGCTGATCAATGACCGGGCGATCTTGATTACCGGTTTTGACCGCGGCTATTTTATCAACGACTTCTATTCCCTGGACGACATGGCCGAACGCCGCATATTGGCCGTCCAGATGCAGCGCTTTCTGATGCATGATGAAGAACTGCGAACCGGCGGAATCCGGATTCATTGAACGGGCCATAGAAATGACACCCCGCTCATGTTTAATCGGATTATTAAATCCATTAGCCTTGAATTCGCCCTTGATTTGATACCCGGGGCCGCCGGTTCCGGTGCCTTGCGGGCAGCCGCCCTGGATCATAAAGCCGGGTATTACCCGGTGAAAAATCAAACCGTTGTAAAAGCCCTGCCGGGCCAGCTTGATGAAATTAGCCGTTGTCAGCGGAATACGCTCAGGTTCCAGCTCGAGAACAATCTGGCTGCCGTCTTCCATAGTGATGGTCGCTTTTGTAGTAGGCATTTGTTTTTCCTTTCTTTTGACCGACCCGCGGTCTCAACCCTTTGCCGGTTGTTAAATCAATTGTTTATTGGCATGCAGCAACTGATCTTTGATATCCCAGAGTTTCTGCGACAGATCAACATAATAGGTCTGGGGATTTTCGAAACGTTTGAGCGATTCCCAGAGATGATCCATTTCTTCAGCGCAGTAACGCCGGCTTTCTTCGATCGGCACACGCCGGTAGATGAGATTTCCGCCGACAAAAATCGGCACGAGCAAGCGGCGGACCCGGAAATTGGTCAGAGATTTCCGTTTCCAGGTATGGAACGGGTCAAAGAGTTCATAAGGTTCATCTTCTGAAATAGTCTCGTCGGCTAGCGTTATCACGTCGGCCAGAGCTTTGCCGGTGGACTGGTCATAGAACCGCCAGACTTCTTTATTGCATGGATTGGTAATTTTACCCGTATTTTCGGAAAATTTCATGCGTGGAATAATCTCGCCGTCACGTTCGATAGCCGCCAATTTGTAAACGCCCCCGAAGACCGGTTCGGCGCGCGAGGTGATCAGGCGTTCGCCGACGCCGAATGAATCAATCGACGCGCCTTGTTGAATCAGATCGCGGATGATGTATTCGTCCAGAGCATTGCTGACGGTGATCTTGCAATCCTGCAGGCCGGCTATATCCAACATGTCGCGGGCACGCAAGGTCAGGTAGGTCAGGTCGCCGCTGTCAATTCGGATACCGCGCAGGCGATAGCCCATCGGCTCCAGAACATCCTTCGCTACGCGTATGGCATTGGGGATGCCTGATTTAAGCACATTATAAGTATCGACCAGCAAGACCGTGTTTTCAGGAAACGACCGCGCATAGGCCGCAAAGGCGTCGTATTCGGACTCGAAGGTTTGCACCCAGCTGTGAGCCATCGTTCCGACAATCGGGATGCCGAACTGCTCGCCGCAAATGGTGCAAGCTGTTCCGGCAACACCGGCTATATAAGCGGCCCGCGCGCCGAGTACCGCCGCGTCGTAGCCCTGAGCCCGGCGTGATCCGAATTCCATGACCGGACGGCCTTTGGCTGCCCGGATAATCCGCGAAGTCTTGGTCGCGATCAGGCTCTGATGATTGATGGTAACCAATAGCATGGTTTCGACCATCTGTGCCTGAATGATCGGACCCCGGACTTTAACAATGGGCTCGGTCGGAAAAATCGGCGTGCCTTCCGGGATAGCCCAGATATCGCAGGAAAATTTAAAGTGCCGTAAATAATCGAGAAAACGGTCGTCAAAGGTTTTCATGGAAGCCAGATAATTCAGATCGTCCTCTGTAAACTGCAAGGCCTTCAGGTAATCGATCATTTGCTCGACTCCGGCCATAATTGCATATCCGCCGTCTTCCGGAACCGACCGGAAAAAAAGATCAAAATAGGCATAAGTATCCTGCAGGCCATGGTCCAGATACCCTTTTGACATGGTTAATTCGTAAAAATCAGTCAGCATCGTCAAATTGGTGCGTTCATTCCAGCGTAGACTGAACATGATTATCTCCTTCCGGTCCGGCTTGTTCTGTTTGATTTATGAACAACGGCGGATCATATAAAACTTGCTCCAGGCATAATCCTTCCGGCGGCATCGTCTTGCCGGCCAAACGCCGGTCGCCGCCCGCCAGGATTCCGGCCACCTGCTCCGGCGTTAATTTCCCCTGGGCGACCGCAACAAGCGTTCCGGTTATCACCCGAACCATATGATATAAAAATCCGTCGCCCTGATAAGTCAAAACGACAAGCGGCCCCTCGACAGCCAATTCGATTCGGAACAAATTCCGGACGGTCGACCGGTTGTTGCCGCCGGTGTCCCGAAAAGCCTGAAAATCGTGGCGTCCGGTCAGAATCGGCAGAGTTTGCCGCACAGCGGCCAAATCCAGCTGTCCGGGAACATGGCAAACCTGATTGCGGCCGATGGCCGGTCTGGTTTGCTGGTTCCAGATACGATAGGTATAAGTCTTAGCCCGGGCGGCAAAGCGGGCGTTGAAGCCCGCATAGACCGGGCAGGCTGCTTTCACGGACACGTCGGACGGTAATACGCTGTTTAATGCCAGAGGAAATCGATCAACGGGAATCCGGCACCGCGTATGGAAATGACTGACATGCCCCCGGGCATGAACACCGGCGTCCGTCCGGCTGCATCCCGTCAGCTGCAATTCGGATTCGCCGGTCAGGCGGATCAGCGCGTCGCGTAAAACTTGCTGAACAGTTCGCTGGCCGCTCTGAATCTGCCAACCGCAAAAGGCCGTGCCGTCGTATTCGCTCAGCAAAGCCAGATTGCGTATTGATCCCGGATCAGGTTCTTTCATATCGCGGCCGGCCATTCATTCTGCGCGGCTGTCAACCGCGCAGGTGATCTTCCAGGCATGTGCTGGCCATCATGGCTGCGCCGACAATGCCGGCGTCATTGCCCATTTCGGCCAGGCGAATCTTCGGCTGCGGAACACCTTCGCCCAAATAAGCTTTGGCCAGCGTCAGTTTACGGACCGGTTCCAGCAAGGCGTCGCCCTCATTGCAGACGCCGCCGCCAATAACAATGACTTCCGGCATATAACCGTTAATAACATTAGCCAGACCTTCAGACAACATTTCCATGTATTCCTGAACGACGGCAGCCGCTGCTTTATCACCGCGGCGCATGCCCTCGAAAGCCGTACGTCCGTCGGCTTTGCCGCCATTTTCTGTGATCAGGGCGTTGAGAATCGACTCCGGATGCGCGGCGGCCGCCCGTTCGGTTTCCCGGATAATCGCCGTTGCCGACGCATAAGATTCAAAGCAGCCTTTGCGGCCGCAAGTGCAAGGCTCGCCGCCCGCTTTGACCAGAATATGGCCGACTTCACAGCCGGCGTGATTGAAGCCGCTGTATATGCGTCGGTTAATAACCACGCCGCCGCCAACGCCGGTGCCCAAAGTGATGGCTACCGAATGATTGGTACCTTTCGACGCTCCGGCGACACTTTCCGCCAGAGCGGCAACATTGGCGTCATTATCGATAAAAACCGGCAGGTCGATTACTTTGCGGATTTCCGAACGCATAGGAGCCTGATGGAAAGGCAGGTTATTGGCATAAATCAATGTGCCAGCTTCATTATTCGGCGTACCCGGCGAACCGATGCCGATCGCCAGTACATCCGCCTGCGTAAGGCCGGCTTCCTCGATAACCTGACGGGCCAGCATCCCCATATCATGGATAATTTCCAGCTGATCGCGGTCAGCCCGGGTTTTAATCCGGTTTTTATGGATAATCTCGCCTTTTTCATTGACAATGCCGGCTTTTATATTCGTGCCGCCAAGATCAATCCCAACAAAGTAACTCATACATAACCTCCCGAAAGCTTCTCGGATTTTGTTCCTCATTATAGCCCAGCTCAAGGGCCGAATTCAATAAAATGCTGCAAAACCAGAATCCCCGCCGTCAGCACGACCATCAGCAGACTGAACAGCAAATCGCTTCTTTTAAACCGCATAACCTTCAAACGGGTTCTGCCCTCGCCGCCTCGATAACAACGGGCTTCCATAGCTACAGCCAGATCCTCGGCCCGTTTAAATGCGCTGACAAATAAGGGAATCAGGACAGACACCAGACCGCGGGCTTTGGCGATCAGGCCGCCTGTATCGTAGTCGGCGCCGCGTGATGATTGCGCCTTCATGATTTTATCAGTTTCCTCCAACAATGTCGGTACAAAACGCAAGGCAATCGACATCATCATAGCCATCTCATGAACCGGGAAACCAATCCGGCGCAGCGGATTAAGCAGACTCTCCAGCGCGTCGGCAACCAGAATAGGCGTCGTGGTAAGCGTCAAAAACAACGTGGTGCTCACAATCAGTAAAATCAGGCGGGCCGCCATGCGCAAGGCGGTATAAACACCCTGGTCCGTTATTTTTAACGGTCCGATTTCCATCCAGGTATCGCCCTGCACCGTCACAAGATTAATGACAAAAGCAAAAACCAGAATAAAAAGTATCGGTTTCAAACTATTCAGGATCTGACGCAGCGGCACGCGGGACAATAAAACCAACGCCAGGGTCAGTAAACCCAGAACGGCCATCGGTATTGCCGACTGGACTAAAAACACCAGGATCATATAAAAAAGCGATATAACTATTTTAACCCTAGGATCCAGGCGATGCAGTAATGAGTCGCCCGGATAATATCGGCCCAGTGAAATTTGCTTAAGCATGTGCTTCACCTGCCTTTTCGCATCCGCCGGACGGCAGGGCGGCTGCTATGATATGATTGGCCGCCACTTCCGGCGTATAACAATCACAATCCAGATCCGGCAGCCAGGTTTTCAGCGAACGAAGAAAAGCGGTTGTCCTTGGCAGCGATAAACCGGCTTCGGCCAGAACCGCTTCGTCGGCGAAAACTTCTTTCGGCGTGCCGAAAGCCTGAACCTTTCCTTGCTTCAGGACCAGTACGCGGTCGGCCAGGCGGGCGACATCCTCCATGCTATGGGAAACCAGAATGACGGTTACTCCCATCTGCCGCAGACGGTCGGCATATCCGAGGATTTCGTCCCGACCGGCCGGATCCAGTCCGGCAGCCGGCTCATCTAAAATTAAAATATCCGGTTCCATAGCTAGAATTCCGGCTATGGCTGCCCGGCGTTTTTGGCCTCCCGATAACTCAAAAGGCGATCTTTCCAGTTCATCATTTTGCAGACCGACGATATGCGCTGCTTTCAGCACTCGTCTTTCGATCTGATTCATATCAAGGCCCATCCGACGCGGACCGAAAGCAATATCCTGGAAAACGGTTTCTTCAAACAACTGGTGTTCCGGATATTGGAAAAGCAGGCCGACTTTTTGTCTTATCTTGCGGACATCGGCTCCTGTTGAAGCATCCATCCCTAAAACGGTCACCTGTCCTTTGGCGCCGCGTAATAATCCGTTCAAATGCTGGATCAATGTCGACTTGCCCGATCCGCTATGCCCGATGATGCCCAGCATCTCACCGGCGCGGACATCGAAACTCACATGCTGAAGAGCTTGCGATGATAAAATGGTTCCGGGCGTATAGGTAAAAGACAAATCGCGTATCGAGATGACAATCTCATCCGGTTTTTTATTTTCTTGCTCCGGAATCGAAACAGGTTCAGAATCATACGTCGGGCAGACCGGCATCTCACGCTTATTTTCCTGCCGCGCGGTTTCGATCAGCCGTTTCACCGCCTGACGGGCATCATCCCAGGATGACGCCTCCATCGGCTTAAGCGTTTGTTGAAGCTTTTCCGCCAAAACATGGACAATATCCGTGTGGGTCGGCACATCCAGCCCTTTTTGTTTAATCAGTTCAACCTGATCGAAAACTTCCGCCGGTGTTCCGGACACGACAATTTGGCCGCCGGTCATGACATAGACCTGATCAGCCAGTAAAACTTCTTCCATATTGTGGGTGATGTTGATCACCGTTAAGCCTTCGCGCCGAATCAAATCCTGAACCAGATTCATAAATTCGGTTCTGCTGATCGGATCGAGCATCGAGGTGGCCTCATCCATGATCAGACACGACGGTTTCATAGCCAGGATACCGGCAATTGCCAACTTTTGTTTTTGACCGCCGGACAGCAGATGGGGCGGTTTCTGCGCGACTTCGGTCAGTCCGACATATTCCAGAGCGTCGTCAACCGATTTTCTGATTTTTGCCTGGGGAAAGCCAAGATTTTCCGGTCCGAAAGCAACATCTTCCTCAACGGTCGTTCCGATGATCTGGTTATCCGGATTTTGGAAAACCATACCGCACAAACGCCTGATTTCCCAGATATTGCCTTCCTCGGCGGTACTCATTCCGGAAACCAAAATAGTTCCTTCGGTCGGCTGTTCCAGGGCGTTGATCAAACGGGCTAGTGTTGATTTCCCGGAACCATTGCGGCCAAGAATAGCCACATGACTTCCTTTGGGGATAGTCAGGCTGACATCCTGGACAGCCAGAAGGGGCTCTCGTCCGCTCTGTTGATAACTATAATGAACTTTCTCCAGACTAATGAAAGTTTCCATTGCGCCTCACGCTTTTCGGATATGAGAACGGGGACAGGCCAGAGCCCATCCCCGCAAATGATACGGTCTCTCATTCTTTTAACCGACGATTAAAACAAGTTATTGTTTAATCAAATCAGTTCAAGAATGGCCATTTCAGCTGCATCGCCCTGGCGTGCACCTTTTTTGATGATCCGGGCGTATCCGCCTGCGCGACCGACATATTTCGGCGCGACGGTATCAAACAAAATATTGACCGGATTGATGACCTTTCCGTCGTTATCATGGCTCTTGTTCAGCCACAGCATACACTGACGGCGCGCGGCCAGCCGCGAAGGATTGTCCACCTGGGACATATCGGTCGTTTGTTCACGGGTTACGACATCGTACTTCACACCGCTCTTAGCTGTCACGGATTTCAGTACTTTGCGGCTCTTGCCGTCCAATTTGGCTTTGGAAACGATCAAACCCCGTGTTGTGAAATTGTCTTTTTCCTGAATAGCCAGCGTAATCAGCTTTTCTGCGATCCGTTTGACTTCTTTGGCACGGGCTTCGGTTGTTTCGATCCTGCCTTTGACAATAAGGGTGGTAACCATCCCTCTCAGCATGGACAACCGCACATCAGAGGCACGTCCAAGTTTTCTCTGTGCAGGCATTTTGATGACCTCCTAACTGATCAGATCTGTCCTTGCGCTCATTCTTCCAGAGCAGCCAAAGACAAACCCAGTTCTTCCAGTTTCTGAATAACTTCTTCCAGGGATTTCTTGCCCAAATTGCGGACCTTCATCATATCTTCCTCGGTTCTGGCGACCAGATCGCCAATCGAGTTGATTCCGGCGCGTTTCAGGCAATTATAAGTTCTAACGGAAAAATCAAGATCCTCAATAACGGTATCCAGCACATGATTTTTACTGCTGCCGTCATCATGATCCCTGAAGCTCGGACTGCCGGCGGCATCGGTCAGCGCCATGAACAGATTCAAATGTTCACAGAGTATGCCTGCGCCCAGACTTAAGGCTTCGGTTACTTCAACCGTCGCATCTGTCCATACTTCAAGGGTCAGTTTGTCATAATCGGTAAATTGTCCGACACGCGTGTTTTCCACAGAGAAATTAACCTTGCGGACAGGCGTGAAAATCGAATCGATCGGAATAACGCCGATCGGCTGACTGGACCATTTGTTGCGTTCGGACGTATTATAGCCCCGACCCTTGTTCAAAGTCAGTTCAATAAACAGCCGTCCATCGCCATTTAACGTTGCGATCGGATGATCCGGATTTTTTATTTCCACTTCTTCATCACGAACGATATCGCCGGCCGTCACAATACCGGTACGACCTTCGTCGGTACTGATATAGACGGTTTTCGGACCGTCGACATTCAGCCGGGCGCGAATACCCTTAACATTAAGGATAATCTCGGTCATATCCTCAATAACGCCTTTAACTGTGGAAAACTCGTGAAATACGCCATCGACACGAATAGCTGTAACAGCCGCACCAGGAAGGGATGACAAAAGGACCCTTCTGAGGGAATTGCCCAACGTGATGCCGTAACCCCGCTCAAGCGGTTCAATGACGAACTTACCATACGATCCATCTTCATTGCGTTCAAGGCATTCGATCATCGGCTTTTTGATTTCTATCATGTTACTCCTCCTTTGTGCGCCAACCAAACAACACTGGGATGTCCAGGTATTACTTGGAATAGAGCTCGACGATCAGGGTTTCTTTGACCTCGATGTCGACATCGGCGCGTGCGGGAGCCTGGACTACCGAACCGCTCAGGGTTTCAGCATTAAATGACAACCAGGCAGGCACCGAACGTCCGGCGAGTTCCTGGAATTTGGGCGATTTACGTGACGACTCGCGAACGGCGATGACATCGCCGGGTTTAAGAATCATCGACGGAATATCGGCCTTTTTGCCATTAATCGTAAAGTGTCCATGAGTAACCAGCTGACGGGCTTCGGCGCGCGACGCGCCCAGGCTCATCCGATAAATAATATTGTCCATACGCATTTCCAGCAATTGCAGCAAATTCTCACCGGTCTTGCCCTTCATGCGTTCCGCGTTTTCATATGTCTTGCGGAATTGATTTTCGAGAACACCATAAAAGCGTTTTGCTTTTTGCTTTTCGCGCAACTGGGTTCCGTATTCGGATACTTTCTTTCTGCCTTGTCCATGCTGGCCAGGAGCAAAACTCCTTCTGGCGATGGCGCATTTTCCTGTATAACACCGCTGGCCTTTGAGGAAAAGCTTTTCACCTTCCCTGCGGCACAGCCTGCATGATGCATCTGTATATCTAGCCATTCTCTACACCTCCGGAATCAGACTCTTCTTCTCTTTGGCGGCCTGCAGCCATTGTGGGGGATCGGGGTAACGTCTTTAATAAGCGTCACATCCAGACCGGCAGCCTGCAAGGAGCGGATTGCCGCTTCACGGCCGGCGCCAGGGCCTTTGACGAAGACTTCCACGGAACGCATGCCGTGATCCATGGCGGTTTTTGCAGCGGTTTCGGCAGCCATCTGAGCAGCGAAAGGCGTTCCTTTACGGGAACCTTTCATGCCCATGCCGCCGGCGCTTGCCCATGAAATGGCATTTCCGGCAGGATCGGTAATGGTGACAATCGTATTGTTGAACGACGAATGAATATGGGCAGCACCACGGTCAATATTCTTGCGTTCTCTTTTTTTAGGCCTGAGGGCCGCCTTTTTTGTTGACGCTTTAGCCATGCTGATGCCTCCTTATTTCTTCTTTCCGGCGATAGTACGCTTCGGGCCTTTACGGGTCCTGGCGTTGGTTTTGGTGCGCTGTCCGCGGACGGGCAATCCCATCCTGTGGCGTCTGCCGCGATAGCAGCCGATTTCAGTCAACCGCTTGATATTCATGGCAATTTCACGGCGCAAGTCACCTTCAATGGTATAGCCGTTTTCAATGGTATCCCTGATTTTTGAAACTTCTTCATCACTAAGATCTTTAACACGGGTATCTGGATTGATCCCGCATTTGGCTAAAATTTTGTTGGATAGGGTTCTGCCGACACCGAAAATATAGCATAACGCGATTTCAACGCGTTTTTCGTTGGGCAGATCCACTCCGGCAATACGTGCCATCAGTTTGCACCTCCATTATTTGACAGGTTACAATAACTCTATTCATAAACACGAACGTGGGAAATACCCAAATCAGTCATGATTTGAAGCAGCCGCATCCCTTTGTCGCGCTAATCGCCTTTGGGACTGATCGGAATCAGCCCTGTTTTTGTTTATGCTTCGGGTCCTGGCAAATGACCATAACCCGGCCTTTACGACGAATTACTTTACATTTTTCACACATGGGCTTGACGGACGGTCTTACCTTCATCTGGTCTTCCTCCTCAACATGCGATCCTCTCCGGACGCATCTCAATACAAACGCCAAACGGCGCGTGCTGTAATAGTTTACCAGATTCTACGGTAAAATCAAGCTTTTTTTCCCTTCGATAAAATGGAAGGAAAATATCGATTGATTAACCGCCGCAATCCGGTTCACAATTTTATTTTGCGCGCCAGGTTATCCGGCCGCGCGAGAGATCATAAGGCGATAATTCAATGGTTACCCGGTCTCCGGTCAGAATCTTGATATAATTCTGACGTAATTTCCCTGATATATGGGCCGTAATCTCATGGCCGTTTTCAAGTTTTACTTTAAATACGGCATTAGGCAGGGTATCCACGACAATTCCCTCAACCTCTATCGTCTCTTCTTTAGTCATCTAATTTCCTCCTTTAAAGGATTGGTGTTCAAGTATTCAGCCAAAATGCGGCGCAGCAAGGCATTTTTTTGTCCGGACTCGGCCGGCTCATCCAGTTGATCTATATGACTTTGATCGAGGGCCTGACCCAGAGGGCGCAGGTGTCGAACGCTCTTCCTTTTCATTCTTTCCAGCGGCCGGGTCGACCCGTCAGCCAGCCAAGCGTACTTGCCATCGATTTTTCTGATCAGATAAACGCGCTGTTTATCATGTCCGGCTAAGGAAACAACAATCATACCCGGCATCATACCGCGATTTTTCAACGCTTCAAACAATTGCATATCAGTATGTTGTCGGCTGTCCGGTCAGAACGACCGGCCCATGTTCCGTTATGGCCAGCGTATTTTCATAATGGGCGGACGGCTGACCGTCTGCCGTAACAATAGTCCAGCCGTCATCCAGCATCAGGACGCGCCGGGTCCCCAGGTTGATCATCGGTTCCATGGCGATAACCAGACCGTTCTCCAGCCGCATGCCATGTCCCGCGCGGCCATAATTTGGCAGATCAGGTTCTTCATGCATATGCTGACCGATACCGTGTCCGGTCAATTCACGAACAACGCCATAGCCATGTTTTTCGGCATGAGCCTGCACCGTAGCCGACAAATCGCCCAACCGGTTTCCGATCTGCGCTTTTTCCAAAGCCAGCCAAAAGCACTCTTCCGTAACACGGATCAATTGTTCCAGTTCAGGGGAAATTTTCCCAACGGCAAAGGTTCGCGCGGCGTCGCCATGATAACCGTCCAGACAGGCTCCGACATCAACGGAAATGATGCTGCCTTCCTGCAGGATCCGATTGGGACTGGGTATGCCATGTACAACTTCGTCATCGATCGATGTGCATATAGCCGCCGGGAACGGCGGCTGGCCATAGCCTAAAAAGGAGGGCGACGCGCCGGCTTGTTTGATCACCTGCCGCGCCGTTTCGTCCAAATCGGCTGTACTGATGCCGGGACGGACTTGTTCGCCGACTGCTTTTAATATATCTTCGACAACCTTGCCCGCCGCAGCCATTTTTTTAATTTCAACTGTAGATTTCAAATGAACCATAATGCTTTGCCACTTTTCTAGATACGCTCGTTTAAAGCTTTTTGTACAACGGCCAGACTCGAACCAACCGCACCTTCGTTGTCAACGTCAAACAGGAGTTTTTGTTCCCGATAAAATTGAATCAAGGGTTCTGTTTGCTGATAATAAGTCTTGAGCCGATTCTTGATGGTTTCCGGTTTATCGTCATCCCTTTGGATCAGCTTCTGTCCGCAATCATCGCAGATATCTGCGTTTTGGGGCTGCAAGGAAACCAGATTGTAGCTCCGGCCGCATCCCGGACATACGCGGCGGGCAGTCAGGCGGTCAAGAATAACCTGATCGCTCACTCGGATATTGACAACAGCTGTCAGTGGGTTTTTACGAACTATTTCCATTCGCTCCAGGGCTTCAGCCTGTGGTCTGGTTCTCGGGAAGCCGTCAAGAAGAAATCCTTTGGCGCAGTCAGGCTGATTTAAGCGATCCTCAACCATCGCAATCGTTAAAATATCGGGAACGAGCGCGCCGGTTTTGATATATTGATCTGCCTGTCGGCCCAGTTCTGTCTTCTCCCGGATATTCTGGCGAAATATATCGCCGGTTGAAATATGCGGGATCTGATAGATACGAATCAAATCGCTGGCCATGGTTCCTTTGCCGGATCCTGGCGGCCCCAAAAGAATGACTTGCATGTTCATAACCTCCCAGAAACAGGAATAAGGGCATCCCGCCTCGGGCGGGATACCCTCATGCTCATGGTTCCGGTCTTAATCAAGGAATCCTTTATAATGGCGCATGACCATCTGGGATTCGAGTTGGTTGACCAGATCAATAGCCACGCCGACAACGATCAGCACGGCCGTGCCGCCGAACCAGATACCGGTTGCGCCGGTCACTGCGCTCAACAGCGTCGGGAACAAAACAATGAGTATCAGGAAAAGCCCTTCAAACCAGGACAGCCGATGGGATGTCCGGTTGATAAAGTCGGCTGTCGGACGACCGGGCCGGATGCCGGGAATAAAGCCGCCGTTTTTCTGAAGGTTGTTGGCAACCTCAAGCGGATTGAACTGGATCATGGAATAAAAGAAAGTAAAGCCCAGAATCATCAACCCGTAAGCGACATAATAAACCGGATTTCCTGAGAAATTCATGAACCATTGCGCAACAGGGCCGGTTCCGCCAAACAGGGACACCAGCGTCGGCGGCAAGGATACAATGGAAATGGCAAAGATAACCGGTATAACGCCAGCCTGATTAACTTTTATCGGCAGATAGGTGCTTTGTCCGCCATACATCTTCCGTCCAACAACCTTTTTAGCGTATTGGATCGGGATCCGGCGTTCAGCCATCTGAACAAAGACAACCAAGGTAATGACCAAGACAAAAACCAGAATAACACCGATGGTACTCAGGATAGACACAATAATGTTCTTTGTCAAAGTCCATGCCTGGAAATATTGGTACAAGGTTGTGATCATCGACGGGCCGCGGGATACAATGCCGGCAAAGATAATCAGCGATATGCCGTTGCCGATGCCGGATTCGTTGATTTGCTCACCGATCCACATGACAAAGGCCGTGCCGGCTGTAAAGCTGGCGATGACCAGGACAGCATTCAGAGCAAAAGGAAGGGTGCTGGCTGAAGCAGTCCGTGTGGCAAACCAATAGGCAGTCGCCTGCATCAACGACAGGGCAATGGTCAGATAACGGACATATTGCTGAATCTTTTTACGTCCTTCATCGCCTTCCTTCTGCATCCGTTCCAGGGCCGGTATAGCCACGGTCAACAGTTGCATAATGATCGATGAATTGATGTACGGCGTAATACCCATCGCGAAAACGGAGACTTGCTTGAACGCGCCGCCGGAAATAATATCCAGAAAGCTGCCCAATTGGCCAAAACGGTCGATCAATTGGGTAAATGCTTCTGAATCAATGCCTGGAACCGGTACTCTGATGCCAATCCGATAAACAACCAGCATAAGCAGAGTAAAGATCAGTTTTTTGCGAAGGTCCGGGATTTTGAAGGCATTTTTGATGGTATCAATCATACCGGACATGCTTTATACCTCCTCGGCCGATCCTCCAGCCTTTTCAATTTTGTCTTTTGCCGCGGCGGTAAAGGCATTGGCGCGAATCGTCAATTTCTTCGTCAATTCGCCATTGCCCAGGATTTTTATTCCGTCGTTTACTTTAGGCAATGAAATGACCCCGGACTTTTTCAGCAAAGCGGCGTCGATAACCGAGCCGTCTTCGAAGCGGTCCAGATCGGACACATTGATTTCGACATAGCGCAAAGCAAACGGCGTTTTAAAGCCGCGTTTTGGCAAACGCCGGAAAATAGGCATTTGTCCGCCTTCAAAACCAGGACGTACGCCGCCGCCGGCGCGGGCATTCTGGCCTTTATGGCCGCGGCCTGCCGTTTTGCCGTTGCCTGAACCAACGCCACGTCCTTTGCGATAGGCATTCCGGCGGGCTCCCGGAGATGCTACAATTTCATTGATTTTCATTTCTGGACGCCTCCTTATGCTTCTTCGCAGCGGACAAGATGCGCTACATGACGCACCATTCCGAGGATAACCGGATTTGCTTCTTGTTCAACAGTCTGGCCGATTTTGTGCAGGCCGAGTGCGTGAACGGTTGCCACCAGTTTTTTATTGGCACTGTTTGTGCTCTTGATCAAGGTTATTTTTACTTTTGCCACTTGAAAGCCCCCTCATTCACAGGATATCTTCCACGGATTTGCCGCGAAGTCTAGCGACTTGTTCGGGAGATTTCAAGCTTCTGAGGCCCTCGATCGTCGCATTTACCATATTGTTCGGATTATTTGATCCTAAAGATTTGGTCCTGATATCCTTGACGCCGGCCAATTCCAGAACGGCTCTGACAGGGCCGCCGGCAATAACGCCGGTACCGCCGATAGCCGGCTTCAGAAGAACTTTACCGGCCCCGAATGTACCGATTGCTTCGTGAGGTATTGTACTTTCGCTAAGCGGAACTTCAATCAGGTTCTTCTTAGCGTCTTCGATGCCTTTACGGATTGCATCGGGAATTTCTGCGGCTTTACCAAGTCCTTTACCCACATGGCCATTTTCGTCACCAACGATGACTAAAGCAGCAAAGCGGAAATTGCGGCCGCCTTTTACGGTTTTGGAGACACGCCCGATATGGATGACTTTCTCCTTGAGATCGAGTGTGCTTGAATCGATGCGCATGACAGTTCCTCCCTGCTTAGAAATTCAGTCCGGCTTCACGGGCCGCTTCAGCCAGAGCCGCTACGCGGCCATGGTAGATATAACCGCCACGATCGAACACTACAGTATTGATCTCTTTGGCCAAAGCGCGCTGGGCAACTAATTTACCAACGGCTTTAGATCCTTCGATATTGCCGCCATACGCCATGCTGTCTTTAATGTCCTTTTCCAGAGTCGAAGCACTGACCAGTGTTTTTCCGGTACTGTCATCGATAACCTGGGCGTAAATATTGGACAGACTGCGGTAAACACAAAGTCTCGGCCGCTCAGGTGTTCCGCTGATCTTGTTCCGGACTCTGACATGCTTTCTCTTGCGGATTTCGTTTCTGCAAGCTTTATTGATCATAACGTCTCACCTCTTTCTTATTTCTTTCCGCCCTTGGCGCCGGTCTTGCCTTCTTTAAGCTTCAGGACTTCAAAATCATATTTGATTCCTTTGCCCTTATACGGATCCGGTAAACGGAAAGAACGTATTTTTGCGGCTGTTTCTCCGACTAATTGTTTATCAGCGCCTTTTACGACGATTTTATTCGGATTGGGTACGTCAAATGAAATACCTGCCGGCTCTTCCAGTTCGATTGGATGTGAATATCCAAGGTTCAAAACCAGTTTGCTGCCTTGTTTTTGAGCCCGGAAACCGACGCCGTTGATATCCAGGTTTTTCGAGAATCCTTTGGATACTCCGATAACCATGTTGTTCAACAAGGATCTGGTTAAACCGTGCAGAGCTTTGTTCGCTTTATCGTCATTGGGACGAAACACGCGGATGGTATTGTCTTCAATGGCAACCGACATAGCCGGATGTACCACTTGCGTCAGTACCGATTTGCCGGCTTTTACCGTTACGAGGGCTCCGTCCACTTTGACCTCAACCCCGGATGGGATCTCGATCGGTAATTTTCCTATTCTGGACATGGTCCATTCCTCCTGCTCTTAAGATTGCAGGCCGCAGCTTTTAAAGACCGCAGCCCTTTTCAGAGTTCCGTTATTTTACCAGACATAGGCGAGAACTTCGCCGCCGATGCCTTCGTTTCTGGCCTTTTTATCGGTCATGATCCCTTTTGATGTCGATATGATCGCTATGCCAAGACCCCCGAGAACCTTGGGCAAATTTTCATTATCGGCATAAACACGCAAACCGGGACGGGATATGCGTTTGATTCCTGAAATAACCGGTTTTTTTGCGGCATATTTCAAAGTCAGCTTCAATTTCCCCTGCTTTTCATCAGCAAAGAATTCTACGCGATTAATATAGCCTTCTTCCAGAAGAATCTGGGCGATAGCCTTTTTGACATTGGACGCCGGGACCTCACAAACGGCATGGCCGGCAGTACCGGCATTGCGGACTCTGGTGAGCATATCGGCAATGGAATCTGTTATCTGCATGCGACTTCCTCCTTCCTGACGCCGGGTTTACCAGCTAGCTTTGCGAATACCGGGTATCTGACCCTTATAGGCAAGCTCCCTGAAACACAGGCGACAGACGCCGTACTTGCGGATATAAGCATGGGGCCGGCCGCACAGCTTGCAGCGATGATAAGCGCGTGTGCTGAACTTGGGTTCAGCCTGCTGTTTGAGTATCATTGACTTTTTTGCCATTTTCCGTTCCTCCCGCTTATTTGCTGAACGGCATGCCGAGCAGACGAAGCAGCTCGCGCGCTTCCTCATCGGTTTGTGCCGTTGTCACGATAATGATGTCCATTCCGCGGATCTTATCGATTTTGTCATATTCGATTTCCGAAAAGATCAGCTGTTCCTTCGCACCCATGGCATAATTGCCATGTCCGTCAAAAGAATTGGGATTGACACCACGAAAGTCTCGCACACGCGGCAGAGCAATATTGATAAATTTGTCCAGAAATTCGTACATTTTTTCGCCGCGCAGGGTTACCTTGCAGCCGATATTCATGCCCTCACGCAGTTTAAATGCGGATACGGACTTCTTTGCCTTGGTAATCACAGCTTTTTGACCGGCTATAATACCCATGTCGCGGGCTGCGTTTTCGATTGCCTTGGGATTTTCTTTAACATCGCCGACACCCATGTTCAGGACAACTTTGTCCAGCTTCGGGATCTGCATCGGCGACTTGTATTTGAAGGTTTGTTGAAGCGCTGGAGCGGCTTCATTGGTGTATTTGTCTTTAAGTCTTGACATAGCCTATACCTCCTCTGCCGCCTTTACTTCTTGACTTCTCTTATTGTGTCGATAATCTCGCCACAGGCCTTGCAAACACGGACTTTTTCGCCGTTCTCCATAATCTTGCGGCCGGTCTTGCTGGGATGCTTGCATTTATTGCAGATCAGCATGACATTGGCGCTTGAAATAGAAGTTTCCTGATTGATGATTCCGCCTTGCTGATTGCGTCCACGCGGCTTTTTATGTTTGACCGCCATATTGACGCCTTCAACGATAACCCGGCTGGCATCAAGGTCTACTTTTAAAACCTTGCCGGTTTTACCGGTATCCTTGCCTTTGAGCACGATTACCTGATCATCTTTTTTGACATGTACCTTAGACATCGCGCTTGTTCCTCCTTACAGAACCTCTGGGGCCAGCGAAAGGATCTTCATGTAGTCCTTGTCTCTGAGCTCTCTGGCGATCGGCCCGAAGATACGGGTACCGCGCGGATTCTTGTCTTCTTTGATGATGACGGCCGCATTCTCGTCGAATTTGATATATGAACCATCCGGACGGCGGACACCTTTGGCAGAACGCACGATGACTGCTTTAACGACCTCGCCTTTTTTAACTAGACCGCCAGGCGTCGCCTCGCGTACCGAGCAGACGATGACATCACCGATATTGGCATATTTGCGCCATGAACCACCGAGCACCTTGATGCACATCAGTTCTTTTGCTCCGGTGTTGTCGGCGGATTTTAGGATTGTTTGTACCTGGATCATAAATTTCCTCCTTCCCGAAAACCGACGGCAGTGTTATTTGGCCTTCTCAATGATTTCAACCAGGCGCCAGCGTTTTTCTTTGCTGATCGGACGGGTTTCCATCACGCGGACCTTGTCACCGGAATGGCATTCATTGTTCTCATCATGGGCTTTCAGTTTATATGTACGCTTGACAATCTTCTTGTATAGCGGATGGCGAACATGTTCTGTAACCGATACAACAATCGTCTTGTCCATTTTGTCGCTGCTGACCAGCCCGACCCGGGTTTTTCTGAGGTTTCTTTCACTCATGGCCTGATCCCCCTTCACTCTTTGATGCCCTTGAGCTCGCGCTCGCGTAAAATGGTTTTAACACGGGCAATGTCCCTTTTAACGCTTTGGAGCTTTAAGGGGTTTTCAAGCTGGTTGATGGCGTGTTGAAACCTGAGTTTAAATAATTCTTCTTTTAAGGCAACGAGTTCTTCGTTCAGCTCAGCGATCGATTTATCGCGGATTTCACTCGGCTTCATTGACGTCACCTTCCTTTTCTCGTGTTACGATCTTGGTCTTGCAAGGGAGCTTGTGGGCAGCCAGCCGCATGGCCTCTTTGGCTTCTTCGTCTGTGACGCCGGCGATTTCAAACAGGACACGGCCCGGTTTTACGACCGCAACCCAATATTCCGGCGATCCTTTGCCGGAACCCATTCGGGTTTCGGCCGGTTTTGCCGTTACCGGCTTATCCGGGAATATTTTGATCCAAACCTGACCGCCGCGCTTGACGAAACGATTGATCGCTACACGGGCTGCTTCAATTTGATTGCTGGTGATCCAGCAAGGCTCGAGCGCCTGCAAACCATAATCGCCGTAGTTAACAACAGTACCGCGTGTTGCTTTACCGGTCATGCGTCCCCGGTGCTGTCTTCTATACTTGACACGTTTTGGAAGCAACATCAGGCTTCGCCTCCTTCCGCGACTTTGGCTTTGCGGGGTGCGGGATAAATCGCACCTTTATAAATCCAAACCTTTACACCGATACGGCCATAGGTTGTTTTTGCTTCAGCAAATCCGTAGTCGATATCCGCGCGCAAAGTCTGCAGCGGAATGGTTCCTTCATGATAATGTTCACTGCGGGCGATTTCAGCGCCGCCCAATCGGCCGCCGACAGCTGTCTTGATACCTTTGGCGCCCATTTTCATAGCCCGGCTCATCGCTTGTTTCATTGCCCGGCGGAACGAAACACGTTCTTCCAGCTGTTTGGCGATATTTTCAGCAACCAGCTGCGCTTCGGTATCGACGGATTTGATTTCATTAACGTTGATAAAGAAATTACGGCCGAATTTAGCGACCAGCTTCTTTTTCAAGTCTTCGATGCCAGCGCCCTGGCGTCCGATAATGATACCCGGTTTACCGGTTGAAATCGCAACCAGAGTCTTCTCATCGCCCTTGCGTTCAATTTCGATACGGGATACGCCGGCTTTAAAGCACTCAGTCTTGACAAAATCGCGGATTCTTTTATCCTCGACCAGATATCTGCTAAAATCTTTTTTATCGGCGTACCATTTGGTGTCCCAATCTTTGATAACGCCCACTCTCAGTCCATGGGGATTAACCTTCTGGCCCATCTGTCAGCCTCCTTAATTCTTCTCTTTAAGAACAAGCGTTACATGGCTGGTTCTTTTGTGGATTTGTGCTGCGCTGCCGCGGGCTTTGGGAATAATGCGCTTCAGGACCGGGCCCGGGTTGGCATAGCAGTCAGCCACATAGAGCGAGTCGCGCGAAAGGCTATTGTTGTTGACGGCATTCGATTCGGCTGATTTCAGTAATTTGGCGAGAACCGGCGACGCTGCCTTGGGGGTATATTTGAGGATGGCATATGCATCATCGATGGTCTTGCCCTTAATCAGATTCACGACGACGGCAACTTTACGCGGCGCAAGGCGGACATTCTTGGCAATAGCTTTGCCTTCATCTTTGCCGACACCAAGCACTTTACGTTCTTTCTTCGTTAAAAGTGCGGTTCTCTTGAATTTATTAATGGGTTTAGAATATTGAGCCAGAATATCATCCCGGTTTTCCAGCATATATTCTTTATTCATGACCTTTTTTTCCACTTCGTGTTCCTCCCTTCTGTCCCTTGGTTGCCACTATTTAGCGGCAGAGGATTTCTCTGATCCCGCATGGCCCCTAAAGGTCCTGGTGGGAGCAAACTCGCCCAGTTTATGGCCGACCATTTCTTCTGTCATATAGACCGGAACATGTTTTCTGCCGTCATATACAGCAATGGTATGACCGACCATTTCCGGGAATATGGTAGAAGCTCTGGACCAGGTTTTAATGACCTTTTTCTCATTCTTCTTGTTCATCGCTTCAATTTTGCTCATTAAAGCTTCTTGTACGAAATAACCTTTTTTTATTGATCTGCTCATAAGCCGCAAGCCTCCATCTGATTACTTGTTCCTTCTCTTGACAATATACTTGTCGGAAGGTTTCTTGCGATCCCTGGTTTTCTTGCCGAGAGTCGGAACACCCCAAGGGGTAACCGGACCCGGACGGCCGATCGGAGACTTGCCTTCACCACCGCCGTGGGGATGATCGCAAGGATTCATAACCACGCCGCGGACTGTCGGACGGACACCCATATGGCGTTTGCGGCCGGCCTTGCCGAGATTGACATTCTCATGTTCGCTGTTGCCGACGCTGCCGATCGTGGCGCGGCAATTGAGGGTAACCATGCGGACTTCGCCGGAAGGCAGGCGGATCTGGGCATATAGCCCTTCCTTAGCCATCAGCTGGGCGCCGGTACCGGCTGTGCGAACCATTTGGGATCCTCTGCCGGGTTTCATTTCGATATTATGGATTATGGTGCCGACCGGTATCATTTCTATCGGCAGAGCATTGCCGGCAATAATATCAGCTGACGGACCGCTTTCGATAACGCTGCCGACTTTGATGCCTTCCGGAGCCAGGATGTAGGCTTTTTCGCCATCCAGATATTGGATCAAGGCGAGATAAGCCGTGCGGTTCGGATCATATTCTATAGCCTTAACAGTCGCTTTGACGCCGTCTTTGCTGCGTTTCCAGTCAATGATGCGGACTTTGCGACGATTGCCGCCGCCGATATGACGAACGGTGATTCGGCCGTAACTGTTGCGGCCGCCGGAATTGCTCCGGGTCATCAACAGGTTCTTCTCAGGCGCTTTGGCGCTGATTTCCGAGAAATCAGCCACGGTCATTTGCCTTCTGGCCGGAGAAGTCGGATTAAAGCTTTTTGTTGCCATCTTTGTTCACTCCTTCTCTTGATCGCCCGGCTTACTGGCCGAACCCGAATTCCTCAATGGTCGTCTTGTACTTCCGGTTCGACTGGCTGGCTTTGCCGCCTTTGATCTGGAAAGACTCCGACTGAGGTTCGGTGCTGATGGTCACAACCGCTTTTTTCCAAGAACTGGTCAGGCCTTGATGAACGCCCATGCGTTTGCTTTTGCCATCATAATTGACGGTATTGACCTTGCGTACTTTGACGTCGAACAACTTTTCGCAAGCCTGACGGATTTCCGGCTTGGTCGCTGTTGTAGCAACAAGAAAAGTGTATTTGCCGATTGCCGCGTCACCGGTGCTTTTTTCAGTGATGATCGGCTGGATGATGATGTCATGCGCCGTTTTCATTAAATATACACCTCCTGAACTTTCAGGACAGCCTCTTTGGTGACGACAAATTTATCGAACTTGAGGATGTCAAATACATTGATTGTGTTGATCAATGCGGTTTTAACGCCGATGATATTGCGAGTCGACTTTTCAATGGTTTCATCACGATTGACGGTAACCAGCAAAGTAGACGAATTGGCGCCGATATTGCTGAGAATCTTCACCATTTTCTGGGTTTTAATCTCCGGAAGTTCCAATGATTCCAGAACAATCAGACTGCCGGATGCAACTTTGGCCGACAATGCCGATTTCATGGCCAGCCTTCTGACTTTCTTCGGCAGGGTGTAGCTGTAATCGCGCGGTTTGGGTCCAAAAATGATGCCGCCGCCGACATGCTGAGCCGAACGGGTCGAACCCTGACGGGCGCGGCCGGTTCCCTTCTGACGATAAGGTTTTCTGCCGCCGCCGGATACTTCACTGCGGGTTTTTGTCGAATGGGTGCCCTGACGGCGATTGGCCAACTGGTTGATCAAGGTTCGATGCAGAACATCCTGGTTGGGTTCAATGCCGAAGATGGCATCGGAAAGGTCGAGACTGCCAGTGACAGTTCCTTCCATGTTGTATACATCAACTTTTGCCATTTCTATGCTCCTCCTTTGCGCCGTATTACTTGGACTTGACGGACGTATAGATTTCTACGACGCCGCCTTTAGGTCCTGGAACAGCGCCCTTGACGACCAGGATATTGCGTTCGCCATCTACCATGACCACATCAAGGTTCTGTACAGTTACATTTTCAGCGCCCATGTGTCCAGGCAGCTTTTTGCCTTTGAAAACACGGCCGGGATCTGTGTTCGGACCCATGGAACCGACACGGCGATGATACATGGAACCATGCGATTCCGGGCCGCCGCGCTGGCCATAACGTTTGATTGTGCCGGCATAGCCTTTACCTTTGGACACGCCGCTGATATCGACGTGATCGCCGGTTGTGAACATATCGGCTACGGTAATGACCTGTCCCAAAGCATAATCGGCATCGGTTTTGAATTCGCGCATCAACTTTTTGGGTTCGACGCCGGCCTTGTCATACTGGCCTTTGTCCGGTTTGCCGACTTTGACCGCCTTGACGGCGCCGTATCCGACTTTGACCGCTTTGTAGCCATCGGTTTCGGGTTTCTTGTTCTGAATCACAACAACCGGACCGCAATCGATGACTGTCGCCGGTATGGCCAGACCGTTCTCATCAAACAGCTGAGTCATACCTGCTTTTTTCCCAAGCATGAATTTCTCCATTTTCCTTTTTACCTCCCTGGTTATTGGTTCACCGCGAACGGCGAACATGACCGCAGCGGCCTTGCTTGTGGCCGCTGCTGGATCAAAGCTTTACAGCTTGATTTCGATATTGACGCCGGCAGGCATTTCGAGCTTCATCAAGGCTTCAACGGTTTTCGTGTTGGGAGCCAAAACATCGATCAGCCTTTTGTGAGTCCGGATCTCAAATTGCTCACGAGAATCCTTATATTTATGGGGAGAGCGCAGAATCGTTACGATCTCTTTCTCGGTCGGAAGCGGAATAGGGCCGGAAATGCTTGCTCCGGTGCGTTTTGCAGTCTCCACAATTCTTTCGGCGCTTTCGTCGAGAATGTTGTGGTCAAAAGCCTTCAGTCTGATTCTGATTCTTTGATTTGATGCCATAGGTCAAACCTCCTCATTTCTGCTTGGCCAGGTTCAACTGTGCCGGGCGTTTCTTCTCTTCCCATCATAAAACCCAGTCGACCTTCTCTTCACGAGATTCTCGCCGCTGGGCACATGCCGGAAGGCATACGCTGCGCCATCAGATTTACCTGCCGTCCGATTTCATGGAACCGGACTGCTCTGTCGAAGTTACCCGCTTCTGCGGCCGCAGCGGCCGCCGGCGGCAATCTCCGGCTTCATCGCTTACGCGTTCGCACCGTAAAACATATGCAAAGTCGCGCATCAAGTATTTTATAGCAGAATACCGACAAATGCAAGAGAAATTTTTCCGATTTGCAGATAAATTCAGGCAGGTTCCAGCTGCTGCAATAAAGCTTTGATTTCCTGTTGTTTAAACGAATAAGCGCTGCCGCAAAAATGGCAAACCAGATTGATACCTTGAGGATCTTCCGCCAATTGCGACAATTCTGTGCGGCCCAGAGCGATCAGATTGCGCTCCATCCGTTCGCGGCTGCAGGGGCAGGCATATGAGCAGGGCGTGACCGTGTGGTAACGAATATCCGGATCGCCCAGCAAAAGATCGAGTATTTGGTGTGGATTGAATCCTTCTTCCAGCAAATAACTAATCTCCGGAAACCCGCCGATCCGTTTTTCCAGGTAATCGGCTACCGACGAGTCGGCGTCAGGCATCATCTGAACCATCAAGCCGCCGGCCTGGGTTATGCCCTGTTGATCCATTTTAACACCCAGACTGATGATCGTCGGAATTTGTTCGGATATCGCCAGATAGGCCGTCAGGTCTTCGGCAATTTCACCGGAGACCAGTTCAATCCGGCCGGTATACGCTTCTTTAAGCTGCAAATCGCGAATGATGGTCAGTGTGCCTTTACCCAGGGCAGCCCCGACATCCAGTTTCCCTGGTTTTTGATAAACAGTTTCCACGATCGGCTGCATAACCGTGCCGCGGACAGTGGCATTTTGTTCGCCAATGACGGTCAGCCCCTGCAGCGGTCCCTGGCAGCGAATCACAGCGGTAATGGTATCGCCGGGCAGGTCCAGATCCTGGGTCAACATCAGAATACCGCTCATCAGCCGCCCCATGGCCGCGGCCGCCAGCGGCGACAAGCCATGGATACGCACGGCCTCCCGGCAAGTCAGGACGGTGCGGCAGGCGAAAATGCGGACGGCGCCCTGCAGCGCCGTGCCCCGGACGATATAATCGCCGCCGGGATCTTTCGTTGGTTCTATTCTTTCAGATTCCTTGCCCATAAGCAATCTGTTTCCCCTTATCCTTCATGTTTCTCTTCATGAGCATTAACCGGCCCGATCGGTAAAGGGCGGCGCAGGACATAAAACGTCCGTTCATTGGTTTTACCGGGCGAGGTCATTCTCATATCGCCCAGATGAGCCGCCACTTCAAGTCCGGCTTCGGCAGCCCAGGTCCGGATCTGACGGCTGTCATAATACTTTTCCACGATCACTTCGTCATATCGGCGATAACTGCCATCCGTCTGAATCAGAAACAGAACCAATTCTGAGCGGCTGATCATTTCTTTGGGCTGATAACGATTTTTCCAGAATAATGTATAATCCGGCTGGTCATCATAAAAAAGGCCGGAGCCAAGCGAACTGGCCAAATGACGGTCGGTTGCCAAATCGAAAATCAACAAGCCGCCGGGATTGAGGTAATTGCGGCAAAGGCGAAAAAGCCGCCGGACCTGGCTGGTTCGAGTCAGATGATTGATCGTGTCCAGTAGGCAGACCATCAAGTCGACCGTGCCGTATAATTGAAATTTACTGATATCCTGCTGCAGGAAAAGACAATCCGCTCCGCCGGCCGCGCTTCTGTCATGCCGGCTCAGTTTTTCTTTGGCTTCGCTGAGCATTGCCGGTGATGAATCCAGTCCGATCGGGTCATAACCCCGATCCAGCATTTCCAGACAGAAGCTGCCTGTTCCGCAGCCCAGATCTAAAAGCAGCGGGCGGCCTTTATAACCGTCGCCGGAACCGGCGCGGCGGCTGTATTTTCTTTCCAGCTGTTGAATATAATCAGCCCAGGCCGGTGTGTCGATCGATTGAATCCGGTCATATACACCGGCTAAAGACTGATACATTTCCGGCATGAATCATTCCCTCCGGCTCATTGCTCCAGGCTCTTCAGATAATCGACCGCCGCCGAAAGCTGAGTATCTTGTTCCAGCGTAAGGCGGTTCAGAGATATGCCTTGAGCCTCCTCCGGCAGCGACACCGCCAGCTGCGGCGCCAGTCCGGTGCCTTCGATACAGTCGCCGCCCGGCAGATAGTACTGGAAATTGGTCAGATTGATCGCCGAACCATCATCAAGCGGCAGCGTTATTGTGCCGGAGCCTTTGCCAAAAGACTGTTCGCCGATCAGATACGCCTTGCCATGATCGCGCAGACAACCGGAAAACAGTTCGGAAGCACTGGCCGACATGCCGTTGATCAGGATCGCATACCGCATAGTTTCGGGAACACCCATACTGGCTTTTGACTCCCAGACTTCTTTAAACGGTTTTCCGTCGCTGCGGCCTTCCAGGCTGGCGATAACGCCTTCCGGCAGCAGATAATCCAACATGGATATAACTTCATTAGCCATGCCGCCGGTGTCATTGCGCAAATCGAAAACGATGTTTTCCGCGCCCTGGCTTTTTAAATCTTCCATGGCAGCCATAAAATTCTTCGAGACATTCTCCGAAAACTCACGGATCTGAACATAGCCGATTTTATCGGTCAACATCTTATGACTGACACTGGCCGTCGTGATTTTCTTCCGGGTGGCTTTAATGTCGATATTGCCGGACAATGACGGGCGATAAAGGACGAGGTCGACTGTTGAGCCTTCTTCGCCGCGCACCAAGGCCGCGACCGAACTGATGTCCTTCATGGCCGTTACATCGGTTCCGTCAACCGATACAAACAGATCGCCGATCTGCAGGCCGGCTTCTTCCGCCGGGCTGCCGGCAATGACTTCAGTAATTTCAACCAATCCTTCTTGATTTAAGGCGACAAAAGCTCCGATACCGGTATAATTGCCGCTCATCGATTCTTCGATCTGCTGGTTTTCTTCCGCCGTCAGATACATGGTATAACGATTGCCCAGTTCATCAACCAAACCCCGGGTCATCGCTTCGATCATTTCGGAATCGGTCAGGTCTTTATAAAATTGCTGATCGACCGCCTGATAAACCGTCTGCAGCTTGTTCAAGGCTTTTTGGGTATCCGCGTCATTGACAAAGCTGAGGCTGAGACGCCCGTCGGAGATGGATTTAACCGCTCCGGCATCAGCTGCTTTTAAAACAGCCAGACCGATGCCAATGGTCAGCGTGCCGGTTAAAAGCATGGTTACCAGAACGGTCAGGATATATTTCCATAACGGACCTTTCCGGGCAGGAGCAGGAGCAGCGGGCTGTGCCGGCTGTTGTCCGGCAGATTCGGCCGATAAGCCGGCTGCGGTAAAATCATCTTGTTCATTCGGGATGTTTGGCTGATCATTCATATGACAAGCTCACTTTCATCATCAAGAAATATAGGGTACCGGGTTGACGGTCGATCCGTCGATCATCACTTCAAAATGCAGATGGGGCCCGGTGGAAGCGCCGGTACTGCCGCAGGTCGCGATCTTATCGCCGGCGCTGACAGTCTGGCCGGCCTTGACCAGCGTATTTTTCAAATGGCCGTACAAGGTGGAGATCCCGTCGTCATGGCTGATCACGATATAGTTGCCATAGCCGCCGCCGCCGGTATTCTGTCCTTCATAACTGTTGCGGACCAGCAGAACAACCCCATCGGCGGCCGCCAGAATCGGATGGCCATAATCGCCGCCCAGATCGACGCCCGAATGGAAGCGGTTAACATGATAAATCGGATGATACCGCATACCGTAAGACGAATAGACCGTACGATCGCCGGGATATGGCCAAACCCAGCCTTTCCCGTTCGGCGCCGAGTTCCCGGCAGACGGAGCCGGAGTGACGCGGGCCGCCTGGGCAGCTGCGGTCGCTTTAGCAGCCGCTGTAGCCTGCGCGGATTTCGTGGCTTTAGCCGCGGCTGTCGCGGCAGCTTGTTCATTGACCAGCTTTTTTTGCAGATCGGCCACTTCCGCGGCTATTTTCGCCGATTCGTCATTCAACGCGTCTTCCTGTTGTTCTTGGGATGAAAGCTGCAGCTGTGTCTGGTTTAAATCCGACTGTTTGGCATCGGCATTTGCTTTCAAGGTAGCAATATCGGCCTCCAGCTGGGTGACAACCGCCGACATGTCGGCCGAATGCTGCTGAGCCTGGTCGCGTTTTAAAGCGGCGTTGTCTTTGGACACTTCCAAATCATCAATCATCTGTTGATCGGAATCGGCGATAATCGTCATAAACTGCATCGTCGTAAAGAAGCCCTGCAGGCTTTCCGACTCCAGAAACACTTGCAGAACCGATTTTTTCTGATGTGCGAACATCGTCTGCATTCGCTCCACATATTGATTTTGTTTGTCCTGCAAATCCTGTTCCGATTGAATATATTCGGTATAAGCCTTTTCCATATCGGCTACGGCGGCCTGCAGCTGTTCTGTCTTCTCCTGGTACAGCTTTTTTTGTTCATCGCTGCGGTCATTCAGCCAGGCCAGTTCGCCGGTCAGTTTATCAACCTGTGAAGACAGCTGATTTGTTTCACCGGCCAATTTTGCCTGCTGTTCTTCCAATTGGGCTTGTTTATCTTTCGCGTCGGCCAACGCCTCGCTGGTCGACGCGGCCTGTACGCGTCCCGGAACCAGACTCCAGGATATAGTCAGGCCGATTATCAGCGCCATGGCCGTTATTCGGAACCAATTATGTTTTTTCATACTCATCACAGCATGCATCGGCATATAGACCTCCTGTCAAACCTGTATGTGCCGGCGAACAGCAATCGCGCTGCCTAAAGAGCCGACTCCGACGCCGATCAGGATGTTGATCAGCAGTATTTTCCTGGCTACAGCCGACGGCGTCACCATGGCCAGAAAATCAGTGGGTTTGATTCCGACCATTAAGACATCATAAATCCGGTTGTAAGCCAGCCAGATGATCAGCCAGGCCAGAAAAGCGCCGACCAGCCCGACCAGCGCGCCCTCGATAATGTAGGGAATCCGGATATACCAATTCGTCGCGCCGACATACTTCATGATGCTGATTTCCTCGCCGCGGGCAAAAACGGCGACCCGAACCATATTGGATATGATCAGGAAGGATATCAGGCAGAGAATAATGAAAGCCGTCAAGGTTGCATAGTTAACCCAGACAATCGCCTGGCTGAGGAACTGCATAACCGACAATTCCAGCGAAACTTTGCGAACGCCGGGAATGCCGCTGATTTGAGCCTGAAAAGCTTCGCCGTGAGAGGGGTCCTTTAATCGGATGGTAAACGTATAAGGGATATTGGTAACCGGAAAATCATTGAAAAGATCATCCTGACCCATGTTTTCTTTGAACTGGTCAAAATTGTCCTGGGGCGTATGCATTGTATAATCCAGAACATCATCGTTATTGGCCAAGGCCGTATCCACTTCGGCCAAAGCCGCTTCAACAACGCCCAATTCCATGGTTATCTCAACCGGAGGCTGTTGACCGGCCTGGGCCATGATCTGCCGCGCATTAAAGGAAAAAACAGTAAAAGCGCCCATTAAAACCAGCATCAGGGCGATGGTTGTAATGGAAGCCAAGGTAACTAAAGGATGGCGGACAATATTGCGTAAGCCTTCTTCCAGAGTATGGTGGACAAGCGTCAATCTCATGTATGAACCTCCGCCTCCACGTTTTTCTCTGCTGCCGGCTCCGGTTGACTTTTAATATCGGTCTTGTCCGCCGTTTCAGATCGGTTGACCGGAAGCGGCCGCTCGGCCGCTTCCGCTTCATTTTCCGCAGGGTCCGGCGTACACGCCTGTGAATACAATCCGATGGTGTCATCGCGAATCATACAACCGCCGTCAATTTCGATAACCCGTTTTTTCATGCGATCGACGAGGTCATGATCATGCGTGCAGATCACAACCGTCGTCCCCGTACGGTTGATTTCTTCCAGAAGAGCCATCAAGGCTTCGCTGTTTGTCGGATCCAGGTTGCCGGTCGGTTCGTCGGCTAAAATCAGCATCGGATTATTGACCATTGCCCGGGCGATAGCCACGCGTTGCTGTTCTCCGCCGGATAATTCGCCCGGTTTGGCATCGGCCTTATCGCGCAGGCCAACAATACTCAAGACAATCGGCACCCGCCGCCGGATCGAGCTGCGTGTGGCGCCGACTATTTCCATAGCAAAGGCTACGTTTTCAAAAACTGTTTTGGTATAAATCAAGCGGAAATCCTGGAAAACCATGCCGATATTGCGGCGCAAATAAGGAACCAGGCTCCGCCGGATCTGAGCGATATCAAATTGGTCAATCAATACCTGACCTGACGAAGGCCGTTCTTCGCAGGTCAGCAGTTTTATTAAAGTCGATTTGCCGGCGCCGCTGCGCCCGATGACAAAAACGAATTCTCCGTCACCGATTGTAAAGCTGACATCCTTGAGGGCTAGAGTCCCTGTTTGGTAAGTCATCGATACATTGCAAAATTCAATCAATTACAGACCTCCTCTGGATCAGCGGTGTTCGTCAATTATGCCACCATTTGCCAGTGGATGTCGTCTTCAAAGAACCCTTATCCTGCTTTTCCAAATATTTACGGACCATTGACGCCAGTTTAAATAAAACAGCGTCATCAAAACTCCGCAGATCCAAACCGGTTATCTTCTGGACTTTATCCAACCGATAAACCAGGGTATTCCGGTGAACAAACAACTGACGGGATGTCTCGCTGCCGTTCAGATTGTTCTCGAAAAACTTCTGGATCGTCAGAAGCGTTTCACTATCCAAAGCCTCATAAGCGCCCTTAGGAAAAACTTCATCCAGGAACATGTGACACAGTGTCGGCGGCAGCTGGTAAATCAAGCGGCCAAGGCCGAGCTGATCATAACGCATAACGTAAGTATCATTTTCAAAGATGGCGCCGACAGTCAAGGCCAGCGACGCTTCACGGTACGATTTAGCGGTGTCTTTCAGCGTTTCGGCCGGCATGCCGATGCCGATATGGACTTTAGCCATCGATTCGGCGTTTAAATTATCGAGGATCAGATGCGCCATGATGTCGATCTGAGTCGTGTCATCTTTAGGAAACTCCGTCAGCAAGACAATCGTTTCCTCATCCATGGGCAGAACATAATTATTGCGGCGATCCGGGAAAAGGCTTTGCAGGATTTCGAGACAATCAACTTCTTCGGCCTGCTCAAATCGCACCAGATAAGCCAGTCGCGGCAGCGTATATGGGATTTTGAACTCCCGCGCTTTCAGCGGAATATCACCCGGCAGCTCGTTTTCCAGCAAGACATTCTTGAGGAAGGCTTCGCGTTCAGCATCGGAATTGCGTTCCTTTAAAGCGGCGATAATCCAGTGATTGATTAATTCAAGATAATTCCGGGATACGCTGTCCGTTCCTTCAATGAAACAAATATAATTGACTTTGTCGCTGACCGGCAATTTCATATAAGTACGGCCGTAGGTGATTGCTATATGTTCTTCCGACAACATAACCGCTCGGGCAGACGAATCCTCATTGCCTTCCAGCTTTTCATCCGTACAGGCTACAATAATACCATCAGCATCAAGAACACCGGCCACTCTGTCAAGGAAACGGGCCACCTCTCTGATGCACTTCTTCAATTCTTCCATAAATGAACACCTTCCTATCAGCATTGATCGGATATTCACGGCATGATACTCTGATTCCTATCTCATCCTATCTTATAGTTTTCCCTTTGATGTTGCAAGGCTGTGATAGAAGTTTCACATTTTCTTCAAAGTTCGCATCGGTTTTGCCCTATAAAAAGGACGCCCGCTTGTGTTTTATGCCCACAAGCGGAGCGTCCTCATGTAAACCGCCGATAAAATAAATCAGCTTAAAATGACAAGTTCCGTTTCTTTGTCGAACAGATGGACACGGTTGCCGTCGACAGCCAGTGAAGAAACTTCGCCGACTTTGGAGTGGCTGACGGTCGGATCGACGCGGGCGGTCATATTCAGAGCGCCGGCAACGGTCACATAAAGGTAGGTCTCGGCGCCCAGCATTTCAACAACATCGACGCTGGCCGGGAAGGTGGTTTCCGGATGCTCGGCAACAAACCGGGTTTCATCGGACAGGGCTTCCGGACGGACGCCCATGATAACGTCTTTGCCGTCGTAAGCCTTGACTTCCGGCGTTGAATACTTGGCCGGCAGGGCTACGGAAATATCGTTGAAATTGAGGGTTACGGCGTCGCCTTTGACAGCAATCGAGGCGTTGATGAAGTTCATCGGCGGCATTCCGATAAAGCCGGCGACGAAAGTATTCTTCGGATGCAGATACAAGTTGGTCGGGTTGTCGATCTGCTGGATGAAACCATCCTTCATAACAACAATGCGGGTACCCATCGTCATAGCTTCGGTCTGGTCATGGGTAACGTAGATGATCGTGGTTTGCAGGCGCTGATGCAGTTTGGTGATTTCAACACGCATCTGAACACGCAGTTTAGCGTCGAGGTTGGAGAGCGGCTCATCCATCAGGAAGACTTTCGGGTTACGGACGATAGCACGGCCGAGCGCAACACGCTGACGCTGTCCGCCGGAAAGAGCCTTTGGCTTTCTGTCCAGCAAATGTTCGATTTCCAGAATTTTAGCAGCTTCGGTAACACGGCGTTTGATATCGTCCTTCGGGACTTTACGCAATTTCAGACCGAACGCCATGTTGTCGAAAACGGTCATATGCGGATACAGAGCATAGTTCTGGAAAACCATGGCAATGTCTCTGTCTTTCGGCTGAACATCGTTGACCAGTTTGTCACCGATATAAACTTCGCCTTCCGTGATTTCTTCAAGGCCGGCAATCATACGAAGGGTTGTCGATTTGCCGCAGCCGGAAGGTCCAACCAGGATAACAAATTCCTTGTCGGCGATGTCAATATTAAAATCGCTGACTGCCACAACGCCGCCTTCATATCTTTTGTAAACATTCTTTAGTGAAACACTAGCCATACATGTACCTCCAAATTTGCTTTGCAGCACTCCCATAATCATCAGGCTTGCATAATGACTATACCACTGGCGCGCCGATTAAACCAGAGGCAAAATGTAACAAATGTTTTAGCCTGAATTTGGCAATACAGTAGCAGGGGGGCTGGCAGACAATACAATTTTACTGATTGTTTTTTATCTATTATGCTAAAATCATCTTCATAAGAACGTTTTTTTCATTTTTTCAATCATACCCCTGTGTTGCAGACAACGGCGCAGTTATAATGAAACCATCGCTTATGGCATCAATCATGGGGTCCGCACGCAGACCCAATCCATACGCGTTTTTATAAAAAAGGCTTGAAAAATGATTATTTATGCATTATAGTGAATATTTATTAACTCCAGCAGCGATCAGGGTATCCTGCGCGGCTGAGCGAAGGGGTGTCAATTATGGAAAAGTCTTTGCGAATAGGCATTGTCGGAGCCACAGGTTATGTCGGCGTAGAATTGATCCGCATTCTGTCCGGTCATCGACGACTCCAACTGACTCACCTGGTCTCGCAAAGCTATGTCGGCAAAACATTGTCCGATGTTTATCCGGCTTTCCGCCAGGTCGTCGATCTGCCGCTCCGGGAATTGGATCCGGATCAGCTGGCCGCCGACTGCGATCTGGTGGTTACGGCCCTGCCGCATGGCGTCTCATCGGCTGTTGTGCCGGAATTACTGGATCGCGGATTGAAAGTCCTCGACCACAGCGGCGATTTTCGTTATAAAGATGCAGCCGTCTATCAGAAGGCCTACAAATTGGCCCATCCCAGGCCGGATTTGTTAACCGAAGCAGTTTATGGCCTGCCGGAGCTTTACCGCCGGGAAATTGCCTCGGCCAGGCTGGTCGCCAATCCCGGCTGCTACCCGACTTGCTCAATTTTAGCGCTTATGCCGCTTTTACGCGCACAAGCTGTCCGGACATCAGGCATTATCATCGACGCGGTTTCCGGAGTCAGCGGCGCCGGGCGCAAAGCAGATCTGGCCTATTCCTTTTGTGAAGCGGATGCCAGCTTTAAAGCTTACGGGGTTGTCGGACACCGCCACGCCAGTGAAATCGAACAAGAATGCGGCTTGCTGGCTGGAATCGGCGGTCCCCTGGCCATTACTTTCACGCCCCACCTGGCGCCGATGAAACGCGGCATGCTGGCTACGATCTATGCTGATCTGCAGCCGGATATCAAACCGGAGGAAATCCGCGGACTTTATGAGAAAGCTTACGCCGGCGAACCTTTCGTTCGTCTGCTGCCGAATGGCCAAAGCCCGGAAACCCGCCACGTTTCCTACACAAATTTCGTGGATCTGGCCTGGTTTTATGACCAGCATACCGGCAAACTGAAAATTCTGTCCGCCCTCGATAATTTAGGCAAAGGAGCCGCCGCCCAGGCTGTTCAGGCGCTTAACCTGATGGCCGGCCTGCCGGAAACCGAAGGATTGATGACGGCCGGCGGCGCCCTTTAAACACACCCTGAAGAAAATTCGGCGGCGCCGACAAAAGGAGTGGGATTAATGGAAAACCTGAATATCCATGATATGAAAGATATTATCGCCAAAGCTGAAATTTTGATTGAAGCTCTGCCCTATATCCAGCGGCTGGCCGGCAAAACCGTCGTTATTAAATACGGCGGCAACGCCATGATCAATGAAGCATTGAAAAACCATGTTATGGAAGATGTTACCTTATTAAAATATATCGGCATCAATCCGGTCCTGGTTCACGGCGGCGGTCCCGATATCAGCGTTATGCTCGACCGGCTGTCGATCCATTCCGAATTCCGCCAGGGACTTCGGGTGACGGATGCCGAAACGATGGCGGTCGCCCAGATGGTTCTGGTCGGCAAAACCAATAAGGAAATCGTATCCCGGCTGAATCAAAACGGCGCTAAGGCGATCGGCATCTGCGGCATTGACGGCCGGCTGATCGAATGTGAAAAGATCACGGCCGATCACGAAGGCAGGCCTTTGGATATCGGTTATGTCGGCAACATCGTCCGCATCAACACCCATGTTCTGGAAATGCTGGCCAACGACGAATATATACCGGTGGTGGCGCCGATCGGCATCGGCCAGAACGGCGAAAGTTACAACATCAACGCCGACACCGTGGCCAGTGAGATCGCAGCGGCGCTTAAGGCTGAAAAACTGATGACCCTGACTGATGTCGAAGGTGTCAAGGTTAAAAATGAACAAGGCGAATCGGAGGTTATCTCCACGCTGAACGAAGCCGAAATTCATGATCTGATCGATCGCGGCGTTATCAGCGGCGGCATGATTCCCAAGGTCACCGGCTGTCTCGATACCGTTAAACGCGGCGTCGGACGCGCCCATATTATCGACGGCCGTATCCCCCACTGCCTTTTACTGGAGATATTCACCAATAAAGGAATCGGCACCATGATCACACAAGAACGCGTCCCCTATTATCAGGGCGAACGGATATAAACAGGAGGCCATCCATGCAGGCAATTCAAAAAGACTCATCTTTATTACAGGAAGTAATCGATCTTGACGCACAATATTATCTGCCATCTTTTGGCCGGCGGGTCCCGCTTTGTGTAGCCCGCGGCGAAGGCGTCTGGCTCTACGGCACGGACGATCGGCGTTATCTGGACATGATCGGCGGGATCGCCGTCAACGTTCTTGGGCATGCCCATCCCCGCCTGGTCGACGCGATATGCCGTCAAGCCGGCCAAGTGATCCACTGCGGCAATTATTATTACAACGAGCCGCAAACACGCCTGGCGGTCCGGTTGGCAAAACTGTCCAAACTGCCGGACGCGCATGTCTTCATCGGCAACAGCGGCGCCGAAGCCAACGAAGCCGCCATTAAACTGGCGCGCGGGTATTTTTATCATCAGCAAAAGCCGCGGGTCAAAATCGTCACGGCTTTACGCTCCTTCCATGGCCGCACATTAGCAACGGCTACGGCAACCGGACAAGACAAATACAGCGCGCCTTTTGCGCCGCTGCCGGCCGGATTTGTCCATGTTCCTTATAATGACCAGGCAGCCCTGGCCGCGGCAGTCGATCAGGAAACCTGCGCCGTTATGCTGGAAATGATCCAGGGCGAAAGCGGCATCATGCCCGCCGATCCCGCTTACATCCGGAAAGCCCAGGAACTGTGCCATCAGACCGGCGCCCGTCTCATTGTCGATGAAGTTCAGACCGGCATGGGCCGCACCGGCCGTTTCTTTGCCAGCGAGCATTATGGGATTCAGCCGGATATTCTGACGATTGCCAAAGGATTGGCCGGCGGTGTTCCGATCGGCGCGGTTATTGCCAATGGCGATACGTCAACCGGTTTTCATCCGGGCGATCACGGCAGTACTTTCGGCGGCAATCCTCTTGCCTGCGCCGCAGCCATGGCCGTGCTCGATGAATACGAAGCGTCCGGGCTGGTCGCCGCCGCCGAAAAGCGGGGCGATCAACTGCGGCAGGCCTTGCTCGACCTGGCAGCAGATCAGCCTTTGCTAGACGAAATCCGCGGCCGCGGCCTGATGATCGGCATTCAATTATCTAAACCGCTGGCTTTACCTTTAAAGGCGGCGCTTTTCGCTCAAGGCTGTCTGGTCGGATCCGTCGGAGACTCGGTCATCCGCCTGCTACCGCCGCTGATTTTGCCAGAAGATACCATACCATTCTTTATTGAACTCTTGAAAAAGGCACTGAAGGAGGTTGAGTGATGAAGCATTTTATTGACATTAAGGATATCTCCGCCGAAGAATGGGAGGATCTGCTCGATCTGGCCGATACCTTGAAAGCCGAGCAAAAAGCCGGTATCGCCCATCCCTTGCTGGCTGGCAAAACGCTTGGCATGATCTTTGCCAAGTCATCAACCAGGACCCGCGTTTCTTTCGAAGTCGGCATGTATCAATTAGGCGGACAAGCCCTATTTCTGAGCACTCAGGATATCCAGCTCGGCCGCGGCGAAACGATATCCGATACCGCAAAAGTCATGTCCCGTTTTCTCGACGGCATCATGATCCGGACTTTTGCCCATCAGGATGTTCTCGATCTGGCTCAGTACGGCAGTATCCCGATTATCAACGGTCTGACCGACCTGATGCATCCATGCCAGGCGCTGGCCGACCTGATGACAATCCGTGAACACCAGGGATGCCTGAAAGGCAAGAAGCTGGCTTATGTCGGCGATGGCAACAATGTCGCCAATTCCCTGCTGCAAGCCTGCAGCAAGTCGGGCATGCATATAGCGGTTGCCTCGCCCGCCGGTTACACCTGCGATGCCGCCTGTATCGCCGATGCGCGCGCCGAAGCCGCCCGGCAGGGCACTGAAGTTCTTCTGACCGATGATCCGAGCGCTGCCGTTGCCGGCGCCGATGCGATTTACACCGATACCTGGGTCAGCATGGGGCAGGAAGCTGAAAAGGCCAGGCGCCTGCCTGTTTTCAAGCCATATCAGGTCAATGACGCGCTGATGGCGCTGGCCAAGCCCGGCGCTGTTTTCCTGCACTGCCTGCCGGCTTATCGTGGGCTCGAAGTTACCGAATCGGTTATTGACGGCCCGGCGTCGGTTGTTTTTGATGAAGCTGAGAACCGGCTGCATGCGCAGAAAGCCGTTTTGGTTCGCTTGCTTGCTACCAATCGATGATGAAGAATAATAGTAATCTGGTTATCCGCCAGGCAGAAGCCGGAGACGGTCCTGAGCTTTTGACATTGATTCAAAAAGCTATGGCTCTTTATGCCCGCCAATCCGGCATTGAAACACAACTTGACGCCCAACAGGAAACATTGGCCGATCTGGAAGCCCATATCGCTGACGACTTTATTCTGGTGGCTATTTACCATGGTTATCTTGCCGGAACGGTCAGGCTGGTCCGGCAGGACCAGGAAAACGCTTACTTCTGCCGGTTCGCCGTTCTGCCTGCGCTACATCGTTCCGGCGTCGGCCGGCGCTTATATCAGGCAGCCGAACAATGGCTGACCGAACATGATTTTCATTCAGTCTATCTGCATACGGCAATCAGCAATAAACCGCTGGTCGCATTTTATGAAGCGCGCGGATTCCGCCTGGTTGACGAACAAAACGACCGCGGTTACCCGCGCGGCACCTTCCGCAAAGAACTGCCGGCCGGTTCAGTTCACGGGCAGGCTCGGGAAGCTGTCTCTGAATGAACCAAAATTGCTGTAAGTTGCAAATTCTGAAGCCCAGAAAACAGAACAAATGATAATCACTACAAAAAAGACCAGTTGAAGAACAATGAAAACCAGACCGATAATGTTGAGAATGCGGGCGGTCTTCAACTTTTTTGCCGCCTCGGCAGCTGTCGCTTCATTACCGGCCAGTATGGCAAAGACAAGACCGATAATGCCCAGGATCATGCTGATACCCAGACCGCAGCACAGCATATTGATGATCGACATAACGATCATGCTGGTTGATGAAGGGCGCGGCTGATCCGAAGCCGCCGTACCGGCTGTGTTATTAAGAACATGGCTTGGCCAATGTCCGTCGCGCGATGGATTATAGTCTGAACGCGTATAAGCCGCACGGTCCTGTTGAGGACCGCCGGGCGCCGCAGTATTTTGCGCCGGGCCGCTGCCTGTTGCCGAATCGGCTGCCGGCCGATCCTGCGCCGGTTGTTCTTGCTGCTTATCGGATGCAGCCAGGTACGCCTGACCGCAGGAAGGGCAATAAGTAAAATCCTGATCCGACGTATAGGAACAATTTGGGCAACGCATGAATAAGCCTCCTTGAAAAATCGAATAATTCTGCCATCAGTTTAGGCTAAACGACAATCAGCGTCAACAGATGTTTCCGGCAGTTCGAGCGGTATCGCGGATTTTCGAAAATTACAGTGTCCAGTTCAACTAGTTTTTGCTCGGCAACCTGACAGATGAATTGATTGCTCACTTCTTTGGGCTTTTCCAGACCACCGGTCAATCCTTCGCACAGGTCGACGCTCAGCACGTCCTTGATGAACTTCTCTGCGATTTGTTGTATACTCTCCATGTTGAAATCCTTTACTGCGGTTTTTTTGTTGGTTTTGGTCGACAAACATTTTACCACACGAGGATTTCTTCTTTTATTTGATCTCCGAGAACAATGTTACACTAACTTCCGGCAGCCTTTCCTGATACTCGGCCCTGCGGCCTGACGGCCTTAAACTCGCATCAGAAAGGCTATTGGACACCTATAACTAGACTTTTAGGTTATCGGCAAGCATAAGAACTCGCAAATAGGACTCATAGCCCCGCTCTCAACTGCCCTCACAGTATCGCCTGGACGATGAGCCAATCCGACGAGGCTTGATCCATCGTCCAGACCTTTACGGGGCCAGCCAGTTCCAGGGGTACCAGGGCAAATTGCGCAGAATGAAAAAAAGAATCGCACTGACCAGCAAAGCCCATAATAACGGCCGGGTATCTTTTATCGGCGGTATGATCCGCCGGCCGGCCAACGCTCGCAGCCATTCTCCCAGCAGGGCATATGCCGGCCAGGGCAGCCAGATCATCATGAACAGATTATAGGAAAGCGCCGCTGCCAGATCTCCATGCAGCAAAGCGGCTAATGCGCGCGTCGCTCCGCAGCCGATACAATAGAGTCCGGTCAGTCCATGAAAAAAACAAGGCAGCAAGCCGGGTCCATGGATCGGATCCGACCAGAGCAGAACCAGAATCCCGACAGCGGCCAATGCAGGCGCCCCCAGGATAATGGCCAAACGTCCCTGCAGTTTTTTCACTGAAGCACTGATCATTCGGGTTGGCATCCTATCTGCCGGCTGCCGGCAATTTCAGCGGATTGTCTCATGAGCGATGCCGTCGGTTTTCTTTTCGCCTTTGATAAACCTGGAAACAGCCTTATACAAGACAAAAGTCATTCCTGCATTAATGCCGGCCTTGATCAGGTTAAACGGTATGATAATGGGTAAAATCATTCCTTTGACTACCGACACCGGCATATTCAGAAAAAGCGGGGTGATGACCAGATTGGCGGCTGCCATGACGGCTGCCATAGCCAGAACGCCGCAAATTAAACCGACAGCCGCAGATATGCGGGTCTTTTTATGTTTATAAATATTCCCTGCCACCAGAACAAACGTACCTGTTGCAGCGACGTGCATGATGACGCCGTAGAAACCGCTGACTGCGCTGACTGTAAGTCCCTGGATAACGGCGGCGATGACCGTGATCAGAAGGCCGGCAAGCGGACCGAAAGCGAAGGTGCCGATCAAGATAGGGATATCTGCCGGATCGTATTCAAGGTAAGACGCGGCCGGAAAGATCGGGAAATGGATCAGCCAGACCAAGACAATTGACAGAGCGGCCAACATGGCCAGCGTCGTCAGTTCGCGGATTTTCATACGTTGTGCTTTCATCTTGCACCTCCAAATAATTAATTTTACCGGTTTGCCGGGTTGCCGGCCGGTAAAATAAAAACGCCCCTGCATGAAACAGGGGCGCGACGGCAATCAACAATGATCAGCGTTTTCCTTCCATCCAGACTTTACTGTCGGCTCAGGTTTCTCACCTGATCAGCTCCGGCTGCTAAAGCCGAAGGTCGCGGGCTCGTCCTTCCTGTATGGAAGGCATCACCGCCGGTAGGGAATTTCACCCTGCCCCGGAAACATGCAATTATCAACAACAGTATAGCATGATCGAACAGCATTACAAGCAGTAAAATGGGCAGCGTCCTGGACCGCTTCGGCAGCGCTTTGCAGTGTCCATAACAGTGTCCGCGCTCTAATAATCCATAAACCAGATTAATGAACCCGCTCCTTGCCCAGTAAATAGCTCTGCACGGCGTTTATGGTATCGCCGGCCAGATAGGCGCGCGGCACACGGCGGCCGATCAAACAGGTTACTTCATAGCTGATGGTCTCCAGCCAGCCGGCCATTTCATCGACCGGGATGCAGCCTGCGGCTTCATCGGTTGATTGTTCGCCAAAGAGCACCACTTCATCACCGACCTGGACCGGGCTGCCTTTAAGCTGAGTCAAGTCTATCATGCAGGTGTCCATGCAAATACGGCCGACTACCGGGGCGCGCTGCCCGTGAACCAGAACCGAGGCCTGATTCGATAAACGCCTGGAATAGCCGTCGGCGTAACCGATCGGTATTGTGGCGATTTGACTGTCGCGATTGGTTGTGAACAAACGGCCATAACTGACCGAGCTGCCGGCCGGCAGCTGCTTGTTGAGAACGATGCAGGTTTTCAGGGTCATGGCTGGTTTTAAATCAGTCCAGGCGTCGGGGCAGCCGGCCGGCACCATGCCGTACAAGATCAAGCCGGGACGAACCATGTCCAGATGCATGTTGGGGAAACGCATGGTCGCGGCGCTGTTGCAGACATGCTTGATGGGTATGGCCAGGCCGATGCGATTCAATTCATCACTGATACTCATAAATTGTTCGAACTGTTTCCAGGTATAGCTGGTATCGGCTTCATCCGCCGTGGCAAAATGGGTATACATGCCCTCGATGATCACGTGCGGCAGAGAACGGATCCAGGTAATTTCTTTAATCGCCTGATAACCTGCTAAAAAACCGACACGGCCCATGCCGGTGTCAACCTTGATATGGATCCGGGCATCGCAGGCCATGTCAACGGCGGCAGCTGATAACGCCTGAGCCAGATCACGGCTGTAAACAGTTTGTGTAATCCGGTTGGCCAGGATTTCACGGGCCCGGCTGGGATCGGTATAGCCGAGTACCAGGATTGGCGCCGCAATGCCGCTTCGCCGCAGTTCTATTGCCTCATCCAACATGGATACTGCCAGACGGCTTGCTCCGTTGGCCAGCAATACCGGAGCCACCTGATCGACCCCATGGCCATAAGCGTCGGCTTTAACAACGCCCATTATCTCACAGCTGCGATGGACGGAGCGGCGGATTCGCCGGACATTGGCAGCGATGTGATCGAGATTGACCTCGGCCCAGGATCGATTTAAAAGATTGTGATTCATTCGGTGAACATCTCCTTTATAACTTGCCGTTAAGATAAATTTTCCACTTCCCAGCCGGTTTGGCTATAGGCGCGGCCCAGCTCGGTTATCACATCACGCGGCAGCATCGCCCGGCGGCCCAGCCTGGCCGCTGCCAGATCGGCTGCCAGGCCGTGCAGGTAGACGCCGGCCGCGGCGGCTTCGTGCGGCGGCAACCCCTGTGCCAGCAGGCCGGCGATCAAGCCGCACAAGACATCGCCGCTGCCGCCGCGCGCCAAGCCGTCCTGACCGGTCGGATTGATCCAGCAGCGGCCGGACGGTTCGGCAACTATGGTTGCCGCTCCTTTAAGGACAACGATGCTGCCGCTGCGCACAGCCAATTCGCAGGCGGCGCGGCGGCGGTCCTGCAAGTCCAGGTCCGGCGCCAGGCGATGGAATTCGCCGGGGTGGGGCGTTAAAACAGCCGGCGGTAAATGCCGGATCCGGCCGCGGTCCAAAAGCAGCCGGCAAGCAGTGTCCGGATTGATGGACATCTGATTCAGGGCATCGGCATCAATAACCAGCTGCGGCGCCGTTTCAATCAGATCGGCCAGTAAAGATTCCAGCCAGGCCGGGCGGTTGATGCCGGGTCCGATGGCCACAGCCTGAACCTGGGCCGACAGCCGGTGGATTTGCGTCATACTTTCTGTTTCATCGTCCGGATCGATCAGACTGACCAGCGCTTCCGGCCGGGAAGCCAGAACTGCCGGAGCGATCGCCAGGGGAACCGCCAGATGCAGCAATCCCACGCCTGACCTGGCGGCCGCTTCGGCGGCAAGAACCAGGGCGCCCGGCATTCCCGGAGCGCCGCCGATCACCAGGGCTTTGCCGAAAAGGCCTTTATGGCTGTCGGCCGGCCGTTTGGGACACCAGGTGCGTATCTCGTCAGGACATAATAAATAGGCCGGCGGTTGACCGCAGCCGGCTAAAGCCTGAGCCAGCAGATCATCGCCAATACCGATCGGATCAACAATCAGGCGTCCGGCAAGAAAGCGGCCCGGTGTCGTACAGAGGCCGATTTTAGGACGAACAAAGGTTACGGTGCAGTCAGCCTGCAAACAGGACGGGTCGGCGGTTCCCTTCCCCGCATCAAGTCCGGACGGCACATCGATCGCAATAACCCGGACGCCCCGCCGGCGGGCATCGGCAATCAAGCTGCTTAACCGGACAAATTCTTCCGGCAGTTTGCGGCCGCCCTGATAGCCGGAGCCAAAGAGGCCGTCCAGAATCAAGCCGTTCGGATCAAGGGCGAAATCCGTTTCGGTTGCCGGACCCAGGCAGCAGCCTAAACCAATCAAAGCCTGTCGATTGGCTGCCGCTTCAGCCGGCAGCGCCGCGTCAGGATAGAGTTCGCGGCAAACGACCGGCCAGCCGCCGGCCAGCAGCATGCGGGCACAGGCAAAAGCATCGCCGCCGTTTTGACCTTTCCCCGCTAAAACAAGAACCGGCAGACGCGGGATATTCCGCTCCGCGGCATATTCCCGGCATTGCCGTACGACTGCGGCCGCTGCCGCTTCCATAAGCAGCAGCAGGGGCAATCCTGTTTTCTCCTGCCAAATCCGGTCAACAGCCTGTTGTTCTTCCGGTGTAATAATCCGCACAACCGATTCCTCCAATCATCGGAGATCTTTTTGTCTTGAGTATACTCGTGTGCGGGAAATCGTACAACGCCGGCCGGCATTTTATGATTGCCTTCAATATTTTCAGATGTTAAAAAATTCTATATTTTTCCTATGATCCGGATCGACTTTATAATGAAAAGAGAGATCATTTTTAGGATGATCTCTCTGCGGTCGTCTATTCAAGCCATCAATGTACTGTATCAGATCAAAGCTGTTTGTCCAATGCGGCGGCCAACTCGGCATACGGTCTGGCGCCGACCATTTTTTCAACGACCTGGCCGCTTTTAAGAATATAAATCGTTGGTATGCTCATGACTTTAAACTGTTCGGCGAGTTCGGATTCTTCATCGACATTGATTTTGCCGATAACCGCTCTGCCTTTGTAATCTTCAGCCAATTTATCAATAGTCGGAGCAACCATGCGGCACGGTCCGCACCAGACTGCCCAAAAATCCAGCAACACCGGTTTGTCGCTTTTCATCACCAGTTCGTCAAAATTATCGGTTTTGATTGTCAATGCCATGATAAACCCTCCGCATGTCCCGGTAATCAATGCCCGGGCTATAATATTCATATAGGATCAGCATAAAGGCAGCCGTAAACCGGCGCGGTAACTATAGTTACGTCAGGTCGGCGACCCCGTGTCAGGCAAACGCTCCAGATTAAAGGGCGTTTCCTGATAGACATAGTAGTTCAGCCAATTGGCAAAAAGAAGATAAGCCGAGCTCCGCCAATTGACAACCGGCAGTTTTGACGGATCATCATCCTGAAAATAATGGACCGGCGGGTCGATCGGCAGTCCGCGTTCCAGATCACGTTCGTATTCATATTTTAAAGTCAGCGGATCATATTCCGAATGACCGGTCAGGAAGATCTGCCGGCCCGTCAGATCTGAAACGGCATAAACGCCGGATATTTCCGATTCTGAAAGAATGCGCAGAGCGGGTATTTTTTCCAGATCGGCGCGCCGTACTTCGGTGTGGCGCGAGTGGGGCACATAAAAAACATCGTCAAAACCCCGGAACAGTTTAACCGGTTTAGTCCAACTGAGACAATGTGGGAAAATGCCGAACATTTTAGCCGGCAGTTCATATTTGGGGATGCCGTAATGGTAGTAGAGACCGGCCTGGGCGCCCCAGCAGATATGCAGGGTCGAATAAACATGCGAACGGCTCCAGCGCATGATTTCGCATAATTCCGGCCAATAGGCGACATCCTCAAACTGCATATGTTCCACAGGCGCTCCGGTAATAATCATGCCGTCGTAACGGCGGTCGCGCACCTGATCGAAGGTCTCATAGAATTTCGTCAGATGTTCGGAGGACGTGTTTCGGGGATTGTAAGAAGCCGTATACAAAAGGTCGACATCCACCTGCAGCGGCGAATTGCCTAAAAGGCGCAACAACTGGGTTTCTGTTACGATCTTGGTCGGCATCAGATTCAGAATCAGGATACGCAGAGGTCGGATATCCTGGCTGTAAGCCCGGTTATCATGCATCACGAAAACATTTTCCTGTTCCAGAATGCCGGCTGCCGGCAAATGATCAGGTATTTTAATAGGCATGAGCTTTTCCTCCCGCGCGCAGAGATCAGCCGCTAAACCTGGAAGACCGGTTGTGGGAGTCCATGGCAATTGGCGAAAGCGGTGCGTTTCAGAACAGTATCTACACTGCCGCCGAGCTTGTCAAGTGTCCGTGTTTCAAAGACAAATTATATGTGACATAAAGACAAAATCATACCGATAACCGCTTTTATTCGATAAATTCGCGTAAAATCGATTGTTCAGGCACGATTCCGGTGTCCGCAACCGGGATCCGCCGGCAGGCTTTAAGCAAGTCGCGCGCTTCCTCCACGGCAGATGGCAGATCAGCATAACCTTGCTGATTGTTTCGATAGATGGATCCAGGCAGCCACCCTAATTCATATTGTTCAAGAGAAGCCCGGATCTGAGCGGCCGCCAGCGGCGCCACAACGCAAAATTCATAGGGCAGGCACGAATTGACATATTCGTCGGCTCTGGCCAGATAAGGCGGAAAGAACTGCTGTTCCGTCTGGTCGATCATAGGCCAGTAATCCAGGGTCGATAAGGCAGTCGAGCCCCGGTGCAGCACATCGCGGGAGATCCGCCTGAGGATGCGGAGATCCCGGCTTCCCAGGAGCTGGCGGCCATCCAGCAAAGTGCACCACGGCATGATAAAGATACCCAGAATCTGCCGGCGCGGTAAATGTCCGGCCACTAAGCCGGACAAACCATGCAAACCTTCGACCAGGATTAAATCGCCGTCATCCAGGACAATTTTCTTTTCCGGCAGGACAATCTGACGTCTCTGGACAAAATCGAAGGTCGGCAGCTGCACAGTCCGGCCGGCCAGCAGCGCGGCAAAATCAGACACCATATGATCCGTTTCCAGGGTGTCGATACTTTCGTAATCCGGCCGGCCTTGCGAATCGAATAGAATATCGCCGGTTTTATAATAATCATCCAGAGAAATCAAGCGGGTCCTCCGGCCGGCCGAATAAAGCGCTTGTGCCAGACGGTCGGCAAAAGTCGTTTTCCCGGACGCGGTCGGTCCGGAAACAAAAACAGCCCGAATCTCCGGCTCAGCGGCTATGCGGCCGGCAATCCGGCCGATCCGGTCCTGGAAAACCTGTTCGCAGGCGCGGGCATAAAGAGGCCACTTTTGCACCCCTAACTGGTCTTCCAGTTCGCCGATGCTGACGCGTATCATTTTTGTCAATTCTGCCATAATGATCCTTCTTTCGTGCAAAGCTATTTTACCAGATCGGGCGGATAGGAACAAACCGCTTGCCGCTTGTCTGCCAAGACTGATATGATGAAAGAAAAACAGAAAGGATAAGTCTATGCTTACGTTATCTGTTCTTCCCTTGTCTGCTTCCCAAATTGATTCACAAACCGGTTTACCCCTGGAGACCGTATGGCCGGCCTGGACAGCCGCGCCGATCGATCACTATCTTTGGCCGGAAAACGATTATCGCCCCAGGGCCTGGGCCCGGCTTGGCTATGATGATCAGGCGCTTTACCTGCGATTGGCCGTTGAAGAAGACGAACCGCGGATTACATATTATAATCATCAGGATCCGGTTTATCTGGACAGTTGTCTGGAATTCTTCGTTGAACCGCATCCTGAGGAGTCGACACTTTTCTTCAATTTTGAATTTAATGCCGCCGGCGCTTTACTCTCCGCATACGGTTTAAATCGCGATGAGCGGACTTCCCTCACCCCGGCGGAGCTGGACAGTCTGATCATTCAGGCCGGCCGCCGCTCGGAACCCCGGCCGGTCTGGCAAATTACCTGCCGCATTCCCCGCTCGCTTCTGGAAAGTCACAGCGGCCCGCTGGACTGGCGTCCCGGCCTGGCCATGGGCGCCAATTTCTATAAATGCGGCGATCAGACCCCCCAGCCGCATTATGGCTGCTGGAATCTGATCACCTCAGCCGAAGCTGATTTCCATCGGCCGCAGGATTTCGGCCGCATTATCCTGGCTTGATTTTTGCCGGCGCGCCGGATCATTTCTGAGCGGCGCGCCGGCATGATTTTATTGGGCGGATTTTTGTGCTTCCGGTTGAATTTCAGCGTCAGCTTTCCGTTCCTGGCCCAGATAACCCGGCAAGTCCATGCCCGCCATCTTGAACATTTCATTCATCGGCGGGATCGACTTTAAAAGTCCTGAGAGAAAGTTGGCAGTTGCCGGCGTTTTGCCGTCGCCTGCGGCGCTGTCCCAGACCGTCACCTTATCGATCTTGATATTTTTGATCGCGTCGACCTGAATGCGGAGCAGATCCTCCATCTTGTCGGCCAAAAGCAGACGCAGCGCATCGTTGGCGTCACCGCCTGCTGATTGGACTACCTGGCCCAAACCGATAGCCTGTTTAGTCAGAACTTCTTGAATGCCGCGGGCTTCAGCTTCCATCTTCATATATATGGCGTCGGCGTCGCCTCTGGCTTGCCGTCTGATGCGTTCAGCCTCTGCTTCAGCTTGAATCTCGATCTGCCGTTTGTCGATCTCGGCTTTGACCAGAACATCGGCTTCCTGAGTCGCTTTCTCCCGTTCGGCACGAACGCTCTCCGCTTTTTCTTCAGCCGAATAAGCTTCTTCCAAAGCCTTGGCCGCTTGCGTTTTTTCTGCTGCCGTAGCCCGGCGCAGCGCGTCGGCTTCTTTCTCGCGGCGGGTCGCGTTGGACGCGGCGATGGCGGCTTTAGCTTCGTTTTCGCCCTGGATGGCGGTCGAATCGGCGGCGGCGACCTGGATACGTTGGTCCCGGCGTGCGTTGGCCTCGCCGATCGAACCGTCGCGGTCTTTTTCAGCAACGGACTTTTTGGCATCGTTGATCGCTTTGGCGGCGGCTTCTTTACCGAGTGCTTCGATATAGCCCGATTCATCATTAATATCCGTTACGTTAACATTGATCAGGCGTAAACCGATTTTCTTCAATTCTGTTTCGACGTTTCGGGAGACCGCTTCCAGGAATTTATCACGGTCGGTGTTGATTTCCTCGATATCCATGGTCGCAATAATCAGACGCAGCTGACCGAAAATAATATCTTTAGCCAATTCCTGGATTTCCGGCAGCTTCAGTCCCAATATCCGCTCGGCGGCATTTTGCATCACGCCTGGTTCTATGGAAATGCCGACGGTAAAACGCGACGGCACGTCGATCCGGATATTTTGCCGGGAAAGAGCGTTCTTCAAATCAACGCTGATCGAAATCGGTGTCAGATCCAGATATTCGAAGGATTGAATTACCGGCCAGATAAAGGAGGCGCCGCCGTGTATGCAGCGAGCGGAACGATTGGTGCCGTCTTTGTTGTTGCCTACTTTACCATAGATAACCATAATTTTATCGGAAGGACATTTTCGATAACGGGACAACAAAACCAGTAGGGTTGTGAAGAGAACCACAAAGATAATGACAATAGCAATAATGACTGATGGAGGCATGTTTTTCACCTATACCTTTCATTTTTCGATTGATTTTTATGAGGTGCTCCGGTCAGAGCGGCCTTATTGACCGAGCGGCTGGACGATCAGCAGATCGCCCCGGACGCCAATGACTTTGATTTGCCGGCCGGTGGCGATGCCCTCAGGATTCTCGGTCAGCGCATCCAGTTCGACAGATTGTTCCTGCAGGATCAGGGTTACCTTGCCGGTTCCTTTAAAAGCTCCGGGAATATGCAGGTAAACGACTCCGGTACAGCCAACGGCATTGCGAATATCCTGGTTGCCGCTGCTTTGGAGTTTCAGCATCAGCCGCAGGAGCCATGCTACAGCGATCAGGGCCAGCAAGCCGGCCAGCATAGCCAGAAAAGCCGCCGGTACAGGCGTTATCTGCAAGTCGATCAAGGCAATGCCCACCCAACCGCCGACTGCAAAGAAAGCGACCAGACCGCGTACGGTAAACAGGCGCAGGCCGGGATCATGGACGGTTATGGCGTCCGGGTGATCTTGCAGTTCATGGCCGGTTATGGCATCCGGGTGATCTTGCAGTTCATGAACGTCGCCCAGATGAGCATCACCGGCATAATCGCCGTCATGGTGACCGCCCAGACCAAACAGTAAAAGAAGCGTTTGAATGATCAAAATTACTGTAGCCGGTACAGCAAACAAAGCGAAAATCTGTTGTGTCAGATTAAGGCTGTTCCACCAGGCTGTCATAAAAGATTCCTCCTAGCTTTTTATGTCGTTCAGCAGGTTCTCGGCTTGCCGCTGAAGCTGCCACGAACCATAGGCCAGAACCATCACCAGCAAAACACGGTCCAGACGTTCCATGTCGGCTGCCGAAGCGACGGCAAAGCCGGCTGTAACGGCGGATATGCGCCGTTTAAGATCCGGCAAGTCGAAATAGCCGCCAGGCGGCAAGGGCAGAACGACATCACAGAAATACAGGTACAATTTGCTGTCATCAATCAAATCATCCTGCTCATCGGCCAGATCGTTGTTGATTGAACTGAGCAGCGTCGTGATATCCTCCAGCGGCAGCGTGTGGCGCAGCAGGGCGATGAGAATGATGCGGCAAGTCTGGCGGCAAGTGTAGCGCTTATTAACCGGATTGGCGACAAAACCGCGTTTGACCCAGTTTTGCAGTGTTGCTCCCGGCACGCCGACCATATCTGCCAGTTGAGATAGATAAATCCCGCCCATAATGGCAAATGCGGTATCAAATACTCGCCGATAATCTTGTCCACCCTGCAAGTCCATCTGGATATTCGTCCCAGGCAGGCAATTATTAACCAAGTTGAACACCTCCTTTCGAATGATTGCGAGTGTATCACGGGTTCATGTGAACTTCAATAGTATTCCAATGAACTTTACATATTTGTAATATAACCTTCTGTGAGGTTCTTTTGAAATATCCTGTAATTTGATGACCGATCGTGGGTTTCGTCTTGACAGTCGCAGTCTTTCTTGTCACAATACACTTTAGCATAATGCCGTGATATCAATGTAGAGTGACCAGCTGTAACGCTGCATCACCGCCGGAAAGCGGTCACGGTGATGAGAAGAAAACGAGGGATTGATATGAAGAAGTTTTGGTTACTGGTCTTATGTTTGATCTTGACTACACTGTCGCTGCTACCTTTATCAGCTTGTGCTCAATCGCAGGGAAGCAATCAATTGAAAGTCGGCCTGGAATGCAACTATACGCCGTTCAACTGGACACAGACTGACGACAGCAACGGCGCCGTGCCTATCAGCGGCAGCACCGGCGAATATGCCGGCGGTTATGATATTGAAATCGCCAAGAAAATTGCCGCCGGACTGGGAAAAGAGCTTGTTATTGTCAAGACGGAATGGACCGGCTTGATTCCTGCCGTTACCTCCGGCAAGATCGATCTGGTTATCGCCGGCATGTCGCCGACAGCCGAACGCCGGGAAAGCGTTGATTTTTCCGATTACTATTATCTTTCCGATCTGGTCGTGGTTGTCCGCAAAGACAGCGCTTATGCTGCAGCCACAAAGCCGGGCGATTTTTCCGGCGCTAAACTGACCGCTCAGCAAAACACCTTCCATTATACTGTTCTGGACCAGATTACCGGTCTTAACAAACAGGCGGCCATGAAGGATTTTCCTTCAATGATTGTTGCTGTCAATACCAAAAAAATCGACGGTTATATTTCTGAAAAACCGGGCGCGATTTCCGCCGTGGCCGCCAATCCTGATCTGACCTATGTTTCTTTTGCCGAAGGTCAGGGTTTTACTTACACCAATGACGATGTTTCCATCGCCGTGGCCGCTAAAAAAGGCAGTACCGAGCTGATCGGAAAGATCAATACCATTCTCTCCGGCATCAGTCAGGATGAACGCAATCAATGGATGGACGAAGCCGTCAAAAACCAGCCGATCAGTGCTGAATAAATAAGAGGCAGGTTTACCGATGATCATGTTGACGGGCCTTACCGCACTGCCAACCAGTTTTGGCGGCTGGATCGGCTTTATCATTGCCAAATACGGCAACTTGTTCTTAATCGGTGCCGGGAATACCTTGCTCATCGCATTGACGGGCACTTTAGCCGGATTTATTATCGGGCTGGGCGTTGCCATTATCCGGACGATCCCGTTAAAACGCGAGGGATTTACCGTCCGTAAAATTTTATTGAAAATTGTTCAGTTCCTGTTGGTCGCTTATATCGAAATTTTCCGCGGTACCCCGATGATCGTTCAGGCTATGGTCATTTATTATGGCTCCATGTCGTTATTGGGGATCGACCTTGCCCCGATCACAGCCGGTATTCTCATCGTTTCGGTCAATACCGGCGCCTACATGTCGGAAATCATCCGCGGCGGCATCGAGTCGATAGACCGCGGACAGGCCGAGGCGGCCCAGTCAATCGGCATGAACCACTGGCAGACCATGACTCAGGTCATTCTGCCGCAGGCCGTGCGCAATATTCTGCCGGCAACCGGCAATGAATTCATCGTCAACATCAAGGACACTTCGGTTTTGAATGTTATCGCCGTCACCGAATTGTATTATCTGAGCAATTCGGCGGCCGGCACGTATTTCAAATTTTTCGAAGTCTTTACGGTAGCCAGCGTCATCTACTTTATTATGACCTTCTCTGTAACCCGCGTGCTGAGGTTTATAGAACGGAAACTGGACGGACCGGCCAACTATACGATTATCGGTTCTCAGACCACCCCGATGGCCATTATTCGGGTCCGCCACGGTGAAAGCCTGAATAACAGCACGAAAGGCAGGTCTTGATTATGGCTGAACCGATTATTGAAGTCCGTCATCTGGAAAAGCGTTTTGGTCAGAATGAAGTCTTGCGCGATATCGATTTCATTGTACGGCCCGGCGAAGTTGTTTCGATCATCGGTTCCTCCGGTTCCGGCAAATCGACGCTGCTGCGCTGTATCAATCTGCTGGAAACCCCTTCCGGCGGCGAGATTCTCTATCATGGCCGCAATATTTTGCTGGAACAAAAACATCTTTCGGCATATCGGGCGAAAGTCGGCATGGTCTTTCAGCAATTCAACTTGTTCAACAACATGACGGTCCTCGGCAATTGTCTGTCCGGTCAGATGCGTGTTTTAAAGAAGCCGCGCGCCGCGGCCGAACAGACTGCGCTGAGTTTTCTGGAGAAGGTCGGCATGTCGCAATATTTGCAGGCCAGGCCGCATCAGCTATCCGGCGGCCAGAAACAGCGCGTCGCTATCGCCCGGGCCTTGTCGATGGAGCCGGAGGTTTTGTTGTTCGACGAACCGACATCCGCCCTGGATCCGGAAATGGTCGGCGAAGTCTTGAAGGTTATGCGGGATTTGGCGCACAGCGGCTTGACCATGCTGGTTGTCACGCATGAAATGCAATTTGCCCGCGAAGTGTCCAACCGGGTCGCTTTTATGGATAACGGCATTATTCTTGAAGAAGATGTGCCTGAAGTCATTTTCAATCAGCCAAAACAGGAGCGGACACGCGCCTTCCTGAACCGTATTCTGCAGCAGTAACCCGGATTGCGGCGGTTTGGCGTTCCTGCACGACGCCGCGCTGAATCCATTTATTCCGTAATTTCCTGACTTTCATCATCAGTCGAGGTTTGCCTGCCAAAAAGCAAACCCCGGCTGATTTTTTTCGATCCGAATTTGCGTTTCAGCTGATCGACCGTCTGTTCGAGCAAAAGCTGTCGCGCGCGTTCTTGATCCGTTTTTTGCCAGTCATCCAGACTGACCTGGCGATTCTCTTCTTCCTGGACAAAATCGGTCGCGCGCACACCCAGATTGCGTACAGGGCGATGCCAGGAGTAATGCTTCTGGAAGAGGGCCATCGCAGCCGGCGCCAGATCGGCCGCCAGATCCGTAGGCGGATTGAGGCGTGTTTGACGGTCGATATTGACAAAAGCGCTGTCGCGTATGGTGATCTGCAAGGTCCTCGCCTTCATGCCGGCGGCGCGCACCCTTGCGGCAACCTGATCGCTGAGCTGATATAATACGGCTTTAACCTGTTCGGCATTGGACAGATCCTGAGCGGTGGTTGTACTGTTGCCGATCGATTTGATCGGATGTGGCGTGGCATATTGTTCAACCGTGGCGTCACTTAATCCGCTGGCTTCTCTCCAGAGTTCGCCGCCGCTGCGGCCAAGCCATTGCCGGAGCATTTTTTCATCGCAGGCTGCCAGATCGCCGATCGTCCGGATGCCTATACGGTTAAGCTGCCCGGCGGTCGTCGCGCCGACATAAAGGAGCTGCGATACCGGCAGCGGCCACACGAGCTGCCGATAATTGTCACGGGAGATAACGGTCGTTGCGTCCGGCTTGTGCAGATCGCTGCCCAATTTGGCAAATGCTTTTGTGAAGCTGACGCCAACCGAACAAGTCAGCCCCAATTCCTCGCGGGTCCAGCGGCGCAGCTGGTCAGCCATAGTCTTGCCGTCTCCGAACAGGCTGGTCGATCCTGTTACATCAAGCCAGGCCTCATCCAGGCCAAAGGGTTCGACCCGATCGGTCAGGCGGCAGAAAATAACCCGGGCTTGTTTCGAATAGAATTGATATTTCCGGAGATCCGGGGTTATCAGGTGCAAAGCCGGACATTTCTTTTTAGCCTGCCAAATGGTTTCGGCTGTTTGAATTCCAAAGGCTTTGGCTTTTTCATTTTTAGCCAGGATTATACCGTGGCGCTGTTCAGCGTCGCCGGCGACAGCCATAGGCACATCGCGCAGCTCAGGATGGGTAAGCAGCTCGACGCTGGCGAAAAAGCCATTCAAATCGGCATGCAGAATAATCGGTTCCAAACGCTCACATCCTATCCGTAAGTCCTGCTTGATTGTGATATAATTAACATATCTTTTCCATAACCATTGTCACGTCTTCAACGACTGCGGAGTATGGAAATGCCGGATATGTTATTATACCTCTTTCCCCGCCTTTAAGCTTGTTTCATCAGGATACGGATCATCACAAGACTGCAGGAGGAACCAAAAGAATGACAAAAATATGGGCACATCGGGGCGCCAGTTCGACGGCGCCGGAAAATACGCTGGCAGCCTTCGATTTGGCGATCCGGCAAGGAGCCGACGGAATTGAACTGGATGTTCACCAGAGCGCCGACAACAGACTGGTCGTTACGCATGATGAATCCTGTCGGCGGGCAACCGGCGAGGAAGGCCAGATCAGCCATATGACCCTGGCCGAACTGCGTCGTCTCGATTTCGGCTATATCCGGCCCGGTTTTGGTTTTCAGCCCATTCCGACCCTGGCCGAGGTTTTTGATTTGATCCGCCCGTCCGGCCTGGTGATCAATATTGAATTAAAAAACGGCGTCAACCCCTATCCCGGCATGGAGAAACAGATTCTCGACCTGGCGGCCGACCAGCATATGGCCGAACGGATCTGCTTTTCATCTTTCAACCACTACAGCATGGTTCTGGCCAGCCGGCTGATTGCCGAACGAAAACTCGGCATTCCGTGCGGCCTGCTTTACAGCTGCGGACTTGTTGAACCCTGGGTTTATGCCGCCCGCATCGGCGTCAATGCCCTCCATCCGCTTTACGCCAATCTCCAGATCCCCGGGTATGTGCAGGCCTCGCATGAAGCGGGTCTTGCCGTTAATGCCTGGACTATCGACCAGCCCGAGCATATCCGTCTGGCCATCGCCCTGGGCATCGACGCCGTCATAACCAATGTGCCGGACACAGCGCTGGGAATCAGAAACCAGAAGACGCTATAAACGCCGTTTACTTGATACGCGGGGAGGATCACTCATGCAGCGTTTGAACTACCGGAAAACATTTTTAATCGGTTTTGGTTTTTTTGCCAGTTCATTAGCCTGGAGCATTTACAATGCCTTTGTCCCGGTTTTGCTCAAAGAACGCTATCTGGAGGATGCGACGATCATCGGCTTCATCATGACGATCGATAATGTTTTCGGCGTCATTTTCCAACCCTTGATCGGACAGCTCAGCGATCGGACACAAACCCGCATCGGTAAACGCATGCCTTATATTCTGGCGGGCATTCCCCTTTGCGCCGTTGCTTTTTTCTTTATTCCGCGAACAAATACCTTGTTGTCGATGATGGCGGTTATCATTCTTTTCAATCTGATCATGTCTATCTGGCGTTCCCCGGTTGTCGCCCTGATGCCGGACTTGACTCCGCCGTCTCAACGCAGCAAAGCCAACGGCATCATTAACCTGATGGGCGGCGTCGGCGGCGTCATTGCCTTTCTGGCCGGCGGCCTGCTCGCCAAAGCCGGCGGAAACAACATGCCGTTTCTGATGGGTTCGATCATCATGCTGTTCGCGTTGATCATCATCTTTTTCTTCGTTAAGGAACCGGACAGCCGTAAACTGGCCCGTCAGATGGAGTCCCGCGAGGCGGGACTGGAACAGGCAAAAACTGCAGTCAGGGCCGAACCGCCGGCCGAGAAGCCGGCACGGTTGCCCAAGCCGCAAAAACGCAGTTTGATTGCTTTACTGCTGGCTATCTTCTTCTGGTTTTGCGGGTACAACGCTGTTGAATCTTTTTTCACCCTTTATGCAACCCAGGAATTAGGCGTTGTCTTAGGCGACGCATCCATGATGCTTACGCTATTTTCACTCACGCTGGTAGCTTTTGCTTTGCCGGCTGGTATTCTGGCCGGACGTTTCAGCCGCAAAAAAATGATACTGGCCGGCCTGGCCGGCATGATCCTGACTTTTCTGCCGATGTTGTTCATTGAAAACCTGTGGGTACTCAGAATCCTGCTTTTGCTCGGCGGCGCCTTCTGGGCCTGCATCAATATCAATTCCTTGCCAATGGTTGTCGAACTGGCCAGCAAGGAACGGATCGGCAGTTTCACCGGTTATTATTATTTCTTCTCTTTCAGCGCCGCAATAGTCAGCCCGCCTTTATTTGGCTTAATCTGCGATCTGACCAAGAGTTACGCCAATCTCTTCATTTACTCGGTTATTGCTTTTGTTCTGGCTATGATCTGCATGGTTAATGTCCACCATGGCGAAGCGGATCCCAATGCCGCGGCCCCGGATAATGTTCAACCCATTACTGAATAACAGCGTTTGATAAACAAATCGGCCGTATTCCGGCCGGACCGGCCGGCAGAAATGAGGAGGCATCTTATGAAAGGATTCTTTCAAGGCAGCGCAGCCATGGTCGGTCAGGCCCGTGCGTTATATGTCCTGATCAGACAAAAAGAAGGCGTTACCCGCCAATATCTGTCCGAACGTCTGAAAATGCCGGCAACGTCGCTCAATCGGGCTCTGGAACGCCAATTGTCCCTTGGCCTGATCGAAGAATATGATCTGGCTATTTCATCCGGCGGCCGGCGGCCTGGCCTGTACCGTGTTGCCGGTCAAGCCTACTATCTTCTGGGGCTGGATTTGTCGGGCCCGAAAAAAAACCTGGTTCTGACCGACTTAACGCTGCAGATTGCCGGCAGGACGATCCTGCCCGACTCCGACGAAACGGCAGCCGCCGACCCGTCTGCTGTCATCTGCGAGCAATGCCGCCTGCTTCCGGCTTCCTGCCATGTGCCGTTTGACCGGGTTATCGGCCTGGGAATTGTCAGGTCCGGCCAGGCGTCTGCCGCTGCTGCTGAGACCGCTTTAGCCGGTGTTATCGGCGCCGAACTAAACAAGCCGGTCTTTACGCTGGACGGCAATGACGCCGCGCTCTATGCCGGTTTATGGCAGCAGCGGGCGCAAGCCGAAAAACCGTATTTCTTTCTCTCAATCGGCGATGATATCCGCTTTGGTCAGGCCTTGCAGGGACAAATGCAGGCCGGCGATCTTTCCGGCCGGTCGATCGGCCGGCTGCTCGTGCCTTTGTCCGACAAGGCCGGCGGCCATTATCTCGATCAGATTGCCGGTATTCCGGCCCTGTTACGGCATTATCAGCGTATTAAGGATGACGGCAATCTGACGTGGGGTGATTTTTGTCAAGCCATCCAAGAGAATAAAAAGAAGGCCGGCCTGGTTCTGTCCGAGGCTGCAGATGCCGTCGGAACGGCCATTCAGAACATCATGCTGCTGGCCGGCGGCAATACCGGCGACCTGCTGCTGGCCGGCCCGGTCATTGAAGATTTACCGGTTTATGCAGAAACTATCCGGCAGCATTTTAACCAGACCGGTAAAAAAGCCGGCCTGGAGCTGGATTTCATAACCAATCCTTATGGCGCGGATCTTGCCGTTATCGGCGCTGCCGCATACGTTCTGGAACAGCATCTCGCTTAATGATGATGGGCGCAGGAACCGCCGCAACAGCAACCCGCGGATGCGGACCCGGCGCTTGACGGGCAAACATCACAATCTTTATTATGATAATGTAAAACATTGACCTTGCTGAAAACCGCAGCTAATTGATGCGAACCGCAGGATGGGCATATCAGCCGTCCTGCGGTTCGTTCCGTTATCGACGCTTTGAGATTGCAGGTTTTACCGCAATCCTCGCAAACCAAATCATAGTAAGGCATAAATTACTCGCTCCCTTCGGGTTTTTCCACCGCAGCTTCGCCGGCTATCCTGGCTTCCGCCGCCGATGGCCCGCCGATATCGCGGACCATCGATTTTGAGCGCCAGCGGCCGCTAAAATAATAGGGCAGTACAATCGCCAGGCCAATCAGCCAGCCCAGCGGGAAACTGAAAAACATATTGTCACGGCCGAACCGGTCTGCCAGGAAATAGGCCAGAGGCACCCGGGCCAGCCAGAGAGAAGCCATGGTGGCGACTAAGGGGATAATCGATTCGCCGGCGCCCCTTAAAGCGCCATTGACGATAAACAAGACCGACAGCAGGATATAGAAAGGCACAACCCGGATCAGATAAGCCTCGCCGGCCAGAATGACGTCCGGCTCGTCAGTAAACAGACGCATCAAATAACCGGCTGTCAGCAGAATCAGCGTACAGATTGCCAGACTGACCACAGTCGACAGGACGAGCGTCGAACGGATACCCTTTTTAACCCGGTCCAGCCGGCCGGCGCCGATATTCTGACCGACATAAGTCATGATGGCGGTCGAAAAAGTCAGTAAAGGGAGAAAGGCAAAGGAGTCAATCTTGCTGGCGCCGTTGAAACCGGCCATAAAGGTTGACTGATAGCTGTTGATTAAGCTTTGCAGAACCATCGTGCCCAAAGAAAAGAACATATTCTGTAATCCGGCCGGCAAACCCAGACGGACGCTGTCCTTCAAGATATTCCAGTCGAAATCCAGATGGCGCAAATGGATCCGGATATAAGCCTGCCGCCGGTTGATATGATAAATACCGAACAGAAAAGACACCAGTTGGGAGATAATTGTCGCCCAGGCTACGCCGGCAACATCCCAGTGCCACAATAAAACAAAGGCCAGATCCAGAATAATATTCAGGACAGTGGCAATAGACAGGTAGATCAATGGTGAACGGCTGTCCCCCAAGCCCTGCAAAATGCCGCTGTTGATATTGTAGCCAAAGCTGGCCAGCGTACCGATGAAAATAATCTGCATATAAGTCGTCGCCTGACCGATGGTATCCGCAGGCGTATTCATCAGCAGAAGCAGCGGGTGGCTCAGCAGGATTCCCAATACCGATAAGGGAACGACGATGACCAGCATGGCCAGATAAATCGTATCGATAGCTTTTTTAACGCTTTGCCGGTCGCCGGCGCCATAATATTGGGAGATGATAATGGTTGCTCCCATACCGATGCCCATAAAAAGCGAGTTGATCAAAAAAATAACGGGAAAAGCCGTCCCGACAGCCGCCAGCGCTGTCTTCCCGACAAAATTGCCGACGACGGCGCTGTCGACAATATTGTAAAGTTGCTGCAGGATATTGCCCAGAAGCAGCGGCAGGGCAAATCGTAAAATCAGACGCCATGGCTGACCCTGAGTCATATTCATCAGGTGCGTCTTATCGCTGCCCTTATTTTGGATGTCTGCAGTTTTAGTCAAAACAGCCTCTTCCCTGCCGGCGGCATTTATATTAACAGATGGTAAAATATTGTATCATGTTTCAGCTGATGGTAAAAGAGTCTCCCGGCTTAACCGGTATATGAATCCGGATTTCCGGCATCACGGACTGCATTTTATCGGCAAAATCACGATACAGCGCTTCGAATCCATGCGCATGCATCGGAAAAATATGCTTTGGCCGCAGGCGTTCCGCCAGATATTCAACACCGTCCAGCAGAGCGGTTTCCTGATAGCCGTCGCTGGTGCTGACCGGTAAAAAAGCGATATCCAAAGTTCTGCCGGCAGCCGCCAGTTTTGCCGCCAGCCAGTCGGCTTCCCGCCGGAAGTCCGTCCGGTATGCGCTTGTATCGTCCCAGACCGCCAGGTCGCCGCCGTGATAATAAACCCTGTCCGGGCCTGCCGCCAGAAAGGACACTCCGCTGTCGGTCGACCGGGACGCCCAAACAGAAAAGGATGCTGTTTGGATAAAGCCGCGGGGTTCTGCGATTTGGCAATTCGCCAGATTTTTTACTTTGGCGGTCGCCCGGCCTTCCTGACCCACAATCAGGGTTGTCCCGGGATACCCGGCGGCATCGCGCATCAAATCGATATCGAAATGGTCGGCATGCTGATGGGATGAAAAGATATACAGCGGACGATCCTGATAGGCCGACGGATCAAAAACGCCCTGGTTTAACGTACCGGCTGCCGGCCGGAGCGGGAGGCGCCCGTAATCAAACAACAATCGATAACCGGCTGTTTCTGCAAGCCAGGCGCTGTGTCCGAGATACCAGATCCGGACTTCAGAGGCGGCTTCTTGAGCGATCGCCATGACTATCACCCCCTAAAGATCGTTTACTTCATAATCCCAATGTCCGGAAGGTGTTTGAAAGGTTCTGGCCTGAATGCCAAAAGCATAGCCGATATGCCCCTCATGCAGAACATCTTCCGGATCCCCTGCGGCTATGAGCCTGCCTTGACAGATTAACAAAAGCCGGCTGCAATATTTGGCCGCAGCTCTCAAGTCATGCATGACGGCAATCACCAATTTTCCGGCTCCAGCCAATTCGCGGACCAGCAAGAATACTTGATTGGTATATCGGATATCAAGACTTGCGGTCGGTTCATCCAGCAGCAGAAGCGGCGTATTCTGAGCCAAGGCCCGGGCGAACATGACCCGCTGCCGTTCGCCGCCGGATAACGCGGTAACACGCTTATCAGCATCAGGCGTACAGCCGGCGGCCTCCATACAACGGTCGACATAAGCCTCGTCATCCGCCGAATAGGCGGCGATGCTGGAGCTATAGGGATGGCGGCCCATCATAACGACGTCGCGCGCGGGAAAGTCGAACGGGATAACGGTGTCCTGATGCATATAAGTGCAGAGGCGCGCCAGTTCGCGAGGTTTATATGCTTGAACACACCGTCCGTTGCAGAATACCTGCCCTTCCGTCGGATGAATCAGGCTGCCCAGCTGGCGAAGCAGCGTCGATTTTCCGGCGCCGTTCGGCCCGACGACACCGATGAATTCGCCATTGGCCGCGGTAAAGGAAATATCTTTCAGGATGGTTACAGGATTCTCCCGGCCGACCTGATAAGACAAGTTCCGGCATTCAACTTGAACCGGATTGATATTCAACGATAGCCCTTCAGTCATGTCAACGGCCCTCCCTTGCGTGCCGAACGAAACAGCAGGTACAGAAAATACGGCGCGCCTACCAAAGCAGTCACCACGCCGACCGAAATCTCAGCTCCGGTCGGCCAGGCGATCAGGCGGGTGCCCAAATCGCACAGCAGCAGAAAAATCGAACCGCCGAAAGCGCTGGCCACCACCAGCGGCCGATGGGACGGACCAACCAGCATGCGCATAATATGGGGAATAATTAAACCGACAAACCCGATCGGCCCGGTAAAAGATACAATAGAACCGGTGCAGATCGAAGCGAGCAGAATCATCACAAGGCGTGTTGACATCGGGGAAACGCCAAGAGACCGGGCTTCTTCATCACCTAAAAGGAGAATGTCCAGGTCCCTGGCTTTAACAATGATGATGATTAAGGTCAAAACAACCGGCAGCAGCATCGCTTGGACATGTTCCCAGCGCCGGTTGGCCAGGCCGCCCATCGTCCAGAAGATATAGCTGGAAACCTGATATTCATTGGCCATGGTCAAAGCAAGGGACGTCAAAGCGCCAAACAGGGCGCTGATCGCCATACCGCTCATAACCAGAGTAACCGTCCTGGACTGGCCGCCGCTGGAAAAAGCAATGCCGAGAATCATCGCCACGGCCAGCAAAGCGCCGCAAAAAGCAAAAGCCGGCAGCGCGAAAAACGCCGTTGCTCCACCCGCAATGGCCAGTAAAGCGCCCAGGCTGGCTCCGGCCGACACGCCCAGGATGCCCGGTTCGGCTAAAGGATTGCGAAACAGGCCTTGCATGACTGTACCGGAAACAGCCAGACCGCCGCCGGCCAGAACAGCGGCAATAACTCTGGGCAAGCGGATTAAGAGAATAATCGTCCGATCAGCCGGATCGACCTCGCCGGCCGGCAGTCCGACGGCCGAAGCCAGCGTGCGAATGATCGTCAAGGGACTAACGCTGACCGAACCGAGCGCTACGGCCAGGATAATCGAAGCAGCCAATAAAAGGAACCCAATCGGCACAATGGATAATAAGGGAAGGTGCGCCGTCCGGCCGCCGGCTGATCGCCGTCCCCTTTTCCCTTGTTTCCCGCTCTGGTCTTCGGCGCAGCCAGCCGATTCCGAATCTGTAATCATGCTTCATCCTCTTTTCAAAAAAACCCGGATCCTGTATTCCATTATACAGAATCCGGGCCGAACATCACTCATGAACCTTAATATCTTCAATTCATGGTTATTTCATTAAATCCGGATACGCCAGTTTTGCTAATTCTTCAACCGCTTTAACCATATATTGGGATGTGGAGCCGCGGTATTTTTCCGTTAAAGCCATAACCTTGCCATTTTGTACGGCCGGCAGGGTTTTCAGCAATTCATCGGCCTGAATGGCTTTGATAACCGTAGCGCCGCCGTCATCAATCGCGGAAAAATCGGCGCCATAGGTAATGGCCGGCACAATAAGGATATCCGGTTTCCATTCGCCGACAACTTTTTCTTTACTGACGGCCGAGTAATTGTTTACGCCGGAGACCACATTAATCAAACCGGCTGCTTTGGCAATAGCGTCAAAGGGCGATCCGGCGCCATAAGCCGCCAGCATGCCGGCGCTGCTGCCGCTGGCGTCATAATAGTCTTCATAATACATGACTTTTTGTTTATCAGACTCTTTCAGACCGGCCAGCTTGTCGGATACAGATTTCAAGGCGGTGTCGATAGCGGCAGTCATTTCGGCGCCTTTTTCCGGTTCGCCGACCGCGGCGGCCAGGATTGTAATAACATTCTTAATCTGGTCAAAATCGGTGGGCGAGGCTAATTGAAGGACTGTGATCCCCGCCTCCTGTAAAGTTTTAGTCAGTGAGCCGTCGGCATCGGTAAAAGTATCGATGATAACCAGATCCGGTTTCATGGCGACCATGTCTTCCGGTTTTTTGGTATCGGCGCGATTGACGATTGTTTTCGCTTTTTCGGCGGTCGCGGAAATGACCGGATCATCGCCCCAGGCCGACAGTGCCTTGATCCGATCGCCGGGAAGCAGGTCCAGCAGGATCTCGCCGGCCCAGACATTGGTTGCGATAATCGCCTGCGGCTTTGTTGATATGACAACATCCGCACCGGCCGCATTCTTGATCGTTACCGGAAACGAAGCGGCAGGGGTACTGGTTCCGGCCGTTGTTCCGGCTGCCGTTCCGGTATTTTGACAGGCTGATGCCAGAGATAAAGCCAGCAGAATCGTCAGCAGCAAAGCTATCGTTCGTTGAAACTGCACCTTTTTCATAAAAACCTCCGATTGTTCATTGGAAAATGGAAATACTGCTTTCAGTCTAGAGAGCCGGCCCTGACGAATCAATCAAACTCTTTGTTCTTTTTTGTAATATTTTGGGTTTCCGAAAATACCCGGCAGCCTGGCAGCAATATTGTCCGGCCGGTTGAATGAATATAGTCTGGCTGAGAGCTGTCATTCGCGTTACAATAGAAGCGGGCAGATAGCATGCGATCTCCATGATGCGTGCTTGCCGGAGGAGGTTTACATGGGTCAACTTTACGCCTGGACCGATCAAGCGCTTTATTTGCTGACTCTGGTACTTGGTCTGGTGGTCTGTTTTTGGGGGTATCGTCTGTTCCGGTTCTGGCTGATTCTTGCCGGCCTGCAAACCGGATTTTTCTTCGGGTTCTGGCTCGGCGACCGTTATCTGGATAATACGGTCCTTGTCCTGGTTATCGCCGGTTTATGTGCTGTTTTGATTGCCGCCCTTGCCTATACCTTATTGAAACTGGGCGCTTTTATTTGCGGCGCCGCCGTCTGCGCCTTGCTTGCCGCGCTGGTCATGCAGCTTTTTCTTCCCGCGCCTTATTGGCCTGTTCTGGCCGGCGCGGCTCTGATCGGCGGATTGCTGGGCCTGTTCTCCGTTAAACCGTTTTTGATTTTAGCAACGGCGGTCAATGGCGCTTACCTGGTAGCCGACGGCGTCTTCAATCTGCTGGCCGGATACCCGATCGGCAGTTATCTGGCAACACACGAAGAGATCCGCACGGAGCATTTAATTCTCCTGCTGGTCGGCATCTTGTTGCTGACTATTCTGGGCGTTCTATTCCAGAGCCGCATGGACAAGCGTAAAAGTGCCAAGATGAAAATCCAGGCTGATTCGGCCAAAGCCGCGGCGACGCCGGCAATGCCGGCAGCTGCGCCGGAAGCTGCACAGGGTGCCAAGCCGGCGCCTGAACCAGACAATCCGGTCAGCCAGGAGAACCAGGAAGATAAAAAACGCCGTTTATATGATCCGGATGATCCCGACGATCCGAACAATACCGACGATCCCGACGATCCGGGTCCAAACCGGCCCAAAGCACTTTAATTCTGATCCTGCTGCTGTCCCGCAAAGAAAACGAAAAATCCCTCCCGGCTGCTTTGCAGGCCACTAATCTGCAAATAACGTAACCGGAAGGGATTCATCCAAGAGGAGGATGAGTATGCGGCGTACACGCCAACGACCTGTTTTTATTATAGAGCAGGCCGGCAAGCCGGTACAAGCCAATAAGTTCCACAATCTTTCAACAGCGGCAGGGTGTTTATCTCATCGATTAACCGAATGATTTTGCTGTGAAAATTCAGGGTTGTGTAGACTGACGGAAGATCTGCCGCCATAGTGAGGATAATTCATGAACATTGATCATCAGGAGCATGAGCTATATGATCCTGTGCGGCAGTTTTGGCTGGCCGCCGGTTATGATGTGCGCGGAGAAGTTGTCGATTGCGATGTAGTCGCCATGCGCGGCGAAGATTTGGTTGCGGTCGAAATGAAACTCCGCCTCAATCTGGATGTGATCATCCAGGCTACACAAAGGCAGCGTCTGTGCCCGGAGGTCTGGATCGCCGTCGCGCGTCCGGATAACCAGTTGCGCAGCCGTCGCTGGCAGCATCTGCTGCATGTTTTGCGCCGTCTGGAGCTCGGCTTGTTGTTGGTCGATCTGGATCGCCGGCCGAGTCGTGTGGAAGTTGCTTTACTGCCCGAGGCCTTTGACCGTGGACGCAGTCTATCTGGAAATAAAGCGCGGCGCGAACACCTGCGCCGGGAATTTGCCAACCGCCATGGCGACAGGAACGCCGGCGGCGTTCATCGGACGCCGTTAATGACCGTCTACCGGGAACAGGCGCTGCTGATCGCCTCTCTGCTGCAGGACCAGGGATCAGCCGGCGCCGCGGATCTGCGTCAGAAGGGCGCGCCGGATAAGACTTATAGCATTTTATACCAGAATCATTATCAGTGGTTCGAAAAACAAGACTATGGCCTCTATCGCCTTTCGGATGCCGGACAGGCCGCATTAAGCCAATATGGCGATCTAGCGGAACAGCTGCGCGCCGGACTGTCCGACGCGCAAAATGACCGTGATGATAAAAATAAAGCTGATAAAGGCCGATAAATCCTCAGAGAAAGACTTTACCCTAGCACGCTAATGCTTTACAATATTAACGGGTTAAATTAACACCGATTAATCTGTTGGAGGATAGAATATGTTCAAACGTATCAGTGCTTTATGTCTTATCGTTGTCATGCTGATGGCACTAGGACTGGCCGGCTGCCAATCCGGCGCGGGCAACACCACCGCCAGTACGGGCGCCGCCGATAATTCCCTGCAAAAGATCAAGGATAAGGGCGAGTTGGTTCTCGGTCTGGATGACGCTTTCCCGCCAATGGGCTTCCGCGACGATAAGAATGAAATTGTCGGATTTGATATCGATCTGGCCAAAGAAGTCTGCAAACGCATGGGTATAACCCTCAAGCTGCAGCCGGTCGAATGGAGCCAGATTGTCAATGAATTGAACGCCGGACAAATCGACTGCATCTGGAACGGCTATTCGATCACGCCGAGCCGTCAGACAGAAACCAATATCACCGATCCTTATATGAAAAATCACCAGGTTGTTGTCGTTCTGGCCGATTCTTCCTACAAGACGCTGGCTGATCTGGCTGGTAAAACCTTGACATTGCAAGCTGAATCCAGCGCATCCGACGCTCTGGAAAAAGCGGCCGATTTTAAAGCTTCGCTTAAGGAAGTCGTTGAACTGGACGATAATGTCATGGCTATGCAGGATCTGGATGCCAAGGCTTCCGACGCTATTCTGCTTGATGAAATCGTCGCCAACTATTATATTAAAAATAAAGACGCCAAGTATCGCATTCTTGACGAAACACTGGCTGATGAGGATTATGGCGTCGGTTTCCGCAAAGCCGATCAGACCTTGCGCGACGAAGTGGAAAAGACATTGAAAGCCATGGCGGCCGACGGGACGATGGCTAAAATCTCGGAGACTTGGTTTGGCAAAGACATTACGACAATCGGAAAATAATCCGTTTCCCAAGTTAAACGGATAAGACATCAATGGGCGGACATAGACTCCGCCCATTTTTACGGAATTGGCGGGGTTTACGATGAACGAAAGCACGCTTCTCTACATGCTGGATGGTACTTTTACAGCCATAAAGCTGTTTGTCCTGACGATCCTGATATCTCTGCCGCTTGGATTGTTGGTCGCGAAAGGCAGACTTTCCAAGCGGATCTGGATCAACGGGCCGATTAAAATTTATCTTCTGATCATGCGAGGCACGCCGCTGATCCTGCAGTTGATCTTTTTCATGTATGCGCCGCCGATGCTCTTTGGCCTGACGATTGATCGTTTTCTTGCCGCTGTTTTGGCCTTTGCGCTCAATTATGCCGCCTATTTTGCTGAAATCTACCGCGGCGGCATTGAGGCAGTTCCCATCGGCCAGTATGAAGCAGGCAAAGTACTCGGACTGACCGGGACCCAGACTTTTATCCGCATTATCCTGCCCCAGGTGATCAAGCGGATCCTGCCGGCCTGCGGCAATGAGTTCATGACGCTGGTCAAGGATACGGCGCTGGCCCAGACCATCGGTGTCGCAGAATTGTTCCGTGCCGCGCAGAACACCTCGTCGCGTCTGGTCTCGATTATCCCGGTGGTCATCGCCGGCGTTTTCTATTTGATTATGAATTCCGTTGTCTCCACCAGTTTTGTTCTGGCTGAGAAAAAGCTCGATTATTATCGTGGCTGACACGCAAGGAGGCTTGCTTGTGACTACCCCTGAAATGCTGCGGGTAACTGATCTGACAAAAAGTTTCGGCGATCTGCCGGTCATCCGGCAAATTTCCCTGTCGGTCAGACAAGGCGAAGTTGTCGCCATCATCGGTCCGTCCGGATCCGGGAAATCAACCCTGCTTCGGTTAATCAACCAACTTGAAACAGCCGACTCCGGTAAAATTGTTATTTGTGGCGAGACCTTATGCCAGAATGATGAAAAAGGCCGGATTCATTATGCCGACGCATCGGCTATGCATCAGATCCGGCTGCACGTCGGACTGGTTTTCCAGAATTTCAATTTGTTTCCTCATTTTTCGATTTTACGCAATATCACTGAAGCTCCGGTTCATGTCTTGAAATTGCCGGCCGGCGAAGCTGATCGCAAAGCCCGCCAGCTGTTGGAAAAACTGGGGTTGGCCGATAAGGCCGATGCTTATCCTTACCAATTGTCCGGCGGCCAGCAGCAGCGGGCTTCAATCGCCAGGGCGCTGGCGTTGAATCCGGACCTGCTTTTTTTCGATGAGCCGACATCGGCGCTGGATCCTGAATTGACCGGCGAAGTCCTGAAAGTCATCCGGACATTAGCCGACGAAAAAATGACTATGGTGGTCGTTACGCACGAAATGGCCTTCGCCCGCGAACTGGCCGACCGGATCATTTTTATGGATCAGGGCGTGATTATTGAAGAAGGTCCGCCGGAAGCTGTTTTTAATTCGGAAAATGAGCGGACGCGGCAATTTCTCTATCGTTACAATACCGCCTTATAAGAAAAAAACAATTCCGGGGCACCACTCCCGGAATTGTTTCTATTGGAGGAGAAAAGTATGAAAGAAGGAGGTTAGCAATTCCTGTCTTGCTATACTTAAACTTTAACAAAAGTCTTTGACTATTTTTATAAATGAATGTGAATAAATGTGAACAGTCTTAAAACAAAAATACGGCAAAGGAATCGGCTAGTGCAGGCAGCCGGTTTCAGGGACCGGTTTTAGCAAGCCGGTACGCCGGCAGATCAGATCGGCCAGCAGCCAGGCGATTCCCGCCAGCAGCAAACCGCCCAGAATATCGGGTGAGTAATGTTGTTTGGTAAAAACCGTAGACAAACAGATCAGCGTTGTTCCGGTCAGATTGACCAGCCAGAACCACCAGCGCCGCGGGCCGGCCAGATACCAGGCGCTGGCCGTTAAAACGGCATAACAGACATGCATGCTGGGGAAGCAATTATAGGGCGAGTCGATTTTATAAATCAACAGGACAAGGCTGGTCAGGATATCCTGGCCTTCCAGAACCGGTCGCGGAACATGGGTGGGGAAAACGATGAATATCAGGTTGGCTATTAAGGAGGCCAGGCATAAAGCCATAACATGGCGATAGATCAGCCGGCCGGATTTTTTCGAAAAAACCATCATCAAGATGCCGGCCGCAACCTGAACATACCAGTAAAAATACGGTATGATAAAAAACCGGTTGAAGGGGATCCATGCGTCGATCGAGAATTGCCAGACCTGGAAGAAGCCGCGATGGCCGACAAGAATGTTGGTAATCGGATATAGGGTCATAAACGGGATGACCAGTATGCTGATAAGAAAACGGCTTTGCCAGGTATCCCGGCGAAATCCGTCTCTCAGTCGATCCAGTCCGAATATTCTTTTTTTATGGCAGTTTTTCAACGGCTGTTCCATTATCCAAATCAGTTTGGCTTCCTGGTTTGGCAATCAGATACCCGCCTTCCGGCGTCACCAATTTGACGGTAACCCGGCCGTATGTCTTGCCGAAATCATTCGTGTCGATACTCATGATTTCCGCTCTTTTGCGGCAAAACGCTTCGAAGAAATCCACTGTTTCCTGTTCGGTTACTTTATCCGGAGTCGACAGAATGACATAATTGTTGTTCGTGTGCCAAATGGCAACGGAAGTGTCGGCGTCGACAGCAAACGGAGCGAGCGTTTCAACCGACTGCAGCAGAGCCTGGCGGTTGGCGTTGCGGGTCATGACGACCGGTACGCCGATGCCGGCGATCACGGCAGCCGATATGATCGAGATCAGGATAATACGCAGTTTGGTTTTGCGCGATAATTTAATGTCCGGCAATTTAACCGGCGCCTTATGGACATAGACCGGCGGCGGCGCCGGCTTGGCTTTCTTTTTCGCCGGCTGCTGTTGGATTTGCTTCAGAGCCTGCTGACCGCCGACCGAATGCGGATCGAGGCTGGGTCCCTCATATTTGGGTTGGGGCGTATTGGGAAAAGTAACGCCGGCCGGGTTTGCCGCAATATCAAAAGCGGCTGCATTTTCAAAAACCGCGTCGCAAAATAAACAATGCCCTTTTTCAGCAGCAGCGTCCAATTGGAGGATTGAACCGCAATTGGGGCAGCGACCTTCTTTTATTGCCATAATGACCATCCTTTATCATCTGTTATCATCTAAGGTTTGATGAATGCTTTAATCATCGGTCAGCCATCCGCAGATGTCCGCATTGAAACAACATTATGTTATTATAAGGGTAAACTGATGCTAAAGCAAGGAGGCCTGTGTCATGGAAGCAAAGCGCTTATTGGTCGTTGACGGACAAGGCGGGGGAATCGGCAAATCAATCATCGAGAAAATCCGGCGGGAACAATTGGCCGGATTTGAATTGATCGCTGTCGGCACCAATGCCCTGGCTACCGCCGCTATGCTAAAAGCAGGAGCCGATGCCGCCGCCTCCGGCGAGTCCGCCGTGATTTGGAACAGCCGGAAAGCAACTTGGATCATCGGAGCAATCGGCATCATCGCCGCCGGTTCCATGTACGGTGAACTCAGTCCGGGGATGGCCGAAGCCATTGCCGCTTCCGACGCGATGAAAATCCTGATCCCGGTCAACAAGTGCCATCTGCAGATCGCCGGCATAACGGACGAACCCCTGCCGCTGCGTATCGAGCAGGCTGTCGATCTGCTGCGCCGCCAGCTGGCCGCCGGCTGACCGGCAGGAATTTTGCCATCAAGCGACAAATCGCCCTCATTTGCCAACATTCTTCCAGATGGTCCGGTCAATCGGTTTACTATAATATATTTGATTATATCCTGACCGTTTATCGTTTATAAAGCGGGCGTTCAGGAAAACAGGAGGTTCACAACGTGATTGCGCTCAACCAGATGCCGGCATTTTTATCATCCCGGGCGGTTCAACAAAGCTTTGGCCAGCTCTATGGCCCGGATTCCGCACAAATCACTCTGCAGCAGAAACGCTGGCTGAAGCTGGCCGATCTCTTTGGCCGGCAATTTCCCGGCCACCCCTCCGTTCGCCTCTTCAGCACCTCCGGCCGCACCGAAGTCGGCGGCAATCATACCGACCACCAGCATGGCCGGGTCTTGTGCGCCGCTGTTGATCTGGATATCATCGCCATAGCTGCGCCCAATCAGGATCAGGTCATCCGTTTGAAATCCGAAGGCTTTCCCGGTATAGATATCATCGATCTGGCCAATTTGAATCCGGTCGAGTCGGAACGCGAGCATTCGGCTTCTTTGATTCGCGGTCTGGCCGCCGCGTTCCGGCAGCGCGGATTAAAAATCGGCGGTTTCGACGCCTATACGACCAGCCGCGTTCCCAAGGGATCCGGCCTCAGTTCATCGGCGGCCTTCGAAATTCTTGTCGCCACCATGCTTGATCATCTCTGGTCCGGTTCGCGGGTATCGCCGGTTGATCGGGCTATCATGGCCCAATATGCGGAAAACCAGTATTTTGGCAAGCCTTGCGGTCTGATGGACCAGTGCGGCTGTTCGGTCGGCGGTTTTATCGCCATCGATTTTTGCGATCCCGCCAAACCGGCCGTACAGCCGATTCATCTTGATTTCGCTCAATCCGGCTATGACCTGGTCATTACCGACACCGGCGGCAGCCATGCCGATCTGACCGACGATTATGCCTCCATACCCCGCGATATGAAAAAGGTCGCCGCACTCCTGGGAAAAACAGTTTTGCGCGAGGTCGACGAAAATATCTTCTGGGCAGAATTGCCCGGGTTGCGGCAAAAGATCGACGACCAGCCGCTCCTGCGCGCGATCCATTTCTTCCAGGATAACGGGCGCGTCGCTTTGCAGGCCGAAGCGCTGCAAAAGAACGACATCACAGCTTTTCTCGAGCTGGTCCGGGCGTCCGGCAACAGTTCGCGCAATCAGCTTCAGAATGTCTATTCGGTTCATTATCCGCAGGAACAGCCTATATCCCTTGGCTTGTCCATCTCTGAACGTATACTGTCCGGCCGCGGCGCATGCCGTGTCCATGGCGGCGGTTTTGCCGGAACCATCCAGGCTTTTGTGCCGCTGGACCTGACAGAATGCTATCTGGAGGCGATGCGCCGCCAGTTCGGCGCCGACGCGCCCTGGAAGCTGCGCATCCGGCCGGCCGGTTCCATTGAATTAACCGAAGATTGATATGACCGGGCGACTTTCTGCCGATCCGAATCAGCCGCCGGATATCCAACGCCGGCTTTACTGGATGCGGCTGGCCTTGCGGCAAGCCGACAAAGCGCTGCGGCTTGAAGAAGCGCCGATAGGCGCGCTTGTCGTACAAAACGGCAAAATTATCGGCCGCGGCTATAATCTGCGCGAAACCCGGCAGGATGTTGTGCTGCACGCAGAGATTCTGGCTATCCGCCAGGCCTGCAGGAAGCTGAAAAGCTGGCGGCTCGACGGCTGCGATCTTTATGTGACGCTGGAACCTTGCGTCATGTGCGCGGGCGCCATCGTTCAGGCCCGGATTCATGCCGTCTATTACGGCGCAGCCGATCCCAAAGGCGGCGCCTGCGGATCTGTCGCCGATGTTTTTTCATTGCCGCTGAACCATCATGTCGAGGTATCCGGGGGTTGGCTGGCCGAAGATTGTTCCAGCCTGCTGAGCGGTTTTTTCCGGCAGCGCCGCCGGCTCGACAAAGCGGCCGGTTCTCGGGCTCAGCGGCGCAATCAGGCTTCCCTGCCCAAGTGAAACTCCGGCCGGCTTGTTTTTCAATCCATCGGAAACGCGCGGGCCCGGCCGATATGCCAGATCAGTTTACGATCAACACTTTTTCCGGCGGCAACTTCGATCGCTTTGGCGTAATATTCCAGCTGCCGGCCATAACGGCGGCGCAGTTCATCTGAACAAGCCTGATCATCGCCGGTCAGCCGATCGGACTTATAATCGATCAAGGTAACGCCTTTTTCCTGTTGAAACCAGCAATCGATAATCCCCTGGACCAGCACCCGATCATCCGGAGCCAAGCCCGGAGCCGCGCCAAACACTTCGCCGGCCGGCAAGGCCAGCGTAAAGGGCATTTCAAAATATGCCTGCCGGTTCCGGTCCGTCAAAGCCGCCGCCAGATCTTCCGCCAGATCGGAGGCGGCAAAAGCCAGAATCCGGTCCAGATAAGGTTCAATGGTTTCCCGGTCGGCCAGAGCGATCATGCCGCCGGCAGCCATAGCGTTTACTTGTCGCCTGATCTCGTCGATATGCAGATTTTGACGTGCCGCGGGCAAATCCAGATAACGGAATACGGTGTGCAGCAATGTTCCGAGCTGCGCGCCGGATGCCAATGGCGTACTGCCGATTGCTTCTGCGGCATCACTGCGGGACATATCGCGCAAGGTCAAGTCAATGCCGCGGGGCAAGGCCGGCGCAGAGCCGGGCGGAGGGCATTCATCGTAATCCGGCCCGGCCAGTTCTTGTTCCCGGCGTTTTAGTTCGCTGACCGTCAGCTTGATCGGCGTCCGGGCTGCCCGTTCATATCGATACGGAAGCGCCAGACGCAGCCGGATCCGATCCAGCTGCCCCTGGTCCGGTTCCTCGTCCGAAAGCAGTTCAGAAGCCGGCAGGGGTTCAGGGAGCCGGTCCGGCGTCCGGGCAGGTGATTCGTTTTGTTCCCCTGCCAAAGCGGCGTCAGGCGTTGAGCCGGGCGCGGAGCTTTGCCCGATATCGGCCGGCGAACGCAGGCTGACGGCCCATGAACCGGCAAAATCCAGTAATCCCGGCGGCAGGGCGCAATCGGTGTCAGTCTTTTGCGCGGCGGTCTCTTTGACCGGTCCGTCAGGCTGTCTGCCCGTTAAAGCCGACAAATCCAGCCCGGGGTTGCGCGCCAGCGCCAGCAAAATCCATTCCAGCATGGAGCGGCAAGACAAGACCAGATAATCCGGCAGCGTTCTGCCGCCGCATTGCCTGGCCTGATCCAGCACGTTCGCCAGGCGACTGTCCTCCTGACCGGGCGCAACGCTTACCGTACCGACCAGATATAAATGATTCATGGCGCGGGTCATTGCCACATATAAAAGGCGCAGTTCCTCGGCCAGGCCGGCGGCTCGTACTTCTTCCAGCATGGCCAGCTTAAGGTGCGTCGGATAGCGGATTTGGCGTTCCGGATCCACATAATCCATACCGATGCCTAGATTTTCACTGATGAGCAGGTGTTCCCGGCTTTCTCCGGCAGCCAGGCGTCCGCCGGTTCCGACCAGAAAGACAATCGGAAATTCCAATCCCTTGCTGCCGTGGATCGTCATAATCCGGATTGCCGTCTGGCCAGGATCGGCCTGCGCAACCGGCATCTCAAGATTTTCACGCCGCCGGAGGCTTTCCAGATAGCGGGCAAACCGATATAATCCTTGCTGGCGATTCCGCTCGAATTGCTCGGCCCATTGCTGGAAACGGCGTAAGAGGGCAACCTGTTCTTCACCGTTTTCGCCGGCGGCCAGTTTTTCCAGCCAATGCGTTTCACTAAAAATCAAACCGACCAACTCGCCCAGGCGCATCGACGGTTCGCGGGCGCGTAATCGCTCCAGCCAGCCAAGCACGGCAGTCAGCTTATACCGCAGTGCCGGATCCGGACCGCTATCCCGATAAGAAAAAACCGCTTGATGAAAATAATGGGCCGGCGGCTGTTGATTCCGGCCAAATACGCGTATCTGCGCCATTTCATCCAATGTCAGCCCTTCCTCGTAAAGATCGGCATGCAGTACGGCGGCCAAAGGAATATCCTGGCGCAGATTATCCAGAACATCGATCAGCGCTTCCATCAACCGGATAACCGGCGCGTCGAGGAAGCGGCTGCCCAGATCGGCCTGGACCGGCAGGCCGCCGGCTTCCAACTGTTCGCGATAGATCTGGGCAATGACCCGGGTCCGGCACAGGATAACCATGTCGTCACAGACAGAACCGGCCTTGAGCAGGCGCCGGATCTCGCCGAGAACCATTTGGGCTTCCTGCTCGGTTTTGCTCAAATCCTCCAGGGTCTGAACTTCTTCCGCGCTGTCGCCATCTGATATTTCACCGGCTGTTTCTTCCCCGGCGGCCGCTGTCTGTTCTTGATAACGATTCAACAGCAAAACTTCGACCGGCGCCGGTACGTCCGGCGGATCTGGCCGATAAGGCGCCAGCGCCTGGTGGCTGTCATAGGTCAGTTCACCGGCGCCGACAGACATCAGTTGGCTAAACAGGTCGTTGGCTGCAGCCAGAACGCCGGCGACACTGCGGAAATTCCGGTTGAGTTCAAACAGCAGGCCTGACCGCCCATCGCGATATGCATCGGCTTTTTGACGAAAAATAGCCGGACGGGCATGACGAAACCGGTAGATACTCTGCTTCATGTCGCCGACCATCAGGCAATTGTCCCGGCTGACCGCCTGGATGATCGCATCCTGGATACTGCTGGTATCTTGATATTCGTCGACGTAGATTTCCTTGAATCGGCTGCGGTAATAAAGAGCAGCTTCATCCTGCCGTAAAATCTTCAGCGCCAGATGCTCAAAATCATTGAAATCAATCATGCCGGCCGCCCGTTTCTGTTCGGCATATTGCTCATCCAGCTCGAGAACACCGTTGATAAGCAGGCGAACCGAAGGCAGCATCGCTGTAATATCCGTCTCAATTTCCCGGGCCGACCGGCTGAACAGCCAGGTCGCCGGGAAAATAAAACTTTTTTTATATTGAGGCGTTCCGCAGCTGCCGGACAGGAAATAGATCACTTCTGCAACCGATTCGCGGAATATCGTCATAAACTCTGTTTTTTCCGGTGTGTCGGCCCGGTTGGCGCGCGGTAAATCCAGATCCGACAAAGATTCCGCCAGCCGGCGTATTTCATCCCAATCCGCACCCCCGCCGGCCAGATAGGCATCCAGCTGCCGCAGGACATTGAAAATGGCCTGAAATTGTTCCTTGTAGCGTTGATTGCGGGAAGCGTCTGCGACAAAACGCAGATCGCCAGTCAGCAGATCCTGCAGCTCGGGCAGCCCGGCCAATGCCCGGTCCAGCCGCAGCCGCAGCTGGCGCAGCAGGGTCAGGCAATGAGGACTGCCGGTGAAATATCCGGCTGCCTGTTCCAGTTCTTTAAGCCGCATTTGGGCAAATTCCTGATAATCAGGCAGACTGCGCAGAAAGTGATGAAGATGAATCATCAGTTCCCGCACCGGTAGATCGCCGCTGCTGTCGCCATAACCGTCAACCAAACGATAAAACGCGCGCGTCTCGTCATCGGGCGCAGCATCGCTGTCCGTCTCCGCCCGGTCGATCGCTTCATAACGGCCGTTCAGCCACTCGTCCAGCGTCTGGCGTAAAAGCAGATCGGATGTGACGCCGTCGTCAACTGTGAATCCCGGTTCGACCAGGGGGCGCCCTTGCTCATCAAGAGCGCAATAGTAAAAATTGCGGATTACATTGAGACAGAAGGCATGGATGGTTGATATCGCCGCGCCGGGCAGCCAGGATATTTGCCGGCTGATCAGCCGGCGCCGCGCCTGATCCTGCTCGTTTTCCAGCGCTGTCCGCAGTTTTGCCTCGATCTTGTCGCGCATGCTGCGGGCGGCCGCTTCGGTAAAAGTCACCACGAGAATCTGTTGGATATCCAGCTTGCCCTCGACAACGCGCCGGACAATCCGGTCAGTCAGAACCGCTGTTTTACCGGATCCGGCCGCCGCGGAAACCAGGATGTTGCGGCAATCCGCCTGGATGACCGCCGCTTGTTCGGGCGTATGCTGTATGGTCATAATCTATCCTCCGGCTTTTGAACATCATCCGGGCAGGCACCCTGATCATCGCAAGACCCCTCGCGCAGTCGCCGAATAAACTCTTCTTTTTTCGATATTGCGCGGCCATCCGGTTTCAAGCGGCAATGGAGCGGCTGCATCCGGCGATAAGCGCCGGTATCGGCGTTAAAGCCGCAGACTGCCTGATAAATGCAGAAATCGCAGGGCGGCCGGCGGCCCGGGCGTTTAACCGGCTTAACCGGGAACGACCCGGCCAGCATGTGTTCCGCCAGATCGGCAGCTTGCGCCAAAGAATAGCGGCAAACGCGTTCAATGTCCTCTGATCCCATTTGCATGCCCCGCAGCCCTTGTTCGCGGTCCAGCCTTTTTAAAATCAACGCCTCTGAAGGAATTTCACCAGCCTGCCAGGTCAGAACCGGCCGGTTCATCGGAGCATAAGCGGCGTCAACCGGCCGGCATTCCGGAAAAGCCTGCTGGTAGGCAGCCAGATAGACCGGCATCTGCAAGGCCAGCCCCAGAAAGAGGTCATCATAGTCTACCCGTTTTCCACCGCTCTTATAATCGATAATGCGGAACCCGCCGCCGGTCATTTTATCGTTCAATCCAGGATAGTCTGCCGGGCTTTCCCGGTCGGCGCGGTCTATTTTTCCGCGCAGGCAGACCGGCGCCGATCCGTTAACCGGCAACAGCAAAGGCTGGTTGCGGGGCCCAAAAGTCCACTCCAGATGAGCCGGCAGAAAGGTCTCCTGCTGATATTGGCGAATAACCGCTTTCAACGTGGATACCGCCACCCGGCCAACCCGCCGGCCAATCGAAGCCCGCAGGCCGTCGTCGAAAAACCGCGTCAGGCCATCCTGTTCAGCGGCGGCTGCCATCCAGCCGTTAACCGGTTCATCAAGATTTCCGGTCAGCCAGTTTTGCCAGAAAGCATCCCGCGCGGCGCGGTCTGTCGGGTCAAGCCGGCGCAAGTCCTGACAAAGCCGGCGTAAGGCCAATTCCAGGACAGCATGCAGCAAAACGCCGGTTTCCGTCGCCTGCGGCGCCCAAACCGGCCGGTCGTGCAAAGACAGAAACCGCTCGCTGAAATGCAGGAAAGGGCAGGCTGCATAGCGCTCCAGCTGGGAAACGCTCAGGACAACCGGATCACCGCTCAACTGGCGGACATGCTCCGGCGATAATTCATTTTGCGGCAGCCGGCCTTTGTCGGCCGGCGGCATCAGGAGTCCCTGTTCGGCGAGAATTCGCCGGATCCGGGCATAACCCAGGCGCTCTGCGGCCGGAAGCGTTTCATCGTTCTGTAAAACGGCCAGACTATAACGATAAGCAGGATGCAGAGCGTTCAGCCGCGCGTCTTCCCATCCCGGATGCAGAAGCAACGTCATCAGCGACCCCGGATACAGGGCGGCCAGACGTTTGAACCAGGGCGAGGTATTCGAGTCCGGTACCGTGAGATAGAGCAGATCGGAAGAACCGGTCAGCAACGTATAGACATTGAAGGTATCGGCAAAAGTCTGATCCCGGGCACTGCTTGGCAGCTGACGGTTCAAGGCGCGCGACAGTGCCTGGCGGTCCGGGTCTTTGAGTAAGCCTTCCGGAGGCGGAGCCGGCGGCAAATGAGCGGACGAAGCGCCGATCAGGAAGAGAATCCGGGGCTGGCGCAGCATGGCCCGGCGCAGATCGCCGACGCCGACCTGATCCAGCGCCGATGGGATAACGCCGCTGGCTGCCGAATCCATCCCCGCTGCCAGCGTATCCCGGAATGTCTGCAGCGAAAAAGGCAGGTCGCCGGCTAACCCGGCCAGTTGGCCAAGAATGCGGTCCAGCTCATTCCAGGATTGGGACAGCGCCACAGCAGCATCCATGTCGCCTGCGGCAATCCAATCGGTTAATTGTTTATCAATACGTCCAGGCAAGTCATAATCGACCAGGAAGCGCCGCAAGGCCTGACATTTGGCACGGCCCGTCGGCGCCCGGCGCAGGTCGCCGGCTGCCTGGCGCAGCGGCAGCAGCGCCGCGTCGCGCAAGCGGATAAGCTCCAGCCAGGCTTCACGCTCTTCCGGCCCGGCCGAGTTGGCGTCGGTTAATTCGCCCGGTTCATCAAGATCCGGCCCCTCTTCATCCGCGGCAGAACCGACAACAGGTTCATCGCCGGCCGCAGGCTGTTGAACAAGCCCGGAACGGACCGGCAAGACACGATCGCGGTAATAACGGTCATCAAACAGACGATCAGGCCGGAACAGGCCGCGGGCCAGCCATTCATTTTCCAGCCGGTCGATTTCGGACGGTGACAGCGGCGTCAGGCCGGAACGCAGACAAGTCATCAAAGCAGAACGCGACCAGTTGGTCAATCCGATATCTAAAAGCCCCACAACAAACCGCATAAGCGGCGTGCCGCTCAGCGGCCGTTCCGAGTCGAGGAAAATCGGGATGCTGTATTCACGGCAAACCGAACGCAGCCGGGGCGCATAGCCGGACGGATCACATAAGGCCAGGGCTATATCCTGATAACGATAGTGTTCTGTTTGAACCAGGCGGCGGATCTCGCCGGCCAGCCAATTTAATTCGTCATCCTGGCCGTTAGCTTGCACCAGATGAAGACGCAATCCGGCTTCATCTTTCTTTAAATCGGCGGCACGCCGGCTGGTTACGCCTGAATCTGAACACAAGTCATCAGCCAGCAGACCATATAAACCTTCCGCCTGACAGACAACAGGAACCAGTTTTAGATCGGGATAATTCTGTTTAAGCCGCCAGGCTGTTTTCCGTCCCGGTAAAAAGCAGTCCGGACCCAGATCAATAGCCTGACGGTCAAAAGGCACCCGGTCGGCTGCAGCCGTAATGACCATATTTTCGGCCAGTCCGGCCAGTCCGGCTAAAACAGCATCTTCCTGAGGCGTAAAGTCACGTAATTCACCGAAACCACTGATCCAGATGCTCGTTTTTTTGAGCCAGGCCAGACGCTGCCAGGGCCAGGGCCAGGCATCTGCCGGCAGACCGGCCAGAATCTGCAGGACATCGGACAACCGGTTGAGATCGTCTTCCGCGTCGCAAAAGCCAAGTTCCTGTAAAGATCGATCATAATATTGCAAAAGGCAGCCTAAATCTTCAGTTTTATGCTGCAGGCTGGGTTCAGCCAATCCCGCTCCGGCCAATAATAATTGTTCGCCGCTGATCTGATATCGTTTCAGATCGCCGACAGCAGCCGACACCTGACTGATGAAACCCGGTTTGTCCGCCAGATAGCCAAGCATATGGAGCTGACTCTGGTGTTCCTTCATCAGCCGATGTAAAAGCATGGCCTGGCCGACCTTATCAATCGGCCGCAGCGGCTGACGCCCCACTTCGCCGAGCAGACGCCAGGCCAGACGCCGGAAGCTCAGAACCTCGGCCATCATCAGTCCGGACTGGCCGGATTGGCGCAGGTAATCGCGCTCGACATCCATTTTGGTTTGTTCCGGCACCAGCAATATGGCGCGTTTATCCGGCCAGGAAGCGGTTAACGCGCATACCTGACGCAGGCAGGCGTCTCTGAGAACGCCGCGTTGTGAACTAAAAAGCAAGGTTAACGTCATCAGCCAGCCTCCCTTGCCGACCAGTCTCAAGCCGGTCCGGCACTTTATTGGCTCCCCATCACGTCATCAAGAATCCACCGGCAGGATGCGTTCATCATTCGTTTATTATTGAACTCTCGTATTTTAACAATGTTTATGTTATCCTGCAACTGAATGTAAAATTTATTGGAGGACTGACCTGTATTGAACAATAACACATCCCCCCTGCCGGCTGAGAAAAAAGCATCCCGCTCGCCGGCGGATCATCAATATGACAAATACCCCCTCAGGCGCGGCCTGATAGGGAATCTCGCCTATACTTTCGGAGTGGCCTATACCCGCCTTGGCATCAAGCTGAGCGCCAAAGGTTTAGAGAACATTCCCCGCAGCATCCCTTACGTCATCGCCGCCAATCATGAGACTTATGTCGATGGCATGTGGATCGGCTCATACCTGCCGCGCCGGCATTTCCGTAAGTTCTGCTGTATTGCCGCCAAAGATCTGGAAGACAGCCACGGCCTGCTCGGCAAACTGATTGTCCGGGTCGGTCGGGCGATCGCCGTCGACCGTTTCGGCAATCCGGTCCGCGGACTGATCATTGCCCGGCGGAAAGTCGACGAAGGCAACATTCTTCTGGTTCATCCGGAAGGAACCCGTTCTGTAGACGGTCATCTCGGTTCATTCAAAGATGGCGCGGCTTATATCTCCATCAAAAGCAAAGTGCCCCTGCTGCCGGTTTTCATCGACGGCGGTTACGAAGTTTTCAGCCGGCATATGAAGAAACCGCAGACACGCGATCCCGCAACCGGCCGTAAACGCGAAATTATTCTAACATTCGGCAAGCCGCTCAATCCGGCCGATTACGCCAGCGCGCGCGACATGACGGCAGCCTTGACCGCCTGGATGGAAGAACGTTTTCAAGAGAAAATCATCCCAAGAACTTTTCAATAAAAAGCAAACCGCAAGACGCCCGGCAGAATCCGGAAATCAATCATTTCCTTTTCGAAGGACTCGCCGTCATAATTGCCGAGCAGCAGGCCCTTCTGCGCCTGGATATGGCCGGAAACGACCGGCCAGAGGTGAATGGCCGGATCTCCGAGATGCGTGCCCTTTTTATAACGCGGAATCAACGGGATAATCCGGCGCATCGGTAAATTGTCAACCAGACAGAAATCCAGACGTCCATCGTCCAGCAGCGCGTGGGGGGACGGATTGAAACCGCCGCCATAATAATGGCCGTTGCAGATAGCCGCGAGAATAAACCGGGCGTCGCCTTCAATCTCGCCCTTCCTGCCGTCCTGATCTATGGTTTGCATCTGATAATGCATCGGATATTCACGGTTGCCGAACAAAGACAGGACAACAGCCAGAGAATAAGAAAACTGGCCAAGCCAAGGGAACCGGGCATTCAACCGGGATGCCTGGCGCTGCACTTTGGTATCGAAGCCTAATGACGCTATGTTTAAACAGATTTGTCCGTCGGCTTCAATGACGTCGATCGGCCGGATGTCGGGGCCGGGCAGCCGCGGCAGCAGCCAGTCCAGCCGGACGCCGGGAAGGACGGTCTTGGCGAAGTCATTAGCCGTGCCGATCGGCACCAGGCCCATCGCGGCATCGGTCCGCGCGACGCCGCCGGCAACTTCGCGGGCTGTACCGTCGCCGCCGCAAGCAAAAATGACCGCCCGCGAACCATATTGCCGGGCGCAGTCTGCCGCCAGCGCCTGTGCCTGGCCCGGTTTCTCGGTTTGCACGACATGGCATTCAAGCTTACTATTCTGGCTGGAAAAAGCGGACTTTATCCGTTCTGCCAGATTTATTTTATCCAAATGGCCGGCTTTGGGATTGATGATGAACAAGAAATAGTCCGGCGCCCGATCTGATTCCATATGCATGCCCCGCGTTCTACCGGTTTGCGGCCGGTGTATTTTCTTGCGTCTCAGCGGCGATCCTTTCAACCTGATCCAGATTCATACCGGTCAATTCACGCCATTTGAGTTTCTGTTTCTGCATCAGTTCACTGATTTGGGCAATCTCAATCGGACGCCGTATTTTTTGGGTTGTCGTCTTGACCATTTCTTTAAAACTATAAACATAATAGTGAATGCCTTTAAAAGAAGGCATGCTGGCGTTGATATCCCGGATCAACTGCTCCAGCGTCTGTTTTATCACATTATCGTCAGCTTCATGACCGGTTTTCTGCACAAACAGATCGCGGTCGACAACCATTTTGGCGCTGACATAAACATCCCCATCAATATCCTTATCACCCCAGACTAACGACTCCTTGATGAAACCGGACTGGTTGATTAAATATTCCAGTTCTTCGGGGAAAACTTTTTTACCGTTTTTCAGGACAATCATCGACTTGACCCGGCCGGTTATGCTGACGCAGTGGTTTTTCGGATCCAACCGGCCCAGATCGCCGGTATGGAACCAGCCATCCGCGTCGATCACTTCCTTTGTCGCCTCGGGATTTTGATAATAACCTTCCATGACAATCGCTCCGCGCACCAGAATTTCTCCGTTTTCGCCAAGCTGGTCACAGTCGATCGCTAACTCTACCCCCGGCAGCGGCTGACCTACCGTACCAGGAACAAAAACCCGGGAATTGCAGCCGCAGACAACCGGCGAAGTCTCTGTCAGGCCATAACCTTGCAGGATGCGAACGCCGATGGAATCAAAAAAGCGGATAATGGCCGGATCGATCGGAGCGGCGCCGCAGATGCCCATCTGCAGGCCGCCGCCAAAAGCCTGCAGAATTTTTTTGTAAATAATACGACGCAAATCGATGCCGATTTTACGTAATGCCTGGGTCATGGGGATTAAATGTTTAATCAATTGTTCTTTGCCGGTTTTTATCAATGTGTCGTGTATTTTTTGATAAAAATTACAAAACAGAAGCGGCACGCCGATGATCATATTGATGCCATACTCCTGCATGTTTTTTTGGATATAGCGCAAACCGTCGCATTCATGGATTTCCGCGCCGACATACAGAGCCATGAAAAGACCGCAAGTATTCTCAAAGGTATGATGCAAAGGCAATACCGACAAGAGCCGGATGCCGGGCTTGAGTCGGACCATTCCGGCCAATCCGCGCACATCGGCACAGATATTGGCGTGACTGAGCATGACCGCTTTGGCCGTGCTGGTTGTGCCGGATGTAAAAAGCAATGATATGAGCGCTTTCGGATCAAGAACCACATCCAGATAACGGCGATTTCCGGCGGCGAGAAGCCAGCGGCCGTACTGCAGTAAATCCGGCAGCTGATACAAGCCCGCAGCCGCAGGCTCACGCGGGTCATCCCAGGCGGCCGGCCGGTCGGCGGGGCGTAAATGGTCCGGCCGCAAACAAACCAGTTTTTTCAATTTTGGCATTTGCCCGGCTGCTTTTTGAATGACGGTTTGAAAAGAACCATCATATAAGATGGCGTCAACATCGCCTCGGTTCAGCAAGCTGAATAATTCATCTTCAGGCAGCAGTCTGTCCAATGGAACCACAATGCCGACACCGTTGATGATCGAAGCAAAAGACACGCACCATTCATAGCTGTTTTCGCCGATAACGGCAATCCGCATGCCGCTGAGACCCATTTGGACCAAAGCGGTTCCCAGAGCATGGCAATCCTGACGGAAACCCTCATAGGTCCGGGTTACCGGATCAGCCTGGGGGTGTTCGCGATAGCGGAATGCCGTACGCGATCCGTAAAGGGCTGCGCATTGATCCAACATATCCCGTAAGGTATCGAAAGGCCGCACCGGAAAATACTGACGGCCAAGCACTGTCTGCATTTATTCCTGCTTTCCTGGCCGGTTCGCCGGCCTCTTATGTACAATGAAATCCACAATGTCATCTACGGTTTTAATCCGGTCGACGTCTTCATCGCTGATTTGTAAATCATAATATTCTTCCAGATCGATCACAATTTCAAAAAGCGCCAGCGAATCCAGATTCAGATCCATAATCAATTCAGTCCGGCCGTCTATTTGTCCGGTCTCAACCCCCGCTATTTCAGCGACAGTATGGCTAACCTTACTTAAAACGGAACTCAGAGATTTGTCAGCTGTCATGAAGGCCTCCCTGTAAATTTGACATGTTGTACCGGCGGTATTGCTCACCGACAAAACTGGATATTTCTGTTAAGGTATCCAGAAGAATCTGCCGTTGCTCTTCATTCAACGGGTCGACCAGCCGGTCAACCAGCAGCGTGTGAAATTTATTATGCATCCGATAGGCCAGTTTGCCTCGTTTCGTCAGTTGAATCCGGACAACACGCCGGTCGATCAAATCCCGGTGGCGCTCGACATAACCTTTGCGCACCAAACGGTCAACAGCGACCGTCAACGTCCCGGTTGTCACTTCCAGGGTTGCCGCCGTTTCGCTCATTGTCCGGCTGTTATAGAGACCGATTCCTTCCAGAGTGTGCATCTCGGCAACAGAAAGATCATGAAAATACCCTTTGCTGAGTGCTTTTTCCTCTGTCACCAGAATGCGATCGAAAATATCCAGCATGAGCTGGTTTACCCTTTTCTCATACTCATCCATCGGCTTTTGCCTGGCGGCAGACACCTCCCCGTTGAAGCTTTGAATGTCAAATAGTTTACCGCTCTTCAGCTTTTTCCGCAAGCCGGACATAAGGCCGTAAAGGGTTGAAATGACTATATCCGATATGAATTGAAGCGGAAATGCCCTCAGGCAGATAAGAAACCTGGTCCAGCCGTCCATATCGGCGGATATACGCCAATAATCCGGCTTGTGGATAAGGCAGCAGAATATCACAGCCTAATTGGCTGGCTGTGCAAAAATCGATAATGGCCTGTCGAAGGCTGTCCAATCCGCTGCCCTTAAGCGCCGAAACCAGAAATGCCTGTTTTCGCTGCCCCGCCGGCAATTTGGCATATAATTCGGAATCCAGCCCGGCCGGCTCCGTATCGATTTGATCCGGATCAGCCGCATCCGGTTCATCTGGCAGTAAATCCATCTTATTAAAAACAAAAAAGCGCGGTTTCCCGGCAGCATCCAGCCGAACCAGCAGATCTTCGACCACTGCCATCTGAGCCGCCGCGTCCGGATCGGCCGTATCGATAACCTCCAGAATAGCGTCGGCTTCCGACGCTTCTTCCAACGTTGCCTGAAAAGCTTCAACCAGATGATGCGGCAATTTACGAATCAAACCGACCGTATCAACCAAAAGCACCGGATTCCCGTCCGGAAGCGGCAGACGCCGCACGCTCGGATCCAGCGTGGCAAAAACCTGGTCGGCTGTCAGCAGGCTGCTTTGGCATAAGTTGTTGATCAAGGTTGATTTGCCGGCGTTGGTATATCCAACCACGGCAAAAGTCAGCATTTCCCTTTCCTGCCGCTGATGGCGTGTCCGGCCGCGTTGTTCTGCCAGTTCGGCCAGCGCCTGCTTGAGATAAAGGACGCGCCGGTTAATGTGACGCCGGTCGCTCTCCAGTTTGGATTCGCCCGGTCCGCGCGTACCGATGCCGCCGCCGAGCCGGGACAACGCCTGCCCCAAGCCGACCAGCCGAGTCAGGCGATATTGCTGTTGAGCCAGCTCGACTTGCAGCTTGCCTTCCCGGCTTCGGGCCCGGCGGGCGAAGATATCCAGGATCAGCAAAGTCCGGTCTATCACTTTGCAATCGGTTAAATTTTCGATGTTGCGAATCTGCGAACCGGTCAGTTCATCATCAAATATAATTAAATCTGCAGATTGGGCTGCGCAGGCGTCGCGTAACTCCTGCACTTTTCCCTTACCGATAAAGTAAGCGGGATCCGCTGCCGGCCGTCGCTGCATAGCCCGGCCAACGACGACAGCGCCGGCCGATTCAGCCAATTCTGCCAGCTCGTCCATTGAACGCGCAGCTTCTTCCTGTCCGGCGACGCCGCTCTCGTTCAGTACCAACGTCGCCAGGATCGCTCGTTCCTGGCGATTCGCCATAGGCATTTGTCCTTGGCCAATGGAGTCAGACATAGAATGACCTCCTGCTTATTTTGTTTATTTAAGTTCTTAATTTATTTAATATCTTGTTCAATAGTCATAAATTGCTTATAATGACGGATAAGGTCCGATCGTATTGCTTATTTATGGGAGGATGATCATCATGCGACTGGTTCGGAATTCCCGGATTCGAACGAAGAAGGATTATCGGCAAATCTATCTCATATCCCGGCGCCAGCCCAACCGTCAGGAAGGATACGCCATTCGCAGGCTTCGCGAGATGAGAGCTTATTCTCAGGGAGAGCTTGCCCGCAAGTCGCAAGCCAACCTGTCTTATATCAATTCACTGGAAAATCATCCCGGTAACATCAGTATAAGTAAAATTCTGCAGATCTGCAATGCGTTGAAAATAACGCCGCCCACTATTGCCCGCATTCTACATGCTCTCGGTCAATCACAATGGATGCTGCGCGCGCTTCAGGGGAATTCTTCCCTGTACCTTTCAATTGCCGAACTGAGCTGATTCCATCCGTATCCGGGCAAAATCACAGAGAATCGGTTGGCGTTGACGTTGATTCGCGGTCGGCGTTCTCTGCTTTCGCCGGTTCCGCATCGCCGGAGGCATCGGCTTGCGCATCGTTTTCCGACGGCTTAGACAGAATGATCCGGCCGTTTTCCATTTCTGCTTTCAACATACCGCGGCCCTGAATGCCCAGCGCCGTCAAATATTCACGGGGCAGCTGAAGCCGTCCGCTGCGGTCGAGCACAGCCAGTTCTTCATGCGATTTGTCCGCAGAATCCTGTTCTGATAACCCCAAAGCCTGCAGCTTGGCCAATTCTTCCAGATAACTGTGCTTGAGCAGAAATTCGCTGCTGGTTCTGCCATCGCGAATCGCAACAACCCGTTCGACTTGCCGCGATAGCTGCCGGTCGTGGGTGACAATGACAATCGTCAGATTGAGTTTTCGGTTTAAAGCGCGGAATAATTCATAAATCATATCGGCTGTCTTGCGGTCGACCGAACCGGTTGGCTCATCTGCCAGCAACAACTGGGGATTGTTGGCTAAAGCAATCGCAATAGCCACGCGCTGCTGCTCGCCGCCCGACAATTCCTGAAGCCGGCTTTTACTGCGATGGGATAAACCGACCATGTCCAGAAGCTCAAGAGCCCGATCGCGTCTTTTGCGGCCGGAATTAAAGATCATCGGAACCTCGACGTTTTGCACGGCGGTTAAATAGGGAATCAGGTTGCGGGCGTTGTTCTGCCAGACAAAACCGACTGTCCGTCTCTTATAAGTAACCAGCTGGCTGTCGCTGAGTTTCAGCAAATCCTGACCGTCCACCATCAGTTTTCCGGCCGAGGGTCGATCCAGGCCGCCTAACATATTGAGCAGTGTCGATTTACCGGAACCGCTGTTGCCGATAATCGCCATCAATTCGCCGTTTTCGACCGTTAAGTCCAGGCCTTGCAAGGCCAGAACCTCAAAATCGCGGGTTTTGTAAATTTTGACCAGATTCTCGCATTCAATCATGCCTGAACCACCCCGCTATCCAATGAAAAAACCAGATCGGCCAATTCGATCATATTGGGATCATGTGTCGTCATGATTACGGTCAAACCTTCTTTTTCCACCAAAGTCCGGAACAGGCCGACGACCTGCAGTCCCATGTTGGTATCCAGTTCGGCTGTCGGTTCGTCGGCAAATACAACGGTCGGACGGTGGGCAATTGCCCGCGCAACAGCAACGCGCTGCTGTTCGCCGCCGGATAATTCCTGGGTCCGATGTTTCATACGTTTCTCAAGGCCGACCAGCTCCAGCACTTCTTCAACGCGCGCTTTTCTTTGATGACTGTTAAAGCCGGAAACACGCAGGCCGAATTCCACGTTTTCATAAGCGGTCATCGAAGCGATTAAGGCTACCGACTGGAAAATGAAGCCCATATGGCGGCGGCGCAATTGGTCGCGAAAACGATCCGGCATCGCTGAAATCTCCTGGCCGCCGAAAAAGACTTTTCCGGCTGTGGGACGATCCAGCGCGCCCAGTAAATTAAGCAAAGTGGTTTTACCTGAACCGGAACGTCCTTTTAACATGGTCAGGGATTGCCGCGGCACAACCAGGTTGATATCCTGCAATACCGTTATGGTTTCATGACCGGACATAAAATTCCGGCATAATTGCTCAGTGCGGTAAATGACCGAATCCGGCGTTTCTAATAGTGCCAATTGTTCTTTATTCTCCGGCATTTTTCAATCCTCTCCCAATTTAACCGCCTGGTCGATGCGGATATGTAAAATCAGACGGATCAGAACCACAAAGCACAACAACAGCAGCGCGCCCAGAATCAAGTATACCTTTCCGGCATCGCTGGCTTGGGAAATGACCCGGAACGGAATCGGCTGCTCTGTTGAACTGTAAACCAGCTGGAACAGAGGAACAAACAGGTAACTGCTCAGATTGCCGAGGAGAATGCCGATGATAATGGCTACGCCGGAAACCAAGCCCTGCTCGGCAATCAGCATGCCGATCACTGAGCCCTTGCTGAGGCCTATAGCCCGAAAGATACCGAATTGCAAGACTCTCCCCTGTACGGACATGATCCAGTAAATCAAAAATCCGACAGCGCAAATCAACATGGATACGATGAAACCCAGGGTCAGGGCGCCGTTTGTCCCCTGCAGCTGCGGATCATTTTTCGCAATAGTAATCTGCTGGGTCGCGGAGTCTATTTCCGTAACATTGATCGAACCGGCTTCCAAAGCATCATAGATGGTCTTGTCGGCCGCGCCGTCGGCACGTTTCAGCCAGACTTCATAAGGCTGGACAGCCGAGCTGCTGAGAACAAATTCCAGACTGGATACAATCAGGCTCTGGCTGGTCGCATGACCGGATTTGTCGGCTACGACCGGTTGATATCCCGGCCAGAAATCGACAAAAGCAATGACAACGCCGTCGACATTGTCGGTTCCGTTTACCGAATAAATGATGGCGTCGCCGACATTAATGCCCATGGATTCCTTCAAATCACTGGATAAAATGACCGCATTGGGCATCGTGATCATAACATTCATGTATTCATTCATGTTGTAGCGGTAAAGGTCGGACCGCGTCCAGGCCGTACGGGCAAAATCATAGGGATCGATGGCCATCAGATTGATGGCGTTGCTGCGTACCGTGCCTTTGCTGATTCGGGCTTCATTGGTCCGGAAGACCCGGGCTGCGGCTTCAACGCCATTCAGCTGCTTGTATTTATCAAAATTAGGTTCGATATATTTCACAACAGTATCGGCGCTGGTCTCCGCGCTGCCCATATTCATATCCATGCCGCCGTTTTCTGATATCGCCTGGCCATTCTTGTCGTATTTTTGCCAATACTCCTGCAGGCAGATATCGGCGCCAACCTTACAGTGGATGCTGTCTTCAGCGTTCCGGTTGATGGTGCGGGCCGCGTTGGCATTAAAGAGACCGATAGACAAAGCCAGAATCAGGAAAATCATCAGGAATTGCTCCTGACCGTTCGAACGGCTGATCTGGTGGAAAGAAGCATATAAAACCGGATTCCAGAAACGGCGGCCCAGAAAATAGACAAAACGCAGCAGATACGGATACAGCCGCAGGAAAAACAGGCCGGCGCCCAGGATAAATAGCGTTGAAGACAGGAAGAGCAGGAAATCAAGATCCATTTCCGTCCCGACAGCGCCGCTTTCCTGCTGGATCGCCAATTGTGAACGCAGACGGTATAAAGCGTAGAAACTGATGCCGAGTAAAATGAAATCCAAAAACAACCGCTGCCAGACAGGCGCTTTGCCGACACGCGATTTTTTTCGTTTTTGTTGGACAATCGAGGTCCGGGACTGGAGGAATACCGGCAGCAGCGTAGTCAGCACAAACAGCGATACAGCAATCACGCCATAAATAATCGCCTGCTTGTCCAACGCCACCTTGAGCGCTTTTCGGTTGACAAATTCCAGGAATCCATTGGCCGCGCCGATGACCCGAACCATCCACAAACCGAGAAAAGGACCAATAATCAACGTTATGACGCCCAGCAGCAGACTTTCCAGCCCATATAGGGTCAGGATCTGCGAGCGGCCGGCGCCGCGGCTTTCCAGGACCGATATAACGCCGGTTTCACTGCGGACCATCAACTGTGAAACCATGAAAATATAAAAAACCAGCATCAACAAAATAGGGATGATCAGGATCTGCAAAGTCAGTTTAAGCTCCGCCTCCCGTTCGATATACCCTTCGATGACGGAATAAAATGTGGAAATCAACTTGGTTGTACGGGTGTTCGATTCAGCCAGGGCGGTACCTCGTTGATAGATCGCCTTAATCTGGCTGATGTCCTGAATGTGGAATTGATAATAATCGAAAGCCGCAATTAATTGCTGTTCGCTTATCGACAATGTGGGATGCTGTTCGATCAGACGCTGCATGGCTCCCGTGTCAACCATCAGCGCTTCCTGAAAACTGTTGATATGCAGGTACCAGTAGAGATCCGAATTGTCCGATGCTTCATACAGGCCGACAATGCGGATTTTAAAAAGCGACGGTTCATCTTTCTTTTGTTTGTAGCTGTAAACCTCATAGTCGCGGTCCATGACCATCGACAGATTTTGCAGCGCCGCGTCGCTGACCATAACTTCAAGGACGCCGTCAGACCGGTTCGGATCGTATAACCGGCCTTTAGTTATATTGATATGCTGCGGAAAATCAGTCAGGCTATTCATGGTAAAGCTCTGGCGTGTCGTTTTATTTTCGCTCTCATACATCTGGTACAGATTATTGATCTGCAGCGATTCGAGCGTTACGGTAGCATCAACAGGCATATCGGCAACCATTTCGGCATGGGCCGCCCGCAGGTCGGTCATCGTCTGAGCGGCCTGCTGGCTGTTGACATAGCTATAATTGCTGGAGAAGACCAGATAGCCGGGATATCGCTGATTATTAGCCTGGGCCGTTTCCAGATCCTTTGTCAGTAAACGCTGCAGAATGCCGTTCGTATAAATCGGGATGCTGCAAACCATGCCGACGACCAGAATCGATCCCAGAAGCAGGCAAATGACTTTCCAGGAATTACTGAATATTTTGCGAATGACCAGTGCAAGCACGGATAAGCCCCCTTAATTGACGATAACCAGGTCGCCAACCGCAAGGCCTTTGACAATTTCCGCTTCGGTATCTGTCGTCAGGCCGACTTCGACGTCTTTTTCTACGCGGACACCGTCTTCCAAGACATTCACGTAACGCCTGCCGCTCATCATGTTGATCTGGGTGCGGGGCAAAACGATAACATTCTCACGCTGCTCCTGCACATAAGTAATCCGGGCGTCGCTGCCGAGCGTCACCGCATCGGGCAAGGCGCCGGAGATGCGTACAATAGCCGCTTTCTGCAGATTTTCATCCGGATCGTTGAACAGTGACGACGGATTGGCTACTACTTCGCCCTGTAATTCCTGTTTCTGGAATTCCACGGTCACAGTTGCGCCGATCGGCAGATCCGATGCTTTGTCGGCCGTCGTAACCAGGACCAGCTCCTTCAGATCGGCCACCTTGGCCACAATCTGATAAGCGTTGACATACTCGCCGATCGACGTGCTGATCACATAAGTGATTTCACCGTCGATCGGAGCAACGACCTGAGTGGCCGCAAGCTGCTGTTTCAGATCAGTCAGTCTCAGCTCCTGCTGTTCAAGATCCAATTTGGCGCGCTTGAGTGTATATGAATCAGCCTGGCTGGCTTTCAGCTGGTCAACGGTCAACTGGCTCTTCTGAACTTCGATTTCCTGTATCGACAGGGAATTAGCCAATGAAGAAGAGTCGAGTTCAGCGATCAGATCGCCGGCTTTAACGTCCTGGCCTACGCGTACGTTGACCGATTTCAGACGTCCTCCCTGCTTTTCAAATGAAAGAGATTTCTGGATCTCCGGGTAAAAAGCAGCGGACAGGCGGATCTGCTGAATCAGCGTACCCAGCTTTACTTCTTCCGTTTTATATTCGATGGTTGCCGGCTGCATCAGGGGCGGAGCCAATTCTTCTTCCTCTGTTGGGAAAAAATTGCAGGCGCCGGTTAAAAGACTTGTAGCCAAAAGGCTCAGAATGACTGCCAGATTGACTGTTTTTCTTAAGAAACGACTCATGGAAGAACCTCCCGATCTGACCGCCGGCTGCGGAATCGATCAATCAACCCCGCCAGTCGGATAATTATCGATAACAATCCGTCGATTTTCATATCGAGGCTGTTATACACCAAACTATTAGGATTGTACACTAAAACTATTTTCATAGCCACATGATTCAGCACCGTATTTTCATTCTTGTTCAATATCCCAATCAGGCGGTATTGATATTTGTTAAATTGACAATAAAAAGCCCGGATTTCCTTTATCGGAGAAATCCGGGCCGGCACAGGCAGCGGGAATCAGCGCGAAGCCGTCGCCCGGCGCAGGCGATCGCAGTAATATTGAACGTTTTCCCATTTGGCGGTCGGCGGTATCCGATGGTCCGGGCACGGAATATAACCGCCTAAATCGATTAAGGGCAGAAGCCGCTCGATCTCTTTATCTACGGCGGCATAATCTTCGGCAAAAACATTTTTATTCATCCCGCCTACGCCGCGCAGCGACGGGCCGTATTGTCTGCGCCAGGGCGCGATGCTGGCGTCCCAAACGCCAACTTCGATCGGAAACATCGTATTGACGCCGTTTTCCAGCCATATCGGCACCAATTTGTCGATCACGCCGTCGCAATCCAGCGATACAATATCGACATGATAAGCAGCCAGCAAATCGGCAAACCGGCGGTACCAAGGCCCGACCTTTTCCGCGAATACGGCCGGATTGATTAATGGGCCGCTTTTACAGCATATGTCTTCCCAAAAATGCGCATAATCGGGTCGGGCTCCGCGTTCCAGCAGCAGCCGGACAAGATCGAATTGCAGCTGAGCGAAGGTATCGATGATTTCATCGAACAGTTCTTCATCGTCGACCTGCAGGTAAGCGGAGCCTTCCAGGCCCAGCCAATTGCGGATTGTACCGTAGAGGCTGCCGCAAAACAGGCCGACCGGCTGAGTGCGCGAATCGGCGTCGGCCAGGATCGCCAGGCTGTCCTTTTTTATCCGGTCTTCACTCAGGCGCAGGCGGGGCAGATAGTGCTCTTCCCAGGATTTTCGATCGGTCAGGATATGACCAACCTCGGTTGGAATGGATACGACACCCGGTTTGGTTAAAATAATCGCTCCGTCGCCGTCGATCGATTTGACCTGGCCGTTCTCTAAAACTTCCAGAATTTTCGTTTCAAAAGCCGGCTGCAAACCGCCGGCGGCGCCGTAACAGGTAGACCAGTTGTAATCAAAGCCCAACAGGCGCGCGGTTTCACGATCTGTTTCGTTGTTATCATTCACGACGCCGTAAATGGCTTCGGAAATATGGCCTTCGCGATACCACCGATCAACGGTATCCTGCCAGAAACTAAAATGGACAATCGGAAATTGCCGATAATTCTGATAGTGTAAAATCGCCATAGAATCTTCACGTAATCCCATATTAACCCTCGCATCTTGCTTTCCCGGATTCCTCCGGCCTGATGCCGGGCAGGAATCTCCGTCCGGCGGTTCAATCCTATCGCTTTCCGGTTTAGCCCGCAAATAGTTAAAATATGCAGCCGGAAATCTGTTAAGATAAAGCATATCAGGTTTTTCGCCGATTGAGGATTGAAAACTTGCCCGTAAATATGCGCATCTTGCTTGTTATCGGCCTGATGGCCGGATACGCCGTATTTGAGGAGGATAAAGGATGCGGATACAAAGTGTCATGGATATTACCGATGCGTCAAATAGTTACAGCCGCAATCCCGGGCCGGCAGAAAGGCGTCTGCCTTTCTATCTGCAGGCCGTCGGTTCTTTTTATGCCCGCCGGCATTATCTGACCGAACGGGAGGGATATGCCAGTTATTTATTACTATATACATTGAACGGATGTGGCATTGTCGAACAAAATCGCCGGCAAATCGATCTGCCGGTCAACCACGCTGTTTTACTGGATTGCCGTGAGCCTCACCGTTATGCGACGGCGCCAAATGGAACCGGCGGATCTGACGCGGTTTTTTGGAATTTCTGCTATATCCATCTGGACGGCTGCGGCGTATCGCCGTATTACGAACGTCTGAACGGCCGCAGCTTATGTGGACGCCATTTGCCGGACAGCAGCCGGGCGCAGTTGCTCGATGACTTTACGACGCTGTTCGAATGGACCGGACAACCGGCGCCGCCAATCCTGCACCGGGATCTGCAGATTTCGGTCTTGCTGCAACAGATTCTGGCCGGCCTGGCCGCTCTGGAAAATACGGCTGATCCGGCTGATCCGGCCGGGCAATACGATTCAGTTCTGGATCATATTCTTGACTACTTAGTTCATCATTATCAGGAACCGATTAATCTGGACCAACTGGCTGTACGAGCTAATCTGAGCAAATATCACTTTTGCCGGCTGTTCCGGGCTTATACCGGCCAGTCGCCCTATGCCTGGCTGATCGGCTATCGAATCGGACAAAGCAAAAAACTGCTGCGGGAAAGCCGCATCAGCATCCAGGAAATCGCCGGGCGTACCGGTTTTGGCGACACTAATCACTTCATCAGAACCTTCCGAACGGCCACCGGAGCAACCCCTCGCCGTTACCGTCAGGAAAACTGGCTGATATAGAGTTCAGGCGCGCACCTGAACATGCGGCTGTCTGCTGCGGATGACCTCAGCCAGACGCAGCAGGGCGCCGGTCGTATAACCCGCGGCATCCAGGCGAAAGCGGTCCTCCGGCTTAAAAACGGCCGGTTTGCGGCAGATCTGCAGGTAATACGCCGGCAGCGGCGGCAGCGCCGACGCCATATCCAGCAAATCTGCTTCTGTCAGCTGCGCGGGGACCGTCGTTCTGGCTTCCCATGATAAATCGGTCTGAAGCAGCAGATCCAGCGTTCTGTGAACCTGGCCGGCCGTTTTGGCAGCGCAATGGCAAATTTCCGGATATCGATGCCAGGGTGCTTTATAATCGACGGCGACATAATCAATTAAATTTTCTTTCAGCAGGGCATTCAGACGATCCGGACAGGTGCCGTTTGTGTCCAGTTTGATTTGATAGTCCCAGGCCTTCAGCTGCCGTAAAAAAACGGCCAGATCTTGCTGCAGGAGCGGTTCGCCGCCGCTGACCACAACGCCGTCGATTAAACCGCGCCGCTTCTTAAGATAAGCGATGACTTCCTCGTTATCCATTAACGGCACATCGGCCGACAGAAGCTGCCGGTTGTGGCAGTAAAAGCAATCCAGATTACAGCCGGGCGTAAAAACAACGGCGGCAATCATACCCGGAAAATCAACCGTAGATGTACGGACAAGTCCTGCGATCTCCATCATGCCAGTTCCGATTTTTTGACAGTATATTTCATTCTCTGGCGGTATTCTTCTTTTTTACCCTTATGGTAATTTTGCACCGGCCGCAGATAACCGACCACGCGGCTCCAAACTTCTGCGTCGCGGCCGCATTCCGGGCAGGTAAAGTGCTCGCCGATCAGATAGCCGTGTTCCGGGCAGATGGAAAAAGTCGGCGTCAGGCTGATATAAGGCAGTTTATACTGGCTGAATATTTTCCGGATCAGCTTTTTTGCCACTTCCGTATCGGCAATCCGTTCTCCCAGATACAGATGCAGAACCGTGCCGCCGGTATAACGGTTTTGCAGCTCGTCCTGCAAGTCCAGGGTCTGGAAAATATCATCGGTATACGATACCGGCAGCTGACTGGAGTTCGTGTAATAAGGAACATTTTCACCGGCGGTCAGGATTTCAGGATAACGTTCTTTATCCAGCTTGGCCAGCCGATAACTGGTCCCTTCCGCCGGCGTTGCTTCCAGATTATAGAAATGGCCGGTCTCTTCCTGGATTTCCTGCAGTTGAGCGCGCATATAATCCAGCGTCCGCAAAGCAAAGGCTTGTCCGGCTTCAGTCGTCAGATCCTGATCCGATCCCAGGAAATTCATGCAGGCTTCGTTCATACCGACCAGGCCGATGGTATTAAAATGATTCGTCCAATAGGCGCCGGTTCGTTCCCGAATGGCGCGCAAATAATGCGCCGAATACGGATACAGGCCGCGCGCAGTCTGTTCCTCGATCGTTTTGCGTTTGATCTCCAGACTATCTTTGGCTAAATGGATCATCCGCCAGAGACGCGCCTGGAACTCCGATTCGGTTTTGGCCAAAAAACCGAGGCGCGGCAGATTAATGGTAACCACGCCGATCGAACCGGTCATCGGATTAGATCCAAACAAACCGCCGCCCCGTTTGCGTAATTCGCTGGTATCCAGACGAAGCCGGCAGCACATGGAAACGGCATCCTCCGGTGATAAATCAGAATTGATGTAATTGGAGAAATACGGGATGCCATATTTACAGGTTATCTCCATAAACCGGTTGACTACAGGGCTGTTCCAGTCAAAGGCTTTGGTCACGTTGATTGTCGGTATCGGGAAAGTGAAAACCCGGCCGTGAGCGTCGCCCTCCAGCATGACATCACAGAAAGCCAAATTAAAAAGATCCATCTCAGTCTGATAATCGCCATAAACCGTATCGCCATATTGCCCGCCGATGATGGCCGGTTCGTGCTTCAGGGTTTCCGGAACAACGATATCAAAGGTCAGATTGGAAAACGGGCATTGAAAACCGACCCGTGTCGGTACATTGATATTGAAGATAAATTCCTGCAAAGCTTGTTTGACCTGGGTATAAGACAGCTGGTCATGGCGGATGAACGGCGCGCAATAAGTATCGATCGATGACCAAGCTTGAGCGCCGGCCGTTTCACCTTGAGTCGTAAAAGTCGAATTGACAATCTGACCGAGGAAAGAACGCAGATGCTTGGCCGGACTGGATTCCACCTTGCCGGGTACGCCGCCGAAACCTTCCATTAAGAGCTGGCGCAAATCCCAGCCGGCGCAATAAGCGCCAAAAAAGCCCAGGTCATGCAGGTGAAAATCGCCGGACAGGTGAGCTTCACGAATTTCAGCCGGATAAATTTCATGCAGCCAGTATTGTTTGGTAAACGTCTCGCGCACATAATTATTCATGCCGTTGATTGAACGTTGGGTATTGGCATTTTCTTGAATTTGCCAATCTTTATCACCCAGATAATCGGAGAACATATTTATCGTTGCGCCGATCAGCGCGTTGGCTTCACGCGCCGACCGGCGTTTTTCACGATACAGAATATAGGCTTTAGCGGTACGGGCATGGCCGTTCTCAATCAAGACCTTTTCAACAATGTCCTGAAGGCCTTCGACTTCGGCCAGACCATCACGGTACCGCTGCTCGGCCAGTTCGACGACCTGACGCATCAGGTCTTCGGCCATACTCCAATCATTGCCGCCCACGGCGGTTGCTGCTTTGAAAATGGCCCAGGTGATTTTCTCATTCTTGAAACTGGTAATGCGGCCGTCTCTTTTGCGGATTTGGGTTATCATGTCTTCAGCTCCCTTCCGGTGATCGTATCGTGCTGATAAGCTGTATTCAGACAGATTCCGGCCGGCTCATGCCGGCGCGGCTCTCCCTTTTTCTATATCTTGTGTCTGTATCTCGTTTTTAGCACCAGATATTGTACGCTTATTATAAGACAGATTAACCCGTACCGCACAATCTTATAAGATTACATTTCTATTGCCGTTTCTTTTCCTTTCTGCTCCAAACGCCGGTTCAGTCCGGCCATTGCCGCGCGTGGCTGAACAGGTCATATAATCCTTCGGCAAACGGCCTGACAAGATAGGTCAAATCCGCCGGCTGCGGCTGCAAACGATATTCCGCCAAAGGTTCCGGGCCGCAGCTGTTGCTGCCTAAACCGCCCTGAGCGTAATCCAGGGCCAGCCAGACAATATCCTCGTCCCGCTCCAGCAGATGATCATGTGTCGCTTCTGTCAACGCTTCATCCGAGTAATTATGAGCCGTAAAAGAAAAAGTGGTTTTCGCACTGAAGAGCAAACCGACACCCAGGCCGTTCGTTAAAGCGACAAATTGCGTATCGGCATGCGCCCCGTTTTCCTGCGGCCGGATATAAGGTTCGTGTAAATCTTCAACGCCGGCTTGGTATAATCCGATAAAAGCAGCCGACTTTTTATCAGGATAACTCTCCTGCGGCCCGCGGCCATACCAGGTAACCTGGGCCAATTCTCCCGATAACTGCCAGCGTGTGCCCAGCCTGGGCAAGTAAGGCAGATCGCGGCGCGGTTCGAAATGGACCTGGATCTGAATAGATCCATCACAAAATACTGTGTAGGTGTAGATAGAACGGCAAGCCGGCTTTAAAACAGGCGGAGCCTGAACCGTTTCACAAACGATGATGATCCGGTCATTTTCCTGACGCCAGTCGCATGCCGCCACCCGGTTCTGCAAATGGTCCAGCCGCTCGGCCTGCCAATGGCGGGCGGCGCTGAATCCGCCGATATCGTTGTCCGTAGGTGCCCGCCACAAATAAGTCTGCGGGCCCGTTTGAATCATAGGCAGATCCTGCCAGCTATAATCCGTCATTAGTCCTTGTATCAGATTAAACTCCAGGCTGAAATTATCGCCGCGCACCAGCAGAATACCGTCCTGCTCATCAGCCGTCAGGTTGTCCTGGCCGCTCACCGGAGACAAAACCTGCCGCGCCGGCGCCGCGAGCTGATATTGATCGCGCGCTACAATAAAACCGGCCGGCGCCCAAAGGCTTTCGTCTTTTTGGCTGAATACAAGACTTAGTTCCCAATCAGCCCATTGATCGACAGACGGAACCGGCAGGCTGATTTCCCGGCTTTCGCCCGCGGCAAATCCGGCCAGGCCGATCTCTCCCCGCTTAATCTCACGACCGTCGCGCATAAGGCTCCAGCGCCCCTCCAGGTCATCTAAACCGGTAAATAAGCGGCGATTGGTCAGCTTTACTTTTCCGGCAGCCGGATCGGTCCAGGCCACGGTCACCGGCTGAAGAACTTTTTTTAATTCCATCAATCCGGTATGGGGAACCCGATGCGGATAATTTAACCCGTCCACACAGAAAATCCCATCGTTCGGATAATCGCCGAAATCGCCGCCATAAGCATAAAACGGCTCGCCGGCTTCATTTTCTTTAACCAATCCATGATCCACCCACTCCCAGACGCAACCGCCCAGCAGAGAAGGATGACGATAGATCAAATCCCAATATTCCTGCAGATTTCCCGGCCCGTTGCCCATGGCATGAGCGTATTCGCACATGAAGAAAGGCCGGTCAACCGCCAGGGCATACTCGGCGACAGAATAATCGCGGTCCATAAAATCTGCGGGTTTTAAATCCCGCCGGCCGGCTCCCGGCGATTTACAGGCCACCGGGTACATAGCGCTGACCACATCGACGTCCGGCCGCCATCCCGCTTCGCAATAATGAATCAGGCGGGTCGGGTCCAGCCGGCGTACCAGTTCGATCATCGCGTCGTGGTTGCCGCCATATCCGGATTCATTACCCATCGACCAGAAAATGATCGACGGATGGTTCCGGTCCCGGTGCACCATCCGCTCCGCCCGGTCCAGATAAGCCGCCGTCCAGGCCGGATCCGAGCTTAAGGCAAAATCAGTGATATGATCCCCGTGGGTTTCCAGATCGGCCTCGTCAATGACAAACAGGCCATACTGGTCACACAGATCCAGCCAGCGCGGATCATTCGGATAATGGCTTGTCCGTACGGTATTGATATTATGCTGTTTCATCAGGCAGATATCTTTGATCAGATCGCTTAAAGGCGTGACATGGCCATACAGGTTGCTCGTATCATGGCGATTGACGCCGCGCAGCTTGATCGGGCGGCCGTTGACCAGGACTTCGACGCCGCGGCGTTCAACCGTGCGGAAACCGATCTGGAACGGATAGAACACGGCCGGCGCCGCCGGTCCGGCTTGCAGTTCGGCCAGCAGCAGATATCGGTTTGGCGTTTCCGGCGTCCAGGATTCAACGGAGCCGGGCCGGAGCGTTTCGTCAAGAACCATTTCGCTGTCGGCTGCCAGATTGACCGGCAAAACAAACGTGTTTTTCAGGACGCCGCAAGAAAATAGGGAAAGACGAAGCTCGGCGGCGACCGCCGGGCCGTCGTTGCGCAGCTCGGCATGAACATGCAGCGTGCCTTCCCGGTAATCAGACGTCAAACCGGCTTCAGTCCATAAATCGCGCAAATGCAGCGGCTCGTCGGCAATCAGGCAAACTTCGCGGAAGATCCCGTGCACCCGCCAAAAATCCTGATCCTCCAGATATGCGCCGTCGCTCCATTGGAAGACCTTGACGGCCAGAAGATTTTCTCCGGCGCATAACCGGCCGGTCAGATCGAACTCGGCCGGCATATGAGCGACTTTTGAACAGCCGATAAAACTGCCGTTCAAATAAAGCTCAAAATACGAATCAACGCCGTCAAAATGGACCATCACCCGTTTGCCGTCCCACCCGGACGGACAGTAAAAAGATTTGCGGTAACAGCCGACCGGGTTATCGTCAGGTACAAAGGGCGGATCATAGGGAAATGGATAATTGACATTGGTATAATTCGGGCGGCCATAACCAAGCATCTCCCAATTTGACGGAACCGGGATACTGTCCCAGTCTCCGGCGTCAAAATCCGGCTGTACAAAAGCATCCAGAACCTGATCCGGCGCAGGGGACCAAAAGAATTGCCATTGTCCGTTCAAAGGACGGTAATAAGCAGACGAGCCCCGCTGTCCGGCCGCGGCAGCTGCCGAATTCTGATAAGGGAAAAAGCTGGCGCGGGCTTTTTCCCGCCCGCGGTGCAGGACTTGCGGATTTTGCCAATCCGGTACACATTTTCGGGTCATAATCATTACCTTGTATAATGCAAATGCATTATATTTCCCTTTCTTTATTAGTTGTTTGTATAATGCGAGCAGACGCTGTGGATTGGTTTATTTGCCTATCGCTAGACGATTTTTTGGAGTTTACAACCACAGCATTTTGCCCAATTGTT
>JAYFQE010000020.1:0-81825 GCA_034927345.1 Clostridiaceae bacterium
TTTGGGGGATGAAGCTATATCTGAATATGAAGCACCTGGAGTCGATGGACCTGAGTGAGGAGGTGGCTACCGATCTGACAGCTGGCTGATGGTCAGTTAACCAAGTGAGAACAGAAAGTGCGCATAATCCTTGACACGACCCACGAGAATATTTATGCCGATTATGACTGTAATTACTTCTTTGACGAAGTGCAGTATGCGCAGGATTGGGATAAATGGCTAAAAACTATTTATGATATGCAGCCGGATACAAAAGTTGTGGCAACCGGTTCAACTAGTCCTGTTTTGATGAAAGGAACCAATGAAAGCGGAGCCGGCAGATGGTCAATAATTCAGGTGCCTACAATGTCTTTTTATGAATACTGTGAGCTGATGAATATTGACCGGCCTGATTTGGCGGATTCTGTAACCATTACCGCTTTGCTTCATATGTCACAGCAAGAACGTACACAGATTATGTTGCAGCTTTCAAAGGTATATAACCATTTTACTCGTTATCTGCAGATCGGAGGCTTCCCGGAGTTGGCATTAGCAGATGATGATTTTATGGCACAACAAATACTGCGTGAGGATGTGGTTGATAAAGTTTTAAAAAGAGATTTGCCGTCAATCTACCCTATCCGGAATTCTACAGAATTGGAACGTATCTTTTTATATCTATGCAATGTATCCTCTTCAATTGTGTCTATTGATGCCATAGCCAAGGAATTACAGGGGGTTTCCCGGCCAACCGTAGAGAACTATATCCGTTATCTTGAAAGCGCAAATCTGATTTATCAGAGTTGGCCTATTGATATGGCTGGAAAAAAGGTTTTGAAAGCGAGTCCCAAAATATATATTGCAGATGCGGCTCTCTGAAGTGCGGTTTTAATGGATGACTCGATTTTGACAAATCCAGAAGAAATGGGAAAAGTGGTTGAAACCACGGTTTATAAGCATGTCGCCGCATTCTACTATCAGAAGGCTACTTCGGTCGGTTACTACCGTGGCGGTCGCAAGGACAAAGAAATTGATGTGGTTGTTGAGCTATATGGCAACAAGAATATTTTGATTGAAGTTAAATACCGGGAAGGCGCGCCTATTGCAGATGATGACGCTATCTGCCGGCTCTGCAAGGGGGCTTCAGCTGCAATTATTATAACAAAGAATGCTACTGATTATGGTATCCACAATACTGCTGCCGGTCATGAACTCATCCGTATACCCGTTTTTGCTTTTCTGTATCTGCTTGGCCATGCGGAAAAAAATGGATACGAAGGAATTGCATGAATACAAACCGTTTCCATTGAGTTAACTTTCTGCTATATTATCATTTATATCGTCTATATCATGGGCTGTGAGAAGAAGAGAAAACCCGAATGTGAAAGGGCGTATATCCATGTTTTGCAAACACTGTGGCCGGCAGATTCAGGAACAGGCTCAATTTTGCCCCCATTGCGGTCAGGCTGTACGGCGCGGCGAAACGGCGCGGCAGCCGGTTCAGCCGTCAACGGCTTATCCGATGCCGACGCCGGCATGGCCTCAGCCTTCTTCCAGCCTTCCGGCCGGCACTGGGAAAAAACGCTTTACCGGAGCGCAAAAATTGATGCTGGCAATCGGCGGACTGCTGGTCGTTATCGTTCTTGTGGCAATCATGATCAATTTGTTGCATAGGGAACCCAGCGCTTGGGCTGCCGATGCCAAACTGCTGGCCGAGCAGAAAATCGGCGCGGCCGGCGGCACAGTGGAAATCGACAATCCGCAGTCCGCTCTGGACGGACTGCGCCTGGAAGTACCGGCGGGCGCGTATGAGCAGGATTTGAAGTATTCAATCCTGGAAACACCGGCGGCCGGTCTGGATTACGGCGACTTGTTTCATCCGGCCACCCCGGTTATTACCATCGACAACGGTCATGGATTTGCCGGGAAACCGATGACCCTGAAGATTCCGGTTCAGATTGCCGCGGATGAGTTCGCCATGGCCTTTTTCCGGGATCGCGCTACCGGCAGTCTGGAAGGCATTCCTTGTCTGGAGCAGGACGAACGTTCCATTACGATCGAAACGGCTCATTTCTCGGATGTTATTGTCAGCATCGTGAAAAAGAATCTGCTGGACGGCCGGATCATGGATAATGAAGCCGATACCAACTTTATGCCGGCCATGAGCGATTTTTATGCGCCGAATTACGGTAGTTTCGCCGAACCGGGCGGTCATTGCGGCGGTCAATCGATGGCGATGATCCATTATTATAATATGCATGCCAATGACAATGCCGATGGCAGAACACTGCGTACTGAGGAGGGTGTCGACAACAATACTTTGCCGGCCACCCGTGATTTTTGGCAGGACGATTCCCTGGCTTACCGGCTTTGCTCGCGCGTTCAGCGTGATTTTATCTGGGACAACAGCGTGATCGATCCCCAGCGGGACCAATATGACGATGTAACCTACTATTCGTTTGCTTATTCGATGGCCTTGACCCATTCGCCGCAATTGGTTTTTATATATCGGACCAAAGCGGACGGGACGACCGGCGGCCATGCTTTGGTTGTTTATGGGGTAACACCCGACGGGCTGGCCATTGCCGATCCGAATTATCCCGGAGATTTGCTGCGCCGGATCGATGTCCGGCGGGGGACGGATGCCGGCGATTTGGGACTGGATTTACTGCCCTACAGCTCTGCTGCCAGATCAGGCGATTCCGCCGTTGTCTACGACCGCATCAGTTATTATGGTCTTTACGCCCTGATGAATCATGATGTGATGGATCAGTTGTGGCAAGATGTCATCGACGGCCAGGATGTCGGCGGCGCTTTATTTCCGGCGGATCTGAGCCTGATTGCGGCAGCCGGGCGCGATGCCGGCGGAATTTTGATTGTCAGCCCTTTGACAAGCTCGTTTTCAATCAGCCGGCTGCAGACCGAACAGGTCGACGCGGCGAAAGCCGGTGAAATCCACCTGACGGTGCCGGTTGTTGATGCTGATGCCCGCCTGAGCTTTTATAACGGCACAACCTTGCTCGAAACAGTCGAGGGAACTTTGGGTCAGGATGCCGGCAAGTATATGGGCATTGCGCTCCAGCCGGGTATCAATGATATCGGCGTTTTATATGAGCGCAGGACTTCGGACGACCAGTTTGCCTATGTCAATTTTTATCGGTACCAAATCACATACAGCGCCGTTTCGCTATCTGTCGAACCGGCTGCTGCCGAAATCCAAGCCGGCGAAGCGGTTCGGCTGGCGGCGACGCTTAATGGCGACGCCGGTTCGGTCAGTCCGCTGCTGACCTGGGATTTTGGCGACGGTTCGGCGCCGGTGAGCGGAGACGCCCTGATCGTTGAACATACTTACAGTCAGGGCGGCGTCTTTACAGGGACGGTTATCCTGGCCGACGCCGCGGCGCCGGGAACCGAATTGGGCCGGGCTGTTTTTACCGTGACCGCTGCGGCAGCCGCTACAGAAACTAATCCGCCTGCGGCAGGCATGGGCGGCAGCTGGATGCTGAACTATATTTATGATGCCGAATGCCAGCATACCAGTTCGCTGGAGCAAATGTCCCATAATCTGCACTTTGAGGAAACCGATCATTTGGGGAAAAATTACAGCTATGCTCTGCAGCTTGGCGATTCAGCGTTCCGAACGGATGACGGCGTTACTTACACCATCGTGATTCCGGACTTTTTTATCGACAATACCTTTACCGGGGCTTTGTCGGCGGACGGGCGAACCGTCGAAGGTACTTTTGTTGCGAACTTCGGCACACAAAAAGAGCATTGGATCAACGGCCGTTTTACGCTGACTCGCTCCGATTAACGTTTGGCCGGAACGTCGCCGCTTCCGTACAAATCGGGGACAAAGGTCTGGTCGGTGATCGGCGGCCGCACGTAGCCGGTGTCATGCTGACGCGGCGGCAGGACGATCGGTTCCGGCGTCAGGTCTTCGTACGGGATCAGACTGAGCAGATGGCTGATGCAGTTGAGTCGCGCGTGCTTTTTTATATCGGCGTTGACAACGTACCAGGGCGATTGTTTGGTATCGGTATAGGAGAACATTTCATCTTTGGCTCTCGAGTATTCAACCCAGCGGCGCCGGGATTCCAGATCGATCGGGCTGAGTTTCCAGCGTTTGGTCGGATCGTTGATGCGATCCTGAAAACGTTTTTCCTGTTCTTCATCAGAAACTGAAAACCAGTACTTAATCAGAATAATGCCGGAACGGATCAGCATTTTTTCAAATTCCGGGCAGGAACGCAGAAATTCCCGGTATTCATCTTCTGTGCAAAAGCCCATGACGCGTTCGACGCCGGCGCGGTTATACCAGCTGCGGTCGAACAGGACTATTTCGCCGGCTGACGGAAGGCGTGAAACATAGCGTTGGAAATACCATTGGGTTTTTTCCTTTTCGGTCGGCGCCGGCAGCGCTTCAACCCGGCAGATCCGGGGATTCAGCGCTTCTGTGATCCGCTTGATGACGCCGCCTTTTCCGGCTGCGTCGCGTCCTTCAAAGATAACGACGACCTTCAGGCCTTTAAACTTGACCCATTCCTGCAGTTTGATCAGCTCGATCTGCAGCCGCTCGAGTTCCTTGATATAGATTTCATCGCTGATGGGTTTGATGTTTTTCGTGACCGGAGGTTCTTCTGCGGTTATCTCTGACGGATTGCCGCTCTTTTCCGGCAGATCGGCTTGTGCAGCCTGAACGGCCTTTTTGTCTTTGTTTTTCTTTTTATTATTTTTCGGATCATTTTTCTTTTCGGAGATTTTTTCAGAATTGCCCATAAACTCATCTCCCATCTGACAAACCGGCGTGACCGCCGTCTAAGGCCTGGATCGATGTGGGTCGGATCTTGTTATCATTGTAGCACATTTAGCGGCATGCGGATTTTTTGGCGGCGAGGCACGCTTGATTGGTGGCATAAATAATATCCGGAAGATCGGCGATTAAACGGCAAAAGTCGATCAGACGCTGCCAGCTTTGATATTTTTCAAATTCGAATGAATGGCCCCAGATGTAAAAGAGCATATCTTCTTCAGACTCTGCCCGGATAAAGGCGTCGGCCAGCTCCATAAGCTGGGGATCTTCGATCCAGCAGGTTGGATGCCATTCCATCGGCCGGGCGGGAAAGGTAAAGGTATGATGATTCTGGCAGGTGCGCGCGTAGCGGATCGGTGTGTTGTCGGTTATGGTTTTAATGACAAATTCATTGTAGAACGGTCCGCCCGGATAAGCCATGCCGACAATCGGATAGTGGCACAGCGCTTCCAGCGCTTTTCGGTCGTCATCGACCTCGTGGATGATCTGATCGGCATTTAATTGCAGTAAATTCGGATGGGTAACGGTATGAACGGCTATTTCATGACCGAGATAGAGATCATGGACCTGGTTTTCTTCGATTTCCGTATGGTCGCAGTCAATCCCGTCATGAATAATCCGGTGTTTCTGTCCCCAGAAACCGGAATTAAGGTTAAAGGTGCATTTCAGGCCATATTGATTTAATATATCAACAAAACGAATATCCTGGATGGTTCCGTCATCAAAACTCAGGGTTAAATATTTCTTGCCGCGGCGCATAAATCCTTTACCTTCTTTGCTATTTTATTGTATTATAACAGGCGTGCCTAATTGTTTAAATTCTTTCGGAAGAAATTCACGTCAGGAGAATAATATGCGAGCAGTATTGATGGGTGAAAAGAGAGTCATTGAGAATGTATATGGATCAGAACAGTTGAAGCGGCTGCAGGCAAATGTTGATCTGTACCCGGTTCCGGTGACGAGAGAAAACTGGTCTGAGCATCGGGAAGCGTTACAATCGGCGGAACTGATTTTTTCGACCTGGAGTATGCCGGTCTGGACTGAAGCTGAAATCGCCGAGTATATGCCGTCTCTGCAAGCCGTCTATTATGCGGCGGGAAGTGTACGTTTCTTTGCCAAACCGTTTATTGACCGTCACATCGTCGTGGTCAGCGGGTGGCGCGCCAATGCTGTTCCGGTCGCGCAATATGCGACTGCCCAGATTATGCTGGCGGCCAAAGGTTATTTCAGAGTGCAGCCTTTATATAAAACCAGTCGGGACGAAGCCAGGCAGACAGCCAGTAAATATCCGGGTAATTATGCTATTAAAATAGGCCTTCTGGGAGCCGGCGCCATCGGTTCGCTGGTGGCCGGCCTGCTGCAGCCGCACAACCTGGAAGTGTTAGTCTACGATCCTTTTCTGAGTGATGAAAAAGCCAAATCCTTGCAAGTCCGGAAAACGGATCTGGATGAGATTTTCAGCACCTGCTCGGTTATTTCCAATCATCTGGCTAATTTACCGGCTACCCAACGGTTGCTGCAGGCCAGCCATTTTCAACGCATGCTGCCTTATGCTACCTTTATCAATACCGGCCGCGGCGCCCAACTGGACGAGCAGGCGCTTGCCGACGCTTTGCTGGCCGAACCGGGCCGTACGGCTTTGCTGGATGTTCTGATCGATGAAACGCATCCGGAGCAAAGTCCTCTTTTTGACCGGCCCAACTGCCTGATAACGCCGCATATCGCCGGCAGCAGCGGACAAGAAGTCCGCCGGATGGCTGATTTTGTCCTGGACGACCTGGAACGGATGTTGTCCGGCCGGCCGCTGTTGTATCGCGTAACAGCGGAAATGTTGGAAACGATGGCATAAGCGGCTTTGTCAGCGTTCTTACTCTGTCCGGAAATGGACATCGATTGGGGAGCAGCAAACGCGTGAAATTCAAAGCAGGTCAAAGAGCGAAAAGGCAGATCAAGAACAGTCATCCGCTAAAGTTTCTTGCTGCGATTTTTGTCGTTATTCTGGCTTTCATTTCGGTTGTCGAATGGATATCCTATAAAAATATCGAAGACGAGCTGATTACCGGACAGGCGCAACGTGCTTTGGACCACGCGCAGCTGGTCGCCGAGTCTTTTACCATAGATCAGGACGAATTTGACCGGATTAAAGCCATGCCGCTGTCCCGGTCGCGCATCCAGTCCGACACGCTGCGTTTTAAAGAGATTGCCGCCCCGATTATCCGGTTGGAGGGCATCCGTTATATTTACATTATCAGCCGGTTGGATGAATCGGCCGTGCTCTATCATTATGATGATCCGGCCGGGGCGGAAGCAGCCGGCTATCCTTTGGGCACAGCCATGAATGCGGTTTATGTCTTTACCAGTGAAGATGAATCCGGCTATGAAGAAATCGACCGTTATGATTATAATTTTCTGAAGGCCGCCTATGACCAGGGACAGCCGGTCATGATCAAAGCCGATAACTGGCGCTGGAAGGTCGCCATAACCGGCCTTTATCCTTACCGCAATCCGGATGGCGTTTTACTGGGGTATGTCGGCGTTGATATCAGCATCGCTTCCTTTTACCATACGCTGAATCATCTGCGCCTGATATACATCGTCCTTCTGGTCATTATTATAATCATGCTGGGCGGACTTTACGGTTTGTTGGCCAACCGGCTTTATTATTCTCTTTACCGGGACAGTTTGACCGGCCTGGTCAACCGGAATGCTTATCAAAGCATTATGGCACGCCAGTTGGAATTGAATCCCAATAGCCTTGCGGCTTTTTATTTCCTTGATCTCGACGGATTTAAAAATGTCAACGATACCTTAGGCCACAGCAACGGCGATCATTTGTTGAATCTGGTTGCCAGGCGGCTTGTCCATCTGGTTGACCGCAAAACGCTTGTTATTCGGATCGCTGGAGACGAATTCGGCCTTTTTCACTGTGGTTTTGCTGATGAATCGGCAGTCCGCGCTTTCGGCGATGAAATCATCAACGATTTGTCGCGGCAGGTTTGGGAAATCGGCAAACAGAAAGTGCGGATAGCGGCCAGCGCCGGCTGCGCAATCTGGAAGCAGCCGGCCCAGACAATCGCCCAATTGATCGAATATGCCGATTTCGCCATGTATCAGGCAAAAGCAGCCGGTAAAAGCCGGTTAACCATGTTTCGGCTGGGCAGTTATCTCCTGGCGGAAAAAGAACAGCAGCTGCATCAGGATCTCGGATCAGCCCTGCTGGAAAAACGATATGTCCACGTTTTTCAGCCAATTTATGATATCAACAACAACTGTGTAGCCGGTTATGAAGGATTTACCCGTTTGGATTCATCGGCTGATCCTGATGACAGCGTCGTCAGTTATGCAGAAACTCAGTACCAAAGCGTTGAAATCGAACGCCTGCTGACTTATAGCCTGGCAGAAACATTCCGCCAGATTAAGGGCGATCGCCAGGTATTTTTGTCTATCAATGAAAGCATCAATGATTTATACAGCGGAATGAGTCATGATGAGTTCCGCAAATATGAACAAGTATTCGCCGGGCTGGATATCGTAGCCGAAATCAATGAAACGCACTGGGCCGACATTATCAAGGTTATGGCCAAGGCCGTCAGCGCCCGCTCTCTGGGACAGCGCATCGCGCTCGACAATTTTGTGTCCGGTTCACGTTGTTCGTCGCTTTTAGTCGGCATGAATCCGGAATGGATCAAGCTCTCGCCTGATCTGGTACAGAATCTGGATCAATCGACAGACACGCAGCGTTTCATTATTCTAACCGTCCACTTTGCGCACCGGATCAATTGTCATGTCGTCGCCCAAGGCGTTGAGAATATCGGTCTGGCCATCTTGCTCCGCCGGCTGGGCGTCGATTATCTGCAAGGACCGGCTGTCGGACTACCGTCTGCTCAGCTGGAAGATGCCGAACCGGAATTATGCCGGATGATCAATGCCGAAAAAAATGCCTGAGGCATTACAACATGCCCCAGGCCGGGAATCATTCAAATCTGCCGCGTGAAATTCCGGGTTATGTTCCCAGATTTTTGCGGGTCATGTTTTTCAACGGTACCCAGACAACGCGGGCTATGGCGAAATCAATCAGGCTGTGCACCAGGGAGCCGACGCCCAGAACCAAAACGACCGATGTCAGGAATCCCATGTCGTAGAAGGATCCCTTCAATTGATTTGTGAAATAGAAGGGAATGATGACCAGAATCTCGCAAACGGCATGCATCAGGCTGATCAGGAAAGCAAATACGGCCATCGGAATCGCCTTGTCGAGGATCTCCGGTCTTTTCTTCAGAATCAGGGCGCCGCAAATGGCAAAAATAAGATGCGACGCGGCGCGCAGGACGATCGTGAGCGGAAAGGCGGCCAGTAAAAAACCGATCGTCGTACCGATTGCGACGGCTATCGCGCAAACCGGCGATACAAACATGCCGATAAATATGGCGATGTGACTGCCTAAAGTAAAGGACGCCGGTTCGATCAGGATCCGGATCGGCGAGATCATTGGTATGATGATGCCGATGGCGCACAACATGGCGGATATGATGAGCGTATAAAGTCTGCGTCTGTTCATATTCGGGGCTCCTCCGTAGTTTCGATGGTGTCAAGACATGTGTCTTGATAACATTAACAGGTCAGGAAGAGCTTGTCAAGGCAAAGTCCGGTTATTTTTGATATAGAATGCCGGCTTTATCCAGAGCGGCGACGATCCGGCCGAAAGTTGCCTCATCCTGGCAATGGACCGTATGCAGGTGAACGCCGTCGGTGATCTGGGAAAGCAGCTGAGCCTTTTCAGTTTTAATTTTGGCGATGAACTCATCGGCGTCAAAACGTGAATAGATCTGGAGCTGGCCGACCAGCTGACCATAAACGACATGGTCGACGATGACGTCGATCAGGCTGCCGCCGTTATCCAATACCGTATAGAATTCCAGACGCATATCATCCGGCGTATGCTTGCAGGCGATCGTGCCGGCATAACCCGCCTTCTCCGATCTGGACAGCCGATAACCGCGCGGTGTCGCCTGAATGTCGACGCCGCCGGCCCGCAATAAGGCAATATCGCCGACAATAACCTGCCGGCTGACCTGGTATTTTCTGGCCAGAGCCGTTGCGCTCAGCGGTTCGCCGCTTTTTCTCAAATCATCTTCGACACAGACCCGCCGCTCACTGGATTGCATATTCAACCTCCCGCAAGCCTATCCCGGCAATTTATTTCTGGTATAAATCATGATACAGATTGACGAATGTCCGGTAACCTTCTTGATAAACGGCCGTGTTTTCCGGATTCGGCTGCAGAACGCGGGAAACCTGCATGGCCGGCAGCGGCTGATCGAGCCCGCCGATCGCGCCGACAGACGCCATGGACAGATAGGCCGCGCCAAGAGCCGCCGCTTCGCCGACGCCGTTGACGGCAATTTCCTTGCCGAAGACATCAGCCTGGATCTGCAGCCAGACCTCGGACCGCGCATAACCGCCGTTAGCCCGGATCTGGCGGACGTTGTGGTTGATTACCGTCAAGGTTTCATATACGGAAAACAGCCGGTAAACGACGCCTTCCATGGCGGCTTTGACTAAATGGCGCGGCGTATGGGTCAGATCGAGACCGCTGATAACGCCGCGGGCGCGGGCATTCCAGTTTGGCGAACGCTCGCCGGCCAGAAGCGGCAGAAAGGTAAGCCCCGCGCTGCCGGCAGGGATTTCCGCCGCATATTGATCGAACAAAGCGTAAAGGCTGCCGCAGTCGCGCTCATCCGCGTCGGCTTGAAAGGTTGCCCGGAAATTATCCCGCAGCCAGCGCAGAATAATACCGCCGTTGCTGATCGCACCGCCGGCAATGCATTTGTCCGGACTCAGGCGGTAACACCAGGTGCGCTGGGCTTGATCGAGAAGCGGTTCGCCGACGGTGATGCGCAGAGCGCCGCTGGTTCCGACCGTGCAAGTCATGGCGGTGTCGTCGAGAACGCCGCAGCCCAGATTGGCCAAAATACCGTCGCCGGATCCGGCGGCAACCGGAAGATCCCTGCGAATGCCCATATAAGCCGCGTACCGGCTGTCCATATTCCGATAAATCTGTGTACAGGGGACCGGATCGGCCAGACGGCTTGTCCCGATCCCGAGAATCTGTCCGGTAATCAAATCGTCCCAGGTCAGAGTATGAATATTGAGCAGCGCCGAAGCCGAGGCGTCGGTATAGTCGACGACATACAGGCCAAACAGGCGGTGGAAAATCCATGATTTCAGGGTCAGAAATTTGGCTGTCTGTTGAAACAGTTCCGGCTGATGATGATGCAGCCAGAGAATTTTGCTGAGCGGATACATCGGATGCTGGACCCGGCAGCCGGTCCGGCGGTAGAGTTCCTGGACATCCTGCTGCCGGCACAAGCTTTCGGCCTCAGGCAGCGAACGGTTGTCGGCCCAGGTGATGACCGGAGTCAACGGCAGCCCCTGATGGTCGACCGCGATAAAGCTATGCATCTGCGTGCTGAAACTCATGCCTTGCAGGCGGGTTTCAAGGTTCTCGGCGCGCTTCAGACAATCCTGAACCGCATCCAGCATGCTCTGGAAAACCCGTTCGGGATCCAGCTCGGCGTAACCCGGCTCCGGGCTGTTTAAAGTATATTCCCGCTGCTCGATATCGATTTGAAAGCCGTTCCGGTCGAATAGGGCGGCGCGAACGCTGGAAGTGCCGAGGTCGACGCCCAGGAAGAGATCGCCGCCGCAGTTTGTATTGGCTTTAAACCCGCTCATGACTGCAGATCCTCGGCAAAACGGGCGCGGTCGCTCCAGAGGCCTAATGCCGGATTGCTGATAAAATAGATCTCTTCACCATCCGGCATCTGGTTGAAGCCTTCCTTCAATTTTGCCGGATCATATTTTTGAACCGTTTCGGCGTAAGGCTGATAGTGAAAATTGACTTGTTCGATTTCTTTTTGCGTTAAATGGGCGACAGCGTAGGTAATGGAGAAATGGCCGTCTGATGAGCCGTGAATCAAGTGTGCGGCAACAGAAAGGTTTTCCTGCAGGTCGGCTTGCCGTTCCACAAGGCCGATCACGGCTTCGCGGCCGATATAGCCATATTTGCGGATCAAGCGGTCGTTTTGCTCGTCTTCGCCGAATTTCCGCACGCCGGGCGCGAGGATAATCAGCTGACCGCCCTCGGCCATGGCCAACCGGGTCCTGTAAACGGCTTTATTGCCGATCCAGGTGCTCTTGAATTCTTTTTCGTCGAGATAAACGACGACCTTTTTAAGCGGGTGATCCATAAAGGTCAGGTTCTTTTTCTGGCTCAGCTGAACCGCGGCTTCAAACAATGAACGGCCGCGGCCGGCAAACAAGCCGTGGATCGCCACTTTTCCGGCGGCAGCTGTGGTTACGGTCAGAACATACATCAAGGGCAGGCGAGTCAGAAAATGTTCTTCCGCATAATCAAAAACCTTGCGTACCGGCGAGTGATCATGGCCCATGATCCGGTCGAGGCCATAGAAAGCGCCGAGCATATGGCTCTGGTTGATCATCCGGCTGCCTCCGCAGCCGACGAAAATATTCTTGCTGTAATTGGCCATGCCCACGACTTCGTGCGGAACAACCTGGCCAATGGATATGATCAAGTCGTATTCCGGATTCAATAAATGCTTGTTGATCTCGACATCGATGTCGTTTTTCATCAGACCTTCCGAGACAGATTCGACAAAAGATCCCGGGACTGTCCCGATCCGGACAACATCTTTGCGCCAGTTATGAGCGATTATGGCTGAAAACGGCACGTCCGGGCCAAAAAAGGCCAGACATTCTTCCGGGGTCATCGGATCATGCGTACCGATAGCCGGCAGGATATCGACCGGACAATAATCGTGCAGCATCCGATAATAAAGCGCGGTAATCTGGCCTGCGCCCGAATGGCAGCGGGTATAGTCCGGCGGAATCAGCAAAACCCTGGTCAGACGGTCTTTCTTGTCGGCCAGCGTTGCCGTCAGAGCCTGCTGAAGCTCTTCCGGACTGATGCCCTTGTCGTCTCCGGCATAGATCCGGACAGCTGCCGATGATTCATTTTTTTGATTCATAATAGAGATACCTCCCGCAGAAACCGTTCTTCCGGCTGGGTTGAAAGCGTGCCGGATAACGCTGCAATAAACGAACAAAGTCCTTTCATCATATCATTATTGTCAGCGTCTTGACAAGCATGGCAGTCCGATGCATAATTGAATTGACACCCCACCAGGGGTGTGGTAATGAGGTGATTCTATGAAAAAGAAATTCGATATACAAGGCATGAGCTGCGCGGCTTGCTCCGCGGCCATCGAAAAACGCGTGGCCAAAGAAACCGGCGTCTCCGCGGTCCAGGTCAACCTGCTGACCAATAACATGTCGGTTGAATATGATCAACAGATAACCGGGCCGGAACAGATCATCCAGGCTGTTGAAGCTGCCGGTTACAAAGCCGCGCCCGCCGTATCCCGGGGGAAAAACGAACCGTCCGCAATAAAGTCCGGCTCCGTCAATCCGGCTGCCCGCGAAATGTCGGACATGCGCCGCCGCCTAATCGGATCCTTCATCTTTATGCTGCCGCTTTTATATCTTTCCATGGGGCATATGGCTCAGTGGCCGCTGCTCTTTGGCTTGGGCGAAATAGCCAACACGGCTGCCTTTGCCCTGACCCAGTTTTTACTGCTTCTGCCCGTGGCGCTGTTAAACCGCCGATATTTTCAAGTCGGTTTCAAAACGCTTTTTCATGGCCGGCCTAATATGGATTCCCTGATTGCCCTGGGATCAAGCGCGGCTATTTTGTACGGCATTCTGGCTTTGTACCGGATTGGCTACGGGCTGGGTCATCAGGAAATGCATTGGGTCGAACATTATGCGATGAATCTTTATTTCGAATCGGCCGCTACAATCCTGACCTTGATTACCCTGGGCAAGTATCTGGAAACCCGTTCAAAAAATAAAACTTCTGAAGCGATAAGCCAGCTGGTCAATCTGGCGCCGAAAACCGCGGTTATCCTGCGCGATGGTGTCGAAACGGAATTGCCGATCGAACAGGTCGTTGTCGGGGATTTAGCGGTGGTCAGGCCTGGCGAGAGGATCCCGGTTGACGGAACGCTGGTTGAAGGACGGTCCTCGGTCGACCAGTCCGCCATAACCGGCGAAAGCATGCCGGTTGAAAAAACGCCCGGCGATCCGGTTATTGCCGCAACGATAAATAAAACCGGCTATTTTGTGTTCCGCGCAGAAAAAGTTGGCCAGGATACGACTCTGGCTCAGATTATCGGGCTGGTCGAAGAAGCGGCTTCATCCAAAGCGCCAATATCGAAATTAGCCGACCGCATCAGCGGAATCTTCGTCCCGATCGTCATTGCGATTTCCCTCATCGCGGCCGCGGCCTGGCTGCTGTCCGGCGCCGGCGTTGAATTTGCCTTGTCCATCGGCATTTCGATCCTGGTCATATCCTGCCCTTGCGCTCTGGGTTTGGCAACGCCGGTTGCCATCATGGTCGGCACCGGTGTCGGCGCCCGGCACGGCATCCTGATAAAATCAGCTGAAGCGCTGGAAAAAGCCCATGCTGTCGATACCGTCGTTCTGGATAAGACAGGAACGCTGACGGAGGGCCGGCCGCGGGTTACAGATATTCAGACTTTCGGCTCCACAACGGAAGAACAGCTGATCAACCTGGCCGCGGCCCTGGAGAAACCGTCCGAACACCCCCTGGCTGATGCCATCCTGCGGCTGGCTGAGGAACGGGGGATAGCCGTCCGCAGCGCCGAACAATTCGAGGCCGTGGCCGGCCGCGGAATAACCGGCCGTATCGGCGGACGATCCTATGCGGCGGGCAATCGGGCTTTTATGGCTGAAAGGCATCTCGATGCCGGATTGGTGCCGGTTGAAAATGAACGTTATGCCGACGCCGGTCAATCATTGATTTATTTTGCCGATGAAAATCAGGTCATCGGCCTGATCGCCGCGGCCGACCAGATCAAGCCGACGAGCCGGGAGGCCGTAAGACGCTTCAGAGAACTGGGCGTCGATGTCGTTATGCTGACCGGCGACAACCGACAGACCGCCGAAGCGATCCGCCGTCAGCTGGATCTGGACCGTGTGGTTGCCGAGGTGCTGCCGCAGGACAAGGAACGGGAAATCCGCCGCATCCAGGAACAAGGTCACGTTGTGGCCATGGTCGGCGACGGTATCAACGATGCGCCGGCTCTTACGCGGGCGGATGTCGGCATCGCCATTGGCGCCGGAACCGACATCGCGATCGAGTCGGCGGATATTATCCTGATGCGCAGCGACCTTCTGGATGCGGTGACAACGCTGCAGCTAAGCCGGGCTGTCATGCGTATAATCAAACAGAATCTTTTCTGGGCCTTCTTTTACAACAGTATCGGCATACCACTGGCAGCCGGCGTTTTCTACCTGCTGATCGGCTGGAGCCTTAGTCCGGCTTTTGCCGCTGCCGCCATGAGCCTCAGTTCGGTCAGCGTTGTAACCAACGCTCTGCGCCTCAAGTTTTTTAAGCCCCGCCTGCCGCGCCGGCCGCAACAACGCCGTACCGGTTCAGGCGGACAACCGTCGGTCCCGATCGAAGCGGCCAGCCTGTCAAAGGTTGGTACGCCGGCGGTCAACCCGCCAAAGGAGCAAAATATGATGAAGAAAACGATTAAAATCGAAGGAATGAGCTGCGCCCATTGTCAGGCTCGCGTGGAAAAAGCCTTAAACGCCCTGCCCGGCGTTCAGGCTCGCGTGGATCTGGCAAAAAATACCGCCGCGGTAGACCTGTCGGCCGACGTATCAGACCAGACATTGATCCAGGCTGTGCAAGATGCCGGTTATGAAGTCACGGGCGTGGAACCGGAGGGTCACGAATGAAAGCCGATAAGGAAAAAGCAACCCGCCTGATCAAAACGGCGCGCGGCCAGCTGGACGGCCTGTTGAAAATGATCGAAGAAGACCGCTACTGCCTGGACATATCCAATCAATTGATGGCAGCCCAGGCAATCCTGCGTAAAGTTAACCGGGATGTCATCCAAGCCCATTTGGAAAACTGCGTCAAAGAAGCTTTCCAAACAGGTCAGGAAGAGAAAAAAATAGAGGAAATCATGGGCATTGTCGATAAGCTGACCTCGAACTGAGCAACAGGAACCGGAGCCGCTAAATCTGCCGGATCAGGTTCTGATAGAAGATAACGGCCTTTTCCAGAGCCGCGGCCGGCAGTCTTTCGTCAACGCCGTGTATACTGCGCCGCAATTCTTTACTCAGTTCAAAAGGCGAAAAACGGTAGATATTGGGCGTCAGCCCTGTAAAATGACGGGAATCGCTGGCGGCCAGCATAATATAGGGCACCGGGATGGCGTCCGGGAAAACAGCCTTCAGGCTGTTTAGCAGCAAATCATAAGCCGGCCCGCTTTCCGGCGCGGCCGGCGACGCTTCATGGGCGTACAGGGTTTCGATCGCCAGGTTGCGCGGCCGCGTCAGCCGCTCCAGCTGTGCCAGAACCTGGGCTGACGTCTGATGGACGCCGATCCGCAGATTGGCGGTCACCAGGGCGGTTTCCGGCAAAACATTAGGCGCGCCGCTGCCCTGGCACATAGTGAAAGCGCAGGTTGTCATGACCATAGCCCTCGCTTCGCCGCCCAGAGCAGGCAAAATATACTTCATAAAAGGCCCAAACAGCCAGAGATTGGAAAAGATAAATTTAAGCAGCCCCGACATGCGGGGCGTCAAGGCGCGGAACAGGTTGCGGGTTACCCGGTTGAAGCGGGCCGGAAAGGGGGAATGACGCTCGACCGTGCAGATCAGCTCGGCTAAACGGCCGATCGTCGACGGCGCGGGCGGTGTGCTGGCATGGCCGCCGGCGGAATGCGCGGTTATCCGGATATTGAGATAACCCTTTTCGGCGACGCCAATGACCGCGGCCTGGCCGGCGACGCCCGGCAACATCTGGTCCATGACCGCGCCGCCTTCATCCAGAACCATCAGAGGCCGCAGGCTCATGTCATCAAGATATTGGGCGATTTTGGCCGCTCCGTCTCCCATCGATTCTTCTTCATGGGATGAGGCCAGCCAGATATCGCGCCGCGGCCTGAAACCTTCGGCCAGCAAATGCTCTATCGCTTCCAGGATGGCGCAGAGCGAACCTTTGTTATCGAGAACGCCCCGCCCCCAGATCTGTCCTCCGCTGATTTCTCCCGCGAAAGGCGGATGGGTCCAGGCTCCGGTTGCTTCGACAACATCGTGATGCGCGAGCAGGACAACCGGCGTCAGCCGGTTGCTCTCATCTTGGCCTTTCCAATGATAAAGAAGACTTCGTTCATCAATCAGGGTCTTTTCCAGATTGGCGTGAACCAGCGGATACAGGGATTCAAGCAAGGACCGGATGCCGGTGAACGCCGAGAGATCGGGTTCACGGCCTGCCGATACGGTCGCATACCGGATCATCGCTGATAAATGGCCGGCATAGCGCTTAGCCGGTTCGGACAGTATTTGGTCGTCAGGCATGAATGTTGCCCCTTTCCCTTTTATAACCTTTTTGATGATAAAGCACCCGCGCGCCGCTGATGGTAATCAAGGCGGTGAGCGGACCGACGTCCGGAGCCGGGCTTTGGTCCGCTCTTGAGCAGTGTTTACGCGCGCCGCCTTTTTCGGTTCCGGTTCCGGTTCCGATCCTTCTTATGCCCGGTGAAAACGCCGACAATAGATAGGATCTGGCTGATTATTTCGGCAATCGTTCCCAGATTGACGCCGGTTGACGCTGCCGGACTGAAAAAAGATGAAACGCCTTCTCCGACGCTTTTTGCGGCGCCGCCAATCGCTTCGACGCCGGCCCGGGCGGTTCCCGTGATAGTCTGAGCATCTTTGAGAATCTCCGGCACGGTCTGATTGGCTGATTCGGTTAGAACAGAAACATCCTTGGCAACCAGATCAAATTTCTTGATCAAACCCGGCATTTGGATAAGGGTCTGTTTGACCGGTTCCTGGATATTGCCGACCAGCTGCGAAATTTCCCCCATTGTTCTGATGAGGCGGGCCAGCAAAATAATCAGAAATATTCCCAGGATGATACCGGCCAAAACCAACAGAGCCAACAGCAATTGCATGATATCAATCGTGATCAGCAAGACAATCCCTCATTTCTTCGGCCTGATGACGGCTGCATCCGCGATTTGCTTCTGAAAGACAACTGCCTGCGCTCTGTTTATTCCGCTATGGGTTGATCCGGTTTATCTTCGCCTTCCTCTGATTCCCTGATATCCTTCTTTTCCTTCTGTGCGTGAGTCTTCAGCGCCGCCATTTTTTCACGGGTTGCCCCGGATAGATGCTGAGCGGCTTCTTGGACTTTTTTCGCTCCGGTTTTCGCTCCTTCTTTTATGTCTGCTCTTGTTTCCTTGCCGGATTTCGGCGCGAGCAGGATACCTGCTGCTGCTCCGACCAAAAGCCCGGCTGCGATGCCCACTGCGGTATTCATCCTGGCGCGGCGTTTGTACGTTCCGTCTAAAACAGATCTGATTTCCTGGAACATGATAAAGCCTCCCTTCGGGTTTTTACCATTCCGGCTGTCGTCGAAACAACCGTTTCAGAGGGTTTTATGCCGGCCGCAGCGGCCGGCATCTTATAAAACTATTTTATCATATCAGAGGTATTCCGTGATCAGTTTCCGACCGATCTGATAAAGAAAGTTCAGGCTTTCCAACCCTAAAAAGGGCGGATATTTCCGGGGAAATTCATCCGCTTCAAAACTGAAGGTCCCGCTGTAGCCGATCCGTTTTAAGGCGGCGCATAAGGCTTGCCAGTCGATCTTGCCGCTATAGGGCTCCGTATGACAATCCTGCAGGCCGTCATTATCGTGCAGATGAACGAGTTTCAGCCGGCTGCCCAAGGCTTCGATCATCTGAACCGGATCTTCCCCGAGCAAATTGGCATGGCCGGCGTCCAGACAAGCGACAAAAAGCTCCTGGCCGGCGATGCGATTCATCGTGTCGATAAAATCGATCATCTCGGCTGCGGTGCTGCAAACGGTCGGGCAAATCTTATTCAACTCGCCGTCCCAGTTGAACATATTTTCGACGCCCAGCTGGACGCCATATTCCTTGAGCGCGGGCAGCAGGCGGGTGTAGAAGGCGATGTTCAGTTCCCTGGACTCGTTGATCAGGCGGTCATATTTGCGTTCGGCCATGATACAGGGATGAATGACGATATACGGACAGTTCAGCTGACGACAGATGGCAATCGACTTGAGCATCAAGCCAAACAAATGCTCATCCTCTTGAACGTCGCCTGTATAAGAGGGCATTGGCGCGTGCATCTGACCGAAGACAATACCCGCATGATCCGCTTCTTCCTTGAGCGAACGGAAATAATCGAGAATTTCGGGCAAGGGCTTGACCAGCAGCCCTTCATGATTGTCATGGTAAAAAATGCTATAATCCAGGCAGTCAAAGCCTATTTCCGCAAGCTTGGCTATTGCGGCTTTTTCACCGATAAGCTGCGCAGGATATCCGGTTGTTGTACTGAGCTTCATAGATACACTTCCCTCAATCTGTTTTTATTCAGAATACCGCAAACCGCCGGCTTCGTCCATCCTGACTGTCAAACCAGAAAATCCTGTTTGTCTAAATAATGAAAAGCAGCTGAAAATTACCGGATCAAGCTTCTTTCGTACGGGGTTATATGCTATGATGCAAAGTAAAAGACGGTTTATTGATCATGATCTGGTATCATGATCAATCACGCCATCCGGCTTGTTAAAAGGGAGGTTTCCTCTATGTATTGTCCAAATTGCGGAATGAAAAATGTTGATCATGCAAGTTTTTGCGGATCCTGCGGCAGAAAACTGATGTCGGCCGCGCCTGTTCCAGCGGCTCAGGATCCGGTTCAGGATCCTGTTTCGGACAACACGCCGTCCGTACCGGCAGCTCCGCAGGCCGCCGAACCGGCCATGAGCGAACCTTCAGCCGAAGAAACGGCGGCTATGCCGGTTCCGGCAGCAACAACGCCTGCTCCGGCCGGCAGTCTGGCCTACAGGATATTCGGCGCGAATCTGCCGGCCGTATCCATACGGCTGAATACCGGCGAAAGCATCTATACCCAATCCGGCGGTATGACCTGGATGGATCAGGGCATATCCATGACGACCAATATGAAGGGCGGCTTTATGAAAGGCCTGGGCCGGATGTTTTCCGGAGATTCTCTGTTTATTGCCACCTATACCTCAACTCAGCCGAATCAGGAAATCGTCATTGCCAGCTCGTTCCCCGGCAGCATAGCGGCTGTCGAACTGAAAGGGCGTGCTATTATCGCCCAGAAATCGGCGTTCCTCTGCGCGCAGCCCGGCGTCGCGCTCAGCGCTTATCTGGTGAAGGGGATATCGGCCGGTTTGTTCGGCGGCGAGGGGTTCATTCTGCAGAAGCTGGCCGGCGAAGGAATCGCCCTGCTGGAAATCGACGGCAGCCTTGTCGAAAGAGTTTTGGCGCCGGGCGAGGTCATTCGGGTTGATACAGGCAATGTTGCCGCTTTTGAAGAGACTGTTCTTTATCAGGCGGAAATGGTTAAAGGATTTAAAAATATTCTGTTTGGCGGCGAAGGATTGTTCCTGACGACGCTGACCGGACCAGGCCGGGTGTGGCTGCAAACGATGACCTTGCCTGGCTTTGCCAAATCGTTGATTCCATATCTGCCCAAACCCAGTTCAAACTGACGCTGACGCCATGGGTAGGGCGGGTTGCGAAAATAAGCATGAGAAGAGGTCAAGACGTTGGAAGCGTGTTTTGATGTTGTCGTCTGCGGCGGTGGAATAGCCGGTATTGCGGCAGCTCTGGCGGCATCCCGGACCGGGGCAAAAACTTGTTTGCTGGAACGTGAATATGCCCTTGGAGGGCTGGCGACTCTAGGCTTGATTGTTATTTATCTTCCGCTGTGCGACGGCGCCGGCGTTCAAATGTCGGCCGGCATCTCGGAGGAATTGCTCAAGTTGTCTTTAAAATACGGACCGGGAACCATCCCGGCCGCCTGGAGCAATCCGTACGGCAGCCGTGAAGAACGCGCTCAGGACCGGTATGCCGTGGAATATCAGGCGGCTCCGCTGATCATCGCGGCCGAGGAAGCGCTTTTGGCAGAAAAGGTGAGCCTGTTGTATACAGCGCAGTTGTCGGCGGCCACGGTCAAGAGCGGCCAGCTGACTTCCGTCTTTATCGAGACTAAAACCGGGCGCCGGGAGATCCGGGGGAAAGCATTCGTCGATGCCACCGGCGACGCGGACCTGTGTTTTTTTGCCGGCGAACCGACATTCGACGACCGGACAAATCGGCGGACCGGCTGGTACTACTCGTTCGATGGCCAAAATCTTAAACTTCATCAACAGACGGATCCCTTGTATGGAGACCTCCCGGCATCCGCAAGAACCTATTCCGGTACCGATATCGAAGCCGTGACCCAGCATTGCATCGACAGCCGGAAAATGATTCTCGAGCATGTGCAAAGCTTGCGGCAAGCCGGCAGCAGTCAGGCATACCCCTTGATTATTCCCCATTATCACGGTTTGCGTATGACCCGCCGTCTGGCCGGCGCTTTTGAATTCAGCGAAGACCATCATGAAGGCGTCTGGTTTGAAGATGCTATCGGCATGATCGGCAACTGGAAAGAGAAAGGCAAGCGTTATTCGATACCTTACCGCAGCATCCGGGCGGTCGGAACCGGCAATCTCTATGCAGCCGGCCGCTGTTCCTGCGCGGATAAAAGCGGCTGGGATCTGACCCGTGTCATCCCGACCTGCGCGGTTACCGGTGAAGCTGCCGGTACGGCGGCGGCTTTACAGGCGGCCGGCGGCAATGCGCCAACCTGGGCTGTCTTGCAAAACAAGTTGGTTTCAAACGGCGTTTTACTGGATGAATCGCTGTTTCAAACCCGCATGAGCGTCAACTGCCTAGAAAGCCCGGATGAATAAAAGGGTGCTGCCGATATAAGTCGCCGCAGTAAACAGGATAAGCAAAACAATCAGGACAATCCCGGCCGGCCGGGCATAATTCAAGCCGCCGTTGTTGCCGAAACGATCTTCAACAAGCAAAGAAGGATCGTCAGGATTATAGTAAAAAAGACCTAACTTCCAATAACGGTCGTCACTGTAGGTTTTACGGAGCGGCAGCCCGTCCGGCGGCGGGTAGCCGGCGGCCGCCACATCGGCTTCCGTGATGGCGGGGCGCAGTTTGGTGCCGCTTTGCCCGGCTTTGACCGATACATATATGGCCGGGAGGATCATCAGAACCGTCGGGATCAGGATCAGCGCCATCAGAACCGCCGTATCCGGAACCCAAATATTCATGATCATCGGCTGCATCAATAAAAACATCAAGGTCATGCATAACGTGATAAAGCCCAGCATATGGCTCATTAAACGCCGGTAAACACGATGTTGGGCGAAAGACAGGGCCGGATTTTCCTGGCTGACCTGCAATTTCATGCGATATACCGCCAGATTGCTGGCCAGCATGATTAAAAGCATAACCAAGGAAATAATTGGGATAGCCAAAATATGACCCAATGATTTCGGCGCCCAGGCGTCGGCTTCCATAGCTCCGTTCCAGTGGGTTATGATGGTGTCCGGCATAGACGGATAGAACGTCAGGGACAGAAGCAGGGTAAGCAAAATCAAACCGAAACTGCCCCAATACCAGATCCAGGGCAGTCCGCCGAATCGTTCGCGCGAACGCGCGGAACGGGTTTCCGCCGTGCCGACGGACGGGATGATCCAGTTCTCACGCGCCTTAAGCGCCGCCGAGTGGCGCCAGCACCGCAGATAAACGATAAACTGAGCCAGCATCATGACCAGGGGAGCATAAAGGCAGATCATCAGGTTGGCGACGGTGCCGTAAGCATTGCCGGCGACCGCCGCGCCCAGCGCCGCCAGAGTCACCAACGCCATCATGATGGTATAGAAACGTTTCATGCGGCCGACTTCAAGCAGCGTATGCGCCATTTCCGGAACCCGGATGCCGAAAAGCAATACCTTGCGTGTGATATAAGGCAAGATAGCCAGTAAGGTGCCGATGACCAGGATCATAAAAATATTCAGAATAAAGAAAAGCTGATTAACTTGTGATGCATCTTTCATAACATCGCTCCTTATACGCCGGGTTTTTGTTTTTCCGCCGCCGCTGCCGGCGATGGGGCCGGGACGGCAGAACCGGCTGCCGGTTGTCGGACCTGCTGATGGATTTTAACGCAAAAGGCTGAGAATGCCGCCGCGTCCATACCATGGCATGCGGCTTCGGCGGCGATCGGCCGCAGCAAACCGGACAGATGATCGGAAAATCCGGGATCTGACGGCGGCATTTCAGCAATCGAAGCGCCGGTGCGCCGGTCCATAACCAGATAACCTTCTTCGCGCAATAACGCGTAGGTTTTATTCACAGTATGGATGTTGATGCCGATATCGGCTGCCAATCGCCTGACCGAAGGCAGATCTTCACCAGGTTTTAACGCTCCCGAGGCGATGCCGATAATGATTTGATCGCGCAGCTGCGTGTATAGGGCTGTTTCACTGGAAAAATCCACACATAGGATCATAAATGCCATCCTGCCTTCCTGTAATATTTGTTATATATCGATTATAACAAGTAGCGCAAGAAAAACAAGTCCCGGCTGATGCGTCGAGCGGCAAATAGGATGGGGCATATGCCCGGACCTATTTTATTTCGGCGATCAGGTCTTTTACAACTTCTCCGGCAATGATCAGGCCGGCGACCGAAGGGACAAAGGAGATGCTGCCGGGTATCCGCCGTCTTTGGGTACACTTGCGGACCGTCCCCGGAGGACAGATACAGGCGTGACGGCAGGATGAAGATTCGCTTTCACAGAGCGGCAGCGGTTCTTCTTTGGAATAGACGACTTTCAGGTGTTCAACGCCCCGCTTTTTCAATTCTTTGCGCATGACCTTGCTTAATGGGCATACGGATGTCTGATAAATGTCGGCGACTTCAAAACGGGTGGGATCCAGTTTGTTGCCGGCGCCCATGCAGCTGATGATCGGAATACCCAGCGCCTGAGCCCGGATGACCAGTTCTATTTTAGCGCTGACCGTATCGATGGCGTCGACAATATAATCGAGGTCGGATGTTAATAATTCATCCTCTGTTTCCGGCAGGAAAAAAAGCTGATGCGTTTCGACTGTGGCTTGAGGATTGATATCCAGGATCCGGTCGCGCATGGCGTCGACTTTATAATGGCCGACGGTTTTATGTGTCGCGTGCAACTGACGGTTGATATTCGTCAAACAAATCCGGTCGTCGTCGATCAGGACAAAATGCCCGACACCGGAACGGACCAGTCCTTCAACGACATAAGAACCGACGCCGCCGATGCCGAATATCGCCACTTTGCTGTTTTTCAGGCGGTTCAGCGCTTCTTTGCCGATCATTAATTCTGTCCGCGAAAATTCATGCAGCATATTGATCCTCCAAGGCGCACCTGGTCATTGAATTTCTCTTTATTATCTGCCGCATTGAGTAAAAGTCAACCGGAATCACATTATTCTATATCAATGATAACGAAAAATCACATGAATTCATAAAAAAGGGTCATCTCAGAATTTTACTTTGAGATGACCCCGGGGTTCTCTGGCTGGTAAAAGACAGCCGTTATTTGGCCTGGTTCATTTTGACGGGCCGGCCGGCCTTGCAGGAACGCACGGCCGTATCGAGCAAATCGATGACTTCCAGGCTGTCGGCCATAGAAACCGGAGCCGAACCGGTCTGGAAGAAGGTGCGGATAATCCGCAGCTGTTCGGTATAAATCATCGAGCCGTCAACAATATAGGACTGGTTGGCGTCTTTGCCGCGGAGGGTGCCGCCGTAAGCATAAGCGTCATTGGTCAGCTCAACGATGCCGCGGCGGTTTCCGGGATATTCAACGATGGCGACAACGCCGGAGGCGTCCTGGCGGGCGTCGATCTGAAGAGCGCCGCGGCCCATCATCCGGGACATCATCTCGAACGAATGGACACCGTACCAGACAACGCTCTCGCCGGCAGGCGCGGCGCCTAAAGGTCCGTAGCAATAAGCCTGGAAGGGCTGGGGAACGGCGGAGCAGGCGGATTCCAGATTCTGAGAAAAACGCAGGGAAGAACAGGACATGACTTTTATCTGTCTGGCTTCAGCGAGATCGGCGATTTTCCGGCCGGCGGCAAAATCCTCAGCCAATGGTTTATCGAGGAATACAGGCTTGCCAAGAGCCGCACATTTTTGGAAATAGTCCCAATGATAAGCCGGGTCGTTGATTTCTATCATGATGGCGTCGCAATCGGCGACCGCTTCTTCAAAAGACGCGGTCACTTTGACGCCCCAGCTTTCCAGCTGCTTTTGCCGTTCGTTGAGGACGACGTCATTGGTAAAAGGCGTTTTAAACCGCATGCAGGAAACGGTGCGCAAACCGTCAACGCGGTATTCCGGTTCACAGTCCGGCGCCTGCATCCGGCGGGGGAATTCAATAGCATGGCTTGTGTCCAGGCCGATCAGTGCAATTTTCAAGTCTTTCATTTCGCTTCACCTCGTGTTTATATTAGGAATGGCCGATAAACAGTAAAATCGCCGCTTTAGCGCAGAGGCACCAAACGTAAAGCGTTACCGGAATAAATTTTATCCAGAACGGTCTGCGGCAAATGAGCCGAATTGAGGAAATCCTGATGGACGTTATCGAAATAGTCGCGGGCATAAAGAACGCGATCCTGGAATTCGATCAGGAATTTGCGGGCAAACTCGGGATCCCGGGTCATGGCGTTGCAGCCGGATCCGGCCGAAAGGTCGCAATAAAGGTTCGGGCATTCACGCAGTAAGCTGATCAGCCGGCCGCCGGGCAGGACCGGTCCGGTTGGGTATGCGTCTTTATCATACTTGTCATCGCCGGAAATATGCGCCCAGAAGCCAGGAGCGTGGCCGAGGAAAGTTGTTTCCGGGCAGGCTTTGAGCGCCCGGGCCAGAGCCTCAATGCCGCCGCCGTACCAGTAGTTCCGGCGCGGATACGTCGCGCCGGTCGAAAATTCATAATCCAGATGGACGGTAACCGGCAAGCCGTTTTCACCACAAAAACGATACATGCGCAAAGCGTCCGGATTATCCAGCATCATCCGGACTTTCAATTCACCGTAAACCCGGACGCCATAGATGTCGATCGCGGCTTTCAGCTGATCAATCGCTTCTGGCCGGCGCGGATCCGGAGCGTAACCCAGGATGAATTTCCCCGGCGCCCGTTCGGCATATTCGACACAGCGGGAGAAAGGGATAGGTCCGGTCAAACCGATAAAGGGGACAATCTGATTGATATAGGGATCATACTCGTCCGCAGGCGATTCCCAGCTCAGAAGCCAGGTTTTGTCAATGTTGTACTGCTTCATGTTTTCCAGAAAGGCATCGAGATTGTGCTTGTGCCATTCGGGATGATTGTGGACATCAATAATCATAAACAACACTCCTCAATATTGCCGCAGGTTAAGCCTGTCGGATTCATTTTAGCCCTGTCGGACGATTACAGGTATAGGGTGCGGCCGGTTTTGGCCGATTCGTAAATGGCCAGGATCAGATCGACCAGCCGCTTACCGTCGACGGCGTCGATCATCGGACGCCGGTCATTGCGGATAGCCTGCACCATGTCGTTAAGCTGCAGGCGGTGGCCGTCGAGACTGATAGCTCCGGGATTGGCGGCCGAACTGACAGCCGGTTTGCCGATGACGACATCGTCAGGAATCGCCTGGCCCTCGATAGCCCATTGGGTGATGCTGTCTTCCTCCAAGGTGACCGTTCCTTTATCGCCGGCGATTTCCAGACGCCGCGGCGAACCTGGATAAATGGATGTTGCGCCCTGAATGCAACCCAACGCGCCGCTGTCAAATTCTAATAATGCCGCTGCGGTATCTTCCACTTCGATCGATCTGACACGGGTCCGTGTCAGGCCGTGAACCGAATGGACCGGACCCATCAGGCTCAGCAGCAGATCAATACCGTGTATGCCCTGGTTCATCAGGGCGCCGCCGCCGTCCATCGCCCAAGTCCCGCGCCAGCTGCTCTGATCATAATAAGCCTGGGAACGATAATATTTCATGGATAAATCGCCGCTGACCACAGTGCCCAGGAGTTTTTGTTCCATGGCCTGGCGGATCTTGACAAAAGCCGGTGAAAAACGCAGTTGGGAAATAACCGCCAGTTTAACGTGATTTTTCTCAACGGCGGCTAAAATGGCTTCGTTTTGTTCCCGGGTAATGGCCATGGGTTTTTCTACGACGATATGCTTGCCGGCCCCGGCGGCTTGAATAACCAACGGCGCATGCAAGCCGCTGGGCGTGCAAATGCAGACGGCCGTGACAGAATCATCGGCTAAAAGCGCTTCGGTCGATTCATAAGCTTTTATCTGATATCGGGCGGCGAAAGCTTGCGCCGCGGCCGGCCTGGCGTCAGCCGCGCCGATCAGCCGGGCGTCGGGCAGTGCCTGAAGCGCCTGCGCGTGCCAATCGGCGATCATGCCGCAGCCGATGATGGCGAATCCTATTTGAGTTGCATGAGCTGTCAAAAACATCCCTCCACATTGATAACTTGAGATCATTATAACGGCCCGGTGAAACGACATCTGCACGGATTTTCTGATCTTATGGTCCTTTTTGACGATTTTTCTGCCGCCTGGTTTTGACAAAACTCCATCATAGCGTAAAATAATAATGCAGACTAAAAATTAAATCATATTCAGCCGGCGTCCTTTTGCCGGAAGATGCGTTATTGTCCTTGAAGGAGGCACGTTTTGTTGATAAAAAAGAACAAAAAGAATCGGGATATCCGTATTGAAGTGGTAACGACCGATATCGCGGATTTGGCGATGATGGGTTTCGGATCGATTGAAAATTGCCGCAGCGTCGGCGATGCTTTGCGGGATTGTTATCCTTATGTCGACTTATGCGTGATCCATACGGCCCATGATCTGGAAGCGTTAGCCGCGCGCCGGCCTGATCTGGTTGTCGCCGGCATCAAGTACCTGATTTTTACAGACGGTCCGGTAACCAAATGTGAACCGGAAAAAATATGGCTGTCCGAATTCCTGGATAATCAAGGCATACGCTACACCGGATCAAACCGGCCGGCGATAGAACTGGATTTTAATAAAAAGATGGCCAAGGAGAAAATGCAGGCCGGACATATCGGCACAGCCGACTTTTTCATTGCCGAACCCGGACAATATGCAGATGGCGCGGCTTTGCCCGTGCCGTTTCCTTTATTCATCAAACCCTTATATGAAAGCGACAGCAAAGGCGTCGACGCCGATTCGATCGTCACGGATTTTGCCGGTTATCAGCGGAAAGTCGACCGTCTCGATGCTGCTTTTCATCAGCCGGCCATGGTTGAAGCCTATTTATCCGGCCGGGAATATACCGTGGCCATTCTGGATTCGGACACTCCGGAACAGCCGACAGTCATGCCGGTCGAACTGGTTGCCGATTCTTTCCGGCGGGACGCCTATATCGGTTATGAGACGAAAAAGACGAATCAAGAACGCTTATTGCCGGTCGATCAAGATCCTTCATACGCCGGCATCGTCGATCTGGCGCGAACTGCTTTTCAAGTTCTGGGCGCCAGGGATTTCGGAAGGATCGACATTAAAATGGACAGTCAAGGCCGGCCGCATTTCCTGGAAGCCAATCTGCTGCCCGGCATGAATCGCCGGCACAGCTATTTTCCGATCGCCTGCGCCATGAATAAAAACTGGACTTATGAACAAGTCGTTCACCAGATGGTTGATCTGGCTCTATTGCATTGACCCTGCGCGTCAGCTAGCTATCGTTTGGGCATACGGGCGATAAATGCGGCGTAACCCCGGCAAAGCTTCATTTGGTAAGCCGGGTCTGTTAACAGCCGGTCTTCGTCCGGATTGGTCAGATAACCCATTTCGACCAGAAAGCTGGGTATTTCGGTTGCCCAATTCAGTCCCGTGTAGGTATTGCCGGCAAAAACGCCATGATTAGCCGCGCCTGTTGTCCGGCATAATTCTTCAGCCAGCCAGCCGCCCCATGCCGGCAGCTGATCTTTGTATAGGCCGCTGTCGGCAATATAAATGCCGACCCCATGCAGGTTTTGGTTGGTCGACCCGTTGCAGTGGATGCGCAGATAGGCGTCCGGATCCTTGGAAACGGCAAATTGAGCCCGGTCGATGTTGGACAAGTCGACGTCGTTGGTGGTTCGCGTCAGATAAACCGTGCAGCCGCGGGCTTCCAGATAGTCCCTCAACATCAGGCCAACCGCCAGATTGACTTGATATTCGGGAATATGGGTGACGATGCCGGTTGTACCGGAGGATGTTTTCGCTTTCATCGTCGCGGAACCGGGGCTGATCGCTTCCAGATCGTGATTGGCCTTGGTTTGATGACCGGGATCCAGGACGACAACATGGCCGGCCAGCAGAGACGGATCGGCCGGATCATCCAATACGGCGGCTGTGGTCGTGGTTTCGGCCGGCGCTGCTGTCGGTTTGGCTGTTGGAACCGCTGTCGGTTTTGGCGATGGAGCGGCTTTTGTCGGCGTCTCTGTCGGTTTTGGCGTCGGCGACGCTGCCGGCGTCGGTTCAGGGGCCGTTTCAGATGCGGCGGCCGTAGTTTCGGGAACAGCCGTGCTTGCGGTTTCCCGGACGGCCGATGTCCAGCCGGTTCCATGAACCGTTTCCCCGGAACCGGAACCTGATATTTGCCCGTATAGCGGCGGGAAAGCGATTTGTACAGCGCCGGTTAACGCTATCAGGCTAAACGCAAAAATCAGCCCGATGCGGATGCCCCGCGAATGTTGTTTTATCAAAGATCCGATTTTGTTTTTCACAGGATAAGCCTCATCTTTTCCGCTCCCGGCAGAGGGGAATCGTGTTCTGTATAGCCAATCTGATCTTATTGTAGCATAACAGGGGCGCTGTCTCCGACTGCCTGAGGAGACAAATTGAATCAGTATTGGCAAAAACTGTCAGCACTGAACAATTTCATTCACGAATTCAACGGACTAACCGGGTTACATCAGCATAACCGACAGGCCGGCCGACCTTCGTTTAAATCTGACGGGAATTGTCATCAGCAGAAAGAAATTGTGCCTTTTACCCAAAAATCAAGCCGTTATAATGAAACCTGCCGTCAAAAGAGAAAAGACAAGCCTTTTTCTCTTAGGAAATGACAAACTCTCTCCTGCACAACAAGCGAATATCGAAAAACCAGAGCAATAAAAAGGGGATCGCATGATGAAGCAAAAAAATGCAGATATGACCAGTCTTGCCTTGGCCAATCCGGTGAAGAGGAAATATCCGGCGGCGCTGATCAGAGAGAATGTGGAACTATATCTGATTATGCTGCCGGTTTTGGTCTTGATCTTTATCTTCTGTTATATTCCTTTATACGGCGTTATCATTTCTTTCCAGGACTATACGCCGGGCATGCCGTTTTTATCGTTTACCGATCCCATTAAATGGGTCGGCATCAAGCATTTTAAGAAATTCATCGACAGCATTTATTTTGGGCGTCTGATGAGCAATACGATCCTGCTCAGCGTTTATAATCTGGCTTTCGGCTTCTGGATACCGATCATTTTTGCTTTGGTTCTCAATGAGGTTAAAGCGTTGAGATTCAAAAAGTTCATCCAGACCGCCAGTTATCTTCCTTATTTCATCTCATCAGTTGTCGTCGCCGGCATGGTGCTGTCCTTCATCCAGGTCGACGGACTGGTCAATAATGTCATTTCGGCTTTTGGCGGGACTCCTGCGGCGTTTCGCAATGACCCCAATGCGTTCCCCTTCATCTATACCTTCACCAACATCTGGAAATCGTTCGGCTTCAACGCCATTCTTTATTTATCTTCAATTGCCGCCATCGACCCTTCTTTATATGAATCGGCACGTCTGGACGGCGCCAAACGGCTGCAGCTGATGCGCTATATCACGATCCCCGGCATCAAGCCGACGATCGCCATCATGTTTATCATGGCCGTGGGTTCCATTCTCTCATCCAATACCGATCTGATCCTGCTGCTCTATAATCCGGCGACTTATATAACGGGCGATGTCATCGGAACATACGTATACCGGCTGGGCATTCAGGGCGGGCAGTTCAGCTATACAACCGCCATCGGGTTATTCGCGGCTGTGATCAATTTCGTTCTGGTCTTTGTAGCCAACAAGTGCAGTGACAAGTTCGCCAATTACAGTCTCTGGTAATCCGGCCGCCGGCCGCTATGCCCCGGAACCGCAGGTCCTGCCGCGATGGATTTAATGAACGATTTATGGAGAGGTAACGGAAAGCCATGAATAGAAAACGGAACCAAATCAAAGAGGGTACGACAATCGGCAACATCATCATCTATGCTGTCATGATCCTGGTTTGCTTTATTACCCTTTACCCGATGTATTATGCTTTGATTTTGTCAATCAGTGATCCGCTGGAAGCCGCTACGATGCAAGTTTATTTCTTCCCGAAAGGTCTGTATTTCCGCTCTTACGCCGTCTTGGTCAAAGATACGGCCATGTGGCGGGCATATGGCAATACAATCCTGTATGTCGTAACCGGAACGGCCATGATGCTGCTGACCTCGGCGACCTGCGCCTATTCGCTGACCTCCAAAAAACTCCTGGGCCGAAAAATTGTTGTCATTTACCTCCTGATTCCGATGTATTTCAGCGGCGGCCTGATCCCGTCTTTTCTGTTGGTTTCACAGCTCGGTTTGTACAATACGATCTGGGCGATCATTATCCCCGGCGGTTTCAGCATCTGGCACATCATTTTGACCCGCACCTATTTTGCTTCGATTCCGGAAAATCTGCGGGAGTCGGCCCGTATTGACGGCGCCAATAATTTCAGCATTCTGGCCCGCATCTATATCCCTCTGGCCAAACCGATACTGGCTGTCGTTTCGATCTACACCATTGTCGGCATCTGGAACAACTGGTTCAGCGCCATGGTTTACCTGCCCGATTTGAACCTTCAGCCTCTGCAGATGTATCTGCGCCGTGTTCTCGTTGAGCAGACTGTCGACCTGACCAAATTGTCGATGGCCGAAGCCGAAGCCATGGCCCGCCTGAAGCTTTCAAACAGCCAGTTAAAGTACTCGATGATCATCTTTACAACATTGCCCGTCATTTTCGCTTATCCCTTTTTCCAGAAATACTTCGTTAAGGGTGTTATGCTGGGTTCTCTCAAAGGCTGACCCGCATAGAACATGGATGAACATCCTTCAAAACCGTTGATAAGCAATTTTGCTTATAATATTTGAGGAGGTATCGAAATGAACAAGAACATCAGAAAAAGTCTCGTTCTCGTCTTGATCTGCCTGTTGGCGGTCGCCATGCTGGCAGCCTGCAACGGCGGAGCGGCAGTGACTACGGGAACCCAGACCAACGGCACGACGGCGGCGGGATCCAACACGGCCGGCACCACGACGGGCGCGGCTAAAACCCATGTCCTCAAAATCATGGGGCCGGAAAGCACCAACACATACATCAAATTTGCCGATCGTGAGCGTTACAGCAGCTGGAAGGCTTTCGAAAAGCTGTTTACCGCCAAAGGCATTACTCCTGAGTTCGAAATCATCGCCAACGACCAATATGAAACGGTTATCCAGACCCGGATGGCGTCGGCTACCGATTTGCCGGATTTCACCAATCTGACCAATCTGGACGACACAACCATTTTGAATCTGGCGAATCAAGGCGTTATTCTGCCGGTCAACAAGATTATTGACGAAAACAGCGACGGAACGGCTAAAGAATTTTTCAGCACCGGCCGCGGCAAGCTGTCCAACTCACTCAATACGACCGAAGACGGCAATGTCTACTGGATCAGCCAGATTCAAGCCACGACTTATGCGGATCAGCCGGGTTCAACCTGCATGGGCATCAATATCCGTAAAGACTGGCTTGATAAATTGGGCCTGAAGACGCCGACCACAGCGGATGAGTTTGTCGCCGTCATGCAGGCGTTCCGCGATCAGGATGCCAACGGCAACGGCCAGGCGGACGAAGTTCTTGCCTTCAATCCGGCCAGCTTCACCAACGGCATTGCCCAATGGTTCGGTCTTGTTTCGGAAATTTCTTCTTTCGGAATCGAAGATATGAAAGCGACCTCGCCCTGGTATCAGGATGGCATTAAGCCTTATTTCACTTTCCTGAACAAACTGGTTGACCTGGGCATTATGGATACCAGCATCATCGGCGCCAAAACCGACGATCAGCTGAATCAGAAAATCGCCGAAGATAAAGTCGGCGCGCTCTTCACCTATGCGATGCAGACCTGGTATGAGCCTTCCGTTAAGACCGAAGGCGCCGAATATATGCCGATCGGCCCGCTGAAGGCAGCAGACGGCATCGAACCGGTCAATGCCATCGAACCTCCGTTCCTTTCCTATGGCCGCTGGGGCTTTACCAAGGCTTGCACCGACCTCGAAGCAGCTGGCAGTTTGGTTGATATACTCTGCAGTGAGGATTATCAGAACTTGACCCAGTATGGTATTGAAGGCGAAACCTATGAAATGAAAGACGGCAAGAAGGTTCTGATGGATGTCGCTCTGAATGCCAACTGGGAGAAGGCCGCGGCTGCGGGAACTTCCATCGGCGACTCGCTGTGGGCCAACGGCTCCATGTTCCCCAAACGCCGCTTCGTCGGTATGGAAGCGGAAATCGGTGTTGTTCCGGCTTATAAAGCCGACTACCAAAAAGCAGTCATCCAGTATCATCCGACCACTCCTCTGGGCACCGGCAACTATTATCCGGTTCCGACTCAAGCTCAGATCGACCGGAAACTGGAAATCATTACCGACCTGACAACCCGTTCTGAAGAATTGGCAACCCAGCTTATCCTTGGCCAGGCGTCGATGGATAAATGGGATACCTACATGCAGGAATTAAAGGATTTAGGTCTTGATGATCTGATTCAGATCAACCAAACCTTGCTGGATCGTTATCAGCAAAACAGTAAATAAATGATCTGAACCGGGATTTGTAAAGACGTAAGATGCGAAACAGTAGTAAGGAAGGAGAAATCTGCCTTTACTACTGTTTCACGTCATAGGAAAGTGTATAATGAACACATTCAAGGGTCTCATGCAGCAACATTTCGAGAAGGACAGATGATGAGCCTCTAAATGTGTATGAAGATACAGGAGGATGCCCATTGATCCGCAATAAGTACTTTCTGATCAATCTGCTTTCGTATTTCCTGATATTATCTTTACCGCTTTTCACGTTTATCTATATTATCACCGAGCGGACCGAAGCGGCAAACCGAAATCTGATCTCGGTCGATCAGACTGCCGCCGTTAACGAAGCGTCGCGGGCGCTCGACCGTAAATTCGGTGAAATTGATGAAATCGGCTGGAAAATGTATCTCTCTAATTGGGGTACCCGCTTGCGATCCTCATCCGATATTTTGTTCAACTATTTCGACATTGTTCATCGACAGGATATTTCCAACGAACTCCTGGGTTATCAATACATAACCAATGTGGCCGATCAAGTGACGCTTTTCGTACCTGACCGGCATTTGGTTGTCAACCAGAACGGCTGGTGGGACAGCGACGAATTCATGAATTATATGAGTATCGAAGGCGATCATGATCATCAGATTTTTCTCGATGCCGTCCGTTCGCCCAAAGCTCTGCAATTGATGAATTTAAAAAATATGAATATCGGCGCGTCAGCCGACAATGCTTTGGTTCTGATGAAAAGCATCGACAATCTGACAGAATCCAGGGCTACGTTAGTTTTATTTATATCGGAATATAGTCTGAATTCTTTCATCAACAGCACCAGTTCGGCGAAAGAAATCAAGGTCAATATCAATCTTGGCGAAGAACGGCTTTTTACCAGCTTCGACCGGACGGCGCTGGAACAAGATCATGATCATTGGCTGATCATGAATATCCATTCCGCAACCAATGATTGGGAATACGAAATAGCGCTGGAAAAGACTACTTATGTCAGCCTGTTTTCCCAGCCGATCATCTGGATCGTGATGGCTTTGCCGATTTTCCTTTTGGCGTTGGCGATCGCGTACCTGGTTACATCCTGGAATTACAAACCGATCCGCCATGTTTTACAGCGACTGGGCGTACCTTATTCTGCGCATAAACAGATAACTTCCGAATTCAATACGATCATGGAATCCTTTGACCGGCTGGAACATGAAAAGGAAGATCTTGAACAGCAGACCAAGTCCTATTCGCAGGTTATCCGCAATAATATCCTGATCAACTTGCTGCAAGGTTATTTTGATCATGACCAGATCCTGGTCACCCTGGAAACCTTTCAAATGCACTATCGCGCCGATCAATATTTCGCGGTTATATTCTTCCAGTTTCAAAAAGCCGAATGGCTGACCGGCAAAGATGATTTCCCCTTGTTTTTATCACTGAGAAATTGCCTGGACAAGCAAGAAACATCTTTTGAACTGTGCCGCAGCTTCAATAACCGGATTGTCGCCATCTTTCATTCTGACGATATCATCGAACATCAGTCGCTGGAGTCGATCGGCATCCAGGCAACCAAGGAGATTTTCGACCAATTCCAGATGGATGTCCAGTTCGCTGTGGGCGGTGTGGAACAGGGACTGGTCGGCATCAGCAAATCCTATCTGGCGGCACAGAAAAGTCAGGAGAGTGTCAACCGGGGTATCGGATTTGACCTGATGCTTGAAAAAGCCCGCTACTATTATCCGACAGACTGGGAAATCCAGCTGATCAATCACTTAAAGGTCGGCAATGAACAGGCTGCTGTTAATCTGATCAATGAGATCCGCAAAGAAAACAAGAAGCTTGGCTTATCGGAGCAAGATCACGATAAGCTGCTCTCGCTGCTCATGGAAACCATATCCCGCGTCCGGCATGAACTGGGCCTGGGCCCGGAAACGAACATGCCGGCTGCGGAAACTCCGCTCGAAGATGAATGTCCGGCAGATCGGACGGAACAGCAATGGCAGCATGTCTTCTGGCGGATCGCGGCTTTGTGTTCCCGCTCGACCGATAATCGCGACTTAGCTTATAATGCCAATCTGGCAGATAAACTGATTGCCTATCTGAAAGATCATTTCAACGATCCGTCGCTTTCCATGCAGGCTTTGTCTGAACAGTTCCATCTGTCGGCAGCAACTTTGTACCGGGTTTTTAAAACCGCGGCAAAAATCAACTTCTATGATTGCCTGAGCCGGATCCGCATTGAACAGGCCAAACGATATCTGGAAGAAGGCGGCTACACCAGCGCCAATGTTGCGAAAATGGTCGGCTATGAAAGCGTCCAGTCGTTTAACCGGGCTTTCCTGCGTTACGAGGGCATCAGCCCGAAAGAATACGCGCTGACGCACCGTTCCTGAGTTTTACCGGAGCGATACGCCAGACCGTATATTTATCGTGTGATCGATGCTGTGCTGCCCATCTGCGGCAACTCTTTTCCGTCAATCTGCACCGTCCAGACGCCGATTGGACGGGACAGCTGAATGGTAATCTGTTCTCCGGCGCGCCGAGTGACGGCGACGAGGCTGTCCCGTCCGCGGGTATCGGGGATAACCGTCGTAATTTCAGCACCGTCGGCTATCGCATACAAGGCCAACGTCAGATCCTCGCAATAATCATAATCGGGCAGGTCATCGCGGCTTCCCAAAGGAAGGACTGTATTGGGGCGCACCAGCAGCGGCAGCGAGAAGACATCGTAGGTCTCTCTCCGCCAACAGCCGCCTTCACGCAGCGATCCGTCCAATAAACTGGTCCAGGTGCCGGCGGGCAGGTAATAATCGACTTGGCCGTCGGCCCGGAAAACCGGCGCTACCAACAGGCTTTCTCCAAACAGGTATTGGCGGTCCAGCGTATCGGCGGCGGGATCGTCGGGGAATTCAAGCATCATCGGCCGCAAAACCGGTATACCTTCAGTATGAGCGAGGACCGCCTGCCGGTAAAGATAGGGCATCAAGCGATTCTTTAAAATAGAGAAACGTCGCAGCACGTCGGTTGCTTCATCATCGAAAAGCCAGGGCACCCGATAGGACTCCGAACCGTGGAGCCGGCTGTGAGACGATAACAGGCCAAAAGCGCACCAGCGTTTATAAATATCGGCCGACGCGGTCATCTCAAAACCGCCGATATCGTGGCTCCAGAAGCCGAAACCGCCCAACGCCAGGGATAGTCCTCCGCGCAGCGTCTCGGCCATCGATTCATAACTGGCCGTGCAGTCGCCGCCCCAATGTACCGGGAACTGCTGACTGCCAACGGTTGCCGACCGGGCGAAAACAACCGCTTCACCCTGGCCATAATGATGCTCCAATAAGCGGAATACCGTCTGATTATACAAGTAAGTATAATAATTATGCATTCGGACAGGATCGGAACCGTCATGCCAGACAATATCGCGCACCGGGATACGTTCGCCGAAATCGGTTTTGAAGGCGTCGACGCCGCTGTCCAGAAGTGCCTGCAGTTTGTTTTCATACCAGACACAGGCCGCTGGATTGGTAAAATCGACCAGCGCCATGCCGGCTTGCCAGAGATCTGTCTGCCAGATGCTGCCGTCGGTTTTGCGGACCAGGAAGCTTCCGGCTTTGCCTTCGGTAAAAAGGACCGATTTCTGGGCAATATAGGGATTGATCCAGACATTGACTTTCAGACCGCGTTCGTGCAACCTGCGGATCAGACCGGCCGGGTCCGGGAAGGTCGCCGGATCCCAGAGCAGGTCGCACCACTGAAAGCCCTTCATCCAAAAGCAGTCAAAATGGAAGACACGCAAAGGAATATGGCGGTCGGCCATGCCCTGTATGAAGGACATAACCGTGGCTTCATCATATTGGGTTGTAAAGGATGTTGAGAGCCAGAGCCCGAACGACCAGGCCGGAGGCAATGCAGGCCGGCCGGTCAAGGCTGTGTATTTGCGCAGAATATCGCGCGGATGCGGTCCATAGATAAGATAATAAGTAAGCCGTTCGCCTTCTTCGCTGAAACAAACCCGTTCGACTTTCTCGCTGGCCACTTCAAAGGAAATATCGGCCGGGCTGTCGATAAAAACGCCATAACCGCGATTGGTGATATAAAACGGCAGGTTTTTGTAACTGATTTCCGAGGCTGTCCCACCGTCTTCATTCCAGATGTCGATGACCTGCCCGTTCTTGACGAAAGCGGTAAATCGTTCGCCAAAGCCGTAAACACAAGCACCGACATCGAGAAACAACTGCTCGGTCATATCATGGCGGCCGGTTTTGTTGTTGACCATATAAGCCATATTGTGAAATCCGCTGTTGGTTATTTCGCGGCCGCCGCCCCGGTAACTGACCGACCAGGCATTAGGCTTTTTGCTGATGACGGCCTGCAGGTTTCCGCTGCGCAGACTAACCGTTTGCTCATCTTCATACAGCTCGACCGGGACGTCATCCTGGCTGTTAAGCGCAAAAACCGGTTGGAGATCGACTGCGCCGTCATGATGGACTAAAGTGATTTTAAGGACATCAGGCATCGGTGAACCGAAGGTTATCGTCAACATAGCTTGATTGAGCTGGTCACCGCGGCTGCGGACCGGTTTTGAGGGCGCAAAAACCGTCAATGCCTTGTTCCGGCATATCGAATCATAATATTCGACGGCATAATGAGCTGTGATTTCCGGCCGCAGCAGCCAATAACCATTGGTAAATTTCATTGTTTCGCCTTCTCTCTTCTTTTTCAGTATGGCAATGATCGGAAAGAATGGACTCTCCGATCATTGCCGTTCAGGATCTTTGTTTTTGTCCGGCATGCCGGCTTCGGTTGATATTAGAAGTTAATTGCCGCCGCCCAGATCGACCCAGGCTTTTTCCATTTCGCTGATGGCTTGATCGCGTTTGATTGTACCGGCCAGATAAGATTGGGCTATTTCACCAAATTTCTGATGGAAGCTGTCGGTTGAATAGATGATGGCCATATCGCCGACGGCTTCGCCGGAATCCAGGATCGCTTTCATCGCCTGCGGTATCTGCAGATTGGGGATAGGGGCGTCTTTGATCGGCGGAATGACCTTGGCGACATCGGAGAACCATTTCTTACCATATTCCGATGTATAAAGCCAATTGTACAGTTTGATGACTTCGTTAACAACCGGTGAATCTTTGTAAATACGTAAAGCTTGATCGGCTCCGGTGATGATTCTGGAATGTGCCGGATTATCGTCGACCGGGTATCCCATGATACCTAATTTCAAATTGGGATCGATCGCCATAACCGCTTCTTCGGTCCAGGGGCCTTGACCGGTCATCATTGCGGCCTTACCGGTGCCGAATGCCGCAATCTCAGCGTTTAGATCGGCTTCCAGCGGTTTGGCCATGCCGTATTTGACGGTCAAATCGAGGAAATCAAAGAAATTGGTGCTGAGCAGCGGGTAATCGGCAAATTTAGCTTCGCCCTTGATGAACTTGGCGACCAGATCCGAGGCATTGTCGGTCGAGGCGTCCAGATAATGCTGGAAAATATGTTTCTGCACCCACCATTCCTTATAACCATTCGAGAATGGCGTATAGCCTTTGGCAACGAGCTTTTCACAAGCTGCTTTCATTTCAGTTATCGTTTTCGGGAGAGTAGTAATGCCCGCTTCCTCGAAAAGCGTTTTGTTGTAAACGATGCCGAAGCAGTTGGCTTTGACCGGCAATCCGTATACCTTGCCTTCATAAGACATATTTGCGCGGACAGAATCCAGCATGGCCGCCGCCAGGGGTTCGTTGGTCAGGTCGGCCGAATATTCCATGTACAGTTTGATTTCAGCGCCGGCAGTGGAACAGAAGACTTCCGGTACTTCTCCGGACGATAATTTTGCTTTCACCAGAGTGGGGTAATCGGCTTGGTTGACTTCCATATCGATGGTGACATGAGGAGCCACCGATTTATAGGCTTCGATGTAGGCATTAAAAGCATCGGAGTATTCGGGTTGATTCGAGAAAATATAGATTTTGACAGGCTCGGTGGAAGCAGCGGTCGTTGCGGCGGTCCCGCCGGACGTTGCGCCGGTTGTCGTTCCGGCGGTTGTGCCGCTTGTGCCGGCAGGCGTCGATGTTGTTGCCGGGCCGCCGCAGGCGGCCAGCAAGCCGAAGATCATCATAAAACACAGGATCAGAGCAATTTTCCTCATCTTTATTCTCCTCCTTCACGGGAATAAGCTGCCAGGCAGCCCGGTTGTGACAAATACAGTGTATAAAAAGGCAGAAGGCGGCAACAGGAAAATTAGTCCTAAATAACGGGTAATATCGTCTCCTGTTTGGTTTGGCTGCGATGCTGCTGTTCCAGACGATATTCGCTGGGGGAAAGGCTGAAAGTGTGGCGGAATGCTTTACTGAAGTAATTCTGATCTTTATAACCGACCATCCCGGCTACCGATTGGATCTTGATATTCAGATCCCCCAGCAGTACGCGGGCTTTTTCCATGCGGACCTGCTGCAGATATTCATAGATGCCCAGACCATATTTCTGTTTGAACAGCTTCATCAAGTATCCCCGACTGAGGAAATGCTGTTGGGCCAATTCGGTAACGCTGATGTCGCCGGCGTAGTTGCGTTCCAGAAATAAACGGATGTCCTGGATATCGAACTGATGCAAATGATGGCGGATGCAGTTAAAATAATAACCGGCCAGATTCATCAGCATGTTCTCATAATTCTGCATACTGGAATAATCGAAATGCAGGTAAGCCAATTCGGCCGCCAGCGCCTCATCTTCGGATAACTGCCGTGAAGGTACGCCTTTGTCTACAGCAAGGCTGTTGAGCAGATACATAAGCTCGCTGCGGATCCGATCGGCCGCAGCCAGGCTGAAGCGGCCTGTTGCGCGGACCGAGACGAAAAAATCCAGCAAGACCAGACGGACTTGTTCAAATTGGCCTGATTCGACACCCTGCCGCAGCAGAGCTTGACGGCTGATGATCGAAAGTTCCGGGACATCCGGCGTATCGGGTGAAAAAGATTCCAGATCGCTGATTTGCTGCAGATTCAACAGGTTCTGCGCCGCCAGAATTTGCCGCGCTTTTCGCAGCGACGGCCCTAAATTTAGAATTTGGCTATCCGGACGGCTCAAGACGGCCAGCGCCTGGATGCTTAGATAATCCTGCAGGCTGGTCAGAATACGCCGGGCGGTATTCCGCAGTTCCGGGTATTCCACCTGATCCAGGCTGGTGACGACACCGATAATTTCCTGATCGTTGCCCGGATTTTGCATGCAAAGACAACTGCCTCTGGCGCCGGCGATTTCCTGGATGACATTACTGATGACGAAAAACAAGAGGTTGCTGTCGTTGCCAAAATGGAGACTTTTAACCATCCGCAAATTGAGGATCCGGATCAGGACTAAATGATAGGTGCAAGAATGCTCCTGGTTCAGGAAGCCGCCGTACATGTTTTGGATACGTAAATCATAACTGCCCTCGAAAATCGATTGAAGGAAACGCCTTTTTTGCTCTTCTTCGGATAACCGGTTCCCGGTTTGCCCCATGCTTCCTTGTTTGCCGCGCCGTTCGGCGACTTCATCGACAGCTTTGCGCAGAGCTTGGTTAAGCGATTCGCGGTTGATGGGTTTGATCAGGTAATCGACGACTCTGGAACGGATAGCCTGACGGGTAAAATCATAATCGCTGTAACCGCTGATGACAATACAAGTCAATTCAGGCTTTTCTGCCTCAAGCCACTGCAGAAACTGCAAACCGTTGACCTCGGGCATTTTCATGTCCACCAATACAATATCAGGTTGCCCGGTCATAACCTGCTGAATCCCCTCGCGCCCATTGCCGGCTTCCTGCAGGCTGTCGACGCCCAGCCCGGGCCAGTCGCCAAGAATGCAGATCGCCTCACGAACCGGTTTTTCGTCGTCGATAATTAAAACCTTGAGCATGCTTTCATCCTCCACAAACGTGCCGGAGCATCGCGTACCGGCTCAAGAACAGGATCAGCCGACAGGAATGCGGATTTGAACCTCCGTGCCTGCCGGACCGGCCTGAATACGGATGCCGGAAGCCTGGCCGAAAACGATGCGCAGACGTATCGACAGATTTTTCAAACCGATTTCCGGCGCATCCTGTTGGATGTCGGTTTGTTGAAGCGACCGGCGGATTTGTTCCAGTTTATCCGGATCTATACCTGGGCCGTCGTCTTTTACCGTTATCAGCAGATTCTCGTTTTCAATTTTCGCCTGAATAGCGATGGTGATGCCGCGGCTCGTTTTTTCCAAAGCATGTTTGATGGCATTTTCCGTTAGAAGCTGAATCGTCAGTTTGGGGATTTCCAGATCCAGAACGTCAGCGTCCAGATCAAAATCAACCAGAAGGCGATCTCCATAACGAGCTTTTTGCAGCAGCAGGTAATTCTGGACATGACTGATTTCCTGCCGCAACGGAACGATGTCGCCGCCGCTGATGCAATAACGAAAGGTCTGAGACAAGGCGTCGATCATTTCATAAACCTTGATGTTATGGTCTTTAAGGGCTTGCGTCGAGATAGCCTGTAAAGCGTTATACAGAAAATGGGGGTTTAGCTCCGCTACCAGCGATTTCAAGAGGGCGTTTTTTTGCGAGAGTTCCAGCTGGTATGTTTCATGAATCAATTCCTTTGTTTTATGCGCCATTTGATTAAATTGCTGGCTGATTTGGGCAATTTCATCATGACCTTCGATCTGAGCTTCGACATCGAACTGCCCCTGGCTGAAAGCGTCCATCTTGCCGGATAAGTGTTTAAGCGGCCGGGTTATAGCCCGGGCGAAAAAAGAAACAACCAGACTGGCGGCCAATATGGAGCTTATGCCGACAAACAGGCTCAGATTGCGGTTGAGGGAAGCGGCTTCGGAAATCTGGACATAGGGGATCAGTTTTGTCAGCCGCCAATGATATTTTGCCGTAACGCGGGATATCGCCAGATACTCCTCGCCCTGAATGGTCAGGGTTTGCATCGTGCCGGTTTCTGTCGAGTTTTCACCGGCGTCCGCGCCTGATGCCGTAAGCAGCGGCGACGCCTGCCGCAGCCGGCTGTAAAAATCGGCGTCATCCGTGTAATAGACGCTCCCGTCTGCTCCGGACCAGATCAGATGCTCGCCTTTTTGCAAAGCGGCGTCGCCGATCATCTGGTCACGAACGGTGTGATCGAGAAAAACCGTCAGAATAACTTGTGGCGTACGGGTCGGAATATGAAGAATGGCTGTGTGAAAAGCGATAAACATCGATTCCGGATCGACATCATATTGCGCGGCCTTTAACTCAGGTAAGGACTCGACAAACCAATTGCGATCGGCGGTCTGGAACGTCCCGGTCAGGATGCGGTTCATGTTGGGATTACCTTGTCCGATGCGGACCATCGTTTCTTTCTGCAGACGTGAGATGTAGTAAAAGCGGTCTTTATCCAGCAGATAAAAGTAAGCGGCGGCGATATCGCTGCGGGAATAAAACAGATTGCGCAGATAATCTTCCAGGTACATCTGATCCTGGTAGTTGTTCTGCTCGTTGAGCACCGCCTTTGTGATTTGATCGTAATCCAACCGCGCGGTCAGGGCGGCGGTAATTCCGCCTAAATAGCTGTCCAGCTCTTTGCCGACAAAATCCAGTACCTCTGTATTGCTGCTGATTTCGTCGGCTATAGCCTGATCGCGCAGCATCGAGTAGGAAATAACCGCCTGAAGGCAAATAAAGAACAACAGGACGCCGGTGAAAAGCAAGATGAACTTATTGACCAGATGCCGGGTCAGTCTGGCTTGCAGCCTGCGCAGGATGTTCATAGATCAGCCCTTGACAGCGCCGGCAACAACGCCTTTAACGATATCCTTTTGCATGATGATGAAGAACAGCACCGATGGGAGGACGGCCATAACCATGGCGGCCATGGCATACTGCCAGTCGGTATTGTATTGGCCGACAAAGCCGTAAGCGGCAAGAGTCAATGTTTGGGTTGATTTCGAGCTGTTCACCATTAAAAGCGGCAGCAAAAAATCGTTCCAGATCCACATGACGTCGATGACAATGACGGTAGTGGTAACCGGTTTGAGCAGGGGAAAGACTACCTGGAAAAAGATGCGCAGCGTAGACGCGCCGTCAACCATCGCACTTTCATCGATTTCCCGCGGTATTGTTTTAACAAATCCGTGATAGATGAAAACGGCCAGAGGGATGCCGAATCCCCAGTATTGAATGCCAAGTCCCCAGGTACTGCCGGACAGTCCGATGATATTCATCAATTTCAGAACGGTTATCATGATGGTTTGGAAAGGGATCAGCATCGGCATGATGCAGAACAGGTAAAGCCAATAGCTGGCGCGGCTGCGGCTGCGCGATTGCTTATAAGCGGCGATGGAGGACAGGATGACGATACCGGCGATGCCGATTGCGGTGATTATGACGTTATTGAGAAACAAATACGGGTAACGCACATATTTCCAGACGAAGGCGTAATTATCAAAAACCAGGCTCTTAGGCAGTGAAATGACATTACGCATCACTTCGCCCAGGGTTTTCAGCGAATTGACGACCATCAGGATCAGGGGATAGAGGAAAACCAGAGCCACCAGAGCCAGGACGATCTCCAGGATCAGGAGGCGGATACGCCGTGCTTTCATTAAGATTCCACCTCCCTGCTTTTAAAGAACCGGAGCTGCAGCGTGGTGATGATGACGACGGCCAGAAATAAAATCAAGGCTTTGGCCGTGCCGTAACCATAGTTATTATTCTGGAAAGCTTCGACATAAACATTGAACGTGACGCTGTAAGTCGATCCTCCGGGACCGCCGCCGGTCAGGGAGAAGATGATGTCGAAGACCTTGATCGAGTTGACCAGGGCCATAAAGAAAGCCGTCGTCAGAGAAGGCGCCAGCATAGGCAGGGTAATGTAGAAAAAACGTTGCCCAGGCGATGTTCCGTCCACAATAGCCGCTTCGTTCAATTCAGCAGGAATGGACTGCAGACCGGCGATGTAGATGACGATGTAGAATCCGATCGACTGCCAGATCGACACAAAAAGGACCGACCAAAAGGCCAGCTGGGGATCGCCCAGCCAGCTTAGCTCAAAAATGCTCCAATGAGTCATCTCATACAGCGCGTTGAAACCCTGGGAAAAGATAAACCGCCAGATAAAGCCGACAATAACCAGACTAAGGATGTAGGGGACAAAGAAAGCTGCCCGCAGCACATTGGCGCTGCGGAGCTTCTTGTCCAGCTGAACGGCGAGAAATATTGCCAGAACATTGACCAGGATGATAAATAAGAGACTGTAGCGGGCGGTAAACCAGGCGGCATGATTGAAACCGCTGTCGCCGGCGAACAATTTGCTGAAGTTGTCCAAACCGACAAAAACAGCCGCTTTACTGATCCCGTTCCATTGTGTCAGCGAGTAATACATGCTCATGATAAACGGGATATAAATGGCCAGAGATACAAAAATGACAGCCGGTGTGTTAAACAACGCAAATTCCAGGCGCTGCCGGTTCCGGGCACTGATTTTCTTCACAGCTTCACCCCCCTTATTCAATTAACGACCGCGAAAACGTTAAATCCTGTCTCTATTGTAAACCCGCGGACAGAAAAAGAAAAATGGATAGATGGCGACTGGAATGGGTAAAAAAGTACACTGGTCCAGGCCGGCGCCCGCTGCTATCGCCTGCCGCGCCGATGATCGGCGATTGTCCAGACCGAGGTGACAATGACCAGAAGGCTGTAGATTAAAAGCAGGGTATTGAAAACCTGATTGCCGATGAAGTGCATGGCGTTATTAAAGAGGTCAATCACATAAAAGACCAGCATCATGACTGAAATGACCAGACACAAATGAGGTAAAGCGCGTTTTATCATCGTAATGCTCCGATCCCGGCCTATTGCTCCGCTATATAGACAATGTCGCTGATCCGCCGGCCGTTGTGGTAAGGCTGGTTGGCGATCTGACCCATAAAAGTCATAACTGAAGACTGCCCGCCGTCGAGATTGTAGGCAGCTTTACAGCCAAGATCATAAAAAAGCTGCGATAGCTGGGTCATGGTCAGACCGTCGGAATAACCCGGCTGACGGCCGTCAACAAGGACAAAACAATAGTGGCCGGGCTCATAATAGCCAATCGCGCTGCGGGGATTGGCGGCGGTAACCGAGCTGTTGAACCGGGTCATCGGCTGTCCGTTGTCCAGAAGCATCGGACCGAATGACCAGGCCTGCCAGGCTCCGTTTTGCATGACCTTGTCCAGATTGAAGTCGCCGGCGGTTACCGTTTCCATTGTCCCGTCATAATTCATGACCAAAACATCCTGGAAGGTTGTTTCCCGGTATAGCTCGCCGTTGCGGATGACAATGCCGGCGTCGCGGATGCCGTAATAATCGCCGGACATAGCCAGTATAGCCTGATTTTCCTGGGCCATGTCAAGGACCTGGCCGGTCAAGCCGCGGCCGTACTGCCCGGTGGCAAACGCGGTCCGGAAATAATCGATATCGCTCAGATAGATATCGGCCGCGATATAGGCGACTTTACCGGTTTGCACACGGTTCAGGGTAATGCTGATATGGGCGCTCTGGTATGAGTGGTCTGTCTTGATGATATCGCCGCCGGTAAAACGTCCGGCGAATTTGGCTCCCCAGGCGCCAGATGCCGCCGATGTTGCCGCCGGAGCTGCGCTTGTCGTTGTCATGTCCGTGTTGCCGGCGGAGACGGAGATATTGTCGCCGATAATCGAAGCCCGGCTATCGGTCGCGCCGCCTGATTCACTGGCGCCGGCAGCCGTTACGGAAGGGCGGGGCAGCACAATGCCGGATGATTTAATGTCGCGGGGCAGGACATGATGAAACAAAGCGAATATGACCAGTCCCGCGCCTACCAGCAGCAGATCAAAGAGGATAACCAGCGGCAGGGGTAAATTACGCCGCGCCGGTTTTTGGGGCCCGGCACGATGGACGGCCGTTGTGTGATCAGGTTGCTTAAGGCGTGATTTCATGTCATATTACCCCATGTTCTTTCTTGTCTGCTATTATACCGCAACTTTCCCCTCCTGCGGAGCCGGCAGACTGCTCAGACGTTAATGTCCGGGAGGTTGAAGCGCCGGCGCCGCGACCGGACAAGCGCCGCGGCCGGACGGCGGATAAACCGGTAATTTGACGAAAGCCTGAATCTTGTGTGAAAGTCTGCGCAAATGCGGCTTTTGGGGCTTTTGAGCCATTGAAGTGCATCATCTGATATGATAGATTGCTGGTATAATAATGAATCCAGAGTCTGACTTGCATGGATCTGCCGGCCGGCAGAGGCAGAGGTTATTGATGATAGAAAGGCGGATGCCGCATGGATTTGCCCAGCATTCTCATACCAGCTTACAAACCGGATCAGAAAATGATTGATTTAATTCAATCTTTACATCAAAAGGGCTTTTCCCGGATTATGATCGTGAATGACGGCAGCGGGCCGCAATATGAGCCGGTCTTTATGACGGCTGCGGCTCTCGGCTGTCTGGTTTTACAGCACGCGGTCAACATGGGCAAAGGACGTGCCCTGAAGACCGGTTTCAATGAGGCTCTGTACAGAGGCTATGCCGATCACGGCCTGATTACGGCCGATGCGGACGGTCAGCATACGCCGGCCGATATCAGCCATATAGCGGAAGTCATGACCCAGAATCCGGATAGCCTTGTTTTGGGCGTCCGCCGGTTTACCGGGCAAGTGCCGCTGAAGAACCGGCTCGGCAACGGAATTACCCGCCTGATTTTCGCCCTGATAAACGGGAAAACGGTTTATGATACCCAAACCGGCCTGCGCGGTATTCCCGCCGCCCATCTGCCGCTGATCCTGACCCTGGCCGGCGAACGATATGAATACGAAATGAACATGCTGCTGGCGATCAAACCGAATCATATACCGCTGGAGCAGGTGACGATCGAAACGGTTTACATCGAAGGCAATAAATCCTCTCATTTCAAGGCTTTCCAGGATTCGGCGCGGATTTACGCGTTGTTGTTTAAATTTATCCTTTCCTCAGCCGCCGCGGCCGGCGTGGATTATGGAATTTTTGCCCTGATGCATATCAGCTTCCCCGGGCAGTTGATCGCCAGTGTCGTTGTCGCCCGGGCTTTCAGTTCGCTGATTAATTTTCTGATCAACCGGAATCTGGTTTTCAAACAAAAAGGAGCCGCGGCTTCGGCCGCCGCCCGTTATTATGCACTGGCCGCGGCTGTCATGCTGGTCGGCTACCTGATGATCAAAGGATTAACCGGATCCGTTGGCCTCAATGTTTATCTGGCTAAGGTTATCAGCGACGTATCACTCTATTTCGTCAGTTTCTATGTCCAGCGGGAATTTGTTTATCAGGTCCGCGAGCAGGCAAACACCTGATCAGATCCGGCATAGGACAATCCGGCGTGTTATAATGAAGTTCGCAACGTTCCCTGAGCCGGCCGGAATGAACGGCAGAGCGGGAATGTTGGCCGGGACCATAACACTGCCGGAGGATATGCGATATGGCCGAGAACCAGACAACCTGCTCTGTTCGGCAGGATTTGAGTTTTGATATCCAATACAGTCCCCTTGTAAATTTCGCGATGCAGCAGAACCATGTGCCGATTATCCGGCGCCTGCTTATTAAAAATGAATCTCCGGAATCCATGGACAATCTGGCGCTGACCCTTGCCGGCGCGTCGGAGTTTGTCCGCCCGTATACAAAACAAATCATGTCGCTGCCGGCCCAGACCGATCTGGATGTCGGTCTGGTCGATCTGCAGCTGCAGCCGGAATTTCTCGCCGGCCTGACTGAGCGGCTGGCTGGCGAAATAAGAGTGTCCCTGGATCGCGCCGACGGATCAACCCTGTTGAAAAAAACGATGTCATTGGACGTGCTGGCTTTCGATGAATGGGGCGGCGCCGCTGTCCTGCCGGAGCTGCTATGCGCTTTTGTTACGCCCAACCACCCGGCTATAGCCGATATCCTCGTCCAAGCCGCCGTATTTTTAAAACAGTGGACCGGAGATCCCTCGCTGGACGGCTATCAGCGTAAAGAACCTAACCGCGTGCGTCAGCAGGCCGCGGCGATATACGGAGCCCTGCAGGCCCGGCAGATTGTCTATTGCCTGCCGCCGGCCAGTTTTGAGCAAAACGGCCAGCGGATCCGTCTGGCCGATGTCCTGTTAGAAAAGAAGATGGGCACCTGCCTGGATCTGACGCTGCTTTATGCCGCCTGCCTGGAGGCCGCCGGTTTGAATCCGGTGCTCAATATCATCAAAGACCATGCCTTCGCCGGCGTTTGGCTTACGGATACCTGTTTCCCGGAAACGCTTCAGGACGATGTTTCTTTACTGGCCAAACAAACCGCGGCCGGTATTCAGGATTTGCTGCTGGTCGAAACGACTGCCTTTGTCGCCGGTAAATCGATCCCCTTTGATGACGCGGAAAAACTGGCGCTGCAGCATTTACGCAAAGAAGACGACTTTATCTGCCTGATCGATATCCGCCGGGCCCGGGCTTCGGGCATCCGGCCTTTACCGCAGCGTATTTTAAAACCCGGCGGCTGGACTGTCCGGACGGACGCGGCGGAGCCGGGAATAACTGAACGCCCGGAGCCGGCCGCGCCAGCCGATCTGGAAATCCAGGCGCGATTGAAGGCCGTTGACGCTGCGCCGCCGATGACCCGGCAAAAGCAGTGGGAGCGTAAATTACTTGATTTGAGTTTGCGCAATACCTTGCTTAATTTCCGGCTGACAAAAAATACTGTCCGCCTTTTCGCCCGCCAGTTGGCGCATTTGGAAGATTTATTGTCCAACGGCACAGATTTTCAGGTTCTGGAACGGCCGGCAGACTGGCTGGATGATCCGCGTGATCCGCGTTCTTTTGAAAACCAATTTAATCTGGATCCCTATGAACAGCTGCTGGAATTTGAATTTCAACAAAAACGGCTGCGCACGCCGCTGGATGCCGCCGACCTGCTGAACGCCATGACCGGCTTGTATCGCAGCGCCCGTTCATCGCTCGAGGAAAACGGCGCCAATACTTTGTACCTGGCCCTGGGCTTTTTGCGTTGGTATGAAACCGACATCAGCCAGCAGCCGCGGTATGCGCCTCTGGTGCTGATTCCGGTCGACCTGATCCGCCGGTCGGTCAGCAAAGGTTATATGATTCGCAACCGCGATGAAGAACCACAAGTCAATATTACGCTGCTGGAACTGCTGCGTCAGGATTTTGGCCTGACCATCAGCGGCCTTGATCCGCTGCCGCGCGATGAAAACGGCGTTGATGTCAAGGCCGTGCTGAATATTTTCCGCCAGGCGGTCTTGCAGCGGCCGCGGTGGACGGTCCTGGATGAAGCTTACCTGGGTATTTTCTCCTTTACGCAATTCATCATGTGGTATGATATCCGGAATCGCGCGGATGATCTGGCGAAGAACCGGGTTGTCGCCAGTTTGATGGCCGGGAAGCTGTCCTGGCAGCCGAAGGAGCTTTTGCCTCCCGATCTGGATTTGGATGAACTCTATGATCCTGAACAGACTTTCCTGCCGATCAGCGCCGACGCTTCGCAGCTGGCGGCGATTCATGCCGCCGGCGAAGGGCAGAGCTTCGTGCTGCATGGTCCGCCGGGAACCGGCAAATCGCAGACCATTACCAACCTGATTGCCAACGCTCTGGCCCGGGGGAAAACAGTTTTATTCGTGGCGGAAAAGATGGCGGCGCTGACCGTGGTGCAGCGGCGGCTGGAGGCTATCGGCCTCGGCCCCTTCTGTCTGGAGCTGCATTCAAATAAATCGCGTAAAAAAGATGTCCTGGAGCAATTGCGCCTGGCATCGGAGATCGCCCGCACCGGACCGCCGGAAGGCTACGCCCGCCAGGCCGGATTGCTGCATGAACTGCGGGGCGACTTAAGCGCCTATGTGCGCCGGTTATATCGGACTTATCCTTTCGGCCTGAATCTTTTTGAGGCGATCAGCCGATTCGGCGAACTGTCGGATGCCGCTGAAGGTGTGATTTTGGACACCTCGGTTTTTGCCGATCTGGAACAAAGCCAGGTGGATCAATGGTTTGCCTTGACCGGCGATCTTCAGGCCGCCGCCCGGGATATCGGCCGGCCTTATCGTCATCCGCTGGCCGATCTGGCTGTGACGCAGTGGAGCCAGTCGGCCAAATCGGCGGCGGCCGCCCAGCTGCCGCAATATCTGGAGGCTCTGGCGGAAGCCGCGCGTCAAACGGAGACGATCCGGAATCTGCTGCAGCTGCCGGGATGTCCTGAACCGGGCCGTCCGGCTGTTTTACGCCGCCAGGCTGAAAATCTGCAACGCGTCTGCCGGCAAATCGCTGCTTTACCTGATTTGCCGCCTGTCCTGCTGACCGCGCCGGATTTGGCTGTGCTGGCCGGCCAACTGGATACCGTATGCGGCCAAGGTCAGGTGATGACCGCCGCGCAGGCGGCGTTGGCGGCCGTTTTCCGGGACTCTGTCTTTGACGAATCCGGCGAGACCTTGCTGACCGCCTGGAGACAGTATTCGCAGAAGGGATTTCTGCCGCGCCTTATGGGACAGCTCCGTCTGGGCAAGCGCCTGAAGCAGCATCTCAAACCCGGCTGCCGCCTGGCAGCCGGCCAGATCGAGTCATTGCTTCAACATCTGGCTCATCATCAAAACGCCCGCCGGCAAATCGACCGCGTCCGGCCTTTGATTCCCGGGCAGCTGGACGGTTATTGGCAGGATCTGACCACCGATTGGGCAGCCGGCCGGCAGTATGCGGCCTGTCTGCCGGAACTGGCGCAAGCGATGGAAACTTTAACCGGCGACTGCCGGAGCGCCGACCGGTTAGCTTTGCGTTTCAGCGAAATAATGTCCGGCCGGCCAGACCGCGAAAAACTGGCCGTTTACCTGCAGACGATGGATCGGCAGGCTCAGCTGCAGCAACAGCTGGCCGCCTTGCTGGCGATCGATTTTTCGGCATTGAGCGAAGAAGATATTCCGAATGAACCGTCTGATCCGGCTGCTGCGGCCGAACCGGCTGAAACAGATCGGACGGCCGGATCCTGGTACATCTGGCTGATGCCGGTAGCCAAAGGCTGGCTGGATAATCTGGCTCAGCTGCGCGAGTGGTGCGTATGGCGGACGGTACGCGGCCGGGCCTGCGAGGCCGGACTTACGCCGCTGGTTACCGCGCTGGAGCAGGGCGTTTTCGGTCCGGATGAAGGGCCGGCTGCTTTTGCCCGGGCTTTTTATCAAGCAGCGGCAACCTGGATTATTGAACAGGATCCGGCCTTGAACGCATTTTCCGGTCAGTTGTTTGAAGAAAAAATCCGCCGTTTCAAACAGAATTATGCCCAGTTTGAGCAAATGACCCAAAAGGAGCTCTATGCCCGCCTGGCAGCCGGCGTTCCCCGCTTCGACCTGGAAGCCGCCGCCAGTTCGGAACTGGGCATCCTGCAGCGCGCGATCAAGAGCAACGGCCGCGCCCTGTCGATCCGCCGCTTATTTGAACTGATACCTAATCTGCTGCCCCGTCTGACGCCGTGCATGCTGATGAGCCCGATATCAGTCGCCCAATACCTGGATCCCGGCCAGACTTTGTTTGATCTGGTGGTTTTTGATGAAGCGTCGCAGATGCCGACCTGTGAAGCTGTCGGCGCCATGGCCCGAGGCCGCGAGGTCGTGGTGGTCGGCGATCCGCGCCAGTTGCCGCCGACCAGCTTTTTCGCGATCGACAACACAGACGAGGAGCACTTCGATACGGAAGATCTGGAAAGTGTTCTTGACGACTGCCTGGCGCTGTCTATGCCGCAAATGCATCTGCTCTGGCATTACCGCAGCCGGCACGAGAGCTTGATTGCTTTTTCCAACCGGCAATATTACGAGAACAAGCTGCTGACCTTTCCATCGCCCAGCGATCTGGTTTCCCGGGTCCGGCTGGTGCCGGTCGACGGCGTTTACGATCGCGGCCGCAGCAAGCAAAACCGGATCGAAGCGCAGGCGGTGGTGGATGAGATTGTCCGCCGTTTGCAGGATCCGCTTCTTGGCCGCCAAAGCATCGGCGTCGTGACCTTTAATACCATCCAGCAAAATCTGATCGATGACCTGCTGACCGATGTTTTCCGCGAACGGCCGGATTTGGAGGAAAAAGCCACACAGGGCATTGAACCGGTCTTTATCAAGAATCTGGAAAATGTCCAGGGCGATGAACGTGATGTCATTCTCTTTTCCATCGGTTATGGGCCGGACAAGAACGGCCGCGTCAGCCTCAATTTCGGTCCGCTGAATCGGGAGGGCGGCTGGCGGCGCCTGAATGTCGCCGCTTCCCGCGCCCGAAATGAGATGATGGTTTTCTCGACCATTCAACCGGAACAACTGGATATAACGCGGACCAGCGCGCTCGGCGTAGCCGGCTTAAAAGCGTTTCTTGAATATGCCCGGCGCGGCCGCCAGGGCTTGCCGGTTTCCGCAGCTCAGACGGTTATGGCTCAGACGCCGGGCATACCGGCGGCCGATTCGGCCGGCCTGGCCGCTCAGGTCGCCGCCGCGTTGGAGGAAAACGGTTATCCGACGCAATTGTTGGTGGGCAGTTCCGGCTATCGGATTGACCTGGGCGTCATTCATCCGGACCGGCCTGGCGAATACATTTTAGGTATTCTCTGCAACGGCGCCACTTATCGGAACGCCAGGACAACCCGCGACCGGGAAGTCCTGCAAATGAGCATTCTGCAGCAACTCGGCTGGCAGCTGCATCAGATCTGGGCGGTTGACTGGTGGGAAAATCCGGCGAAAGAAATCCGGCGCCTCCTGCAGCGCCTGGAGGTGTTGCGTCATGAAACCGCGGATGCGCTGCCGGTTGAAGCGGCAGCCCGGCCTGCCGTCCAACCTTCTGCCCAGCCTGCCGCTGAACTGCCGGCTGTCAACCGGCTGGCTCAGGCATCGCCGCCGCCGGTCGGACAAACCGGCCGGGAACCCTCCGTCAAGCCGCCCGCGGCGGACGGACGCCCTTATGTCATAACCGGCCTGTCTTTTACCCCTCTCAGCCTGGAAGCTTTTCTGCTGCCGAAAAACACCGGCTTGATTGCCGGCAAGATGCAGGCGATCCTGAAAGCAGAAGCGCCGATCAGCCGGCTCCTGCTCTTTAAACGATTATTACAGTCCTGCGGACTCAACCGCCTCAGCCCGCGCCTGGAACAAAAACTGGACCAGGTTCTGGCAGCCGGCGCCGTTCAAATGATCCGGCATGACGACTTGATCTTCTGCTGGCTGCCGGACCAGAATCCGACCGGCTATTGCGAATGGCGCCAGGCGGAAGACGATGCGGCGCGGCGTCAGCCGGAGGACCTGCCGCCGGAAGAAATTGCGGCCCTGGTACGCCAGATCCTGCGGCGGCAGATCGGTATGCCGCGGACGGATCTGATTCGGGAAGGCGCCCGCATGCTGGGCTATAGCCGAATGGGAGCAGCGATCGACCGCGTTTTCCGGCAGGGAATCGATTTGGCGCTGGAATGGGGATGGGCGGCCGACAGCAGGAATGACGGCGGCTATTTGTCGGCCGGTACCTGAATAGATTCTCTCGCCGGCATATAACCGGCAGATGCTCATTATAAACATCAGCCGGGAATGGCGGGAATTGCTTGTCAGACTGTAGGAAAGAAACTAGAATAAGATGGAATGATCGGCCGGCGGCGTTTATCTGAGTTGTCCGACCTGAAAAGAGGTACGACGATGGATAATTCAATATTGATTCAATTAAAAGGCAAGTTGATTGTTTCTTGCCAGGCGTTGATTCATGAACCGCTGCATGGCTCGGAAATTATGGCGCGTATGGCGCTGGCAGCGACTCTGGGCGGGGCGTCGGGTATTCGCGCCAACAGTCCGGAGGATATTATTGCTATTAAAAAGATCATTCGTCTGCCGGTGATCGGCATTCATAAGGTCAATTATCCGGACAGTCCGGTCATGATTACGCCGACGATGCGGGAAATCGATGATTTAGCCGCGGCAAAGCCGGAGATCATCGCCCTCGACGCGACCGACCGCCTGCGTCCGGGCGGCGTTACTTTGGACGAGCTGTATGCCGGGATCCGGCAACGATATCCGGATCAGCTGCTGATGGCCGATTGTTCGACGCTGGCCGAGGGTATTCATGCGGCCGAATTGGGTTTTGACTGTGTCGCGACAACCCTCTGCGGCTATACCGAATATACGCAGGGCGCCGTTCTGCCTTGCTTGTCGCTGGTTCATGATTTAGCTGCCCGGCTGTCGATACCGGTTATTGCCGAGGGCGGCATCTGGTCTCCCGACGAATTGCGCGCCGCCATGGAGCAGGGCGCATATGCCGGCGTCGTCGGCACGGCGATAACGCGGCCTCTGGAGATTACCCGCCGTTTTGCCGATGTCCTTGAGTAAAGAGTATATCCGGACAGGTATGAGGATATTGTTTTGCAGCGTTATGTGGAATCAAATCTAAAACCTTACCGCCGCCGGCTGGAGCAAATTCTCCGGCTGGATTATGCCGGAGAATCTTCGCCGGCTGTCGGCCGCCGCGCCGCCGATCTGCGGCGGATTATCGACGCCGCCGGGGCCCGGGCGGATCACCGCCTGTTGCTCGATATTCTGCCGGAAGCTTTTGCTTTGGTCTGTGCAGTCGTCAAACAGGAATTCGGCTGGCATGTTTTTGACAGTCAGCTGCTTGCGGCGCTGGCCATGATGGAAGGCCGGATTGTTGAGCTGGATACCGGGGAAGGCAAGACTCTGGCCGCTGTCTTTGTAGCCTTTCTGCAATCTTTGCGCGGCGGCGGCGTTCATGTCCTGACCTTTAACGATTATCTGGCAGGACGCGACGCCGAATGGATGGGCCCTCTGTATCGGCGCCTCGGCGTAAACGCCGCGGCGATCCGCCAGGATATGGAACCGGCCCGGCGTAAACTGGCTTATCAGGCCGACGTGACTTATTTAACCGCCAAAGAAGCCGGTTTTGATTATTTACGCGGCTTTTTAACGGTTCAGCCGGAAAATCTGGTTCAACGGCCGTTCACCTTTGCCATTGTCGACGAAGCCGATTCGATTCTGATCGATGAAGCCCGCATACCGTTGGTTTTAGCCGGTGGCGAAGGCGGTCCGGGAGCGATCGATCCGGCTCTGTATCGCCTGGTTTCGGCTTTGCAGCCAGGCCGGCATTATCAGCTTGATCCGCAGAATGAGCATGTGATCCTGACGGAGCAAGGCGCCGCCTGGCTGGAACGTCAGTTGAATATTGCCAATTTATACGATGAAGTGCATCTCGGATTATTAACCCAGGTTCGCCTGGTTCTTCAGGCGCGCGCGCTTTTGCGGCGCGATGTCGATTATATCGTCCGCGAAGGCCGGATCGATCTGGTCGATGAATTTACCGGCCGGGTTATCCGGGACCGGCAGTGGCCGGACGGCCTGCATGAAGCCGTGGAAATTAAGGAAGGCCTGAGCGGCCGGTCCCGCGGCCGTATCCTCAGCCGGATCACGCTGCGTGATTTCCTGGCATTATACCCCGGCCTCTGCGGTATGACCGGAACAGCCGTTTCCGCGGCATCCGAATTGAATTTATTCTATGGATTAGGGGTGACCCGCATTCCACCCCATGTGCCTTGCCGGCGCATTGACCGGCCGGATCAGATTTATCCGCTGCAAAGCCTTAAGGAAGAAGCGATTGTCGGAGAAATTGCCGATCGGCATGGCCGCGGTCAGCCGATTCTGGTCGGCACCGCCAGCGTCGAAGAATCAGAACGGCTGGCGGCGCTGGTCCGCGCCAGAAAGCTGCCTTGCGAAGTGCTTAACGCCCGCCAGGATGCGGCGGAAGCGGCGATCATCGCCCACGCCGGACGCACAGGAGCCATTACGCTTTCAACCAATATGGCCGGACGCGGCGTGGACATCCAGTTGGAAAATCCGGCTGACGGAGGTCTCTACGTCATCGGGACCAACCGGCATCGCAGCATCCGGATTGACCGGCAGCTGCGCGGCAGGGCCGGGCGGCAAGGCGATCCCGGCGAAAGCTGCTTTTTCCTTTCCCTGCAGGACGATCTGATCGAACGCTATCAGATCCGTGATGTTTTGCCGCGGGAATACCAGGATCTGTCAGCGTACGCCAAGCCGGGAAATATTGAAAAACCTCTGCAGCCGATCGAAGATGCCCGGGTCCGTTCGGCGATGGAGCATACCCAAAGAGTCGTGGAAGGCCAACTGTTCCAGCAGCGGCAAGCTTTGGCCCGCTATTCGGCTTTGGTTGAGGAACAGCGCCAGATGATTTACCGTCTGCGGCTGGATATTCTGACCGGCCGAAAAAAACTGACGGTCTGGCAGGACAGTCAGGATGATACGCTGGCAGCCCGATTAAAGGCTCTGGCCGATGAAACCTCGGAACAGGATGTCCGGCAAGCGCAGCAGCAAGCCGCCTGTTTGATTTTAAGCCGGAATTGGGCCGATTATTTGGAAGGTGTCGACACCTTGCTGAACCATGTATCGCTCATGCGCGCCGGCCCTAATGATCCTTTTACCACATTCAATAAGCAGATTATCGATAGCTACGCTCATTTCCTGGATACTTTTGAACAAGATCTTCTGGAGTTGCCCGGCCGGCTGACCGTGCATGACGGCCGGTTCGATCTGGAGGCTTCCGGACTGAAGAATCCGCCGTCAACCCGGACCTATCTGATCGATGACGGCAGCGACAGCCTCGACGCGACGCTCGGCGTCAGCGGCATGGTGGCTGCAGCCGCCAATCCGGTGTTTTTTCTCCTGGTTCTGGCAGCGAAATGGAAACAGCGGCGCGAACCTACGGTATAATAAAACAAGGATAAACGCGAAACGGCCGCCAAATGGTGAACCGGTCGCTCGAGCGGATCGCCGGCCGGATCGGTTTGTCCGAACAAGCGGTTGTCCTTGCCAATACGGCCGGGTTTGACCGCAGCGAGCTGGTATGCCTGCCTTGGCCGGAGGATTCGGCTTTGCCGGTTTTATGCGATCCGGTTCGGAAAACCTTGCTGCCGGTCCAGCGGACCGCAGCCGGGCTGGTTTTCCTCTCGCCGGAGGTACCGGCCAAGGGCTACTGCTGTTTACCGTTCCATCCTGAAGAGCCGTCTAAACCGGACCTGGCAACACCCGTGTCATCTCTCTCGGCTGCCTCTCACCGTCTGGAAAATCGCTTTTGGCTGATCGAACTGGACGAACAAGGGAACCTCAGCCGGATCCTGGATAAAATCCAAGGCCGGGACGTGCTCCTGCCCGGCCGGAAAGGCAATGTTTTCCGGGCTTTCGAGGACAAGCCGATGGCCCATCAAAACTGGGATATCGATATTTACTACCAGCAAAAGAGTTGGAGCCTCGATGAGGCGACTTCGATTGAAGTGGTGGAAAACGGCCCGGTCCGCGCCGGCGTTAGAATTACCCGGCCTTTCCTGGATTCCGTTCTGATTCAGACCCTTTATCTTTACGATCAGCTGCCGCGGATCGATTTTGACACGTTTATCGACTGGAAAGAAGATGAACTGCTCCTGAAAGTTGAATTTCCGGTTGATATCCATGCTGAAACCGCGACCTACGATATCCAGTTCGGCAACCTGACCCGGCCGACTCATTGGAATACTTCATGGGATTGGGCCCGCTTCGAGGTTTGCGCCCATAAATGGGCTGATTTATCGGAAGACGGATATGGCGTCAGTTTGATGAATGACTGTAAGTACGGCCATGATATCCGTGACAGCGTCATGCGACTTACCTTGTTAAAATCAGGTCTGTCGCCCAATCCTCATGCCGACCGGGAACAACATCGTTTTGTCTATTCGTTATATCCCCATGCCGGCGGCTGGCGCCAGGCTCGCACCATGCAGCAGGCTTATTCGCTGAATATTCCGCTGTACGCCAAAATACAGGCAGCGGAAAAGACCGTTGAAAGCACGGCGCTCCCCGGTTCTTTCTCCCTTTGCCGCGTCGATGCCGACGACCATGTCATGCTGGAAACCGTCAAGCTGGCCGAAGAGGGCGGCGGCCTGATCTTCCGCTTGTTCGAATATTGCAACCGGCGCGGCGCGGTCAGGCTTACGCTGGGGTATGTTCCGAAAGCGATTGAGGAGTGCGATTTGCTGGAACGCACAGAGCGCAAGCTGCCGGTAATCGGCAATACGGTTGATTTTGATATCAAGCCCTATGAAATCAAGAGCTTCCGGATTATTTTTTAATGGAAATCATGCGCCTGGTCTTCTTTTTTCAAGGTTGGCATGATCGCCGCTATTTGTTTTTCATTGAGTCCGCCTTGTTCATAAGCGCCCAATATGGCGCCGGCAGCAGGCGAAAAACAAGGCTCGGACAGTAAAAACTGATCATCCGGCAATTGGTTTTGCAGAGGTTTTCGGATCAGGTCGCCGGCCCGGAAGAGCCCTCCGGTGCATGATACGGCGACGACTTCGGCGACGCCATATGCCAGGCGGGAACGAACCGCCTTCACCATCAAAGATAATTCGCGGGCGGCGTCGGCATAAGCGCTTAATGCCGCGCTATCCCCGGCTGCCGCGGCCTGGGCCAGGATGATCTGCAAGGCCGCGATTTTTTCACGGCAGCCTTGCAGATTGTCATGATAATAGCCGATCAGGTCAAAATCCCGCCGCAACCCCAGATGACGCCGCAAAATATCATACAGAGGCCCGCGTTTCAGGCGCCCGTCCGCCTGTCTGGCAAATATCTCGCAGGCTTTGTGTCCCAGCCAATAGCAGGATCCTTCATCGGAAAAAAATTCATTCCAGCCGCCGCAGCGCGCTGTGGCGCCGGTCGGGTCGCGTCCGCTGACGATCGAGCCGGTTCCGGCAACCAGATGAATGCCCGGCTTGAGCGCCAGCGATCCATATAGCGCGATAATCGAGTCGTTGACGCAGCGAATGGACACACCCGGGAAAACGGCGGCCAGAAGCCGGGGGCAATGCTCGTCCCAGGATTGGTATTCGCTGATTAACGTGAGCCCGGCGCAAAGAGCGGTGATGTCAACCGGCCCGGTTCGGGCGGCTGCCTGCCGCAGAATGGAGGCCCGCCCTTCTTCCAGAACGGCCTGGACGCCATCCATGCCGATTTGCGTGAAGTCGATCCCGCCCAGCCGTTCCGCTGCCAGAAGATGACCTTCGGCGTCTGCCAGCAAAAACTGGGTTTTGGTGCCGCCTCCGTCAATGCCGAGATATCCTTTCATAACCTGCTCCTTGCCATGCCTTGCTGATGATGCGACTGTAAATTACTGGCTGAGCGCTTTTGTCTGTTCGTCCATGAATTGGTTGGTATAAAGCCGCCAGTAATTGCCCTTTTTCAATAATAACTCGCGCTGGTTGCCTTCTTCGACAATCTTGCCTTTGTCGATGACCAGAATGCGGTCCGCAGAGCGGATCGTCGACAGACGGTGGGCGATGATGAAACTGGTGCGTCCGTGCAGCGCTTTGTTCATCGCTTCCTGGATCAGATGCTCGGTTTCGGTATCGACAGACGAAGTTGCTTCATCGAGAACAAACATGCCCGGATCGGCCAGAATGGCGCGGGCAAAGCTGATCAGCTGTTTTTGGCCTGTCGACAGACGATTGCCTCGTTCCCCGACTTCCGTGTCGTATCCTTTATCCATCTGCATAATAAAATCATGAGCGTTTACAATCCGGGCTGCTTTTTCAATCATCTCGTCGTTAACGTTCAAACGGCCGTATGCGATGTTTTCCCGGACCGTTCCGCTGAATAAGTGCGGTTCCTGCAGGACATAGCCAAGATTGGCGTACATCCACAAGAGCGGCCGTTCGCGGTAATCGGTGCCGTCAACGAGGATCTGGCCTTCGGTCGGTTCATAGAAACGGCAAGCCAGATTGACCATGGTTGTTTTGCCGGAGCCGGTTTCGCCGACAATGGCGATTTTCTCACCGGCCTTGACGTCGAGGTTGAAATGTTCCAGGATGTTTTCGCCGTCCTTGTAACGGAATGTCACGTCGCGGAAACTGATCTGGCCATGGAACTCAGGCCATTGGTCGCGATTGGAATCAAGCATCTCGCCGTACGCGTTCTCGACGGCGACGCTGTCGCGAATGTCGGATTGCATGTCGATCAGCGCCATAACCCGTTCGGCGGATGCCTGCGCATAATTCAGTTCGGTAAACACACGGGCGAATTGTTTGACCGGTTCAAAGAACTGAACGGCGTAGGAGATGAATGCGACCAGCGTACCATAGCCGATGCTGCCGGCCAGGCCGGTTTCCAGATTCAGGCCGCCGCGCCAGAGTACCAGTCCGGTCGCGACCGAACCCAGCAGCAGAACCAGCGGGGTGTAAACAGCGGAAATGGTGGCGGCGCGTACGGCAAAATCGCGCATTTCCCGGGTGGTTTCCATGAATGAATGATGCATGGAGGGTTCAATGGACAGGGATTTGATTGTTTTGGCGCCGCCGATCCCCTCATTAAAGCCGGCGGTAATATGTGAATTGAATTTCCTGACCTTCCGGTAGTTAAACAGAATCTTCTTCTGGAAAACCAGACTGAGCACGGCCAGGATCGGAACAGTAGCCAAAACCAGCAGAGCGAGCCGCAGGTTTAAAAAGAGCATGAAGATTGCGGTCAGCACCATCATGGCCAACGACCAGAACAAATCGACCACATTCCAGGATAAAGTATTGCCCAGGCGGCGGCAGTCGGAAGTCAATCGCGCCAACAGCCAGCCGACCGGCGTATTATCATAATAAGACAGCGGCATGGTTTGCAGTTTGGCAAAAGCAGCCCGACGGATATCATAAGGAATATGGCATTCCAGTTTGCCGGCGGTGGCGATCATGAATCTGACGTTAATGGCCTGAAGGGTTACAACCACCAGCGCCACCAGCCCGAATGGCAGCAAAAGATCCAGGCGCCCGGGCAGAGCGATGGAATCGATGGCAAAGCGGTTGAACAACGGCAGTACTGCGTCCATCAAACCGACGAAAACCATCTGGATGACTAAAATGATCAGGTTGCGCCGGTAGGGGCGGGTAAATTGGAATAATCGCTGCCAGACCTTGATGTCGAGCCGCTTGCTGAATTCTTTTTCTTCAAATTGCATAACAGTGATCCTTCTTCCTGTCAGGGAGCAGCCGGCTCCTTCAGGGGAGCCGGCGAGTTATTATAGGCCAATCCGGTCTGATAGGATCAGGCGATGGCGTCCATATTACTCTGAATTTCCCAAATCTGGCGATAATGCCCATCCTGTTGGATCAATTCGGCATGCGTTCCGCGTTGAACGATCTTGCCATGATCCAGGACCAGGATCTGGTCAGCTTCGGCCAGTGTCGTGATGCGGTGCGAGATAATCAATGTGGTGGCGCGATTCCGGCGTTCGCGTAAAGCGCGGCGGATCGAGGCGTCGGTTTCGGTATCGACGGCCGACAGCGAATCATCGAAGATCAGGATGGGCGCTTCGCGCAGAATCGTCCGGGCAATAGCAACACGCTGACGCTGCCCGCCCGAGAGCGTTACGCCGCGTTCGCCGACCATGGTGTTGTAACCATCCTCAAACTCGCCGATCGCGTCGTCTACACAGGCGATGCGGGCGGCTTCGCGGATTTCATCCGTCGTGGCGTCCGGCCTGCCGACCCGTATATTCTCTTCGATATTGCGGGAGAAAAGGAACGGTTCCTGGAGGACCATGCCGATGTTGCTGCGGATCCATTCGCGGCTGATGGAGGACAATTCGACGCCGTCGATTTGGATGGAACCTTTCTGATAGTCATATAGCCGCAGCAGAAGATGAACCAGCGAACTTTTCCCGGAGCCGGTCGCGCCGAGTATCGCTGTTGTCGTTCCGGGCTTGACCTCGAAAGACACGCCGTCCAGAAGCGGATGATCCTCGGTGTAACCGAAGCGGACATCGTCGAATCGTAAACCGCCGTGAATGCTGAGACCGTTCTGGCCGCTGCTGTAGTCTTCTTCTTTGCTGTCCAGAATCTCCTGGATGCGGGTCAGCGAGACAAAAGCCTGTCCCATGAAGCCCATCATCTGGCCCAAACCGCGGATCGGCCAGATCAGCATGCCGGCATAGGTTGTGAAAGCGACCATGGTGCCCAGCGTAATGGTTCCGTCGGCGATCCACCAGGTGCCGGCGACCACGACGGCGATAAACTGCAGCATGCAGAGGAAATCGGACGAAGACCAGAAATTCGACATCAATTTGACGATTTTCATGATGTTGTCCCGGTAGCAGCGATTGCTTTCGTCAAATTTTCTGATTTCAAACTGCTGGGCGGCAAAAGCCTTGACGACGCGAACCCCGGTCAGATTTTCCTGGAGATTTGCCGAAAGCACGCCTTCCGATTCATCCGTTTCCAGGAAGATCGACATCATTGATTTGAAAAACCGGATCGTCAAGATCATGATAATCGGTATCAGGACGATCGAAATTATCGTATATCGGACATTCATCGAAAGCATGATCGCCAGGACGATAATGACCTGAATAATGATCGATACGGCCTCGATTGATTGATTGGCGATGAAATTCTGCGCCGTTTCAATATCTGAAGTGCAGCGTTGGATGATATCGCCGGTCTGAGCTTTGACATGATAATCAAAAGGCTGGCGCAGAACGTGCAAATAAATCCGGTCGCGCATCCGTTTGGCCGAATTCTCTCCGGTCAGTGAAGACAATTTGGCGCGGAGAAATTGAAACGCACCCTGCAGAAGGGTTAAAATAACCAGGATGATCAACAGGATCCACAGGTTTTGCCGGATCCAGTCTACGCCGCCGTTCCTGTTGATGATATCGACAACCTGATTTGGCAAACTGAAAGGCTGGTTGTCCAGGATGCTGTCCAGCGTTGCTTTTATGATCATCGGAACGATGGCCGCAACGGCAACATTGCCTAAAACAGCGAATAAAGCGCCCAGATAGGTTAATCGGCTTCCTTTGAGAAACCGGAATAACAATGATAATTTATGCATGAAAGCTCCTCCAATAATTCTATCAGGCAAAGTAGAACGGTGCTCTGATCTTTGGCGGCTCACTTCGTTTCGATTGTTATGTTTGGTGGTTCACCGGGTTTGAATCGCAAACAAAACCAACGGACCGAGCGGCCGTTTTTCATGACAGATGCTGCGAAATGATTCCCGGAAAGCGACTAGATTTTGAGGGGATTGCCGGGAAGGAATTCACGGGCCGCGTTCATGAAAAATCCTGTGCTCTTAAAAGCTGCCGTACCTCGTACTGCCAAATCCTTACGTTGTTTCATCCTCGCGACCTCCTTCCAAAATGGCCTGACCGGCCCTCGATAAAGCGCCTGCAAAGCGACGCTTATATATCTTAGCGCATTTGCAGCGGTTGGGCAAGAGAATTTTCATAAATATATAAAAAAAGATATTAATTTGGCTCTACAGGTTCAAGGTTCGATTTCCAAACTTTCGGCTACCCGTATCAGTTCCTCCGGAGTGAGATTGGATGAGATCAGGAAAGACATGGTCTGATCTTTCCACCATAGTTTGTTTTCGCCTTCGCCCGGAACGGCGTTGGTGACCAGGATCCCTTTAAGTCCCCTGACGGTGATTTCTTCGCTGCCGGAATGCTCCGTATCGATGAACAGAGTGCCGCCGCCGGATACGGAGGATTGGTTGAAAGTCAGGTTCCGGAGTCCGTCGGCCGATTGATAAACCAGCAGCCGCCACCGGCCGGCGGTGTTGGTTATGTCTTTTACACAAGTCAGGCCTTCCGGAAGATAACCGGGCTGATAGAACACCGCGGCCGCCGGAGAAGCCGGATCGGATGTGAACCCCTGACTCTCCTGCGAATCGGGATTCAGGACGATCTGTACGAATTGATCGGACCAGTTTACCCAGAAACGGATGGCTTCCTCGCGGAAAGCCTGTACATTCATCAGGGTGCCGGCGGAAACAATCAGGACAATCAGAACGATAACGGCAGCCCGCCGGGCAAACCGGCAGGCTTGGTAACGGCGGCGCTGCTTTTCCCGGCGCCGGATCATCCGAATGACTTTATCATCCAGTCCGGCCGGTATTTCCGGCAGAGAACCGGTTTCCGAATCGTCCAATAAGTCGGAAGATTCCAGTTGAAGGGTATTATAAAGACGATAAGCGTCCTGGACAGCCAGATCGAACAGCTTATCATTTCTATTTGCGTCAAGACGACTGATGGTCATGGCCGACACCTCCTTCCGGCCGCTTGTCCTGCCGCCATTGGGCGAGAACAAGCTGTTTGGCGCGATGCAGCCAAACGCGGACACTATCCGGCTTGATATTCATCATTTCCGCAATCTCCATGTTGGCAAAACCGAAAATGTATTTTAAATACAGGGCGTCCCGGTATTGCTCGGGTAATTTGCCAATATACCCGATCAATTCGCGGTGGCTTTCCAGAGCGATGAACTGATCATCCGGCGCCAAATCATTCTGTGATTCATCATATAGGACATCGGCAATCGAGATGGTCTGTTTCCGGTGCTGGCGGTTCAGCATATCGATACTGACATTTCTGCTTATAATAACGATCAAACCGGCCATGTCGTTACAATCAAAAGTACGGAAACGTTCTAAATAATGAATGATTTTGATGAATGTTTCCTGGACGGCGTCTTCAGCCAGCTGTTGGTCGTTTAAGATCCGCAAAGCAACGCGGTAGACCAGACGGCGATAGCGCAGATAAAGCTGTTCAACCAAGGAACAATCCGATTCGCCGGCGATATCCATCAGGAAAGAAAGCATGTCCATACCTCAGGATTATTGACAAATTGTTTACAATTGAGCTGTAACAAACGAATCCTCAGAACAGTATATATTAACAGAACGTTTTTGTCTTCACAGATGAAAAAATCGCGGGAGGAGATCGGATGTGACCAGACAAGAAATCCGCATTGCGCTTATTTCGCTGCTCCTGTTCCTCGGCTGCTATGTTCTGTTGATGAACGCGCCCTGGTTTGCCGTATTCCGGGCGACCGGCAGCCTTCTGCCGGTGGTTCGCGTCGTACCCCTGTCCGGCAATGAACAGATCATTTTATATGAAACAGAGGTCCTGCCGCTGCAATCGGTCCGGGTCCGTCAAGGTTTGTTGGGCATCAAGCTGCTGACACAGACCGACACCAGTTCCCGCAAAGCCCTGACCTATAAACAGGGCGATCAAATTCTGCAGATTTATTACCAGGCGAGTTTGGCGATCCGCCGCAACGAAACGTCGGATAAACAGGAATACCATAAAATCCTGACCCTGGGCTTCAACTCGGAAAAGCCGCTGCGATCTGTATGCGTCCGTAACGGCGAGCAGCAAATCGAAGCGGCTTTTATCATAGAGCAGGGAACAAGGCATGATTACATTTTCTATTTGCCGGTTGGCTATCGGGATCAGAACGATGACTTTACCCTGGCCGATACGGATCTGGCAATCAGTTGAAACGGACTGCCGCGATTATGACTCTGAAAGATAAATGCTGTTCAGATAGACGTTATAATACCGGCTGGCGCCTTCTTCCCAATTGATGCTGATGTTTTCAAAGACCAGAAGAAGCCGGATGCCGCCCTGCTCGGCCGACAAAACCATTTCTTCGTAGGGGACGGACGTTTCTTTGCTGGTCTGGTCCGGATAACGTTCGGCGAGCGTATCGAGAAACTCAGCCATATCCTGCCGTAAAATCTCGCTTCCGTCACGGGTTACAACGAGGACCGGAGATGTATTCTGGTTGGATTGAACCAAGCTGATCTGGTAGGTCCCCTGTTTGCCGACTACTGTGACCGGCTGACCGGGTTCCTGATAACCAGACAGATGGATGGCATATTGATAATCGCTGATTTGGGTTACGCCATCAGGTAATGATAATTCGACATAGTGGCTTTTCGTCCAGACACCCGTGTTGGCGCCGTCGTTATAACGGGGCTGGAAACCGTAAACCGTTTTAAAATCCGTCATCGAATCGATCGTATCGGAAAACCAGGCTGCCGGCCGGTAATTTTCCGATTGCAGTAAGAATTCTGTCGTGCGGGTTATGGCATATTCATCAGCATCGCTGATGTCGCCGGACGCGGCTGCGATATGACCGCCGCCGAACATGCCGTTTCTCTGCAATACAGCTTGCAGGCGGCTCGCCTGAGCCCTGACCGGCAATTCATAATAGCCGGTGAACGGAAGAACAACGAGAAGCGTCATCAGGATCGCCAGCCAGGCGGTCAGCCGATAGCGGGGAATTTTCAGGAACAGAAACAGAATGGAGCAGACAAGGGCATACAGCCAAAGAACGGCGACAAAATACGAAGATGTTTCCAGTCCGTCAACCTGGATTTGCTTGATCAGCGCATAGGCTTCGAACGCCAGAAAGATCAAGGCCGTATAAGGGAATATACGGCGGAACCAGCGGGCCGGCGGATTTGTATCATGACTGACCATGAGCATCAGGAAAATGCCAAACAAGGTATAAACGGAGAAAATAGCCGCTAATTGCTCGAACGCCGGCCATTCGCCGGCGAATAAAATGCGGCCGGCCCAAAGCAGCAGAACAAAAGCCATGATTGTCATCAGTGGGATCAGAACATAGGTGAAAAGGATGAAGATGAAGCGGGGCTGCTTTTGCGCCGTTTCCAGCTGGTCGTCGGGTTTGTCGCGCTGAAAGGACGGAAAATAGCCAAGGAACAAGGCAAACCAGCCAAACAGGCACCAAACGCCCAGATACTGGTAGACTTTTTCGCTGAGATCATTATAAAGCAAAGACTTTATGGTAAACGTGATAAAGGTCAGCCCGAGGAAGATGACCAGAGCATAAATCATGGCGATCATGGCTGATTTAAGAACCATGAAAGCCGCCTGGTTATAATCGCTGCGGGATGAATCGCGTGAAATAGCCAGCAAGAACAGCCAGAACGCGACCGCCGATGCGGCGATGATTCGGACGGCATCGATGGTTCGGATATCGCCGGGCTGCAGATAGAGCCATAAAAAAACGCCGCCGCCCAGAAGCAGGCCGGCAAGGTTGGCCGCGATGAAAGGCCATATTTTTGTGGTGCGGGTAGTCGTCAGAACCGTAAAGGCCAAGCAGAGCAAAGCAGCCAGTAAAAAACCGAGCTGCAGGCTGTGCAGCAATTTGTCCGAGCCGGTTGTGTCCAGGTGGATCAGAATTGAAGCGGCAACGGCTATAACCAAAGCGCCGGCCAGCGAGGCCGGGTATCTGGCAAAAGACCGCGCGCCGCCTTGAAAAATGCGGCCGATGGAAGTAAGGAATTTGTTCATGCTCATTCCTCCCCTTATAACCTTTTATTATATGGATCATGGCTGACATTCCGTTTCTTTAGCCGATAACGGTTTGCACACGACTCATTATACGTGAATAACCGGTCATTAAATAGAGGATGAGCCAAATTCATATGAACGTAAGCGGGCTGTCCGGCGTCCCGGTTTAAACGCAGTCCGGCGTCGGCCAGCAGAGGGGAAGCGGGAACCAGGCTGAACAGAGATTGGTGAGGAGAGGACTGACTTTGGCATATTGCGGCGCAGTCCAGAACGGCGGCAGGGGCCCAAAAATGAAACGGGTGGCCGACAGACGGTCAAAGCTCAGATCGGCCTCGGCTGAAGGCGTTTCCAGACAAGTTGCCTGGCCATCCCGCCAGGACAGGCTGAAGACGGACGTGCGGTCCTGGTCATGGATGCCAAGACGCAAAAGGCCGTCCGGCAGAAGTTCCTGGCCGCCTTTTACCTGCAGCAGCGCGGACAGCACCAGGGGCCAGTCGTTGATACGGTAGCTGTTGGCCGCTTCCAGCGATGCATATTCACAGATTTTACCGATTTCGGCAATCGCATCCGGCCGCCACGGCGGCAAGTAAAACGACACGGCGTCGGAAGTCTGGCGTTCGACCCATGCCGCGGCGGTAGGAAGGAGTAATTCGGTTGATTCGGTGATGATTTCCCGGACTGTCGTACCATCCCGATCGGAGAGCAGATAGCCGGCCGGCCGGCCTTCCGGAGTTTGCGCCAGCCAGATCCGGGCGTAACGGGATGACAGGATCGTGAGAAAATCGGCTTCGCTGCGTATAACATGGATCGGCTGGCGATCGAACCAGCTTTTCATCATGGCTTGCCATGACTGAAGCTGGGCGGCCGAATGGGTGTTATAGGATTGATTTTCCGGATTGATCCGCACAAAACGGATTTCTTGCGGCGCCTGATTTCGGAAAAAATGGCGGAGGTTGGTTTTACTCAATGAAAAAACCGGCGACGAGCCGCATTTTTCATAGCCAAAATAGCCATAACGCTGTCTTTGTCCCCCCAGAACCGAGAAGGCATAATGCTCGTGCTCCATATCGGCCAGGACGGCAGTCATCAAATGACGCATCAAGCCGCTCTTTTGCTCTCCCGGGTGGGTGCAGACGCCGCCGATGCCGCTGACCGGGATCTGAATGCCGCCTATCTGCATTGCCATCGGATATTGCCCGATCACAGCCCGGATCCGGCCGGCGCGGCGAATAGCGAAATGCGCTCGCATCAGTCGGTCGTCCGGTTGGTACAGTTTGGGCAGAAAACGTTGAAAATCAGTCGCGCCGCCCGACATGCTGAAAACCATATTCATAAAATCCATGGCTTCATCGAAATCGGCAGCAGTCAAACGTACAACATCCATCATCAATCAAACCACCTTCCCGACATACCGGATCTGACAAAGAAGCCCGGTCGGTTTTCAGGCGGCCAGGCTTTTTATTCAGTGTTATTGCAGATAAGCCTTGAGGTTCTGCAATCCGATGCGGATGCCCAGCAAGGGATCTTCCATGCCCTCGAACTCGATGGATACCCTTCCGTTGTAACCGGCCTGCTGCATGATCTGCAAACATTGACGGACCGGCACGATGCCGTGGCCGATGATGGCGCCGCGCAGAAGATTGCGGCCGCGGGTCGGGAACCAGCCCTCGCCCGGATTGGGTTCCTGGCCGTTCTTGAAATGGAAATCCTTGACGTGAAGGTGGAAGGCGTAAGGCGCCATCCGGCCGACGGCCAAAGCGGGATTTTCGTCAACGCAAAGGAAATTGCCCATGTCGACCAGCGCGCCGTAATTGGGGTGGTTGGTCGCGGCGATCAGTTTTTCGACTCGCTCGCTGTCCTGGCAGAAGTAGCCATGATTTTCACTCATGGTCCGGATGCCCTTGTCTGCGGCGTATTCGGTTAACGAACGGCATGCCTGGGCCAAAACCGGCAGCACGCTGTCGAAACTCTCGGCCGGCGCCTGAGACAGCGGGAAACCGGAACCTTTTCGGCGGCCGCCGGTAACGTCGTGACGCATGCCCGGCGCGCCGAGAATGGCCGCGATATCGACCTCGCCGTGCAGACGCTGGACTTCGGCTTTCCAATCGCCGCCGCTGCCGTTCAGAAAATCGGCGCCGATGGTGTAATTGCCGATTTCCAGGCCGAACCGCTCGCATTCAGCGCGCAGCCGGGCGGCGTAATCCTTGGCGTTTTCGCCGGCCGGCACGTTCAGTCCGGCGATTTCGATAAATGAAAATCCCATTTCCGCTGTTTTAGCCACAACATCGAACTGAGTCATTTTTCCAGATTGGACTAACCCGTGAAAGCTGTAAGTACTGACACCGATTTGCATAATTGCCTCCATCTCGCCGTTTAACGGCGATATCTCTTATTTTACCTGGTTAAGCAAGCGAATATTCTCTTTCAGGAAATCGACAGCCAGCCGGATATCGCCCACCGGGTCGCCGCCGACTTCGCGCTCGATGGTTAAAAAGCCGTGATAGCCGATTTTATCCAGAGCTTTCAAGTAAGAGGGGAAATGCACGCTGCCCTGGCCGAGGGGGACTTCGCGGAACGCCTCGCCCTCCTGGATGACATCCTCGATCATGCCGTAGATGATTTCCGGATCTTTAACCAGCAGGCGAATGCCGTCTTTAGCATGCGTATGGACAATATAAGGACTCAGTTTATCGACCGCCGCAACCGGATCGTCGCCGGTGACCATTACAAAGTTGGCCGGATCCAGATTGACCCGGACGCCGGTTGCGCCCAGGCTGTCGATAAAGCTCCGTAAAACGGACGCCGGTTCCGGTCCGGTTTCGATGGCAAAATACGCGCCCAGCTCATCGCCGAATTGCGCCAGCTCGATGCAGGCATCCTGGAGAATTTTGTACCGGGGATGGCTGCTGTCCGCCGGGACAACGCCGATATGGGTGGTTACAACCCGGGTGCCCAGGTCGCGGGCCAGCTCCATAATCCGCTTGGATTTTTCGATCCGGCGCGCGTTATCTGCCGCGTCCATAAAGCCGTGGCCGCCCAGGTCGCCGCAGAGCGCGGAGACAACCAGGCCCTGGCTGGTTATTTTATCCAGCAGTTCGCGCCGCTGCGCCGAATTGAGCGATTCAGGAGCCATAATGCCGCTGGTCGCATAGATTTGAATGCCGTCAGCGCCTACTTCGTGCGCCTTACGGATCCCCTCGTCCAAACCCAGTCGAAATGAATCGATGATGACGCCGATTTTGAAATCAGCCATATCTTCATACCTGCCTTTCTTTCCCTGACGGGCAATCTTTTATTTTCACAAACAAGGCGCCAGGCATTTACAAGCTGGCTCTTCATCTTCATTATATAGAAAGAATCAGTGTTCAGCATGGAAATGTTTGCTGAAATCAAGCACAATATTGCTACAGGAGCGATACCTATGGATGCGAGTCCGATCGATCGGAATTTTGCTTATCAGGAACCGGTGCAGACGCCGCGTTATGAACTGCCGATTCTTTTTCACCGGGATGTTTTGCGTCAGGGCAATCAGGCGCACGCTTTCAACCGGCACTGGCATGTACAAGTGGAATTGCTTTTCATCATCAGCGGAGAAGTGGTCATCGAATGCAACACCAGGCCTATCCGGGCCTCGGCCGGCGATCTGGTAGCTATCAACAGCAACGAAATGCACAAAGGGAATTCGGCGACGCCCAAATCCGTTTACGACTGCCTGCTGGTCGATCCCTCATTGTTTCAGACCCGCACGCTTGATGTCTGCGAAACCAAATATATCCAGCCGATTTATCAGAACGGTATCCTCTTTGACAATCTGGTTCCGAAAGATTCGGCTGTCCGGTCGTGTTTCCGCCGGATTGTCCAGGAAAACAAACATAAAGAAAATGGTTATGAAATCGCCGTCAAAGCTGCTGTTTATGAGCTTTTCGCCGTGCTGCTCCGCCGCTACACGCATGTCGGACTCTCGCCAAAGGCTTACAGCCGGCGGCTTAATGGCCTTTTGCGGCTGAATCAGGTTCTGGATCATCTGGAACAGCATTACCAGGAAAACTTGACCTTGGCTGAACTCAGTTCCCTGGCCGGGCTGAGCCGTTATCGATTTTGCCATCTTTTCAAGGAAATGACCGGCCGGACGCCGGTTGAATATCTGAATCAGCTGCGTGTCCGCCAGGCAGGCCGGCTTCTGTTGGACGGCCGGCATAACATATCGGAGATCGCCGGCCTGTGCGGGTTCAGCGACGCCAATTATTTCAGCCGTGTTTTCAAACAATATCAGAAGGCGTCTCCCAGCCTTTACCGCCGGGAAGCGGAGACCGGACACGCCGGCTTTCAGATCTGAGAGGCCTGACGGAATTGGCGGGGCGACAGACCGGTAGCCCGCCGGAAAACCGTAGCAAAATAATGCTGATCGGCATAACACAGCCGGTCGGCGATGCTCTTGACAGACAAGTGAGTTCCGGCCAGCAGCTGTCTGGCCGCTTCGATCCGGCGTTCAGCCAGATAGGCATAGGGCGTCTGATGGTAGGATGCGCTAAAAATCCGGATGGTGTAGGCCGGCGAGCGATAGATCAGACGCGCCAGATCCGAGAGCGTTATCGGATCAGACAGATGCTGTTGGATATAAGCCTGCAGGATATCGGCTTCCCCGGATTGGATTTGCCGGCTGCTTTGAATCTGATGCGACAGACTGATCAGAATCTGATGAAAAATCAAGGCGCAGCGATCGAACAGGACCGGCAGGGGGTCTTCGGATTGAGCCGCGCTTAGAAATTGGCGGAATAAATCCAGTAAAGCCGCCGGACATTGGTGAACCAAAAAAGTATGCTGCAGCTGATAAGCCTGGATGAGCTGTTCCGCGACCGATCCGCAGATATTGAACCAGATTTTGGTCCAGGGATCTTGAGCATCGGAATAATACTCATGCCGGCCATGCAGCGGCAGGATGTAGATATCGCCTGCGCCGGCCGTAAAGACCTGCTGGTCGACTTTGACGGTTCCGCTGCCGGAAATGACATATTCGAAAACGATGACGTTGGCGTGCTGCCTGAAGATGCGGTAAGTGCCGTCGCAATAGGAAACGCCGGCCATTTCCACAACAAAGGGCAGCACCTTATCGGATGTCAGATAGCGTATATCCTCATGCATTTAATATTCCTCACCTTTTAGTCTGTTTCATGCCCTTTTTTATCCTGTTCATTCATTATATGATAAATTCATACCGATGATAAGCTGCGCGGCCTATGCTCCGTGTCAGCAGCAGAACACTCTTTCAGGAGGTCGATCATGAATCAGAAATTACGTCCGCCGGCGGTACCTTTAATAACCGCAGATCCCTTTTTCTCAATCTGGAGTTTTGCCGATACTTTATCCGGCGATACGACCCGTCATTGGACTGGCGCGTCCAACAGCCTGATCGGGCTGATCCGCGTCGACGGCTGCGCCTGGCGTTTCCTCGGCCTCGAATCCGAGGACCGCAGCCTGAGAATCGGCGAATTGCCGGCTATGCCGCAGATATCGCTGGATGTAACCGCAACCAGGACAACATATGTCTTCGCGACGGATGCGGTACGGCTGGAAGTCTGTTTTGCCGCGCCGCTGCTGCTTGACGATCTGATGATCGCTTCGCGGCCGGCCAATTATCTGACCCTGACTCTCACCGCTTTGGACGGCCGCGCTCATGAAGCGGCCGTGTATCTGGATATAACTGGCGAGCTTTGCGCCGACCGGATCGAAAAGGCCGTAATCGCCGGCCGGCAGGAGAATCTGGATGGCCGGCAGTCTGTCTGCTTGTTTAATACGGCGCAGACTCAGCCGCCATTGACGGTTTCCGGTGATGATCAGCGGATAGACTGGGGTTCGGTTTATCTGGTTGCGCTGGATCCTCAGGCTGAAGCCCGGATCGGATCGGCTAATCTGCGGCCGGCTTTTGCCGCGGAAGGCCGGCTCAATCCGGACAGCATTGGCGCTCATCCACGCTGGCCGGATGATTCGGCTCCTCTGGTAGGCGCCGTGACGGCCCGCCTGGATTTGCCGGCCGGACCGGCCTCGTCTCCGGCGACCGCCGCGACAGCGTTCATTTACGCTTATGATGATGAACAGAAGTCGATCAACTATTTCGGGAATCCGACTCCGGCTTATTGTTTTAAGGATGGCGCGTCTTTTCGCGATATCCTGAATCTGGCTGTCCGGGATTATCCTGAGCTGCTAAAACGCTGCGCGGCATTTGACCGCCGCCTGGCCGACAGCTGCGCGCAGGCCGGCGGCCCTCAATATGCCGCGATAGCCGCGTTGGCCTATCGCCAGGCCGTTGCCGCGCATAAACTGATCGCCGACGAAACAGGCGCCGTCATTTTCTTATCTAAAGAGTGTTTCAGCAACGGCTGCATCGGCACCGTTGATGTCAGTTACCCGTCGACACCCCTGTTTCTGGCCTTATGTCCCGAACTCGTCCGCGGCATGCTGCGCCCGATTTTCCGGTTTGCCGCTATGCCGGCCTGGCCGTATGATTTTGCGCCGCACGATGTCGGCCAATACCCGCTGGCCACCGGCCAGGTTTACGGTTTGGATCATGAGCAGTACGACCTGAAATACCAAATGCCGGTTGAAGAATGCGGCAATATGCTGATCATGACGGCAGCCGCCTGCCGGGCGGACGGCGACTTTTCCCTGGCCCGCGCCTGGCGGACTCAATTGGAAGGCTGGGCCGGCTATTTACTGAAGTATGGCCAGGATCCCGGCGAACAACTCTGTACCGATGATTTCGCCGGTCATCTCAGCCACAACGCCAATCTGTCGATTAAAGCGATTGTCGGTCTGGGCGCCTATGCCATGATTCTTGAGTCGATCGGAGAGCCGGAGAACGCCGGATCCTATCGCCGGGCCGCTGCTTCGATGGCTGGTCAATGGCTTGCCCTGGCTGACGATGGCGATCACACCCAGCTGACTTTCGACAAGCCCGGAACCTGGTCCATGAAATACAACCTCTTCTTTGACCGTTTGCTGGGACTGGATCTCTTTCCCGGCAACCTGTATAAGGAAGAAGTCGCTTCATATCTGAAACGGCAGAACCGTTATGGGCTGCCGCTTGACTCCCGGTCTGCCTATACCAAATCCGACTGGCTGATCTGGTGCGCCGCGCTCAGCGATGATCAGGATCAGATCCGCAGCCTGATCGAGCCGCTGTTCACCTATTATTGCGAAACCGGCAGCCGTATCCCCCTGACCGACTGGTATGACACGATAACCGGACAAGCGCTGCATTTCCGCGCCCGTTCGGTGGTCGGCGGGTTCTTTGCCTTATTGCTGAGCAGCCTGTGGCGGAAAGGGAGGTCTGATTGATGAGTACTACCGAACAATCCATACCGCGCCCCGAATACCCCCGGCCGCAATGGCAGAGGAAAAACTGGCAGAATCTGAACGGCCGCTGGTCCTTTGCCTTTGATCCGGGCAACAGCGGCAAAGACCGCGGTTTCTCCCAGGCCGACCACGTCTTCGGTCAGGAAATCCGGGTCCCCTTTTGTCCGGAATCCCGCCTCTCCGGATTGGGTCAGACGGATTTTACGCAGGCGGTCTGGTATCAGCGGCCGTTTGATATAGGGCCTGAGGCGCTTGCCGGCCGAATCCTCCTGCATTTCGGCGCTGTCGACTATCATTGCGAAATCTGGATCAATGGCGCGGCCGGCGGCAGCCACGACGGCGGGTACAGCTCGTTTTCATTTGATATTACGGCGCTGGTCCGGGCCGGAACCAATATTCTGACGGTATACGCTTTCGACGACCTGCGCGGCGGTTGTCAGCCGTCCGGCAAACAAAGCCCGCGCTTTCAGTCTTCTGGCTGCTCGTATACCCGTACGACCGGTATCTGGCAGACGGTCTGGCTGGAGTTTGTTCCGACAGCCTATCTGGCCGCCGCCGATATTTCAGCCGATTATTTTAAGGGCGAGGTCAGCTTAGCGGTTGAAATCGCCGGCTTGGGCGCCGGACAAATGAAAGAAGGCAGCCTGTCGCTGACGGCCGGCCTGTATGACCTGCCAGGCGAGCTGCCCGACCGGCCAGAGCGGTGGCAGGAGATCGCCGCCGCCGATTTTCTGGCTGCCGACGCTGCCCGGGCGCATGCCGGATATCATCGATTAACCTTAAAACCGGCCGGAAAGGCGGCGATCAGACCCTGGACCCCCGGACAACCGCAGCTTTACGGATTGTTGATCGAATTGCGCGACGCGTCGGGGAAAATACTCGATCAAGTCCGTTCCTATACCGGATTCCGCAATCTCGACCTGCTGCCGTACGGCCTTTATCTTAACGGGCGGCCGGTCTTTCAAAGACTGGTTCTCGATCAGGGCTTTTATCCGGAAGGCATTTATACGGCGCCGTCCGATCTGGATCTGAAAAGCGATATTGAACGTTCCATGGCGCTGGGTTTTAATGGCGCCAGACTGCATGAAAAGGTTTTTGAGGCCCGCTTTCTATACTGGGCGGACCGTCTGGGTTATCTGGTCTGGGGCGAACAAGCCAACTGGGGGCTGAATATCGACACGGGCGACGGATTGATTCATTTTCTGCCGGAATGGCTGGAAGTCTTGCGGCGCGACCGCAATCATCCGGCGATTATCGGCTGGTGCCCCTTTAACGAAACCTGGGATCATAACGGCCGCCGCCAATGCGACGAGGTCCTGCGCCAGGTCTATCAGGTAACCAAAATCGTGGATCCCTCAAGGCCGGTTATTGATACCAGCGGCAATTTTCATGTCGCGACCGATATTTTCGACGTCCATGATTATGAACAGGACCCAGCTGTTTTTGCCGGACATTATCAAGCCATGCGGGAAGGCGGCGCTCCTTATGTTACTTTTGCCGACCGGCAGCATGATGAAGGACAGCCCTATATGGTCAGCGAATACGGCGGCACCTGGTGGAATCCGAATTGCCAGAACGGTTGGGGATACGGCCATAATCCGCAGAGCGAAACCGAGCTGGCCGGCCGCTATGAAGGACTGACCCGGGTTTTGTTGGATAATCCGCATATTTGCGGCTTTTGTTATACCCAGCTGACCGATGTCGAACAGGAACAAAACGGCCTCTATACCTACGACCGCCAGCTGAAATTCTCCCCGGACATTTATGCGCGGATTGCCGCGGTCAACCGGACGCCGGCCGCTTTCGAACAAGGACCGGCGTTGTTGAAATAAAGCGCCCGGGCGGACGGCGGGCTGTAAGATTTATTCAGGCCAGGCCAGTTTGTCGATAACCCAGGCCGTCAGTTCGTTCAGGGACGGATGGATGACCATGGATCGGGTGATCGGGTCCAAAGATCCGGTTTCCGGCCAAAGAGGGAAGAGCCCCGGTATTTGCCGGGCTCTTTCTTCGTCGTGTGCAGGCCTGTCAAAGGACTGCCGATGGCAGCGATAGCCGGCATTCATCAGATAAACAAAGGATTGGATCAAAATGGCGGCGTGAGGGCCGATAATGTGAACGCCGATGATTTTCATATTCTCGTCGACGAGCAGCTTGACGAAACCATCATCGGGATCCCCCTTACGGTATCCCATGGCATAACCCATGGCAATGGATGAATAATAATTGACGCCGACCTGATACTTGATGCCGCGTTCACGCGCTTCCTGCTCGCGCAGGCCGACATGGGCGATTTGTGGCGATGTGAAGATGGCCCAGGGTACATGCTGATAATTCATAGCCTGTTTGCTGAGATCGGGACGAAACATGTTGTGCAGACAGACTTCCGCTTCTTGATTGGCTTTGTGGCGGAACGGGTATTTGCCGTTGACATCGCCCAGCGCCCAGATGTTGCGCCGGTTTGTTTCCAGATACTCATTGGTGAGGATATAGCCGCGGGCATCGACGGCAATCCCGGCTTTACCGGCCTGAAGCAGATCGGCGTTGGACTGGACGCCGGAGGCGACGAATAATTCTTCGCCATACAGAGTTCTGGTCTCGCCGCTTTCCAGACTGCGGACGGTCAGCGACTTACCGCCGTCGTTCCGGCCGGCCCCGACCGCCTGGTGATTGGTGATAACCTCGATGCCCTGTCGGACCAGATTTGTTTCCAGATGCCGGCTGACCACCTCTTCTTCAGTCGGCGCCAGATGCGGCATCATCTCCACGAGGGTTACTTTTGTCCCAAAAGCTGAAAAAATATGAGCAAATTCCAGACCGATGGATCCGCCGCCCAAAATGATCAGACTTTTCCATGGCCTGGCGGGGAACCGGTCGGAAAAAAAGGACGCTGAAGTCAGATAACCGGCGTTCTCCAAACCGGCAACCGGCGGAACATGAGGGCGCGAACCCGGCGCCAGGACGATCAGATCGGCTTGAAAGGGTTCTGTAAGACCGTTTTTTTCATCAGGAACCTGTAAAGTACAGGATCCGGTAAATGACGCCGTACCACGGTAAACGGTCAGGTTTTTAACCTGGGCCAAACTGGTTTCAAGAACCTTGTTATAATCGATATAATGCCAAACGCGGCGGGTTATCGTCGCCCAGTCAAAGGATTCGAGCTGCCAATTGAGCCCTGTCTGCCGGGCTTTCTCATTTTCCCGGATCAAATCGGCCGGATAAACCAGGATTTTTGATGGAATACAGCCCCGGTTTAGACAGGTGCCGCCGAATTTGGCATTTTCTATAATGGCGCATTTCCGGCCTTTCTCCAGGGCGGTTTCCAAAACGGTCAATCCAGCGCCGCTGCCAACAACAGCTACATCGTAATGATCCATATGGGCCACCTGCCTTCAAAATACCTGCGGCGCAGGCAAAATCCGGAGTATGGTGCTCTTCTGACTCTATCGTAAAGTGAGCCGGACAATCTGTCAATGGATGGTCTCCTGTGGTAAAATACGCCTGATCAGATATAAACCGGCACGGAGGTATCTATGAGAAAAATCGTTCTGGCTCCAGACTCATTCAAAGGGACGATGAGTTCAATCGAGGTTTGCGCTATCGCCGCCGAGGGCATTCGCGCGGTCAGTCCGGAGATTGAAACCGTTCAAGTGCCGATTGCCGACGGCGGCGAAGGTACTGTCGACGCTTTTCTTGTGGCGGCAGGCGGTAAACGCCGGACTTGCAAAGCCCTGGATCCTTTGTTCCGCGAGATCGAGTCATTTTACGGCATTTTACCTGACGGCCGGACAGCGGTGATTGAAATGGCTGCCGCATCCGGTCTTCCGCTGGTCGGCGACGATAAGAATCCTCTTTTGACCACAACATACGGTACCGGCCAGCTGATTGCCGACGCGATAGAACAAGGCTGCCGCCGGCTGATAATCGGAATCGGCGGCAGCGCGACCAATGACGGCGGCTGCGGCATGGCCGCAGCTCTGGGCGCGCGTTTCCTCGACGCCGCCGGCGCCGAAATCCCGCTTAACGGCGGCGGCCTGGCCCGGCTGGATCATATCGATGTGTCGCGGATGCTGCCGCTGCTGCGCGACTGTGAGATCATCGTCGCCTGTGACGTCGATAATCCGCTGGTTGGGCCTGAAGGCGCTTCAGCCGTCTTCGGCCCGCAAAAAGGCGCCGATCCGGCCATGGCCGCCTTATTGGACGAGAACCTGCGCCACTATGCCTCGGTAATCCAACGGGATTTAGGCCCGGATCTGGCGGCGGTTCCCGGCGCCGGGGCGGCCGGCGGCCTCGGAGCAGGCCTTCTGGCTTTTACCGGAGCGTCGGTCCGCTCGGGCATCGATACGGTGCTGGATTGCGTTCATTTCGATGACCTGATCCGGGATGCCGACCTGATCATTACCGGCGAAGGCCGGATCGACGGCCAGAGCCTGCGCGGCAAAGTGCCGGTAGGCATTGCCGCCCGGGCCGCCAAACAGGGCGTCCCGGTTATCGCTGTGGTCGGCGATATCGGCGATGACGCCGAAAAGGTCTATCAAGCCGGCATTCAAGCTGTTTTCAGCACGATGCGCCGGCCTTTGCCGTTTGAAATTGCCCGCTGCCGCTGCCGGCAGGATCTGCGGGCAACGATCGAATCTTTGATGCGTTTTGCCGCGATTTGCAACACACGGTACTGAAAACCCGAAGGGAACGGTTTATGATCGAACCAGAGCTATAAGCCGGCCGGCTGCCGGCGGTTGTCATCAAAGGCTTTGGAGGTGAAAAATCATGACCGATCGGATAACCCAGGTATGGTGTCCCATTTATGATAAGAAGATCAGCGTGGACTTGTGCCGCGATCACCAGATGGTCGGAGACAATGAATTTATTCCGCGCATCATGGAAGACGAACTGGTTCCGGGCTGGCGGAAAAAATGCGAAAACTGCCCCAACGCCGGCCGCTTTTCGATGGAACCGCCGGAAATGGACCACGAATAGGCCGGCCTGGCCAAACGGCTAATTTCCGTAGCTGCCCTGAATATCTGCCTGTGCCAGGATATGGCCTTGCATAGCGCGGAACAACTCGTTCATATAAAATCCCTTTTTCAGGTGGAGCAGCGTATCCAGCGCATAAACATGCAGCTCATAAATATGCGGCGCGTCGGGCGGCGACATGCCGCCGTAACAGCTGACGGCCAGGCGATCCTGGCGCCCCAGTTTGCCTGAATTGCTGTTGGTGCCCTGAACAAAGTCCGTGGCGGTCTGGCTTTCGTTGGCCAGCAGCTCGGTTCTGGTAATATCGGCCGCGATCCAGTGGATCCAGGAAAAACCGCAAACCGGCACAGCGTCTTTATCTTCCAGAAAGAGCGCAAAGGATACGGTTCCGGCCGGCGCGTCTTCGATCCGCAGCGGCAGGGAGCAGGTCGGCATGCCCTGCCGGTCGAACTGCCGGCCGCGCTTGCCGTATATGTCGGCGATAACGCCATGGACAATGCCGGTACTGGTGACTTTCATAGGATCATCTCCTTCATTTAGGCGACAGTATTTAGGCGACAGTTTGACGAAATATAATCAGGATGCCTCGCAAGTGCCGGAAACACCTGCGGGCATCCCTTAAACCTGATTGTTATGGAGTCAGGAGCTCTCTTTTCAGCCTCGCTTTTGGGTGAGGATAAACGGGGTTAACCTCGTTGGTTTATGCTGTCATCATTATAACGCTTGATCATGATATTTGTATAGTCTACCCTTAAATAAGCCGTAAATGACGTCACGATTTGTCATATCTGCGAACAGGAGACCGTTCCGGACTATGCGCCAGGCCGGCAGCCTGAACGCCCGCCTTAACCGCATGACGAATGATTTAGCAGCTCAGTGATTTTTAACCATAGTTTAAGAGGATAAGTATAGTTTTTCCGGCGGCCATTTGACACAATAATAACAGAAACCGGCGGATTTACATGAAAAGCAAATTTGTCCGCCTCGGAAAAATATATGGAGGATCAATCCGATGAATAAGACGACATTAAGTCAGGAGCTGGCTCTCAACGGCGGGAAACCCGTCCGGAGCACCCCTTTGCCGGCGGCTTATCCGGGCGCCGATGTTTATAGTGAAGAAGAAAAGCAGGCCGTTATGGCGGTTATCGAACACAAATCGCCGTATCGTTATTATGGGCCGGATGTTCTGAATAAAGTGAAGAGCTTTGAAAAGGACCTGGCGCGTCTGGCCGGCTGCAAAAACGCCCTCGGCGTAACCTCGGGAACCGCTTCGCTGGTCGTTGCCCTGAAAGCGGCCGGCATCGGCCCGGGCGACAAGGTCATCGTCCCGGCCTGCACCTTCATCGCAACGGTCGGCGCGGTCATCATAGCCGGCGCCGTGCCGGTTTTTGCCGATGTGGATGAGAGCATGAGCCTGGATCCGGCGGCGATCGATGCTTTGGCCGATCGTTACACGAAAGCGGTCATGCCCGTTCATTTACTCGGCAATCCCTGCGATATGGATAACCTGATGGCAGCCGCCCGGCGGCACAACCTGATCGTCATCGAGGATGACGCCCAGTCCTTCGGGTCTTCGTACAAAGGACATTTTTGCGGCAGTATCGGCGAT
>JAYFQE010000016.1:0-118897 GCA_034927345.1 Clostridiaceae bacterium
TTTGGGGGATGAAGCTATATCTGAATATGAAGCACCTGGAGTCGATGGACCTGAGTGAGGAGGTGGCTACCGATCTGACAGCTGGCTGATGGTCAGTTAACCAAGTGAGAACAGAAAGTGCGCATAATCCTTGACACGACCTTAAAAGCTGATCATGAACCACGATGCAATCCAGTCATCTACTTGATTCACGAAAAGAATAAAAGTCTGTTGTATGCTCATGATACCGGATATTTTCCTGATGAAACCTGGGCTTACCTGGAGAAGAACCGGCCTTATCTTGATTTTGTATCGCTTGATTGCACGTGCATCATGATACCTTGCCGGGAAAATCATATGGATTTGGCGACAAACATAGAGGTCAGGAATCGTTTGCTGGATATGGGCTGCGCGGATCAAAAGACCCAGTTTTACATCAATCATTTTTCCCATAATGCCGGGATGATTTATGATGAGCTGGTTCCCCTGGCCGCAGAATATGGATTTTCAGTATCTTACGACGGTTTGGCGATCTCATTCTAATCAAGCTTCATGGCCGTTTTTTTGATTTGATTTTCCCCTTTGCTTTACGCATTCATGCAGCAGATATTCAATCTGCCCGTTAATCGAACGAAAATCATCTTCGGCCCAAGCCGCCAATTCCTGCCACAACGAGGGTGACAGCCGCAGCAGTATTTGTTTTTTAATTGAATCTTTATTCTCCAAATAGACAGCCGCCTTTCCTCGAAAAATGAGACAGGAGCTTCTTTGTGAAAGAAGCTCCTGAACGGTTGTGATCAATAAAGCGATCCGCTGTTGACGACCGGCTGGGCATCTTTGTTGCCGCAGAGCACAACCAGCAAATTGCTGACCATGGCGGCTTTACGTTCTTCATCCAGTTGGACGATCGCTTTTTCATTCAATTTGGCCAAGGCCATTTCAACCATGCCGACAGCTCCTTCGACGATCATCTGGCGGGCATCGATAATGGCGGTTGCCTGTTGCCGCTGAAGCATAGCCGCGGCAATTTCCGGAGCATATGAAAGGTGGGTTATCCGCGCTTCCAATATCTCCAATCCGGCGATATCAACTTTCGATTGGATTTCCGTTTTCAGTTTTTCAGCGACTTCCTGGCTGCTGCCTCGCAAGGTCTTTTCATTATCATCGTTTGAAACATCATACGGATAGAGGCGAATAACATTACGCAGGGCGGCGTCAGACTGAATGGATAAAAACTCGATGTAGTTATCGACATTAAAAACAGCCTTAGCCGTATTAACGACCTTCCAGATAACAACAATGCCGATAATAATCGGATTGCCAAGGGCATCATTGATTTTTTGCTTATCATTATTCAGTGTCATTGTTTTTAGTGAGATTTTCTTATTGAAAGAAGCAGCCGACACGGTTTGTGTTGTGCTTTTACTCTCGCCGGCGTTTTGTTGAGCGGCCATAGCTGCGCTGATCTGTGTGCGTGCGGCGGGATTGACGGCTGTAACGAAAGGATTGACAAAGAAGAAGCCTTCGCCTTTAAGCGTTCCGTAATATTTGCCAAACAAGGTTAATACCAATGCTTCATTAGGTTTGAGAACCTTCAGCCCGCCAAACAGAATAGGCCCGGCAATCAGGAAATAAACGCTGCTGATGATGATCAGGAGCGCGCCCCAGACAGCAGTTTTAGTGTTTTGCGCCAGAATAATGCCTTCGATAAAAACCGGAACCGAAACAATCATGAACAACAGGTTAAGGAGCAGCATGCCCATGCCGTTTCGGTATTGGGGATTGATTTCAACATCGTGTGTAGATGATTTAATATCTTTGCTTTGATCAGTCATAATTTTTCCTCCTCTGCTGACGCGGGTGATTTCGTAATGATATTGAAATGATATCGAATACATATTAGTATTTGCCGGTCTGATTGTCAAGACCTGAAATTTGTGCTATAAAGAAGAGAACAGCCTGATTCGGCGAAAAGCCGGAAATGACTGCATAAGGCTTTTTTTCTGGAGGAGGGTACCTACGATGTTGAAACGGGCCGAAATGATGGTCAGCGAAATAAAAGAAAGCATGCGGGGCGGCGATGGCCAGGTTCAAATTACTCATATTTACAAGCCGGGCGAGTTTAAGGGACGGGCACGGATGTGCGCTAAAATAACCTTGGAACCCGGTTGTTCCATTGGCTTGCATGAGCATGTCAACGAGGAAGAAATATATTATATCATTCGTGGACAAGCCATTCTGACAGACAGTACCGAAGACGGTGAGCAGATTCTTAATCCCGGTGACGCGTCAATAACCCTGGGCGGACAAAGCCATGCGATCCGCAACAGCGGTTCGGAGCCTGTTGAGCTTCTCGCCTTGATCCTGCTTTATTCCTGAGGATAATAAACGGTATGTGCGGGCGTTATTATATCGACCAGGAAGAGGATATAGCAGAAATGCGTCGAATTCTGGAAGAAGTCAACCGGAAGTTTTACGGTACGGATGCTTTAGGCGCTGTAAAAACCGGAGACATTGCGCCGACACATATTGTTCCGGTCCTTCGGCCTGATCAGAATGTGCCGGCCGGCCGGATTATGATTGATTTGATGCAGTGGGGCTTTCCGCAATATCGGGGAAAGGGTGTTCTGATCAATGCGCGGGCGGAGACGGCTGCTGAAAAACCGCTTTTTCGCACAGCCTTAAGACAGGGCAGAATCTTGATTCCGGCCAGCGCTTTTTTTGAGTGGCGGCATGATCCGGACGGCCGTAAAGGTTCCAAAGTTAAATTGTCGCTGGATAATGAACCGATTTTTTATATGGCAGGTATTTCCCGAACCTTTTCTGAAGACGCTCATGCCATTACGCCCTTACGACGTTTTGTCATCCTGACAACAGCGGCTAATGCTTCCGTTGCGCCCATTCATGACCGTATGCCATTGATTTTGCCGCGCCGTTTCTTGCGCAGCTGGCTTCTTGACGATACGGCCACTGACGAATTGCTTCGCCTGGCGGTCGAAAATCCCTTGCGCTTGACTGAAACTGCCTGAATGGATAAGAGGAACAGAATTCGATTCACTATCGTCTAAAATAAAGTTATGCTTATAAAGCCAGACCATAATGATGACGCCAAGAGGAGAAACAAAATGCCTGGATTCTGGATAAGATTTCGAGACCGCATCAAACAGCTGCTGCAGCAAAACACGAAAACCATTCTGGCATTTACCTTGCCGGCCATGATCCTTTTTATCGGCTATATGAGCCGGGGCATGTTTCCGGTTGCAGACCGGGATGTCTTAACCATTGATCTATATCATCAATATGCGCCTTTTATGGCCGAGCTGCGGGACAAATTCACATCCGGCGGCAGCCTCTTTTATTCCTGGTCCGGCGGTCTGGGCAACAACTTCTTCGCCTTGTTTGCTTATTATCTGGCCAGTCCGCTGAATATCATTATCGTCTTGTTTTCGCCGACTTATCTGACTGAAGGCATCATGATTTTAATCGTGGTCAAGATCGGTCTGGCCGGCGCTTGCTTCTTCATTTTCCTGCGGGGTGTATGGCGCCAGGAAAACATCTATATGGTTGCCATATCCGCCCTGTACGCCTTATCTTCCTTTTCGTTGGCTTATTCCTGGAACATCATGTGGCTGGACGGCATTTTCCTGCTGCCGATCATCCTGCTGGGCATGGTGCGGCTTGTCAGAGAAAAACGCTGCCTTTTGTATTGCGTCTCTTTGGGGTTGTTGATCTACAGCAATTACTATATTGCCTTTTTCGTCTGCCTCTTTACCGGATTGTATTTCTTAGCCTGTCTGTTTGAATATCATCGCTTTTCCAGACCCAAAGCGCTGCTGGCCACAGTCGGCCGCTTTATCCTCTTTTCCGTTTTGGGCGGCGGCCTGTCGGCCGTATTGTCCCTGCCGACTTATTTTTCTTTGCAGCTGACCTCGGCCGCCGGGGACAGCATTCCTAAAACCGTTACCAACTATTTTGATTTATTCGATTATATCGGGCAGCATTTTATGCTAACGCCGCCGACAATCCGCGACGGCATGCCGAATATGTACTGCGGTGTGCTGGCGTTGATTCTTATACCGATTTATTTCTTTGCCAAATCAATTCCCTTGAAACAAAAACTCTGGAATTTGGCCTTGATTTTAGTGATGATTCTCAGCTTCAACATTAATGTCCTTAATTTTATCTGGCATGGATTTCATTTCCCCAACCAGCTTCCTTATCGAAATTCTTTTGTTTACATCTTTTTAATCCTGACATTGGCTTATCCGGCTTTGCAGAGCCTTAAAGAATTCAGCGGCAAACAAATAGGCGCTGTTTGTACGACCCTGATCGGCATTGTCCTTCTGGCCCAAAAACTGAATGACAAAGCGCCCGAACTGCAAACATTATATGTAACAATCATTTTCATCGTCATCTATGCCGCTGTGCTGACGCTGGACCGCATCCGGCCTATTCACAAGAACGATCTGGCGATGGCGCTTCTTTTTGTAGTTGTCGCCGAGCTGCTGCTGAATACGCTGCTGACGTTGCACCGTATTGATAAAACAGAATACTACTCCAATCGTGAAGGCTACATGGCGGGGCATGAGGTGGATGAAATCCGCGAGCAGCTGGCAGCCATCGACGCGCAGGAACCTGATTTTTACCGGTTGGAAATTTTACCGCCCAAGACAACCAATGATCCTTTTATGTACCAATATAATGGCCTGTCAATATTTTCATCGACCATGCCGACCAAACCGGTCACGATGTTTGCCAATCTTGGATATCACAGCAATGGCATCAACAGTTATAAATATGAAGGATCAGACTTGCTTTTGGATTCGCTATTCGGCATTAAGTACATTATCCGCCGCTCCAACAGCATCCAATACCAGTACCTTCAGTCGATTGTTAAAACAGATGAGCTGGAAGTGTTCCGCAATCCGTATGCCCTTTCACTGGGGTATGTCGGACTGCCGGAGCTTGAAGACTGGCATAGTTCCGGCGGTGATCCTTTCAGCGCACAGAATCGTCTGGTTACCGCTTTAACCGGCGGATCGGATGTCCTGATTACTTTGGACATGGAACCTGGAACCTTGTCGAACATGACATTCAGCGGGACGGGAAGCCATGCTTATAATTATACCCGGACGAACAAAGACCAGGATTCGCTGGCGAAGATCAATATTGTCAATACGGCCGACCAGAATGTCTCCCTTTATCTGGATGTAGCCGCCAATAAAGCGGACTATGGCTATGTGATGATTGACGATAAAAAAATTGATTTCAATGCCAAACGGTCAACCATGGTTGATTTGGGCTATGTCAGCGCCGGAGCGGTTATCGAACTCAACCTGGCGTTCAATAAGAGCAGCTCAGAAACCGGCCGTTTTGAGCTTTATGCCGTCGGCCTGGATCAAATCGCTTTTGAAGAAGCAATAACCACGATTCAAAACAACAGTCTGCAGATTTCCGCTTTCACCGATACGCATGTGGCCGGTTCCGTTACAGCCGCGCAAGACGGCGTTATGATGATGACGATTCCTTACGATAAAGGCTGGCAGGTGAAAGTCGACGGGCAGGTTACCGAAACTGAAGCTCTGGACAACGGTTTTATCAGCTTTAAAATTTCAGCCGGCCTGCATCAGATCGAACTGAACTATACGCCTGAATGGTTCTGGGTCGGATTGATGATCAGCCTGCTTTCGATATTCATTCTTGTGGCCATCTGCCGGGTTCCGAAAATAGTAGCCCGCAGCCGGAAGCGCAGACCGATTGTCCGCCCGGCTGAGGTAAGCCAGGAATCCCTGGCAGCGCGTCTGTCCACCAGTCTTGCGGAAACCGGCGAGCCGGCAGACAACGGGGCAGCAGATGACATGGCTGACAACGTGGCTGATGATCGGATAGATGAGCCGACAGCTGAGCCGGCAGATGACACGGATCGGATTGCTCCCGCAGATCAGGGCAGTCAATCCCATCTTTCGGACGACGATACATTGGCTGGAGATGAGGAATCGGGCAAGGATTCCGAGAACGGCGGCGGTATCTGATTCTTCCTTTTATCCTGAATGACCATACGTTCCCATCCATTGCCGTCTTTTGCCGTAATATAAGGGAAGATACGATAGATGTGCTGATCGGAAAATAAAGTCTGATCCAGTTTCATCAGCCATGGCTGATGATCGTTGATGCCGACATCCTGGTTGAAGGCCACAACCCAGGTTGGCGTTTGAATGAGTTGATGACGCTGGGCAAACCGGAAAAGGCCCATCGTCGTTAAACTGGAGTCGATAATGACCAGGACCAGCAGCAATGTAAAGATAAACTCCGTTGTCCGAACCGGCAATTTTTTCAGGCCGGCCAGGATAAAAGTTGTTAACCAGCGGTTGCTGACGACAACCACCAATCCCCAAAGCAAAGACATGGGCAGCCAAACCCGGCCTTCGATGTTATAGGGCAGATAGGAATAATCCCACCAGCGCAGATGAAAAATTTTCTCCAATAATATACTTGATATAAATTCCAGCAATGTTCCGCCGACACAACCGGTCAGCCAAAGACGGAAATATGTTTTCTGGAAGGCTGTCGGCATAAGTCTGCTGCCAACCAAAGCGAATCCGTAAAGCGGGCAAAGAGGCAGAAACAAAAAGCCTTTTCGACTGATCCATTCACCGGTTAAAAAGAACATGTAAAGCGTCTCGCAAATCAAACCGAAAAAACTTCCGATGATTAACAAGCCAAACCAGTCATAGATACTTAATCTAACCACTTTTTTCTGCCAAAAACGCACTTTATTTTCACCTGCCGCAATCATTATACCTGTTAATGTCCTGATATTCAACATATGGTATAATCTACCTATCAAACCGAGTCGGCAAAGCCGGCCTATATCGATTGGAGGTAACGATCTATGCAGACAACAAGGTGTTTTTATCGTTGCAGCATTTGTGGCAATTTGGTAGGACTAATCAATGATGGCGGAGGCGAATTGGTCTGTTGCGGACAACCGATGATTCTACTTAAAGCCAATACTTCAGACGGCGCTAAGGAGAAACATGTACCTGTTTATCAGAGAGACGGCAGTAAACTTCATGTAACTGTTGGCAGCGTGGCGCATCCGATGACGGATGCCCATTATATTCAATGGATTTGCGTCGCTCAGGCTAACCGTACTCAACGGGTTACATTAGCGCCGGGACAAGCGCCGGAAGCTGATTTTATCATTGAGGACGGTCCGATAACAATTTATGAATACTGTAATCTCCATGGTCTTTGGATGACTGAATAATTGGCCGAGGAATTGATTTGTGTTTAATTTTTGGCATGGTTTTGCTGCTGTTGGCATTTTGACAGCCATCTTGTATCTGTTTTATTATGCCATTCGATTGGTTGCCTATCTGATCATATCGGCGGGCTTATATCGTATGGCGCAAAAACGTGCGCTGCCTAATCCCTGGCTGGCCTGGATCCCGATAGCCAGACTCTATATCCTGGGCACGCTGCTTCGGCAGGTTTTGGCTGTTACGCCACAATGGCGCATTCCATACATTCAAATTGTCCTGCCCCTGTCTGCCGCTTTTATGCTGCTCGGCAGCGGCAGTTTTCTTGGCGGCCTTTTTACCGCTATCACCTATATTTTAATGATCCTGGCTTTCGGTTCTTTATTCCGTCAGTATAAAGAGCTCCATGCCGTCGCCTATGGCATTCTGACCGGAATTCCATTCCTGGAAATTGTCGGCTGCTTTCTTGTTTACCGTTTGAGCGATTTGCCCGTACCTGATCAAGATTGCGATGCAACGGTGTTTCCATAAGTGTAGTATCCGGTAATCCTTTCTGATGCTAATTATCCGGCAGCCCTTTCTAATGCTCGACCCTGCGGCCTGTCGGCCTTAGACTCGCATCGGAAAGGGCTGCCGGATAATGATAACTAGACTTTTAGGTTATAGCTTTTCTGAAAGCTAATATGTAAAGGAAACTCATAGATCCACTCTCAACTACCCTCTATAGTATCGCCTGGTTGATGAACCAATCTGAGGAACTCCACAGGCCGAAGGCCGCGGACATGACGAAGATTGGTTCATCAACCAGGCCCACAGGCCGAAAGACGGTTTATACAATCCTTCTTTGCTCGACCCTGCGGCCTGACGGCCTTAAACTCGCCTAGAAGGATTGTATAAGCTCGTTCTCAACTACCCTCTATAATATCGCCTGACGCGAACCAAGCCAAAGAGCTCCACAGGCCCGAAGGGCCGCGGACACGATGAGGCTTGGTTCGCGTCCAGCACGAAGACTGGCTTTTAGAAAGATAACTTCGCGGCCTATCGGCCTTAACTGGCGATCCGGAAGTCCTTTCTGTTGCTAATTATCCGAAAGCCCATTCTGATGCTCGACTTCGCGGCCTGACGGCCTTAACTCGCAACAGAAAGGGCTGCCGGATAATGATAACTAGACTTTTAGGTTATAGCTTGTCTGAAAGTTAATATGTAAAGGAAACTCATTGATCCACTCTCAACTACCCTCTATAATATCGCCTGGACGCGAACCAAGCCAAAGAGCTCCACAGGCCCGAAGGGCCGCGGACACGATGAGGCTTGATTCGCGTCCAGCCCGAAGACATGACGAAGATTGGTTCATTAACCAGGCCACCATTGACAGCGCTTTTTTTGATGATTATAGTGTTCCTATATAGAAATACTATCGGAAATTGCAGGTTGGATTGAATGGAATTGCAGGATTGCCTCATTGAAACCGGATTGACCCGCCACGAAGCTCGGCTTTATCTTTTGCTGCTTCGTGAGGGAATAATGTCTGGTTATGAGGCAGCCAAACAATCTGGAATATCACGTTCAAATACTTATCTTGCGTTAGCGGGTTTAATGGAAAAGGGCGGAGCCATCTGTGTTGACGGAACTGTCAAACGATATGCCGCTGTTCCGGTGGACGAATTTTGCATAAACAAGCAGCGCCGGCTGGAGCAGGTGCTGCAAACGATTCAAACACTTGTCCCGGAAGAAAAGAAAATTACTGAGCCTTTTTTAACCATCCGTGGGAAATCTCATATTATCGATAAAATGCGCAATCTGATTACCGGAGCAAAATTCCGGGTTTATCTGGCTTTGGCGCCGGCGGAAGCGGAGATCGTACGCGGCGAATTGATGGACTTGCATAAAAACGGCAAGAAAGTTGTTTTGATTACGGCGCCGCCGTTGACCATACCCGGCATCATCATTTATTATACTAAAAAGGAACCAGGGCAAATCCGTTTGATTGTTGATTCAAATATGGTTTTTACCGGAGAAATCCGCGAACAGGGAGAGTCCGCCTGTCTGTTTTCATGTCATCAGGCTTTGGTAACGCTCTTTAAAGAAGCAATGATCAATGAAATTCGTCTCATTGGCGCTCCAGCGCCGCTAAATGATATCGATCTTGCAAGCCAACAGGGAGGAAACATTAATGGTATCATCTGAAATCCGTTCTGCACAATCCTCGTTTTACGGTCAAACAAATCCGGCGGAGTTGATCGCACGTTTCGGCAGCCCGCTGTATGTGTATAACGAGTCAATTCTGCGCCGCAGCTGCCATGAAATGCAGACGATCGTTGATTATCCGCACTTCACAGCCAATTTTTCCATCAAAGCCAATTCAAATCTGCAGCTGCTGAAAATGGTTCATGAGGAAGGTCTGTATGCCGACGCAATGTCCCCGGGCGAGATTTTCGTTCTGGAACAAGCTGGTTTTCGTCCGGAACAGATTTTTTTCGTTCCTAATAATGTCGGTGTGGATGAATTGCAATTTGCTCTGGATCGCAAGATTGTAACCAGCCTGGACTCTCTGGATCAGCTCGATTTGATGGGTCATCTGGCGCCGGGCGCCCGCGTGGCGATCCGGATCAATCCAGGTATTGGCACCGGCCACCATGCTAAAGTCATCACAGCCGGCAAAAAAACCAAATTCGGTATCAATGCCAGCCAGCTGGATGAAGCTAAAGCGATTGCTGCCCGTCATCAATTGCACATTATCGGCGTCAATCAACATATCGGATCACTTTTTATGGAACCGGCGCCCTATTTGCGGGCAGCAAGCCATTTCTTTGATATAGCGTCTCAGTTCCCGGAGTTAGAATTTATTGATTTGGGCGGCGGTTTTGGAATTCCCTATCATAAGCTGGCCGGTGAAGCACGCCTGGATCTGAGTGTCCTGCGCGAAGGCCTGACCCGACTGGTAAGAGATTTTATCAGCCGATATGGCCGGGAAATAATCTTGAAAAGCGAACCTGGCCGGTATATTGCCGCGGAATGCGGGGCTTTGCTGGGCACGGTACACGCATTAAAAGAAAATGACGGGGTGGCATATGCCGGCACCGATATTGGTTTTAATGTTCTGGCCAGGCCTATCCTATATGATTCCTGGCATGATATTATTATTTACAGGCATGGTGAACTGCTGGCGGAGGATGGCGAACGGCTCTATACGGTAGTTGGCAATATCTGCGAAAGCGGCGATATCATTGCCAAAGAACGGTCGCTGCCGGCTTTGAAGCCCGGCGATATTATAGCTGTTCAGGATGCCGGAGCTTATGGTTATGCCATGAGTTCAAATTATAACAACCGCTTGCGGCCTGCTGAAGTATTAATCCGTGAATCCGGTGAAGTTGAGCTGATACGCAGACGGGATACCTATGACGATTTGCTGCGTGGCTTTTGATTTAACCGTCTGGGCGGTTTAAAGGCTGAATAAGTAGGGCGTACGTTGCCAGATTGTGGATGCCCTGTCATAATATAAGCAACCTTTTTCCTGTCAAGGGAAAATGAAGAACAACATCGGAAAGTGAAGGTGAAATCAACCGTGAACAAACGTTCGGACTACATCAGCTGGGATGAGTATTTCATGGGTATTGCACTTTTATCCGCACAACGCAGTAAAGATCCCAATACTCAGGTCGGCGCCTGTATTGTGAATCAGCAGCACAAAATTGTATCTGTCGGCTACAATGGCATGCCGATCGGCTGCAGTGACGATGAATTTCCCTGGGACCGAGAAGGAACACCTCTGGAGACAAAATATCCTTATGTCTGTCATGCCGAATTGAATGCCATCCTGAATAATGTTGGATTTAATCTTGCCGGCTGCACGATTTATGTTCCGCTTTTCCCCTGTAACGAATGCGGTAAGGCCATTATCCAGTCCGGTATTCGCGAAGTCGTCTATATATCGGATAAATATGCGGAAACCGATAATGTAAAAGCTTCAAAACTCATGATGGAGCATGCCGGCGTCCATTACCGCCGCCTGGAAACCCACTTGGATGAATTGCGGCTGTCTTACAGGGTGGCCGATATTTGATTGTATTGATTTACTTCCAGGATCTGACATAACGCCTCTTTGCAGAATAAACAACTGCAGAGGGGCGTTTTTCATGGCGTTTGCAATTCTGTGTTTCGCGAATAATGACTGCAAACAAATGTTTGTTTTCTATTGACAGGTAATCATTAGCCTGCTATGATAAAACAAAAGAGAACAAATGTTTGTTGACGGAGTTTTGTTCAAAAGAGAGGGATTCGCTTATGTCTATGATCAATTTGTTTTTGGGACTCATGCTGATATTGATGGCTTGTCTGAGTTATTTGCTGGTTAGAAGTGAAGCTCGCGCTGAAGCGTATGCTGCCAGGCAATGGACGAAACTGGTTCAGACTATCTCTTGTTCAGCCGAAGCGGCGGGAAAAAATAATCTTGCTGGACGACCTATGCCTAGGCAAACGTCTGCTTTTCAAACAACGCGCCCGCAGTGCAGTCAACAAAATTCCGGTATGGTCCGCCAGCCGGCGAAAACAGCTTTTTTTGAAATTGGCGATGGCCGTGACGCGGCGAATGCCCCGTCTGTGATCGAATATACTTTACCGCGTTTGTTGTGTTCCGACCGGGAGATGGCCGATAGGGAACAGGGGCAAAAAGATTCCGCTGCCTGCCCGTTTTGTGCCTGACACGATGTAAAATTCCGACGCCATAAGGGCAGAATAATGCTTATTTGATTAGGGCTGCCGATGTGTTTTCTCTTTTTTGGCCCGCATGCGTAAAGCCGTTACAGCGATAAAGAAATCTTCATTGACTTGTTGCAGCAGTGATTCCAATTCACCATCGCCCATAACGGTATTGCGTCCTGCCAGATACAGGCGGTCAACCTCGTCTTTCATGGCCAATACAGCAGGATGTTTTTTATCAACAGCATCATCGCCTTTCAAGCCATAGAAGCTGTTAAGCCAATGAGCAATACCGGCCAAACCGGAATGTGAGTCGACGGCGACAGTAGCCGGTCGGTTGAGAATTTTTGTCGTGTCAAAAATATTGTATATTTCTTCATCTTTAAGCAAGCCATCGGCATGAATGCCGGCGCGGGTAGCATTGAAATAGCGGCCGACAAAGGGGGTGCGCGGCGGAATTTCATAACCGATATCATTTTCGAAGAATTCAGCGATTTCGGTGATGACCGAAAGGTCCATACCGTCTGTTGTCCCACGGAGTGAAGCATATTCGATAGCCATAGCCTCCAAAGGACAATTGCCGGTACGCTCGCCGATACCCAGGAGGGAACAATTAACGCTGCTGCAGCCATATAGCCATGCGGTTGCAGCATTGCTGACAACTTTATAGAAATCATTGTGTCCATGCCATTCGAGCCATTCAGAAGGAACTTCCGAATAATGCTGCAATCCGTAAATGATGCCCGGAACGCTGCGGGGAAGAGCAACCCCAGGATAGGATACGCCATAACCCAAGGTATCACAGGCTCGAATTTTGATCGGGTGGCCGCTTTCATGCGCCAGTTTCATTAGTTCATTAACAAATGGAACAACGAAACCATAAAAATCGGCACGAGTGATGTCTTCGAAGTGACAGCGCGGTAATATTCCATATTCAAGCGCACTGCGGACAATGCCCAGGTATTTGTCCATGGCTTGCCGGCGCGTTAAGTTCATCTTTTTAAAAATATGATAATCTGAACATGAGACCAGAATGCCGGTTTCCTTGACGCCCATATCCTTAACCAGTTGAAAATCTTTTTCGCTGGCACGAATCCAACTGGTTACTTCAGGAAAATCATAGCCCAATTCAAGACAGCGATTAACCGCTTCTTTGTCCTTATCAGTATAGAGAAAGAACTCGCTTTGCCGGATGATGCCTTGTGGCCCGCCCAGCTTATGTAAGAGCCGATACAATTGGACTATTTGATCAACACTGAAGGGCGAGCAAGCTTGCTGGCCGTCACGGAAGGTTGTGTCGGTGATCCAGATATGATCCGGGGTGTTCATCGGAACGATGCGGTGATTGAACGGTATTTTCGGCACGTTGGCGTAATCAAATAAATGCCGGTACAAATTGGGTTCAGCAACATCCTGCAGAGAATAGCGGTAGGCAGACTGTTCCAGTAAATTACTTTTACGGCTAAATTCCAGCATAATGTACCTCCTGAAATGCAAGAACATTATATGAAACTTGCATATGTACCGATTCGCTTATTATAGATGAGCAGTAAAAGCCTGTCAAATCGAATGAGACGAGTGAGATGATGAACACATGTCAGACTGGCCTCGTGTAATCTTGCATGCGGATCTGAATTGCTTCTATGCCAGCGTTGAATGCCTGTACCGACCGGAACTGCGTTCACAGCCGGTTGCGGTCAGCGGCGATGCCGATAACCGACACGGTATCATCTTAACCAAAAATGATATGGCCAAACGATTCGGCATCAAAACAGGCGAGGCTATTTGGCAAGCCAGACAAAAATGTCCGGGCCTGGTGGTCCTTAAAGCAGATTATTCAAAATATCTGCGATATGCGCAAATGACCCGGCAAATCCTGGCTGATTATTCGGATCTGGTCGAACCCTTTGGCCTTGATGAGGCCTGGCTTGACGTTAGCGGGACTGTTCATTTAATGGGCGATGGCAAGCAGATAGCCGATCAGATCCGTCAACGCGTGCGTGAAGAATTAGGATTGACCTGTTCCGTGGGCGTCAGCTTCAATAAGGTTTTTGCCAAACTGGGCAGCGATATGAAAAAGCCCGATGCTACAGTTGTCATTTCACCGGATAATTTCCGTGAACGCGTCTGGTGTCTGCCGGTTGGTGAATTGCTTTATGTTGGGCCGTCAACCAGCCGCCGGTTGAGGAAAATCGGAGTTCGGACCATTGGCACTCTGGCGGCCATGCGTCTGGAAGATGCGCGATATTTACTGGGCAAGTGGGGCGAAACCCTGTGGTATTACGCCTGCGGCCAGGATATGACGCCGGTGCGGCAATCCGATGCCCGCGATGTCATTAAGTCTGTTGGCAACAGCACAACGACGCCGCGCGATTTGCTGACGCCAGAGGATGTACGTTTGGTATTGACGGTATTATCGGAAAATGTCGCCGCCCGTTTGAGAGAGTATGGCCTTAGATGCACCACTGTGCAAATATATATACGCGATAACAAGCTGCAATCCATAGAAAGACAGCAAAAAATGAATTCGGCCACAGATCTGGCCAGTGATGTCCTGAGGCAGGCTTTGGCCATTTTTTTGCAGCACTGGACCTGGGAACGGCCGATCCGCAGCCTGGGTGTCCGGGGGTGTGAGCTGGTGACTGCTGCAGAGGGGATACAACTGTCTTTTTTCAGCCGACCCGATGAATATCAGAGACAGAAGAGCCTTGAGCAGACCATCGATGGCATCAGGCATCGCTATGGCTATTTCAGTATTCAACGCGGCATGATGCTGAGTGATCGGCATTTGTCCGGATTCGATCCCAAAGTGGAGCATACCGTCCACCCGGTGGCCTTTCCGGGATTGTCACTGATGCCCTGACTTTTATAAACAGGCCGACATGAAGTGATATGGATGATGAAAGTTGTAACATTGGCATTTGACATCATCTCCTGCCTGTACTATGTTAGACCAAGAACAACTATTGGGTGACCGGGTTAGCAGGTCAGGACAAGGAAAGAAGGGGAATGACATGAGAATGAGAAAGGTAGGCTTACTGATTATTCTGGTACTGTGGGTTGTCGCGTTATCTTTAGCCGCTTGCTCATCGGCGGCGCCTGAGAATACGGAATCTGTTCGCGCTACAATTCGTATTTCTGCCTTAAAAGGCCCGACAGGCATGGGTTTGGTGAAGCTGATGTCTGATCAGGACGCGAATAAAACGAATAATGATTATCAGTTCAATTTAACCGGTTCACCGGATGACATTGTCGCTCAGATCAGCAGCGGACAAGCAGATATTGCAGCCCTGCCGACCAATCTGGCGGCTGTGCTGTACCAAAAAACGAATCAAAGCATCCGGATGCTGGCAGTCAATACTTTAGGCGTTTTATATATCCTGGAAAAAGGTGATCAGGTTCATAGCCTGGCTGATCTGTCCGGCCGTGAACTGATGGCCAGCGGGCAAGGCGCAGTTCCGGAATATGTATTGAACGATCTCCTGTCTCAGAGCAATCTGGCCAAACCGCCGCAGATAACCTATAAAGCCGAACACGAAGAACTGGCTACTTTGGCTGCTGCCGGTAAAGCGGACTTGGTTATGCTGCCGGAACCCTTTGTAACCAGTGTTCTGAGTAAAAATCCGGACATGCGCATTGCTTTGGATTTAACATCCGAATGGAAGAAGATTCATCAAGATAGTTCAGACAGCGAATTAGCTATGGGTTGTTTGGTTGTCACTTCAGCTTTTGCCCAAAATCAATCCGCCGCTGTCAATTCGTTCCTGACTGAATATAAAGCTTCAACAGATTATGTTAATGCGCAGCCTGCCGCTGCCGGCGTCCTGATTGCCCAGTATAAAATTATGGCCGACGCTACGCTTGCCGCTAAGGCTATCCCGAATTGTCATATTGTCTTGATGCAAGGTACAGCAATGAAGAATGTTTTACAGCCTTTTTATGAGATCCTTTTTGCAGCTAATGCTAAATCGGTGGGCGGCAAGCTTCCGGATGATGCATTCTACCTTATTTCATGATTATCATGGCCGATAAGGCATAGATAACAGGCGGGAGGGTCTCAAGCGGATGGAGCATCGGCAAAGCCGGGCATATTATCATAATCGTCATCTTGGTGAGGAAGGTAACAAATCCTGGATTTACCGGATGCGCTGGATACCGGTCAGCTTGATATGGCTTCTGGTTTGGCAGTTATGCTATTGGCTGACAAATCAGGATCTGCTTTTAGCGTCGCCTTTGCAGGTCTTTCAAAGTTTAGTCAGGCTGATTGTAACGGTTCCCTTCTGGCAAGCTGCCGGATATTCACTGCTTAGAATACAAGCCGGATACCTGTTGGGTATTTTTACCGGTACGGTTCTTGCTGTCTTGACGGTAAAAATTTCCTGGCTGGACCGTTTCTTTTATCCGGCGATCAGCGCTATCCGCTCGACACCGGTGGCTTCTTTCATCATTCTTGCTTTAGTATGGATGTCCAGCGGTCGTGTTGTCATATTCATTGTATTTCTGATGGTCTTGCCGATTGTATGGTCAAATGTTGCCGAAGGAATACGAAAAACCGACCGGCAATTTTTAGAAATGGCTTTTGTCTTCCGCTTGTCGCCCGGGCAAATCGTCCGAACGATTTTCATACCTTCCGTTTCGCCCTTTTTTATAGCGGCGGCGACGACCAGTTTAGGCTTAGGATGGAAAGCGGGGATCGCGGCTGAGGTTCTCAGCCGTCCCGCGCTCTCGCTGGGCGGTAAACTGTATGATGCGAAAATTTACCTGGAAACAGCTGATTTACTGGCTTATACAAGTGTCGTAGTGATCTTGAGCCTGCTTCTCGAATATCTGCTTATCTCGGTTTTCCGCCGGGCAGGCCGATATTTTCAACGTCATGGCCATCGTGATGTTCCGGAGCGATCAGGAGGAGGAATAGAACGTGGCCGTTGAAATGGATCATATCACTTTAAGGTTTGGCCCATTGACTGTTTTGCAGGATTTCTGCCTGACTCTGCCGGAAACGGGAATCCTGGGTATTACCGGGCCGTCCGGCTGCGGTAAATCGACACTGCTTCATGTGCTGGCAGGTTTACTGCCACCGGATGCAGGTAAGGTTGAAGGATTGAAACGCGATCGAATCGGCATGGTTTTTCAAGAGGACAGATTGCTTCCCTGGCTGACAGCAGAAGAGAATTTGAATCTGGTTCTGCAAAACAGATCAATGGCTTTAACCTGGCTTAAACATATGGATCTTGATCAGCAGGCCGCACAATATCCGGCAGAATTAAGCGGCGGTATGAAACGTCGGATCGCTTTAGCCAGAGCGTTAGCTTTTGACTGCGATTTACTCTTGCTCGATGAGCCTTTTCAAGGATTGGACGATGTTCTTAAGGAGAATATTTATCCGTTGATCTGCCGGATTGCTGAAGATAAACCGATTATCCTTGTTTCACATGACCGGTTGGAAATCACGCGGCTGGCGGATCAGGTTTTTCAGGCGATAGGGCCGCCGCTAAGTTTGCAGTATCATTCAGCTGAGTAAATAACTGGGGATTTGTCTCCCGTTATGATTGAAATAAAAGAGAAGGGGGTTATTGATGTAAAGCCCCCTTCTTTTATGTCGTTTGAGAATTGTGAATTCAATTGGCTCTTAAATGGTTGGTTTACTCATGTTCATGAATCGTCTCGACTGAGAATAACCGGTATCCTATATTCGTTCAGCTTTTGCTCATGCCTGAAGACATAAGAAGAATAAAACAAAAATCATATTCTGTTGTATTTTGATCCAATGCTCCTGTCAAAAAACTGCCGCATGAACTCCTTTCGTTTTTCTTCTATCCGTACTATAAAAATACGGATGACCGTTACTCAATAGGATGTTTTGAACCTGGTTCAAAGAAATAAATTGGCATTTTTATCGTGGATACCGCCACAGTCAGCTAAACGATGATTACCGGTTCGGATTGTTTCTGTCCTTATTATACCGTGAATATGCCGAATAATTGTTACAATTTAATGAACTAGCCTGTGGAAAATCACAAGCAATTTTTGTGTAATCTGACCATTAGAACTAATGAAAAGAATTTGTGATCATTAACCGGCCAAACCAATTGCAGAGGCGACCTCCCGCATACCCAGAATAGTTTCCTGCATCACGCGATCAAGTTCCCAACCCATCAGGTCGGCGCCCTGTCGGATAATATCCCGATTAACACCAGCGGCAAAAGAAGATGTTTTAAATTTTTTCTTCAAAGATGGCAGTTCCAGATCCATTACACTGTGTGAGGGGCGCATTAACGCGCAGGCGGTAATCAATCCGGTTAGTTCATCGATCGTATACAAGACTTTCTCCATATCTGATTCCGGGCGGACATCGCTGCAAATACCATAACCATGACTGACAATGGCTCTGATCCACTGATCAGACAGGTTCAGCGAGGTTAATATCTCTTGTGTTTTCAAACAATGCTGTTCAGGGAACTTTTCATAATCAAGATCGTGCAATAAACCGACAAGACCCCATATGTCAGGATCCGCGCCGTTAAAAAGACCGGCGAAATGACGCATGACGCCCTCAACGGCCAGAGCATGCTTCAATAAGCTCTCCTGTTCATTATATTGTTTAAGCAAAGCCCAGGCTTGTTCGTGATTTGGCTGCCAACTCATATTATTAATCACCTTCTTCAAAAAATAATCTTATATTGGGCGGCGAGGGGCAGATTGCCGCCGGTTTGTATAAAGACAATATAAGCAAATATCCGGTTTTTAGCAAGAAAGGATCTTCAGATAATAAAATTTGGATACCTGCTGCATGGGTTTTATTACGATTTAAATCATCATGGCTCGCCAATTTCTCCGGAAAGGAGTAAAATGAAAAAAGTGCATCTATGATATCGGATGAAAGCATCTTTTCAGACCTTTGTGGATTCAGGCCGGATGCCGGACAAGATATGCACAGGAGGATTTTGATATGACCGAAGATCTGGTTGGTTGTGATATCAAGGGAATGGCCGAGACAATTCAAGAAAATATTGCGCGTGTTATCGTCGGGAAGAAAAAGGAAATAGATTTGATTTTGACGGCTATTTTATCGGGTGGCCATGTCCTTCTCGAGGATGTCCCGGGTACCGGCAAAACAATGCTGGCTCGCTCGCTGGCTCGCTCGATTGATTTGGATTTTAAACGGATTCAGTTTACGCCGGATCTGTTGCCTTCGGACTTAACCGGCATCCATTTTTATCATCAAAAATCAGGGGAGTTTGTCTTTCGGCCGGGTCCGATTTTTACCAACATTTTGTTGGCGGATGAAATTAACCGGGCGACGCCCCGGACGCAGTCCAGCTTGTTGGAATGTATGGAAGAGAAGCAAGTATCCATCGATGGCGAAACAAAAAAGCTGGATGAACCGTTTTTTGTTATCGCAACACAGAATCCGGTTGAAACCCAAGGGACTTATCCGTTGCCGGAAGCTCAGCTGGATCGGTTTTTCCTGCAAATACCTTTAGGTTATCCCAATCGGGCCGAAGGTATGCAGATCCTGCGCCGTTATATGGGTGATAATCCGCTGTTGACGCTGGAGTCGGTTTGCCACCGGGATCAGATTCTGGCTGCCAGAAAGCAAATACAGTCGGTTTTTCTTCATGATGCGCTCTTGGATTATATTTTACGCCTGACCGAGGAGACCCGGAACCAGGCTGCCGTTGCCATGGGGGTCAGCCCGCGCGGAAGTATCGCGCTGGTCCGCGGAACACGGGCTTTGGCCGCTATCCGGGGACGCGGATATGCTATACCCGATGATGTGCGTGATTTGTTGATACCGGTTTTCGCTCACCGGTTGATCCTGCGCGGCAGTGTGCGCAGCCGGACTCAGGCTGCGCAGGAATTGATGCAGCAGATAGCGGAAACATTACCGGTGCCTTCCGAGAATTGGCAGCCGGTTCAATAAGATGATTTTAGTAGGGTTGATTGTTGTTTTTGTCGTGCTGGTTCTTCTGCAGCGGCAAATCTATAAACAGCTTTGGTCACGGCATTTAACGGTTGAACTGATTTTTTCCGCGCGGATGGGCGTAGAGGGCGGTTCAATAAAAATGACGGAAGTGATAACCAGCCGCAAAGCATTGCCTTTACCTTGGCTGACCGTGAAATTTCAGGTTTCGCGATTCCTGGTTTTTCCGGATAAACTGCATGCGGCTGTTACGGATGATTATTACCGGGAGGATCTGTTCTCTCTGGGCATGTATCAACGCATCAGCCGCACTTTACAGGTTGATTTAAAGAAGCGCGGCTATTATACGATCAAAAGCATCGATTTAGTCAGCAGTGATCTTTTGCTGACCAGAAAATTGGTTGGTCATGCGGCAAGCCAGTCATCTCTCACGGTTTGCCCGCGCTTGATCAGCCGGGAAGAATTGGATATTCCATATCGGCAGATGTTGGGGCAAATTTTGGCGCAGCATGCTTTACTGCCGGATCCTTTTGAGTTTCGCGGCATCCGTGAATATCAAAGTTTCGACACCCTGAAATCGGTTAATTGGATGGCGACCGCCCGGTCAGGAGCTTTAAAGGTTAATGTTCATGAATATACCGCGTCGCGGGAAGTATTGATTCTCTTGAATGTTGAGCCGGACGGCGCTTTTTATGAAGAGCTGTTGATCGAGGAGGGAATCAGAATTGCCGCTTCATTATGTAATTATCTGGTACAGGACGGAATCGCCTGCAGCCTTCTGAGCAATGCGTGTGACATCATAACCGGCGAGCCGCTTGATGTAGCGTCAGGCCAATCGGTTCAGCATGTCCAGCAGGTTCAGGAACAACTGGGCCGACTTGATTTAGCAAAGCCTGCCGGGAGTTTTGCCGAGCTTCTTGGCCATCGTGAGTTTTCCAGCAACCAGGAACTGGTTCTGCTGCTGATTTCCTTGAATTGCAGCGACACCTTGAGTCAAGCCTGGTCGTTTTGCCTTGATCAGGGTTATGACGGTTTGTGGATTATTCCGCGTTATACGGATCGGCAGGATCGTATGCCGGCGACAGAATATCCGGTTTTTGGCTGGGAGGTAAAACGTCATGCCGACTAAACGATTGCTGCGATTGCCTTTCCATCTGTCCTTAACCGATTGCCTGACCGAAATCATGCAGGATCTTCTGATTATGACTACTCTGGCTATACCGATTGAACGTCTGGCGCCATCCTGGCGGATCGATCTCTATGTTGTCCTGAGTGTCACGCTGCTCTTGTCCTTTTTTGCCAGACTGGCTTGCCGGAAAATGTGGCAGTTCGTTTTATTGAATCTGGCGGTCCTTGTGCTGCCGGTGGCGCTGCCTGTCTTGCCGGCATTGGATTCTGATATCTGGCCGCGCCTGATTCTGATAATCTCGCTGGTCTTTTTAGCAATAAGAACATTTTATCTGCGCTTGCGGCAAAGCAGAGAGCAAAGCATCGGCGATTTGGTCCACCAATCGTTTGTCGTCGTTTATTTGATTGGTTTAAGCCTCGTGGCTGAGCGGCTTGAATTAAGCTATGTCGGCCAGGGGATCTTCTATATTGGAATTATCTATTTAACACTGGCGTTGATTCGCTGGCATTGGGTATCGTTAAGCAGCCAGATGGAACGGTTTTCCGGCCTGTCTACCCAGCCCTGGAGACGGATCCTTCGATTTAACCGGATCCTGCTGTTATGCTTTTGTCTGGTGGTTGTGCTTCTTTTGGTTCTTTCACCCTGGCTGCGCCTGCATGAACTGATCCCCTGGCTCGGCCAAATGCTTCTGGTTGGCCTGCGCTGGCTTATCCAGCATTTGGTTCGTGGCGGTCAATCCGAGAATACTCCGGAAACTCAGCAAACGACCAGTCCGTCGGAGGATAATCCGCAGCTGCCGCTGGATCGAACGGAAACTGCGCAATGGGTGATTATTCTGCAGCAGATCTTTTATTATCTGGCTGTTACGGTTTGTATCCTGGCTGTTCTGGCTTTAATTGTCTATTTAATTTATCGCTTGTATCGGCGCTTTTATGAGAGTAAACAACCGGATTCCGATAAAACGGAGTCTTTATTACCTGGATTTGCCATGCAAACCAAGGAACGTCTCAGCAGGACGAAAAACCGTTTTACCCAGCAGTTTGGCCAGGCTCCTGATCAAAAAATCCGCCGCCTGTTTTATCGGCTGATTGAAACTCAGATTAAACTGGGTTTGCAGTATTCGCCCAGCATGACGACCCGGCATATCGAAAATCTCTTGAAGACAGATCAATATCCGGAATTTCTTGCCATGACCCAGCTTTATGAGCAGGCTCGCTATGGCCCGGGATCTTGCACCGCGGCAGATGCTGCCCGCATGTTGGCATATTACCGAAATTTGCGGCGGCAGAACCTGGTTAAATCTATTTGACAGGCCCTGGTAATCAATTTATACTTTTTATGTTGAGGACAGTGGGTGGAACCCGTCTGACCGGGCACCCCTTATTTGCCGGGCGGCATAAGGAGGCGTTTCTTTGCACGAAGAGTGTGGTATATTTGGCATCTTTGGCCCTGAAGGCCTGGATGCTGCTCCAATTGTTTATTACGGTCTGTTTGCGTTACAACACCGCGGCCAGGAAAGCTGCGGCATAGCGGCTAATCAGCATGGTGATGTTCAGCTCTATAAGGACATGGGACTGGTTAACGATGTTTTCAATACAGCCAAGCTGGCTGCTTTGCCCGGAAAAGTCGCGGTCGGCCATGTTCGTTATTCGACAACCGGACAGAGTGTCCGCGAAAACGCACAGCCCTTATTGACCCGCTACAGCAAGGGATTGCTGGCTTTGGCCCATAATGGCAATCTGGCCAATACCGTTGCGCTGCGTACGGAATTGGAAGATCAGGGCGCTATTTTCCAAACCACGATCGATTCTGAAGTCATTGCTTATCTGATAGCGCGTTATCGGGCTGAGTGTTCGAGTGTCGAAGAAGCTGTCAGTCTGACGATGCGGCAGCTGCGCGGCGCGTATAGCCTCCTGGTTATGAGCCGGGGTAAATTGATTGCCGTACGTGATCCTTTAGGTATTCGCCCCCTATGCATCGGCAGGTTGGGCGAAGCGGTTATTTTTGCCTCGGAAACTTGCGCGCTGGATGCTGTCGGAGCGGTTTATATTCGCGATGTAGAGCCCGGTGAGATTGTCATAGCCGACCGGCACGGCCTTCGTTCCTTACGTGACAATTGCCGGAAGGAGAGCCGGAAATGCATATTTGAGTATATCTATTTTGCCCGTTCCGACAGCCAGATCGACGGCATCAGCGTTCATGAGGCACGTTTGGCGGCCGGCCGGCTGTTAGCCAGGCAATATCCGGTCGAAGCGGACTTGGTGTTCGGTGTGCCTGATTCAGGTATCGATGCGGCAATCGGGTACAGCATGGCATCCGGTATTCCTTATGGCAAAGGGTTTGTTAAAAATAATTACGTAGGCCGGACTTTTATTAAACCAACGCAAAGCCAGCGTGAAGCTGCTGTCCGGATTAAGTTGAATCCGGTTCGGGCCAGCGTGGCAGGCAAACGTGTCGTTATGATTGATGATTCCATTGTTCGCGGGACAACCAGCGCTAAAATTGTACATATGCTGAAACAGGTTGGCGCAAAGGAAGTGCATGTCCGGATCAGTTCGCCGCCATTTATGTGGCCATGCTATTTTGGAACGGATATTCCTTCTGTGGATGAATTAACGGCCCGAAAACATTCATTGAATGAAATCTGCCAGATGATCGGGGCTGATTCACTGGGCTTTCTGCAGGCGGACAGTCTGGACGCGATGCTGAGCGAATCCGGCCATCATTATTGTGATGCCTGTTTTAGCGGCATTTATCCAGTTCTCAGTTAAACACCGTTGCAGTATCAGGAGAGGTAATCAAGTGAGTATGGATATAATCAGAGCAAAAGTCGGCTTTATCTGCGACATGGACGGCGTTATCTATCACGGCAAACAAATTCTGCCGGGTGTTAAAGAATTTGTCGAATGGCTGCAGCATGAGCAGAAACGTTTTTTATTTTTAACGAACAGCAGTGAACGCTCGCCGCGCGAACTGCGATTAAAACTGCAAAATATGGGCCTGGATGTCGGTGAGGAACATTTTTATACCAGCGCGCTGGCGACGGCCGACTTCGTCGCGTCACAATCGCCGCGCTGCACGGCTTATGTGATCGGGCAATCCGGCTTGCTCAACGCTCTGTATGAAGTTGGCGTCACTTTCAGTGATGTCGATCCGGAATATGTTATCGTCGGTGAGACGAATAATTATGCTTTCGACGCGATACAAAAAGCGGTTAATCTCGTACTGCGCGGCGCTAAATTGATCGGCACCAATCCGGATATCAGCGGCCCTTATGAGCATGGCATTTCACCGGCGTGCAAAGCGTTGGTTGCCCCGATTGAACTGGTAACCGGAAAATCAGCCTATTTTATCGGTAAACCGAATCCGCTGATGATGCGTTCCGGTTTGAAGCTGTTGAGCTGTAAAAGAGAAGAAACGGTCATTATCGGAGACCGTATGGATACCGATATCATTGCCGGTATCGAATCAGAAATCGATACGGTTCTCGTTTTGTCCGGCGTGACATCGCTGCAAACCATAGGCAATTTCCCGTATCGTCCACGCTATGTGATTAACGGGGTCGGCGAACTGGTCAGCCGGCCGGCCGGCGATTGCGGTCTTTTATAATTCACTCGTCATAATCTTCCGGGTTTGGATCGGCAGGATCAAAGGACACAGAACCGGTTGTCCGGCCGGCCGGCGGCGTTTGACTCGAGTTGCGGGTCAGGCGGCGGATCTCGGAGATCTCCTTGAAGGTCAGATACCGCCAGTCGCCCGGTTTCATGGAACCTAAAGTGACATTCATGATGCGGATCCTGATCAAATGCCGGACCTGATAACCGCAGGCTTCACACATCCGGCGGATCTGCCGGTTTAATCCTTGCGTCAAGATGATGCGAAAGATATGCGGCCCTTCGGCTGTCACCCGGCAAGGACGGGTGACTGTGTCGAGAATCGGTATGCCGTTAGCCATGCGGTTGATAAATTCATCGGTTATGACTTGATCGACCGTTACCCGGTATTCCTTTTCGTGATGATTGCCGGCACGCAGAATTTTGTTGACAATGGATCCGTCATTGGTTAAGAAGATCAAACCTTCCGAATCGCGGTCCAGCCGGCCGATTGGGAAAATCCGCTTATCGTAACCCAGGTAATCGATAATATTGTCGCGGCGGCTTGAATCGGTCGTGCAGGTAATGCCGATCGGCTTATATAAAGCCAGATAGACGTGATCGTCATCCCGCAGGATCGGTTCGCCTTTAACGCGAACAATTTGGTCTGGAGATACATGGCTGCCGATTTCAGCCGGTAATCCATCGATTGTTACTTCGCCGGAAAGAATCAGGCGATCCGCTTCCCGGCGGCTGCAACGTCCGCAGTCGGCAATGTACTTATTGATTCGAATGCTTTCCGTTTCTTTCATCATCAATCACTGCCGCCTATACATGCGGCGACAAACCGCCGTCGTCAAAAGCAGGCACCAATTGAAGATCACCATCGGTATCAACGGAGATGATCGGCAAATCGGGGAAATGCTCTTCCAAGCCGGATACAAAAACACTTTGTCCGGGTTGAGGAGGCGTCCCGACAATAACATAATGAATATCGCTGCCCGCGATATATTCGGCCACCGATTCCATTGCATAATCGTGAAATTTAATAATCATCTCGGCATTCAGCTGCTTGGCCCGGCTGAAAAGGTATTCAACTTCATCACTGCCGAACCAATTTTCCATCCGGCGGGGGCGTACGCATATGACTTTCAATAATGAATCCGTGATATCGGCCAGCTTCCTGCCGGCTTCGATTAAACGACCGCAGGATTCCTGATCCGTAACGCAGACGAGAACCATGGGAGGCATCTTCCTTTCGATTATCGATGTACAGCAAAGGTTCTATCCTCGTTCATTTTATCGATTAAATATGAAGAGAGTATGTCCTGCCGGCAACAATTATATATCGTTTGTTTCTTCTCTGGCCAAGGTAAAAGTGAAACGGGTTCCCCGTCCTGTTTCACTGCGAACCGATATGGTTTGACCCATATGCAGTAAAATTTCCCGGGCTATTGAGAGCCCGAGCCCGGTTCCGGGCTGTTGATGCGCTTTATCGGCTTTATAAAAACGGTCGAATACATGCGGGATGTCGGATTGATCAATGCCGATGCCATTATCTTCTACGGAAATTTGCACTTGCTTCGGATTCCAGTTTAACAAGATCTGAATCTTTCCGCCTGATGCGGTAAATTTCATTGCGTTGTCCAGCAATATGACCAAGACCTGCTCAACACGGTCCGGATCGCCGATAACTGCCGGGCACTGAAAAAGATTTTTCGGCAGAACTAGTTCCAGTCCCATATCATCGGCACGCGCCGCATATTTGGCGTCGAGTTCGCGCAGCAAACCGCGCAGGTCGAACGATTCCAGATTCATGGATAGTGTGCCGCTCTGCAAACGGGAGAGCTCGAGCATGTCATCGATCAGGCGCGACAGGCGGATAATTTCCCGCAGCAAGATGCCATAATAACGTTGCCGATCGTCTTCCCGCGGCACCATACCGTCATGCAGCGGCTCAATTAAGGCTCGCATAGCGGTGAGCGGGGAGCGCAGTTCATGGGATACATTGGCGACATAATCGCGGCGGGTCTGTTCAAGATGCTCCATTTCCGTTATGTCATGCAGGAGGCCGACAGCACCGGCCACATCGCCGGTACTGGCCTGAAGCGGTTCGATCTGAACCCGGATGATCCGGGTTCCTCTATTGACGGTGCATTGGTCTGGCTGATTGTCCTGCATGGCTTTGGTGAAAGCCGATGCTATATCCGGAATATGAGAGAACAGATTTTGTTCTTTTTCCGGCTGCAGGTGGTTGTCAAAGTCTAATAAAGACCAGGCGGCCTGATTGGTCTGGGTAATCAGACCCTCTGTGTCTACGGCGATCAGACCGTCGCTCATCCCGTCAAGAACTTGTTTCAACCGGTTCCGTTCCAGAGTCAGGGCCGATATGGTCTGCGATAGTTCTTGAGCCAGATTATTCATGGTAGCAGCCAATTCGCCGATTTCACCTCTTTGCCGGGTGTCGGCGCGAACCTGAAAATTGCCGGCAGCCATGGCCAGCGCTACATCACGGGTCTGGCGCAAAGGCCGCACCAGTTTTGCGGTCGCCAGATAAGTCGGTACGATCATCAAGATAAAGACCAACAGTGTGGAAACCAGCAAAGCGATATTCATGCTGTTGAGACCTGCGTCCAGTTCCTTAAGCGGCTTGACAAAAAAGACAGCGCCGACAACACTGGTCTGCCGGCCGAAATGCTGATAAACCGGCACGCCGATGTAAAGCATTTCACTGGCGTTTTGATTCAATCGTCCGGTAAACCAGAGCGAAGAATAATCGCCGGTCATTAATTGCGGCATATTTTTACCGATCTGGGTGTATATTTCATTTTCCGAATCAGCCGATTCGTCAGGCAGGGTTGTATTGCGGATATCGCCGCTTAAGCCGTCGACGACAAATATCCAGACATCAAAGAGATCGAATGCCGAATCAAGTAATTCATCAAAGTATGGATCGGCCTGCATATAGTTCTGAGCCGCCATATTAGCAATAGATACCGCTTTAGGCTGTAATTCAGCAACTTTGATCCGGGTAAAGACCGGCCGTGAAAGGACGCTGTATAATAACGCGGTCAGGAGCGCCCAAAGCAGCAAGGCGACCAAAAGCAATGCCAGAACCCGGCGAAAAAAGACACTTTTTTGCATCTAGTGAAATACCTCGAATTTATAGCCAACGCCATAGACTGTGATTAATCCCCAGGGCGCGTTATCAATCGTTATCTTTTGTCTGATCCGTTTGATATGTGTGTCAACCGTCCGGGTATCTCCGAAATAATCATATCCCCAAACCTGAGACAAAATCTGTTCCCGATCCATGACCTGGCCCGGGCGGGAAGCCAGAAGATGCAGAATTTCCACTTCTTTGGGCGTGCAGGGAACGTTTTCACCTTTGACTTTTACCTGGTAATTCTCCAGGCTGATTTCCAGATCCTCAAAACGTAAAATCGTATTGCTGTCCTGATGGCTGTCGCCTAATCGGCGCAACACCGCTTTTATGCGGGCGATCACTTCACGCGGGCTGAATGGCTTGACGATATAATCGTCAGCGCCCAATTCCAGACCAAGAACCCGGTCGATTTCCTCTCCTTTAGCGGTCAGCAAGATGATGGGGACGGTATTATGACGGCGTATTTCACGGCACACTTCCGTTCCGGTCATGCGCGGCATCATCAAATCTAAAATAATCAGATCAGGATGATCGGTTTCAACCTTTTGCAGAGCCTGATCGCCGTCGAAAGCGGAACTATGCGTGAAGCGTTCCGCTGTCAGATAGAGTCCCAAAGACTCGTGGATAACCGGATCGTCATCACAAATCAATATATGAGGAGCCTTAGCCATTTTAAGTCACCTGCCTTGCCGAATCCTGGGATCAGGCTATTGCTTGTCCTGAACAGCAAATTTCTGTTACCATTATAAACTATTTTCGGCGGCAGGTGAAAATTTGCCATGATTGTTCATCTTTGCCCTATGCTATAATGAAGGATATGCCCGGAGGAGTTAAGCAACATGAAATTAGCGGATCATTGGCAGGATTTTGAATTACTCGATGCCGGAGACGGCGAAAAACTCGAACGTTGGGGTGATTATATTCTGCAAAGACCGGATCCACAAGCGATTTGGCCCCATGACCCCTGGCCGCAGCCAGATGCCTTATATCATCGCAGCGCGGCCGGCGGCGGTTATTGGCAAAAAATACGGCCGCTGCCTGCGACCTGGGAAATTAGCTACCGCAGTGCGTCCAGTCTGCTGACTTATCGGATTGAACCGACCGGATTTAAACATACGGGCCTGTTCCCGGAACAAGCCGTTAATTGGGATTTCTGTGCCGAAAAAATTCAACAGGCAGCCGCAGCGGGCAGGCAGCCGCGAATACTCAATCTTTTCGCCTACACCGGAGGCGCGACGGTAGCCTGCGCTGCAGCCGGCGCCAGTGAAGTTGTTCATCTGGACGCCTCAAAGGGCATGAATGCCCGAGCCAGAGAGAACTTAACCTTATCTGGATTACAGGATCGTTATGTCCGCTTTTTCAGCGATGACGCCCAAAAATTCGTCGATAGGGAAAGCCGGCGCGGGCGTTTGTACGACGGCATTATCATGGATCCGCCGGCTTATGGCCGTGGTCCGGGCGGTGAACTCTGGAAATTGGAAGATGCTGTTTACGGATTGGTTGAACACTGCGCCGCTTTATTATCGGACCAACCGTTGTTTTTTATCTTAAATTCGTATACCACCGGTTTGGCGCCGACGGTACTGGCCGATATTCTCGGTTTAGTTATCCGGCCGCGCCTGGCAGGCCGGACAGAAGCCTATGAACTTGGATTGCCGGCCAGCCGCCGCGATCTGATTCTGCCTTGCGGCTGCACCGGGCGGTGGCAGCCGTGAAATTGCCGGCTGAAACGCCGCAGATTTTATATGAAGATAATCATCTGCTGGTTGCCATAAAAAAGCCCGGCATATTGTCACAGGCAGATGATAGCGGCGCTCCCGATATGCTGACCTTGTTAAAAGCGGACCTAAAGGCACGTTATCAGCGGCCAGGCCAGGTTTTTTTGGGATTGGTCCATCGTTTGGACCGACCGGTCGGCGGCGTCATGGTTTTTGCCAGAACCTCCAAAGCTGCCGGCCGCCTTTCGGCTCAAATTCGTGAACATAAAGTTTGTAAAGAATATCTGGCCATCGTGAACGGCTGCCCGGTAAATCAATCCGGGATATTGTCCGATCATTTGAGCAAAGATCCCTCAACGGGTATGGTTCGTGTCGTTGCGGCTGATCAAGGACGCCCGGCATGGCTTGATTATCAGGTTCTCGCGACCAATGAACAGACCGGCCATTCATTATTGGCCATCCGTTTAGGCAGCGGTCGGGGCCATCAAATCCGCGTCCAACTATCGGCGCGCGGCTGGCCGATCATCGGCGACCGCCGTTATGGATCGGAAGATAAGACGTCCGGAGGTCCGAAAGATCCGGCCTTGTTTGCCTGCCGGCTAAGCTTTGATCATCCGATAAGCAACGAGCGCCTTTCCTTTTCGGCATTTCCGCCGGAAGAACAAACCTGGCTGGAATTCAGCCGCCCGTCGCCGGAGCAACAGAAGGCCTGGTTTGAGCAAGTGTTTTCAAGTTTTACCGGCGTAGAATAGACTTTTTATAAAGTCAAGTCCCTTGATCACAGAATCAAAAATTTCTTCTATGATATAATAAGAATAGGTTAGTTCGCATGAACCGGCCAGAATTTTTATATCATTGTTTACAGGAATAAAAAAAGGAGGCTGTTATGTCAAAATTAGAAGGAACAAAAACCCTGACCAATTTGATGAAGGCGTTCGCCGGTGAATCTCAGGCCAGAAATCGTTATACGTATTTTGCATCCATAGCGCGTAAGGAAGGCATGAACCAGATTGAGGCCATTTTTCTGGAAACGGCTGATAATGAAAAAGAACACGCCAAATTATTCTACAAAGCGATTGCCAGCGGTTTAGGCGGCGCGCATGTGGCTGTTCCGGTCGAAATCACCGCTTCTTACCCGGTCGCTTATGGCGGAACCCGAGAAAACCTGGTAGCCGCTGCGGCAGGCGAACATGAAGAATGGTCTGATTTATATCGCAGTTTTGCCAATGAAGCCGACAGCGAGGGGTTTGCCGATGTTGCGACAACGTTCCGCATGATATCTGAAGTAGAGAAGCGGCATGAGGCCCGCTATCAGAAATTGGCTGCTAATATTGCCGGTGACCTGGTTTTCAGAAAACTGGTGCCAACGCTCTGGAAGTGCGGCAACTGCGGGTATGTCCACGAAGGGCCGGAAGCTCCTGAGGTTTGCCCTGCCTGCAAGCATCCGCGGGCATATTTCGAGGTTTTCTGTGAAAACTACTAAATTTAACGCCAGGATATAAAACAGTCCAAATCCTTGAATCAGGGATTTGGACTGTTTTTTCTCTGTAAATAAAGAGCGTTTGTTTTTACTATTTGTGGCTATTCATGATCGATTTTAGCGACAATTTCACCATTTTGCTTCACGATGCTGTTGCCCGGAATCGTTCCGCGTACCATGGTCAAAGGATAAACCTGGCTGTTTCGGCCGATGATGGTGCCGGGATTCAAGACACTGTTGCAGCCTATTTCAACATAATCACCCAATAAGGCGCCCATTTTCTTCAAACCGGTTGGAATACGTTCCTCGCCAACATGAAGGGTGATTAAGCTGCGATCGCCCTTGACATTGGATGTGATGGCTCCGGCGCCCAGATGCGCTTTAAAGCCGAGAACCGAATCGCCGACATAGTTATAATGCGGTACCTGGACCCGGTTGAACAGAATAACATTCTTAAGCTCTGTTGAGTTACCGACGACGACATGATCTCCGACCAGTGCACTGCCTCTGATGAAGGCGCAATGCCGGATCTCCGTTTCATGTCCGACGATTAAGGGTCCGTTGACGCAGGCTGTTGGTGCTATCTGACAATCCCGTGCCACCCAGATTTGGGCATCGATCTGCTCATATTCATCAGATGGCAGGGAAGGGCCCAAAGCCAGGATCAGGCTGCTGATCCCGCCTAAAGCTTCCCAAGGCCAGGCAGCCTGACGGAGCAATTCGCCTGCGAGTGATTGTTTGAGGTCAAATAATTCCCAACTCTTATACATGGTCAAATCCATAAACGGAACACCTCCTTTTCCATCTATAGTCTAGCAGAATTGAGCCTGATCAGTCCAGAAAAAAATACATATAAAACCTGGCCGGTTGAAAGACAGCCTGTTTTTTGCTATGATGACGGTTCATTCTCGGGGCAGCATGGCCACGAAAACATGCTATGCTGATAAACCCCGGATGCCAGGGAGATAGAAATATGGATGGTACAAACCGAAGCAATATTAAACCGGGAACCCATGTCATGGTTGTGCAGAAGCAGGATCAGGGATCCGGCCGATTAACGGAAGGAACGGTTCAGGATATCTTAACGAACAGCGCGACACATCCCCGCGGCATTAAAGTTCGCCTTGCCGGCGGCCTTGTCGGCCGGGTACAGGAAATACTGCCGTAGTCCTTGCTAAAGTAATTTGGATCGTTTATAATTTGGTAGCGCTTCGAGGTGTAGCGCAGTTGGCTAGCGCGCCTGCTTTGGGAGCAGGATGTCGGGGGTTCAAGTCCCTTCACCTCGACCAAAAATTGACCGAAGCATTGATACGATGCTTCGGTCAACTCTGTTAGTGCACCACGCATGGCGTTTCACACAGGAGTCATGGTCGGCGGGATGTTCGAGGATAGCCCGGAAAACGTGCCCCAGGGCGGGCCATTAAGTCCGCTTCTTGGAAATGTGATGTTGAACGAATGCGACTGGGAGCTGGAACGGCGCGGACACCGCTTCGTGCGCTATGCGGATGACCTGATGATTTTCTGCAAGAGTAAGAAAGCAGCCGTCCGTACGCTGGACAAGATCCTGCCATTCATAGAGGGGAAACTGTTCCTTTGTATTGCAGGCTTTTCTGCGTTTTTGAGCTTCGGCAGTACTTTCGGCTCAAGAGAAAATTTGAATACCCCTTGAGGAAAAATAAAATAGTTCTATGAAAAATAACGGAGTACAAGTTTTGCCCAGAACGAGCAACAGCGTTTCTCCGCCGCCTGAATAGCCGCTGATGTAAACCTTGTCCACATCAATATTATCATTGCGAAGAAGATATTCAACAAGCTCAATAGTCTGATTTGCGGAAATCTCACCCCAATCGGAGCGCTGCGGTGCTGCGATAATCATTTTGTCATTGTATTTCTGCGCCGCAAATCCGAAGGATTCTGTTTTCAAATTTTCCGCCCCACCTTGAAAATAAAGTCCCTGATAACCGGGCAGCGTGACATAGAGTGCGTAAGGCTCACTTCCGTCATAGTCGTCCGGCAGGTAGAGGTGGAAATGGATGTCGCCCTGTTCTTTTGAATGTAGGACATTGTCCACAGAAAAACCGCGATATTCTGTGCTTCCCGCTGTCAGAGAGTCGCCGGAATGCTCCGTGTCCTTCTGATTGCCTGACTGATTCCAGAACCACAGAAGGCCATTAAAGGCGTACTCGCTGGCATACTCACCGCTATGTACGCCGCCTTCCTGGATACGGAAAGCCAGATTGCCGTCCTCAATCGCATGGTCGATCACATTCTTGAATTCGGACGGCTGCTCCGGCGTACCGAACCATGTTTCTTCGTTGCTCCAGCCACCGTGCATCAGATAGAATACATTGTATTTCGTGTCAACGGAATAGGCATAGGGCAGATAGACATAAGCCGTTTTCGTGAGCTGCTTTGATTGCTCCGCATAGGTCATGGATTCCCATGTTGTATATTCGAGCCTTTTCAGTGTTCCCTGATGTTCCGCCGTGCTTTTATATTCTTGGGAGATATTCTCAAGCTCTTGCGGAATATCTCTGCTCTGTATTGCCACTTGTACCTCCGACTGTTCCATGCTGTCAAGTACGTCATCTATGGCTTGCACCTCAGCGGTATTCAACAATATATTGGCAGCCCCGGCGTTCTCCTTTAGCCGTTCCATCTTTTTGCCATGGGAGAAAAGGCGATTAGTCCTACATTCAGCTCCTCCAGCAGCGGGAACAGCGCTTCATACTGCCGCGCCATCATGGAGTAGCGGTTTTCCACAGCGGTCACAGGACAGACCGCATGGGCGCGGCGCAGATAGTCTGCGTTAGCCTCGCTGATGCCCCAGTGTAGGATTTTTCCCTCTCGAATGAGATCGGACATAACGCCCGCGACTGTTTCCGGTTCCACCGCCGGGTCGATGCGATACTGGAAATAGAGGTCAATATAATCGGTTTGCAGACGCTTTAAATTGCCCTCGACGGAAGCACGGATGACCTCCGGTCGGGCGTCCGGAATCAATCCGTGATTGACCTGCCCGTCTTCCAAATCAAAATGAATTCCGAATTCAGTATCTCAATGGCGAGTAAATTCATCCCGTAGAGGATCACAGGTTCGTCAAAGTCGAACAGTACGAAATGCGCCCGGAGCATGATATAGTCAAAGAATCGCTGCTTGATGAGCGCATATATGCCGTATCCCGACGCTGCGCCCGCAGTGATTTGCAGAATCCATGTCCGCGCTTTATTTTTCTTTGTCACGCAAAATTTCTTTCTCAGTATTTCGAGAATCCCGCCGTAATGCAACCCGAAATGAAAGCCCATCAGCAAAAAGCCGAGATAGCCGGAAACCATATGTAGACTGCTGGCAAGCTCGTGCTCCATCTCAAAACCGAGAAATCGAAACACAGAGCGCGACATGGCGATTCCACTAACCATCAGTACAAGCATATCCGCAAGCAAAATGAAGTCTGTTGCCGTCAGCAAAATTCTCTTTCCGGAATAGCTTCCTCTGCCCAGCATCTTATACCAGCGGAGATTAAGCGCGTGATGAGCAAGGAATAAAGCAAGCATCACCGCGCCCGCGATCTCGTGGCTCTCCATCCCGGTATACTGCGACGACATGAGTGCGAACATCACAACGCTCATGGCAAAATCAACACCGAAGCGGAGCTTCTGTCTGATGTTCATTGGAAATCTGACCTGCTGTTTTCGTTGTTCATCTTGGTTCTCTCACTTTTCATGTTTTCATGGTTATTTGAGTTTTGCGTATTCCTCATCTGATAAGAACTCGCACCATTCAGTTGATGTATTTTCTCCCGGAACTTCTATTGCAAGATGAGCAAACCAACTGTCCTTTACCGCACCATGCCAATGTTTGACCTCTGACGGGATCACAGTGCTGTCGCCAGGGCGCATTTCCTGCGCCGGTTTGCCCCATTCCTGATACCAGCCGCGGCCGGATGTGCAAAGCAATATTTGCCCGCCACCTTTTACGGCATGATGAATGTGCCAGTTGTTGCGGCACCCCGGCTCAAAGGTGACGTTGAAAATGCCTACTCCTACTGTTGTGACCGGATTTATGTAACTCTGTCCGATAAAGTATTGCGCAAAGCCGTCGTTGGGCTTTCCCAACCCGAAGATTCCCGCTTTTTCAAATTCAGTCATTCTTGTATACCTCTTTTGCTACTTTGAGTGCCGCCCCTGCTTTGGGCCGGCCAACATAGAAAGCAAGCTGTGTCAGCGCTTCGGAGATTTCGGTTTCTGTTATTCCATGCTCTTTCCCCTACCAGCTTTTCTTTTCCTTGGAGCTGTCGTGCTGCTGCTTTCTATCCTCAACCATCTTGGCGAACCACTCCACCATAGCGGGGTCGGTGTGAGAGAAGAAGGAGCTCTGCGCCTTGTCCAGCGACTTGATTTTCTCCATATCCTCATCTGTTAGCGCAAAATTAAACACATCGAGATTTTGCGCCATTCTTTCGTAATGGGTGGATTTCGGGATAACGACTACGCCGCACTGAATATGCCAGCGGAGAATGACCTGCGCTGTGGATTTGCCGTACTTTGCGCCGATAGATTTCAGTGTTTCATCCTCGAATAGACCTCCGCGGCCCTCGCCGAAGGGAGCCCAGGCCTCATGCTGGATGACATACTTCTTCATGATCTCGTGCGCCGCAAGCTGCTGATTATGAGGATGGGTCTCCACCTGATTAACCATGGGCTTGATACGCGCAAAAGACGCGATGTCCACAAGACGGTCGGGGTAAAAGTTGGATACGCCGATGGCACGGATTTTGCCTTCCTCGTACAGTTCCTCCAGTGCGCGCCATGCGCCATAGTAATCAGCAAACGGCTGATGCAGCAGACAGAGGTCAAGGTAATCGGTCTTGAGCTTGCGCATAGATTCCAACACCGAAGCTTTCGCGTTCTCGTACCCGTAATGCTCGATCCACACCTTGGTGGTTAGAAAAATGTCCTTCCGCGCTACTCCGCTCTTTTCGATGGCAGAGCCGACTTCCTCCTCATTGAAATAGCTCTGAGCAGTGTCAAGGGAGCGATAACCCGCTTTCAGCGCGTCCAGTACGCAGTGCTCACACTCATCCTTGGTGACTTGATAGACGCCGTAGCCCAGAATCGGCATTTTAACTCCGTTGTAAAGTGTTGCAAATTCCATAGTATTACCTCTTTCTTCCGGTAGCCCGGATGTTATTGATTTTCGGTTTGGTTGTTTGCAGCGACAATTTCGGACAATTCAATATGTTCATTCCGATACCGCACTTTTGGGTTCTTTTCCTGAAAACCCATTATTTTTTTCACTTTTATTGCGGCCTTGGGGCAGGCATGGACGCAAGCGTAGCAGGCCTGACAGTTTTCTCCTGTGCGAACAGCCCGCTGGTTTTCCATGTGGATGCAGCCTGCCGGACATACCCTTGTACAGATTCCACAGCCGATGCAATCCTCGGTGAAATCGAAGTCCGCCCAGACAGTTTCCGATTGCTGCTGAACGAGCGCGAGATAACCCTCGTGTGCCATGCGATCCTTGCAGGTGACTTTTTGGTATTCCCGCTTTTGGGCATCGATGTCCGCTTTGATGTTTGCGAGCTGTTGCTCTACGCCCTTGTCGAGTTTTATTTGCTCATCCATATCAAAAGCAGGTAGGAAATTATCCACCATCAAAAGCGTTGTGATGTAATTGGCTCTCTTTCCGGCACTCTCCAGTGCTTTCTCGGCAAGATCAACCGCGTTCGCATGGCGGTTGCCGTAGGTGAGGACGACATACAGATAATCCGTATAGAAAGTTGCTTTGTGCAGAAATTCCTTGACCATAGCCGGTATCTCATGGCCGTAGATCGGGCAAATGATTCCGATTTTATCCGCTTTGAATTCAAGGCCGTTACTATTCATAATCTGCGGTATGCTGACATATTCACTATCCAAGATTTTTGCAGCATATAAGCTGTTACCTGTCCCTGTGAAATAGAAAATCATTAGAAACCCTTCCTTTCCTTTACAAATTTGATTATAGCCATGTACGGGGTAAAAGTATAATATTAATTATGCAATCATCTATTCTCAATATGAATAGTGGATGTTTACAAAAATGAATAGCTGCTATATAATTTGAATAGCAAAGCATAGAAAAGCACCAAGGAGGTAGCTCTTATGCTCAACTACGAAGAAATGCAGTATTTTGTCGCCTTTGCAAAAATCGGCACTCTGTCTGATGTGGCAGAGCAATGTAACATTTCTCAGCCAACCATCACCCGCGCCATGAAAAAGGCGGAGACAGAATTTGGCGTGCCTCTTTTCGACAGAACGAAGAACAGCATCAAGCTAAACGATAACGGAACGCTTGCCGCGGAGGAACTCTCACTTATCCTGAAGCAGACCGATGAGATGGTGCGGAAGATTCGCGCCTATGACCGCGTAAACCGAACAATCTCTATCGGGTCCGGTGCTGCCATTCAACTTCCGGAACTTGTGAGACGGCTGACGGAGGCGTATCCGGATAAACCAATCTCCACAGAATTAAAAAAGCCGCCAGAATTACTGGACGGCCTTGAAAAGAATATTTATCAGTTGATCATTCTACCATTTGCGCCGAATGGCTCGGATGTTTGTTCTGTCAAGATCGGCGAGGAGCATTTGATGTTTCTCCTACCGAAAAAACACCGTTTTGCCAAACGGAAGTCGCTCACGCTTGGGGAAATGAACGGAGAGAATATGCTGCTTTTTTCGGAGATCGGCTTCTGGGCTGACATCGTGAAGATCAAAATGGCGGATTCGCGCTTTCTTGTTCAAAACGAGCGCTATTCTTTCGAGGAGCTAATTACCAATTCTGTTCTACCATGTTTCACTTCTGACTTAGTGATGGGACAGAGTAGAACATACGGTGACCGTGTAGCGGTTCCCATTGACGACCCGGAAGTCAATGTTACATACTATCTGGTATGCAGAAAGGAAAATAGAAAAATCTTTGCCGGATTCTTTTCTAATTTGTAAGTGGGGTTGTTCACACTCTACACACGGAACAAACGGGAAACAGCAAGGGGGTTCACCCAACAAACGGGAACAAGGCTGCCGGGTGCATTTTGTATCAAACTCGTGTTCTTATTATCATTACACCTGATATGCCGAAGGATATAATATTCGGCATAAAGGAGTTTAGTATGGTCGGATTAACTACGATCAACGGATTTCCGCTATCAATGGACGAAAGGCTCGCAAAGCTGAAAGAAGCGGGATTCGGCTCTGTTCTCATGTGGTGGGGGAATGATGAGACAGAAAGCCGAGAAGAGCGAATCAAACTTGCTGCGAAACACAATCTGCAAGTTGAGAATGTCCACGCCCAAACCGATGATCTGAACGCAATCTGGGCAGACGGAGAAAATGGTGAACGAATCATTTCGGAGCTGCTTAATGAGATTGCCGATTGCAGGCAATACGGCATTTCCACGATTGTGATGCACCTCACAAACGGAAGCAATCCTCCGCCGATAAGCAAGACTGGCGTTTCGCGCGTTGAGCGGCTGATCGGTGCGGCGAATAAGATGAATGTTCGCGTTGCTTTTGAGAATATGCGTGTTCCGGAGCATACAAAATACTTTATAGACAATTATCGGACGCCATTTGTGGGCTTATGCTACGACAGCGGTCATGAAAATTATTGGACACCCGAAACCGATTGGTTGAGTCTATATTCAGACCGCATTTTTGCCATTCATCTTCATGACAACTGCGGGGATGCGGATTCACACATGATACCGTTCGACGGAGATATAAATTGGAGCAAAAAGCTAAGGCAACTGTCGAGATCCAACTATAAGGGAAGTATCGCTCTTGAGTGCGAATACCATCACGGTATTTATGAAACCGGAGGATTTGAGAACTATTTGAAAAAGGCTTACAGGGCGGGAGCATCTATTGAACACTTGATTACAGGCTAGAACCTTGCTTTTGATTAATCATTGTTGCCATACCGCCGCGGAATGATTCATACTTGCGCAGAACGGCAGAAACCCGCGCAGAACTTCTAATCTGAAAATCTGCACCCTGTATCAAAATTATCAGCTTTTACCATAAAAGCACCGTAATTTTGATACAATGTTACGGTGCTTATTTTTATCATGGTATATACATTACATCTTCGCAGTAAGCAGAAATTCAACAGAGAGGCAGCTTATGGGGATTGGAATAATTGTATGCGGCTTAAACGGCAGCGGTAAAAGTACGCTGGGTAAAGCACTTGCAGAAAAACTCAAATATCATTTTATTGACAACGAAAATTTGTTTTTCCCAAAAACCGATCCTAATTTTATTTTTGCTTCCCCAAGATCACATGAAGAAGTCGTAAAACTTCTTATGAACGAGGTCAAAGCATATCAAAATTTTGTATTTGCTGCTGTGAAAGGAGATTATGGAGACGCTATTCGGCCTTTATACAATTATACAGTCTTGATTGATGTTCCTAAAAATACTCGAATAGAACGAGTGAAAAAACGCTCTCTTCAAAGATTCGGTAAAAGAATGTTACCCGGTGGGGATTTATATGAACAGGAAGAAAGCATTTTCAATATGGCAGCATCCAGAACAGAACAATATGTTGAAGAATGGGTACAAACCCTGGATTGTCCTATTATTCGAGTAGACGGAACCAAATCCGTTGAAGAAAACGTGCAACTGATTTGCAAACAGATACATAGTTATAATGTATAAAGGTTATCGTAATTGGTCAGGAGCCCCAAATAAACAAAACGTTTGGATGTATAAATATTTTAGCCTTTTTTCTAGAGTGATACAGTATGGGTAAATGCCGTATGCGCTTTTGACAAAAAGACTTTATCGTGCGCAAATTTGTTAATTATTCGTAAACATATCAGAAAATACGTTGACATGCTAATATCATTAGTTTACAAAAACTAATGATATTAGTTTTTGGGGGCGATCATATGCCGCGTCAAGGATTGAATAGGGAAAGCGTCGTGGAGGCATCCATCCAGTTTATCGAAGAAAAAGGATATACCGCTTTTTCTATGGGTGAACTAGCTAAAAGCCTGAATGTAAAAACCGCATCGCTTTACAACCATGTTGAAAGCGTGGATGCTCTCTTTACAGAGGTAGGTCTTGCGGCGGTATCGCAGATGGTAGCAAGTGAAACACAGGCCATCAAGGGCAAAGAAAAGAACGATGCCTTGTTTGCTATCGCAGCCGCCTATCGTACTTTTGCCAAAGACCATAACGAATTGTATCGTGTGATTATGAGTCTGCAAAAATCGAAGAATAAAGTGTTGGAGAGAGCGGCAGGTCAAATTACCGAACCAATTTTACAGGTACTTTCCGGCTACGGATTAAGTAGAGTGGAACAGATACACTGGCAGAGAATTTTGCGCAGCATGATGCACGGCTTTGTTGCTCATGAGGAATTAGGCGGCTTTTCACATTACCCTGCTGACAAAAATGAGAGTTATCAGATGGCCGTTCAATGTATCGCGGACGGTCTTCAAAACGTCAAAAAGGAACAGAATGAAGACAGATAACACAGAACTTTTTACAAGAACACCCGTGAAAAAAGCAGTCGTTTCACTAGTGGTTCCCACAGTCATCAGCCAGTTGATCACTGTGATTTACAATATGGCAGATACTTTTTTTATCGGGCAAGTGGGTGACCCGAACCAGGTAGCTGCGACTTCTCTGTGCATGCCACTGTTCATTTTTTTGACAGGTATGGCTAATCTGTTTGGTATTGGCGGTTCTAGTCTGATTTCCAGATGCCTTGGTACCGGCGACCGCGAAAAAGCAAAAAAAGTTGCCGCGTTCAGCATCTGGTCAGCCAGTTTGGTTTCTCTTCTTTACGGCGTCGCGTTGATGATTTTCAAGTCGCTCGTCCTGCCTGCTGTCGGCGCAAACGCGGAAACCTATGATTTCTGCTATCAGTATGTTTTCTGGACGATCACAATCGGTGCGGTGCCCACGGTGTTAAATGCTCTCTTTGCCCATCTTGTGCGTTCGGAGGGTTACTCCAAACAAGCCAGCTTTGGTATGGTGCTGGGCGGTGTTTTGAACATCATTCTCGACCCGATTTTTATTTCGGTATTTGGTCTGGAAATTGCCGGCGCTGCAATTGCAACCATGCTTTCGAATTTAATTGCGACCTTCTATTTTATTATCCTGATTTCAGGTAAGGGTAAAAACACCGTTATTACACTGAATCCGAAGTTCTATACCCTCAAAATGCGTATTCCCTATGAAGTGCTGCTGGTGGGTTTGCCAAGCTGCATGATGAACATTATGGGGGTGTTTTCAAATATTGTACTGAACAGACTGATGGTATCTTACTGTAACGAAGCTGTTGCCGGTATCGGTATTGCCAAGAAAGTGGATATGCTGGCTTTTGCCATTGCCACAGGTATGTCACAGGGCGTTCTGCCGCTCATTGGGTATAACTATTCTGCTAAAAACTATAAACGCATGATGTCCGCCGTGAAAACAACATTTCTGTACAGTCTGGTCGTAGCGCTGGCGAGTGCTGCATTCCTGCTTACTTGTGCAGAGCCTATTGTAAGGGCTTTTATTGATGACCCGCTGACAGTGGAATATGGTCAGCGTTTCCAGCGTATTATCTGTATCACCGGCCCGTGCATATCTGTGACAATGATGATCATCACGCTGTTCCAATCAGTCGGCCAAAAAATGAAACCCCTGATTCTGTCTCTGTTGCGTAAAGGCGGGCTGGATATTCCGTTTATGTTTATCATGAACGCCATCCTGGGTGTCAACGGCATTGTATGGGCTACGCCTATTGCCGATTTTAATGCGATGTTGGCGGCAATCATCCTGTTTATTCCATTTTGGAAAAAGATGAAAGCTGTACAGGCGAATTCATCCGGAGTTTTTGTTAAAGAAACAGCCGGATGCTAATGAATTTGAGTTTAAGAGAGGAGAACCGATATGAAGAAATCAATTCCTGTTTCCAATGATTTTTGCCCACAAACGATGTTTCTTTATGGGACCTATAAAGAGGATAAAACGCCGAATTTCGGTTTATTCTGCTGGTTCTCGTATTGCTGGGATGCCGAACTGGGCGTGATGGCCTGTATAGGCGGAGACAAGCTGACAAAACAACGCATTTCAGCCACAAAGGTGTTTTCTGCTAACCTTGTCACTGAAGAAATACTAGCCGCAGCCGATTATTTAGGCAACAAGGAAGGTTTTGACGGTGACAAACAACTCCCGCTTGAAACTGAAAGAGGTCAAATTCTTGATGTGCCCGTTCTTGTAAAAAGTCCGTGGGTATTTGAGCTTGAGGTTGAGCGGTCCATATCACTGGATGACGGCGAGGTATTGCTGTGCAAAATCCGCAATGTGCTTGCGGATGAAATACTATGCGATACAAGCAAGAGCAACGAAGAACGAATCCAAGCTATTGCGCCGGTTCACACAACCTGCCAATCCTATTTTGCCTGGAACGGAAAAGCGCTTGGCAAATGGGGCAGTATAAGAAAAAACAATTAAGGAATACATGGAACACATGGCGTGTCTTGTCCCACGTTCTTTTTCCAGAGGGCTTCGCCATCAACCTTATAAAGTCAATACGTTTACTGCTTGCCATGACCTTGAATAGAAATAATCGCCGCCAGATAAACAATAGCGACCGCAATTCCACATTCAGGCGATTGTGTTAACAACAGCCCGAGATAAACCAGAACGAGCCCGATAATAAAAATAATAAGACCAAATCCATACAGTATACAGCAGAATTCAAAACCATGGTTGTCCTGGAAGCCCTTCGGAAAGAAGGAACCGTAAATGAGATCGCCGCCCGACATGGCATCAACCCGATCATGCTCAGTGGTGGAAGCCCAAAAGAATTCCCTCATGTTCATTTCTCCTAGATCCGGCCCTCCTCGCGCAGCCAGATTACCTCGTCGAGAATGGTTTCCGCGAAAGGCCGGGATTGGTAGCCCAGTTCCTGGACCGCCTTGCCGCTGTTGAAGTTGTTGTTGCGCATTAAATTGTAGATAGTGAACTTTGTGAAAATGGTTGGTTTCCTTAAAATCCTGGCTACTGTCTCAAAGATCGAGGCCATGGCTACAGCCAGGCCTGCCGGCAGGATCGTCGTCACTCTCTTGCAGCCACTGGTCGCTGCGACTGCGTCGAACAGATCCTGCATGGTGACTGTCCTGTTGCCCATGATGTAGCCCTCGCCCGGGCGGCCTTTTGTGCAGCAGGCAATCACCCCTGCGCCAAGATCGCGCACATCGGCACTGTTGAAGGTGCCGGCCACGCCCAAGGGGATTTTGCCTTTGATTTTAATCTTGGCAAGCGTGAATTGGAATGTGAACATCCGTCCCTGGTCGTTCTGAAGGTAACCGGTGCTGTACCACCATTCGGAGCATGCCGGATGAGACAAAAACTCCTCATCCATGCTGCCGTGGGGAATGCCTGGAGAATTTGCGTAGGTGATCATTTTCATGATAATCGCTCCGTAGCTATCTTGAGGTTAATGCGGAGCTTGTCCGACTGCTGACCAACAACAACATCGATCCTGATTTCCCGGGAAGACTCTTTAGTCTGCCGCTGGTCCGCCAGATGCTGCATAGTCGCCTGAGCAGCCGCTATGATTCGGAAAGCCTTAATTATGCCTTCACCTTTGTCACTAGCGGCGGCTACACCTTGATAAAAGAATGGATCAACAAGAGCGGGCGCAAACCTGCGCACGAAATCGTTGCCCTGGTGCTGGCACTTGTCGAAAAAGTGTGTTATTAGCTGAATCTGAAAATGAAATATGCAGATCTGTTATTATCAAGCGGAATACCTCTTCGACGATCTGCTCCTTGCTGCCATAGACCGGATGTTCGGCACAGATGACAAAATCGGTATTTTCATTCTGATAATGTCTTGGAAATGACAGAGATTCACGAATAACCGGCAATATAACATCGGCAATTAATCATCGGGGTTATCATCGACGTGACAATTACAGACAAAGCTAATGTATCTCTGGTATAATACGTTCTGTTTTCCTATGTGGTCTTTCGCCGCACGATCGATACCGATGACCTGGCCAAAAAGAACAACGGATAAACCGGCGATCAAAAAAATAATGGGATGCGGCTTTCACCGTATCCCACTATTCAAGCATTACCAGGATGTCCAAGCTCCCATGATCAGGCGCGGTCAATGAAGCCCGGCAGGGGAAGATGATCGAGCGAAATCAGAGGAATGCCTTTGTACTCGGTCCGCTTTTCACCTTCGGTCAGCACGCAGGCGATAACGGAAATCTCGAAGCCGATTTCCTTCGCCATGGCCAGAACGGCGTCAATAGTACCGCCGGTCGATACGACATCATCGATAAAACAGAGTTTTTTGCCCTGGAACTGCTCGTATTTTTCTTTGCCGATCCAGAGTTCCTGCTGGTCTTCCGTTGTGATGGACTTTACGACGACGTGCTTGGGATCCTTCATGAAGCCTTTGGGGCTCTTGCGAAGCTCGAGATAGCTCTTGTATGAGCTGGCGACCATCTGTGTCAGTCCGGACGATTTGGTCTGCACGGTGACAAACGAGTAGAAATCATATTCTGCCAATTTCAACGTCAATTGTTTGGCAGCTTCCCGGTTCCATTCGGCTTCACCGGTCATATCAAATGAATAGATATAGAACTCGTTGCCAAGATCCGTGAGTGCCAGCGAGATCTCATATTCAGGACCAAGATGGAGCTTTAGTATTTCGGGCCATTGGTTTTTCATCACATTTCCTCCTTAGCCCAGTCCGACATACGCGCCAAGATAGCGGACAGTCACGCCGACCAGCATGCCGAGGAAAGGGTTTTTGGACCATGCCGTCACGCCGAGGGCTATGTAGCCGCTCATGGGCTGGTCTGATTGGGACACCGTGCTGAGATTTGGCGCGAAGGTCAGTGCGAAGCCAATGACCAGCAGGAATCCGGCAATACTCTGCGAGGGCAGATATTTGCCCAGCCGGCCAACTAGACCGACAAGCACCATGATACCAATAACGAACATGAAGACGATGCCGCAGAGGACGGGCCAGGGCGCGCCCGCGGTACCGGAGATGATCGCTTCGATTGGCGGGCCGCCAAAGATGGCGCTGGGGACATCAGCCAGGGAATTGATGATCGACAAATAGTCAAAATTCTGTTTCATGCCGGCGATGCTGGCCGTAATGCCGCCGAAGGAGATGTTGGCGCCGATATTCAGCATCATCAGGCTGAGCGCACCCAGGATAACCGTCAGGTTGATCGTTGGCTTGATGACCTTGAAGTCCTGCCAATATTCTTTTTTCCAGAAGCGCCATTCGTTGCTCATCTGCAACTGGTCGCGGCCTTCTTCAATCACGGCCGACAGTTCAACGCGCCTCTTCTGCAGGAACAGATAGTCGGCGGTGGATACCACGACCGAGATGAAGATCGTCAAAACAACCTTGTTGGGATTGTTGAGGAAGATTGCATATGCCGCGATGGCCGTCACGATCGAGATGAGCGTGGTCCGTCTTTCCTGACCGAACATGTCCCATGCGACACCGGCAAGAATCAGGCCGACACCGCTCATCATGCCGGATAAAATAGTTACACCGGCAAAATCGGCGATTTTAGTCACGCCGCCGAAGAGACCCAGCGTTACCATAAGTACTGCGGCCAGCAGAATGGAGCTGGTGTTGTTTTGGAGATTTTTTTTGATACTCGCCACGGTGATCGTCTCGGCCTGTGCCGAGATCGGTGTTACCGAGCCGGTGAACATGTTGCCAAACGCGCCCACGAGATAGGCAAATCCGGCTGGCTTTAACGCAAAGCCCCGGGCTTCGGCGTACAGCAGCTGTGGAATACCGTTGATAATGACGGCAATGACTGCCAGAATGAATGGACCGATGTCGTTGAAGAAATCCATTATGTATACCCCCCTACCTATAATGTTAATAATATATACGATATGCAATTTTGTGGCAAGCTACTGGATTAGAAAAAAGCTGTCATATAATGAGAAAAATCGGGCGCCGGGTTTAGCGGCTTTCCGCCCGGCCGGTTTACGTATCGTACAGCCTTATGGTGTATAATAAATATATTATAACTGTATTGACTGTAAGGTAATCAATCTCTGGAACCAGAAATGGTGGAATGCGTCTGAAGCGGCTTCCTGGAAATTGAACGCCCATACCGCGCATCTGGACTACCCCCAGAAGACGGCGAAGCTTGCCAGTTCGTTGAATATTGGCATTCATTTGGCATTCGGCCAGGCCAGGCAGGCAAGAATTCACTTACATCCTAGATTCCCGAATCATGTAACGAGGGCGGGGCGACCCCCATCAACGAGAACAGTTCGGTTTGCTTTTGGGTCATCTCGCCCCATCTACTGTCCTTACCTTTCTGATCAAAGTACGCTATGACATCCAACTCATCCAGCAGCCCCTGCAAAGTATATTGCTTGAAAAGGTCGGCATCCTACATCTTTTTCTTGATATAGGAGAGGAAGATCAATGCGATAAATTCCACTTTTTGATATCATTGCTGACCAAGGCGAAATAGCCATAATTCTTTTTTGCCTCATCAATACTGTTAAAATAAAGATGCAGGTACAACCGCCGATCCTGCCTGATCTGGTCGCCTTTGTTCGGCCGGATCTTGTCCAACTCTTTTTTGACATAGGTCAGATTCAGCTTGGTTGCCAGAATGAATTTCAAATGATCCCGATACAGGGCGTTGACGTTATCCTCGCTGTAGAAGCCTCGGTCCATGACCAGCTTGATCTTCTGACAACCCAGATATTTCAGATCCGCCAGCAGGTTTTGGATCGTTTTGACATCCGGGATATTGCCGGCCAGTTTGCGATAGTAAAAGGGTAGTCCTGATCTCATTATTTTATTATAACATGTAACAATACCTGGTGAAAGTAAAATATAGCTCAGATGGCTGCCATTAATGGGTTTGACGGTTAAATTGTCGTTACATTTATCGGGAATCTAGGTTGTAAATATGTCAATATATTTTGCATGTCAAGTATAGCCTGTTTCCGTAAATTTTTCTTAATATTTTATAAGTTGAAATCAGCAGCTGTGCTGCTTCCGGTAATCGTAAGGGGAACGGCCTGTTTCTTCGCGGAACAGCTTGCCGAAATAACTGGCGCTGTTATAGCCGCACATGCGCCCTACCTCTTCGATGGAACAAGAGGTGTACCGTAAAAATTGCTTTGCCTTGGCAATCCGGATTTGCTTCAATTGTTCCATAACCGTGACGCCTTGATTCTGCATGAAATACCGGCAGAGAGAGTATCGGTCCATATGGACCTGTCTGCCGATTTCCGCCAAGGTGACCGGTTCGGTAAAATGATCTTCCAGATATTGCTGTACGGTTGTCGTCGGCTGGGCCGCCGGCGCAAATTCTTCATTCAGCCATTCGGTCAGCCAGTTATAGCCGGCGGCAGAACGGGATACAACCGTGCTGCCGCCCGTACACAGCCGGTTCAGTTCCGCGGTGGAAGAGGCAAGCAGCGGTGAGACCCGGAAGAAAAATGAATCTTTTATTTGATAATAATCCAGCACCCCTTCTCCGCCCAGAAAAGTGACCCAAAGAGAAGAGAATTCCTGCCCGGTGCGTTCATAACTGTGGGGAACATCCCGCCGGCAGAATAAGCCTTCTCCCCGCAAAAGAACTCTGGTTTGACCGGCAGCATGAAACAATGCCTCTCCTTTAGTTACCCAGATGACATGATGATAGGTAAAGCCGTTGGGCCGGTTGATCATGCCCTGCTTCGGGCTTCTTCCGATAGAACAGACAACAAAGGGCAGGCGGCAGGGGATGTCCGTACTCAGGTATTCTTGATTGATTTCGGCAAACATGATCAACATCCTTATAGTTTTTCAATATATTGTCATTGATTATGAGATTTTACATCAATATAATTATATCCAAGCGCGGGGAAAAGTAAACCCGATCATCGCAGAAAGGCTGGATATCTTATGGAGAGAATTCGATTGGGACTTATTGGCTGCGGCGGAAGAGCCGGAGCTCATATGCATTCTTTTGAGCAGATGGAGGATATTGAAGTCGCCGCAGTGGCGGATCCGGTGGAAGAACGGCGCTTGGCAGCCGCCAAACAATTCGGATGCACCCGTATTTACAAAGATCACCGGGAATTATATGCGAATGAGGACAAATCCTCTCTGGACGCGGTCATTATTTGTATCGAGCCTACTGCTCATGACGGCGTGGAAGAAACAGCAATCGATAAGGGACTGCCTTTTATTGTTGAAAAACCGATGACCGTCGACGTGGCACAGGCTGAGGCAATTGCCCGGCGCGTGGAAGAAAAAAAGTTGATTACCTCCGTCGGTTTTCAGGATCGCTATCTGGACTTGATGGAAATCATCAAGGCGGAGCTGCCTAAGCATAAGGCCGGCGGCCTGGTATATGGCGCATGGGTCGGGGGAATCCCCGGTGTTTGGTGGTGGCAGAAGAAATCTACCTGCGGTGGGCAGCTGGTCGAACAGAACATCCATCTGCTGGACGGTCTGCGTTATCTTTACGGAGAGCCTCTTTCGGTTTACGCCACATGCTCCCGCGGGATCGTAAAACCCGGCGTGGACGCTTCTCCGGAATACGACACCGATGATCATTCCACCGCCGTGATCCGTTTTGCCAATCAGGTGACAGCTACGCTGGTCAGCGGTTGTTATTCCAAGAATGTCAGTTCCAACAGCGGGCTTGTTATCACCTTGGACGATATGGTGATCGACTATCGTCTGCGCAACAATTTGATTCTGCGCACCGCCGTTGAAACCCGCGATGTGAAGCGTCAGGTTGATCAGACTTACTTGCTGGACCGCGCGTTCATCGACGCGGTTAAAACGGGTGATCCGTCCGGAATCCGTTCTCCTTACAACGACGCGCTCAAAACCCTGAAACTGGGATTCGCGGCCAATCGATCGATGGAAAACGGACAGGTCATTTATTTCTGACGACAGTTTATCATGAAAGGATGAATATCCATGAGGCTTTGCGTTCCGATTCCTTGCTTTTTTCATAATACGGACTTTGTATCCGCTATTTACAAGGTAAAAGACCTTGGATTTAACGCCATCGAAACATATGACTGGAAGAGCCTTGATTTGGAGGCTGTTAAGAACGCCTGCGCGGAAACCGGCGTGGAACTGCTGAGTATGTGCACGACCGAATTCCGAATGACCGATCCGGCATTCCGCAGCCAATGGCTGGCAGGTTTGCGGGAGAGCTGCGCCGCGGCGAATAAGGCCGGCGCCAAACGGTTGATAACCCAAGTGGGTCAGGATATCGGAGCGCCCCGTGCTCAGCAGCACGAGAGCATCGCGGCGGCGCTGCACGCAGCAAAACCCATTCTGGAAGATAGCGGCGTCACAATTATGATTGAACCGCTTAATACCTTGGTCGACCATCGGGGTTATTATCTCTGGTCTGCGGTGGAAGGTTTTGAGATTGTCCGTGAAGTCGGTCATCCTTTGGTTAAGGTGGTCTATGATATTTATCATCAGCAGGTGATGGAAGGCAACCTGATTCCCAATATCACCAAAAATCTGGACTGTATCGCCCACCTGCACAGCGCCGGACATCCCGGACGGCATGAACTGCAATATGGCGAAAGCGATTATCAGGTCATTTTTGCAGCGGTGGACAAGGCCGGTTATACCGGAGCCTGCGGATTGGAATATGGTCCGCTGCTGCCCCCGGAAGAAAGCCTTCGGGAAGCCAAGCGACTATATGGCGGCTGATACGTTATCGTTTCTCAATAGGGCATAACGTAGGGCTTATCGAAATTAATGATCAATCTGCCTTATCCGTCATTTGTCATATGGTAAAATCACCCATTAAGAAGTCGATTTTTATGATCGACTTCTTTTATTTTATGGTAAAATAAAAAATAGAATTGATCCCTGACCTTTTATTCAATATCTTAATAAATCATTAATGTATACGGTGACAGCGCGCGGATGGTTTTATTGTATCGAAGGAGGGACATGCAAACATGACAATACCTTTTTTTGATTCAAATCCGGAAATTGTAAATGAATTAAGGGCGATGGATCATAACACTAAAGAATATAGGAAATTGATGCAAAAGGTTCTTCTTGATATCGGAGGGCCGGTGATTTTAATCAAAACTTTGAAAACAACCGATGGAGGAATGGATTTACGGAAAAGCTATCTCCGCAATATGATTATCACAGGCGTGTTTTTACTGTCTTTATTTATCTGGATTGCCGTCACGGTGGCATTGACCGGGGGAAGAGATATCGGTCAATTCAACGAATCTGATAAGGCAATATTTATTATTTTTATTGCCGCTGAGCTTGGCAGCGTTATAATGGCGATATTTTTTCTTTTCGTTGTAAGCGCTTGCTGCTGCAGAGTGTATCCTTCTTAATTGACAACTATCGGCATGACGAAAACAATGCCGGAAATTATACGCTGAGTCAATATCAATTGAAACAATTTAGAGTCAATAAAACGACGATTACCGTGGCAACGATCATCATTGTTATTGTTGCTTTCCGATTCAGTGCTTTAAGCAAAAACTGGTTTGCCGATCAGACGGCTTCAAAACCGCAGGAATTTTCCAAAGCCGGCATGACGATTACGCTGACGCAGGATTTTGCGGAGAAGGAAGTGGTTTCACAGACTGCGGCCTATATTTCCTCGCAGTATATCGTCGTGAGCATGAAGGAAGAAACTCAACTTCTCGAGCAAAACGATGTCGCCGCAGATATTTCTCTGAGAGAATATGCCGAGTGCATCATCGCTAATAACGAGCTGGATACGACTATCGAGGGCATTGAAAGCCAGCCGTATTTTATTTATAGCCAACACCTGAACGGAAAAGATATTTCATATCTGGCGGTGATGTTTAAAGGAAGCGATGCTTATTGGGTGGTCACTTTCGCATGCGAAACCCAATACTTCGCATCATCTCGGGAACAGTTCATGAAATGGGCAGATACTGTAAAGATATCATAGTATAATATGAACAGGATTGACGATTAGAATGAAGGTCGGAATATGTATTTGACTTATCAAAACATAACGATCAGAAACGCTGAAGCCGGCGATGCCGGACAATTGGCTGCGTGGTGGAATGATGGAACGATTATGGCTCACGCCGGTTTCCCCAACGGAATCGGCGAAAAAACCGAAGATATTGCGGATAGTTTGAAAAATGACACCGATGGCGTGTCCAGACGCTTAATGATCGAGCTGGACGGCATACCGGCAGGGGAAATGAATTATCGCAATAAAGGTTCAGGTACTGCTGAAATAGGTATAAAAATCTGCGACTTTACAAAGCAAAATAAGGGATTGGGGAAAATAGTGCTCAGCATGCTCATATCTTCATTATTTTCAGAAATGGGTTATAAGAAAATTATTCTCGATACGAATCTGAATAATACAAGGGCCCAGCATGTTTATGAGCAGCTTGGTTTCAAAAGAATCAAGATAAATAAAGATTCATGGAAAAACCAGATCGGTGAGTTGCAGTCGTCGGTAGATTATGAAATGTACCGGAAGGATTTTATCAACTATGCCATATAATCGCGAATACGGGCGGTTATGGGCGGACGCAGGCAGGAGGACGCAGATATGCAACGTAAAATCGCAAAAACCGTGCGGGGTGTTCAAACAATCGACGGCGCCGGCGTCCATTTGGTTCGTGTGCTGGGCCATGACGATGTATATGATTTCGATCCTTTCCTGATGCTCGATTCATTTGATTCAACTGATCCTGAGGACTATATCAAGGGCTTTCCGATGCATCCCCATCGGGGAATTGAAACGATTACTTATTTGATTGAAGGGGATATCGAACATCAGGACAGTCTGGGTAATAAGGGTTCTATTTTGTCCGGCCAAAGTCAATGGATGACGGCCGGAAGCGGCATCATGCATCAGGAGATGCCGAAACCCGCAGACAGAATGCTGGGTTTTCAATTATGGCTGAATCTGCCCAAATCCGAAAAGATGTCGCCGCCCGCATATTATGAAATCACGCAGGAAATGATACCTGCCGTGCAGTCGGGCGGCGCTCTGGTGCATGTCATTGCCGGTTGCTACGGCGATGCCGTCGGAGCCCGGCCTAAGCATATTCAAGCAACGCTGCTGGATGTGGCTCTGGCATCCGGCGCCTTGTTTACGCTGGATACGAAAACGGATGAAACAGCTTTTCTCTTTACCATCATCGGCGATGCGGTTGTGCAAGGACGGCATATCCCTGAGAAGACAGCCGTACTCTTTGGCGAAGGAGATCAAATTGCCGTTCTCGCGCCGGAATCGGAAGCGTCGCGCATCATCTTTTTTTCCGGCAAGGCGCTGCATGAACCGATCGCATGGGGTGGCCCCATTGTCATGAACACCAAAGAGGAACTGGATCTGGCTTTCCGACAGTTGCGCGCCGGATCTTTTATCATAAGCCGATGACACAGCAGGAAATGCTGCATCAAGTGCAGACCCAGCTCGCTGTTGAATTGAATTGTTCGCCGGATGACTTAAACGGTGATCAAGATCGCGTCATTTTTACCGAAGCTAAGGAAAATCCCGGTCGCCGGCCGTTCCCAAGAAAAGACCGCTATTTTGAGATCGTGACCATGGGTCGGTCGATCGTAGTAACGGCTACCCCCGAACGACTGGCGATTGCGAAAAAGCAAATGCAGAGCAAGGACCGAGATACGATATTTGCCTTACCTTTCATCAGAGGGCTTTGGCTGCATTATCTGCCTGATCTTGACGACATAAAACCGCTTTTACCGCCGGATAATTTTACATATGAACGGTTTGAACGGGACAGGATTGTAAATTTGCTGCAGCTAAAAGGCTTCGACGAGGCTTTAATATATGACGCCAGCCATCCTTATCAAACCGAGCTGGCGATGATCGCAAGGGCAGGCGATAAGGTTGCCGGCGTGGCAGGCGGATGCAAGCCTTGTTCCGGATTCTGGCAGATCGGCATAGACATTTTGCCGGAATACCGGCATTGTGGATTAGCCGCTTACTTGGTCAATCGTTTGACTTTTGACATCCTGAACCGCGGCGATGTCCCGAATTATAGCACGAAAGCCAGCCATATCGCTTCGCAAAGAGTAGCCCATAAAGCCGGATACTCTGTTGCCTGGGTATCTGATTGGCGGATTAACTTTGAAGGCTTTGAAACATAACCGGAAAAAGGGGTTGGTGATATGAAATACGACTTAATTCAAAAAGATTCTTTTCATGTCTTTGGCATACGGCGCAGAACGCCGGATGCAGGCGGAACATGGCGTACGGTTAAAACTGATGGCAGTATGGAGCAAATGCAGGAAATTGCCGGTCATGATGCCGCTTCTCTGGGTTTGTGTTTTGGTTTTGATGATGAGGGCAACAACGATTACTTGTGTGGATTTGAATATCCAGCACAAGAGATTCCGGGCTTTGACCATTACACCTGCCCCAAATCCGCCTGGCTGGTTTTTGATGTCAGAGGATCCATCACCGCCGGCCTTTTAAGTCAGACCTGGAAACGAATTTATGATGTGATTCTTCCTCAAAGCGAATACCGGCAGCGCGATTTGCCGACCATAGAAAAATATCTTGAATGGAATGAAAGGGCAGATCGATGCCATGTGCAAATTATGATACCCATCGAACAATGAATATGAATGTGGTATTGGAACCGGTTCATTCCCGCGCCGGCGCTATGGATGTCTGTATCCCGAAAAGCAATTATATTGTCATCGACGATGTGGGCTGGAAAAGCGGGTATGACGACAGCAAAATCAACGGCCCCTATCGATCAGGCATCCAACGGATGCATGTCTATGAAGATTATTATGCGTTATATGTCTTTGCCGAACAGCTGGGCATTCGGCCGCAGATCGCTTTTGTTGCCGGAGAGTGGGATCAGACCAACCTTTTGCGAACCGTTGCGCACAGCAACAGCGAGTGGAACCGATGGGATTCTTCGCGGTTCCGCATCGATCGTGAAAAGGAAATCGTCGAATTGTTAAATAGCGGGAAGTTCAGCCTGGCAGTTCACAGCCTTAATCACGAATTCTGGGAGGCTCCCGGCAAACCGTTTTCCCGGGCGGAATTTGGGCCGATCCGGGAGGAAGCTGTCATGCGCCGGCATCTGGACGCTTTTTTCACCATTCTCAGACAGAACGGCATCTGTCCAAAAACGGAAATCAACAGCTTTGTGCCGCCGGCTTTCCAGTACAGTAAAAATTGCGCCGCTCAGGTTTTGAGGGATTACGGCATCCGCTATGTTTCGACGCCCTATCATGCCCTGACCTGGGACGGTCCGCTGCCGGACCGGTACTTCATGGATGCCGGATTGATCGTGGTGGATCGGACCGATGACTGGATCAAGTGGAACCAAACCCGGCCGGCCATGCCCGAAGGATTGAAGGACGGCTTCTTCGGCATGCATATCGCCAATTTCCTGGCGCCCGATCCGACGGACAATCCGGCTGTTGCGGAACGCTGGGCCGCTTATTTTCAACGGTATAAGACCCGCTACGGTTTCATCCTTGCCCGGGACGAAGCGGCAGCCCACAAGCAGACCGTGTTTGAGAAAGAAGTTAAAGCAGCTGCGGATGATCATGGCGTTGTTTTGACCGGTAAAGTGCCGGCTGCGGCGGGGGCGAGATGCCTTGTCCACAGCCGATCGCCTTTACAGGCGCAGCTTCTGCGGGACTGCGGCGATTTCTTTGAGTATGTTGCGGATTATCACGACGGATTGCGGATTACCTTTACTGGATGAAAACAGATCCCGGACTTAACCTAGCCATTAGCTTGAGTCGGACGCAATGACTTCCTGCCGATGACATATTCGACCATCATGGCGGATATCAGTCCGAGAATACCGCCAAACCAGAATGGTGCGTTGGAATTGATGTGATCCCACATCAGGCCGGCTAAAATTGATGAAAAGAGAAGACCGATTCCCTGCAGCATGCCATATAGCCCGAGAATGGTTCCTTTCAGGTTTACCGGCGATGTTTCAGCTATGAAAGCCCGTTCGGCGCCGCTGATGAATGCCGTGTAGACGCCGTAGGCGATAAACAGAAAGATGATGCCCGGTTGGGATTTGATACCGGCAAAACCGAGATAAACAAGACCGTAGATCAGATAGCCGGGAACAAGGATTCTGCTTCTGCCGAATTTATCGGATAATTTACCGGCGGGAATGGACAGAACAGAAGCGGTTAAATTAAAAATCAGATAAAGCACAATAACCTGCGATGAAGTGAAACCACGCTCCTGAGCTTTGAGCAGCAAGAATGTATTGGATGAATTTCCGAGACAAAAAATAAATATGGTCACCAGATATAATTTCAATTTGCGGTCAAGTTTCAAACCTTTCAAAGATAATTTCTCAGCAGCAGTTGATTGTTTATCGCTTTCTCGAATCGCCGGAATGATGAGGATGCCGATAATGGCCGGGATGATGGAGATCAAAAAAGCCTTTTGATATCCGAAATTGGTTGCTACAAAAACAAAAGCCAGCAGTGCGCCTATGGCTGAACCGGCCATATCGAGCATTTTATGGAGACCAAATGAATGGCCCAGCTTTTTTCCGTCATTCGACTGGGCAACCAGCGCATCGCGGGGAGCGGTGCGGATACCTTTACCGGTTCGGTCGATAATCCGGGCAATAAGAACGCCGACCCAGGATGTAGCCAGAATCAGAAATAATTTATATATGACCGACGCTGAATAACCGGCGAAAACAAGCCGTTTTTTATGATGATAGACATCGCCGATATAACCGCTGAATACTTTAAGGAGCGATGCAATGCTTTCGGCTATACCTTCGATAACGCCGACAATGGCCGGCGACGCACCGAGGGTTGCGGTTAAAAAGAGAGGGACCAGCGGATAAACCATTTCCGTGCTCATATCGATAAAAAGACTGACCAGCCCGATTAAAACGATATTGGAGATTACTTTCTTCTTCATGCGGCCGACTCCTTGTAATACTGGTTACACAACGAATTCACTATACCACGATGTAATACTGGTTACAAGACATCTTGACGAACTGATCATGAACGGCGTATGATCAGCAGGCAGATCGGTTAATCTGTCTGCAAATCATAAAACACATCAGCTGAAAGGGTGTGATCGACGTGCCGAACCGCAAAAAGAAAAGCTGCTCCGGGCAGCCATTGGCCAGACAAGTAAGATCCAGGGCTTATCTGGCGCCCATGAGTCATGCCGGACCCCATCGGGATAAGAAAAATGAATACCGGAGGATAAAAAAAATCCGCCAATGGAGAGAGGAGCCGTCAGATTGTGGACGCTCCTCTTTTCATTGGTATTATAGGGCGCCGGCTTTAGCTTTGATACGGATATAGATGTGTTTTGATGACGAATGACCGGTCTCCCGGACATCGATTTCATAAATGCCCATCGACTTGATCATGGGCGTCAGTTTTTCAAAGCCATAATTACGGGAGTCAAAAGACGGCTGTTTTTTCAGAAGCAGACTGCCGACTTCGCCGAGATAAGCCCACCCATTTTCATCTTCAAGGTCACTGATGGTAGAAGAAATGAGTTTAATGACTTCCGTCCCGATTTTTTTAATGGTTTTTTTCTTCGTCTGAGTTTGTTGTTTGGCCGGTTTCTGTTCGGGCGCGCCGGCAGCCGATTCTGCCGTCTCGGCTTCATCATGGGTTGTTTCGCCGAGTATTTCCAGATAAATAAAGCGGTCGCACGCCGCAATGAACGCGTTGGGCGTTTTCTGCTCGCCGATGCCGTAAACCATCATACCTGCTTCACGCAGGCGCGTAGCCAGCCGCGTAAAGTCGCTGTCGCTGGAAACCAGGCAAAAACCGTCGGCCCGTTCGGAGTAAAGAATGTCCATGGCGTCGATGATCATGGCCGAGTCTGTGGCGTTTTTACCGGTTGTATAACCAAATTGCTGGATCGGCGTAATGGCATAATCAAGCAGGATGTTTTTCCAGCCCGACAAATTGGGCCGGGTCCAATCGCCATAAATCCGTTTGATGGTCGGATTGCCATAACGGGCGATCTCCTCCATCATACCGCGGATATTTTGATAAGAAATATTATCGGCGTCAATCAGCACTGCTAAACGAATTTCACTGGGATTTTCCGGTGAACCTTCCATTATTATCACCTCGATATCTATACTATACAGGATAATGGTGAACCTGTATATGTCTGCCGCCGGCAATGCCGGCTGGCTGTGATCAGGCAAAAAAGTCAAAAACCATAATTAAAAGCGGGATGGAGATAATCGAAGCCAATGTCGATAAAGCGATTATTTGGGAAGCCAGGCCGGCATCCTGTCTGTAACGGGTAGCAAAAAGCGCCGTTACCGCGGCAGTCGGCGCGGCAGCCGGAATCAGACAGGCTAGCGCGACTTCCCGGGACATCGGGATCAGGCTGAGGGGAATCATCATCAGGCCGGGTATGACCAAAAGCCGAAAAGCAACGGCCAGAAAAACCTGGCGGTCGCGAAACAAGCTTCGTAAATTGGCGGCAGCCATCTGGGAGCCGATAATGATCATGGCGAGCGGCGTATTAAGCGCCGCCAGACTGTCAATTACCGTCGACAGGATAGGCGGCAGACTGATGCCGGCCAGAAAAAGCGGCAGCGCCACCAGCAGAGCAATCGTGCCAGGATTGATGAGCGCGCGGCGGATGCTGATTTCGCGGCGGTTATCAGCCATGAGTATGATGCCGTAAGTCCACTGGGCGATATTGAAAACGGCGATATAGAAGGATCCATAGAATACGCCTTGCTGACCCAGGACGGCGTTGAGCAGCGGAATGCACATGAAGCCGCAATTTGAGAAGACAACGGCGAATTCGAATACTTTACGGCGGGCGTCGGGATAGCGCCGGAAAATCAATTTGGCGATTACAGCTCCTAAAGCATGTGTCGCCAGGGCGCTGGCGGAAGATATCAGGATGCCCCACAACAAGGATGTGTTAAACGGCATTTGAAAGGAACTGATAATAATGCAGGGCGTGACGATGATCAGCAGAAGGTTGGTCATCTGTTGGGTCCCGACTTCGTTGATGAGACGCATTTTACTGGTCAGGTAACCGATGCCGATCAAGAGAAAGAGAATCAGAACCTGACTGGCGACGATTACCGCATTTTCAAAAACCATAGTTGTTTCATGCCCCCCGACATCCTGACTTGTTTAGAAGTCATTCTCAAGCATGCCATGACTTTTGCGAAACTGCAAGATCCCCATGATTGTCATGAGTCATTCATCGGGATCGGGTTTGCTGGAGCTTGCAGATGGCGTATAATCAAAATGTAGTCATAGTGGAAGAAAATGACAAAAGGGAGGCGAAAGCGATGAGGCGAATCGGTCTTTTAACCAGCGGCGGAGACTGCCAGGGTTTAAATACGGCTTTGCGCGGCGTTGCCAAAGCTCTATATGAAGCGACAGACCAGCTGACTCTGATCGGTTTCCAGGATGGTTATCGCGGCTTGATGGTCAATGAATTCCGGCTCATGAATCCCGGTGATTTTTCCGGATTATTGACGATCGGCGGCACGATTCTCGGAACATCACGCCAGCCCTTTAAGCAAGTTAACCAACCGCTTTTTCCTGATCAGCCGGATGGCCCGGATAAGCTGACGGGCATGCTGCAGACTTATGAAAAGCAGCAATTGGACGGCCTGGTCATTCTGGGCGGCAACGGCACCCACAAAACGGCTGCCCTATTGGCGGAAAAGGGCCTGAATATCATAACGCTGCCCAAAACTATCGATAATGATTTATGGGGGACCGATATAACTTTCGGCTTTCAAAGCGCTGTCGACATAGCGACATCCGTTGTCGACGGTATCCATACCACGGCGACATCGCACGGCCGGATCTTTGTGATCGAACTGATGGGCCATAAAGCCGGCTGGCTGACCTTGCATGCCGGTCTGGCCGGCGGCGCCGATGTTATCCTGATTCCGGAGTTGCCTTATCGCCTGGAGCATGTTGTCAGGGCTCTGGATAAACGTCAGAGTCAGCAAAAGCGCTTTTCAATCATTGTCGTGGCGGAAGGCGCTTTACCGGCTGATGAAAACGCTTTGCCGGCTAAAGAGAAACGAAACGGCCAGAAATCCTGGCGCTATCCTTCGATTGCCTACCAATTGGCCCACGATCTGGGCGATCAGACCGGCCAGGAGATCCGGGTCACTGTCCCCGGCCATTTCCAGCGCGGCGGCCAGCCCTGTCCCTATGACCGGGTTCTGGCGACAACCTTAGGTACTGCGGCAGCGAAAATGATCGGCCAAAACCGTTATGGGTTTATGGTCGGTTTGCAGAACCAGCAGATCGTTCCGGTTCCTTTGGCCCAGGTGGCCGGCAAGCTTAAAATTGTACCGCAGGATTCCCTGTTGATTCGTTCGGCTAAAGCTCTGGGCGTGTCTTTTGGCTGCTGACGGAGGTTAATAATTATGGCCAGGAAAAAATTATTCGCGGCTATTGATGTCGGTTCCCATGAAATCCAGATGCAGATCGCCGAACTGAGCAAGGGCGAATTGCCGCAAACGGTGGAAACTATCCGCCGGACCCTGCCGGTTGGAACGGATACCTATGTAAGCGGCAAAATCAGCCAGCCTGTTCTTGAAGCCTGTATAGCGGTATTGCAGGGCTTTGTCGAACAATTAAGAACTTATCGGATCGGGGCTTACCGCGCCGTTGCGACGAGCGCTTTCAGAGAAGCGTCCAACCGGGCTTTTGCCTTGGATCAGATCAACCGCAGCAGTGATCTGGATATCGAAGTTCTCAGCAACGCGGAGGAACGGGCGTATCATATTTTGGCCACGTCAGCCCGAATGGAACATTTTAATGAACTGATCCGGCAAGGCACTTTACTGGTTGATATCGGAGCCGGCAGCATTCAGGTCACTGTTTATGATAAACAACAGTTTATTTTCAGCCAGAATATGCTTTTAGGTTCGCTGAGGATCCGTGAATTGCTGTCCGATCTGGAAAGGCGGGCCGGAGACTTTACCGGTTTGATGGAGGAATATATTTCCAGCGACCTCGATTACTATCATTTACTGGAACCTAAAGGTATTTTATATAAGAACCTGATTGTCCTGGGCGGCGAAATGGCATATCTGAAAAAATTGGCCGGTTATGATCCGGAAGCCTTGGCGGTCTTGTCGGGCAAACAATTTGATCAGCTTTATCAGCAACTTCTGGATAGCCGGCCGCTTGATCTGTCATTGAACCGGGATATTCCGGCCGAACATGCCACCTTGCTATTACCGGCCGCGATCATTATGCGCAAGTTCACCCGCTTTACCGGAGTGAACAGCATCCTGCTGCCGACCGCTACCTTGTGTGATGGCATCCTGATTGATTTTGCCCGGAAAAAACACGGTTTTGTACCGGAACATGACCTGAACAGCGATGTTATATCAGCTTGCCGTAATATTGCCAAACGGTTTCGGATTGATTTGCGCCATACCGATTTTGTTGAGAAACAAGCCCTTCTGATTTTCGATGAAACGAGCCGACTGCATCGCCTGAACAGCCGGCAGCGCCTGCTCCTGCAGGCTGCCGCCATTTTGCATGACTGCGGTAAATATGTTAATATGTCTAAACATAATATTCGTTCTTATAATATCATTATGGCTACGGAATTGATTGGCCTGAGCAGACGTGAACGGGATATCGTCGCCTGGACAGCCCGGTTTCATACCGGCAAGACGTTTAGCGACGAGAGCAGTTATACAGACCTGGATGCTGCCGATCAGCTGGTCATCGCCAAATTATCGGCTCTGTTGCGTCTGGCCGATGCTTTGGATACCGCTCATCAGCAGAAGATCAGTGAAATTTCTGTACAGATTGATGAATCAGAGCTGATTCTTTCCGTTGTGTCACGGCAGGAAGTGACTTTGGAACTTTGGTCGCTGGAGAAGAAGGGCGAATTGTTTCGCGAATTATTTGGCTGCCAGCCTAAAATTAAAATCAGGAGAATGACATTATGAAGGACAATCGGGATAAGAAGGGTAAGCAACCCGTACAGCAGGAGGAACAGCTGCCGCCTTATTTAAATCGGGAACTCAGCTGGCTCGAGTTTAATGACCGGGTTTTGGAAGAAGCGCGGGATAAGCAGAATCCCCTTTTGGAACGATTGAAATTTCTGGCGATAACCTGTTCCAATCTCGATGAATTCTTTATGATCCGGGTAGCTTCATTGAAGGATCTGGTTAACGCCGGCTTCGACCAGCCTGACCCGGCCGGGATGAATCCGCAGCAACAGCTGACCGCCATATCCGAACGGACTCATCAGATGGTGACCCGGCAATATTCGACCTATAATCGTGCAATGCTGCCTGGTCTGGCTAAACAGAACATCCGGATTCTGAATGCCGCGGAACTGACAGATGAACAAAAAGCGTATACGGCGCATTATTTCCGTTCAACGATTTTTCCGATTCTGACGCCGATGGCCGTCGATGCGGCCAGACCTTTTCCTTTGATCAGCAACCGGTCGCTTAATTTGTGTGTTCGTATCGACCGAATCCGTGAAGGACAAGAAGAAGCGGAACCCGATTTTGCGATTATCCAGGTTCCGTCTGTTGTATCCAGATTGGTCGGTCTGCCTTCTGCGGCAGGCCAGGAAGACAGCCAAGAATATATCCTGCTGGAAGATGTCATCCGGATGTATCTTGACCAGCTGTTCAGCGGTGTTTCGCTGGGACCGGCCGGTTGTTTCCGGATCATGCGCAATGCTGACCTGGATCTGGATGAAGAAGACGCCGCCGATTTATTGAAACAAATCGAGAAGCAGCTAAAAATGCGCCAGTGGGGTGAAGTGATCCGGCTGGAAGTGGAAGACGATTTTGATGAAGCTTTATTAAGACGCCTGATTGCTGAATTGGATATCGACAGCCCGGATATTTATTTGATCAATGGTCCGCTGGACTTAACTTTCCTTAATCGTCTCTACAGTCTGACCCGGCGCGCCGATCTGCGATATCCCGAATATGACCCGCAGCCCAGCCCGCAAACGGAATCGGAGGATATTTTTTCGGCGATCCGGCAGCATGATATCCTGCTGCATCATCCTTATGAGTGTTTTGATCCGGTCATCCAGCTGGTACGCAGCGCAGCCGAAGATCCGGAAGTTCTGGCTATCAAGCAGACCCTGTACCGGGTCAGCGGCAATTCGCCGATCGTACGTTGTCTGGCTGATGCCGCCGAACGGGGCAAACAGGTCATGGTGCTGGTGGAATTGAAAGCCCGTTTCGACGAGGAGAATAATATCCATTGGGCCCGTAAGCTGGAACAGGCGGGCTGCCATGTTATTTACGGCTTGGTCGGATTGAAGACGCATAGCAAAATCACATTGGTTGTCCGGCGGGATGAAGACGGCATCCGGCGGTATGTCCATCTGGGAACCGGCAATTACAATGACTTGACCGCGCGTTTTTATACCGACTTGGGCTTGATGACCTGTTCGGAGAGTATCGGTCATGATGCGTCGGCTTTCTTCAACATGTTGTCCGGCTATTCGGCGCCGCAAAGTTGGTATAAGTTGATTCCGGCGCCTTTCTGGCTTCGGGGCGAACTGGATAAAAGGATCGAACAGGAAATCCGCCTGGCTAAAGCCGGCAGGTCGGCCCGGATTATCGTCAAAACAAACGCTCTTGTCGACAGTCCATTAATAGACAAGCTCTATCTGGCTTCGCAAGCCGGCGTGAAAATCGATTTGATTGTGCGGGGTGTATGTTGTTTGCGGCCTGGCGTGCCGGGTCTTTCGGAGCATATAACCGTCCGCAGCATTATCGGCCGTTTTCTGGAACACAGCAGAATCTTTTATTTCTACAATGATGGCCAGGAGGACTTGTTTCTGTCCAGTGCCGACTGGATGCCGCGTAATCTGGACCGGCGCGTTGAACTGATGTTCCCGATTGAAGATCCGGCGATCTGGCAGCGGATTATGGATATTTTAACAATACAGCTGGCCGATACCGACCGGGCCCGGATCATGCTGCCAAACGGCAGGTATGTGCGGGTCGACAAGCGGGGCAAATCCCATCTGAACTGCCAGGAATATTTATGCCGCGCGGCAATCGAAGCAGCGCAGCATAAACAAGATGAACCGGTTGATTTTCATTTGAAGCCGGCGGAGCCTGATTAACCGGCAGATTCTGTCGCGGATCCGGTTGAACCGTCGGTATTGGTTCCCGGAATCAGCGTATCGGATGTGCTGGTTTCGGTGACATTTGAAAAATAATCTTCAGGAATAACAAAACGGACCAGAAGGTAACTGATGATGCCCAATATGATAAACATGCCGATAATGACCAACGCAGACCAGAAACAGCCTAAGGTTGTACCCTTAAACAAATCCTTGCGGCGTTGCTTTTTTTGCTCCCGCGTCAGGGGAACCCGGTTGTTTGGATTGGACGAATATAGGAAAGCACCGCATTTTTTACAAACGCTTTTGCCCTTAGGATTATCGGTTCCGCATTTGGAACATTTCATAAATTTGTGAAGACCTCCTGTAATTTGAGTGTTCACTTTGATAATAACGTTTATACACCATCGGGCTGCTTTTGTACAGCAAAGGCGATTGGCAGACGCTTTTGGAACGATTTTGGACCGCCGGATATATGCGGCGACATTGACAGATGAGGCGGCAGGATGCTAAATTTACAGGATAGCTGTCATGAAGCAGGATAGATTGCAGCCCGAGGACCTTGTTGATGCCAAAGGCGGAAGGAGCAGATATGGATTTTCGTATTCAAATCGTTGACTGGCTGGCCCGGACCACCGGACTGACGGCGAACCAGATCGATGAGTGGCTGGAGATTCCGCCACAATCGGAGCTCGGCGATTATGCTTTCCCTTGTTTTCGTTTAGCCCGCACCCTGCATAAGGCGCCGGTTGAAATAGCCAAAGAACTGGCAGCGGGAGCAGAACAAAAACTGGAAAATATGGAGCGTGTTCAGGCTGTCAACGGATATTTGAATTTTTTTATTGATCGCCGCCGGTATACCGGCCAGGTTGTCAGACAGACTTTGGAAGCCGGAGAGCATTTGGGACAGTCTGACGAAGGGCAGGGGAAAACCGTCATTATCGAGTTTTCGTCGCCTAATATTGCTAAGCCTTTCCATATCGGCCATGCTTTTACCACAATTCTCGGTCATGCGCTGTATAAAATTTACGACCGGCTCGGTTATCAGACTGTACGTATGAACCATCTGGGCGATTATGGCACCCAGTTTGGCAAATTGATCGTTGCTTATCGTTTATGGGGTGACGAACAAGCGCTCGAGAAAAATCCGATCCAGGAACTGCTGCGGATCTATGTTCATTTTCATGATGTGGCGAAAGAAAAGCCGGAACTAGAGGAGCAAGCCCGGGATGCCTTCCGCCGTCTCGAAGCCGGGGAAGCAGACGAAATGGCTCTGTGGCAGCGTTTCCGCGACTTGAGCCTGAAAGAATTCGCTGCAGTTTATCAGCGCCTGGGCGTGTCGTTTGACAATTATAACGGCGAGAGCTTCTATTCTGACCGCATTCCGGCCGTTATCGACCTGCTGAAAAAGAATAACCTGTTGATTGAAAGTCAGGGCGCTCAGGTTGTTATGCTTGATGAATACGGTTTGCCGCCCTGCATCATTTTAAAATCCGACGGCACGACGATTTATGCTTCCCGTGATATCGCCGCCGTTTTATACCGGATTGAAAAATATCATTTCTATAAAAACATATATGTCGTCGGTACGCCGCAAGCGCTGCATTTCAAACAAGTCTTTTCCGTGCTGGCCAAAGCCGGCATACCGGAGTCGGCGGATTGCGTGCATGTCGGATTCGGCCTGGTCAAGTTTCCCGATAGAAAACTTTCCACACGCAGCGGCGACGTAATCTTCCTTTCCGACCTGCTGAGCGAAAGTGTTGAAAAGACCCTGGAGATTATCCGTCAGAATGCCCAGCTCCGTCAGACCGACATGAGTGAAGAAGAAATGCGGCAAATTGCTGAGAAAATCGGCCTGGGCGCGGTGACTTATACTTTCCTGAAGAACGGCCGTGAACGGGACATCATATTTTCCTGGCAGGAAATGCTCGATTTCGAGGGCGATTCGGCGCCTTATGTCCAGTATACCTATGCCAGAGCACGCAGTATTTTGCGTAAAGCAAATCTGGATGATCAAGCGGCCGACCTGCAACAGCAGGATCTGGAATTATTGGCAACCGATGATGAATTTGCCCTGGCCAAATTGCTCGACGGCTTTGGCGCTTCGATACAGAAAGCCGCTGAACTTTATGAACCCTATATTTTAGTACGCCAGATCACGGCATTGGCCAGAGCCTTTAATAAATATTACAATCATGAACCGATTTTGGGGACAGAAAACCAGGCTTTGCGCCGGGCGCGTCTGGCTATGCTGCAGGCTGTGTGTCTGGCCATCAGGACCGGTTTGAATCTGGTAGGTATTGAAGCGGTTGAACGGATGTGATCGATAATGCCGGCGGAAGGCTGCCTGCCTTTTGCAAAAATCACATATCAGCGGGCTGATTTTACAAAAGTCAGTCTGGATATGCGGCACGCCAGGCTGCATTTACGTCTGGCGCTCAATCCGGCCGGCGCTGTTGAGGCTGTCCGGGAAATGCAGGTTGTCATGCGCCATTATCAAACGATGGCTTCGCTGGCGCAAATTCGTCACGACCAGCAGACCGGCCATCCATATTATGCCGCTGAGCAGGCGTATTATGATCAGGCCGACGCACAATACAATCAACAACTGCAGCAATTTTACGCCGCTTTGCTGAATTCGCGCTACCGGCCTGTTCTGGAAAAAACGTTCGGGACTCATATCTTTATAAAAGCCGAAAATCACCGGCGCATTGTCCAGCCGGAAATTGTTCAGGAACTGGCGTTGGAAAATCAATTAATATCCCGGTACGAGCAGAGAATGGCCGGATTATCTGTTGATTACCAAGGTCAGAGCCTGTCGCTGGCTCAGCTTGAGCCGTATCTGGAATCGCCTGATCGCATGGTTCGCCAGTCGGCTCATCTGGCGATGGCGCAAGCCCTGCAAACCCAGTCCGGCGCACTGGACCAGCTTTTTGATCAATTATCGTCTGTCCGGCAATCGATCAGCCGGAAATTGGGTTTTACCCATTTTACCGACTTGGGTTACCGGCGGATGGAACGCTTTGATTATCGCCGGGATCAGATCGAACATTTGCGTGAAAATATCCTGCGCTATATTGTGCCGGTGACCCAGGAGATCCGCCGCCTGCAAAAACGGCGGCTGAAACTGGATCGCCTCTATTATTATGATTTGCCCTGCCTTTTTCCGGAGGGCAATCCGAAATTACAGATCAGACCGGAGGATCTGGCGCCGGCGGCAGGCCGTGTTATGAGCCGCCTGACCGGACAGGATCCGTCCTTTTTGCAGATAATGGTCGACGGAGGTTATCTGGATGTTGCCGCGCGGCCGGAAAAGGTGCAGGGCGGTTACTGCGAGACCCTTTATGAACCGGCGATGCCGTTCATTCTGCTCAATGCCGCCGGAACTGCGCAGGATGTTTCTACGCTGGTGCATGAAACCGGCCACGCTTATGCCGCGCTATGCAGTTTAAAAGATCAGAAGCTACTTGAATACCATCATCCGACTCTGGAAACCTGCGAGATTCATTCCACCGCCATGGAATATCTGACTTATCCGTATATGGACGTTTTTTTTGGCGCGGCAGCCCCGGCTTACAGACAGATGCATTTGACGCAAGCTCTATTGTTTTTACCTTATGGCTGTCTGGTCGATGAATTTCAACATCGGATCTATGACGAACCCCAGTTGTCGGCGGCCGGCCGGAATCAAATCTGGCTGGAGCTGGAAAAGAAATATCAGCCGGATCTGGATTATGAACAGGCGCCGTTTTTCTCCGAAGGCCGAGCCTGGCAGAAAAAAGAACATGTGTACACATCGCCTTTCTATTATATTGATTACGTCCTGGCTCAGCTGGCGGCCCTGGATCTCTGGCGGACCGCCCGCAGCGACGCCCCGGCAGCCTGGGCCAAGTATGACCGACTCTGCGGGCTGGGCGGTACAGATACCTTTTTACATCTGCTGCAGCAGGCCGGCCTGCCGTCGCCATTCGACACCGGGACAATCAAGCGGTTGGCATACGCGGTATGTGATGAATTATCTTTATAACAAAAGGAGTCACCTGATTTGTTAAATTTGCCGGATTCTTTTATCCTTGAGATGAAGTCCTTGTTTGAAACATTTGACCGCCTTTCTGAATGGCCTTCTTTTTTAGCTGCCTTTCAACAAACACCGGTTTTGGGTATTCGGTCCAATACCCTGAAGATTGCCGGTCCGGATCTGCAGCGCTGTTTAATCCGCGAAACCGGATTGCCGGAAAGCGAATTCGAACCGGTTCCCTGGGCTGAGGGCGGCTTTTATTATCCGGAAAACCTGCAGCCTGGAAAATTCCCGGCTTATGCCGCCGGCCTTTACTATATTCAGGAACCCAGCGCGATGCTGCCGGCGCAAGTTCTGGCGGTGGCTCCCGGACAGCGTGTTCTCGATCTATGTGCGGCGCCGGGCGGCAAAGCTACGCGGATTGCCGCCGATTTGCAGGGCGGCGGCTTATTATGGGCTAATGAAATATCCGCCGAACGGGCCCGGGCATTGTTACGCAATCTCGAATTGTCCGGCTGTCCTAAAGCCATAATAACCCAGGAAACGCCGGAACGCCTGGCGGCGGTTCTACCAGGATATTTTGACCGGATTTTAGTTGACGCGCCTTGTTCGGGGTCCGGCATGTTCCGCCGGGATCCGGCAGCCATAAAAAGCTGGCTGGCATATGGCAGCGCGCCCTGCGCCGAATTGCAGCGCAGTATCCTGGAAGCAGCCTGGACGATGCTGACGCCGGGCGGCCGTCTGGTTTATTCAACCTGTTCTTTTTCACTGGCAGAAAATGAGGCGGTGATCGCCGCCTTTTACGCAAGCCATACCGATTGCCGGATCTTGCCGGTTGGTTCCAGGCCAGGTGTGGCGGAAGGATTGCCTTTAACGCCGGAAACAAGGAAAACAGCAAGAATCTGGCCGCATCTGACCCGCGGCGAAGGCCATTTCTGCGCTTTGCTGGAGAAAATAGCTCATGCTGACGTCGAAACAGTTTGGGCGCCCTTTATACCGGCCGAAGGACCTAAAGACGCCTGGGCCGCGTTTATGCTGTTCTGCCGGCAGAATTTAACGGAGAGCGGGCTGAATAAAATCGATACCTGGCTGTCGGCAGGTTATCGCCGCCTGGAACAACAGCATCTGCACATCCTTCCGGCCTGTCCCGCCGGTTTATCCGGCTTGAAACGCGTTAAAACAGGTCTTTTCCTCGGCCAGGTAAAAGAACTGCGGCGCGGCGGCTATGTCTTCGAACCGTCAGAAGCGTTTATCCTCAGTTTATCAGCTGTGGACTTGCAAAGAGTTGTTTCCGGTGATAGTACGAGTGATCTGCTCCGGCGTTATTTACGCGGCGAAACCCTTGAACCGCCATATCCGGGACTAGATGCCGGGGAATCGGCGGCCTGGCCGGCCGGCGCGTATGCCGCTGTCGCAATCGCCGGCGGGGAGCGTTTATGGCCTTTGGGGTGGGCGCGATCGATCACGCCGCCACTGTTAAAAAATTTATATCCACAAGGATGGAGACGATCATCATGATTAGCGGGGCAATGGAGAAAAGCAACTGCAGGCCTGCGATTATACCGCAGAAAATAATTTTGGCCAGCGCCAATCCGGACAAAGCAAAAGAATTTCAGAAAATGCTTCCGGAGAATTTGTACCAGGTGATCCCTATGCATGAAGCCGGATTTTCCGATGCTATTGAGGAAAACGGCGCCAGTTATCAGGAAAATGCGCTTATCAAAGCCAGAGCGGTATTTAGCCGGTTGGGCGGTTTGGTTCTGGCTGATGATTCAGGCCTGTCTATCGATGTTTTGCAAGGCGCGCCGGGTCTCTATTCCGCCCGTTTTGCCGGCGAAGGCGCCGACTATCCGACGAAAATTTCTTGCCTTTACCGCTATCTGCGGCCATGGCCGCCGAATGAATGGCTGGCGTCCTTTGTCTGCGCGCTGGCTCTGATTAAGCCTGACGGCAGTGAAATAACCGTTGTTCGGGAATGCCGGGGCCTGATCGCGCCGCACCCCCGCGGCAGCAACGGCTTTGGTTATGATCCGATTTTTCTGCTGCCGGACCGGGGAAAGACGATGGCTGAATTGCCTGAAGATGAGAAAAATGAAATCAGTCATCGCGGTCAAGCCTTGCGTGCTTTAGCCAGCCTGCTGCTTGACCGGGATTAAAGCTCGTGGTATAGTATCCTTCACGGACGATTGTTTTTTCGAGACGGACAAACACGGCCTTAGACATCAAACGAAGCAGCGCAGCGATTAAACGGTACTGTTGGGTTTGAATAAAACAGAAGGAGTCAGACTAAATGGACAGTGAATTTTATCTTGTCAAATCAGATATGCTGCCGGAAGTGTTCCTGAAAGTTATGGCTGTCAAAAGGCTCCTGAATTCCGGCAAAGCCGAATCTGTCAATGAAGCCGTACAGAAAGTCGGTTTGAGCCGCAGCGCCTATTATAAATATAAGGATGCTGTCCTGCCCTTTTATGAAACGTCACGTGGCCGATTGGTTACATTGATTTTCGCCGTCGAGAATTTTCCCGGCATCTTGTCCGGGATTATCAATTGCATGGCCCGGGTTAAGGCTAATATTCTGACCATCAATCAGAATATTCCCATCAACGGCCTGGCCGATGTTTCCATATCTGTGGAAACCGACCGCATGACCGTGGATCTGGAGAATCTGCTTGACGAATTGAGCAAAATACCCGGCGTGCGTTCTTACCGCATTTTGGCGCGCGATTGAGTCTGACGGCGGTTTGCAGTCATGAAACAGTGAGGTTATGAGCTGTTGCGAGGAGGATCTGTATGATAGAGATAGCCATATTGGGATATGGGGTAGTCGGTTCGGGTGTTGCCGAAGTATGCCGCATGAATCAGGATATGATCCGGAAAAGGGCCGGCGAACAAATCCATATCAAGAAAATTCTGGACATTCGCGATTTCCCCGGCGATCCATATGCCGACCGGATCACGCATGATCAGGATGATATCTTTTTAGATCCGCAAATATCGGTGGTTGTGGAAACCATCGGCGGAGCAGGCATGGCCTATCAGCTGAGCTGCCGCGCATTGGAAGCAGGCAAGCATGTCGTGACATCAAACAAGGAACTGGTGGCAACTTATGGACCCGAGCTGATGAAACTGGCTCAGGAAAAGGGTGTCAGCTATATGTTTGAGGCCAGTGTCGGCGGCGGTATACCGATTATCCGCCCTTTGCACAAATGTCTGTCGGCCAATGTCGTGAAGACAATTATCGGCATCCTGAACGGCACAACCAACTATATCCTGACCCGTATGGATCAGGACGGCATTGATTTTGCCAAGGCGCTTCTCGAAGCTCAGGCTCAGGGTTATGCCGAACAAAATCCGACCGCCGATATAGAAGGCATAGACGCATGCCGTAAAATTGCTATTTTAGGCAGTATTACTTTAGGTGAATATATTGACTGCCGTTTGATATATACCGAAGGGATATCCAACATCACTGCAGCCGATTTTTTATATGCCAAAGCTTTACAGAGCAAAATCAAACTGATCGGACGTTTCCGCAGACATGATAATGGCACAGCCGATCTGATCGTCGCTCCTATGCTGATCTTGCGCGATCATCCGGTCGCCGTGGCGGATGGCGTGTTCAACGCCATTATGGTGGAAGGCAATGCCCTGGGCGAAGCCATGTTCTACGGCCGTGGAGCCGGAAAACTCCCAACGGCCAGCGCCGTTGTCGCCGATGTGATCGAATGTGCCATGCACATTAACCGGGTCCCCCATTTGATTCCCTGGAATCGTTCCGAAAGGCAGATTGTCCTGCCGCACGGCGATTGCCCGGTCAAAGCCTTGATCCGGCTCAAAGCGGATTTACCGGCAGTACAGGTTGAATCGGCATTTGCTGCCTATGGCTTGCAAAAAACCGAGCCGGCCAATAAATCTGAGCAAGCCTGGCTGGTCGGCCTGAACGGCACATTATCTGAAGATATGCTGTCCGCGCGGCTCGATGCGTTTGGCGAGCAAACGATAAGCCGGTTAAGAATACTATAAAAAATACAAATAGCCCCATACCAATAAACTCCTTTCCATGATATAATATTCCGGCAATACCTTCGTCTGTGTATTTTCAGGATATACGTGTCTATCAGCAGGGAAGGAGACCGCTTGATGATGCAACAGGAAAACCCGGCAGATGAAAAAGATAACCGGCAATATGACACCTGTTACCAATCTCTGTTCAGGCAGTCGCCAATAGCCGGCCTGGTTGTTGATGTCAACGGTCAGGTTCTCGAATATAATCGTGAAGCCGTTCATCTGCTGGTTCTGAATGAACAGCCGGATAATCGCCGAACAGGAGCCTGGACGGCCGGGTCCTTGTCAATGCAGGGCTTTGTTGACCGTGAAGACATTAGCGCCATGATGGAATTCCTGGCCGCTATATTCCGGGATAACCGGCAGCAGCCGTTGGATATTCGTTTGCGCCGGTGTGATCAAACCGGATTTTTAGCCCGCCTGAGCGGCGTTAAGCTCGATAACCAGAATCACCTGGCCCAAATAACCATTTTTGATGTTGACCATGATCAGCGAAACGGGGAAGCGATCAATTTGCTGGCCTACTACGATCAGCTGACCGGTCTGCCGAACCGCCATCTTTTATTTGACCGCCTGCACTGGGCGATTCGTGACGCCCGCCGGCAGCAGGAGCGTCTGGCGGTACTTTATGTCGACCTGGATCACTTTAAACAAATTAACGACACGCTGGGACATATGGCGGGCGATCAAATGCTGCAGAAAATCACGGCGCAGATGACAGCCTGCTTGCGTGACGCCGATACTTTGGCCAGAATGGGCGGTGATGAGTTTGCCATCCTGATGCAGCACCTGGTTGACAGTCAAGCGGCGGCGGCCGTGGCTGCCAGGCTTTTAGAAGTCATCAGCCAGCCGGTTGAAATTATGGGCCTTGAACAGACTGTCAGCGCCAGCATCGGCATCTGTCTGTTTCCTGATGACGGGGACAATACGGAAGTATTGATGAAGCACGCGGATATCGCCATGTACCGGTCTAAAAGTAACGGACGGAATATGGTGTCATTTTTCAATGAAGATATGCGCAAGGCTGTTGATCACCGCGCGGATCTGGAACGCCGGCTGCGTCAGGCTCAGCATGAAAACCGGCTGATTCTTTATTATCAGCCGATGATTCAAAGCAGAACCAACCGCATTCTGGCCCTGGAAGCTTTGCTGCGCTGGGATTCCGGCATAGACGGCCTTCTGAGCGCCGATCAGTTTTTACCTGTTGCGGAAGAAATCGGCCTGGGCAAGGTTTTCAGCAGCTGGGCGCTGCAGCAAGCTTGCTGTCAGATGCGGGAATGGCTGGACAGCGGGTTGATCCCCGCCGGCAATCCTTGTAAAATATCGGTTAATTTAAGCGCCGAACAGCTCAATCAACCGGCTTTGGTCGATCAGGTCAAGAAAGTTCTGAACCAATTTCATTTGCCGGTTTCAAGGCTGATCGTCGAAGTCCGCGAGGCTACGCTCAGGCAAGAGAAGCCGTTGATTATTGAAAATCTGGCCAAGCTGCAGGAAATGCAGATCCAGTTGATTCTTGATGATTTTTGTCAGGGATTCTGCACCATAGAGAAAATCAGCCGTTTGGCCTTTTCACATTTAAAGATCAATCAAATGTTTACGACCATGTTATTAGAGAACCGGCGCGGCGAAGCATTGCTCGATTCGCTGATCAATCTGGCCCATATTCTTGGCCTGCATGTTATTGCCGAGGGCATTGAAACCGAAATGGACAGGGAATGGCTGGATCGTCATGGCTGTGATGCATTGCAGGGTTATTTATTTTGCCGTCCGCTGCCGACGCGCGCTATGGATCTTTTGCTCAAGATTTGTATGAAGATTTAGATATGCCTGTATAAAGTATAAAATGATGCCCTTCCGTGTCCGGTCAAAGAACGGAGGGGCATCTTTTACTGCTTGTGCGTTGGCAACGGATAATCCACGAAGCTTTCTAACCGCCTGCTGCTGCAGGGATGAGAGAACATGCGATTAATATCTGTTGTCGAACCCGCCTTGCTGACGTCTGGTATTCTTGCGAGCTTTACGGCATTCGGGGCAGCGAACAGGCTCGTTCTCAAACCCTTTTTCCTTGTAAAAAGCCTGCTCTCCTTCTGTGAAAGCAAACTCGGCTCCGCAATCCTTGCAAACAATCATTTTGTCCGGCATGGTGCATACCTCCTGAAATTTATCGGATAAGGAATGAATGACAGTGGCTTTCCATGACTTCCCAGGAGGTTTTAACCTTCTATTCAGTTGGGATGCAGTCTGTAAACAAGCTTAATCCGTTGTGTAAATAATATCATAAATGCTATAATGATACAAGTATGTTGTAAAGAATCTCGTGAATTTATTGCATATGAACAAATTGTACGATGAGGAGTATGCCTATGAAATTGAGTGACTGTGTCCGAATATTAAATGCGCGGGTCGAGGTAATGGCCGCGGATATGGATATGGATATACAAGTGGCGTGTGGCGCCGACTTGATGAGCGATGTCATGGCTTTTGCCTGTACCAGCAATGAAATGATGCTGACCGGTCTGGTTAATCCCCAAACGATCCGGACAGCGGAGATGATGGATGTCAAGGTTGTTGTTTTTGTCCGCGGTAAGCAGCCCGGAGAACAGATGCTCGATCTGGCCCGGGAAAAGAATATTTGTATTCTATCGACACCATTTACGATGTTTACAGCTTGCGGACTCCTGTATCAGTCGGGTGTCAAAGGGAAGGGGGGCTGACTTCTGGAGCCTGTCAAGCTGTCATTCCTCATTCGCGGATCCGATTTCATCAATGCAGGCGAAGCCTCAAGCGGCACCAAGAAAGCCCTGACCCGCCTTGGCGTCAGTCCTTCCGTTGTTAAGAGAGCCGCGATCGCCATGTATGAAGCCGAACTGAACGCCGTCATTCATGCCGGCGGCGGTATCGCCGATGTCGAAATTTATCCCGATCATGTCTTAATCCAGATTACCGATCATGGTCCCGGCATCCCGGATGTTGATCTGGCAATGCAGGAGGGCTGGTCGACGGCGCCGGATATTGCCCGTGAAATGGGTTTCGGAGCCGGTATGGGTCTCCCTAATATCAAGAAAAATTCCGATGATATGAAAATAGAAACACAAATTGGCCGGGGAACGACGGTTACAATTATTATCAACTTTACCTGATCGATTTTGACGGCCGGAGGTTCATCATGCCCAAACTACATTCTGTTAAGCTCAACCGCGATTTATGTGTCGGCTGCACAAACTGCATCAAGAAATGTCCGACAGAAGCCATTCGTGTTCGGAACGGCAAAGCACAGATATCGGAAAGCCGCTGCCTCGATTGCGGCGAGTGCATCCGGGCCTGTCCGCATCATGCGAAAAGCGCCAGTATGGATCCTTTCAGCCGGCTGCAGGATTATCCTTATGCCATTGCCCTGGCCGCGCCTTCTTTGTATGCCCAGTTCGGGACGCCGGCGACCCGGGTCATGGTTCTGGCTGCTTTACGTAATATCGGATTCCAGGATGTTTATGAAGTGGCGATCGGCGCCGAAATCATCACACGGAAGACGGCCATTTATTTGGAGGAAGCGCGCCGCAATAAAATCAGACCGTTGATTTCCTCGGCCTGCCCGGCTGTCGTCCGTCTGATTCAGATGAAATATCCCGGCCTGATCGACAATCTTGTTCCTTTCGACTCGCCAATGGAAGTCACAGCCCGGCTGGCCAGGCAGGAAACTATGGCGAAAACCGGTTTGAAAGCCGAGGAAATCGGTATCTTTTTCATCAGTCCCTGCCCGGCAAAAAGATCGGCGGTCGTTAATCCGATTGGCCGTTCCGGCAGTGATGTCAACGGCGTTATCGCCATATCCGACGCTTATCCGCAGATTCTGGCCAAACTGGAAAAGCTGGATCCTGCCGCGCTGAAGGATTTTGAAGAACGCGTGCTGGCCGGTTCGGCCGGCATCCGCTGGGCTTATGCCGGCGGCGAGGCGATTGCCCTGAACACCAGCCGCTATCTGGCCGTTGACGGTATTCATAATGTCATAGCCATTCTGGAAGAAATAGAAAATGAGCGGCTGCGGGATATCGACTTTATCGAAGCCAACTCCTGTACCGGCGGCTGTATCGGCGGACCTTTGACCGTTGCCAACCGCTTTTCCGCCAAATCACGCCAGCGCGGCTATATCGCGGCTGCCGGGCCGTCCGCCGCCATCAGCACCGTCAGCACGGCGCCAAAAACGTTGCCGGTCGAACCTTGGCCGGAGCCGCTGCTGCCAAACAACGCGCTTAAGCTGGATCAGAACATCATGGTGGCGCTGCAGAAATATGAACAGATGAAGAAGATTGCCGTCAATCTGCCGGGTCTGGACTGCGGAGCCTGCGGCGCTCCGGATTGTGAAGCTCTGGCTGAAGATATTGTGCGCGGCGAAGCGACGGAAACCGACTGCATTTTCAAGCTCAAGGAACGCATTCGCAGCGTAGCTGCCCAGATGAGCGAGCTGGAAGAAGAAATGACGCGGCATGTTAAAAAAGGTGAAACTGAAGGAGAACAAGACAATCATGATCACGGTACCTGATTTGCTGAACCATTATCCCTGCCGGCTTTTGGCCGGCGTTCCGGACAAAGAGCGGGCCGTTTCCGGCGGTTATGCCTGCGATATGCTCAGCTGGGTCATGTCGCGCCTGGAAACCGGTGATGTCTGGCTGACCATTCTGAACAGCATCAACGTTATTGCGGTTGCCTCTCTGGCTGACTGTGCCTGCGTTTTGTTGACAGAAGGTGTTGTCATGGAACAGGAAATCCTGGACAAAGCCGTTGAAAAGAACCTGGTGATCCTGGGGACGGATTTGCCGACTTATGAAGCTGCCGTGGCCTTGAATCAAGTTTTGCAGACTGGTTTATGATTGTCCGCTGTGATTTACATATTCATTCGGATCTTTCCCCTTGCGCCGAACCGGACATGACGCCCGGCAATATTGTCGGTATGGCGATGGTCAAGGGCTTGCAGGTTATTGCCGTAACCGATCATCAGAGCTGCGGTAATTGCCGGCCGGCGATGGCTCTTTCCGAGGCTATAGGCGGACCGCTGGTGATTCCCGGTCTGGAAATCGAATCGGCTGAAGAAATTCATTTGCTCTGTCTTTTTCCGGATCTCGACGCCGCTTGCCAAATAGAGAAACTGATACGCGGATCGATGCCGAAACGGGCCAACCGGCCGGATATTTTTGGCGAACAGCATTACTATGACGAACAGGATAACTGCATTGGCATCGAGGAGCAGCTCTTGCTGCTGCCCAGTTCCCTGAGCTGCGATGAGATCGCTCAAAAAGTTGTCGCCTGTTCCGGCGTATGCCTGCCGGCTCATGTCGACCGGGAAGCCAACAGCATGCTCTTGATACTCGGTTCGATTCCGGCCGATTTTCCAACCGGCTGGCTGGAATTGTCCGCCCGGGCCGACGAGCCGGCGCTGTTGCGTCTTCATCCGGAAATGGCCGGATATAAGCGGCTGCGTAATTCTGACGCGCATCGTCTGCCTGATCTGGCCGAACCGGGTTTCCCGCTTGAAATACCGGAATTTTCGCCTGACCAGGAAGGCAGATTAAAAGTAATTCAGGCATTGCGGCGTTAAATGAAACAGTGCTATAATAGCGGGAGCGAGTTGGAAATGGCGGTAGGCTCATGCGGGAATTGTCCTTACATTTGATGGATATCATACAGAATTCCGTGAAAGCCGGAGCACATCGAATAGAAGTTGTTTTGGAAGCGGATCCGGTCCGGGACCGGATCTTCATACGCATCAGTGATAATGGCTGCGGTATGAGTCCGGAATTGCTGCAGCGGGTGACCGATCCTTTTTTTACAACACGCAAGACACGGTCGGTTGGTTTGGGAATTCCGCTGTTTAAAGAACAGTGTGAAATAACCGGCGGATATCTTGAATTGCATTCCGAGGTCGGCAAGGGGACGACTGTCGAAGCTGTTTTGGGATTATCGAGCATAGACCGCCTGCCGCTTGGCAATGTCAGCGAAACCATCACCACCTTGATTCAGTCCGACCCATCCATTGATTACGATTTGGTTCTCGTGGCTCCCGGGCGGCGTTTTGAACTTGATCTGGCGGAAATAAGAAAGCAGATGGATGATGTGCCCCTGAACGAACCGTCTGTTTTAACTTGGTTAGGCCAATATATTGCTGAACAGCAAGAGTATATTTTCGGAGGTGTCCTACATGAAATCATTAGCAGAGCTTGATGCCATTCGACAGAAGGCCAAAGCAGACCTGTCGGCGCGCAGCGAAGGCGGCCGCAAGGTTGTTGTCGGCATGGCCACCTGTGGTATTGCCGCAGGCGCCCGACCAGTCATGAATGCCCTGGTCGAAGAATTACGCGTCCGCAGCGTGCACGATGTTTCGGTTACCATGACCGGCTGCATCGGCGTTTGCCGTCTCGAACCGATCGTTGAAGTGATCGAGGAGAATGGCGAAAAAACAACTTATGTCAAAATGGACGCGGCCAAAGCGCGCCGGGTTGTTGCCGAGCATCTGATTAACGGCCGCATCTGCAACGATCTGACGATCGGTGCTGTTGAACCTTCTAATCCGTCCTGATTGCCGGATTACAACCGGTTCGGCTGTAAAACAGATTCCGGATTCGCGCGGAGTCTGTTTTGCGGCCGCCAGAACCGTTGCATAGCTTATTGAAACTTTGCGAATGGGTCGCTGTTCGTGGAGTTTCATTTTTTTAGGCGATATATCGGTCGGCGACCGATGATTAGACGTATGACGAGGATAAAGCCGTGAACTTTAGAATCATCCTGGAAGCTATGAAATTCTATAAGATACGCCGTGAGAGGGTCATACAGATCTGGTTTATTCTGCTCTACGCAATAAATCTCCTGGTGTTCGTTCTGCCTATCGGTGATCGTGATTTCAGCCGATTATTCGATGCTTTTACGACCTTGACATCCGGCGACCTCAATGTGCAGCCGGCCTGGGAATTACTTACTCCCGGGAATTGGCTGCTGATCGGATTATCGTTCCTGGTGAGTCTGATAACCTTGTTCTTCAGTTATTTATACGCTGTTTATTTCATTGGCGAACAGGATGATATGACACCCGGACAGGCTGTCGTCCGCTGCCTGCGCAAAATTCCCGCTATGCTGGCTGTTTGCGTCGTTTTGCTGCTGCCGGCGTTGATGTCTGCTTGTTTTGCGTTTATCCCACTGATCATCTTTCTGTTCATGATGTATTTTTTACCGCTTGATCTGGCCCTGGAAAACCGGCCGCTGCTGGAATCTATCCGTTACAGTTATGAAATGACCCGGCATAAAAAGTTGATTATTCTGGTTGAAGTAGCCCTGTTGTCTCTGGCCGTAACCATACCGCAAAATATCATTTTGAACCTGATATCCGGTTATGATATTCTATACTATGCGCTGGCGAGTTTTTTTGTCGTCATCCGCGCTTTCATGCAAGGTCGCATGATGGGAATTTTATATCTTTTTCTTGTAAAAAAAGTACCAGATGTGATACCATCTAAACCAAATGAGCAGATGTAAACAGAGCGGATGAAAACTCATCAGGGCGCTCTGATTCTGAAGGAGGAAAAACATGGCTGATAAAAGAGAAATAGCATTGCAAAAACATGTGGAATGGAAGGGGAAAATCGAGGTTGTTTCCCGCGCGCCGGTTGCCACACGCGAGGATCTATCGATTGCCTACACGCCGGGCGTTGCCGAACCATGCCTGGAAATTTCGAAAAACGTCGATTTGTCTTATGTTTATACCCGACGCTGGAATATGGTGGCCGTTGTAACGGACGGCACTGCTGTTCTGGGCTTGGGCGACATTGGTCCTGAAGCCGGCATGCCGGTTATGGAAGGCAAGTGCGTTCTCTTCAAATCCTTTGGCGGTGTTGACGCTTTCCCGCTCTGCATCCGGTCCAAAGAAGTCGACGATATCGTCAATACCGTCCGCTTGCTGGCCGGCAGCTTCGGCGGCATAAACCTGGAAGACATCTCGGCGCCCCGCTGTTTCGAAATCGAGCGCAAGTTGAAAGCTTGCTGCGATATCCCGATATTCCATGACGACCAGCATGGAACGGCGGTTGTGACCTTGGCCGGTTTGATCAATGGTTTAAGGATCGTCCATAAGGAATTAAAAGATGTCAGCATTGTTGTCAACGGCGCCGGCGCGGCTGCGACCGCCATTGTTAAACTGCTGATGGTCTGCGGTTTGTCGGACGTTGTTCTCTGTGACCGGAGCGGCGCCATATATGAAGGCCGTCCCGGCTTGAACGCCGCGAAAACCGAATTGGCAGCCTTGACCAACCGGAAGATGAAAAAAGGTTCGTTATCCGACGTTATCGCCGGCGCCGATGTGTTTATCGGTGTTTCCGCGCCGAATTCGGTTACGGAAGCGATGGTCAGAACGATGGCCCCGAACCCGATTATCTTTGCCTGCGCCAACCCGACGCCGGAAATCATGCCTGATCAGGCCAAAGCCGGCGGAGCAGCCGTCATCGCGACAGGCCGGTCGGATTTCCCGAACCAGGTTAATAATGTCCTGGCCTTTCCGGGCATTTTCCGCGGCGCGCTGGATGTGCGCGCCAGCGATATCAATGACCAGATGAAGTTGGCTGCGGCATATGCTATAGCCGATTTGATAACGGCGGATGAACTGAATCCCGAGTATGTCATTCCGTCGCCTTTTGACGATCGGGTCGGCAAGGCCGTCGCCGCCGCCGTAGCAAAAGCAGCAAGAGATTCAGGCGTAGCCCGCATCTGAATGGCTTTTTGTTGAACGACTGAAAACCAGGCTGATGCGCTCAGTCTGGTTTTCAGCACATTAAGGCCAGATACTTATTCATATTGACAGTGATGAAACCCGCCTATGGCAGGATCAACCAGGAGAGGTAAAAAATGATGGGTAAGAATGAAGAAATTCTCAGTTTGCTGGAGCGTAATGCACGTCTGTCGGCGGCGGATATTGCCGTCATGCTTGGTTTGCCGGCCGGCGAAGTGGAAAAGGTCATCGATGATCTGGAGCAAAACAAGGTCATTCTCGGTTACGGAGCTTTGATCAATTGGGAGAAAACAGCCGCCGCTCCGGTTACCGCATTGATAGAAGTACGGGTCACACCGCAGCGCGACCAGGGCTTTGACCGCATTGCCCAGCGGATTTACCGGTATCCGCAGGTTCAGTCCTGCTATCTGATGTCCGGCGGATTTGATCTGATGGTTATTATCGAAGACGCAACCTTAAAAGAAGTGGCGATGTTTGTTTCCGAGAAAATAGCTCCTTTGGATTCAGTTGTTTCAACCAGCACTCATTTTATCTTGAAAAAATATAAAATGAACGGAATCGAATTTGCTGTCAGAGATGAGGATCACCGGGAGGCGGTGGTTTTATGAATCTGGAACGCTTTCTGTCCGAATCAGCCAAAGCGATTCCGCCTTCCGCAATTCGCAGATTTTTCGACCTGGCCAATGAAATGAAGGGGCAGGTTATTTCACTATCCATTGGTGAACCGGATTTTGTCACACCCTGGAGTATCCGGGAAGCTGGTATCTATTCCTTGGAACAGGGCAACACGCACTATTCGCCCAATCCCGGTTTCCTTGAACTGCGGGATGCCATCAGCCGCTATATGCTGGAACGTTTTTCGCTCTCCTATCAACCGCGGACCGATGTTGTCGTAACAGTCGGCGGCAGCGAGGCTATCGATCTTTGCATCCGGGCCGTGATCAATCCGGGCGACGAGGTGATCATTCCGGAGCCTTCCTTTGTGGCTTACAAAGCGTGCGTCAATCTGGTGGGCGGCGTGCCGGTTCCGGTAGCCTGCCGGATGGAGAACCAGTTCAAATTGACGCCGGAACAGCTGGAAGCAGCCATTACGCCGAAAACCAAACTGGTTATTCTGGCTTATCCGAACAATCCGACCGGCGCTGTGCTGAACCGCAGCGAAGTCGAAGCTCTGGCTGCCGTCTTAAAAGACAAGCCGATTCTGGTTATGTCCGATGAACTATATGCTGAATTGACCTATCCGCCGTCGCAGCATTTTTCAATCGCCGCCCTCGAAGACATGAAAGAACGGACTATCGTCATCGGCGGTTTTTCCAAGGCTTTCGCCATGACCGGCTGGCGAATCGGGTTTGCCTGCGGTCCGGCGGTTATCCTGAGTACAATGAATAAAATCCATCAATATGCTATTATGTGTTCACCGACAACCGCTCAAGATGCGGCGAAAGAGGCGCTGATCAACAGCAGCCGGCATATTGTACCGATGCGTGAGGAATATAACCGCCGCCGCCGTTTTGTTGTCCAGGCCTGCCGTGACGCCGGGCTGCCCTGCTTTGAACCGCTGGGCGCCTTCTATGTTTTTCCGGACATCCGGATATCCGGATTGAAGTCCAATGAATTTTGCGAGACCTTTCTCAAAGAAGAGAAGGTGGCCATTGTCCCGGGCAATGCCTTCGGCGACAGCGGCGAAGGTTTTGTCCGGATCAGTTATGCGGCCTCTATGGAAAATATCCGGGAGGCCATGCATCGATTAAAGTCCTTTGTGGCAAGGAGAACAGAGCATGCTTGAATTTGATCAATACCGCCTGAAACTGGCCGATATGGCAGCTTCGCTGGATCAGCTGCGCGAAGCTTTGCATATCGGACCGGTCAGCGATGAGATCGCCGAACTGGAGGCCAGAGCCCAGGAACCTGGTTTCTGGGATCAGGTCGAACGGGCTCAAAGCATTCAGACCCGTATGAGACGTCTGCAGAAAAAAGTCGATCATTACAACCATCTGCACAGTCAGTATGAAGATCTCCAGATTTTGTGCGAACTGGGCGACGAGGCTGAGGATCTGTCGCTTGTTGAAGATGTAAAAGCCGGCTTTCATAAATTTCTGGACCAGATGGAAAAAATGCGCCTGGAAACATTGTTTACGAACGAATATGATGGCAATAATGCGATTCTGACTTTGCATGCCGGCGCCGGAGGCACCGAAGCCCAGGACTGGACCGAGATGCTGTACCGTATGTATATGCGCTGGGCTGAGAGCCATGATTTCGAAGTCAAACTGCTCGATATTCTTGACGGTGATGAAGCCGGGCTGAAAAGTGTTTCCTTTATGATTATCGGCGACAATGCCTACGGCTATATGCGGTCTGAAATGGGCGTCCACCGTTTGGTGCGTATTTCACCGTTCGATGCGTCGGGACGACGGCATACATCTTTTGCCTCTCTGGAGGTTATGCCGGAACTGGATGACTCGATTAAAATCGATATCCGGCCGGAGGATCTGCGCGTCGATACCTATCGTTCCTCAGGCGCCGGCGGCCAGCATGTCAACAAAACTGAATCGGCAATCCGGATCACCCATCTGCCGACCGGCTGCGTGGTCTCTTGCCAAACCGAGCGTTCGCAGGTGCAAAACAGAGAAACAGCCATGGGCATGTTAAAAGCTAAATTATTCGCGTTGGCCCGGGCGGCGCAGATGGACCGGATTGAAGACCTGAAAGGCTATCAGATGGATATTGCCTGGGGCAGCCAGATCCGGTCTTATGTTTTCTGCCCTTATACCATGGTCAAGGACCATCGGACCGGTTATGAGACCGTCGATGTCGGCGGCGTCATGGACGGAGATCTGGACGGATTTATCAATGCTTATCTGTCCGGCATGAAAATTGAGAAATAATTAAACTCAAGAAGGGGACAATCATGATATCAGCCGATGAATCGAAAACCAAAGCCCTGCTTTCGGCCGTGGCGGCCGGCGCAATCAGCATTGATGAAGCATATGAAAATTTGCTGCAGATTGATCCCTTGAACGGCGAACAATATGAAGATTTAGGTTTTGCCAAGGTCGATCTGTCGCGTCAGCGGCGCAATGGCTTTGCCGAAGTCATTTTTTGCGAAGGAAAAACACCGGAGCAAGTCGGAAAAATCGCCGCCAGCTTATTGAACAAATCGCCCAATTTACTGGCGACCCGGGCGGATGCGGCTCACTATGCGGCTCTTCTCGCCGTGGCGGGCGATGCGGTTTACCACGAGCGGGGCCGTGTGATCCAGGTATGCCGTGAAAAAACTGATCCGACAGGCCAGGTGGCCGTTGTTTCTGCCGGCACGGCAGATCAGCCGGTTGCCGAGGAAGCGGCAGTGGTTGCCGAAACCCTGGGAACTGCCGTCAGCCGTTTCAGCGATGTCGGCGTAGCCGGCCTGCATCGGCTTCTGTCATGCCTGCCGGATATCCGGCAGGCCGATGTGATTATCGTTGTCGCCGGCATGGAAGGCGCTCTGGTAAGCGTCCTGGGCGGGCTTGTCGATAAGCCGGTTCTTGCCGTTCCTTCAGGCGTCGGTTATGGCGCTAATTTTCACGGAGTTACAACCTTACTGGCTATGTTGAATTCCTGCGCGAGCGGCGTCGCGGTTTTAAATATCGGCAATGGATTTGGCGCCGGTTATATGGCGGCGACAATCTGCCGGCAAATAGACCGGGCCCGGAAGGGGGCTTCATTTTGACAGAACAAAAGAAGAACAAGGTATTATACCTGGATTGTTTTTCCGGCATCAGCGGCGATATGTTCCTGGGTGCGCTTCTGGATTTAGGCGCGTCTGCGGATAAAATCCGGCAGGGTTTGCAGGTCTTGCCGATTGGTCCTGAGTTTATCCTGGATATCGACCAGGCCGAATATTCTGGCTTTCGGGGTACGTCCATCCATGTTTTGCCGGCAGGCGGCAAAACGCCGGTTTCTGAGCACGAATATGAGCACGAACATGAGCACGAACACGAGCATGAACATGAGCATGAACATGTGCATGAGCATGAACACGTGCATGAACACGAGCACGAACATGCACATAGCCATGGCAGGTCTTACGCCGATATCAAAGCCATGATTGAAAAAAGCCCGTTGAACCCGGGCATCCGGACGACTGCCCTGCGTATCTTTGAAACATTGGCGATAGCGGAAGCTGCGGTGCATGGGCAAACGCCGGCGGACGTCCATTTCCATGAAGTCGGCGCTGTTGATTCGATTGTCGATATCGTCGGCGCTGCTCTGGCGCTTGATGATCTGGGGATTGATAAATTGGTTTGTTCGCCCTTATCTGACGGCAGCGGCTGGATCCAATGTCAGCATGGCTTGATTCCTGTGCCGGTGCCGGCGGTCGTTAAAATGCTGGAGGGTACAGAAATCCCTTATCGGACCGGAACCTGTGACACAGAACTGGTGACGCCTACAGGCATGAGTCTGGTTAAAACACTCTGCACTCAATTCGGATCGTTGCCCGCTATGCGGGTTTTACGGACCGGTTACGGCTTCGGCACACGGAAAATCGGCCGTTTGAACGCTTTGCGCGTTTTTTTAGGTGAGGAAGATGCGCCGGACGATATGGATGAAGTGCTTCTTTTGACAACCAATATCGACAACAGTACGCCGGAACAGCTGGGTTATGCAGCAGAACGGCTGATGAGAGCCGGTGCTTATGACGTTGCCTATATCCCGCTGATGATGAAAAAATGGCGCCCGGCACAAATGCTGCAGGTTGTGGCGCCTCTGACCGCAGAATCCACCCTGGTCCAGCTTATTTTCCAGCTGACCGGAACAACCGGCGTCCGGCGGCAAATCTGCCGGCGTCATGTTATGCAGCGGTCTTTTTTTACCCGCCAGACAAACTGGGGACCGGTCCGGCTAAAGACAAACACCTGGCGTCATATCAGCAAAACTTATCCGGAACATGATGATGTGGTGCAGATCGCCGAACGGGCTGATATAGCCTTAACCGATGCCGAAGTTTTACTCCGGCAGCCTGATGCGGCTGAAAATCCAAAGGAAGACACGCATGTCTGATCAGCGGGCGCATTATGCGTTGATCGCCTGCCATGTGTTGTGGCGGGAATTGAATTTTCTGACAGCTCAGTCGTCATCGGTTATTTACCCGGTTTATCTGGAGCAAGGTTTGCATCAGGAACCGGACAGACTGCGTCGGGAAGTTCAGAAAGAAATAGACCGGCTGGACGGGTCCTATGACGCCATTCTGATCGGATATGGTTTATGCAGCAACGGTATTTGCGGTTTAAAAGCCGGGAAGAGCCGCTTGGTGGCTTTGCGCGCTCATGACTGCATCACGCTGCTTCTGGGGTCGCGCGAACGATATCAAGCTTATTTTGATGCCAATCCGGGTACCTATTGGTATTCGACCGGTTGGATTGAAACGACGCCGATGCCGGGCGCCGACCGGATTGCGCTCTTGCGCCGGCAATATGCTGAACAATATGATGAAGATGCCGCGGAATTTCTGATCGAAGAAGAACTAAACTGGATGAAACGCTACCGGCAAGCTTGTTTTATCAATCAAGCGGAACTGCCGCTGCCGGTCGGACCCTATCGCTGCTATACCCAAAAATGTGCCGGCGAATGCGGCTGGCTTTTTCATGAACTGACGGGGGATCTTCAGTTGCTGCGGGATTTCCTGAATGGTTCCTGGGACAACGGGCGATTCTTAATCGTTGAGCCGGGTCAGATCATCGCGCCTTCGTATGATTCCTCTGTATTAACGGCCCGGCCGGCAATTGACGAAAACCGGTCCGATTGATACTATTTCAATAGACGTTATAGCCGGTTGTCGCCGACCGGCGCAGGAGGTTTTACATGCAGAAACAGGTTTTGGTGGTCATGGGCAGCGATTCGGACTTCCCGGTGATGTCTGCCTGCATCCGTATACTGCGGGATTTTGAAATTCCTTGCCAGGTGCGGATCTGCTCAGCCCACCGCAGCCCGGATCTGGCAGCCCAGATTGCCAAATCTGCCGCGGGAAAGGGATTTGGCGTGATTATCGCCGCTGCCGGACTGGCCGCGCATCTGCCGGGCGTTCTGGCTGCTTATACGACTTTGCCGGTTATTGGCGTTCCGATTAAAAGCGGAGCCCTGGCCGGGCAGGATGCTCTGTATGCCATAGTCCAGATGCCGACGGGCATCCCGGTTGCCACAGTAGCTATCGACGGCGCGGCCAATGCCGCCATTCTGGCAGCTCAGATGCTGGCGCTTGGCGATGAACGGATCACCCGGTGCTTGATTCAGTATAAGGAAAAACTGGCCGCCTCCGTCGCTGAACGGCAAAGTAAGCTTGACGATCAATTGCGTGAACTTCATTAAGATCGCCGATTGATATCTGATTATTTCTGAACAGATATTTGGGGGATATTCATGACAGGAAGCCAGCATAGAAAATGGGTGGGACGTTGGACCTGCCGGCAAGATTCGGGTAGAAGCGATCATTTCCGCGACGAATGCGGCCTTTTCGGTTTTTTTGATCCGGCTGCCCGTCGTCTGGATGCGGCTAAACAAACCTATCTGGGGCTTTTTGCTTTACAGCACCGAGGACAGGACAGCGCCGGTATTGCCATAAATAACCAGGGATCCATCCAATGTAGTCGAAATCCGGGGCTGGTAGTCGAAGCCTTTACAGATGAGGTTCTTGACCAGATGCCGGGTTATGCGGCGATCGGTCATGTCCGTTATGCCGATCATGGAATGACCGCTGCGGAAAATGCGCAGCCGATGCTGATTAAATATCGTTCCGGCCAAATAGCTCTGGCGATTAACGGCTGCCTGAATAATCACGATGAATTGCGGCGGCGTCTGCAGGATGCCGGCGCTATTTTCCAGACCGGATCGGCTGCCGAGACCCTATTGGCATTATTGGCTCGCAGCCGCATGGTCAGCGAGCGGATCGAAGAGGCGCTCGAAAAAGTGGCCGCTGAATTATCCGGAGCATATGCGTTGATCCTGATGACGCCGGGCAAAATTGTCGGTATGCGCGATCCCCTGGGCGTACGGCCTTTGTGCCTCGGCCGTCTGGACGATGTCTGGCTGCTGGCTTCTGAGAGTTGCGCCATCGAAGCGATAGGCGGCCATTTTGTCCGGGATGTCTGTCCCGGCGAGATCATCACCCTCTCCGCCGCCGGTGTTCAAAGCAACCGGCCGGCAGAAGATAAAAACGCATCCGCTGACCGATGTTCTGAACGGCTGTGCTTGTTTGAATATGTCTATTTTGCTCGTCCCGATAGTGTCCTGGATACCGTTTCGGTCCAGGAGTCCCGTTACCAGGCCGGCCGGCGGCTGGCTGCAGAACAGCCTGTCCAGGCCGACCTGATCATCGGCGTGCCGGATTCGGGTCTGACCGCGGCGCTGGGTTACGCCCAGGCCGGCGGTATTCCATATGGACAGGGAATTCTGAAAAACCGTTATGTCGGGCGATCCTTCATTTTACCGACGCCCACACGGCGGGAGATGTCCGTGACGATGAAGTTTTCTGCCCTTCGCCATGCGGTGGCCGGCAAGAACATTGCTTTGATTGATGATTCCCTGATACGCGGAACAACGATCCGGCATTTGGTTTTCCTGCTGAAACAGGCCGGCGCCAAATCAGTTCACCTGCGCATCGCGTCGCCGCCGGTTCTATATCCCTGTTTTTATGGCGTCGACACGCCCAGTCAGGCGGAGCTGCCGGCCTGCCGGATGAACCGCCGGGAATTATGCGGCTGGATCGGCGCCGACAGCCTGGCATATCTGAGTCTGGACGGCCTTCGGACGGTAACCGGAACATCTGGAATGGGCCGTTGTTCCAGTTGTTTTGACGGCACTTTCCCAGCCGGTCTGCCGACTGGCCAGAAAAACAGGATCAAAGTCATCTCGTGGCTGGAAAACAAACCGGCAGAAACCGATTTATCATCCCGGGAGGATGCTCATGCTTAATTTAGCTGTTTTTGTCTCCGGCGGCGGCACCAATCTCCAGGCTATCCTGGATCATCTTGCCGCCAATCGTTTGCCCGGAGTCAGGATTTGCTGCGTCGTCGCATCGAAATCCGGGACCTATGCTGAAGAACGAGCTAAAGGAGCCGGGATTCCCACTTTTGTCATCTCACGGAAATCATACCCCGATCTGGCTGCTTACGATCAGGCTTTGTTGGAGACTCTGCAGCCCTATTCGATCGGATTGGTCGTCCTGGCCGGCTTTCTCAGCTTGCTGGGACCTGATTTTATCGCTGCGTATCCCAACAGGATTATCAACATCCATCCGTCGTTGATTCCTTCCTTTTGCGGACCGGGCTTTTATGGCATTAAGCCGCACGAAGCGGCTTTGGCCTACGGCGTGCGTATAACCGGCGCGACGGTCCACTTTATCGATGCCCAATACGATCAGGGGCCGATCATATTGCAAAAAGCTGTTCCGGTTTTAGCGGACGATACACCGAAGAGCTTGCAGCAGCGCGTCATGAAAGAAGCGGAACAAATTATTCTGCCGCAAGCCATAGCATTATTTGCCGCCGGCCGCATAGAGGTTCATGGCCGGATAACCAAGATAAATGAGGAGATGCGAGAAAATGAAAAGAGCTTTGATCAGTGTTTCGGATAAGACCGGGTTGGTGGAACTGGCCCGGGAGCTGGTCGGACTGGGCATTGAACTGGTATCCACGGGGGGAACGGCCGCATTATTACAAAAAGCCGGCTTGCCGGTCATTCCGGTTTCCAGGATAACCGGTTTCCCGGAGTGTCTGGACGGACGGGTAAAAACCCTACATCCGAAAATCCACGGCGGCATTCTGGCGATCCGGAGCAATCCGGAGCATATGCAAACGCTGAAAGAATTGGACATCACGCCAATCGATCTCATTATCATCAACCTGTATCCGTTTAAGGCAACGATCCAGAAGGCGGGCGCGACCCGCGAGGAATGCATTGAGAACATCGATATCGGCGGCCCCAGCATGCTGCGGGCAGCGGCGAAGAACCACCGCGATGTCACCGTTCTTGTTGATCCGGCCGACTATGAAAGCGTTTTGACAGAAATACGCCAAAATGGCGATACCAGCCTGGAAACCCGCTTCTGTCTGGCCCGCAAAGTTTTTGAGCATACTGCCGCTTATGACGCTCTGATTGCCGATTATTTCCGCCGCGAATCACCAGACCAAGAACTGCCGCAGCAGCTGACGTTGACCTATGATCGGATCAGCGCCCTGAGATATGGCGAGAATCCGCATCAGCCGGCAGTTTTCTATCGGAATGCTCTGCCTTTGGCCGGTTCGTTAGCCCAAGCCGCGCAATTGGGCGGCAAGGAATTATCATACAACAACATTGCCGACACAGATGCCGCAATCGCGCTGCTCAAGGAATTTTCCGAACCGACGGTTGTGGCTGTCAAGCATGCCAATCCCTGCGGCGTCGGCAGCGCTTCCGACCTGCTTACGGCCTGGCATAAAGCTTTTGAGGCTGACTCGGTGTCTATCTACGGCGGCATTCTCGCCCTTAACCGGCCGGTTGACATGGCGGTGGCCAAAGCGACCAAAGGCGTTTTCCTGGAAGTGATGATCGCGCCTGATTTCGAACCGGATGCCCTGGCTTATCTGCAGGAACGTAAAAATCTGCGCCTGCTGAAGCTGCCTTCCGTCGGCGAAGCCATGTCGGATCAGATTCCGGTCCTTAAGCCGATATACGGCGGATTATTAGTCCAGGGACAAGACAATCAGCTTATGGATGAAACCCAGGTCAGGACAGTTACAAAAACCCAGCCGGACCCGGCTATGCAGGCGGATGTGGAATTTGCCATGAAGGTTGTCAAGCATGTGCGTTCCAACGCCATCGTTCTGGTCAAAGACCGCCAGACCGTCGGAATCGGTCCCGGCCAGCCCAATCGGATTACATCTCTGGAAATTGCCGTTAAAAACGCCGGCCCGCGGGCAGTCGGAGCGATCCTGGGATCAGATGCCTATTTTCCCTTTAACGACTGTGTCAAAGCAGCAGCTGCCGCAGGCGTGGCGGCCATTGTCCAGCCGGGCGGTTCCATTCGGGATCAGGAATCAATCGATGCCTGCAATGAAGCCGGCCTGCCGATGATTTTTACCGGCATCCGCCATTTCCGCCATTGACCGGCCAGAAAAGAGGAAAACGATGCGTGTTCTGATTGTTGGCGGTGGCGGAAGGGAACATGCCATTGCCTGGAAATTAAAACAAAGTCCCCGAATCAGCAAGCTCTATTGTGCGCCGGGCAATGCCGGTATCGCCGGTATTGCCGAGCTGGTTCCGATCAAGGCTGCCGATATCGACGGTTTGGTCTGTTTTGCGCGAAGCGAGCAGATCGATCTGGTTTTTGTGGCTCCGGACGATCCCCTGGCGCTTGGTCTGGTTGACGCTTTGGAACAGGAAGGGATCCGTGCTTTCGGTCCTCGTAAAAATGCGGCGATACTGGAGGCAAGCAAGTCTTTTTCCAAAGATCTGATGCGCCGTTATCGGATTCCCACTGCCGATTATCAGGTATTTACCGACCAGGCTGAAGCTCTGGCTTATATTGAACAAGCGGATGTCCCAATCGTTGTCAAAGCCGACGGCCTGGCCCTCGGAAAGGGCGTTGTGATCGCCCAAAACCGCGAAGAAGCCGGCCAGGCCATTAGAGCCATGATGTCCGGCAGCGCTTTTGGCAAAGCCGGTCAGAGGGTTGTCATTGAGTCTTATCTGACCGGACCTGAATTGACGGTGCTGGCTTTTACCGATGGCTATACCATACGCCCCATGGTGACATCCCGGGATCATAAGCGGGCGCTGGACGGGGATCGCGGCCTGAATACCGGCGGCATGGGCGCCATAGCGCCCGGAGCTGATTTGGATCCGGCTGTCTGGGCTGAAATGAACGACAAGATATTCCAGCCGACAATCGACGCTATGCGGATCGAAAATCGCCTGTTTCAGGGCGTGCTGTATTTCGGTTTGATGTTAACGCCGCAAGGTCCGAAAGTCATTGAATATAACGCGCGCTTTGGCGATCCGGAAGCTCAGGCCGTTCTGCCGCTTCTGGACACGGATTTGCTGGATATCATCGAAGCGATTCTGGACAGCCGGCTCAGCCAATTGGAGATTCGTTGGAAAAAGGCCTGTTCTTGCTGCCTGGTTTTAGCATCCGGCGGTTATCCGGAATCTTACGCAACCGGCTATCCCATCAGCGGCCTGGACAAAATTCCGGACGGCTGCCTGGTTTTCCATGCCGGAACCCGGCTGAAAGACGGCCGGATCGTTACAGCCGGCGGCCGGGTGCTCGGTCTCACTGTTGTAGCGCCGACCCTGACTGAAGCGATCAGCGGGGTTTATGCGGCGGCTGAGCATGTTTCCTTCGAAAACATGCATTATCGTCGGGATATCGGGAGAACATAATGCGAATCGGCCTCTGCGGCGGTACATTCGATCCTTTGCATAACGGACATGTGGCCTTGATCCGCGCTGCGTTGACCAGCGGCTATGTCGACCGGATTCTGGTCATGCCGTCAGGCAAACCGCCGCACAAATCGATGGCGCTGGTATCCATGGCCCGTTATCGCTACGAAATGGCTGTCCGCGCTTTTGCCGGCGACGACCGGATCAAAGTGTCGGATCTGGAAATAGTGCATCCGGGGCCATCCTACACATTGAATACGATTCAACAGTTGCGTGCGATGATGCCGCCGGATGACGAACTTTATCTGATTTATGGATCTGATGTGCTGAAAGATATCGGCCATTGGCATGAACCTGCTGCTATTCTGGCGGCTTGTCCCTTGTTGTTGGCTGATCGCGGCGGTTATCCGGATCAGATGAGCCGCAGCCTGGCAGAGAAACTGACAACGACGTATGGCGCACGAATCCGGTTTTTTCCTGCTCCCTCGATAAAATTATCCGGGACAAGAATCCGGGCTGCTGCTGCAGCAGGCGAACCTTTGACCGAATGGGTTCCGGAAACCGTTGAACGGCTGATCCGTAAGCACGGCATTTATAGCTGGCAGTCAGATCTTGAAACACTGGATCCGGTATACCGCTCATATCTTCAGGATTTGGAACAGCAGCTATGGCCGCTTCTGACCGGCAAACGGCTTTTACATTCCTTGAATGTGATGAATTATGCTCTGCATTTAGCGCGCCTTCATCACGCCCCGTTGGAAGACACCGGCACGGCTGCTTTATTACATGATTGCGCCAAGTGTCTGCCGGTCAATGAGCAATTGGGTCTGGCCCGCAGAACAGGCGATGAAGCTTTACTGGATCCGGCCCTGGCCCATGGCCCGGCCGGAGCCTGGATGGCCAGAAACCAATTTGGTATCGATAATCCGGTTATTTTAAATGCTATCCATTATCATACGACGGGCTGCGCGCGGATGTCCCTTGTCGATAAAATTATTTTTATCGCCGATAAAGTCGAACCAGCCCGGACTTATGAACATTTAGCTCAAATCAGACGGCTGGCTGAATACGATCTGGACCGGTCACTTTTGATATGCATGCAGGAAATCGGCTCTTTCCTGGATCGCGAGAATCTGCCGCGACATCCCTATACGCAGGACGCCCTGAACGATCTCAATAAAGCCAAAACGTGATGTTCATACGGCATTTGCGTGAGCCTATGGTATAATTATTCCAGAGGGCTGAGTAAGAAAACAAAGTCCCGGAAAAAGGAGGATGAACATTTGACCGCTGAACAAACTGCTCTGATCATTCAGGATATTTTATCGGAAAAAAAGGCGAACGATATCGAGATCATCGATCTTGAAGGAAAAACCATCCTGGCTGACCGTTTTGTGATCGCTACCGGAACATCGGTCACACATATCAAGGCGCTGGCCGGTGAAGTCGAAGAAGTGATGAAAACAAAACACCAGCGGGCGCCCGCACATATAGAAGGCTATCAATCAGGCCGCTGGATTCTGATGGATTATGCCGATGTTGTTGTCCATATCTTTCACGCTGAAGACCGTTCATTTTATAATCTGGAAAAGTTGTGGCAAACCGGACGCGTATAAAGCGTCATTAATCAGGTTTTGTCATATTTTGTCGGTAAGAAGAGGATGTTTTACTTCCTCTTCTTATTTTATACTGGCTCATATTACAACCGGTTGAAGAATAAATCGTCGGGAAACGGGTAGGGTTATGCAAAAGAAGGAAAGGGAAGCAGAGCTTCAGCCGCAGGAGAAAAGCAGCAGGAAAAAAGTAACGTTGGCTCTGCTGCTGACCGGTCTGGCGGTCCTTGGCTCTTTGATCTGGGATTTGTCCACAACAAAACAGGAAGATTCCTATATCATCCAAACAACCGAAAGTAACGGGGAAACCCTCAGCAATGCTGCTGACGTAACCGGTCCGTCTGTGAAAAATCCGGCAAGTGAAACCGATCCGCTCATCGGTACACTGGCGGTCAATCAGGACTCCATACCGGTCTATTTGGTTGGCGCAGTACGACAGCCTGGTATCTATCAGATCAAGAAGGGAACTTACCTTTATCAGCTGGTCGAGCAAGCAGGCGGACTGACGGATGATGCGGCAAAGGACCGGATTAACCTGGCCATGCGTTTGGATGCCAATCAGCTGATCCGGATACCAACTCAGACGGAGGCAGATAACGGTCTTGTTCCGATACCGGATGAATCGACAACGGTCGGCCAAAAAACCTGTGTAAATATCAATCAGGCCACATTGGAACAATTAGACCAGCTGCCGGGCATTGGCCCGTCGACAGCTCAGGCGATTATCGCTTATCGAGAAAAAAACGGCCCTTTCCAAAATACGGAGGATCTGATGAAGATTCCCGGTATCAAGGAGAGCCGTTATGAAGCGCTAAAGGACTTAATTTGTATTAATGGCCAGACATAGACAGGTTTCCGGAAGTGGTACTGACATCCAGGCTTGTTCCACCCTGGCCCAGTGTGCCCGATACTTTACGCTTGTTGTCTTTGGTATCGGAAAAGGTTAATCCGTTTTGAGTAAAATCGCCGGAAATGGTTGTATATTCAAGCTCACAGTTAGTATTTTGGGGTAGATCCAGGTTTATATCGCCGGAAATGGTATTGAGTTTGCACGCCTGAAATACGTTATAGTTAATGTTGATTTCTGAAGAAGTGGTCTGTCCGTTTATTTTACAATCGGCTTTGTTGATAACGATATTTCCCGATACACTGGAAAAATTCAGATTATCCATATCTGCACGCGCTAGGGTTAATTCACCGGATACTCCGCTGAAACGAAATGTATTCCATTGGCAGGCCATATCATCCGGCAGAACACAAGATCCTGATACAGCATTGACACGGACATTTCCGGTATAGGATGCGGGAATCTGCACGATAAATGCCAAATCACCGGATAATAAACCAAATCGTGGATAACGGGTATGGATTTTTAAAATGCCATCTTGCTTTTCGGTTATCCAGGCTATCGATTGTGAAAATGAATGATAGGATCCTTTTAGTTGGGCATAAGCGCGATCGCCGGCAGTCAGGAGCCGGACCTGTTCGGATACCGCCGTTATTTCGACTGTGTTGATGCCTTCCAGATCAAGATCCCGGGTTTCATCGATGCTGAGTTGATTACCCAGATTGTTTACATGATCCCAGATAGGATTATCTTGCAGCCAAGTGCCTATCTGATTTTGCCAGGCAGTCTGATCCGTTAAATTAGACCAGCCGATCGTACGTATTGTCAGCAAAACACCGGCTGTTGAACAAGCGATAAAAACGACAAAGCAAATGACAATAATAATAATAAGCCCGGTTTTTTTCATACAGATGTACCTCCCCGGACCAGACGGCGATTCCATCGAATGTAGGCGCCAAGTCCCATGATCAGCCATTTAGTCAGATATACCATAAAAATTACAGCAAGAATTGACAAAGCTGTTAAGGATAGAGCGAATAATAGTAAAATTAAACTGGTCATGCCGGCTTTTAGTATGGCAACGGCAAAAAGGACGCAAGCTGCAACGCCAATGCTGCCGGCAGCTACCCAAAAACCGAATAAGATACTGAAAATGCTGATCCAAAGCGGAATACCGAAAAACAGATTTAACAGAATCACGGCCGCCAGGGCGCCGCCGGATACTGTCGTCTGTTCAGCGGCTTGAAATGGCTTATTCGAGGCGGCCGACTGGTTTGTTGAAGCCGAAGATGCAGCTGAATGTGTTGGCGCCGTAGCCGTTGGCGCCGCAGCCGTTGGCGCGGCAGCGGGAGCGGCCGGTTGGCCATCTTGTCGGCGCCAGATTTGTTCGCGTGATGAAAAATCAAGGGGAGCAGAGGACTTCGCTTTGGCAGTCGCCGGGTTACCGGATCCAACAGGTGATTCATCGATATATTGTTGGGCGATATCGTCCGGATTACCCAGTTCAGCGGCAATTTCTATTTCCGTCTTGCCTCGGGACAGGCCATTAGTAAAATGGTCTTCAAAATCAGCAAGAATTTCAGCGACTGCAGCCGGACCCAGGCATCTGAGTTTATTTTGTAAGATCTGCATAAACTGATCCTTATTCATGACTGCATTCCCCCCATGATTTTATTGACATGCTGAGCAAATTGCATCCATTCAACCTGTAAAGTATGCTGCGTTTGACGGCCGGCCTGCGTTATCGCGTAATACTTACGCGGCGGTCCGCCAGAAGACTCCTGGAGATAGGTGGTTACCTGACCGTCTGCAGCCAGTTTGCGTAAAATCGGGTAGATGGTTCCGTCGGCGATTTGAATCAATTCAGAAAGCGTGCTGGCCAGTTCATAGCCATATTGGTCTTGTTGCGTCAGCATAGACAATACGCATAGTTCAAGGACGCCCTTTTTGAACTGTATATTCATCGTATCACCTTGCTTTCCTACATCTTTTCATGAGTCCGGCATGTACTGAACAAAAATTAGAATTAAATATGCATCAGTACAGAACATTGTTCAGTACTGATCATAGATCAGTTTAATAGCCCTGTCAAGAAAGATTTAGCATCACATTTCATTTGTTTGCCCACTGTTTGGATTTACAACGGGGATGAGATCGATTATGATTAAAAGGAATGTTATAAAGCCAATTACAGACTTGAATGGAGGAATAATAATGCCCAATTTTGATGACGGAGCTTATCGGAGCACATTCCGTCATACGACAGCCCATATCCTGGCGCAAGCTGTTAAACGTCTATATCCGGAAGTAAATCTGGCGATCGGGCCGGCGATTGATACGGGATTTTATTACGATTTTGACCGTGCGACCGCTTTTACACCCGAAGAACTAAGCAAGATTGAAGACGAGATGAAACGTATTGTCAAGGAGCATCTTCCTGTCGAGCGTTTTGAATTGCCGCGCGAACAGGCGCGCCGGTTGATGGCGGAGAAAAATGAACCTTATAAAGTCGAATTGATCGACGATCTGCCGGCTGATGCGATTATTTCCTTTTATCGGCAAGGAGATTTTGTTGATCTGTGCGCCGGACCGCATTTAGACAACACTTCAGAAGTTAAGGCGTTCAAGCTGACACAGGTTGCCGGGGCTTATTGGCGCGGCAGTGAAAAGAACAAAATGTTGCAGCGGATTTACGGTACCAGTTTTCCTGACAAACAGCAATTGAAAGAGTTTCTTGATCAGCAAGAAGAGGCTAAAAAACGTGATCATAATAAACTTGGCCGCGAATTAGGCTTTTTCACGACTGTCGATTATATTGGACAGGGTCTGCCGATCATGCTGCCCAAAGGCGCGCGTGTTATTCAGTTATTGCAGCGCTTTGTCGAAGATGAAGAAGAACGCCGCGGTTATTTGCTGACCAAAACGCCCTTTATGGCTAAATCGGATTTGTATAAAATATCCGGACACTGGGATCATTATCGTGAAAGCATGTTTATCCTTGGCGATCCGGAAAAAGCGGATCAGGAAGAAGTGCTGGCGCTGCGGCCGATGACCTGCCCGTTCCAGTTCCAGGCTTATTTGACCAAGACAAGAAGTTATCGGGATCTGCCGATCCGCTATGGCGAGACGTCAACATTATTTCGCAATGAAGCATCCGGTGAAATGCACGGTTTGATCCGTATCCGCCAATTTACCATCTCCGAAGGCCATTTGATTGTAGCTCCGGACCAGTTGGAGCAAGAATTCCGCGGATGTCTGGATCTGGCGCAGTTTATGCTTAAAGCCGTCGGCCTTGATGACGATGTCAGTTACCGTTTCTCAAAATGGGATCCGGCTGATCAGGAAAAGTACATTGGATCGGCGGATCAATGGGATACTGTCCAAAATACCATGCAGGATATCCTGGACAATATGGGATTGAGTTATCGGGTCGGCATTGGCGAAGCCGCTTTCTATGGCCCTAAACTCGATATCCAGATAAAAAATGTCTTTGGGAAAGAAGATACGCTGATAACGATTCAAATCGATTTTCAGCTGGCCGAACGCTTCGGTATGGAGTATACCGATCGCGATGGCCAGAAGCGTTATCCTTACATCATCCACCGGACTTCAATCGGCTGCTATGAGCGGACGTTGGCCTTGCTGATCGAAAAATACGCCGGCGCGCTGCCGCTGTGGATCGCTCCGGAACAGGCTCGCATCCTGCCGATATCCTCCAAACATCTGGATGCCGCCTATGATATGGCCAAAAGCTTGCGTGAGCAGGGCTTGCGGGTTGAGGTCGATGATCGCGATGAAAAAATCGGCAAGAAAATACGCGAAGCGCAAATGGAAAAACTGCATTATATGTTGGTTATCGGCGACCAGGAAGTCGAACAGGGCACTGTTGCCGTCCGTTCGCGCCTGGATGGCGATCTGGGTGTGATGATGCCCGCCGATTTGGTTGCCCGTTTGAAAAAAGAAGTTGCTGAAAGAAGACATTAACCGAATTTAAAGAACCAAATCGAAAATGCTCACGGTTGTGCCGGCTGAGGACTACTAAGCTCCAAAACCGCAACACAACCGTGAGATCCTATCCATACCGTATTGTGCGTTACTTAAAATTGCTTCTTGTATTTCGCTGAAAATTACTTTTTAGGCAAATTCTCTTGACACTGAACGGTTATATCAGTACAATAGTCAAGGCCGGCGGGGTGTGGCTCAGGTGGTAGAGCGCTTGGTTCGGGACCAAGAGGCCGGAGGTTCAAGTCCTCTCACTCCGACCAATGTCAGAGTCGTCGAATGTGACGACTCTGATTTTTTTCTTTTATTTTCTTCGTTTTGCGCTCATGTGTATCTTTTTATGGATGTTCCAGACATTCATAAATTCTGTTTATTTCCCATAATCATATTGACAACATTGACCGCCGAGTCAACAGCTTGATTGGTGCCCATACCGAAGCCTCCGGCATCATTTCCGACATAATACAGATTCCTTATCGGAGATACGGGGCTGGGACGTTGATCCCCCGATTGACCGACGGAGTTTGCCACACCGTATGCTTCGCCGCCGGTTGTTAACCCCATCCTGTCCGTGCCTGCCGCCGCACTCTGCATGGGTGTCATCAGTTCGGCACGGTATATATGATCAAAAAGGTCTGGCTGGATTTTACGTGCAATGCTCTCGACATAGTCAAGATGCGGCTGGACGTCAAGCTCCGGATTCGGGTAGCAGGACATGACCGCGTAAACAAGTTGTTTGCCATGGGGTGCAGTGTTTGGATACAGGGAGGTCGTTCCAAGGTAAACATAGTTATGAAATTCCTTGCCTTTGCCCTCCGATTTAGCCTTGAATTCCTCATAAGTATCCAGGCCGCCTTCTGGGAAAACCACAATCATCGGACTTTTAAGAACGGGCGCGTCAAGGAACCACCTGAAGCCGACGCATGCCAGATTCGGTTCCAAGGATTTTATCCGATCGACATATGCACGTGTAAATTTGTCTTCTCCCACCAGATTGAGAACGGTCTGACGGATACCCGCATCGCTGAGCACAAGGTCGGCTATATACGCTTCTCCGTTTTCTAAGGTAATCCCCTTGGCGACGCCGCCTTCAACGTCAATGCTCTTTACCCGCGTGTTAAAAAGCACCGTTCCGCCAAATTCCTTTACAACATCGGCGTAGACTTCAAAAACGCGACCGAAGCCGTATTCGTAATAGCGTCCCGTCCCTTGCTCTGCAGCTTGTCTGGCGAACCGGATGAGCTCCGATGCCGGAACCTTATCAGAGGTCATTTCAAACGCGCCCTCGCATTGATAGAGCAAATACGTGCGGAACAAGCCCGGGAAGGGGCCGTAACCGTCAACGAATTCTGCTGCGGAGGTCATGGAAAGCTTTCTTATTTCAGCTTCAGGCATTTCCATAATATATTTGAACAATTTTTTCACTCGGCTCAAACCTGCCAGATGCTTAGGATTAAAGAGTGAGATTCGCAGGGAACGGAGCGTCTTTGCATCTATCCCGCCCATTTCATTGGCAAGTACCTTACCCTTGGCGTCCATCATATACATCATGTCCACTAAGCCTAAAGTTTTGGGGATGACACGCTTAATTTCTTTTTCCTTGCCGATTTTTAAGAGAACATGATCCATCTGAGCTCCCTCGGCAGGGCAGCCGTTGATTGGGAACAGCTCATAATGGAAGCCTTCTTCATCATGTATCGTCATCATCCGGCCGCCTGCGGATTTGTTCTTGTCGACCAGCAGAACCTTTTTACCTGCCTTTGCCAGAAGCGCGGCAGCTGCGCTTCCTCCTGGACCGGCGCCAACAATAATGACATCATAGTGTCTATTCACAAGATTCCTTCCTTCCTGAAACTCTTGTTCATAATTGTGTAACGCTTGCATCATGATACACTTGTAACATGTGCTGTTGTGTGTTATTATAAAGTAATAATTGATAAAAACAAGACTTGCAGTTTAAGTTAGACAAATGGGAGACGGTGTAACATGTACGCCACAAATGATAACTTACAGGCTATCGAATCCCGTAACAGAATCACGGAAGCTATGCTTTCTTTGATGAAGCGGGATGACTATAAGAACATTACAATCACCCAGATCTGTCAGGAAGCACAGATTGTGCGGCAGACATATTACAGAAATTTCGATTCAAAAGACGACATCATAAAGTTATATCTGGACCATATGATTCAACAGTATTTGGCAGACTACTATAAAACGACAAGCGTTCATACTCAGTTGAGAGATTTTTTCGCCTTTATGCTGCAAAGCAGAGAATTTTTACATTCAGTTGCAGATAACAGTTTATTCTATATGATTGATGAAACGATTTCGATTAATATCGAGAAATTCATAAATTTTCAACAAATAACGGCAATAGAAGAGCCGAAACTGGAAAAATACGTAACCGGCTTTGTTTCTTCGACAATATGCTCCCTGCTTTCTTTGTGGGTGGATAATGAATTTGCCGAATCGCCTGAAATGCTTTCACAGCTGGCACAAAGGTTTCTCGGGGGATTGGGAGGAGTCATATCATGTTAAAATATTCGCATTTATCGAAAGGAATACAGGATAGGATTCTTTTAGACAGACAAAATCACGTTGAAAACCAATATCGCTGTCAGGATGATTCGGCCATCCGCAGAATGGACAGGCAGAGCGATGCGTCCAGTTTATGGAGACCGGCTTTTGTCCGTGATATCGAGAAAATCATTCATTGCCCTTTTTATAATCGATATGCCGACAAGACGCAGGTTTTCTCTTTTTATCGTCATGACGATATCACGAGAAGAGCGCTGCATGTCCAGCTGGTATCAAGAATTTCCCGGAATATCGGCATGGTGCTGGGTCTCAACCTGGATTTGATCGAGGCTATTTCATTGGGCCATGATATCGGTCATACGCCGTTCGGGCACGCCGGAGAAAGGTTTTTGAGCGATTTGCTGCAAGAAAATACCGGCCGCTGTTTCAATCATAATGTTCACAGTGTCCGCGTCCTCGATACCTTATTTGCCCGAAATCTCAGTTTACAGACTTTGGATGGCATTCTCTGCCATAACGGCGAATTTGAACAGGAAAAATACCAGCCGCGGCCGCTGGCCGGCTTTAAAGAATTCGATGAACAGGTTGAGCGTTGTTACAGGGAGCAAGCGGCAATCGAACGGCTGGTCCCGTCGACTTTAGAAGGCTGCGTTGTGCGGATTTGCGATATAATCGCTTATCTGGGAAAAGACAGACAGGACGCCAAGAAAGCCAATATATCCATGCCTCCATTTACAAAAGGTGAAATAGGGGTGGAAAATGCCGAGATCATCAATAATTTAACGGTCAATATTATAGAAAATAGTTATGGGAAAAATCATCTTGTCATGGATGAAGCGATCTTTCATGAACTGAAGACTGCTAAGCGGGAAAATTATGAGTATATTTATCACAACAAAAAGAATGACCAGCTTTATCAGGAGAACATAAAACCGATGTTCCATGATTTATATGATAAACTGCTTGCGGACGCGAAAAGCAAGACGGAGAACTCGGTTCTTTATAAGCATCATGTGCAATTTATTGAAGACGCCAGAAAGTATTACAGCCCTGAAGAAAATTACCGGGAACAAGAACCCAATCAAATCGTTGTTGACTATATAGCCAGTATGACCGATGACTACTTTATTGATTTATACCATTATTTATTTCCCCAAGGGCGATATAAGGTCGAGTATGTTTCCTATTTTGAAAATTTGTGATCATAGTAATCAGGCATGAATGATCAGGTTCTGTCCCGCTTGCCGCCGGCCTCTTGCTTCTCGGTGTTGAGTATGTCAAACTGTGTAGGAGTATAAGCTGGCTGCTAGGAGGATCTGTTGATGAGTCGCGCTGATGTCATTTTTCAAGAAAATTGCCTGGATATTTTAACCAACGGTTATGATCAAACCGGTGAGGCAGTCCGGCCGCGATGGGAAGACGGCGCGCCGGCGTATACCATAAAAAAGTTCGGTTTGGTTAATCGATATAATCTTGCAGAAGAATTTCCGATATTGACTCTCCGGCCGATTAATTTTCGTGCGGCTGTGGATGAACTGCTCTGGATCTGGCAGAAGAAATCCAATCGCATATCGGAGCTGAACAGTAAAATCTGGGACCAGTGGGCGGATGCCGAGGGGACAATCGGCAAAGCTTATGGTTATCAGCTGGCTCAGAAACATCAATATCCGGAAGGTGAGTTTGATCAGGTTGACCGTGTTCTCTATGACTTGAAGTACAATCCGTCCAGCAGAAGGATCATGACCAATTTATACAATCATGCCGATCTGCATGCCATGCAGCTTTATCCGTGCGCTTATGGATTGACTTTGAACGTCACGGGCCGCAAATTAAATGCCATATTAAACCAACGTTCGCAGGACATGCTGGTGGCCAACGGCTGGAATGTCACCCAGTATGCTGTTTTGATCCATATGTTCGCCCATGTCAGCAATCTCGAAGTCGGCGAATTGGTCCATGTCATTGCCGACGCCCACATATATGACCGTCATATTCCGATCGTTCAGGAACTTTTGCAGCGGGAGGCCTATCCGGCGCCGATTTTTCGCCTGGATCCGGATGTACATAATTTCTACGATTTTACACTGGATAGTCTGAGTCTGGAACAATACCGGTATGGTGAAAAAGTTACCGGCATTCCTGTAGCGATTTGAAGCGGCAAGGGGACATGGATATGAATGTCATTGTTGCTGTTGACCAGAATTGGGGTATTGGTTATAACGGCCGCCTCCTGGCGCGTCTGAGTGACGACATGAAGCGTTTCAAGGCGTTAACCATCGGCCAGACGGTCGTTTTAGGACGGAAGACGCTGGAAACTTTTCCCGGCGGGCAGCCCTTGCCGGGACGGACCAATATTATCATGACTGCTCAGCCGGCTTTTCAGGCCGGTGACGCCCGAATTTGCCATTCTTTGGATGAATTGGCGGATTGCCTGGACGACTTGGCCGGCCGGCCGGTTTTTGTTATTGGCGGCGACAGTCTGTATCGCCAGCTTTTGCCCTTCTGTAAAAAGGCTTATGTAACCCGGATCGACCGGATTTTTCCGGCGGATGCCTTTTTCCCGGATCTTGACCGGCTGGAAGGCTGGCATTTACTGGAAGAGGGGCCGCTTTTAACCGGTATTTCAAAAATCGGCAGCCCTGATGAGGAATTGACGTTCCGATTTAATCTCTATGGCCAGGATAACCCGGCCGATTTACGGACCTGGCTCCAACGGGGGAGTGGGTATCATGAAGATTGAGTCGGTGCGGCGGGCTTTGGCGTTGACGGGATGTCTTTGTATCTTCAGCTTATCATCGTTATCGGCATGTAATCTCAATTGGCAAAATGAATATCCAATCCTGGAAACGCAATCCGCGCCTTCAAACGATGGCGGGAACGAACCGCAAAATACAACGGAGGCAGGGATCAGCGGGGAAGATGTGACCTTGTCCCTGGCCGTACCCTTTGGCCAGGATGCTGCCGAAGCTTTGCGCTTATTGTTTTTAGCCCGCCAATCCGGTTTATTGACACAGGAAAGCGGCCAGTATATCGGGCAGCAACTTCAAATTGATGATTTGCAGCAGTTTGACGGACCTCTGCACTTTCAATTGGAAGCTGTTTCAGCCGATACCGGCGCGTCTGCCGATCAGGTTTCTGTCTGGCGCGCAGCCGGCACTTTGCCTGATTTGATCTATACTGAGAACGCTGCGGCGTCAATCGGTCTGGACCGCCTGCTTGATCTGAACGACCTTCTATATGACCAATCTTTATTGTCGGCAACGCATATTTACCCGGCTGCTCTGGACTGCGTCAGGAGAGGCCAGATCCTTTATGGCGTGCCTTATTTGGCATCGGTACCCTTAGTTTATTACAATGAAGCGCTATTAACGCAGTATCAAATCCCAACGCCTGGGATTAACTGGACTTGGCCGGAATGGCTGTCTACGATCCAAGCCATGCAGCAGGCGGTCAGCAAAGCCAGCCGGGGCGCTACGCCGGCCGATCTTGCCGCTGTCATCGATCAGCCGGATATTCAGGCGGCCCTTTTACAGCAAGCTATTTTCATGATGGAAAGCCCGGTTGATTTTTTACCTTTTTTACCGGCTTCGTTATCGGCAAACGCCGGCTGGAGCATGTGGAACGGTTATGATTTTTCATTGGCTGATCCTGCTTTCCATACGGCAATCGACTGGCTGCGCCAGCAAGCCGCGGCCGGTTACAGCTGGCTGCATTTATCGGCAGAACAACAGCAGACCGCCCTTTCCAATATGAATGCACGCTTACAGAACCGGATTGTATTCTGGGTGGGCGATTCGACCGATTTGGCTTATTGGCATCAGCAAACCGGATTATCCGTTTCCGAAAGCCTGATACCTGCCGGCCCTCTGCAGGTATCGGCTGAGCAGCAACCATCAGCCGGCACAGAATCCATTCTGAATAAACGAACACCGATTCAGGTACGCAGTTTGGTTGTCAGCAAAACGACCCGTTATCCCCGACTGGCTGCCCGATTAGCCGCTTTTTTCGCCCTGGATGTCGATGCTTTGCTGCTGCAGAGCCGTTTCCAGTTATATGAAGGCCTTTTTCCGCTCGTACAAGAGCCGGCAGCCTGGACGGCTATGGTTGAAAGGCAGCCGTATGGCCATGTTTTGGCGGCTGTGCAAGCTAATTTGCCGTATGCCTATTGCAGCGGTCAACAGGTTGTATCGGTTTGGCAGTCGGTTATGCAGTCCGCTATTGTCAAACAAGGCGAAATATATATGACAACAGCCGATGAGCAGGCCTTGCCGCAAATATTACAGAATATTCTTAGCGAAGCGCAAGCTATCATGCAGGAGGATTGATCCATGGCTGAGCCGACAGATTGCCGCATCGTCTTTGAACCGATCCGGCTGGCCGATGCCGCACAGATACGTCAAGCCGGCATTGTCTTGTCCGATGAGGCAACGGTTAAAGCCATGCGCCTGGCTATTCGCCAATTGATGAATTTGTGCGGACCGCTGCTTTGGCTGGCCGGTAAGTATGACGGCGATGAGCGGGAACTTCTGGGCGTAGTCGGGTTTCAGATGCTTGATCCTTTAGCCAGGCGGGCTTTGGTTCATTTATATCCGATCCTGTTGACGGATCTTCTGTTGGCTGCTTTATCAAAACAAGCTTTCCAGACCCAAAATCTTTATCGTTTGGAATTGGAAGCCGGAGCATATGAGCAAGCTTGGCTGCCAACCCTGACGGCAGCCGGCTGGCATGAAGAGGGACTGATGCGTTCTTGCCGCTGGAATGCTGAACATAGAAGACATGAGGATGTCCGGATGTATGCTTTACTAAAACCGCAACAGCAAGGCTTCGGCAGCGCGTTTATTCCTTTCAGCAAGGCGGTCGTTGCAGTCACAGGCGATCAGGAGGGATTGCAGACCTTGCATTTTATTCGATACGGCCGGCCGGTTGACGTGATGGGCTTACAAGAAGACGCCGAATGGCTGGGCTTGCTCGACCCAAACGGCTGTTTGATCAACCGGTCAGAATGGACTCGGCTGTTTCCCGATCAACCTGCGTTTGTAACCGAGCAGGCGCCTCCTTGCGTTTGGACAGCAGCCGATCAGATAACAGAGTACTTTGCCGGACACCGAACCGCGTTTGATGTGCCGGTCCATCTGGAGCAGGGCAGCCCGTTCCAGCAGCAAGTATGGCGCGCTCTCTGTAAAATTCCTTTCGGCACAACCTGGACTTATGAAGCGCTGGCGGCCGCAATGGGCGGTCAGGATCCAGCGGACGCCCGCCGGATGTCCCGCGCTGTCGGATCTGCCTGCGGCGCCAACCCGCTGCCTTTGATCCTGCCCTGCCATCGGGTCATTGGCAAGAACGGGCGTCTGGTCGGTTTTAGCGGCGGCCTGGATTTGAAGGAATATCTACTGGCCCACGAAATCATGGGTTTAGATTAGTTCATTTTATTATGATCATGATAAGAGAATAAGACTGGAGAAAAATATGGATACAAAAAATCCCTCCCCTAAAGCGCGTCTTTCGTTAACGCCGTCAACTTTGCTGGCGCCCGTGCCGGTTGTTTTGGTTTCATGCCATGGAATGCCCGGCAGTGAACGGGATAAAGCCAATCTAATCACGTTGGCATGGGTTGGCACCATTTGTTCCGAGCCGCCGATGATATCGATTTCCATTCGTAAATCACGTTTTTCACATCGACTGATCAAGGAAACCGGCGAATTTGTGGTTAACCTGGTTAATGAGCCGCTTTTAAAAGCAACTGATTTTTGCGGCGTTAAGTCTGGTTTGAACGTGGATAAATTCAGCGCATGCGGCCTGACGGCCATTCCGATGGCCGGAATGGCTTATGCGCCGGCTGTTGCGGAAAGTCCTTTATCGCTGGGCTGTAAAGTCCGTCAAATTCTGGAGCTGGGTTCACATGACTGTTTTATCGCGGAAATTACCAGCGTGGAAGCGGCGGCCGGAGTCATGGACCAAGGAAACCGGCTGCGTCTGGATCTGGCCGGACTGGTCACTTATGTGCATGGCGATTACCGGCTTCTCGCCGGCAAGGCCGGCTTTTTCGGCTATTCTGTGGCTGCGCCGGACGTACTGGCGAGACGGCTGCCGTCGGCTGCTGTAAAAGAGGGAACCGATAATGCTGTGAAAACCGGTAAAACAACGAAAAGCGATGAAACGAAAAGAACCGGAAAAAGCCCCAGAACCGGCAAAGCCACGAAACCGGCGAAGACCGGCAAATATGTAAAAAAAGCCCGAAAGGCTAAAAAGTAACCTTTCGGGCGCAACAAAACCGGATAATAACAATTATTTCGCCGCGAGAACCTTTTTCAGGTGGACGAAACGGGGCAGCCCTTCGTCGATGGCAATTTTAGATTCGCCTTGAATTAAAGGCAGAGCATAGGCGATAAATTGTTCGTTGACAAAATTGCCTTGGGCGTTAATCCATTCGCGCGGTACCTTTTTCTCGGTGTTGGCAACTTCGCTAAGGGGAACCAGCTTGATTTCACATTGATAAGGTCCTTTTTCCGGACGTTGAAAACCGACCATAAAATCGGTCATGCCGTCGACCGCGCAGCGGACCGCTGTCTGACCGGCGAGGAAAGACTCGTCGACATCGGTTTTTGAAGCCAAATGAGCCGCACAGCGCTGCATGAGGGATAATTCGATGCCGCGGACCTTGCAGCCGATTTCTTTCTTCAGATAATTGGCTAAAACCGTTGCCGTTCCGCCGAGTTGCTTATGGCCGAAAGCGTCGACCGACACTTCGCCGACCAGCTCGGGAATAAATTTTCCTTCTTTGGTCTGCACGCCTTCAGATACGGCGATGATGACTTTTTTCTCGCGGGCGTATATGGTCTTTACATCAGCCAGCATCTGATCCAGATCAAAATCGATTTCCGGCAGATAAATCAAGTCCGGGCCTGATCCTTTGTAGGCGGCCAACGCGGCAGAGGCGGTCAGCCACCCGGCGTGGCGGCCCATGATTTCGATGACGGTAATCATGCCGGTGTCATAAACGCGGGCGTCCAGATAGACTTCCATGATGGTTGTGGCGATATATTTGGCAGCCGACGCGAAGCCCGGGCAGTGGTCGGTGCCGTAAAGGTCGTTGTCGATGGTCTTCGGCACGCCCATGACACGGCATTCATAACCGGTCTTCTGCAAATATTTGGAAATTTTGTTGCAGGTATCCATGGAGTCGTTGCCGCCATTATAGAAGAAATAACGGATGTTGTACTTTTTAAAAACTTCAAGAATGCGTTTGTAATCGGTTTCATCATCTTCTGCGGCTGCCAGTTTATAACGGCAGGAGCCCAAAGCGGATGATGGCGTTGTTTTCAGGAGATTCAATTCTGCCGGATCTTCCTGACCCATATCGTAGAACTTTTCATTCAGTATGCCGACGATGCCGTTAGCTGCGCCGTAGACTTTACCGATAACGCCGGTTTGAAGCAGGGCTTCGGTAAATACACCGGCCGCACTGGCGTTGATTACGGCCGTGGGGCCGCCGGATTGACCAAATATGGCGTTTCCGATTAACTTGCTCATGTACATTCCTCCCGAAAGATAAGCTGGTTTGTATGCTTTCTATGCATAGCAGTAATATCTTAGCATGTCATGTCCCGGTGTTCAAGGGCAACCCATTCCTGGCGCAAAAGACTCAATTGGATCATATCCCGGTAATGGCCGCGCCGCCGGACATGGTCGCGCAGCAGACCTTCCTGTTGGAAACCGAGCTTTCCGAACAGCCGCAGGGACGGCGCATTATCTTCAATTATGCGAGCCCACAGGCGATGCAGGCCTAATTCGTTGAAACTGTAATCGATCAGCAGGCTCAGCGCTTCGGCAGCCAGTCCTTGACCGCGCAGCGTTTTGTTGGTCAGGGCAATGCCGATCTCCGCATGACTGTTCGGCCAGTCCAGATCATCAAGATTGACCAGGCCGGCCAATTGGTTATCGTAGCGGATGGCGAATATAAAATTCTCCAGGCCATCGTTCCAATCGGATATCATTTCCCTCAGCTGGGTGATATTCAGCGGCCGTGCTGTGGTCGGGATATAATAAGTCAGGGAAGCCATGTCCTGAAAGAACGGACGTAAAATTTCCAGATCCGCTTCTTCCAGAACCGTTAGCGAAACACGTTGTCCTTTCAGCGGTAAATGAATCAAAGGATCGGTTATCATGACGGCATCCCTCCCGGCTGTTGACTGATTCAGGCTTGTTGATCAATAGCAATCATTCTACAATGAGTATAGCAGTTTACACTATTTTAGTCAGCTTTAGTAAAAATTGATTCGCGTAACACTTGACAAGGTTAGTTGCGATCCGTATAATTCCCTTTGTGCCGGCGTGGGCGGTACAAAAACGGTGGGATTAGCTCAGTTGGATAGAGTGCCAGATTGTGGCTCTGGAAGTCGTGGGTTCGAGTCCCATATCCCACCCCAAAAAAACGCTGTGGGGATGCACCAGTGCGGAGATCATCTCCCGGACCAAGACATTGGGGTGTAGCCAAGTGGTAAGGCACGGGACTTTGACTCCCGCACTCGTAGGTTCAAATCCTGCCACCCCAGCCATATGATCCACTAGCTCAGTTGGTAGAGCACTTGACTTTTAATCAAGGGGTCCGGAGTTCGAGCCTCCGGTGGATCACCAAAACAAGAACCCTGTAATATTCTTATTACAGGGTTCTTGTTTGTTTCATAAATTTATATAACGATCAATAAAACATATGGCGATCCGGCACGTCAGGACAGACGCGTGTAAATAGAAATAAGCAAATTGGCTATCAAACTTATAAATAAACGCGTTTTTTAACCGGTAATCTGATGAAAAAAACGCTTCTGGTTTAAAATTGACAAGACGTGATCCTCCATCCGATTTGCTGATTTTGTTTGTATATCTTTACCCAGAGGAATAAAATTGATGTAGACCACTCTATGAAAGGAGTAAGTATTATGGGCAAATTTCTAGTCAAGAAGACAAACACTGGATTTAAATTCGATCTGTATGCAGCTAACGGTGAAGTCATTGCATCATCTGAAGTTTATGAGAGAGAAGAATCATGTCAAAAAGGTGTGGAAAGTGTTGCCAAGAATGCTCCGATCGCCAGTTTTGAGGATCAAACCGAAGATCCCATTACGACTGCTGTCAATCCAAAATTTGAAATGTACAAAGACAAAGCCGGAGAATTCAGATTTCGGCTGAAAGCCAGAAATGGAGAGGTCATTGCGGCCTCCGAAGGGTATAAATCGAAAACCAGTTGTCTCAACGGCATTGAAAGCGTCAAGAAAAACGTAATCGACGCAAAGGTCGAAAAGAACTATTGAGGTAATGGAGGAGTCTGGCGTTTGAGCCTTCGGTGAATCGCCAAGGCATAAGCCTCAAGAATATCAATTCTTGGGGCTTTTGCTTGTTCGCGCATTTTTCGCTCTCCAATACATCAGGACACGCCGCCAATACCAAGCCATGCGCGGCATATTTTCGCGCAAGCGGTTTTCCAGCCGCAAGCGCAGTTCCAGAAGCCTTCTGATCTCGTTTTCCGACGGCTCATGGCCGCCGTAACGCCAGCGGGCAACCGGCTGTAAGACGTCCGGCAGGTGCAGATCCTCATAATGAAGATAACCGTCGGCCCGCCGGGCGAATTGCTGCATGGTTTCGCCGGTTTGCGGACGTAAATCCAGCAGCGCCAACTGCAGCAGCAAATCCTGATAACCTTGATCCAGACAATCGGCAGCGTGCAGGAAATAACGGCGGAAGCAATCTGGATTGATCTGCCGGATATGGCGCTTATACAGCAAAATGATCAGTCCGGCCAGAAATGCCAAAACAATCAACAGACTGGCCAGGATAATAAGGGGTGTTCTGAAAGGATCTTTGTCTGTGTTTGTCTCATAGCCGCCAGGCAGCGGCGTAACGGCAGGCGACGGTGTCACGGTCGGCTCCACCGGTCCGCCGCTTGGCTTATTCGGATCATCATCGGGTTCGGCTTCACCGGATGGCGTCGGATCGAACGTCAGCCAGCCGATGCCGCGAAAATATAGCTCAGTCCAGGCATGTGCCGTATGCCCTGTTGCCAGGTAAACGCCGGCTGATGTGCCCGGCGCTAATGAGAAGCCTTCGACATAACGGGATGGAATTCCCAGCGTGCGGGCCATTACGGCCAGCGCTGTGGCGAAATGAACACAGTAACCTGTCTTGGTTTGCAGAAAATGCGCTACAAAATCCATCGATACCGGAGGCAGATCGGTCAGCAGGGAATAGGTAAATTCCGTTTTCAGAAAATCCTGCAGCAAACAAGCCTGCTCATAGGGGTCGGCGGTATCACCGATGATAAAGCGGGCGGTTTCGCCGACCACAGCCGGCAATGAACCGGGCAGTTCCAGATAACGGCCGCAGACCGCCTGCCAATAAGGATCTTCATTACGCTTATCTGATTGTTCCAAAGGGCGTATAGACTGGATGAAGAGCTCGTTCTGCCGGTTAAAGACACGAGTTGTCAAGCTGTACTCCAAACCGTCGGCTACACCGTCATAAACGAACAAATCCCCGTCCAGTGTAAAATAAGGTTGGCTGATGGGTTGTTTATTCCAGGTGATACGATTGACGGTTCCTACGGTAAACAACGTTTTTTGCAAAACAGTCTGCGGCACAATCCGCAGTTGGATCTCCCGGCTGAAAGATTCCAGAAAAGCGCGGCCATCTGAACCGTCGGGCAGATTGGCAGTGAAAATTTGCTGCCTGACCGGCTGCCAGAGCGCGCTCGTCCAGCGATAGGCCTCCTGAGAAGCAGATTGCCAGGAGCGGCCGGTATAAATCACCCGGGTCATACCGCGCAGAAGAACCGGTTCGTCGGCATAAACCCGCAAAAAGACTTGATCACTCAGATAGACCGGACCTCCCAGTTGTTTTTCAACAGAAGGGAAACCGGCCAACGTCAGATCGAAAGGCTGCCGGGTACGTCCGATACCGCTTTGATTCTGCCAAAAGTCACTCCAGTCGCTAAGCTGATTGATCCAGTCCTGCTGCCGCCAGGGAAGGGTATCGGCCGGCGTCAGCATTTGACCGGCCCAGAGGCTGATAATGACGATGGGGACGGCCAATAATTGCAGCGGCGACCTGGGTAAATGGGTTCCGGGCTGTTTCCGGTCTATTTTACGGATCATGCCGGCCGGCAATAAAATCATCAGACCGGCCAGCGAAGGCATGACAAAATTCAATGCCGAAGGATAAAAAATCAGGAATGGGACATCGATGATGAGGCAAAGGAACAAAAAATAAAGCAGATGATTTAATCGCCGGACCATGGCGACAACCGGCAACGCGATGATCAATATGATTAACAAATACAAAATCCATGGCCATGTTTCATTTGCAGGTTCCGGTCCCCCCTGAAAAAGTCGTCTGAATGCCCATGCCATGAAGTTTTGCACGGCCAAAATAAACGAAGCCCCTTGTTTTTGATACCAGATCCAACACCAAAACGGCAAGCCGAAACCAGCCAGACCGAGCGGGACCAGCCACCAGCGGCGGCTGAGCAGGATGACGGCGGCGCAGATCAACCAGGATAAAAGGACCGTTACAGTCCCGCTTATCAGGATACCTTCAACATAAAAGAAAACTCCGGCAAATCCTGCGGTAAAAGCGGCTGCGGCTGCCGCATCCGCCAGATATTCCAAACAAGTGCCGGTTCTGTTTTTCATCGGTCTGCCTGCAGGACATCCGCCAGTGATTCGCCATAATGGATGAACCATATCGGTAAATGATCCTGATGAAACCGTTCAGCCATGACTTTTTCCAGCGGATCAGCATGCGCCGGACCGGCAACCAGGGTATAACAGGAAATCTGGCGGATCCGTCCCTGGCGGGAAATCGGCCCCAGCCGAGGATCCGGCCTGGTTGTGATCATCAATACGGCATGCAGGTCAACGCCGTTGGTCCAGTCGCGATCGATCTGCTGAAAAAAATCCTGCTGGCTGTCAAATGAAACCCGGGCCAGCCAATGATATAAAGCCTGAAAATCATGTAAATCTGATCCGGTCATCACTTGCCTTTTACGGCCATAGCCAATGACGCGCACATGCCAATGCCGGCTTAGTAAATAATAAATCAAAGCTGCCGCGCATTCACAGAGAACATCTTCCGCTTGCCGGGAACTTTCATTTAGCTGGCGCGAACGTCCCAGATCCAGCAAAAGATCGACCGATGGTTCAGCTGCTTGTTCATAAAGGCGGGTCATCAGTTCACGCTGCCGTAAAGACACCTTCCAATGGATTTGCTTTCCCGGGTCCCCCGGACGGTAAGGGCGCACCATGGCATAAGGTTCATTATGATCTTCCGTTAAAGCCTGGAGCCGTGAGAAATGATGGGCATCCAGCGCCGGCATATTCAGCCGTTCGAGCTTGATCAGACGGGGATAAACCAGCAGCAGCGGCATCCGGTAATAAGGCAGCAGGCGCATATCGAAGGGCAGCCGCAGCAGGCCGAACAAGTCGAGAAAATCAATGATTGTCATGCCGACGGCATATTCACCGCGATAAGGACAATTCAATTCCAGATCAAAGGACATCTGACTGTGGGGAACCAAATTAAAGGTCATATCCCGGTAGTCAGGTTCATCGGCTACGGCGACCTGGATATGTGTCAGGGGGAAAGGCAAAGGTTTTTCATTATGCAAAGCTAAAGTCAGATGAACCATCTGACCCCGTAAAGTAGTCGGATTGCTAAGCTGTTGAAGATAGGTAAAGGTTGTCACCGCCCAGATGTTCAGAACCAGCGAGCAGAACAGCAATCCGGCCTGGCTGATAAGCAGCACATAGAACAGCCGGATACCGCTTAAAAGACCGGCCAGCAAAAGAATGGCGGATATAGAAAAGAAGACGATGCGGTGGGTGTTCATAAGACGGCAGGAACTGGCAGCGCGCGTACCAGATCAAGCAGCAGCCGTTCGGCGGCCTGATTATTGATCGCGGCTTCCGGCCGAAGCACCAGCCGATGGAGAAAAACCGGCAGGATCAGATGCTGGATATCGTCCGGCAAGACATAATCGCGGTTTCCCAGGCAGGCACGGGCACGGGCCGCACGCATGAGCGCGATGCTGCCGCGCGGGCTGATGCCCAGTAAAATCGAATCGTGATCCCGCGTTTTCGCGGCTATCCGGGCAATATATTCCATAACCGGCTGAGATACTTTGACGTTTCGGGTCTGTTCCTGCAGCGCCAGAAGGTCGGCTAGGGAAATGACCGGTTTCAGCTCCTGCCAACGCGGCGGATGAAGATGGCGCTGCAAGATGGCCAGTTCTTCCTGGTGGCTGGGGTATCCCAGCCGTATCCGCAAAAGAAAACGATCCAGCTGAGCTTCCGGTAAAGGAAAAGTGCCGGCGTATTCGATCGGGTTCTGCGTTGCCAGAACCATAAAAGGAACGGGGACCGGCCGGGTTACGCCGTCTACCGTTACCTGACGTTCTTCCATGACTTCCAGCAGGCTGGATTGAGTTTTCGGACTGCTGCGGTTGATTTCATCTGCCAGAATAATCTGGCTCATAATGGATCCGGGATGAAACTCCATGGCGTTGCTTTGCAAATGGTAAAGATTATAACCGGTGATATCCGATGGAAGTACATCGGGCGTAAACTGAATTCGCTGGAAACTCAGATCCAACGATTTGGCAAAAGCCTGGGCTAATGTCGTTTTGCCAACTCCGGGCATATCTTCAATCAGAATATGTCCCTCGCAGAGCAAAGCGATCATCAGATAATCGACGGCTTCATGCCGGCCGACCAAAATCTGGGCCACATTTTTACGAACTGCTTGAATTAATTCCTGACTGTTCATACTGCCACCTCGGAATGCGGTGCGGCCGGAACAAAGAATATGACTACATTTTAACATATTTAACCCGATAAGTTATCGATAAAGCGTTTTTCAGACTGGGCATCTGCTCCTATTTGCGTTACAATAGTCCCAGAATACTTCAGATAAACATCTCGTTCAATGAACAGCCGTGGGAGGCACCGATGTGATAAAAACTGCGCTGACTATGAATATCAGTCCCCAGGATAGCCAGACAACCAGCTATCTTGCCAATGGCACACATTTAGGATTATTGTCATCGGCAAATCAAAATATTCATGTCCAGACCTGTCATCGTCCTTTGCAGCTGATAGCAGCGATCAAAGCCGATGATACGGATACCGGCTCCATGCTTGCCCATCAAAGGCAGCAGATCAGCGCCTGGCAGTCTTTTTTGCCTGTATTGTCGCATCGCGGCTGCCTGGAACTTAATTCCTTGCTTCTGCAATATCATCTGCATCCCAACCTGGTTATTTGTTACGATGAAACCTGGTTTCAAGGCTGGATACCGGCTGAAAGCGGATTGTATTTATTACGCCAGAGCGAACTGCGGCGCCTGCGTCCGGCGACTTCGCGGGAAACCGCCTTATCCGAGCTTTATGGCGAAACGCATCATTACTATGCCCTGCAGATCAATCCGGATGACTATTTTTTTATTCTGCCGCCGGAATTGCTGCCATACTTCTCGGCCGGCGAGGCAGCCGACCTCTTGCTCGGATTGCGCCAGCTGCCGGCCAAAATGAGCGATCTGGTTCATACAGCGCGCCAGAGAGGCTATCAGGATGAGGCGACCTGGCTGGCAATCCAGGTCCTGAGACTTGAAGAAGACCAAAAACCGGACAGCGTATCCTTCAATGTTGGCCAGACCATAAAAAACTGGCTGCTCCGGTTCCGGACTGATTCCGGAACAAAGGTCGCCGAAGAATCGATCAGTGAATCAACGGCGCCTGCCGATGAACATACAGTCTCGGGGAATGACTCCGCCCATCAGGCGGCATATTGGCCTCCGACAAAAGCGAATCGCCGCTTCTGGATTTTGATCGCTATTGTCGCTGTTTTGTTGATCCTGCTGCCGGTCTGGGTTTTGCTCCGGTCGCCGGGTAAAGACAAAACAGGAAACACGCTGACTAGCTCGTCTTCGTCAACGACTTCTGCAGAAACAACTCAGGCTCCGACCGTAACGACTACGGCGGCTCCAACGCCAACAGAGAGCCAGATTATTCTGACTGTCTCCGCCCGGCAGCTAAATTTGCGCGACAAACCCAGCCGCGACGGACAATTGCTGAAAACCCTGGCTGCGGGTGAACAGCTCATTCAACTGGCGGAACCCAAGGACGATTGGGTGCAAGTTAAAACCATGGATGGCTTGACCGGTTATGTTTATTATAAATATATTCAAAGCCCGGAAACCACGCCCTGAACCTTGCGCGCCGGCCGGAAGCCGGTTCGCTTTCGCGGGATCAGGACGGACGATAGCAATTCAGGTAATCCATACAGTATTCATCTTGTCCCAGCAACGACAAACCTGCGCGGTACAATGCGACAAGGTCATAGTCAAGCGTATTGAGAATGGCGCTGTCCAGACCCATCGCCATAGCTTGTAATAGAAAAGCCTGGTTCAAATATTTACGCGCCGGCAATCCATATGAAACATTACTGAGTCCGACAACGACGTGAACATCCGGATAACGGACGCGGAGTGTTTTTATAACTTGCAGCGCTTCCAGTCCGGCCTGGTCGTCCGTTGAAACAGGGCGGACCATCGGATCCAGGAAAATCCGTTCCGCAGGAATGCCGGAAGATGTCAGCCGGGACACCAGCATATCGGCAATACGCAGCCGTTCCTGAACGCCTTGCGGCATCCGGCCGGCATCCATCAACAACGCAACCAAACCGGCTTTGTATGTTAAAGCCAGGTTAAGCATGGCCTGATACCTGTTTTCTTCCAGGGTAATCGAATTGAGAATCATGCCGGGCTGCCCCGGGTCAATCAAACGGTCCTTCATTTTGTCGGCCGGCAAAGACCGGCATACCGAACACAGTACGGCAGGATCCGGCGAATCAAGTACTAAAGGTTTGCGGCTGCCGGCTAATGCCAATTCAGCCAGCAAAGTCAGATAAGCTGTTTCCTGTTCATGAAAAATGCCAGCGTTTATATCGAGATAAGCTGCCGGGCTGGCATCCAACTGAGCGATTAAAGCTTTAAGCCAAGCTTCATCATGCTCTGCCAGCGCCCGTTTCACAGCAGGTATGGAACTGTTGAGATTTTCAGCGATCAAAATCATGGAAATGCTCCTTTCAAAATCAGCCTGTCAGAGCAGATTGTCCGCCCGGAGGCCATCAAGCAGTCGAATGATCAATTCGCTGCGGTTGAACGGCGTTATTAGATAGAAACCGTCGGCATCAGCCCGTATCAAAGCGGCAAGCTCCCGAGTTATCGACAAACCGGTTTCAATGGCTGCAGATTTATCCATATCGGGTGAAAAACGCTCCAATACTGTGCCCGGAATCCGGATACCCGGCACTTCATGACTCATAAACTGTGCGTTCCGGTAACTGACCAACGGCATCAGACCGATCAAGACTTTGATCCCGTCGGCGCGCATACGGCGAATGAGCGGCAAGCCGGAGCTGTCAAAGACCGGCTGGCTCAGAAAAACCTGAGCTCCTTGTTCTTTTTTTCGGCAGACCCGGACATATTCAGCGTCAAGATTGGGGACGCCGGGATCAACGGCGGCAAAAGCCAGTAACGGTTCTTCGGCAAACTGATCCTGATTCATCTGTCGGATCATCTGCAGCAAGCCGATGCTGTTTACATTAAAAACCGGTTTGATGAAACCCCTTTCGGATTCCGGAATGGCATCGCCGGTTATCGCGAGTACCTGGCGGATGCCTTCGCTGTGAGCAGCCAGCAGACTGGCGCGCAAGCTGTTGACATTGCGGTCGCGGCAGCATAGATGAGGAAGTACAGGCACGCCGGTATCGCGAAACAGCCGGGCGGCGCAGACAATTGAATCCAGTTTAACCCGAGCCATCGGTGAATCGGCTAAGGTTATGGCATCGATGCCGGCCTGGCGAAGATTGCGGGCAGCAGCGATCAGAGGAGCCATGTGGCTGTCCCGAGGCGGATCCAATTCGCAAATAACCGTAAAATGACCTGCCGCCAGTTTATCGGCCAAAGGGCCATAATGCCGGCCGGACGGCTGCGGCGCCGCCGTTTCCAAGGTAACGTTTTCCATCGGTTTTGGTAAAGGGCACTGTGCCAAAGCCTGGCTCAAAGCCTCGATATGGCGGGGCGTCGTCCCGCAGCAGCCGCCTAGAAGACGGGTCCTGCCATCTGCCAGCCCGGCGACTACCTGCGCAAAGTAAGCAGGCGCCGTGCCGTAAACCAGACGCTGGTTTTCCAGCCGGGGATAGCCGCCGTTCGGCATCAAAGACAAGGGCTTGCCTTCGATTCCCAGCCGCCGGGCTTGTTCTGCCATATGAGTAGGGCCCATACTGCAATTCAACCCCCAGATATCGATCTCCGGGCTGTTTTCCATCACATCGGCAATCTGAGACAAAGGCAAGCCCTTGCGCGTTAATCCGTCGGGTGAAAGGGCAAAAGAAGCAATTATGACAGCCTGGGGCTGCCACAGCTTGATCTGACGGCATACCGGCAGCAATTCATCCGGATCGGCAAATGTTTCAAAAATAAACAAATCAGCCGCACATTCAAGAAAAGTTTCCGCAGCCAGCAGGCTGGCCTTAATGCTGTTTTCTGCATCCAGGTCATAAGAAGGCCCGATATCGGCGGCGACAAAAGCCAGATCGCCGGCGCAATCGGCCGCCAGCTGATATCCGGCCCGGATTTGCTGGCGTAGTAATTGCGGCTGATCATAAAGCAGAGTCGTCGCAAAAGTGTTGGTGCGCAGAAAACGTGATCCGGCATCCAGATATTGCCGGTGAATCTGGCGAACCAAATCCGGCCTGGTAATGTTGGCCTGCTCACAGCCGGCAGTATCACCGCTGCTGATTTGGGCATAGTAAGTTCCCATTGCGCCGTCGGCTAAAACTAATCCGGACTTTAAAAGATCACAAGCTGGCCGCATAACACCATACCTCGTACATTTAATGCACCAATAGTTGACACATTTTACCATGAAGAACGCTTAAGATAAAGTCATATGGCTGGACGGTGACTGGACATGAACCAAGCCTCATCGTGTCCGCGGCCCTTCGGGCCTGTGGAGCTCTTTGGCTTGGTTCGCGTCCAGGCGATAATTATAGAGGGCAGTTTAGAACGGGTCTACGAGTCCTTTTTGTGAGTTTTATATTTGTCGATAACCTAAAAGTCTAGTTATAGGCGTCCGGCAGCCAATCCTCGTCGGAGTTCGCGAGCTGGACGCGAACCAAGCCTCATCGTGTCCGCGGCCCTTCGGGCCTGTGGAGCTCTTTGGCTTGGTTCGCATCCAGGCGATAATTATAGAGGGTAGTTGAGAACGGGTCTACGAGTCCTTTTTGTGAGTTTTATATTTGTCGATAACCTAAAAGTCTAGTTATAGGCGTCCGGTAAGCCAATCCTCGTCGGAGTTCGCGTCCAGGCGATACTATAGAGGGCAGTTGAGAACGGGCTTATACAATCCTTCTAGGCGAGTTTAAGGCCGACAGGCCGCAGGGTCGAGCAAAGAAGGATTGTATAAGCCGTCTTTCGGGCCTGTGGAGCTCCTCGGATTGGCTTTTAGAAAAGCTATAACCT
>JAYFQE010000017.1:0-73582 GCA_034927345.1 Clostridiaceae bacterium
AACCGGGAAAATCCTGCCGATGATCAAGGAATGGCAGAATCGGCCTTTACAGCGGATCTATGCGATCGTCTTTCTGGACGCCATTCATTTCAAGGTGCGGGAAGATGGACTGATACAGAATAAAGCGGCCTACATGGCTATTGGGGTGGATTTGGACGGGAATAAGGACGTTTTGGGTATGTGACTCGGTGAAAACGAGAGCAGCAAATTCTGGCTGTCAGTTCTCAACGAGCTGAGGAATCGTGGGGTGCAGGATATTTTGATCGCGAGTGTCGATAATCTGACCTGGTTTTCGGAAGCCATCCAGGCCAGTTTCCCGGCTACAGAAATCCAATAATGCATTGTCCGAGAGGTTCGCAACTCAGTCCGCTATGTTTCCTACAAGGATCTCAAAAAAGTCACCGCTGATCTCAAGCCGGTTTACCAGGCGGCCGGCGAGAACCTGGGAAAGCAGTAGCTGCAAGTCTTCAACGAGAAATATATGATCGTTTGACCTATGTCACATCATCACATCTGCGGATGAGCCCTTCACTAACCGGAACCGCGGCTCCACCGCACCGGAATATTCATTTTCCATCCATACTAATCGCAACTCAGTATTTCTTAAGCGCAAACGAGGCTCCCTGAAGGCTATCTGACACATTCCGCCTTATTTCTATTACTTCTCCTTCACCGCTCACCAAAACCTTTGCAGAAACTCCATCGCTTGATGGACACCTTCTTCATACGGCTCAGGATGTGCATTTTCCAAAGCACCCCTGATAGTCAGCTTCTTTCAGTAGTTTCATGCAGGCTTCAAAATCAACCACACCGTTGCCTACCATCGTCTGACGCAGTCAATTGCCTTTCTTTGTTATTTCCAATATCTTCCCGGAGAAACTTCTGTATTTTTCCGCAAGTAATCCTTGATATGCACATGGCGTATTTCCTTTTATGTATGTCTCCAGAAATGCTTCCGGCGTCTCATCTGCGTAAAGAATATTACCCGGGTCTCCACAGATTTCCACATTTATGCAACGCTTCTTCCGCCAAGCAGTGTGTGATGAAAATACGGTGAGCCCAATTCAGCAGCATACTCTAACTGTTCTTTCAGTTGTTTTTCCCCTTCCGGATTTTTCCACAGAGACACATCAACAGAATAACTGTGCCGCATTGTCATAAAATATCTTTTCCATATCCTTACGGCTAAGCTGTAATAATTCACAGGCTTCCAACAAGGCCAGCAGGCACTCCTGACCGTTATTCAATGGCTGGTATTTATAATCTCCGGGAATTGCCTCCTCTTTGACATATCCAAGATGGAAGCCGATAAAGTTACTTCCGAAAGAGCAGATACGCCCAATCGTTGCCGCATAATAATAATCTCCACCATACAGCATTCGATTTACGCCGAAGGTTTTCAGGCAATAATAAATAGACATGGTCTCTGCCGAACCGGAACAGTCAAGCCAGATATTCTTCAAGTCGCTGATATGCTCTAGTCCCAGCCTTAACTTGCGCACATGATGTCCCATGGCGCAGTGTGCCAGAATCAGCTTTGCATCTGGATATTTTTCACATAGATATCGTATCTGTCCCCAATTCTGCGGATCATTTAACATATTCTGATAATGAGACAGATGGACCAGGATGGGCATTTTCCTGTCATGAGCCAGACTCCACATCCATTCCGGCGCAAAGTCTAGAATGTCTGACTCAAACGTATTTTCTTTCAGTGAATAACAAAAATACGGTTTCAGCACTCGGATTCTCGGAAATTTCTCCAGTTTCTTTTCCGTAGCTTCTCTTCCGCAACCCGGCGTAACGATCAGACCGGCTTCAAGATTATGTTCTTCTGCAACGGTAAGATTATATGCATTCTCGTCCGCCAGAGTCTCCGCGGTATGTTTACTGGAGGGTGAAGGCATCACCATACCGCCGCTGATATGGCGACCCAGGTATTTTTCCATAAATTCCGTGTACTGCATAAATGGAGCTCCCTGATAACCACTCCTTTGCGTATAATCACGGCTCAGATGAAAATGCGCATCATAAATTTTCACCGGCAACAACCCATCAAAATATTTCAGCAGATCTCTTTCATATTCGGCATCATAAACTTTCTGATTCATACTTCTTGTACCTCTTTCCTTAAATTTATGCTAAAGGCACGCTCTTCCTGTCAAGCAGTAATTCCACAAAGGCTTTCATCTCCAGATAATGCGTCTCTTCCTAACACCAGAAGATCATCATACGCCAACCGATGGACACCGGTCATTCAGTCACCGCGGCTTCCTCTGCATCCCTGAGCCACGCGAGCACATCGGGCGGATACCATGCGCCGGGATCCTCTTTGAACCACCTTAGGCCATTATCGACCATCTCACGAATACCGACGCAGATCAATTCGGCCTTTCCACAGGATATCTTTTTGATTAAACCCGCTTTTTCGAGAGCCGCCTGGAGCTGCTCTCCATTATGGAAGGGCCAGATTTTTCCCTCATGATTTTCGTAATGATCAAAATCCCATATCCGGTCTTTGAGTTCGCTTTTGGCCTGGCCTTCGGGTATCCGGGCGAGTGCCTCATCGACAACACGATATTCCATGAGGTGCTTGAAGGTGTTCTTCAGCATTGACACGCCTATAAATACAACCTTTCCATTCATGTCGTACATTTTCTGCCACGGCGAGGACCTGGAGAATGGGGTATCCCCGAATATACCGTACCGGAGCCCATAAGCTGTATGTTCGTATGTAAGCTCCTGGGCGTATTTTCCCAGAGCTGCCACAGAGTGCGTGGCCTGATTGCTACGGTACACGCGGGGCAGCTTTCTGAAATACTCTGTCAGATAACCTACGTCAGAAGCCTTATCCAGATGCCATGTTTCGTAGCTGTGGGTAAAATCCTCCTGGCATAACGTTGGAAAGACTAATGTACCCTCAAGTCCCAGGACGGCTTCGAAAGCATCGATCACCGTCTGCGCGCCGTTTTCCACCTTTCCCAGACTGCTGAGCGAGGAATGAACTAATACGATATCTCCCGGATCAATACCGATGTTCTTCAGGGATAATTCGATATCCGACCGGGTAATAATAGAAACGAATACATGATCCAATAAATACTGGCAATTGAGGACCTTTTCCTTCAGGCTTCCCTCGGTATAGAAATAATGGTTGCTGGCCTCAAAACCGATCCTGGAATCCTGATTCATCAGCCGCCACAGTGCGACTGCAAGATCACGTTCCTGCATAATAACGTCGCGCAGATCACTTGTTTTGATATAACTGTTAAACGCCTGTATATCCGTTACAGGCGGAACGCCGTTGCGCAGCCGCACATACCGTATTTGCAGCAGTGTACTCTTGAAATGATACAGCAAGGCTTTGGCAACGACGGCCAATGCTTCAATCTGGGGATCGTGTGTTGCGGTTTCGAGCAGTGCGATACCCTTTTCCCACTTTTCGCAAAGCTTTTCGAATTGGTCATGAAAAACCTTTTCGGGATAAATGCTCCGCCATCCTTCCAAATCGTCATAGGGAAAACCGATCATCGTTGCCTGGTAACCCGACGGGCGAGGCAGCAGTAGATTCATGGGTCCATAATTCTGTGGTCCATTATAAAGCACGCCCACATGGAAAGGAAACTCACGGAAAGCTTCGCTGAATATTGTTTGGGCACGATCGACGATTCCGGTGGATTCTACCGAGTGTGAGACTGGAGACTGTTCCCAGTAATACTGGGATGCCAGTTCCAGATTGGAGGAGGGATATCCGCCTAGCGTCCAACTGACCATGAGTGCAGTCACGCCGCAGTTATAAAGATTGTCAAGGTGTTCTCTGACCAGATCAATAACCGGCAGAAAAGGTACAGCTGCGCATTCCCACGTATTGTTGAGCTGAACTTTTGCCATGACCGGCATACCGCGTCTGTGGGCCTGGCTCCAAAATAACTTGGCTCTATCGCCAGGTCCGGGGATGGACATCGTATAGTCGGCAACAATTCCGTTCACGCCGCCGATCGTGTAGGGCATTTCCGATTCGCTGGTGCACATGAGCCGGGCTCCGGCAGGCAGGCAATCAACTGCGTCGGGCACATCTTCATTCTTCCAGCCGTTTATCTGCTTCCAAGCCCAACTCCAGCAAATAACTTTGGCCTTTGGCGAAATCCTGTGCACACCTTCCTCGATACAGCGGTTTACTTCACCGATAACCTCGTATGGTTTACGTTTATCGCATACGGGACAGTTGTTTCCTCCATGGGAATAGCAGTTTGTTTTATTCTCCGACATGGTGATGGTCAGCACGCCCGCCAGATCGGGGGCATGGATAAAAAGCTGCGAACATGCGTCCCGCAAATAGTCCTGCACCGCTTTTTTACTGGTGCACAGGCAGGTGTGCGTTCCATCCGTCGAGCCTGCCAGCTGCGGATGCTTTTCAAAAAAAGATACGGGCATAGCCCTGGGCTCGTTGATGTATAGATAAAGACTGATACCGTATTTCCCGGCTTTTTCGATCAGCCGGTTCAATCCTGCAATCCGCTCCTGCCAACCTTCGGATATCGACGGATCGAAGGGAAAAGGCGTCATTTTATACAGTACGGCTTGCAGCCATATGCCATTGATTCCCGTCCGGGAGAGCCGCTCTAGCAATCCCTCAGGGAGCGGATCAGCCGCGGGATCGATAAATGGGTCGCCATATACTGCCGAATAGGGATATAGCATCCGAAGATCAAACCGTGTGGTTCGTGTGATCTGCTGCGGAACAAAGAAAGGGGCGCTGCGATGAACAGCGGTATCCTCGAGCCATTGCAAGCCGCGCATCAGGCCCTGCTCATCTACTGCGTCGATTTCTATTCCCTGGGCGGATATCCGCAGAATATGACTTTCCGCAAGCTTATTCGGGTCCGGTACAACTTTTAGAAAGATGCTCTTTTCATTTCCATTGAGTGCCAGTCCGAACATCTGCTCGAAGTGCTTCTTAAAACGCTGTACCACACCATCCAGGAAGAACGACGGTTCATATCGGATATGCCAGCTCTCATCCAGCGCGAATTCTCCAGGCTGAGGCGCATCGTACGGGATACGGTTCAGGACAAGGGACCGGCTGAACTCATCCAGGAATCCGAATGGGGTCCAGGTAGATTCACAGGGGAAATATTCCTTCAGGATCGTCTTAAGTCGCTTGGTCCTGTCTCGCTCCTTATAAACCAACGGACGATAGGCGACCTTTTCTACCGCAGGCTTTAGTTTCCCCAGCTTAATCCATAAAAAATCGTCTTCCTTGAGCGTATAGGCCAGTTGTTCTTCGCTCCAGCCCAACAATTCCAGCAATTGAGAAACAGGCATCAGATGCCAGTTGTTTCTGATCATGGTAATATAACCACGCTCCGACCACCGCTCGTCTATTACCGGCGGATTCCGAAGTCCCATGTCCTGCGCAGCCTTCAATATAGTATCCTCATCTGTCCCCAGCACCTGCGCCAGCCGTGAAGGAGGAACGGTTTCCCAGTTCCTGAAGATAACCGCCTGATGCATCGTGGGGAAATGCAAATACCTAATTGCATCCTTCTGGGGTACGCCATGAAGAAGCTCATTCAATGAATTCATCTCCGCCAACCTCTTTTCTTACCCATTGATTTGGATATACTTTTCGACACCGATGTTCTTCAGTTATCTTTTAAGTGCTGTTGTCAGCGCGGCCGCTTCTGATGCTTCCTCGGGTTTCATGGAGATCGGAGGCATCTTCTTTTCAGTGCGATACTTATTATATTTTACCAAAGTTTCGTCATAAAGTACTTTTTCAAGGTTGTACTCTTCGGTATCGGCAATGGTCATATAATTCTTATATTCCATAGGCATGTAGAGGGGAATGTCTCATACCAGTGCCGGTTGTTGATGTCACCCCAATTGAACAGCCATGTGTAGGGTGACATCACTGTGCTGCGCGCGGAGCCTGCAGGGCATCGTCGAGGACGGCTCGCAGCGCAGCTACTTCCCCACAGGTTTCCCGTTCTACGTCTACGGCGAGACATTGTTTGATTCATCCGTGACATTCGAGGCACTTCGCGAGGACTATTTCTTCCATACCTTCGGCGAGAAGTGGCGTGATGTAGTCATCTATCTCGAGAACCTGTGCGATGCGCTCCTGTTTGCGTATCTGTCGGGTCTTTCGTCGAGCGACGCCGTGAAGGGGAAGTATTATAACCCGGTCATCGCGCAACAAGCGGCGGGCGTTCGGGAACTGACACAGGCGTTCAAGCCGGTAATCGAAGCCAACCGCAATCAGCCCAAACGTGCGGCGGCGGTATCGTGGATGCTGCTCGACCAGCACCGCGATTACGCAAACGGCATCGCGGAAATCATCTGTCATAAGGCAGTCGGCGACGACTTGGGCGCGCAGGATGCGGGAAAGCAGTTGTGCGAGATTTTCTCCGCGCGGGAAATCTACCTTGAACGCTGGTACGACCTGTTCTTGAGCTATTATTCTCTCGGCGGGCTGTGTCGTCAGGAGTAATGGAAAAGGAGGGATGCAAGATCCGTTTTTAGAACGGCATTGCATCCCTCCAGATCTTTTTATGCGCTTAGTGATGAACTTGGACATGGCGGTCAGATATTCCTGGTAACGGTCAGATGTGAAGATTTCTTTAAGGCCCTGTTCCAACATCTTCATGATTGAGTCCCTTTTATCCTGATGAGAAAGATAGCAAAAAAGGGCTGTACCAAAAGTAGGATACCTCAGATTTCTCCCGCAGAAAGTTTTTTCATGTTTTCAATTAACTGAGATAATGAAATTTCATCGCGCTCTTTAGGTTGGCGTGATACCTCGTAAAGTAATGGCCCGTTGTATCCGGCACGTTCAAGCTGAGAGAAAATTTCGTGCCAATTGTTTAATCCATCACCTGGGAGTCGGTGTCTTTCATCAACAAAGTCATAATCTGAGATATGAAGAGAATGTATTTTTAGTCCACTGTCAATAAGCGCCGAAAGAAAACTTACATTGTTCTCAATGAGTGAGTGATTCGTATCAAATACAATTCCAGCGCCGGTATCTTTGAGTAGCTCAATCATCTCGGAGGAACGGTTGCATAGGCATGTACGGGGCAGGTTTTCTATTGTGAGTTTCATTCTATACTTTTCGCACTCAGTATTGAGAAATTTAATCGCTTCATGGCTAAGGCATAACCTTTCGTAGCGCTCTTCATCAGTAATCGGCTCGCTGCTTGGATGCAACACGACTATCTTTACTCCGGCTTTTCCGGCGGCTTCAATAAGATTACGATTTGTGCAAATTGATATGGCTCTCAACTCATGGTCCATATTTGAAATATCAAGATACGATGAAAAGGGCAAATGTATTGACCACAATTCTACATTCTCTTCCTGTGCTATTTTTGAATACTCAAGCCAATTTTTCGAAAAATCGATTTGATTCATATAATAATCATAGTCGAAAGAAAGCTCCACTGTTGAAATACCGACATCCTTTAAATTTCTCAATGTGTCTCTGTCTATTTTTCGATAAAAGGATAGTGATGTTCCGAACCGTAGATTTTGCATGTATGTCATTTTAATTTTCTCCTCAAAATTTTTCGATATACTTTTTTACATCAATATTATAACTATTTTCTATCATTTTAATCAAAAGGATAAACACCATTATTGCGGTCTTTTATAATGATCCCAAGAAATGAGACATGCAAAAAGTGAATGAACCAAATATAAAGGAGAAGTGAGTAAGAAGAAAAACATCTACAATTTCAAGAACGAGCAGCAGATATTTTCCAACGAGGTCACTCCGACCAGGAAAGAACATTGGAGGAAAAAAAGCAGGAAATTGTAATTCTGCAACCAAAAGTTGGTCAGCTCACAGTGGAGTGCGACTGGCTTAAAAAATCTAACGAAGTCTTTGGCCCCGACGGACCGCATCGCACTCGTTTCCCCCGAAAATATGGAATTGACTGTTAAGCGGCAATGTGAACTGGCCGAGGTCAACCGCAGCAGCGTCTATCGCAAACAGCGCGAGAAACAGGACAATCCTGGCCATGGCGAGTCCTTGGAGAACCTTGACATCATGAAAATCATCGATCGAACCCACCTGGAACACTCGTCCTGGGGATACCGTAAGATGACCGATCATCTGCGGCATGGCAATGCCTATGACATCAACCGTAAACGCATGAGACGCCTGATGCGGCTTATGAACATCATCGCACTCTATCCGGGTCCGAATCTCAGCAAACGCTATCATGCCCAGTATGTACGGCCGTACCTGCTGCGAAATCTGGTCACCGATCATATGGATCAGCGCCAGGCAGCAACTAGAATAAATGGCAGATCGAATACCCGTATCCAAACAACATCGCATCCCATTAATCCTCTTGCATGATCTGAGTCATCCGCACGCGACGTTGCTGATCGGGCAGGATGTGAATATCCTGACCGTCAGCAAACGCCTGGGACACGTTCGTACGCCCATCACCGCCAACACTTATTGCCATCCGCTGTAGGTAAATGATATAAAAGCCGCCGAGTTCATCGAGTCGGTCCTGTTCAACTATAAAATCATGGGGCTTATTTGGGGGCTTATGATGAGTGAAACTTCGACCATAATGCTGGCAATACCGACACTTCCCAGAGCATGAAAAATCCCCGAAACCTTACAGTCTCAGGGATTTGGCGGAGAAGGAGAGATTCGAACTCTCGCTAGGGTTACCCCTACTAACAGTTTAGCAAACTGCCCCCTTCGGCCGACTTGGGTACTTCTCCATGCCGAAGTTATATCTTGCACACAAAGCGGTGCTTTGCGATTATTCACTGGCGGAGAGAAAGGGGTTCGAACCCTTGACAGACTTGCATCTGTGCCGGTTTTCAAGACCGGTGCCATAAGCCAACTCGACCATCTCTCCAGTTGCTTCGATATGCTCTGCTATTTTACAATGACAGATGATTTATGTCAAATCTTTTTGCTCGGTTTGAACCGATATAGACCGATATTCCGGCTTCATCCGGCGCGATGATGGATAAATCCTTTTCGCGAGATATTATTTCGATATCGGCTGCGGCGTCGGCGGACAACTATGGTTTTTGCGGGGCTATACGAGCGCACAGTAATTTCTGCGTCATGATATCCGAAAAAAGCGTCAGATTGTCCTGAGTGAAATCGCAAACCGTAATGATGTTAGCCCAGGCATAATATTGTGGAAATATCTTTTTGAAAATATTCGGTTTATCCAGCAATATGTCAACATTAAAGTAATTTGTCGTTTGATGTGGCAAGACGGCCAGGTAAAAAACATTGGCTTCTACCAGATCCTGGAAAAAGTGGCTGCCGAAAGAAAGCTCCGGCATCATCCCGGCTGTTTCGAAAGATAATTCGCCCAGGGCAACAATGTTGTCAATTTCAGAAAAATTAACCGGGACGCCCAAAGAGGGTGTTGTGGTTCCCCAGCGCCCTGGTCCCAACAGCAATGTCGGGGCATTTTCCGGATCGAAAAGGGTCTGATTCAACTGACCGATGATACGGGCCGTCTGATGGCGATCCTGTTCGGTCAGTTTGGCATATTCCTCTGGTTTTACGTAAATGATATATTTAATGCCAATGCAGACATTTCCGCCCATAAAATGGCCTTTTGATTCAATAAAAATATCCCGTTTATCTATCATTTCCGGGAATGGAACGGTAGCGCCGATACTCTTAGTCTGAAGAGGCCGGCACTGAAGCAGATTGAACAACGGCTGCTGTCCGGCCTTGGTATTGATGGTAAATTCGATATCAACCGGGTATTGATAAACGCTTTCCAGAATTTCCATCATATTGCGAATCGTCTCAACGAACTGCGGATCCGATAAGGGTTTCCTAAAATTAAGAACCCATTGTTTGCGGTCTTTGAAGCCCAATTCAGCCAGACGTTTCGATGCCTCCCAGTCGATCTCGCCGACTTCGGTCAGGTCGATTGTTTTATCTTCACGGGCCAGCTGATCCAGCGGCAACGTAATTAAAGTATTTTCATTCAGGTCCAGCAGATCGACATAGTGCTGCGAATAAGTTTTTTCCGCTTCCTTGCTGTCATGTGATGAAAGCAGCGGCTGGTCCAATGCCACAATACGCGGATAATCGCCTTCGACGCGGTCGACAGCCCGGGTCCCGAGACCGAAAACCAGGCGGAGCATACCGACCTGCGAATCCAGCCGGTTATTCCAGACATAGAGATTGTTGGAATAACCGACGCCGGCCATCAGGGGATAGAAATATTGCCCATGATGTTCACCGGATACCCGCTGGACTAAAAGCGCCATCTGCTCATCCTTAACATTCAGGCCGCGTTTCAGCCGATAGGTCAGGGCGTCTGCATCCATTGTGCTGGCGTAGACAACCCGGACAGCGTGTTCAAAGGCGGCCAGCCGATCGGCAGGGCTGCCTTGATTGGCGCAAAAGATGCTTTCGTACTTTCCGGCAAAAGCATTACCGAAATCATCCTCGAGCAGACTGCTGGAGCGGACAATGATCGGCGATTGGCCAAAGAATTCGAGAAGTTGTTGAAACTGTTCTCTGATGCTGGGCGGGAATTGCCCCTCAAGCAGGAGTTCCTTTAATTGAACTGCTTTTGAAAAGTAGCCTTCTGGTGTTTTTTGTTCCGTACGCAAGTTCCACCAGCCGTTTTGCACGATATAGGTATAAAAGAGATCGGCGCCCAGAAAGTAGGAATCGTGCGGTTCCAACCAATTTGTATACGGCTGGCCGTTCGGCGATTGGTGACAGCTCAGAATTTTACGGGATAAAAGCATGCCGATTGCTTTACCGCCGATTTTTCCCGTTCCTATTTCCCTCTTTTTGATTTGAATCATATCCTGAAGGTCAAAATATTGATTGGCAAGCCGGCCGATCTGGCCTTCACTGCTGAGCAGCAAACTGCACAAACGGTTGAACATAGCCGCGGCGGGCTTAGATTGGGCTTCGTCATTTTGTTTGGATAAAGATTCTGCTTCATCAAACAAGCGATCCCAATAATCGATATATCGGGAAGCTTGTGTAAACGATGGGTTCATAGCAGAAAAGAAAATCGCCGCGTCGGCGCTGCTTTTTAAAGGAATACACTGATCACCCAATAATTTATGCGGCAAATACATCGTTGCAGAGTAGCGCTGCCAGACTTTTAAAGGATGAACATAAATAGCATCGTTAAAATGATACAAATCCAGCAATAGCTGCGTTGTCTCACGAATTCCGGCTATCGTTTCGAAAGAATGCGCGCCGCGGCTGAGTGCGAAATAGGCGATGGTGTTAAGTTTAAATAAATAAGGACAGATAATCCGGAAAAAGTTGCCGATCATCAAGTCCGACGACCATTGCTTGAGTAAATCAGATAAATTATCAAAGAGATAGAAAGCTCCCGGGCCGGCCTGAGTTATGATCTGGTAAACCTGACTGGTAAAGGGCTCAAATCCGTTATGGATATCCGGAGTATACTGCTCGATGAGTGAAAGCGATGAAATCTCGTCCAATAAGGATGGATGTGAGGCAAACCGGATATAGATGACCTTCCGTTGATCATGAAGCGCCTGACGAAGAAAAGCTTGGGCAACGAAACGGTAATCATCCAGATCCGTTACCTGCCATACGACATTATCGCCCAGACGCAAATCATCTACCACATGATCCAGTCCGTTTATACCTGTGCTTACCGTATCCAACATAAATGCCACCTGCAGCTAAAATGAGAATGACTTCTTAATGGACTTTTTTTGAAGCATAAATTCTATGTCCGCTCGATCATCTCCAAGAGGCGATCCAGATCTTCATTGGAATAGTAATTGATCTGAATCATACCCTTCCCCTGTCGGTCTTTAAGATGAACTTTGGTGCCCAATTTGCTGGTCAGGCGGTGTTCAACATCCTTTACGCTGAGCAGATATCCTGGTTCTTCCTTTTTTTCCTGTTTAGGCGGCTGCGATAGCTTTTTAACCAGTTTTTCAGTTTCGCGAACACTCAATTCTTTCGAGCGGATCATTTCTGCGGCTTTTTTCTGGGCGTTATGGCCATTTAAGGTCAGTAAAGCCCGGGCATGGCCGGCTGTCAGTTCTTCATTCATCACCAGGGATTGCAGATCATCCGGCAAATTCAACAGACGCAGGGTATTGGCAATGGCCGGACGGCTGCAGCCGACAACAGAGGCCAGTTTCTCCTGGGTCATATCATGCTCTTTAATCAGCTTATCTAAGGCAAAAGCCTCTTCCATCGGATTTAAATCCTGGCGTTGTATATTCTCAATAAGCGCGTGCTGAAGAACCTGCAAATCCGTTAATTCACGGATAATTGACGGAACAACCGTCATTCCGGCCATTCTGGCTGCGCGCCAGCGTCTTTCACCGGCGACGATTTTATATCCGTTGACCCCCCGGCATACAATAATCGGTTGAATGATGCCATTTTCCCGAATCGAGTTAGCCAACTCGTTTAACTTCTCTTGATCAAATGATTTGCGAGGCTGGTCGGCATTCGGTGTAATATCATTGATTTTTAAATCAATAATAGCGCCCTTCACATCGTCGGAAATGGGATCCACATTCTGTAAAAGAGCGCCCAGTCCTTTGCCCAACCCTTTACTTATTGCAGCACACATTAGTATATTCCCCCTATACGACGAATAACCTCTTTAGCCAAGGCATCATAACACTCAGCGCCTTTTGATTTTGGATCATATTCCATAATTGATTTGCCAAAACTCGGCGCCTCACTTAAGCGGACATTTCTTGGAATGATCGTTCGAAAGACCTTGTCGCCAAAATATCGGCGGACATCGCTTGCCACTAAATGAGCCAATTGAGTCCGCGAATCAAACATGGTTACAACCACGCCAAAAACCGTCAAATTTGGATTTGAGCTTCTCTTAATCAAAGAAACTGTTTCCATTAATTGGGTCAAGCCTTCAAGAGCATAATATTCACTTTGAATAGGAACAAGCACGCCATCGGCAGCTGTTAACGCGTTAATAGTCAGAAGACCCAAAGAAGGCGGACAATCCATCAAAATAATATCATATTGCTTACGCATCTCCACCAAGGCTCTTTTAAGCACTGTTTCACGTGAAACAACCGATACTAATTCGACTTCTGCGCCTGCTAATTGGATGTTTGAGGGACACAAATGCAGCTTTTTCCGACCGCTTTCATAGATAGCATTTTGCATGGCTTCGCCATTAATCATCACGTCATAAACAGTCTTGTTGAGATTATTTTTTTCAAATCCCATCCCGGACGTTGCGTTACCTTGCGGATCCATATCAATCAGCAATACTTTCTTGCCTTTTGATGCCAGGATCGTCGATAAATTGACAACGGTTGTTGTTTTTCCGACACCGCCCTTTTGATTGACTACCGCTAAAACCTGCGACATTTAAACGCTCCTTGTTTAACTGGATCTCTAGCATTTTAACATAGAACAGTGGATATTGACAGATCAAGCCTTTGCGATCTTCTTACGAGCGTGAATTTTTACATTGGATTCCGGATACTCACCTTATAACGAAGGCTGTTGTTTCACGTGAAACAGCAGCCTTCGTTATAAGATTATTTCAATTTATTTTAAAAGATTAAATGTCCATTCGGGCATATTTGGCATTAATCTGAATAAATTCTTTTCGTGGTTCAACTTTATCGCCCATTAATAAAGTAAAGGTATCGTCGGCTGCCTGCGCGTCGGATAGTTCTACTTTAAGGAGTTTTCTGTTCGTCGGATCCATGGTTGTCTCCCACAATTGCTCGGAGCTCATTTCTCCAAGACCCTTGTATCGTTGAATTTTCGGTTCTTTCCAGCCGGTTTTCTGCTTGATTTCTTCTACATCCTTGTCGGTATAAGCATAAAAGCCATTGTTTCCTTCATAAACCCGATATAATGGAGGACAGGCAATATGTACATGTCCTTCCTCGATTAAGGGACGCATATGGCGGAAGAAAAATGTCAGAAGCAGTGTTCTGATGTGCGATCCGTCGACATCGGCATCGGCCATGATAATGACTTTATTATAACGCAGGCGTGATACATCGAAATCATTACCGATACCGGCGCCCAAAGCCAAAACAACCGGCATTAATTTTTCATTATCATAAACTTTATCGATTCTTGCCTTTTCGACATTCAGCATTTTCCCCCACAACGGCAGGATGGCCTGATATTTACGTTCGCGGCCGCCCTTTGCAGAACCGCCTGCGGAATCTCCTTCAACGATAAAAAGTTCGCAGAAGGTCGGATCCTTTTCCTGACAATCTGCCAATTTTCCGGGAAGCGCGTTGGATTCCAGAACACTTTTCCGTCTAGTCATTTCCCTGGCTTTCCGGGCCGCGTCGCGGGCTCGGGATGCTGATAAACACTTATCGATAACGGTTTTGGCGATAGCCGGATTTTCCTCCAAATAGGTCATGAGTTTATCGTTAACGACATTCTCGACCAAAGGACGGATTTCCGCATTGCCCAATTTCGTTTTGGTTTGTCCTTCGAACTGGGGTTCCGGCAATTTGACGCTGATGATGGCGCCCAAGCCTTCCCGGACATCCTCTCCCTGCAAGTTTTTATCATTGGGTTTGATCATGCCGTATTTACGGGAATAATCGTTGATAACCTTGGTAAGGGCGGTTTTAAAACCGGTCATATGGGTGCCGCCTTCGATGGTGGCGATATTGTTGGCATAGGAATATACATTTTCCGCATAGGAGTCATTATATTGCATGGCCAGTTCGACGTAACAATCGCCGTTTTTGGCCGCAATATAGATCGGGACTTTATGCAGGACTTCCCGATGCTTATTAAGATACTCAACAAAAGATATAATGCCGCCGTCATAATGCAGTATTTTTTCCATTGGCGGTTCACAGCGGTCATCAATCAGATTGATGGTTATTTCCTTGTTCAGAAAAGCCATTTCTCTGTAGCGCGTCAGCATGATATTGAAATCATATTCTATACTGTTGAATATGGTACTGTCCGCTTTAAAGACCGTTTTAGTCCCTGTATCGGTTGCAGGCCCAATGTCTGTCAGCGGCCTTTTTGTCACGCCCCGTTCAAAACGGATGTTATAAGCCCGGTTGTCTCTTTTTACCGTAACCTCCATCCATTCCGACAAAGCGTTGACGACAGACGCGCCGACTCCGTGCAATCCGCCGGAAACACTATATGCGCCGCCGCCGAATTTTCCGCCGGCATGCAGGATAGTATGGACGACTTCTACGGTCGGAATGCCCATTTTCGGATGGATGCCAACCGGTATGCCGCTGCCGTTATCAATGACCATTACGGAATTGTCTTTATTAACCGTCACATCGATTCTATCGCAGCGGCCGGCCAGAGCTTCATCGACGGAATTGGCAACAATCTCATAAACCAGATGATGTAAACCGCGCGATCCGGTATCCCCGATATACATACCCGGCCTTTTTCTGACTGCTTCCAGTCCTTCCAGAACCTGGATGTCATTTTCGCTATAATTCGATGAATTCGTTGTATCAAAAGAATCGTATTTACTTTCATCAATATCGACGATATCCTCGGTAAAGTCATCTTCAACTAACGCCTGAGGATTTTCCGCCAAATTGATGACATCATCGTCGTCATACTCTTCTATATTGTCGAACTTCTCATTATTTTCTTTATTTTGCATTTTGTTCGTTTTTTCTTGCCTTTCTTCGCTCATGTCTACACCGTCCCTATTCGACTTTTTCTTTCTGATTCTTCTATATTCCGCTTATCGATTCATGAAAGCATTCGCTTTCTTTATTGCCCTCTTGTATATTATCCAGACCTGTCCTTCTTTGTCTCAGGCGATGCCTGAGGGTAGCGGTTGATATAGGCGAATAATAGACCCGGTCCAGGGTAACGATAAAAGATCTTGGCAGTTCCTCGGATACGCTTTCTACAAGATCTTTCTGTTCCGCCTTCTTTAAATACTGTATCGTTTCTGAATTTCCGTTTGTTGTTCCATCAAAATCAAATATACCGATGATAAATTTATTTGAAACGGAATATTCACCGCCGATATGAACATACATATGAGGTGAATCCTTCCTTTCGAATTGCTTGCAGGATATCCGCTCTGCTTTGCCTCAATGCTGAACAGAATAATGATACCACATTTCAGGCGTTTTGAGGAGTGCTTTTTACTGGGAATCGGTACGGCTATCTTGCACAACAGATCCCTGACTGACCTGAAAATAGGTGAAGTAATTTTCCTTGCCCGCCGATAAGGGATCTTTTTGTTGTTCCTGACTGATTTCCCTGAAAACCTGTTGGGCATCGGTGCAGGTTACAAAAACCTGTGCGTCATGAATATTTTCCAATAAACTGGAGCGCCTGTTTTCATCCAGTTCGGACATGACATCATCCAACAAAAGAACCGGCGTCTCGCCGGTTTCCTGACGAAGGATCGCCAGTTCGGCCAGTTTCATAGCCAGGACAGCCGATCGTTGTTGTCCTTGCGAAGCAAAAGCCTTCATTCCGTCGCCGTCAAGGGACAATTCCAGATCATCGCGGTGTGGGCCGATGCTGGTTGACCCTTTTTCAATATCTTCGCAAATCATACTTTTTAGTTTTTGATAATAGAACTCATAAATCTCATCTTGCTTCATTTCCTTTTTAATTCCGTTAATTGTTTTATATCTCACATATAACTGCTCTTTTCCGGATGAGATTTTATTTTGCGCTTTGGCAGCATACTCAGCTATTTGTGCCGTGTAAATCAGCCTTTGTTCGATCAAGCCGGCCGCTTGCTGTGCCAGGGATTGATTCCAGACATCCAATTGCAGATTTTCCTGTTCATTCAAGGGCTGCTGTCTGACTCGCCCGCTGTCCCGCAGATCTTTAAGCAGCTTATTTCTCTGAGCCAGAAATTTCGCGTATTGCTGCAGGCGGACAAAATAGGTCGGCCTGATTTGCGAAATCAGAAGATCAAGATATCTTCTTCGGGTTGCCGGACCTTCCTTAACCAGCATAAGGTCTTCAGGAGCAAAAATAACGGCGTGAAAAAGTCCCATCAGGTCGCTGACTTTTTCCAGTTTTATACCGTCATGATAGACTTGACGAATGGCTTTCGTCCGCTGCGGATCGCCGGGAACAGTTTCAAAATAGACAATCTCAATGCTCTCTTCAAATTGATCCCGATTGAAAAAATCTATTTTAACACGATAATGATCCGCCGGATGGTAGATGAGATCGGCGTCGCGGGCTGTGCGATGAGAACGGGCGCAGGCGCACAGATAAATAGCCTCAAGAATATTCGTTTTTCCCTGGGCATTATCGCCGTAAAAGACATTAACGCCCGGTTTAACAAGAATATCTTGCTGCTCATAGTTGCGGAAATGATGCAGCGATATTTTCTGGATCATCATGCTTAATGCCCGCTGTTATTTTTTTTCAATCCATCCTTCATCGGCGCAGCGGCAGTACAAGATAGGCAAAATCCTGGCTATCGACCGGTTTCAGGACACAAGGTCCCATGCTGCCGTTAAATATTATCGTTATTTCGTCTTCTTCAATGACTTTCAGGGCATCGAGAAAATAGCGGGGGTTGAAATCGATGTCGATCCGGTTGCCGGTCATTGATACGGTTATTTCTTCACGCAGCGTTCCTATTTCCGTATTGGCGCTGACCACCAGAGTCTCATCGTCGGTCATGGTCAAACGGACCGGATAGCGTTTTTCTTCGGTCGTAATAACCAACGAGGCGCGTTCGATGGCGTCCATCATGGCTTTCGGCGCGATTGTCATGGTCGTCTCAGCCGTTTGCGGTAAAATGCCTTTGTAATTCATGTAATCCCCCTGAATCAGGCGGGATACAATTTTCACCTTCCCGGTATCGAAAAGGATGTTGTTGTTCGAGGGATAAATATCGACCAGAGCGTCCGCGGTTCCAAGGATGCGGCCTACTTCGTTCAAGGCTTTGCCCGGGATAATGAATTTCAGCGGCGTGAGCTCTTCTTCTAAATCATTTTTACGCAAAGCCAGGCGGAAACCGTCAATGGCCACCATTTCCACTGTTTTGCCGTCCGTATGAAAATAGCATCCGTTTAAAATAGGGCGGCTTTCGTCCGTACTGACCGCAAAAATGGTTTGATGAATCATTTCTTTCAGTAAAGGCTGTTTGATCGAAACTTTACGGGTTTCTTCGACAACCGGTATTTTCGGATAATCTTCGGCTCTCAGGCCTCGGATCGTAAAATGGGTGCTGCCGCTGTCTATCTGAACGCTTTGGTTGGCATTGCTTTCAATAGACAGGATATCATCCGGCAATTTACGGACAATGTCGCCAAACATGCGGGCATTGATGACCAGACTTCCTTTTTCAGGAATATCTGCCTCCATGATATATTCAATGCCTATTTCCATATCATATCCGGTCAATTTCAGACCCTGGTCCGCTTCCATCAGGATACCGTCCAGGATAGCCACGGAAGAACGGGTTGCGACGGCCTTTTGTACGGTTGTGATGGCTTCCATTAAGCGATCTCGTGAGCAAATGATTTTCATGAAGGGATCCTCCTTGGCCTTAAAAGCTTGTTGTCTTCATTTCATTTATTTTATCACTTTTCTTCTTATAGGGTGTGAATCTTGTTGAAAAGTCCGGCAGGTCCTGCGGCGGCGAGATTCAGGCTGTTGAAAGGCTGTTGATAAAAGCGTGCGTAAAGTTGATTTTTTTGTGTATAAAAGCGCGTTTCTTTTTATCCACAGCACGTCCACTCCGTACTTATCCACTTATCCACAATGACCTGTGGAAAATGTTCATTTGTTCGATTATCCGCGGGTCTGGTCTTTGCAACCTGCGGCGGGCGCAGTTTTGGTTAGGTTCAGCTGGCAATCCTTTTCTTTATTTCTTCGATATCCTTAACCAATTCGCCTTGTTTGTTGATTTCCTCGTTGACTTTATTGCAGGAATGCATAACGGTCGTATGGTCGCGGTTGCCGAATTCGCTGCCTATCTGCGGCAGGGTCATGTTTAAAAGGACGCGGCACAGATACATGGCGACTTGCCTGGGATTGGTGACTTCTTTGCTGCGGCGGTTGGATTTGAGGTCATCGACGGTTACGTGGTAGTAGCGGGAAACGATATCCATGATCACGGCCGAGCTGACTTTTTTGCCGGCGATCGGCTGGATGATGTCTTTCAGGGCCTCACGGGCGACGTCGATGGTGATGGATCCGGCAAGCAGGGAATAACAAAGCACGGTATTAAAAGCGCCCTCGAGCTCACGGATGTTGGAGGCGATATTGGCGGCGATAAAATCAAAAACGTCATCCGGTACGGAGGTGTGGTTGATTTGGGCTCTTCTTTTCAGGATAGCCACCCGTGTTTCATAATCCGGCGGCTGTATGTCAACGGTTAATCCGCAGGAAAAACGCGTACGCAGACGTTCTTCTAATGAAATCAGGCTTTGCGGCGGCTTGTCACAGGTCATTACGATATTTTTGCCGGATTCGTAAAGCGTATTGAAGGTATGGAAGAATTCGATCTGCATCTGTTCTTTACCTTCAATAAACTGGATATCATCGATCAGCAGCATGTCGGTGTTGCGGTATTTACTGCGGAAATCGTCGTATTTGTTTTCTTTAATCGTATAAATGAACTCGTTGACGAATTGTTCGCATTGGACATAGAGGATTTTCTTGGCAGGGTACTTGTTAAGGACGTAGTTGCCGATGGCATGCATCAGATGGGTTTTTCCCAGACCGGATCCGCCATACAAAAAAAGAGGGTTGAAATTGCGGCCGCCTTGTTTTTCGGCGACGGCAACACAGGCGGCATGGGCGAAACGATTGCCGCTGCCGACGACAAAAGCATCGAAGGTGTACTGGGTGTTCAGCCGGCTGTGATTGATCTGTCCCAAGGTGTCACGATCTTCGGCCGAGGCAGATTCCTGGACCAGCCGGGCGGCGGAATCCGGATTGCCGACGACGATTTTGATCTCAAATTCTCTTGAGCTGGCAGCCTTGAGCGTATTCCGGATAAGCGGGACATATTGGTCGACAAAGGTCTTATGGAAATCATTCGGCACTGAAAGCATAAAAACGCCTTGATTGGCCGACAGCGGTTCCATCGGTTTGATCCAGGTGTTCAAACTGATTTCCGATATTTCACTGGACAGCAGGATAACTGCTTTTTGCCAGATTTGACGTAGGTCTGCTTGTTCCATGGCGATACCTTCCCCATCATAAAGTAGTTTCATCTTAGCAGATTATCCCGGAATAGAAAAGCTTTCGCAGGGTATGGTATACTGGTTGCAGGAAGGTGAATTGATCATGGATTATATCTTTTTTGCCTTTAGTGCTCTGTGTCTGGGCTTTGCGGTTTTGCTGCTGTTTCTTATCCGCACCGGGCAGGATACGCCTCCGCTTTTGAGACAGCTGCTCATGGCCGCCGCTGCTGCTGTTCTGTACTATTATCTTGACTTACTGCTTTTTAAAGATAATCTGATTCTTTATTATATCGCAAATCTGCTGCCTCAGGGGTTATTATTCATGATGGTCGCCCTTTTTTTATGGCGCCGATCGCCTAAATCGTAAAGGAGAAAGATATGGACTATCAAGCTTCATCCAGCCGTTATGATGACATGATTTATCGCCGCTGCGGCCGCAGCGGCTTGAAATTGCCTTTAATCTCGCTGGGATTATGGCATAATTTCGGCGAACAGGCGACGTTGGACAATCAAAAGGCTTTGCTGCGCACGGCTTTTGATCTGGGCATAACCCATTTTGATCTGGCTAATAACTACGGGCCGCCGGGCGGCGCCGCGGAGTCGAGTTTCGGCCGGATTTTTGCTCAGGATTTCCGACCGTACAGAGATGAACTGATTATCTCGACGAAAGCCGGTTATGGTATGTGGTCCGGCCCTTACGGGGATTTTGGCAGCCGGAAATATCTGGTGGCCAGCCTGGACCAGAGTCTTTCGCGTATGGGGCTCGATTACGTCGATATTTTTTACCATCATCGTCCGGATCCGGAGACACCGCTGGAGGAAACGATGACGGCTCTGGATCATCTGGTTCGTCAGGGCAAGGCTTTGTATATCGGCTTATCCAATTATCATCCGGCGGATACCCAGCGGGCCGCGGCTATTTTGCGCCGGTTGGGCACCCCCTGCCTGATTCATCAGCCTTCTTATTCGCTTTTGAACCGCTGGGTGGACCGGGAGGGGCTGCTTGACGTCCTGGAGGACGAAGGAATCGGCTGTATTGCCTATTCCGGACTGGCACAGGGCCTGTTGTCCGGCAAGTACCTGCATGGCTTGCCGGCGGATTCGCGGGCAGTCAAGGATCCGCGCTTTTTAAAGCCTGGCGATATTACGCCGGAAAAACTGGCGGTCGTCGAACAGCTGAACAATCTGGCCGTAAAGCGGGGGCAAAGTTTGTCGCAAATGGCTTTGGCCTGGCTTTTAAGGCATGGCCGGGTTACGTCGGCTTTGATCGGCGCCAGCCGGCCGGAGCAATTGTCCGAGAACGCCGGCGCTTTGCTCAATCTGGATTTTTCGGAAGATGAGCTGCGGCAGATCGATCAAATCGCGGCAGTCTAAACAACGGCTGCCGGATGGAACATGACCGGCGCCGACAGGATCATTAAGGTGCATTATGACGAATTTAATCAATGCGGTACGGCCTTCCGGCCAACCGCCTGTTCTGATGTTTGATTTGGGAAACCTGCTGGTCCGTTTAAATCCGATAACGGATTTATGGCCTGAAATTGAAAATCCGTCGGAACTGGAGCTGCTGGCCGGACGCTGGTCCGGCAGCCGGGCTGTCCGCGATTATGAGTCCGGCAAAATACGGGATCTGCCGGATTTTCATCGTCAAGCTCGCAGGGAGCTGGGTTTTTCCGTCGATGAAGATGCCTTTTACCGGATTTTCAGTCAAATGATCGGCGAACTTTTTGATGAAACTATTCCTCTGCTGACCGCGCTGAAACCGGTTTACCGATTGATGCTTTTGTCGAACACCAGTCCTTTTCATTGGGAGCGATGCCGGGACAAGCAGGGGTTCGGCACTTTTTTTGAGCGTGTCTTTATTTCCTGCGAGATGGGCGTCATGAAACCGGATCCACTGATTTATAGCCTTGTTTTACAGGAAATCAAGGTTATGCCGCAAAACATCATATTTTTCGATGACAGAAAAGAGAATATCAATGCTGCATCAAATATGGGGTTTACGGCGATACAAACGTTTGGCGGAGATCCGTTAATAAATGTTTTACGTAGATTAAACATTATCGTATAAATGAATATATTTTAATTAAAAAGGAGAAACAGTCATGGCGGATCATTTTTCTGAATCAAACAACCCCGGTTATTGGCGGGATGAAGCCGATATGGCACATCTTCGGACCTGGCTTGGACAGAGCCGGGTTTGCCCGGCCTGCGGTCGTACCCATGCGATTCATACCCGAATGATGGAGCAGGCGCCGGATATGGCTTTAAAGATCGGTTCTTATCTTCAGGATCTGGGATTCAAAGGCCGCTGTCTGGTTGTTATGGATCAGAACACCCGCCGGGCTGCCGGACTGTCCTTGCTGGAAGGACTGTCCGCTTATCATCCGCAGGCTGTCGTTTTCGACCGGACGGATCTTCATGCTGATGAACAGGCGTTGGGAACACTGCTGGCGGCGCTTTCGGACAAACCGGATTTTCTGGTTTCCTGCGGCAGCGGAACATTGACGGATATCACACGATATAATTGTTTTATGATCGGAGTCCCCTTCGTATCTTACGCCACGGCGGCTTCTGTCGACGGATTTGCTTCCGGATCGACGCCTTTGCTGATTCGCGGATTCAAGGCGACATACCCGGGCGTTGCGCCGGACGGCATCTTTTATGACCCGGCTGTTTTGGCGGCGGCGCCGCAGAAAATGACGGCGGCCGGGTTCGGCGACGTCCTGGCGAAAATCATCGCCATTTTGGATTGGCGGCTGGCTTATGTTGCCGAAGATGAGGCGTATTGCCCCTTGATCGCGGCGATGGTCGACCGGGCGGTTCAGGACTGTCTGGCGCTGGCCGGCGATCTGGCCGGGAATCTGTCCGGGGAACAGGACGGCGGCGCTTCTGCCGCCCGCAAAGGCGAGGCTTGCTGCCGGCTGATGGAAACCCTGTCCTTGACCGGCGTGGCAATGCAGATGATGGGGACATCCCGCCCGGCATCCGGTTCGGATCACCAGATTTCCCATCTGCTGGAAATGCGGGATATTCAACAACACCGCCAGGGCAGTTTGCATGGCGATAAAGTCGGCATCGGCACCTTGATCGGCATGACGATGTATTTGAAAATGTTCGAAGGCCGCAAGATGCCGCAGCAGCGGCCGACTATGCCGGCGGACCGCTGGGAGGCCGAAGTGCGCCGCGTTTATGGATCGCTGGCTGAACAGGCGCTGGCGATCAATCCGCCGGAACCGCCGCAGGGAGATATCTGGGAGCGTCAGAAACAACAGATCGAACGAGCGATGGAACAGTTTGGCTATGACTATGTCGATTCGTTCAAGACGCTGTTGCCGGCGGCCCGGGACAAAATTCTGGCCATGGGCGGCCCGGCCCGGCCGGACCAATTGGGCTATTCGGTGCAGGACACTTACGATGCCATCGCCTTTGGCAAGGAAAACCGTCCCAAATTTACAACTTTGCGGATCGCCGAGCGGTTCGGCTGGCTGTATGATCTGGCGGAGGAGATTTCCGCCGGTCTGCCGGCAGGCCGGATCTATTGAAGCGGCTTGCCCGTCAGGCTATTTGTGTTATTAAAAAATCGATCAAGATAAGCCGCCGGCCTTGATCCGGCGTATAATAAAATCCGTGTCCGTTTTGCGGGCGCCAAATCAGTAAAGCCAGGTGACAGGAAATGAAAGAGATGACTGCAGGATCCTTAAAAATCAAAATCATGGACAGCCGCAAAGCGATGGGCGCCGAGGCGGCCCGCGATATCTCCCGCGCGATTACCGGCGTTATTCAGGAAAAGGGCGTGTGCAACATGATTTTCGCTGCGGCGCCTTCGCAAAATGAAGTTTTGGCTGCTCTGGTCGCCGATCAGTCGATCGATTGGCAAAAGGTCAACGCTTTTCATATGGACGAGTATTTAGGCCTGAGCCAGGATGCGCCGCAAGGCTTTGGCAATTTCCTGAAAAGGGCGATTTTCAGCCAGGTCAAGATGAAGAGCGTTCACTACATCCATTCGGACGCAAAGGACCGGGATCAGGAGTGCGAGCGTTATGCCGGCCTTCTGCGCCAGTATCCGGTGGATATTGTCTGCATGGGGATCGGTGAAAACGGCCACATTGCGTTTAATGATCCGCATGTCGCCGACTTTCAGGATAAGAAATTGGTGAAAGTCGTTGATCTGGATGAGGCATGCCGGCAGCAGCAGGTTCATGACGGTTGTTTTGCCGCGCTGGAGGAAGTTCCTCAATACGCCATTACACTAACCATTCCGGCGCTGGTTCATTGCCGGGAGGCGTTTTGCGTCGTTCCGGCAGCTACGAAGGCGCAGGCCGTTCATGATACGGTACGCGGTGAAATCGGCGAGCATTGCCCGGCTTCAATTCTGCGTCGTCACGAAAAAGCGGTCCTTTACCTGGATCCGGACAGCGCGAAATTACTCTGATAATTTAAGCAGCGGCGGCGTTACCGACTGATATCGCTTTTGCGGAGCCGTGGCGGGCTTCAGGAGAAATCGAAAGCGAAAACGGAGTATGTTCCGGCGCCCCAGGTTGCCAGGGGCGTAAAGCGCAGCGCCGTCGCTGTTATCTGAACCGGCAGGATAACCAGACGCTGGTAATTTCCGGTGACTTCACACAGGGTCGTCCATTGGCCTTGTTCATCCCGCGCATCAATTCGAAAATCGCGAATCATTGTTTTCGGTACGTAAATGGGTTTGGAGTCGAGGAAATAACCGGCATTCATCGGCCGGTTGTCGGCGGGATTTTTTTCCGGCAGGGTCGTCCGGTTGAGATCACTGTCGAAAATCAGACGGATACGGCCGACGGCTGACGGCCGGGGAAACCGGCAGACAACAGTCGAGCCTGGGCGGCCGATCCAACGGTTTTCCTGACCGGCGATCGGGCGGTCCCAGCCGTTGCGCAGGTTTTCCACGCCGGGCTGGTCCGACTCATAGTCCGCTTCCCGGGCGAGCTGGGGAACCGGCCGCTGATGAAAAGGCAGATAGCAGTCGTCATCCATCAGCAAGGACTGCAGCCGGCGGATCTGATTTTGATAGACGTCCCGCGGGCCGGCGCCGTCCCGGACGGCCAGGGCGGCGGCTGTTCCGGCGGCCTGGCCCAAAGTGGCGCAGGTGGCCATAACCCGGGTGGAGCTCATGGCCGTATGGGTGACGCTGATATTTCTTCCGGCAAACATCAGATTATCGATATTTCGCGAATAGAGGCAGCGGTACGCGATGCCGAAGGGCGAAGGCGCCGGATGGAAGATCGTCGGCGGTTCGGAGGACCGAAGGCCGCCGGGATGATGGTCGTCCATCGACCAGCCGCCATAGGCGACGAGATCGTCAAAATGGCCTTCGGCCTGGACGTCGCGCTGGGTCATGATGTAGTCGCCGACATAGCGGCGCGATTCGCGCTTACCGGGCAGACTGCCGACCCAATCAAGGTCCAGCCGGCCGACGTCCGCCGGATAGTCGCCGCTGTTTTTCACATAATCCCAAATGCCGTAGGCGACGTCCTGAAGCTGATCGCGGAGCTGTTCGGTATCGGCGATCGTATCCTGTTCGCCGCCCAGTTCCAGATACCAGTAATTCTCGCTGCTGTCGAGCGGATCCGGCCGGCGATGCGGCAGTTTCTCCCGGCTAAACGGTTCTGCCCAGCGCGGCGGTATGTAGCTCCTCTTCTCCGCGGTCTCGCGGACCTGGATCAGACAGCTCATGCCCATGGTCCGCCGGTCGGCCCGGACGGGAGCGATGCTTTCGCCGAATTCCCCGCGGCCTTCCCGTCCCTGGCGAAAATCGGCGCCGGTCAGGGGCGCCAGAATGCTGTCGCCGGAACAGTCAATGAACAGCCGGGCTTCGACTTGATGATAAGTTTGGGTTGTCGTTTGCCAGCCGGTGACCTTAACGATCCGGCTGCCGGACATCTCCGCGTCAAGACAAGAACAGTTGAGCAAATACTCAAGATTATCCTGAAAACGGACTTTTTCGTAAAGAATGCTGTCCCAGATAGAATAGTTTTTATAGGGATTGCGATAATAGTTTTCCAGAAGCAGCTCCTCGATCAGACCGGTTTCCCGGTTGTTGTCGCCGTGGGCGCCGCAAACCCACATGCGAACCTCGGAAGACGCATTGCCGCCGAACATCGGCCGGTCCTGCAGGATCATGACCCGGGCTCCGTGGCGGGCCGCGGCGATCGCGGCGCAGATGCCGGCCAGACCGCCGCCGACGACGCAAATATCGGCCTGATGGACGATGGTTTTCAATCGGCTGTTCATTAAAAGACCAGATCGCAGTAACGATTTATTTTAGAAACGGTCTTGCGTACCGATCTGGCGCCGAGTCTTTCAACGGCCGGATCCGCATGGGCCATGAGGTCGTCGCACATATCAGAACGGTACAGTTCCAGCTTGATATCCAGGGGCAAATCCGGTTTATAGGGTTTTACCAAGCCGATCAAGCCGAGACTGCTTCGCGCCGCTTCCTGAATCCGGTCCAGCGCTTCATCAAGATCGACAAGCTTGGCCCGGTTGCGGCCGACGCCTTGCTTGACGGCCGCGCAGGCGACAGGCCCAAGCAGCTGGCGCGCTTCTTCGCAAGCCGCTTCGTCGCCGCTGACCATGACAAAAGGAATGCCGTAAGATCCGCAAAAAACGGCGCCTTGTGCGATTTCGCCGCAGCGGCGTCCATTAATATAGTAATTGTACCAGGCGGCCGAACTCTGCGTATGGTCCAGAAATCCGTTCAGGGTTCCGGCCATGGGATGAATGCCGACTTCCATATAAGCGTCTATATGCGTCATGAAATCTGCGGTCAACAAGGGTATCATGACACGTTCAGCCCGCGGGTCCAGAAGTTCCGGGATGAAATTACAGCCCGTGCCGTGGCCGTCAACGACGTAAACCTGGTCTGCCCCGCCGGAAAAAGCGCCCGCTATGGCCGAATTCGTATCCAGCATCAGCCTTTGCCGCGCAAACTGGTAACCTGATGAATGGATATCGGTGATCTGCTCAGGCGTATCGACGCCGCTGATGCCCTCCATATCGGTCATGATTAAAACATTCATATCCTCGTCAACCTCATTTCTCAATCTGTTCTCGGACCAGTCATTCTTTTACCGAGCCAACCAGGATGCCCTTTACAAAGTACTTCTGAACAAACGGATAAATGCAGACAATGGGTAAAGCAACCAGTATAATGGCGGCATTCTGGAAATTATACGGCGAGATGGCGTCTTCGGCATTGACCGCGCTGGCCTGTGCTGCCAGGGTATCGCTGCTCTGCAAGGTCATTTCGAAGACGATAGCCCGCAGCATATATTGCAAGGTCCACATGCTTTCTTTATCAGTATACAACAAAACCGGGTACCACATATTCCACATATTTAAAGCTAAAAACATACAGATGGCGGCCATCGTTGAACTGATGGCCGGGATGATGATGTGAATCAGCAATTGGAACTGGTTGGCGCCGTCGATTTCGGCAGCGTCAGAAAGGCTGGGCGGCAGGGATTCGATCTGGCTGCGGATGATGATGATATAAAATACGCTGACCAGACTGGGCAGAAGGAACGCCAGATAATTGTTGTAGAGATTGAGCGTCTGGGTTATCAGCATATAGGAAGGGATCAGGCCGCCGCTGAAATACATGGTGAAGACAAAAAGATACATCAGGACTTGTTTGCCGAAAAACGGCTTCGAAAAACTATAAGCGGCCATGGTATTGACGATCAGAGCCAGAACGGTGTAAACCACGGTCAGAACGATTGAATTGACAAATGAACTGCGGAACTGGGCTTTAGACAGGACATCCTGATAGGCTCTCAGATTGAAGCCGACTGGAAAGAGGCTGACGGATTTACTGACGATCGCGGCATTGTCGCTGACCGATATGCTGAAAATGTTCATGAGCGGCAGAACGATGGATAACACGACCAGCAGAAGCAGAAAAGCGTTAAAGACTGTGAAAACTCTTTCACCGATTGTTCTTTTCATATGGGCCAAACCCTTCTCTCTGATTTTTACTTGAATTACCACATGGAATAGCCGACAACTTTGCGGGCTATTTTGTTGGCTGCAAAGACCAGCGCGAAATTGACGACCGATTGGGTCACGCCGATAGCCGTGGTCAGGCTATATTGGGTATTGAGAATACCCAGTCGGTAGACATAGGTGCTGATGACGTCGCCCACATTGTAGACCATGGGATTGTACAGCAGGAAAATCTGTTCGAAGCCGATGGTGATCATGGAACCGACGTTTAAGATCAAGAGAAGAATAAATATGGGCGCGATTCCCATTAAAGTGACATGGCGGGTTTGCTGCCAGCGATTGGCGCCGTCGATCTTAGCCGCTTCGTAGAGCTGCGGATCTATCGCCGACAAGGCGGCCAGATAGTAGACGGCGCTCATGCCGAAGGTCTTCCAGATATTGGAGCCGACCAGGATGGTTCGGAAATAATTCGCTTTGACTAAAAAGTATATGGGTTCAGATAATCCAAAAAAGCGCATCAAAATTGAGTTGACAATCCCTGATGAGGGCGACAGAACAGCATTGAAAATGCTGGCGGCGACAACCCATGAAATGAAATGCGGCAGGTAGCTGATGGTTTGAATCGATCGTTTAAAAAAAGATATTCGCACTTCATTCAGCAGCAGGGCAAAGATGATCGGAACCGGCATGCCGAAAATCAACTGGTACAAATTGATGATGATTGTATTGCCCATGACGCGCCAGAAATTGCCGTCTTGCAAAAAGTACGCGAAATGTTTAAATCCGACAAAAGAACTGCCGGATATGCCAAGATAGGGTGAAAAATTTTGAAAGGCCATGACAATTCCGTAGATCGGGACATAATTAAAGACGAGGATCAAGGCAAATGCCGGCAGGATCAGCAAGTAATGCGGGATGTCCCGGCCGGATTTGAAATGGAGACGATTCTTTTTTATTTTCAGAGATCGTGTATCTTGCGCGCTGGCGGCCATATCGTATCCTCCTGGGCTGATCGGCACCAGGCTGATCAGCCGACTCTAGAATTTGTTTTCAGTATAGGCCGCCGTTACAGGAGGGAACAAGGACAGGATCATGATTTAAGGATAGATAACGAGCAAACCAGATAACAAATTTCCGCTTTACTGATAATATTCTGTCAGATTGCCGATCAGATCCTGTTTGCAGCACTTTGCACTAATTGACGCTTCCGGAGAAAGCGTTTATGATCGTATTGTCAAAAACAAACCGATAAGTATGGAGACGTGACGAATGAAGACGAGGATATCAATTCCTTTTCTTATGAAACGGTCAATGAGCAACCCGATGATATTTAATGGACTTATTCGCGGCAAGAGCGGTAAGTTTGTTACTAAACTGATGAAATCCTATTTATTGATCATCATGATCTGGATCGCCATTATTTTAATCATCGGATCTTATTTTATCAATAAGCTGAAAACAGACGATGCGGTTGCCGGCAATAACAAGTCCCTGCTGCAGTTCAGCTCGATGGCGGATGATTATATCATGAAAAATATGAAGGATGTGTCAACCCTCCTTTATGAGGACTGCCAAAGCCAGAGTTTTCTATATGATCATATGACTGCCCATTATGAAAAGCAGATTGTCGATACACTAAAAATCAAAAGCTATCTGGACACAATGCTCACGCTCAATCCCATGATCGAATCCCTGGCGCTTTATTATCCGAAAAATGATCTGCTGGTTACCAATTATGTTATTTTGTATCCCGGAAAAGAAAACAAATATATGGGTGAACTGCTGGCCAGCTTCCGGGACATGAGCCAGTTCGCCGGTTCGTACACCTGGTTTTCCGACAGTAAATATCTGGTTAATCCGGTTTTGGACACGCTGGCAAAACAAGCGGAAACGAATTCGCAGCCGGAAATCATCCAGGCCATCCATTTTGCGCGTAAGGTTCCCGCTATTGATAACGCCGGCGAAACGGGCTGCGTCCTCTTTGTAACCCTGCGTGAGGACTATTTGCTCTCGATGCTGCAGCCGCAAGCCAGCCGCGGTTACAGCAAATTGATTATTTCAGATGACAAAGGTGTCATTGCCGCCCATACCGATGGGGATATGATCAATAAGCCGGTCGCCGATTTGCCGTACGGCCAGCTGTTCAGCGAGGCCACAAATCATGTGTCCAACTATTTTGCCACAGACGAGGATACCAAAGTCGTTGTTTCTTTGTACCGCTCCGAACTGACCGACTGGGTTTATGCGTCTGTTGTCTCTCTGAACAATCTTTCATCCATGATCATCCTCATTATACAAATGCTGGGATTGACGATTCTTTTCGCCTCGATCATCGCCTTGATTTTGGCTTCTGTCTATACGAAAAACCTTTATCTGCCGCTGCGAAAACTGGTTTACACCTGTACGCGCCTGTCGCCGCAGATACAGCCTGAACACCTTAATGAATATCAGTTCATCAATTCAACACTGGATACCCTGCAGATTAAAATGAAACAGCATCAGCTGATCCAGGAAAAGAGCCAGGTTGTTTTAAAACAGGAGTACATGAAAGAACTGTTTAACCAGGAGAATCCTCCCGCGCCGCCGATACCTGAATGGCTCAATTCGCTCGGCCTGTCGTTTGACCACCCCGACTGTTGTGCCTTTATCATCAAAATTAAACAATATGTCGGTATGAACGATGATAATCTGCGGTTCTTTGCCCATGAATGCGCCATCCATTTTGAGGACAAGTTCAATACCGATGAATCGGTATGCCTGGCCAGCGTTTGTGATTATGCCGTTTTACTCCTGGTCAATTACAGTCAGATACATTTGAGTCAAGCCGGTTTGATTGATAAAATTCTGTGTCTTGATATAGATGGCACGCCCCTGTCGGTCAGTTTGTTCAGCGGCACGGTCGTTACCTTGGACACCTTGCAGATTTCGGTTGATAACGCCCGGCGGGCGGCAGCTTATCATTTTCTGCTGCCGGAATCGAACTGTATCCGGTATGAAGATATCCGCGGGCGGGAAGACGCCAAACTGCCCATCGACCGCAATTTGCAAAAGGAACTGACGTTGCAGCTGAAGACGCTGAATCATACGAAGGCGATCACCGCGCTGGACAATCTGATCAGCAATTTGCGTAATTCATCCTGCAGCCTCGATTATGCCCGCCGTATCTTGCAGACGACGGCCAATCTGGTGATTGAAAGCATCAACAACGAATCGGCCAGCCAGGATCAGGAGCAGGAGACTTACGAAATTATGGCCAGGCTGGAAGCGGCGCAGGATATTTTTGAGTATAAAAATATCCTGTCTAAAGCGCTCGACGCTTTTTTCCAGGGGATCGAAGATCAACACAGCGAGCGTAATCTGACCCTGGTTAATAAAGCCAAGGAATACATGCAGCAGAATATCAGCAGCACCCAGCTATCCCTCAATGATGTCGCCGATTTTATCGGGATCAGCTCCAGCCATTTCAGCCGGATCTTTAAAAAAGAAACAGGGATGTCCTTTTTAGACTATGTAACGGATTATAAGCTGGATTACTGCCGGAATTTGCTGGTGACAACCGATACCAAGATCGAGCAGATCTCGAATCAACTCGGGTATTCGACCCCGCAGTATTTTGCCAACCGGTTTAAAATCAAGTATGGCTGTACCCCTAAAGACTATCGTTTCCGCTCGCGGCAATAGACAGCAATCATAAAAAGCTCCTATTCAAAGATGGTTAATGAAATGCAATAGTCATGGAGGCAACCTCAAGCGATTGGAAGCGAAGAACAGACAGCTGCAGATGGAGAACGATGTCTTAAAAAAGTTGACGGAATCGGAAAACCAGGAGCTGCTGCCAAGGATTCTTGAAATTAATAAATCGGTAAAGTTTTATATGGCTACCGCCGCATAGCACTCGTACTTAACCGGCAAAGTGATACGCATTACAATGTCAAGCGCATTCGACGCCTGATACACAAAATTGGGCTTCGTTCCGTGATCTGACACAAATGAAAAACTATGTTCGAGTTATCCCACAGGTTACTGCAGAAAACCTCCTGGCTCGACAATTTCAAGTATTATAACTTCGAACGATGCCAAAAGGACTTGAATGGCCTGACTCCCTTGGAATTCAGGAATCAGGCCATTATGCGTGAATTTACTTTTTTCTGTCTACTTGACGGGATTAGTTCAAAATGAGGCAGCCTCTCGGCAATAAGGTATTGCGTCTTGTCAATGGGTACGGTTTGGGATCCTGGTTTATGAGGGATCAATCAATGTTGTACTGGGTTTTCGCTGCAGCCAGGACCCGGTTATACTCATCTGTGACTGGTTTGTAAGTTTCGAGGAAAGCGGCGGACTGGGCGTCGTATTCATCCATGGTGATTTCGCCGGTAATGGCCTTCAGGATAATGGATTTAGCCAGTTCTTTACCTTCATTTGCTTTATTGGTAAATTCCTCTGATAAAGTCACAAAATCTTTGGCAGTGATGGTCGGCACTGTTTTAGCAGCTTTGTAAACCTGTTCAGTACCGGAATCGATGGCTGTTTTCAACTCGGTTTTCGTAGCGTTGGCGGCGGTTGATCTGGACAGCCGGGTGGCGATATTCAGATCCATTGAAGCACGGGAATTGTAGCCCTGCAGGAAGCCGTAAATACTCCGGAACTTATGATCCGGATCGCCGGCCACAGTTTGCATGACTTTTTCACCGTTTTCAATTTTATAATCGACATCTTCAAGGCCGTAGACAAAGAGGTTGGTGACATCTTCGGAAAGCATGGTTTCGATGAAACGGACAATTCCGTCGACATTCTTGGCTTTGGAGCTGATAACCACATTGTGGCCCCAGTTGAGTTCGTTAATCCGCGGAATAGCGTTTGTCGGGTCTATGCCGGGCAGATTGGTGACCGCGATCGGCGCCGGAACAATCAGGGCAGCCTGATTGTCAATGCTGTTGTTAGAATAATAGACCATGGAGGCGCTGCCAAGGTTGTTTCCCCAGAACAGGACATTATTGTTCAATTTTTCATTGGAGAAATCCTGCTGGGTATTGGTTACGAAAGTTTTGCTCATTAAACCTTCGTCATACAGCTTTTTGACGTAAAGCAAAGCGTCTTTCATATACTTGGCTTCGAAACAATGGATATAGGATCCGTTCGTATATTGCCAGCCATTTGTTCCTGATGTGGGGATTTCCACGCCATAAGGATAAAACAGGGCGGCTGTTGTCGAGCCAAGTCCGCCAAAATCGCTGAAAGGAATGTTGTTTGGATCTGCTTCCTTGACTTTTTTAAGCAATTGATACCATTCGTCCGGGGTTGTGGGCATGACGCCGGCGTTCAGGGATTTGACCAGATCATAACGAACGACCAGACAATAAGGATCGGGCGGAGCGACGGCACGGATCTGGTAGATTTTACCGTCGGTGTAGCGGATGGCGTTCTTAACTTGTTCTGTGTAGATCGAGGAAATAACCGGAGACTTGTCGATGATATCGCTGACTTCCAGAAACGCGCCGGCCGCAGCCGCTTTATTGACATCCGCGACCTGGAAATTGTGGACAAGATCGGCAATTTCGCCTGATGACAGCATCAGGTTCAGTTTTGTTTCAAAATCGGCATAGGGCGGAATAGTGATGGATGTGATCTTGACGTTGGCCAGCTCTTCAATCTTTTTAATGTAAGGATTGTCGGCGGGATCGACGTTATCGGGGATGGTAATGCCCGAATTGCTCATGAAAAGCGAAAATTCGGCAGGCGCCTCTGTGGCGGCAGTTGTCGTGCCGGATGCGGTTCCTTGAGTGGATGCCGCGGTGGAACCGGTTGCCGCAGCGGTGGTGTTCTGAGATGCAGACTGCGTACAGGCAACACAGGATAACATGAGGACTGATAAAATAACGAGCACAAGAACGATTCGTTTTGTCGTCTTAACCATATTCAACCTCCTATAATACTCGGGGATAAATAAACGGTGCTGATGGCCATCAACATAGTCAACATTCTAATTCCCGGCAGATCGATCAACAATGACAATTTGGCGCTAAATCAATGATTCTGTTATCAAATAGGCAGGAAAAAACGCGGCCGGCAGGGACAAAATCGGGCCATTTGTACAATTTGTTGTGATCGGTCCCTCTCATGATTCAATAACCACCACTTCGTATTCTTTGATTTCAGGAAGGGTAAACCGGATAGAACCATCCAGATAATCGAAAGGAAGATTCTGATCGTTCTGCAGAGCGTGAATCCGGCGGGGCCTTTGGGTGGATCGCACGCTCACCGGCAGGTTTTTCATGGGCGTAATCCTGACAATCGGCCGTTCATAACAGGAGGTGTAGTTAATCAGATGAATAATCCGGGTCTGACCTTGCTGCCGCATATTCAGAAAGTAGGCTGCCGTTTCGTCATTGGCTGTTATTTTGCGGGAACTCATGCGTTCAATCATGTTATTCATCAGGGTATAGTATTCCGGGATACGCTGGTTCTCATATTCGGCATCGATATTTCCTGTAAACAAGACGGCGTGTCCTGCGCCGTAATCGGCGGTTGTTAATAAAGGATAAACCGTCCTGGGAGGCAGATCACAATACTTGGACAATTGTTTTTCCCGTAAAGCCATGCAGGTCCTGACTCCGGCGCGCGGAACAATCTGACAGTACAAGGATGGAGCCGGCAGGACCGTCTGGTCGATCCCCCGGGTTTCATCGCCGGGATCGACGGTTACGTGATCAAAAGGAAGCGAGACGGTGCCGTTTACAGACTCGATCCCCAGAACATCGGCCAGGCGGGGGCGCGGGAGATGCATACCGGTTTCATCATAGCAAGCGGTATCATAAGTGGCGATGAGGTTTCCGCCTTGGGCTACGAACCGAGTTAACTGATCGGCTTCAGCGCCGGACATGCAGGCTGTTCCGGGTAATATGACCAGTTCGTAACGGGTCAGGCCGCCCTTTCCGATCTCGTCATCATCGATGACGTCAAACAGAACATGGGTACGGCAGAGAACTTCAAACCAGCCGTTGAACGCCTTGCGGGCATCGCTTTTCAAGGCGTCGTCCCGGGTTTTGCGTTCGGCGACAAAGTCCCATTCTTCCGTTGTCGTCTGGTAATAATTGGCGTTTTTCATGGACCATACCAGCGCAACATTGGCAGCGGATACCGTGTTGGCAAAAAAACGGCTGTGAGCAGTCAGGAAATGATTGATCTGCCGGACTGTTTCCATCCCTTTGTCATTTCGGTTGCTGTCATAAATTCCATACCAGATATTCGCTCCGTTGGCAATCGTCATGGCACAGGCGATCCATGTTTCAGCCGGCGTAAGCAGATAGCGATTATAGGGGCCCATTCTACCGGCTATGGCGATTACACAGGGTTTGCCTTCAGCCTGCGTTTCCAGTATTTTTGCTGCCGCGGCCGGCTTCCAGATCGGTAAGGCGCGTAAATCACCGGATAGAAAACCGCCCTCCGACAGCAGCATATCCTGGTATTTTCCGGCGGCGCGGTTGTCTCTGCCGCAGGTGCTCGGCCCCAGCGGCAAGCCGTTCATATAGATAACCGCATCCGGATCGACCGATTTTAAAGCCGTCCGTGCGTCTTTGACGAAGGCCGTTATACTGTCATGTTTGAATTGCAGGACTTGATTTCGAACCAGGCGGTCCTTCTTGATCATATCGGAGGTATATCGATAACCATATTGTTTTTCAAAACGCTGCAGACAACCCTCGCAATAACAGCCGTCCGGACTGAAAACCGGACCGTCGAGAAATACGCCCTTAACGCCATAACGCCCGATATCGCTGATCATCTGAAAAGCCCAATCCCGAAATGGGGAATTGACGCACGAATAACCGCCGCTGCCGTAGCTGATCGGCAGGACAGAGCGATTTGTGTCCAGCTGGAACCATTCGCGATGCGTCTGGATTAAACGATCACTGAGCCAGTGAACATTGAAGTAAATCATGTCATGGCTTGTTGTTTCAGCATAATTTTTGTGGTATTCGGCGAGCAGGTCATTTCTTTGCTCGAGCGAAACGGATGACTTGAAATAGGCAATTCCCGCTTCTCCGTTTGTGATGTCGGTTGCTTCAATATGCTGGGCGTTAAAGCCCAGGTCTTTGATCTGTCTGATCTGTGCCGCTACATCGAAATGCCGCATATCGTCCGGATTGGGCGGTATAAAATCCGCGATCAGCAAGAGTTCCTTATTCCAATTTTTTGTCGTCATTTTTCTTCAGTTCCTTTCTTATTTCTGATCAATACTGGCCGTATTTGAGACCTGATTCAACAAATTGGAGCAAATTTTCTTCGGCCTTTGGGGTAAGCGGGACGCAACAGGGCGTCGCTGTTGGCATCAAAATAAACCCGCCGCCGTCTTTGGCTTCTTCCATGATCTTTTTAACCGCTTCGTCAATGCGTTCCGCCGTGGAAAATTCGAATTCGCGTACTTCAAGATTGCCGCAAAGGGTGAACCGGCCGCCGTACAGGCTTTTAACCTGCCGGAGATCGATATCGCCGTCCGGCGGGGGTTCAAGCGGATCGATGACCAGGACATCGGTGTATTCGGCCATTTCCCACAACAAATTTTTAACGCGGCCATGGCTGTGGATCCGCGGAATAGCCCCCGCCTTCTTCATGGCGGACGACATGGCGGCGACATACCGGGTGACCAGATCATGGAACAGGCTTTCCGGCAGATACGGCGGCGTGACGTATTCCGGTCCGCAGAGCCGGAACATGATATCCCGGCAGTCTTCATGAAGCGTCATCTGCAATTTCTCCATTTGAATATCAAAAACCGCGTCGTGGAAATACTTCATCTTCGCCGGTTCAGTCAGGCACAGAACCAGATATTCGCTCATGTCAAATAAGCTGGCCGCCCAGCCTACGGGATCGGCTTCGTTGATACAGACAAGGCCTCTGTCGCCGATCCACTGCTTAGCTGCAGAAATACAGGTTTCGTCATAAGCAGTTCGGGAAAAATCCAGAGAGAGATATTTGTCAATATCGTCTGTACTTTTCAGGTAGTGTTCTGTCGTCCAGGTTGTGTGGACGCCGTCCATAATCCTCAGCTGTTGCGTTAAATCCCCTTTGGGCGTATGCAGGATTTGGCGGATATATTGGCTGTCGCCGTCACGCCAGGAACGGGATTCTGTCTGCTCGGCAAGAACCGGATAGGAAACCGGGCTGGGCAGATGATACAGATAGTCGCAGTTACGATGGACAGCGGCCATAACGGGCCGATAGGACGGTTCTTTTTCCTGCCAGGAATCAGGGCCTGAGCCGCTCAGCTCGTAGAGGCTGACAGGAACGTGATCTGTTGAACGGCGATAAATCGTATTTAGGATACGTTCTTTTGAAGTCAACATACATGACATCCTCCTGTTCAAAAGCGTTCTGTGAAGGAATCGCGGTTGGTTCTGCCGTCATGCTACCATGTGGCCGGGAAAGCCGGCAATGACAATTACGGAAAAAATGTATGATAATCGGGCCGATTCGGACCGCTTTGTTCCGGATAGCGCATATTTAACCAGGAAGCGTCAAGTTGTCACCGGAGCGATTCGGGGCATCTCAATCAGGTTTAGTGACCTGCGGCGGCATAGCTAAAAAACAACCGCCCGGAGTTTTCGACTCCGAACGGCTGTTTTAATGCTTTGAGCTATGGCCGCGACTGAGAATCAGCCGAACAGCGGACCGTAGTTTTCGCAGGCGCGGTAATCGGCCGATTCGGCGTTGGTCGTGCCGAAAGCGGACCAGGCGTGCGGACGGAAGATCTGTTCTTCCGGTACGTTATGCAGAGAAACCGGGATGCGCAGCATGCTGCAGAGGGTGATCAGTTTGGCGCCGATATGGCCGTAGCTGAAGGCTCCGTGATTGGCGCCCCAGTTGGCCATGACCGAATAAACATCCTTGAAGGCTCCTTCGCCGGTCAGACGCGGAACAAACCAGGTGCACGGCCATGTCGGGTCCGTGCGCTTCTGCAGGATCTGGCTGACTTGCTCAGGCAGCCGGGCGGTGTAGCCTTCGGCGATCTGCAGAACGGGGCCGAGACCCTCGATCTTGTTCATGCGGACCATCGTAACGGGCATTTCGGCTTTGGTTTCAAAAGCAGATGAGAAACCGCCGCCGCGGAAATAACCGGTATCGGCCGGGCACCATTGGGTGGCTTTGAGGCAGGCGTCGGCGTCGGCGCTTGTCATTTCCCAGAACGGCTTCATGACCGGCCGGCCCTGGCTGTCGCGCATGGCGCCGGAGCCGTCGAGGGCGGCCGCGCCCGAATTGATCAGATGGATGATGCCGTTTTCGGCTGTTCCCGCCGGCTTCCAGCCGGTAACCCGCTCGATCGCGGCCGGGCTCCAGTAGGTGCGGACATCGGCGAATACGGACGCCGAATCATTCAGCAGATGACCGAGCAGCATGGCCATGGCGTTGAGGGTATCGTTCTCTGTGGCCAGGATCATCGGCTCGCGGATGCCGTTCCAGTCGAAGGACGAGTTGAGCAGCGCTTCGCTGTAGTCGTGGTTCGGGAAATGATCGGTCCACTGGCGCTGGCCCTGGACGCCGCCGACAATGGCGTTGCGGCCTTCGGCTTCTTCCTGGTAGCCTAGTTCGGCCAGTTTCGGATTGCCGATCATGATATCGCGGATAATCAGCGTCTGTTTGATGACGCGTTCCCATTCGGCGTCTTTTTCGGCGCGGGTATGGGCGAAGGGGCCGCCTTCGTTCTTGTCCCAGCCCTCGGGGCAGTATTGCTCGCGCCAGGCTTTGGCTTTGGCGAATTCTTCCGGATCAAAGATGCCGCGGGCGATGCGGCGCTCAATCTCGACCTGGTCGAGCCATTCGGTGCGCAGGCCGAAGTATTCCTGGAACATCTGGGCGTCGATGCAGGAACCGGCGATGCCCATGGTCGGACCGCCGATATTGACGTAGGATTTGCCTTTCATGTCGCCGGCGGCCATGGCCGCTTTGGCCCATAAAAGAATCTTTGCGCCGACGTCGTCGGGGATAGCGGTGTCGGTCATATCCTGGACATCGTGGCCGTAAATGGCGAATGCCGGGAGTTTACGCTGGGCGTGAGCGGCCATGACGGCGGCCAGGTAGACGGCGCCGGGGCGTTCTGTGCCGTTGAAGCCCCAGACTGCTTTGATGGTCAGCGGATTCATGTCCATGGTTTCCGTGCCATAACACCAGCAAGGGGTAACCGAAAGGGTTGCCGTAACATTTTCCCGGGCAAACAGATCTTCGCAGCGGGCGGCTTCGGCGACGCCGCCGATGCAGGTTTCGGCGATAACGCATTCAACGGGCAGCCCGTTGGCGTGGCGCAGATGGCTGGAAATGAGTTCGGCAGCCTGACGGGCCATGCCTTTGGTGCGTTCTTCCAAAGATTCGCGCACGCCTCTCCGGCGGCCATCAATACAGGGACGGATGCCGATTTTCGGCATGCGGCCATTCAGACGGTTTTGGGGTTCATTCTTCACGTGTGTCATAAAAAACCTCCTTGATTGGACATAAAGGCGGATTCAAGACGGACGAACCATTCATCCTTCTCTCATTGTATCGCGCGGAACGGGATAGAACATGGACAAAATGGTATAATAATGGAAAATACGGTTCGCGCGGCGGGACAGAAAACAGCCATGACAAATTGGCTGGTTTGTGTGTTTCCGGGCCGGGCGATTTGCCGGGGTTATTAAGGAAAACATGGATAATCTGGTGATTTACCGGACCATTGGATTACGGGGGGATCAATCACGCGTCAGGAACCGATCAGTCAGGCCGATCAATTCTGGACCGATTCGCGCGGCATCCGGCGCAATCGGCAGTTGACGCGCCAGCTCAACCTGCTGGCTATTGAAATTCTGGACCACGGCTATTTCATCGGCAACCAGCAGTGGAACCAGTTCGACGTCATGTCGCCCTTCGGCCGCATTTATTACATGATTGCCGATCAGGGCTGGCTGGAAACCGACCAGGGGCGGATCGATCTGCTGCCGGGTTTCATGTACCTGATCCCGCCCTATACGCGGGTCAATCTGCGCACCGCCCGCCGGATCGAAAAGTTCTATTTCCATTTTACCTTGAAATATGCCGGCGTCGACGTTCTGGAGGGGATCAACCGCTGCTTCAGCCTGCCGCTGCCGGCCGGCCTTCTGGAAGAACTGCTGGCGGCCTATCACAGCGGCGGCCTGCCGGACCTTTTGCAGTTAAAGGCGCTGGCCAACGCCACTCTGGCGCGTTTTATCCGGGACGGGCTGCCGGATTTGAGTCATCGCCTGATGCTGGCCAGCACATACCAGGAAATCAACACTTACATCGAACAGCATTTGTCGGCCAGGCTGACCGGCCGTTCGATCTGCGGCGCGCTGGGTTATTCCTACGAAACCATGCGCCGGGCCTTCCGGCGGGACAACGGCGCGACCATCAACCAATATCTGAACGGGCGGCTGATTCAGGAAGCCTCGATGCAGTTATTGCTGACTGAACGCACGATCCAGCAAATTGCCGCCGGATTAGGTTTTGCCGATGAATTTTATTTCTCGCGTTTGTTTAAACAGAAAATGGAATACAGCCCGCGGGAATACCGGCGGATCAACGCCGTTTTACGCCGGACGACCTGACGGCGCCGGCTTTGCAACCGGCGTCCGGCACGGTATAATCGGGATGGCCGGCATTGATCCGGCCATTTAGAGATGAGGTATGAAAGATGACGGCAGACCGCACTGATAAATCCCAAGAAACTGATTCGCCGTTGCGCGTGGCTCTGGTTGGCTGCGGCAAGGTGGCGCGCAAACATATACAAGCCCTGCGGTATCATCACCGGCGCGCCGTTTTGACGGCGCTGGTCGATACCCGTCCGGCGGCCGCGGCTGCTCTGCTTCGGTCATGCGGCTTCACGGCGGCCGAAGCGTCTGCCGTACCGGTATTCGCCGACACGGCGGAAATGCTGACCCGGGTCAAGCCGGATCTGGTGGCGATAACCACGCCGAGCGGCACGCATTATGCTATTGCCATGGCCGCGCTGCGGGCCGGCGCGCATGTTTTGGTCGAAAAACCCCTGACCTTGAATTTAACGGAAGCGGAGATCCTTTTAAAAACAGCCGCTGAACAAAACCTGAAAGTGGCTGTCGGTCATATATACCGTTTTTTCCCGGTCGTCCGGTCTTTGGCGGCCGACTTGCGCGAAGGCCGTTTCGGCCGGGTGCTTTATGGCGACGTGAAGGTGCGCTGGGGTCATGACCAGGCTTATTATGACCAGGCGGCTTGGCGCGGAAGCTGGTCTCAGGACGGCGGCGCCCTGATGAACCAAAGCATTCACGCGCTGGATTTGATGATCTGGCTTTTGGGCGGCCGCGCGGTCGAGGCTTGCGGCTGGATCGACCGTCAGACGCACCGCATGGAAGCAGAGGATTTCGGCCTGGCGATGCTGAAACTGGACAATGACGCTTATTGCCTGATCGAAGGGACAACCAATACAGATCCGAAACGGCCGGAAGCTTCTTTTACCGTTCAATGCACGGGCGGTGAAATACGCGCCGGCATCGTGAAAGGCAAACCGTCTATCCGGATTCGCGACCGCGACGGCCGCAAACTCGGCGGGCGCTATCTGCGCCGTTTTCTGCTCGCGGAGTGGCGGCGGGGCGGCCTGGGCGCGCTGCTTCAGCTGAAGAATCCGCACAGCGGCTTGTATGGGGATCTGATCGCCGCCATCCGGGAAAACAGAGCGCCTCTGGCCGACGGCGGCGCCGGCCTTGCCGCTGTGGAAATGGTGCTGGCCATCTATCAGTCCGCCCGATTGAAACGCACGGTTACGCTGCCGGTCGACGATTTCTCACTGGCCGATATGCGCGGGTTTTTCCCGGAGCCGTAAGCTGTCGCGGCCGGGCAGTCGGATTGATCCGGTTATTTTTGCTCTGCCTGTTTGGTTTCGTGATAAGCCTGTTCCGTGTTGACCTGCCAGATCGCGGCTTTATCGGCCCGGCCGGTATGGATCTGCTCGGCGGCCAGCATGGCGGTCAGCATGGAGTGGTCCATATTGTTGTAACGATGCTGGCCGTTGCGGCCGATGCAATAGAGATTGGCGAAATGGTCCAGATAATCCGTCAGCCGGCCGATCTGGCCATATGTGCCGAAATAGGCCGGATAGGCTTTACGGACTTTGATCCGGCAGGCGTCGAGCACCGCGTCGGCATCCAGGATGCCGATCTGGACTAATTCGCCGATCGCCATCTTGATGAAGGCTTCGTCGCTCTCCTGCCAGAGGGCGTCGCCCTCCTGAGAGAAGTATTCCAGACCGATCCAGACCGTATGCTCCGGATCAGCCACCAGGTAGGGCGACCAGTTGTTGAAGATCTGCAGCCGGCCGATATGGACGCCGGGTTCCTGAATATAGATCCAGCAGTCCGGCACCAGATGGTTCAGGGTCGGCAGTTTGGTTGTGTTTTTAATGGACAGCCGGTTGACCAGCAGGCCGACCGTCATAAAATCCCGGTAAGGCAGTCCTTCGGCGATGGCGGTTATGTCGGGGGGCGGCGTTTCCGCACCCTGCAGGCCGGCGACCAGATCCTTCAGGGGCATGGAGGACAAGACCCAGTCGGCATCCAGCCGGTGGCTTTCGCCGTTGTGATCAGGCTGAGATGACGCGGTTTCCGGATTTTGGTCCTGCCAGATGACTGAGCGGATTCTGGCATGGCCGCCGGCAGCCGGTCCTTCTTGTTCGGTCGCCAGGCCGGTAACCCGGCTGTTCAGGCGAACCTCGCCGCCCATCTCGGTGATTGTGCGGGCGACTTGCTCCCAAAGCTGGCCCGGGCCGTATTTGGGATAGAAAAATTGTTCGATCAGAGAAGTTTCGGTTTCTTTCTGGCCGTCGGCCGCCGCGACGGTTTTTTTGCGCCGGAAAGCCTTGCGCAGCATGTCCTTCAGAATGGCTCTGACCGACAGGCCGCGTACCCGCTGGGCGCCCCAGTCTGCGGAAATCTTCGAAGGATGGCGGCCCCAGACCTTTTCCGTATAATGCTCAAAAAACATGCTGTACAAAACCCGGCCGAATCGATTGATATAAAAATTCTCCAGCGAATCTTCCGGCAATTTGTGCAGGATCGAGGCCAGATAGCTGAAACCCGCGCGCATGGTGCGCAGGAAGCCGAGGTTGTGCAGGGTGGACCATTTCAGACTGACCGGATAGTCGAAAAAGCGGCGCAGATAAAAGATGCGCGAAATCCTCTGGCGGACCAGCATCACCCGGTCCTCCTTTTGCGGGTCCGGTCCGCCCGGTTCCAGCGGCATGGCGCGGCCAAGCCGGCTGTCATCCTTGGACGGCTGTCCCTGAAGCGGCATCTGATTGACCCACCAGTTCATGATCCGGTCGTCCTTGGAAAAAAAACGATGGCCGCCGATATCCATGCGATTGCCATGATAGCGGACTGTGCGGGATATCCCGCCGATATCCCCGCTTTCTTCTAAAACCGTTACCTGGCAGCCGCCGGCTTTCAGCAATTCGTAGGCGGCGGTCAAACCGGCCGGCCCGGCGCCGATAATGATAACCTTTTTCAAGTTTTGACCGGCAGATGATTCCGTTGTATTTTGTGTCACAGCAAATATCTCCTTTGATCAATATTTAAGGCAGCCAAAATGCGATAAACCGGGTTAACCGGAGAAAAATGACTGGATTGCGGGCCCGGAACAGGTCGTTTTCTCCCTGGATGGCCAGTAAAAGCGCCGCCAGAAGGGTCAGGCCGGCCAATAAGCCAAAATAGGACAATACGGGCGATTCCGCCGGTTCGCCCGGCCCGCCGGATAAAGAAACCGTGGCCGCGGCCATTTCCTGCCGGCGGGTTATCCAGACTGCCGCGATGAGGATGGCCGCGGCAACCAGCAGCCAGGCAAAATCGGTCTGATAGCGGCCTGTACTGCCGGCGGCCATACTGTTCAGGCAAACCAGCATCAAGGATACGCCGGTCAGGCCCTTGACCAGGCGAAGGACCGGCCGCAAATTGTCTCTCATATAACGGCGAAGGACCGGCCAGGCAGCCAAAATCCAACATACCGGCAAAACAGCCAGAAGGCCGGAGCAGCGGCCGTCGGTATAAAAATAGCCGCTGTACTGGAAAGCCGGATCGGTCTGAAAATGAATAAACGGAAAGGATGTATTGATAATCGGCACATTGAACAGATAATACCAAATCCCCGGAATAATGCGGACCGGCGAAAACATGCCGCGGCTGTTCATATCGGTTACCGTCAGCTGATAACGGGCGCCGAATTCGGTAAAAGAGCCGAAACGGGCGGCGTTGTAAACCATAAGGCTGAGTCCGACCGTCAAGTACGGAAGAGCGATGCACAACAAAGGTTTAAGCCAGGCCGGACCGAACAGCCGGCGCGGCGGTTTCCGCCGGCACGAAAGGCCGGGCTGCCGCAAAAGACGGATAAAAAAGGGAATGGGCAGCAAGGACAGGAAAAGCAGATTAGGCCGGGTGCCGACCGCCAGCGCCAGCAGCAGACAGCCGAAAATGAGGCGGCCAGCCGCCAGACGGCCCTCCTGGTGATACTGCCAGGCGCGGAAGAGCAGATAAAGGCCGCTGACGCCCAGACATAAGCCGCCGGTTATCGCCACCTCATAGAACTTCGGCCGTCCGAGGCACCACCAGAGATTGCTGCCGGCCGCCAGGGCCAGTCCGGACAGCAGATGGAAACGGAAAGGCAATTTAGGGAAAAAGTGAACCAGAAAGCGGTCCAGCAGACGGATCAGCATGATCTGTCCGATGACAGCCGCCAGAATGACCAGCCAGACCGATGGCAAATATAAACCGGTCAGCAAGTGGAAGGGCAAAAGCAGAAATAAAGCCGGGACAAGCCCGAAATAGATATAATAATGTCCTTTAAAATAAGCCGCGTCCCATAAAACGCCCTTGATGTTGGCGGCAGCCCGTTGATTGGGATCGTAGGGATTGTCCAGATTGACCAGTTCCTGAGGCGGTTCGGTCAGCAGGCTCAACTGCCCGGCAGCCAGAGCGTTGACCAGATCGCGGCTGTAGATGTCGCCGTCGGATTCTTTAAAACTGACCATCAGGTTGCCTTGCGACAGGGTCGCCAGCAAAATGCTGATGATCAGGACAAAAAGAATCAGGATGGCCATGCATTGGTTCTGCAGCGTGTTTTTCAGCTGCCGCGGCAGACGGCAGACGGCTGAACGGCGCAGGAAAAGAATGACCAGGCCGACTAGGGCTGCCAAGATGAAACGCAGCCAGGAGAATTGCAGGGCGATCGGCCGGTTGATTTCAATTTGGGGCACACGGATGCTTTGATCGGCGGTCAGGTCGAAAACAAGTTTGATCCGCGAGGATGCCCCGTTGGTATGTAAAAGGATCGACCAGCTTGAGGGGATATCGCTGCTGATCTGGTGATTTTCCAGGATCCGGTAATACCCGGCGGCAGCGGCGTCGGTCGCGTATACTTTGCAGGAGACGACTTCCCTTTTGCTTTGGACCAGCGGCAGCCAGATGGTGCAGACTTTCTGATCCAGTCCGGTGATTTCGACGGCATGCTCCGTCTGCGCGTCCGGAATCAGCCGCGCGGCGTCATCCGGATCGGCCGTGAAACCGCTGAGCGTATAATTTTCCGGGGAGATGACCGCCGTCTGGACAGACCGGCCGACGAGCGCGTAAGCCTGAGCGTTGAAAACAAACAGCTCCAGTAAAAAAGCGGTCAGAACAATCAGCCAGGCCAGGCCTGCCGTGCTTTTCCAAAGGGGTCTCAGGGTCTGCATCAACATGGCTGAACCGTCCCTTCCCTGATTTTAACCAATGATAAAAACATGACTTCTCCATTTAATGCCGAAAGACACGGCAAAAAAAGCGCATGAAAAAGGCAGGTTTAAACCTATGCCTTATTTTACGCCTTTTTGCGGGAATGGCAAAGCATGACGTTGTAAAGTTCAGATATTGGTTGACCGGGACATTTTGGCGGCCGGCTGACGGGCGCGGCGGATCTGGCCATGCTCCTTCATCCAGAGAATGCTGTCCCGAAAGGTATCCAGCAGCGGACGGGGATCAAAACCCAATTCACTATGGGCTTTCTCATGGCTGATATTGCAGTTGGACTGCAAAACAGAAACGCTGTAGGGCGTAAAAAACGGTTTCAGGCCGAAAACGCGGCAAAAACCGTGAGTCAGCCAGGCAGCCGCGCGAACCATCCATTTGGGCGCAAAGAAAATCCGCGGTTGGTATTGGCCGAGCGCCTCGCGTTCCAGCCGGATGATCTGGCGCATGGTGACCCGATGGCCCGAGAGAATATAACCTTCGCCGGAGCGTCCGACACGGGCGGCGGCCAGCAATCCGCCGACAACATCCCGGACGTCGACGAAATCATACGCGCCGTCAAAGGACATGACCAGCTTTAGTCTGCCCTGCCTGCTCAGATAACGGATCAGGCGGCCCATTTCGGACATTTTATAGTCAAAAGGGCCGATCACGCCGCTGGGAAAGACCACGACGGCGTCGAGACCGCGGCTGATACCGTCATAAACTGCCGCGGTAGCTGCCGATTTGGTTTGGGCATACGGTCCGAGAAGCGTGGAACAAGAGAAATCCTTGATCTCCGTAATCATCTGGCCGTCCGGCAAATCCGGCAAAGCGTGCACCGAACTGACATAGATCAGCCGTTCGACCGGGTAAGCCAGACATGCCTCGACAATATGACGTGTTCCGCCGATATTAACTTGCTGAAGCAGCTGCGGCCGGCGCGGCGCCGTTTCGATCAGGCCGGCCAGATGGAAAACCAGGCGGGCGCCGTTGACCGCCCGCCGGACATCGGCTTCTTTACGGATATCGCCGTAATAGAGCTCCAATGCCAGACCGTCAAATGCGTCAAGCCGTTCATTTGGCTGGAGAAAAATCCGAATGGTTTCCTGCGGATATGCGGCAGCCAATTGATGAACCAGGACATTGCCGATGTGTCCGGTTGCGCCTGTTACGAGAATCATCACGCATCCCTCCCGTTTGCATCGAAATCCTGCCCGCGGCAGGTTATCAGAGAAGATCAATTTACATCGATCAGACTATTATTATACAGGAAACAACCGATAAAGGATGTGTCAAACGCTACAATATCAACAAAAACAACAGAATCGCGTATCATGATATAATACTTAAAGAAGCATGCGATATTGTCTGTCCGACAAAGCAGCCTCAGGATCCGGCTGGCTGCCGCGTCCCTCCTGTTCCGGATTTTTCGGCTTGATGGCCATGGATCTGCCTGGCATAGAAGGGATCAATATGATCAATGAAGCAAAAATACCTGAAAATCCTAATCATCTGATCGATTACAGCTGCAGTCCGTTAAAAGACATTTGGCTGGCCGGCGGCTGTTTCTGGGGCGTCGAAGCCTATCTGGCCAGGATCCCCGGCGTAGCCGACACCACAGTCGGATATGCCAACGGCCGGACAGAACGACCGTCGTACGAGGATGTTTGCTGCCGCAATACCGGACACGCCGAGACCGTCCACGTCCGGTACGCGCCGGATCGGCTCAGCCTCCGGGATCTGCTGCGGCAGTTTTTCCTGATCATTGATCCGACATCCCGTAACCGGCAGGGCAATGACCGGGGAACGCAATACCGGACCGGCGTCTATTATCTGGATCCGGCGGATCTGCCGGTTATCCAGGCGGCTGTCGCTGCCGAACAGCAACGCTATGAACAGCCGATTTTAACGGAAGTCGTTCAATTAAGCCGTTTTGACGCGGCGGAGGATTATCATCAGGACTATTTGGAGAAGAATCCGAACGGATATTGCCATATCTCCTTTGCGACGCTGCCGTCCGGCAATCCTCAGGCATCGCCGCCGCTGATCGATCCGGCGCGGTTTCCCAAACCGGACGACGAAGCGCTGCGGCATATTTTGACGCCCGGGCAATACCAGGTTACGCAGAGGAACATCACGGAACGCCCTTTCACCGGCGCTTACTGGGATTTGGCCGAACCGGGCTTATATGTGGATGTCGTTACCGGCGAACCGTTGTTTCTTTCATCCGATAAATTTGAATCCGGCTGTGGCTGGCCTTGTTTCAGCAAGCCGCTCGATCCTGCGGTCGTGCGGGAAGAAAAGGACTCGGGTCATGGCATGGAGCGGATGGAAATCCGCAGCCGCAGCGGCGATTCGCATCTGGGCCATGTTTTTCCGGACGGACCTGCTGAAACCGGCGGATTGCGGTATTGTATCAATAGTGCCGCCCTGCGGTTTATTCCTTTGGCGGATATGGAAAAAGAAGGCTACGGCGCCTGGATCGGCCTGATTAATAAAGAGAAATAAGGAACGGCGGCATGTTGTCAATGGCCGCCGCCATGCCTCCGCCGTGCCGCCACGCCGGGCGGATCCGGCCGGAGGCAGTTTATAGGATTTCGAGGCGGTCGCGGTCCGGCAGGGGCGGAAAGGGAGCGGCCGGCAAGGTTTGGTACCAGAAAGCGACGGAAGCGATGTCGTCCTGCAATGGCAGATATCGTCCTTCCGAACGCCAGCCCAAAGCCTGGATTGTTACCTTCAGGTCGGTCCGGAACCGGATCGGATCCATGATGTGCCAGCGGTATAAACCGAACCGGGTTTGCGACCGGTACAGTCCGTCCGGCCGGATGACTTGCGCCAGACCGGAATAAGGCGTGGAAAACTCCTGATACTGGTGCGTTTTTGGATTTTCGAAATTATACGACCCGCAAAAATAATCTTCGGTGCCTGTACCGCAGATCGTCGGGAAATCCCGGTCGCCGTCCAGATAGAATTTGATCTCCCCTTCGCCCCACCAGCCGTTGTTGTTGACGCCCCAGGCCAGGTATGTGCCGACATACTGGCCCTGTCCGCGTATGCCGTCGACGATGGTGCAGACCGAATGGTAGGGCAGCGGATTCACGCGGCGGAACTGGGCGTGGAAATAAGCCGCGTCCTCCGGGACATCGGTCAGGGTGTAGTCGATCTGATAAAATAGCGTCAGGTTTTCCGTTCCCTGATTGGTCATGGTCATCCGGCATTTTTGCTGAAAAGGCATCTCCCAGTAACAATTGAAGGCGCTGCCCGGATTCACACAGACCGGTAAAGAAGTAACGGCGGCATATTCGTTCCAGCCGCAGGCAAAGAAATCGCCGATCGGGCATTCAACCGACGGCGTGCTGCCGCCGTCCCAATATATGCGGAGAATGGCGTCGCGCCAGCGTCCGGTCGGCGTCATCCAAATATGCTGAATAGCGCCGGGCCCCTCGATGCAGGCGATCTCCTGGGTTTCGCCGGCAGCGATGACCGTAAAAGGCGATATTTTCCAGCCCTGGCCCAGGTCGCGGGCGCTGCGCGCGGCTACGCCGTCCACAGCCATACCGCCGCCGCCCTTGCGTCCGTCGCGGTTCTCCGCGCTGATCGAACGGGTAACGGCCGCCGACAAGCGCGACAAATTTCCCAGATTCATGCCCAAACCATTGAATGACTGCATACCGATATCCCTCCTTGTATTTTTCGCACTGTTCCTGTGGACAAAGGTTATGCCATGAGTATAGGATAAGTCTTGTTTCCGTGCAACGAATGCAAAATATCCATTGCAAAGAGAAGTGAATATTCTATAATTTAGAACGGCAGATGAGATGATTGACGTTCATAATACAAGGGAGATCAACATGCAGCAAGCGTTTTTCGCCACGTTGAGTCAAATGGCAGTCCTGATCTTGATGATGATGATCGGTTTTATCCTCAAACGGAAGAAGATCACAGACCAGGCGACCGGGAAAATTTTGTCCCAGCTTCAATCTTATGTGATTATGCCGGCGTTGGTTTTTCAGACTTTTTCGCAAAAATTGACCCGCGGCATCCTGACCGGCGAGATGATCACCTTGATTTACGGTGTCCTTGCCCTGGCGGTATCCCTGGCGTTGGCCGTCCTGCTGGCCCGGTTTTTTACAAAAGACAGATACATCAAAAACATCTATATCTATTCCTTTACCATTGCGAATTTAGGATATATGGGGTATTCCATCGTCGGCGCTGTGTTCGGCCAGGATATGCTGTTTAAAATGATGGTATTTGCCATTCCCTTTAATATCTTCATCTATTCGGCCGGCTTTGCCATGTTGATACCGGGCGATGGCAAATGCTCCTGGAAAACCCTGGTCAATCCGATTTTTATCGCCATGCTGCTGGGGAGCGCCGCCGGCCTTCTGGAGCTTCCGATCCCCTCGTTCTTGACAACGACACTGTCGTCCCTGTCAAACTGCATGGGCCCGCTGGCGATGCTGCTGACCGGATTTATTATTGCCGAATATAATATCAAAGAAATGCTTTCCGGCAGCCGCATTTATATAGCCTCCCTGCTGCGGCTTGTTGCGATTCCGGTTGTCGTCCTGCTTATTTTGAAATTGTGCGGCGCCGGCCCTGACCTCTTATTGGTTGCGCTGGGGACAACCGCGATGCCGCTGGGCCTCAATACGGTGGTTTTCCCCGCCGCTTATGGCGGGGATACGCGGACCGGCGCCAGTATGGCGCTCATATCGAATATCCTCGGCATCCTGACCATACCGGTTATGTTTGCGATCTTTCTTACTTAACCAAAAAGGGCAGGGTTTTCAGTTCGGCGCGGAAAGCGTCCTGTTCCGGCTGGGTGAACCGCTTCATCGGATAAGTACAAAAACCGACGTCAAAACCCATGCCGGTGAGCATATCCTTGACGCCGTTGATGACGCCGTGCCGGAGCAGGATCTGGATCAGCCGGTCGACCTTATACTGGCCGTCTTGAGCTTCCTGGATCCGGCCGGCCCGGAAATCATTGTAGATTCCGACATAGAGGCCGGGCACCACATTATAGGTGGAGCCGATGCCGCCGTCGGCGCCCATGGCCAATCCGCAGAGCAGCGTTTCATCCGGCCCGTTGATGACATTGATATCCCCGTTGTTTAATTCCTTGATTTGCCGCATTTCAAAATAGTTATAACTGGTCCACTTCAAGCCGATGATGTTTTTAATCTGCATCAGCTTGTTGACCAGCGCCGGGGTTATCGGCGTGCCGGCTAAAGGAGAAGCATAGATCAGCATCGGGACGCGGGACGCTTCGGCCAGCGCCTGATAATACTGGATGATTTCCCGTTCGCCGTAACCATAGAAAAAGGGCGGCACAGATGAGATGGCATCCACGCCGGCGTCGGACGCCTGGCGGACCAGATCGACGGCCGTTCTCAGATCGACGGCGCCGACATGGCAAATGACCGATCCCCGTCCCCGGACGGCGTCGACGGTAAGCGAAGCCATCGCTTTGCGAGATTCCGGCTTCATGACGACGCCCTCGCCGGTCGCGCCGCAGATATAGAATCCGCTGCAGCCGGCCTGCAGCTGCCAATCGATCAAACTGCGCAAAGCATCTTCCCTGATTGATCCGTCTTCCTGAAGCGGACTGATCAGCGCCGGCATAATCCCTGTGAATTTAATGTTGCTCATCTTGTTGTCTCCTCTTGCCGCCCACTTGAGGACGGTTCTGATTTTTAATTGGTTTATAGCCGCCAAAGGCCCGGATTCAAAATGGTTTCCGGCAGACCGGCAAAGCTTTTCCGGATCTCGCTGCGTGTTTTCTCCCCGATGGCCGGCGATTCGATCAACATCATGTTTTCCCGTAACTGATCGGTTGTCTCCGCGCCAATAACTAAACTGGCGACGCCCTTCAAATCCCGGATATAGGCGATGGCCAGCTGCGCCACGCTGAGCCCTTCGCGATCGGCCATTTGCTGCAGCAGGCGGACCGGTTCGCGGGCTATCGTCAGATTGCCGCCCAGTTCTTCGGGCTTTTTAAAGAACAGCCCCTGCAGAAAAACACTGCGGACGAAGATCGCGATGCCCCGATCCTGCATCCGCTGCATGGCGCCGCTCTCTGTCAGCCGATGATCCAGCACGTTCATCGGGATCTGAATAACCCGGTATACATCGTCGGCGAGAACCGCGTCGACTTCAGCGGAGGTATAGACAGAAACGCCGATTTGCCCCAAAAGATTCTCGCGCTGCACCCGGGAAAGGATCCGGGACAGCGAACGGCCGTAGCGGGTCACATCGTCCGCGCGATGCAGCAAATAGATCGGCAGCTTGTTAAGCCCCAGCCGCCGGAGCGATTGTTCGACATGCCCGCGCAAAACACGTTCCAGCTGCCCCGGATCAGGCTGCTCGCCGACCTCGCCGGGCAGGAGGTCCAGCTTGGTGGATAAGATCAGCGGGTCGGGCCGGTTGGCAGGAACGGAAAAAAATTGTCCCAGCACATCTTCCGAATCACCGTATTGCGCCGCTGTGTCAAAGGAATTGATACCGCCTTCGACGGCGGTGCGCAGAATCGAAAAGCCGGATTCCCGGCTGGGCTTGCCCGCCTTATTGGCAATGCCATAATTCATGCCCAGCTGGACGGTTCCCAGTGTGAGATTGGAAACGGTCAGACCCTGAATGTTCCGTACTGAAACCATAACGCTCCTTGCTGCCAAAAACGAAAGCGGTTCCGACACTGCTAAAACAAAAGCGGTTCCGGTTCGCATCATTCTGTCTTCATTATAAGCAGATGTTCAGGTTAGAAAATGCCCTTAAGCGACATGATTTACCGGAAAATGGCCGGTTTTGCCGGATGTTCGTAAAGTCGGCTGTATCTTATAAGCGGTCGTGCGCGCCGCGGCCGCTTTGATTTTGCCGGGCGTTTTTACGATATTCTTCCGGCGTAAATCCTGTTTTGGCTTTGAAGGCGTGACAGAATTTCCCGGGTGAATGATAACCCAGGCTTTCGGATAAAGCCTGAATAGTCAGCGTGGTGTTTTTCAACCGGTCTTTAGCCACCGCCAGTCGTTTTTGCAATAAAAGCTGCCGAAAAGGCCGGCCGAAAAGCCGGTTAACTTCCCGTTCGGTCTGGCGCTGGCTTAAATTCAGCTGCCTGGCCAGAACGGATAAAGAAGCGCTGCGCATATATTGTCTGTCGATGAACTGTTCGATGACCGCATGGCGTTCCTCAACGCCGGCCGGCGGCAGGCTTTTGCGGTCTGCCGCCCGTTCGGTATCTCCGGATAAATTTTGCGGCAGACGCCGAAAAAGATCCATCAACAGAAGACTAAAAAGCCACTGGATATTCATCCGATAGCCTAAAGACCGTTCGGCCAGCTCTTTTTTGATCTGATCCAGCCAGAAGCCACACTCAGACATATGGTTGATTAAAAGATAGGTGATGCCATCCAGACGCCGACTGATTATTTTGGATTCGGCGCCACCGTCTGTTTCGCGGTTTTCACCGAGAATGCGGTACGTAAATTTGAAACAGCTTTTATCGGAGCAGACGCCGGGGATGACCTTCGGCGCGTGAAAAACGGTCGGCGCGATGATGCACAAGTCATGCTTGGCCAGCCGCAATTCTTCAGCATCGAATTGAATGATTCCGGCGCCGTCCATGACATAATGTACTTCAAAAAAGGCGTGGTTATGGGCGTTGGGAACCACGCTGCCCGCCGATTGCAGAAATGTGCTGTAAAAGTCGATTTCAAACATCAGGCCGCCGATGGGAACTTGCAGGGAAAATCCGTCCCGGCCGGACTCCTGATATTCGTCTTGCCGATGATTCATGCGGCAGCCCTCCGATAATATACAATATCCTTATTATACCCATATCGGCTGCAAAAAACGCCGGCGAATCGCGGATCAGCCTGCCGTTTTTAATGAACCGCTTAAAGATCTGTAAATAGGATAAGAAAATACTGCCTTTTTGCCATGATAAGTTCGTGAAAGTCATGTATGATTGAAGAATCATCATGCCGGGAGGTCTTTGCCATGAAACCGCAAATCGTCAACATCATCAATTTCCAGCGCGGCTGCGAACCTAGAAATCCTGATCTGGATCTGCTCAAGCCGCTTCATGAACAGCTTCGTCTGGTTGTCGACAAGCAGCTGCCGGCGACTTTTCTTCTGCAATATGACGCTTTGATCAGACCTGATTTTTGCCGGGAGCTGCGTCTGGCTCTGGAGAAATTTCCGGCGATAGAAATCGGCTGCTGGCTGGAGATCGTCCAGCCCCTTGTTGAAAAGGCCGGCCTCGTCTGGCCGGGCCGTCCCGGTTTTGCCTGGGATTGGCATGCTCAGGCCGGGACGCCCATGGGCTACAAGCCGGAAGAACGATATAAAATAATTGATGTCTATATGGCTGATTTTAAAGCGATCTGGGGTTATTATCCGCATTCGGTCGGAGCCTGGGCCATGGATATCGCCAGCCTGACTTACATGCAGGAACAGTACGGCCTTGAAGCGGCCTGCATTTGCAAAGATCAATGGGGTACCGACGGTTATACCTTATGGGGCGGCTATTTCAACCAGGCGTATTACCCGAGCCGGCAGAATATGTTTTGCCCGGCGCAGAATGAGAACAATCAGGTTTCGATTCCGATCTTCCGCATGCTGGGCAGCGACCCGATTTACCAATATGATCCCAATCTCTTGCGGCAGGACCGGCAAAAACCGCAGGACTGGATGGATGTCGTGACTTTAGAGCCGGTTTATCCCGGCTATGGCGGCAGGACCGACTGGGTCGACTGGTTCTTCCGGGAAAATTACAACGGTTTATGCCTGTCATTCGGTTATGCCCAGGCCGGCCAGGAGAATTCGTTCGGCTGGGAGGGTATGGCCGCCGGATTGACTTATCAGATCGACAAAATTGCCGCCGGCCGGGCGGAAGGCAAACTGACGCCGGAAACGCTGGGCGATACCGGCCGCCGTTACCGCAAGAACTATAAAACCACGGCCGCGTCGGTTGTGGCGGCCATGAGCGATTGGAACGGTCAAGGCCGGCAAGCGATCTGGTACAGTTCCCGTTACTATCGGTTAGGCCTCTTGCGCCAAAATGGTCATGCTTTCATCCGCGACTTGTATCAATTCGACGAACAATATCCGGAGCGATATCGCGAGACGACAGTCCAAGGCGACACCTACACGTATGACAATCTGCCCCTGATCGACGGCAGCCGCTGGCAGCCGTCTCCCGACGCGGCCGACCCTCAGCCAACCGGGTTGTCCGTCTGGCGGCAGGAGACAGAGGGAAGCGGAATCTGGCAGGAATTGGAAGTCGGCGATCTGCAGGTCCAAGAGGTCGACGATCAAACGCTGCTGATCACATTATTTGCCAAAGGGGTAGCCGCATTTCAAATCCTGTTGTATCCTGAGCATATAGCTTGGACGAGTCTGGCGCAAACACCCTGGCAATTGCGGATCAGGCTCAATCAAGCGGCGAAGACGGATTTTTGCAAAATCGAAAATGCCGGAAAATCGCCGAATCTGCTCTACCAACATCATCAATATGCCTACAGGCTTCCTGTTTCCGGCGCTGCGGCCAGACAGGAGGAGGATCTGATCCTGCTGAATCCGCAGGACAAAACAGTGATTCTGGATTTATCAGCCGGCCGCAGCCATTAAGGAGAATATGATGAAACTGGGACTTTTCAGTTTGCCGAATCCGACAATGACTTACCGGGAAGCGGTTGATTATGCCCTCTCGATGGGCATGGACGCTATCGAGCCATACTGCGACCGCGAATTTGCCGAGCCGGACACAGATGCCGCCCACAGGCTGGCTGAATACGCCGCTGAGCGGAATATGAAGATCTGCTGCTTCTCCATGGCGGTCAATGTGGCGGCCAGGGACAATGCCGCGGAGATTGAACGGCTGAAAAAGTACGCTGAGGTTGCCGCGGCTCTGGGATCTCCATTTTTACACCATACCCTGCTGCCGGATTTGACGCACCGTCAGGAACGCGTTCCTTTTTCAGATTTGCTGAAGCGGGCCGTCCGGTCTGTCCGCGAAGTTTATGATTATGCCGAACAACTCGGCGTTAAGTGCGTTTATGAAGATCAGGGGTATTCCTTTAACGGTTGTGAACGGTTTGAGCGTTTTCTGGAGGCTGTGGACCGGAACGTCGGCATCGTGGCCGATCTGGGCAACATTTATTTTGTCGGCGAGAATCCGGCGGCTTTTGTCGGCCGGTTTGCCCCGCTTATTGTTCATGTCCATGCTAAAGACTATCTTTTCAAAGCGGGATCGCAAGGCAATCCCGGCGCAAGATGGTCGATGACCCGCGACGGCGATTTTTTACGGGACACCATCATGGGGCACGGCCTGGTGCCGTTTGAGCAAGTCTTCCGGATCCTGATCCGCGCCGGTTATCAGGGGACGTTTTCCCTCGAATACAACGGCGTTGAAGACGCGCTGCCGGCGATCAGCCAGAGCGTAGAAAACCTGCGGCGCCTGTATGAAAACGCTGAAAAAAACTAAAGGAGCTGTTTCAAGACAGCCCCTTGGTTTTTTCGTATCGTTTAATAGGCGCGGCTATTTTTAGCGCATCAGCATTTCCAGGGTCGGATAGAGCGCTTCGGCCATCCGCATGAATCCCAAATCGTTCGGGTGGCAGCCGTCGACGGTGCAGCTGTCCCGCATCAGCGAGCCGAACAGCCGCTCGCCGTCGATGAAAAATACTTGCTTATCTCCGGCTTGCCGAGCCCGGTGGTACGTGTTCAGGATGACTTCCTGTCTGGCGACACAGTCTTCGTCGGTCGGATCGGCGTCGGGCTTCGATATGAAAATGACCGGCATATCCGGGTGCGCCTCGCGGAGGATCTGAAAAAAGGGCTCGTGGGTCTTTTGCAGATACGCGGCGTTCGGCGCGTTGTGATCGTAGTCCATAACAAACAGGTTCATGTCGAGAGAAGCGATCATGCGGGCCATCTCGGGTTCGCCTTTGGCGCTGCCGCTGAAACCCAGATTGATGATATCCAGATCGAGCATGCGCGACAGAATCGACTGGTAGGCGTTGCCGGGCCGGGAAGCGCAGCCGCCCTGGGTAATAGACGAACCGTAGAATACGGCCGGTTGTTCGTTTCGGTACGGCGCGGCTCCGTTCAGGACACAGCCGGGCTGCAAGCCGATGGCCAGCTGCTTAACGCCATTGTATAAAGGGAAATTAAGCGTCAGGTCCTTCAATCCCGGTTTGGCGAAAAAAAACTCTCCGACGACGACGTCGCTGGCGGCGCCGGGCATGAAAGTCTTTTGATAGACCGGATTACGGCCGCCGCCGCAGTAAAGATCAAAGCCGGAAGAACCGGTGCGCGGCATATGCGACATATCGTCCGGACTGGTTAAAACAGCTTTAAGCGTAAAAAAGCTGGAATCGGTTTGAAAGCGCAGCCGGATGCCGGCCGTATGAACCGCCAGCTGCCGGACACCGTCGGACATCTGACCCAGAATGGCGGGGTCCATCCGGCAAAACGGGGCTTCGGCATAGGGGATACAGGCGCCGTGGATGCGGAAAGGCCCGTCGAACCGGCTATGCCATTGAATCTGTTCCTCAGAGAGCGTCGTTACCAAACGAAAGTTTTCGTCAATGTCAGAAATTTTCATAAGCCTGCTCCTTGTTCCGGATTTTTTCTCAATGATCATTTTATACTGTAAATCTGTATAATTACCTGAATTATATCATATTTTTTTCGGATAAGTCCTCCTGCCGCAACAGGTTCTCCGATCGGGAGCCTATCGACGGATGCCGAATTGCCTGGCGATATCGGCGGCAAAACTGGACTTGGCCGGAGGGCCCGGCAGTATCCGGTAGGTTCGCAGCCGGACGGGGCCGTCTTGCGTCCGGTCGGATTCCGGCCGGGCGTCTTCGTACTGCGCGGCCATGCTGATCAGCCTGGCCGCGCCGGCCTGGCGGGCCTGCACAGTCTGGTTGATGAAGTCCACCTTCCCGGCGAATTCATATAGATGAGTGACAAAAGCACAGCGGGTGCCGATCAAGGCGATCGCTGAAAGGACATTTTCAGCGATCTGGCTGCCTTCGCGCGCATTAGTCGATGCGAATGATTCGTTCATCAAAATCAAGCTGTCCGGCGTCGCCTGTTTAAGGATGGCCAGCATTCGGTCGAGTTCCTCTCCCAGCCGTCCTTCGTGGCTTTCCGGCATTTCATCAACCGGAAAATGAGTGAAGATCTGATCAGCCGGACTGATATCCGCCTGGGCGGCTGGAATCGGCAATCCCGCTTGCGCCAAAACCTGAAGAATTCCGATCGCCCGGAGATAGGTCGTTTTTCCGCCTTGGTTCGGTCCGCTGATGATCTGGATCCTTCCTGTTTCGTTAAAAGCGACGTCATTGGATACGATCAGCTCCATCGGCCGGTTTTGGCCGGTTTTATACAGATAAAGCGCAAAACTCAGGTCATACAGTCCATTAGCTTGCAAACATCTTTTCGCGGATGGAACGATAACGGCATGAGCCGATACCAGATCGCACTGCTGCATGACAGCGGCGAGTTTGCCGGCTCCTTCATAATAAACCAGTTCATCGGCTAATTTTCGCAGATAAGCCGAATTCCTGGCGGACAGGACTTCCAGGATTGCCGCAATGCTGAGCAAAGCCTTATCTTTTACTTCCTGCACATTTTGCTCCAGAAGGTAATCGATCTGTTTGACGGGATAGGCATCGTCTTTCCCTTTGCCGCCCTGCAGAAGATTTTTAACTTCCTGAGCCAGAGAATGCCCTGAATAGGCCTCTTTGCCCAGGCAATCCGCGCCGAAACCATTGCTGTCAATATCGAGGATCCGGGCATCGGTCAGTTTAAAGGAAGTATCCATCCGGACCTGGAGTTTAATCCGCAGATAGCCTTTGAGACATTGCTTCAGATTGAAAAGCATCTGTGTCAGTTCACGAAAATCTGCCTGGGCCAGATCATTGTGGATCGACGCCGCCAGATTCTTCAGCCCTTTGGACCGGCAGGCTTTCTGATGAGCGCTTAAAGCCGACGCGAGTTTCTTATAGATCTCGCCATATTCCATAAAAATGCTGATTTCCTTGGCCAGCTTATATTCCGCGGTAACCCGATTCCTCATTCGGGCAGCCGACTGGCGGTCCCTTTCGATGGTCTCCAGCCGGGCCAGCACCTGCCGCAGGGTTTCCAGCAAGACGGGTTCCCGGCAAAAATCTTGCAGAATGTCGTATCGATAATCTATGGTTTCCGGATCATTGTTCAGTTCCGAAAGGACCGCCGTCATGATTCTGCGGCAAGCCGGGTTCGGGCTGCCGGCGCACATGATATCCAATAGACTGTCCAGCTTCAAGTCTTTAATCCAGGACGGCGGTTGATCGTTCATCAACAGTTTTCTTTTATTGTCGCAAAAAAGCAGGCTGATTTGCTCAAACATCCGTTTGCCCTCCATAGTCAGGATAGATAACCTTTTGTTTTCAACAGCTGATCCAATTGCTCCGCAGATAAACCGTGTTTCAGGACAATATCCTGGGAATAGCCTTGCCCGGAAGGTGTTGAGCGGCTGATCCGATACGTCCTCTGGCCTGATAATCCCCGGCCGTCGGGATCATCGATGCCGGCAACCAGGTTAGCGATCTGGCCGCCCGCGGGATAGGCCTGATTGAGGGCGTCGACTTCGCAGGCCAGTTCGCTAAAATGTGTGACATAGAATCCAAGGCAATTTATTTTCATCAGGATTTGGAGCAAATCCCTGGCCAATTCATAACCGTCGATTCTTCTGGTGCTGGAAAAGGTCTCATTAAGCAGAACCAGACTCCGGTTGGTAGCTTGCTGCACAATGACCGATATCCGGGCCGCTTCTTCACCCAGCCGTCCCTTCTTGACGCCCAATATTTCCTCCTGGGGGAAATGCGTATAAATAGTATCGGCCAGACTGATGCTTGCCGCCGCTGCCGGAACAAAGCAGCCAACCTGGGATAAGACCTGAGCTAAACCAAGCGAACGGATAAAGGTTGTTTTGCCGCCCTTGTTCGGGCCGGTAATTACAAACAGACGCTCACGCTCCCGGACATCCAGATGATTGAGGACGATATCGGCAGCCAGCTGCTGACAGCCGGCTTCATTCATTTGCAGCGCCATGCTGATATCATACAGACCGCAAAACGACGTCTTTTGCCGGTCACAGGCATTCAATTCCGGTTTACAGAATGGAAGGCCGGCCTGCCTCATCGTTCGGACCATCTCCGCCATTTTCAAATAAAATTCAATTTCCTCTTTCAGCGTACAGATTTGTTCCAGCGCATAAGCGGCATATTGATGATAAAAGGCATCAATTTTTGTGAAGAGTCGCGGCCGTTTTTCCTGCAGCCTTTCAAGAACCAGACGTTCCAGCCGGGAAAACCGGACGTCATAATAAATTTTAAAGGCAGAGCGGTCTTTATCATCGGAAAATGCCGCCGCGTACCGAAGCAGCCTGGATATGAAGGATTCGTGATCAACAGCGGCCGCTTCTGTTTTTTGTGAACCGGTATGGATCACAACATCTTTCAGGCCGTCATAATAGCCAAATTCAAGGACGATACCGTCAAGCGCATCATAATCCACGGCAATCTGCTGAACCGCTTGCTTCATAGCCCCAAAAACATCCGCGCCGGAAAGTTGCGCAGCATAAAGCTGTAAAGCCGCCAATCCATTGGATTGTATCCGGCCTTTCTGCATACCCGGGCAGTCCCTGATTGCTTCAATCAGCGAAATAAAAGCGGCAGCTTTTTCATACAAGCTTGTATAAATATGGATTTCTTCCGGATGCGTATATTTGTCTTCGGCGTTTCGCTCAATCATTGTCATAGCCTGAGTGAAGCTTTGAAAAGCATCCCGTAATTCCTGGCTGGCGATAAAATCCTGCAGGATATCGAGCCGGTAATTAATCGTTTTCGCATCGGTACTGAGGTTATGTAACAGTGTTTCCGCCTTTTCCCGGCCTTTTGGTGAAAAATTCAACCGATCCAGCATTTTATCGAGGCAGAGGTCTTTGAAATAATCATGATAAGCCAAAGCCTGTTCATTAACCGCCAAACTGCTTTTTTCGTCAGGCCACAGTAAACTGTAAAAATCCGGCCCATCGGGCAGAGGATAAGGATTTTTCATTCATTTAGTCCTCCGGTTTCACGTGAAACGTTGATTCCTGATCGCCCTGATAAGCTTTAATCCGGTCTATGGTTTCCTGACACCATTTGATTCTGAATTCAGCGTCATATATGCCATATTGCAGCGTTGAGAGCCAATAAGGATATCCCTGGTCCCGGCGGTTCTTTTCGTCGGCGATGAACTGTTCTTCAATCTGGCGAAATTCAGCCAGACTCTTCTGATGCTCGGCCATGACGCGCTCGAGTTCCTTAAGCGTGGTTTCGGCCGGTATCATTTTGGCAAAAGTCAGCTTAAGCGGCAATTCCAGTCTTTGCGGCGTATGTTCAACCGGACGCCGGAGCCAGGCTATCAGTTCATCATGTCCCTTCGCGGTAACCGAATAGACATGACGCTGCGGCCGGCCCGGATTCTCTTCCACCGTTTTTGTGATAACGCCATCCTGCTCCATTTGCCGAAGAACCGGATAGATGTGTCCGAAATTTTCGTTCCAAAAAAAAGAAATCCCGCGGTCGCAAGCCTTTTTGATATCATAGCCTGATCCCGGTTTTTGACTGATGCTCAATACACCGAGAATGGCATACCTGGTTTTATTGATACTGGACATTGTTTTACCCCCTCTGCTTGTCAATCATTCAAAAGTGAAGTTCAGCGTTATTATATCACTGTGATATATAGTGTCAACAGTGATAAGGAAACAACACGAAACAGATAAACCGGTGTATAATTCATTCATGATTAAAATGGTTAAAGCGAACGCATGGAGGTACTGGTTATGAAAGCCTTATATGCCCGGGGGAATTTTGACATTATAGTCCGCGAAACGGCGATGCCCGTGCCGGTCGGCGATCAAGTGCTGATTAAAGTTAAAGCCTGCGGCCTCTGCGGTACAGACCTCCATTTTGCCAAGGACCGGCAGGCGGACTATACGCCGTTAGGTCATGAAATAGCCGGCGAGATCGTCGATCTGGGCAAATCGGCCGCGCATTACCGGATCGGCGATAAGGTCATCGTCGAAGACATCGCTTTCTGCGGCGTTTGTCCTGATTGCAAAAACGGCCATCCATCCGTCTGCCGAAAAGGGCCGACCCTGAATGGGCAGCCGGGCATGTCGGAATACCTGGCCGTCAGTGCGCGGCTTTTGAATCCGTTTACGGATATGGATTTTTGTACGGCTTCGCTCGTGGAACCGCTGGCAGTGTCGATCCATTGTACCCAGAATGCCAGGATCCCGCTTGGCGGTTCGGTCGTGGTCTATGGACCCGGTCCCATCGGCCTGATGTGCGTGAGTCTGGCCAAACGATTGGGCGCTGCCCGGGTTGCTCTGGTCGGGACGACGGAAAAAACGGCGAAAGGAGCCGTCCGCTTATCTGCCGGCCGGAAAATGGGCGCCGACCTGACGGTGGCGGCAACAGAAACTGACCCGGTATCCGCCATCCTCGACTTTTTCCCGGGCGGCGCCGACAGCGTCATTGTAACATCGCCGCCAGCGACTTTACCGTCCGCCCTCAAGATGGTTCGATATGGCGGCGCCGTCAGCCTCGCCGGCATCGACCTGGGCGGCAAAGACAAGGTCGAGCTGAGCGTTAATGAATTGATCTTCAATAAAATGACGCTGACAACCACGTTCGCCGAGCCGGCTCTGATGTTTCCGACAGCGATCAAACTCCTAAGCCAGGGTTTGATCGACGCGCAAAGCATCATCACGCACACCTTTACCTTTGCCGAAGCGAAGGATCTGATCAAGCGAAGCTTTTCCGGCGAAGAAGCCATGATAAAAGCCGTTCTGATCCCTTAAAAACCGGCCGGCCGTCACCCGGCTGTTTTTGCGGCAATTCAGGCCGCCGTTTATTTCCTGGCGATTTGCCGGCCGCCGATATAGACCGCCTCGATCGACCAGTCAGGATTGCAGACGATGAAATCGGCGCATTTGCCGGCTTCGATGTTGCCGATCTTCTGATCGGCGCGAATGACGCGCGCCGGATTGAAGGTTGCGGCGCGGATGGCGTCTTCCGGACGGATGTTGAAAGAGATGGCCGTGCGCATGCAGTCGAACAGGTTGGTTGCCGAGCCGGCCAGTGTGCCGTCGACTAAGGTCGCGGTACGCCCGGATACGAGAACTTTCTGGCCGCCCAGTTCGTATTCGCCGTTCGGCATGCCGCAGGCGGACATGGAATCGCTGACCAGAACCATGCGGCCGGCTCCAAACAGCGCGAAAGCGGCGCGGATGGCGCTGGGGTGGATATGGATGCCGTCGGTGATCAATTCAGCGGTCACGCCGGCATTTTCAGCGGCCGCGCCGATAACGCCCGGAGCCCGGTGGGCCAGCGGCGGCATAGCGTTGAACAAATGGGTCACATGGCTGGCTCCGGCGTCAAAAGCCGCTTTTGCCGTATCATAATCGGCAGTGGTGTGGGCGACGGAAACGGTGCATTCGGGCGACACTTTCCGGATAAAATCCAGGGCGCCGGCCAATTCCGGCGCTACGCAAGCCAGGCGAACCATGTTGTTGGCGTTTTTATTCAAACGGGAAAATAAATCATAATCCGGCAGCCGGAGAAAGTCGGCCTTCTGGGCGCCTTTTTTAGCCGGATTAAAGAAAGGTCCTTCCATCGTTATACCGCGGATGTGCGAAGCATTTTCCGGCTTTTCCTGCGCCAGTTTCACCGCTGTGGCGAATGCCGCGGCCAGCTGTTCTTCCGGCAGGGTCATTGAGGCCGGTGAAAAAGATGTGATGCCGTTCTGCGCCAGATAACGGGCAATTTTAACGAGACCTTCGTATTGGCCATCGGAAAAATCCGCTCCCGAATTGCCGTGGAAATGGATATCCACTAAACCGGGTATGACATATTTCCCCTCCAGATCCAGAGCATCGCCGCCCGCGCTATCCGTGGCGAAAACGTCCTTTTCGACGGCAAATCCACCCAGATGAAAAGCGAAATCGCTGCGATAAACCAAAGCATTCTTGAAGTTCATGATCTTTATCTCCTAGTATTATTAATTTGCGCAATCAAGCGCAGGTTATCTTGTTGCTTGATATAATGCACGCAGACGCTGTGGACTGGTTTCATCTCCTACCGCTCGACGGTTTGATTAAGGCTCCAGCCACAGCTTTTTGCAAGATTGGTGATGAGTCAGATACCGTACGACGGTTTATATGGAACTAGGATCCGGTAGCAAAAAGTTTGTGGAACATTCAGCGTACTTTCTAATAAGGATGGTTCAGTTATGATCTATGTTGGCATTGATGCCGCCAAGGACAAGCACGATTGCTGCATCCTGAGTGGTAACGGGCAAACAGTTCAGGAGTCATTTACCTTCCGAAACAACCGCGAAGGGTTTGAGCAGTTGAGCGCTGCAATCCAGAAAAGTTTAGAAGTCGAGGGATCCGGCCAAATAAAAGCAGGACTTGAATCCACCGGACACTACAGCGGCAACCTTGAGGCTTTTCTCCGTGACAGCGGAGTCGAGCTGGTGGTTTTCAACCCGTTACAGGTCAACCTGTACCGTAAGTCCCAAACTCTTCGGAAAACCAAAACAGACAAGGTCGATGCCAAATGCATCGCGCAACTGCTCATGACAACAGAATCAAATCCTGTGTCTGTATCTTACCAGATTCAGGAGCTAAAGGCACTAACCCGTCACCGATCCCGGTTGGTTTCCCAGCGGAGCAAGCTCAAGGTCAGCATATCCAGGCTAGTGGTCATTCTTTTCCCGGAGCTACCAACGGTCTGCATTTCAGTCACTCAAGCCGCCATTAAGGCCTTGCTGCTTGAACTTCCCGGCGCCAATCAAGTCGCCGCTTGTCGGATTGACCGCTTGACCAACCTGTTGGCCAAAACCTCCAAAGGCCGTTATGGCCGTGAAAAGGCTTTAGAGATTAAGTCTTTGGCTCAGCAGTCCATTGGCGCCAACAGCCCAGCGGCAGCGCTGGAATTGCAGTTGACTCTGCAGCAGCTTGACTTCCTGCTCCAGCAGATTAACAAACTGGACAAAGCTATTCGAGCTGCTGTTGTCCAGACTCAGTCGCCAATTCTGACTATCCCGGGCATTGGCCCGACTCTGGCTGCCATTATCCTGGCTGAGATCGGCGACATTCATCGCTTCAGTTCTCCGGACAAGCTCCAGGCTTTTGCCGGCTTGGACCCGTCGACTTACCAGTCGGGTAAGTTCAAAGCCGACAGGACCCCCATGGTCAAGCACGGCTCAACCTATCTGCGCTGGGCTTTAATGCAGGCGGCACGCTTGGCTGCTGTCTATTGTGAAACATTTGGTCGCTACCTGGCAGCTAAGCAGGCTCAAGGCAAGCATTATTTCGTTGCCCTTGGCCATACCGCTAAAAAACTCATACGCGTCATATTCCGCATCCTGTCTGCCAACGAGGTCTTTGTCCCTCAGACGTGACTGAGTTCATTTTTCGTTGTTCCGGCTTGTGTCAATTGACCCAGGCCTTTTCAGCATGCATTATTGTCAAGGTTCACTGCATCTAGCGCCTACGCTACTTTTTCCTCATTTGTCTCTTGACTTCATATAGTCAGTCTCAGGTTCATCATTCCTGCTGGGTTTGCCACCAGTATAACACATCCGCCGGCGCTTCCCGGCTTTGCCGCTTCCGGCTCCGGGGCAGTTCAAACCGGCCGGGCCGCCTGACGCTGATGGAAAGAGAACAGCTCTTCCGTCGCCAGGGCTATTTTCGTGACACAACAATGCAAACTCATGGGATAGATATAATACGTGTCCATCAAGGTCGAAAGATCAATGCAATCGCCCCGCAGGTCATAATTGTACTCGATGTGGCAGGAATACATGCTGGCCGGCGTTTTCTCCAGCTTAAGCAGCCCGTTTCTGACATCCAGCTTGAATCCCTCCAGATTATGCGTCAAACGACCGCGGCCCAGGTTGATATAGCCTTTAGCGTTGGGCAAGGCATCAACGTCAACCTCGTCATTGACTTCATAAGTCCCCGCTTCAATTTGCTGCCGCACTTCAAGCCGCTGAAACTCATACCAATCCGGTATATGCTCAAATTCGGTCTCGCCGTTAACCGCTTTCAAATTGCCCAATTCGGTTAAAGTCCATTCTTTTTTACAGTGATTGCACCAGAGCTTGTCGCCGGCGGAATCCATCTGAAACTCAGTCTTGCAGTGCGGACATTGATAGAGGACCTTGTGCAGGCCTTTAGCATAATCCTTGCATCTGATACAGATCTTGTTTTCTATCTGCCATTTGTATTCATCGTAAACAAATGCTTTACGAATCCGGTTGTTGATTTCGTCAACCCCAAGATTACGGGTTTCTTCGGCAGTTAATATTTTCGTAAAATCGGCAGCAATCGGTATTTTACGTTTCTTTAGGTTCCAGCAAGGCGAATTCAGATAGTTACCGTGCATGTTGAGAACAGCGACAGGCACGCCGAGGATCCGAACCAATTTTCCCAACGAATCCGGCAGCACGGCTGTTGTGCCGGCGAGGGAGTAGCGGGCTTCCGGATACAAAGCCAGAATATCACCTCTTTCAATAACCCGCTTGATTTGCCTGATCAAAGTGATATCGTTGGTAAATTTACGCTTGCAAATCGCGCCGGCATTGCGCAGCAGCCATTCGCGGCCAATAAATCCGTCGATGGCGACAACATAATTGGCGCGGTGAGGAAATATGGCGGCTGTCGTCACTTTAAAATCCATAAATGACATGTGCGTACAAAGCAATAGATAAGGCGGTTTCAAATCATCAACACCATGCCGGTCAATTCTCAAATGCCGCGCCCAGATTTCCGGAAAACTGCCTGCCCAGGTTAACGGTCTCAAGTACCAGCGTTGACGAATCGGACTTTTGGTCATATCAAACTTTTCCGACAAAGAATTACGCTTCATGATATCCCCCCGGAATCCTGTTTTTGTACAACCGCAGTATGATATATGAACATAAACGATCTAGTATTATTATACTCACCCAGACCGGGTCATGCCAAGATGTCTTATGCAATCCTTCTATTGCTCGACTTCGCGGCCTTACGGCCTTAACTGATTGTCCGGTATACCTTTCTGATACTCAACCCTGCGGCCTATCGGCCTTAATTCGTATCAGAAAGGTTACCGGACACTGAAACAAGAGTTTTAGGTTATAGCCAAAACTATATTCGTTAAACTTAAAAATTCCCTCTCAACTACCCTCTATAATATCGCCTTGTTGGCAGATCAATCCGAGGAGCTCCACAGGCCGAAGGCCGCGGACACGACGAAGATTGATCTGCCGTCCAGGCCCACAGGTCGAAGACCGAGGACACGACGAAAATTGATTCATCAACCAGACCCACGACAAAGATTAATTCTTAAGACAACCCTGCGGCCTATCGGCCTTAACTCGTATCCGGAAGGTTACTGGACACTGAAAACTATAGTTTTAGGTTATCGATTGACGTTAAACTGACATCTAATTATTTTCTGTTAGGTCTTGATTTTATTCTAATCGCTGTATAAATGAATAATGGTAATTGCTTCAAACACAGTTTATTTTTGTATATTTGCAATTAGTCAATATAATCAAATGTTTTTACATAAAACTTGCTTTAACTAAAATAAATAAGCATTTAAGCCGGTTAATTTATATAAATACAAATACTTGTTCACTGTGCCAATTGTTTTATTAATATCATGAAAATTAGGGACGCATGTTTTCCGAGAGCTTGTCACTATTCTTGTTATTTAAGAGAATTCGATTATAGTATCTTGTTCAAAGAGGCACAGAAACGTATAATTTATTGTAAACGTATTCGAATAAAGAAGATCACGTCTCGATTGGTGAATTTAAGCTGGTTTTTGAGATGGCCGGAGGCTTTAATGGATAAATATTCTGATTTAAAACAATATTCTGGTCATTCCGAATTTCGGTGTGGACAGGAGCGGTTAATCGACGGCATTCTTGCAAGTCGGGATGTACTGGGCTTCATGACTACTGGTGGTGGAAAATCGCTGTGTTGTCAAGTTCCTGCATTACTTGTGCTAGGTGTCACGCTGGTGATTTCACCGCTGATCTCACTGATAAAGGATTAGGTAATTGCTATGATGGAGACTGGTGTGGATACCACATTTATCAATATTACCTTAACCACCGAGCTGTTTCGCAACAAATATGAACATGTGTGGAAGGGTGTATACAAACTTATTTATATTGCTCCAGAACGATTGAGCGGAAAGCGCTTCTTCGAATTGATGCGAGAGCAAAACATTTCATTGATGTCGGTGGACGAGGCTCACTATGTCTCTCAATGGGAACAGGATTTTCGACCAAGTCATCTGAAAATTGTTCAATTTTCTGACAGATTACTACTGTGGCCAGCGTTGGTTGCTTTTGCTGCTATAACCATGGCGGAGATGCGGCGTGCTGTGGTACGATTACTGCATCTATATAATACCATCGATGTGATTACTGGTTTCGACCATCCCAATCTGTTCTTCGGCATGCAGCATCCGAGATATAAAATGGCTACACTTACCTCGCTTATTGAGCAACGCTGGAACAAAAACGGCATTGTTTACTGCACTACACATACCACTGTGGAGAGGGTGTGCAATGCGCTGAATGTTCGTGGAATCTTAGTAACTCGGTATCACACTGGTTTATCCGACAATGAACGACAACAGAATCAAAATGACTTCCAATTAAATCGTAAGATGGTCATGGTGGCTACTAATGCTTTCGGCATGGGTAATAATAAGTCCAATATTGGTTTCATTATCCACTACAATATGCCAAAAAGTTTGGAAGCGTATTATCAGGAAACAGGCAGAGCCGGAAGTGATAGCGAGGAAGCAGAGTGTAGTATGCTCTATTCTTTTGGAGATGTAACCACGGTGAAATTTTTGGTAAAAAACAATGGAGGGAATGAGGAACTTACATCGGAGGAACAATCGTTTGTCCGACAGCGAAACTACCAACGGTTAGATGTTTTAAGCGGATATTGTAAGATTAAATCCATCCTGCAAGGCTATATCCTTAATTATTTCGGCCAAACTCATTTGGATAAATATGACAACTGCAGTAATTGTCGGAGTGAGTACATCCGGATGGATATCACGATTCAAGCACAGATGATTATTTTTTGCATTAAGCGAGTTAAGAACTGCCTCAGCTACTACATTAGCGCAACATTGATAGCAAATACGTTACGTGGCACTAGCGATCAGCGAATTCTGAAGTTAAGACTAGATATACTGTCGGCTAACGGCCGCCTTAGGACTATATCTCGGTCAGCACTACAGGCATATATCGATTATTTGAAGACCCATGGATATGTGGCTATTAATCCATTACACTCCACACTGGAGCCTTCTAAAGGGGCGGATGATATATTGTTTCGCGATGTAAAGGTTGCTATACCGGTAAAGGTGGAAAGCATACTGACGATCTCAACTAAGAAGGGCAAACGAAAGAACGCTACACTAGATAACAGACTGCTAGCCACACATAAAGCCACGTGGATAAGGTTGGCTCAAGAGGAAGGTGTTCTGGCGTATATCGTTTTCTTCAACGCCAGTCTAACGGAAGCTACTAAGTGCCTCACACCATAGTGGAGTTTCTTGAAGTATCCAACGTAGGCAAGGTCAAGGGATCTTGCTACAGTAAAGCATTTTTGCGCGACATTTCGGAATTTGAGAGGGAGGAATGACCATGCTGAATTTAAAAGAACGGATAAAAATCGCCTATAAAAAATTAAAAGCTAGTGTTTATTTCGATAAGACGCAACTCCCTTTGCGAGACAGCATTACAACTTATGAAGATAATACGATTGACGATAAATTAGAACGTATTGCTAAAAAATTATCCGCCACTGAGGATGAGTGGGATGCGTACAAGTCGAGATTCATATGCTCTTTAGCAGCCTTTGTATTTCCCAAAACACTCGCTCCTATCCCACAAGATATGGTTATATTCAACAGCGACTGTACACCTATCAAGTTGGAAAAACCCCAGTATTTTATTGACCTTGATGTGGAGGGACATATTCTGAGCGTCTTATGGGTATTGTCTATCGGCATGGAATTAGATAAAAACTGCGAGGACGGCTACGATGGGATGTATGCACATTCTTATGGTAATCGATTGAAAAAGAATCTTATAAATAATGAATCGGGGGATATTACTTATTCACCAGGATTGTTCGAACCTTATTTTTCGCAATATGAGAACTGGCGAGATTATGGACTGGAACGGGCGCGGGAACGTCTGAATGACAAACAAGATGCGTTAATTTTGACACTAGATTTTAAAAGTTTTTATTACAGCGTCGATTTACGACAGAAAGATTTTGACGGATTCCTTGACAAATTAGAAAATCCGGAACTTTGGCAGAAACGAGTAAATAATTTTGTGTTTGAAGTTATCTGTGTGTACTCAAACAATCTAAGAAAATATTGCGCAGGTACAGAGTTATCTCTGGGGAATCGTAACATCCTACCTATTGGTTTCTTACCATCCAACATTCTTGCTAACTGGGTACTAACGCCATTTGATGACGCTATCATTGAACGCTGGAATCCGGTGTATTACGGACGTTATGTGGATGATGTCATTATTGTAGACAAAGTAGAGAAAAACAGTCCTTTGTATAAACGAGCACGGGAAAAAAATAGTGAACGCCGGCTAACCTCGGAAGAAATTATCAGAATGTTCTTGTTAGAACAATCTGACACATTGAGCATATCAAAAGAAGTGCATCCGGCTTTAAGTCTTGTGGAAGATATAAGCGGGGACCCCATATATCGCATTGATCCGGCAATTTTAGCAAGCCCGGAATGCGACATTCGAGTTCAAAATAGTAAGGTCAAGGTGTTCTACTTTCAATCAGGTGCTACTCAGGCATTACTTAACTGCTTTCAAATTCAAATTGCTCAAAACGCCAGTGAATTTCGTTTGATGCCAGATTTGGATGATGTTTTGATTAGTAAAAATTATAGTGAGATATTTCACCTAAAAAATAATGAAAGCATAAACAAATTTAGAAGTGTTGACGGTGTTGAAATAAACAAATTTGTCCTTTCAAAATTTCTTGGCAAATATCGGAAGGTCAGCGGTCTTATTAACGGCAAGGAGGAGAATGCTTTTGAAAAGGATCTGATGTTGATTTTGGACGAGCGTGCATTAATCGAAAATTATGGGACGTGGGAACGTATTTTAGAGATCCTGGTGGTGAATGACCGCTTAGACCTGTTTGAAAAACTGTCATTACGTATTTTAAATGCTCTAGCACGCTATGAAGTGCCAGATGACAAGGTATGTACTAAAGAAATATTTACAAAGGAAGGGCTTATACGTGTTCTGCATTCAGCATTATGCCGTGTTTCCGCATTAAGCTGGGGCGAGAAGACTAGAAGAGTGCTGGACCATATTTATAAAGGACTTACTAATGGATGCGGGAATATTGCATGCACAACAACTGTAATAGAGGATTTTCAAACTTCTACTATGGCTCAGACGCGTTTTGCTTACTGTAAAACACGAATGATAAATAAATATGTTATTCCGCTTCCAATAGATTGTATTCTCTCATCATTGTCGCTAGATAATGGGTTTTCTGCTCGGTTATATGACCTTTCAGAGACAAGGCAACTCATGGATGTGAATTGGGTAAAAAAGAAAAATGACTATAGGTACTACCCGTATATGCTTACGCCGCAAGAATTTTCCTTTGCTCAGCTGTGTGCAGACATAAATAATAACATTACATCATTCAATCCGCAGCAGCAGATGAATGATTTAGAACAGTTATTTATTCACCGCAATTATCCGAATGTGCAGGACGATGATCGAAAGGCTTATGATCTGGATGAAGTTCAAACAATACAATTCTCGACGGGATCATTGCACTTTATGACTCGTGTTGGGAAAGCTGATGAAATTAGTATAAAAAATAAGTTTTGCGTAGCAATTGGAAACGCTGCACTGGAGGTGAGTAATTTCAAAGCAGCGCTTGATCATAAACCAAATCGCAGTTATAAGCGTTACCGTGATTTTTCGAAAATCCTCGATGCTGCAATCCAGCAGAATGTTGATCTTCTGGTTCTACCAGAGAGTTATTTGCCTATGGAATGGCTTCCGGTGGTGTCTAGAGCATGCGCAAACAATCAGATGGCTTTGGTTACAGGCATTGAACATATTGTAGCTCCAATGGGAAAATCTGATGGCAGAAAACGCGTTTATAATTTGACGGCGACCATTCTACCATATGAGCACCAGCAGCAAAAGTTTGCTTATATAGCTTATCACAATAAAGTCGCATATTCTCCGGAGGAAATAGTGCAAATCGAAGGACGCGGCAATACATATCAGGAGGGAAATTCGTATCAACTTTTTTGTTGGCACAATATCTGGTTTCCAGTTTATTGCTGCTATGAACTAGCATCCATTCATGACAGAGCATTATTTCAATACTATGCAGATTTAATTGTCGCTGTGGAGTGGAATTCTGATATTAATTATTTTAGCAGTATTGTTGAGTCTCTTTGCCGCGACCTTCACTGTTATTGCATTCAGGCCAATTCTTCTGGTTTAGGTGACAGTCGTGTATTGTGCCCTACAAAGACCGAGCAACGAGATATTATCAAAACAAAGGGCGGAAAAAATCCCTGCATTTTAGCAGCAGATATAGATATAAATGCATTGCGGGAATTTCAGAATTTAGAGTATAGCTTGCAAAAGGGAGACCAAGCTTTCAAACCAACACCGCCTAAATTTAACCGCACAATCTTGGAGTTTAAACGCAGTGGAACACTGTTTCAGGCCACTTGGAAAAAGAGGGAGTATAATTGACTCCCTCTTTTATCAATATAACAATATCAATGACTCAGACAGGAAGACCACTGGAATTGTACCTAAAGAGGATGAAATTATTACGTTTGTAGCAATAAGGTATTTTTCAGCCGCGCAGTTCAGCAGCAAGCGCTATGGCGCGATCGGTGATCGCGTTGCCGGCAGAGGGTTCCCAGAAGCTGCCTTCACAGAGTTGAACCGGATAGGCACAGGTGCCAAACAGTTCCGGTACCGGAATGTAACCGAACGCGCCGTTGGACAGTGTTGCGATCAGACATTTTCGGCCGGGACAGTTTTCTTTGATTTCTACACCGAATTGATGATAGAGCTCGCCCGGCAGCGCAAAAATAAGCAGTTCGCCGATAGACATGACCTGAATCGGCAGTGCGCCGCTTTTTAGCCCTTGTTGATTCATCTTCTTTTCATAATCCAGCAGCAGCTCGGACATCAAACTGCCCAGCATGGTATGGGGATCCGCTTGTTTAGCTGCCACAATGTGTTCCGCATGAGCTATTTCATCCGGAGTGGCGCGGCGGTAATCGCAGACGATCTCTTCCTTTCGGCATTGAACGCGATCGCCGGCAACAGGGGTGTGCTCCTGTTCGATGATTCGGAGATGACGTATCCTGAAATTGCGCACTTTGAAAAATAGAACGACATGACTCGTTCTCGCTTGGTAAAATGTAAGAAGCGACCCAAACATTAACCGAGCAAAGGAGAACGAATCATGTCTGAGAAGATTATACAGCTTAACG
>JAYFQE010000019.1:0-126663 GCA_034927345.1 Clostridiaceae bacterium
TACAGCCTGGCCTTCCGGGTGATCAGCATCGATATACCGACCATCGACGAGCTGGGATTCCCGGATGTTCTGAAAACCCTCGCGCTGAAGACACGCGGCCTGATCCTGGTGACCGGCCCGACCGGCAGCGGCAAATCGACCACCCTGGCGGCGATGATCGACCATATCAACCGAAACCGCAATTGCCATATCCTGACGCTGGAGGAGCCGATCGAGTATCTGCATCATCACAACCTGAGCATGGTCAACCAGCGTGAAGTCGGCACCGACACCCAGGATTTCGCCGCCGGCCTGCGCGCCGCGCTGCGCGAAGATCCGGATGTCATCATGGTCGGTGAAATGCGCGATCTGGAAACGATTTCCACGGCGATAACCGCGGCCGAAACCGGCCATCTGGTGCTTTCCACCCTGCACACAACCGGCGCCGAACAGACGGTCGACCGCATCATCGACGTCTTTCCGCCTTTTCAGCAGCAGCAAGTCCGGATCCAGCTTTCGGTCGTCCTGGAAGCCATCATCTCCCAGCTGCTTTTAGCCAGAAGCGACAATGCCGGCATGGCGGCGGCCCAGGAGATCCTGATCGCCAACAACGCGGTCCGCAACCAGATCCGCGACGGCAAGACCAACCAGCTGGAAACGATCATCCAGACCCATATGAAGACCGGCATGATGCCGATGGATCTCTCCCTGAGCAACCTGGTCAGGCAGAGGAAGATCACCAACGACGTTGCCTATACCTTCGCCCTCGATCGTGAGATGCTGCAGCGTTACCTGACGAATTAACGGAAGGAGCACCAAGATGTCCGCATACCAATACAAAGCGATCAGCACCAGCGGCGAGGCGATCGAAGGCAGCCTGGTTGCCAAAGACCGTTCCGAAGTCCTGGAAATGCTGCGGGAAAAGGATTATAAACCGGTAACCATCAGCGAAATCCGAGAGAATCAGGACATCAACCTGAAGTCTGCCTTTAAACGGATCAAGCTGAAGGATATCGGCGTTTTTTGCCGCCAGTTTTACACCATGCTCAATTCCGGCATCAGCATCATCCAATGCCTGGACATTCTGCGCCAGCAGTTCGACAACATCAAGCTGAGGAAAGTCATTGCCGATGTCTATGAATTGGTCCAGAAGGGTTCATCTTTCTCTGAATCGCTGCGCGTTCATAAGGATGTTTTTCCCGAGCTCCTGATCAACATGGTGGAAGCCGGCGAAGCCAGCGGCAACCTGGATGTGATCATGGAACGCATGGCCGAGCATTTTGAGAAAGACACGAAACTGAAACGCAAAGTGACCGGAGCGATGATTTATCCGATTGTCCTCAGCTGCGTGTGCGTGGTTGTGGTTATTTTCCTGTTAACCTTTATCATGCCGACTTTTATCGGCATGTTTACCAGCAGCGGCGTGGCCCTGCCTTTGCCGACCCAGATCCTGCTCAATATCAGCTTTTTCCTGCGCGACTGGTGGTATCTGCTGGCCGCGGCCGTGATTGTGGCGGTCTATCTGATCCGGCGGTCGTTAAAAACCGAATCCGGCCGTTTAGCCTTCGACCGTTTTAAGCTGCGCATACCGGTGATTAAAAATGTTACGATCCGCATCGCGACAACCCGCTTCACCCGGACGCTTTCCACCCTTCTGGCCAGCGGCATCCCGCTCCTGAACGCCATGGAAATCACCTCCCGGGTCGTCGGCAACAAGGTGGTTGAAAAAGCGATCCTGAGCATCCGCGAGGATGTCCGCAAAGGGTTCGACCTGGCCGGCCCGGTTAAAAAGACGAATCTGTTTCCGCCGATGGTGGACAGCATGATCAAGATCGGGGAGGAATCCGGCTCGCTGGATGATGTCCTGCGCAAGACCGCCGACTTTTACGATGAGGAAGTAGACGCTTCGGTTCAGAAAATGACCTCGATGCTGGAGCCGCTGTTGATTGTCTTCATGGCCGTCATCATCGGAGCCGTCATCATCTCGATTGCCATGCCGATGTTTTCCATGTTCACGACGGTTCAGTAATCACCCTTTAGCCGCGAGCGGCCGGAAACACGGCGGCAAGCCCGGAACGGTTTCAACAGGTTTACCGACCTGACAGGAACAAAATAAATCATTTTATGTAGGAGGTTTCAATTTATGACAAATGCTTTGACGGTTCAGAATCCCAAGAACATCCGCCGCAATCGTAAAGGCTTTACCCTGATCGAACTGATCGTGGTTATCGCCATCCTGGCCATATTGGCCGCGATTGCCATCCCGGCCTTTACCAACATCCAGGACACCTCGCGGGTGAAAGCCGACGCCGCCACCGCCGCCGAAATCTGCAGCGCGGCCAGAGTCCAGGAAGCTGATACGGGAACAGCAATAGTTGCAGGTGATCCTGCAACAGTGATAAGTGCAGATTACATTAAGGTAACTAAACCGCAAAATGGCCCGTCATTTGCAATATCCGGTGGTGGTACTTCGAAATATGTTGTGAAATGGACACCAGCAACCGGTAAATATGCAGGTAAGCAGCAAACAGTCACCGAAGGTGAAGCTTTCAAACTCTCTTAAGATCCTAGACGATCAAGAATTTATTCAGAGGGTATCCCGGAAACACAGGTCAAAATGTGTTTCCGGGATTATCGCCCCTCCGGCATATCGCGGCGGACCTATACTGTATGTGAGGTAGTTTATGAACAGGCCAAAAAGCGCAAGCTCGAAAAAGGGATCGGCATTATCTGTTGTCATGCTGGTTTTGGCTGTCATCATGATCATCACAACAGTGATTGCCTCCATGTATTCGGTCAATCTGCAGCAAGCCAAGCTTCAGGAAGACCGGATGAAAGCCTACTATTTAGCCCTGTCGGGCGTTGAAGTCGGCTACTCGGCCTTGATGACCGATACCGATCCGGACGATGCCAATGTGGTTTATTACTATAAGAAATACGCGGCTGAGCTCAATAATGCCATCAGCCAGAGCCTCACCCTGGATGACGGCACGGTGGACCTGCGCTTATCCAGGACGACGATCGACGGCAAAGTATGGCTGGTCATCGAGGCCGAAGGCCATCTGAACAATTCGACCGTGACGAATACGACAGCAATGCGGTTCCGGGACGACAATCCGGCCATTGTTGTTCGTACGCAATAAGGGGGATGGCTGTTGAAAAGCCATTCCGGATGGGAGTGATAACGATGAGAAGAAGCAAAAAAGGCGTGACGCTCGTTGAGCTGATTATTGTATCGGCGCTTGTGATCGTTGTTATGTCCCTGGGCCTGAACCTATTATTATTCGGCAATAAAGCGCAGGCGGTCAGCACCGACGAATATGAACTGCAAACGGCGGCCCGCATTGCCAGCGAGACGACGAACAAAATCGTCCGCTACTCGACGGCTGTTTTTACCATCAATGAATCCAGCTTTCGCGAAGACAATTTAACAGCCGGCTGGAACTATTTCGGGATCAGCCCGGACAAAACGGAAATCGTTCAATATACCTATGATGCCGTGAATAAAACGCATATAAAGACCGCCGTTATCTCGGCCCAGACAGGCATGACATACCGGCTGCGGTTTTGGAAGAATGATAAATCCAATGATAATAAATTGCTCAGTTTTGCCATTGAAGCGATCAAGGATGGATCTGCGGTTAAAAAAATCGATATAGACACGCAGCTGGAAGCCTTGAATTCGCTGCAGGTCATCGACCGCAGCACCTTGTCGGATCCGGCCACGGCGCTGGCCTATCGCAGCGACGAGCGCCCGATGGCGATCTACGGAGCCATATCGATGGTTCTGGACCGGTCGGGAAGCATGGACTGGGATATCTATGGGAACAACACTTATACAGAGAGCAACAAACGGATCTCGATCCTGAGAACCGAGGCGGCCAAGCTGGTCAATGCTTTTGCCAAAGAACAGAACATCAGCATCTCTTTAGCCCCCTTCAGCACTTCCGGCAACAGCGTCGGCCCCTTTTACAGCGCCGCCAACGAGACCAGCTCTTTGCTCGGTTCGATCAGCGGATTATCCGCCAACGGCGGGACCAACACCGGCGATGGCATGCGCCGGGGCTATTACCAGATTGTCAATTTTAATCTGAATCATTCCGACATAACCTGTAAAAATTACATGATTATTCTGGTCGACGGCGTGACAACATACTATACCTGGAAAAACGGGAATTACTATCTGGCGGCCGGCGGTATTAGCGAAAGCTATGATGTGGAAGGTTTTGGCGGCAGTCTGGATCCTGATGGCACACGATATGTCGACAGGGTCGGCAGTATGATCCGGTCCTATGCCAATGGCATCAAGACCTATGTCATCGGTTTTTCCGCCAACCATGACGACTTGGGCAGTATTCAGGATATCGCCGACGCCGCCGGCACCGATGCCGGCAATGTTTATCAATATGCCAGCGATCGCGACCTGGGCGTTATCTTCGAAGCGATCCGCAAGGATATTCTCAATGACCTCTGGGTCATTAACGGACCTGCCCGATGAAAGGCCGGTGGATGAGATGAGAAAATTTGCCAATAAAAAGGGTATGACCTTGATTGAGATCATTGTGGCGATCGGCATCATCGGCATGATTGCCGTGATTTTCTTTTCCGGCATGACGACCTACTATCAGTTTATTAACAGGACAAAGACCATTACGCAAAACGCTTTTTCGATACAAGACAAGCTGGAAGAAGAGATCAACACAGTCAAGGCGAAGATTGAATCAAATCAACCGGTTTCCCAGCCGCAAGAGAATATCACCCTGTTTGCCGGCCGATCCTACCAGGTTTCGGTAACGGCCTACTCGCTGACCCAGACGATCGCCGCCAAGTCTTTGAAAACACTGGTCGCCAACAGCGTCCAGATCGATTTCCATGTGCCGGTGGTCTCGTCGGTCACCATCACGATGAAAAAAAACACGACGACGGTAACCCAGGCTTACGCGGCAGATCCGCAGCTTAGTTTGACGGGGGCCTGCACATACAGCGATACGGTCGATTTGTTTCAAACGATGTATCAGTGGTATGTTTCGCGCGACGGTTATAACATGCCCCTCTATGCGACGCCTGACGAAGTTGAGGTGGGTTCGAAATATCCGCGCTTCCCCGACGATTATGAGCCGATCGCCGGCGCGACCACGACGGTATTGACCAATTTCGCGCAATATGCCGGCCACCACCTGGTTTTCACCGCGACGCCGGTCGCCAGAGCCATGAAAATGGGCTTGCTGAAATACAGCGAACCGGTCTATTTATACGGCCCCGCCGTTCTGACGAATTTGAAAGTTCACCTCGATTCCTCAACCGTTAACAAAGCTGACGGAACGCTGGTCAGGACGGTTAACCTGGGCGGCGGCAGCAACGCAAATTTCCTGCAAAGCTGGCCCAATCTGGCCTATCTGCTGTCGACATCCGTTCCCCGGTCGGCCGCGCAGGCGACGCCGGCGCTGCAGCCGCAGATGGACGACATCACTTATACGGAAGACATTATTCCGGAAGTCTGGGGCCGACAGGTCACGTCGTCAGCGGATTCATCCATGACGGTCGCTTCTTTTTCACCGGCCAACCCGTCGGCTTTGACGGTCATCTTCGTAGCCAAAAGCCACGCGGCAAAAACCAATGTCCCGATCATTCAGGGGACTTCCTGGAAAATGGGCTGGCTGGGCAGCGGCGCGTTAGGCTTGATGAATAATACCGCTTCAGTCGAGTGTTTATCCGGCCAGGGCCTGGATGATGAATGGCATGTTTTTACCGGCATCATCTCCGGCGGGCAGCTGAAGTTCCAGGTCGACAAACAGGAATATACCTCCGTAAACAGCGGCGCCATAACCATGGGCAATCTCACCATCAATACCCGTGATTTGTCGATTGCCGAATTGTTGATTTACGACCGGGATCTGTCAACTTCGACGGATCTGGAGCAGGTGAAGACGGCCCTCTTTGAAAAATATGATCCGACGATCGTACCCTGGACCATCGATTACCTGCATAACATAACGGATACCGGCATACAGGGGGAAACCTATGTGATGCCCCAGCGCGTGAACGCGACGATGACCAACGGCGCGACCCAATCTGTGGAAGTCATCTGGGACGAGAACGTGAGCACCCTGAATACGGGGCATCAGATCGTAACAGGCAGCGCCCGGCTGGATCCGACCAAAAAGGTGACTTTGGATGTCAATGTCATCGGCATCGTCAGTGTCGCGCCGATCAGCGATACGATTCATCTGTATGATACCTATACTATGCCGACGGTTGTGGACGCCACTTATTCCGATGGCTCGCTGCGTCAGGTTCCGGTGGACTGGACCGGCGCGGTACAAAACAATGTGCTGGGGGTACAGCGAATCGACGGACTGACGCATAACGCTCCTCAACATGCAGCTGTTCTTACGGTTACGGTCATCCGTCCGATCATCCAGAGCATATCTGTCGCTCCGACATCGGCTAATCTGATGATTGGCGCCAGTGTACAATTAGTCCCGTCCATTTTACCGGCCGAAGCCGACACAAACGCTGTTACATGGAGCAGCAACAGACCGGCCGTCGCTTCGGTCAGCAGCACCGGCCTGGTTACGGCCCAAAGCGCGGGAACCGCCGTCATCAGGCTGCAGTCCAATGAGAATCCGTCGGCTTACGCGACCTGCACCATTCGCGTAATCAAGGGCTATGCGCAATTAACGGATCTGTCGGTTGAAAGCGTCTGGGACTATACCAATATCATTCAGCCGGCGTTTACCAGCGGAAATCTCAATTATACAGCAGTTACCGGTAAAAGATGGGAACAGGTTGACATTCTTCCAACCAGTCCGCAAGCTACGTCGATAACGGTTAACGGTATCCCGGTGTACTCAGGCCATTATCGAACAATCGATATTGCAAAAGGTATTAATACAGTCACCATCGTCGTCAAGCAGGCCGATATGCTCGATCAGACTTATACCATTACAATCACGCGGCCTAACAACTGATAAAGGATAAGGAAGGTGAAGCATTTGTTATCTGGGAAAATACTCGCCATCGATATGGGAAGCCGGAACATCCATCTGGTTGAAGGGCGCAGCCGCGGCGGCGCGATTGAAGTCGACCGCTGCTTGCTGGTCGTAACGCCGGAGGGCTCGATACGGGATGGCTCGATCATCGACAAGGCTTCCGTCAGGGAATGTCTGCACCAGGCGATAAAGCAGAATCACTTCACGGCCGACCGGGCTGTCCTGACCGTCAAGAGCCCGCTGGTTATTGCGCGCGACGTCGTTCTGCCGGTTGTAAACAAAGATGAACTGGATTCGATGATTCAACTGGAAATGGAGCAGTATGTGCCCAATCTGGTTACCGAATATGTAACCGGATTTACCTTGTTGAATCCGGGAACCGATAAAAACGCTGCCGTTCAGGGCGGCAGCCAGATGAAATTTCATGTGGTCGCCATGCCGAAAACGCTGATTAACAGTTATCTGGAACTGCTGCGGGAAGCCGGCCTGAAACCGGTTATCATGGATGTCCATTCCAACGCGCTGGCTAAACTGGTCGATCGCAATTTTATCAGGAACGGACAGAACGTCAATTCGATGACCTCCTGGCAGACTGCCGCCTTCCTGGATCTGGGTTATGATCAGACCGAGGTCAATATCATCTCGCAAGGATCGCTGGTCTTCAGCCGCCTGATCGCTTTTGGCAGCCGGCAGATCTGCGCGGAGCTGGCCAAGCAGTGGAACATCACCCTGAGCCAGACCGAACAGCGGCTGGCCAATGATTTGGATTTAACCAAATCGAACGGCGATCATGCCCAGGATACCATCCGGTCTTTCACCAACCGCTGGCTGACAGAAATACAAACCAACATTCAGTTTTATACCGGCCGTTCGCAGGAGAACAAACCGGAAGCGTTTTATATCTACGGCGGTTTTGCCCGGCTGAGAGGGCTGGCCGATTTAATGAACGGCGCCTATAATGTGCCGATTCGTTATATGAATGATTTACCGGCTGTCAAAATGGTCAGCCGCGAGAATAGCCCGGATCAGGATATCGGCCAATTTATCAATGCTCTTGGCGCGATAATCCGTAATGAGTGAGAGGAGTAACACCGCATGTATGATCTGAACTTTCTGGCAGCTCCTGTCAGTAAAAAGAAAAAATCGCCTGCCGTACCGGTCTTGCTGATCATGGCTTTGTTGGTGGTCCTGGGCGTCGGTAGTTATTATGTCTGGATAAAAATGCAGATCGGCAAGACCCAGGACAGCATCAATGAAGTAAAAGCCTATATCACATCCGGCGATGTAACGGCGCAGCTGGCCAAAATCAATACGCTGGGGCAGAAACAGCAGCTCTTAAGCGCCTATCAGAACAATTTCGATTTGATCGATCTGTATCTCAACGATACCCGGATCATCAACGGCAAGGCGCTGGACGCCATCAAAAACGCCGCTCCCGCCGGCGTAAGTTATAACGCGGTCACTCTAAACGGGACGGACCTGCAGATCGAAGCCGCGGTTCCGGACAGCCAGACGGCGGCGCTCCTGCTCCATAATTTAAAGGAATTGCCCATTCTGGAATCGGCGGATCTATTGACGCTGGTCCATGATGAAGCCAGTGGGGTGTCTTCAACATCCATTCACTGCATGCTGAAGGATGTGATCATCAAATGAAGATAACGCAGCGTGAAAAAATCATGCTTTCTTTCCTGCTGATTGTCGGCCTTCTGGCCGGCGGCTTTTATTTGATCTACACGCCGCTCAATAATCAGGCAGATCTGTTGAATCAGGAATATCAGGCGGTTCAGGTTCAGAAAAAGGATATTGACCAGCAGCTGGCCAGTTATGATCAGATCAACAAGAGCGTCAATGATTTAACCGATACCATCAACCAGTCGACGGTCGCTTATTATCCGTCGATTCTGCAGGAGAAGATCATTTTGGTCCTGAATGATCTGGTGACGGGCAGCGGGATAGTCGTCAGCAATATCGCTTACGTTCAGCAGAAGGGACTGACCCCGCAATTGCCGGATGCGGCTGCCGGAAGCGCGGCGGCACAGACCGCGCAGACCTCCGGTACCGCGGCCCAGGCCAATTCCCTGACCGACGCGATCAGTCAGCTGAATAAAATGGACGGCATAACGAACGCCGACGCCGAAGAACAGCAGTCGGCATTGCAGACGGTGGACCAGGCCGCGTTAACGGCAGCTCTGCAGTCGGTCAGCAGTTTGACGGCGACCATCCAGTTTACGGGAACCTATGATCAGGTCCGGTATTTTATGACCTTGCTGGAAAACATGAACCGTTCCGTCCAGGTGACGAATATAACCTATACGACCGGTGAGAGCGGGTTTATCAACGGCACGCTCAATATGAATTTTTACGCCATACCGAAGCTGGTCCGGCAGGATGACGATTATCTGACCTGGAAATAAACGCGTGCTGATAAAACAAAGGATATCAGAGATGGGGGAAGTATTTTGATCACCAGCATTATGCAAAGGCTCAATCAATGGCAGCCGGAAACAATCCTGAATTGGAGTTTCTGGGTTGTGTTGGCCATCGCGGTTCTTGCCTTCATCTATTTTGAGTTGATAAAAAATCTTCAGGCGGCCCGACTGATAAAAGCCTTGCGCATCAATATCGGCAAGGCCAACGGTTCGGAACAGGAACGATTTAAAACGATCGGCAAGGGGTTTGCCGAACCGCAGAATCAATGGCTGAAGCATGCCTGGCAGGCCTGCCAGACATCCCGGCCCATGCAAAATGATTCGCCTGCTTTATGCGATCTCGAGGAACACTTCGACGCGTCGGCTTTGCTGACCGATCGCTGCGCCAGGAAAGCCGCCGAATCCATACCGGGCGTTCTGACGGCCGCCGGCATTTTGCTGGGCGGCCTGGCTGTTCTGGCAGCGTTCCAGCAATCCGGCTTAACCGCCGACGCCACGGGAACGACCGGCCTTTTGCCCCGGACGGTTGCGCAGATGCTGATCCTGCTTATCGGATCGATTGTCCTCGCGCTGCTTTTTGCCGGGCTTGACCGCCAATTTGCCAACAAGGGGGTCCGTGAACTGCATCGTCTGATCAGCGCGCTGGAAGGCAAGCTGACGGTTGTTGCCGATCAGGACTGGATCAGGCAGTTAACCGCCGAACAGCAGACGCAAACGGATCTGCTGGTCAATATGGGTCCCGATGTGGCGAATCAGATCAACAATCTGTTCGCCGAACGGCTCATCCCCGATCTAGCCGGCAGTTACCGGCAGGCTATTGAAGACCACTTAAAGCCCTCGCTGCAAAAGCTGGATCAAACCATGCAGCATTATTCAGAGCAGAATCTGGCCCTGCAGCAAAATGGCATTCAGATTCTGGCCGACCGCTTTGCTCAGCGGATTGACGAGCAATTTTCCGGTCAATTGGCGTCTCTGGCCGCGTTGACCGAACAAATGACTGTCATGCAGACCGACCGTGTACAGCAATTGGCTGCTTTACAACAGAAAAGCGTTGATGATTTGCAATGTTTACTGACGGCGCTGGACCGCGGCACGCAAATGCAGAACCAGATCAATCAGGAAGCGGTTGCTTCTTTGCAGACATTATCCGAATCGCGGACTCAGTTGGCTGAGACAGCCCAGGTTTTCAATGACAGTCTGAACAAAACCGGCGATCTGGCCGGCCTGATCGGCAATCTGCTGGAATCCGACCGTCAGATGGCCGAGCGGCTCAACACAGAACGGCAGGCGATGCAGGCGCTCAACAACGGTTATATCGATAAGATGAGCCAGCAGATCACCCAGCTTCAGGATGACTTGAACTCAGAGATCGAGAGCATTTTTGGCCGCTTTACGGATGTTTATTCGACAACGTTCGAACATATTGATGAGCAAACGACGGCGATGATCCAGAATTATTCCGACAGTACTCATTCGGTTATGAATACCATGGATGAACAGGTCCGCGACATAACGTTCCTGACGCGTGAGGTGACCACAGAAATATCATCGTTGAATGAACGTCTTGAGCAGTCGGTTAAGGCTTTTGCCGACAAAATCCGCCTGAGCACCGAGGACACTTTCCAATCGGTGGACCAACATGTTGCTGAACTGGCTCAACGTCTGGCTTACACCGCAGAAATAATCCGCGATTCAGTCGACGATTTGCCGGCGGCAGTCCTGGAAGTCAGGCAGGGTATAGGCGGAGAAGCCGCTCCGGATCCTGATCTTGTGCCAAAGGAGGAATCGGATGTTCAGGAAAGCGACACAGCGACCTAAATCATCTTATAAAAATTCCTTCTCGTCAAATCTGGTGATTCTGGCCTTGTTGCTGGTTGTGTTGATAGCCGTCGCCGGTTCTGTTTATAGCGGAATGAACGGCTCCGGCCAGTCGGCCGGGACCGATTCGACCGGTTCTTTGCCGTCCGGCACGGCAGCCGGTCCGCTGACGACCGATGTTGCCGCGCTGCAGGCCGAGATTAATGAAGCCCGTCAACAAATCGCCAGCCAGAAGACCGATCTGTCGGCGATGAAGGAACAGCAGGCCAGCCTGCTGGCCGGCCTTTTATCCGAAGCTGAAAAGGCGGAGCAACTAGCTCAGGCCAGGCAAATCCTCTATCAGGAAATTATCGGCCGCTGCCAGGCTGCCGGATTGACTTGCCAGGTGAATGCCGAAACCGGCAATCTGAATTTCGGTTCACTCCTGACGTTCGCTTCCAGCGACAGTTCTTTGACAGACGTCTCCAAAGCCGCTTGGCGGAAAATCGTGCCGATTATCGTCGATTGCGTTTTCAGCGATACCTGGCAGGCGTCCCTGAATCAAATACAGATCGTCGGGTATGCCGATGACGGCGGTACTTATACAACCAACCTGACCTTATCACAGACCCGGGCGGAAACGGCGCTGCTCATGATTATCAACGAAAATCTCTATGAAAAAGCAGCCGTTGACGATCCGCAGAGTTATTTCGCTGTTTCCGGCTGCTCGAACAGCCGGCCGATCAAGAGCAACGGCACGGTCAATAAGGATCTGTCCCGCCGTCTCGAAATAAATCTGCAGCTGAATGACGAAGGCTTGCTGTCCGGTTTACAGGCGCTGAAACAACACATTCAGGAGCAAAATAATCCTTGATGGAACAGCGAAGCGATCAAAACAATCGATCTCAACAGGCGATTTGGACGCAGATACGGCAGCAGCATCGTCTGCCTCTGGAATGGACCTCACCGGAGCTGCTATCTACTTTACCGGACGGTTATTGCTCTGATCTTGCCCGGAAGTTTCGGGGATTGTCCGATGGAGCCCGGCTGGCGGCGATCCGGCGGATACCCGGCCGGCATTTGGAGTCCATGATGGTCTGTCTGCTGGACGAGTCGGCCGGACTGGAAGATCTGCTGCTGATCAGCCGGATTTTGCTGATCCGCATGAAACCGCGTCTGGCCCGGTTGAGCTGGTTCCTTTTACAACAACAGCCGGAAAACCGTTTTCTGGTTTCGCTTTGCGGACAGGCGGCGCGTTATGTCCTGAAATCAGGCGAATCCCGCTATCCCTTGTCGCTGCGGCTGATCCGGCATCCCAAATTCCAGAATCCGGCCTGGGCCGGGATTCTGGCGGAAGGGCTTGACGGGGAAGACAAGACCGCTCTGTCCAATGTAAGGCAGAGTGAGCAGGTTGATCAACATTTAATCCCGCTTATGGCTCAGTATTATTTTACAGCCAATCCGCCAATCACTTTGGATGAGCTGATCAAACAGATGGAGCTTTTGCCTGACCGGCTTTTTCTGCAGAGATTATGTACTGATCTGTTCCTGCGTTTCGACGCTGCGGCGCTGAAGGAAAATGAAGCGGTCCTGCTTCGGTATTTTCAGCAAGATCCACCGGAAACGGCGGCGATTCTGAGTCGCTACCTGACTTTTTTGGAACCGGCCGATTATGATCGCGCCATCTGCGCGTATTTCCTGGATCGTTTTGATTTTACAAATGATCCCTTCTGGCAGCTGATCACGGCTCCGGCTTGTGAAAAAATGGTTCACTGGCGCCATATGGTCCTGGCGCAGGACTGGCTGCAGAATAATCCGGTTAAGTGGAAGAGCTTTCAGCCTTATATCATGAAGGTCGACAAGGTTTATCTGGCCGATGACCAGCAGACCTTATACTTGTATTTCGATCAGGTGGTGATCCGCAATACCGTCAGAATGCCTTTGTCGGCGCTGCTGATTCCGCGCAAAATCTGTCAGTCGCCGCCTGAGGCCGGATTTTGCCGGGAGCCGGCCGTGCCGGCGCAAAATACGGCCCTGAATGTCAAAGACGTTATTTTGGCCGAAAATATAAACTGGCGGAATACCCAGTCGCTGATTGCCCTGATGCGCCGCGGCGAGACCGACCAAATGCTTCAGGTTAATTTTGATCATATTGCGGTCCTGTATGCCCATCAGGTTCTGCGTGAGCTTTTACAATAAAGAAACCGGCCGGCTGTCCTATTCCCCTAGCCGGTCCGGGCCTGAGCACGTCAGGGCCCATTTGTGGTATAATAATCATAAATCTGTTTTAGTCTGATTGTTTTAAATTTTGATGGGAGGTCGTAACCATGATGGATGTCAAAGAATTTATGGAAAAATCCTTGAATTTTGGCCTGGGTTTGGCCGTCTATTCGCGTGAGAAAATAGAAGAAATGGTTGAGGATATGGTCCGCCGCGGCGAAGTCGCGCAGAAGGACGCCCGGCAGTTCGCCGGCGATCTGGTGAAGAAGGGCGAAGAACAGCGCAATGAAATGCGCCGGATGATCCGCGAAGAAGTCGCCGCTGCCTTGAAGGAAGCCGGCGTCGCCGGTCAGGGGGACGCTTGCTGCAAATCCGGGCCGGATGCCGATAAAACCGATAAGCCGCAGTCCTGATCAGGATTGTCGGATAACGGCTGCAGCGATACATGTTATTGAAGAGACGCCGCCACCTGAAACGATACCGGCAGATCATCAGTGTTTTTACCCGCAACGGGTTTGGTTTGCTGATGGAGCAGCTGGGTATTTTCAGTTATCTGCGTATGCGGCGCAGCCGGATCAGCCGATCCGACGAGAAAGCCGCCGAAAATACCCGTCAGTCGATGGGGGAACGGATGCGGCGTTCGTGCGAGCAGCTGGGGCCGACTTTTGTCAAGATCGGTCAGATCCTGAGCACCCGGCCGGATATATTTTCAGCGGAGGTTACCGGCGAACTGGAAAAACTGCAGGATTCGGTTAATCCGTTCCCGCTGGCCGATGTGCGGAATGTCATTCGAGCGGAATTCGGCGAGCCGCTGGAAGCTGTTTTTGAATCTTTTGACGAGACGCCTCTGGCGGCCGCGTCTTTATCCCAGGTTCACCGGGCCGTGCTGCGCGGCGGCCGACCGGTCGTCGTCAAAGTGCAGCGGCCGGGCATCAAGGAAAGCATCAAGACGGATCTGGAAATTTTGCAGGATCTGGTTCATTTTATCGAACACTATACCCGCTACGGCGAATTGTATGATTTTTCCGGCATGATGGCCGAATTGGAGAAATCCTTGAATAATGAACTGGATTTCTGCAAGGAGGGCGAAAATGCCGATGTGTTCCGCCGTAATTTCATCGACCAGGACAAAGTGGCCGTGCCGGAGATCCGCTGGGTTTATACGACCAGCCGCGTGCTGACCATGGAATATATCTCCGGCTGGCGGATCACCCAGACCGAGGAGATGAAAGCGGCCGGCATCAATTGTTCGGACCTGGGCATCCGTTTGTCCCATGCCATGATCCGCCAGTTTTTCCAGGACGGCTTTTTCCATGCGGACCCGCATCCGGGCAACTTGACGGTCCGGCCGGACGGGACGATCGTTTTTTTGGATCTGGGGATGGTCGGGCGGCTGAGCGTGTCATACAAGCGTATTTTGTCAAAATTATTTATCGGCATCGCGACTCAGGACAGCCATCAGGTGGTTGAGGCGGTGGCCAGCATGGACACCATGAAGCAGCGGATCAGCCTGCGCCATTTCGAGCAGGAAATCGACCGTTTGCTGGAGCAGTATATGTCCATGCCGATGCACGACTTACATGTCGGCGATTTACTGGCCCAGATTTTCCAGCTGGCTTATGTTTATCATGTGCGTATTCCCGGCGAACTGACGCTGATCGCCAAAACTCTGATCACTTTGCAGGGTGTCCTGGATAAACTCGACCAAAACCTTAATCTCCTGGAAATCATGAAGCCGATGGTCGGCAAGCTGCTCAAGGAAACCGTATCTTTTGACGAAACAAGCCGCGCGATCAAACACGGCCTTCACGATTACGGGGAACTGATCCGTTTGACGCCTTCGTTTTTGCTAAATTTACAACATAAACTGGAGGATGATGATTTTAACCTCCAGTTTGATTTGAAAAATATCGATAAGGTTCAAAACCATTTTGACCGGATTACCAACCGGCTGTCATTCAGCGTAATCCTTCTGGCCGTCAGCATCATCATAGCGGGCATTATCATCGGCACCAGCCTGGGCGCCGGCATCAGTCCGGTTCTCGGCCAGATGAACCTGGTTATTTTACGGGTCGGTCTGGGCATCGCCGCCGTGATTCTGCTTGGCCTGATCATTTCCATGTTCCGTTCCAAGCATTTTTAACCGTTTAAGCCGCCGACAGCCGGCGCCGGCAAAACGGCGCGCTTTCCGTTTGCTTTATTCGCCGCTTTGCGTAAAAAAGCGGGCCAGGAAGCCGTCCAGCGCCGCCAGATAACCGGTCCGGTCGAGCAGGAAGCCGTCGGTATAGCCGGGCTTGTCACAGGCGTAGACGACGGTCAGGTCGGGATTCAAGCGCTGCCGCTCATCGACCAGCGGCTGGATCGAATCGCTGCCGATCCAGGTGTCCTGAGTCTGGTAAGCGAGGAAAACCGGCAGCTGGCAGCGGGAGAGCAGAGCGGTCGAGTTGACTTTGCCGATGCTGCCGGCCGACAGGCGCACCGCATAGGGCACGGTGTATTGCAGCAGGTTATTGCCCAGCCAGCCCTGCCGCCGGTAGATGACCCGGATATAGTCGTCCGGCGAGGCGGCGGGCGAATCCAGCATCAGGCCGATGATATAGGATTGGTCGAAATCCAGTTTCCGGATGTTTTCCGGGTAGTCTTTCTTGTCGATACCGGCCGGCGGCAGCTGGTCCCAGGCGATCAGCGAAGCTGAAACGCCGGCGCCGAAGCCGTACAGAAGCACATTTTTGGTTGCCGCGTTTTTTCGCGCGTAGCGGACGGCAGCCAGCACGTCGGACCATTCGGCATAGCCGTAACCGGACAGCTCGCCGTCCGACTGGCCGGAGTTGCGTTGATCGAAAGCCAGGACATTCAGTCCCTTTTCGACCAGATGGCGATAAAAATCGGGTGAATCGAGGCCGAACTGCAATCGGTTTTTCCCCTGGTCATGAACCAGGACGACGGTGCTGAAAGCCTTGCCTTCAGCCGGGAAAAACCAGCCGCTGAGCATGGTTTGCTCGTCCAGCGAGGCGAAACTGACCAGACGGTAATCAGGCATGATATTACTGCTGAAGGTGGCCAGGGCTTGGGGCTTTTGGCGCATCAGGTCGTTGGCGGTCGTGAAGGAATAGGCGATGGCGGCGATCAGCGCCAGGGCCAGAACAGAAATGATCAGCGCGGCTCTTTTGATCAGGCGCGCCGGCCGGCGGCGGTATGATATCCGGCTGATGCTTGTTTTAGTGGTCATGACGGCTCCTTTTCCGGTATTGTCGGGCATGGGGTTCGCGGTGGGGACTGCGGCCTGCGCATAATTATAACACGCGGATCATGAACTTGTGGTAAAATTGAGGTCAGTCCGGTGCAGACCGGAAAGGGAGGACTACCGCATGAATTTTCTTGAAGCGCTGCTATATGGCCTGATTCAGGGCATTACTGAATTTTTGCCGGTTAGCAGTTCCGGCCATTTAAGCTTATTGGGCCGCATTTTACAGACCGATGAGGCAGCCATGATGTCCTTTACCACATTACTGCATATGGGTACGCTGATCGCGGTGTTTATCGTTATGCGCCGGGAGATCGGCGATATCCTACACGACATATTGGGCCCCCGGACCTGGCAGCTGGTTATCGCGACCATCCCGGCCGTTCTGGTTGCGGTTCTGCTGGGAGACTGGATCGATTCGCTTTTCGCCGGCAATACACTGGGTTATGAATTTTTGATCACCGGCGTCATTCTGGCGTCGTCGCTCTGTGTGAAACAGAGCCGCGCGCCGCGTGACATCGGCTATAAAGAATCGTTGATTGCCGGCGTCGGCCAGGCGGTGGCGATCGCTCCGGCCATATCGCGTTCCGGCACGACGCTGACCGCGCTCTTGTTTTGCGGCGTCGACCGCGACAAAGCCATCCGCTTTACTTTTCTGATGTCCATTCCGGCCATTTTGGGCGGTTTCGTCTTGGATTTGAAGGATATGATCCAGGGCCAGGGCGCCGCCTTGTCGTCTTTCGGAGCGGGTAACATCCTTGTAGGCGTAGCGGCCGCCGCGGTATCCGGCTGGCTGGCGATGAATTTCATGCTGCGCAAGCTGACGCGCCGCGGATTCCTTTATTGTGCCGTTTATGTCATTGCCCTGGGTATTCTGATCTTGATCGACCAGACCTTTACCCATTTTGTATTTGCATGAGCAGAACGGTGGGAAGCATGGAGCAGTTGAACATCGAGCCGAAACAAAGAACGCTCGTTCTGGGCATCGAATCGTCTTGTGATGAAACCGCGGCCTCGGTCGTTGCCGACGGCCGGACGATCTTGTCTAATGTCATCGCTTCACAGGCGGATTTTCATAAGCAATTCGGCGGCGTTGTGCCGGAGATCGCGTCCCGCATGCATCTGGAAGCGATCCTGCCGGTTATCGATCAGGCGCTTGCTGAAGCCGGCGTCGGATTGGCGGACATCGATGTCATTGCCGTAACTTATGGACCGGGTCTGGTCGGAGCCTTGCTTGTCGGCTTAACAGCCGCCAAGAGCCTGGCTTTGGCCACGGGGAAGCCGCTGGTGGGCATCCATCACATTGCCGGCCACATCGCGGCCAATTATCTTGCCGATCCCCAGCTGGAGCCGCCGTTTCTGTGCCTGGTTGCCTCCGGCGGACACAGCCATCTGGTTTGGGTTGAAGATTATGAACACAATAAGGTCTTAGCCCGGACGCGTGATGACGCGGCCGGCGAAGCTTTCGACAAGATCGCCCGGGCGATCGGCCTGGGGTATCCCGGCGGACCGCTTTTGGACCGGGCGGCGCAAGACGGCCGGACTCATGCGATCGAACTGCCGCGCACCCGTTTTGCCGACAGTCTGGATTTTTCCTTCAGCGGTTTGAAAACCGCTGCGTTGAACCAGCTGCATCATCTGGAGCAATTAGCCGCGAATCAAGGGAAAGTGTGGCAGGATCTGCTGCCGCTTGCCGATTTTGCCGCCAGCTTCCAACAGGCTGTGGTCGATGTGCTGGTCGATCATACCCTGCAGGCCGCGCAGCAGTATCGCGCAAGCCGTCTGGCCATCGCCGGCGGAGTGGCGGCCAATCGCTGCCTGCGGCGTTGTCTGGCGGCCGGCGCCGAGCGGCTGGATCTGCGGCTGACCTGCCCGCCTTTGATTTTATGTACCGACAATGCCGCCATGATCGCTTCCGCCGGGTTTTATGCCTATCGGGCCGGCCGGCGGGATGATCTGACCCTCAATGCGATCCCTTCCCTGGATCTGGAGGGTTGAAACCGGTCTTCCCGGATCGTCGGATCCCTGTTTCGCGGACTGCATAATGGACTGCATATACAGAGTTGATTGTGGATTATTCATTATAACGACCGGTGGAAAAGTGGAAGGCTCAGAAAAAAAGCTTGAAAAATAAGCGTTAGACGTAGGTTATATGCAGGTAAAATGTGGAAAACTCTGTGGATAGTGTGTATAAACGCTTGCATAAACGCCTTTTAGCGGAGGTAATTTCATGGTTCAGCAAAAAAGCAGCAAATTGATAGCGGAGAACCGCAAAGCCTATCATGAGTATTTTATTGAAGAGCGGATGGAAGCCGGTCTGGAATTAACCGGCACCGAAGTCAAATCCATTCGTCAAGGCAAGGTCAATTTAAACGACAGCTACGCGGCGATCGAAGCAGGCGAACTGTGGCTGCACAACATGCATATCAGTCCTTATGAGCAGGGGAACCGTTACAATCAGGATCCCATGCGCAATCGGCGACTGCTGATGCACAAGCGGGAGATCCTGCGCCTCTTCGGCATTATCCGTCAGGAAGGCATGACCTTGATCCCGACGCGCCTTTATTTTAAAGAGGGTCGGGTTAAAGTCGAAATCAGCCTGGCGCGCGGCAAAAAGAACTATGACAAGCGGGACAGCGAATCCAAAAAGCAAGCCGAGCGCGAGATCGAGAAGCGGCTCAAGGAACGTGGGCGTCAAAGCGAATAACAGCTCCGGCGATCGGGCGGATCAGGAGTCAAAACGAATGGCGCGGGAGCTGGAAATAATGCCGATATAGCTTTTTCCGGTGTTGACGGTCAGCTCGCTGCCGTCGGCCCGGGTGAAAACAAAGGGATCGGCGGCAGCGCCCTTGCGCCAGGTGATCGGCTGATATCGGCCGCCGGAGAGGTAAAAGCCCTGGCCGCCGGAAAGATCGGCATTACGGAGAATCGTTCCTTCGTAGGATGAGATTGTCGTCTGAAGCAGAAAAACATTGGTAAATCGCAGCGGCTCGCCGGTTGCCTGATCGATCTGAGCCGCGCCGAATTCGCCTTTGGCATATTGCCGGCGTTCGGCGTTGTAGGTGAACGTCGCCGTAACATAATTGGAATAGGGAACGGTTATTTGATTGGCGTCTGACCCGGCCGCCGCCTGAAAATCGCCGTTAAACCGGAAAGCCGGCTTTTGGCCGTCGCGCAGCGTAGTCCGGAATGATCCGTCTGCCCATAAGGCGGTCAGCTTTTCGCCGCTTGTCTTGACGCTGTGTTCTTTGCCGCGTTCCTTTTGCCACGCGGCGTCGCGCCAATAGGCGGCCGGATAATTCCCCAGTTCGATGTGAGTGGCATCCTGGCTCGCGAACTGCTCCACGGCCGCGTAGGAAGCGCCAATGTGTACGAGAACGGCGTCCAGGCCGCCGGCATAATCGATGTAGTTATGACGGGCGCTGCGGATCGAGCCCAGTTCAGGAATCGCCGCCACATCGGCAAAAACGGCCATCAGCCGGGTGATGCCGCCTTCAACTTCCATTTCGTAGATCAAGTCGGCCTGACTGACGCCGATCTGGGGCAAAGCCTTCTTGATATTGTTGATCATCACGGCAACCGGCCGTTGACCGGCTGATTCCGGCCTCAGCAAGGGTTCGCCGGTCAATGGATTCAACAAAGCACCCGGCGCGGCGCCTGTTTCGGTTGATATCCCGGAAGACGACGCAGCCGTCGTATCGGCCGGCTCTGTCGTGGCGGATGTTACTGCGTCGGTTGGCGCCGCGGTTGTCATAAGGGTCGGTGAACCGCTGGCGTCCGATTCCAGGTTTCCGGACTGGCAAGCGGAAGCTCCCAGAAGATATAGGCCGATTAAGCCGGCCAGAATCAACGAAAGCAGATTGACGGTCGTTTTACAATTGCGGACTGCTGTTTTTCTCATCTTACGCACCTCATTGTTGAATCGGATGTTCAATAACCCAAAATATGATAACGGGCGACAGCCAGATATTCACGGAGAAAATCGCCGGGCAGCAGGTACCACAGCGTCGGCGCGCCGAGGCCTGAAGCCTTGAAACCGAGCGTATTGGCCTGGCAGACGGTCCGGTAGACATGATAATCGGAGGTTGCGATACAAACCGGCAGACGGGTTTCATCCTTGCCGGAACCGCGCGTCAGAAGCAAACTGCGGGCGTTGACAAGATTCTCACGGGTGCTGACCGATTGATCGTCCAGCAGGATTTGCGCGGCGGGAACACCGCGTTCTTCCAGATAACGGGCCATCGCCTGGGCTTCCGGGACGGTTTCATCCGGACCCTGGCCGCCGCAGACCACGATCAGGAGTTCGGGCCTGGCGCGCCAGTAATCGAGCGCCGTATCCAGACGCGCGGCCAGCAGCGCGCTGACCAGGTCGCCGCGCAGGCCGGCGCCGGGGACGATGATCGCCTGACAATCGGCCGTCGGCTTTTCTTGCAGCTGCCTGACCATCAGGCCGGCTACAAATCCGCCGCTGAGCAGCAGAATGCCATAACCGGCGATCAGGGCGACTTTGACGCCGAGCCAAAAACCGCGCCGGGTTAAATGCTGCAGCGGCCGGTAAAATAACCCCCAGAGCAGCAGCGGCAAACCGATTATGGCCGGTAAAACGACCGCCAGGCTGAAATTAACGCGAGTGACGACTAACAGGGAATTGAGAAGCAAACAGACGCCTGTCAGGATCAAGATCAACCGCAAGAAGAAACGCATTCGGAATATCCTTTCTTATCTGACAGATTCCACAGGAATCGGTCCGGTTACACAGAATATTCTATCACAAAATACCCCTCTGTCAGTGCCTTGCGTGGATATCATGCAACGGTTAAAATGATTGTATAGATTTGTCGCTCAACTTTCCCGCAGACTTTTGAGCGTTTATCTCGGCTCCGTGAAAGGAGGTGAAAGTCCATGAATGCAATGGTATTCAACATGATACAGATTAGGCTGCCGCTGCTGTCGCTTTCTGCCGCGCGGAAACTGGATTGGAATACCTGGATTCATTTACCTTCAACTCTATCGCGCGAACACGCCGCCTGGCTGAATCTGATTTTGATTCTGCTGGCTTCGGCTATCGGCGGCGCCATTATCTTTGCCTTCTGCCGGTATTATTATCGCGGCGTACCGATTACCAGCAATCTGGATCCTTCGCTGATTCCGGCCTCCGTGCTGTCGCCTGTAATTTTTTACCAGTCTTCCGGCTGGCCGGCCCTGCCGATCTGTCTGGTTGCCGTGTTGGGTTTTATTCATTTTCGAACGGTCATCAACGACCCCATCGATGTTATGTTTGTTTTCTGGACGATCTTGTCCGGCTTGCTGATCGGCGCCGGATTTCCGCTGCCGGTTTTATTGCTGGATGTGATGATCAGTCTGGTTGGCCTGATCTGGACCGGCCGGCGCTCATCCAGACTGGTTTATCTGCTGATTATCCGATATGAGCCGCGTATCGGCGAATCGTTGATGAAGATGCTGCAGCCGCTGCATGGTAAAGTGCGCTCCCAGTTCGAGCGTAATGGCATGATCGATTTGTCTGTCGAAGTTCGTCTGCGATACATCAGCCTGGCTCTGGTTGATAAAATAACCGCCATGGAAGGCGTGCATAACGCCGTTATGGTCAGCAATGACGGCAACCCCGGCTTTTAGCGCCGTCCAGCGGTCGGCGGCGCTCCGAATCCATGCCGCACACATTGGCGCAGACGGCATTTTATGATAGAATGAAGCTCATCCCAAAGAAGTACAAGGAGGCGTAGGAATGGCGTTTTTTCAGGATCTTGGCAAGAAAATATCGAATGTCGCCCAGGACGCGTCGAAAAAAACCGGAGATATGATTGAGATCGGTAAATTAAATGCGGCGATTTCATCAGATAAGAAAGCAATAGAGGATCTCTACCATAAAATCGGCGCCGCGGTTTATCATTTGCACACCGCCGGCGAGAATCTTCCCGACGCGCTGACCGCGGATCTGCAGGCCGTAACCGGCAAACAGGCGGATATTGCCGCGCTGGAACAGAAAATTGCCGATATCAAGGTCGAAGAAGAAAAGGCGAAGGAAGCGGAAAGCGCTTCTGCCGCGCAGCCGTCGCCGGCCGCCGCGGAAGCTGAACCCGCGCCGGCGCCCGCAGCCTCGGCGGCAGCCGCCGAAACGCCGGCAGCGCCGGAAGCTTCTCAAACCGTACATTATTGCACCGGCTGCGGCGCTGTTCTCGAACCCGGCATGCGTTTTTGCGGTTCTTGCGGACAGAAGGTCTGATATGAAAACATTGATCCATCTGGCTTCCTGCATCGGCGCGATATTTCTGCTGCAGGCTCTGCTGCCGCAGGACGTTCACTATGCAAACGTTACGGTTGCCTTAACCACCGGCGTTATTTTATGGCTGATCAATATCCTGATCCGGCCGATCATCAAGGTTATCACCCTGCCGATTACCTTGCTGACGCTTGGCCTTTTCAGTCTTGTCATCAATACGCTGATGGTTATGCTGGCGGATTATCTGGTCGACGCAATCAGCTTCGGCGGCTTCCTCCCGAGTTTTTTCCTGGCTTTGATGGTATCGGTGCTGCAGGTTGTTCTCAGCGGCCTTTTCCATGAAAATCACTGAAGCGAATCAGGTGACGGAAAAATGAGGCGAAGCTATTCGGTTCCGTCAAAAAACCGGATACAAGCGGACAATTCGGCCGACAACGGCTCCCGCCGGACCGGCCGCGCTTTTGGCTATATCTTTCTGGCCGTAGTCGGTCTGATCATGGGTGTCATCTTATATATTTTCCTGGTTTTGGGACAATCGCTCCGGACTCAGATCAACATCGTCGACGCGGTCAATTTCCAGCCGATTTCTCTCGATAATATCCAACTGACCGAAAACAGCAGCAATACCGTCTCCTGGGGCGAGGGCGGCCGGACCCGGGTTTATGTTCATCCGGATTTTCCGATCATTAAAATCGATCAGAAAGATCCCGACATCGAGAATGTCCTGGTCTTCGGCGTGGATGCCCGGACCGCCGACGATGTGGTTTGCCGGGCGGACAGCCTGATCCTGGTGACGATCGACCGCAAGTACAAAGCGATCAAGCTGACTTCTGTTATGCGTGATTCGCAGGTCGATATCAAAGGCCGCAGCGACCCCGATCGCATCAACGCGGCTTATGCCTACGGCGGCGTCGGCCTTTTGATCAATACGTTGAATGAGACTATGGACCTGGACATCCAGCGTTTTGCCATGTTCGATTTCTGGAGCGCCGCATCGTTGATCGACGCGGTCGGCGGCATTGAAATCCAGGTGACACAAGAAGAAGTTCCTTATACCAATCAAAGCATTCAAGAACAGAACCAACTGGTTCCGGAAGCCAGCCAGTCGCCCTATCTGGAAAAAGCCGGCCTTTTGAAGCTGGACGGCCGCCAGGCGGTCGCCTGGGCGAGAATCCGCAAACTGGATTCCGATTATGTACGCACCAGCCGGCAGCGTACGGTTATGGTCACCTTGCTGCGCCAGGTCTCCAAATCCCAGCTTTCGACGCTGCTCGGCATGGCAAACGGCGGACTCAATGCTTTTGAAACCAATATGGGCAGTTCCGACATGATCCGGATCGGCCTGAACGCGATTCCGCTGACCAGCCGGATTTTTGAATACCGGGTGCCGGAAGACGGCCTGTACACGGTCAATCCTGATCCCTGGATGATGATTGTCGACTGGGAGCAGCAAACCAGGGCTTTACATGAATTTATATGGGGCGATCCATCACATTAGGCGCCGGGAGGAATAACATTGGCAAAATCGATCGCATTGGCCTTATTGCATCAAGGCCTGGTTCGGACGAAAAACGAAGATAATCTTTATGTGCTGGATTCTTGGGTTCCTATCGGCGACAATCGCGAATTTGAACGTTCCGCCGCCAGCAGCGATCCGCTGCAGTTTTATGCCGTAACCGACGGCATGGGCGGCAGCGGTATTGGCGACCTGGCCGCGCAGACCGTTTTGCAACTTTTAGATCAACAGCGCCGGCAATTGCACCCCGGATCACGGTTCGATTTTGTATCTTTCGCCCGCGATTTTGTTGACCGCGCCAATCGCGAGGTCTGCCGTATTCTGGCGCCATATCAGGGCCTTCCGGTCGGCACCACGTTTTCTATGCTGGTTGTCGAACACGAAACCGCCTATACGGTCAGCCTGGGCAACAGCCGGGTTTATCTCTACCGCGACAATCAGCTGTACCGGCTGACGGAAGACCACATCAACACTATGCCGGATCGGCGCCAGCTAACCCGCTATCTGGGCTTATTTCAGGATGACGCGATGGTTGACGCCGAGAATATGACCCGTACCGCTTTAAACAAAGGAGATATTTTTCTTTTAGTCAGCGACGGCATAACCGACTACCTGACGGATGAAAACATCGCCGGCCGCCTGGCGGCGCCGGTCGCTTTTGTTCAGCAGATCCGCCAGCTGCGCAATCTGGCTCTTGAAGCAGGCGGCGGCGACAATATATCCCTGATCGGCGTTAAAATCCAGAATCCGTCCGCCCGGGAACCGGCCGGCAGCGACGCTGCGCGAATGACGGGAGGACATCGCCCGCCCAAGATCCGCGGCGATGCCGCCGCTTTGCCGAACAGCCGTCAACACCGCTGGCTGCGGCCTTTGCTATTTTTTCTGCTCTTCATTTTATTAGGCCTTTTACTCGGTAAATTAATCTTTTCACTGCCCGGCTGGATCAACAGTCTGCTCGGTCATTCCTGATCTTTATGGTCATCGAGGATCCAGAGGCACATACCATAGGTATCGTGCCTTTTTTTTCATTAAAATTGGCGAAATTGCGAATTATTTGTAAATGGCCCGGAAAAATATTCTTGGATTTGAATTTTATTGTTATATTATCTCCTATGCCGTGATAAAATAAGCAGTGAGAAAAATGAGTCGGCGCAGACTGAATGATTAAGGAGTCTTACCAGATGAAGAAACTATTATTGATTATTGATTATCAGAATGATTTCGTTGCCGATACAGGCAGCCTGACAGCCGGTAAAGCCGCCCAGGCTATCGAGAAATCGTTATTAAAACGGATCAAGGCATACCAGGCTGCCGGCGACGATATTTTATGCACTCTGGATACTCATCCTGCCGCCGGCTGGACCGACCAGCCCGAGGGCCGTCATTTCCCGCTGCATTGCGCCGAGGGAAGCACGGGCTGGAAGCTCTACGGCAAACTGGCGGATATGGATCTGGAGACCCTGACCAAGGCTTCATACATGCTGGATCAAACCGATATCGATTGGCTGGTTCGCCAGTACGAGCAGATTGAACTGGCCGGTGTGGCCACGGACATCTGTGTTCTGCAGAATGCCGTCGGCCTTTATAACCATGCCGCCAATCAGGGCTTGAAAGTAGCCTTTACTTTATCGGCGGATTGCGTGGCCGCCCTGGACGCGGATAAACAGCAAGCCGCTCTCGATTACATGAAGAATATTCTTGGATTTACCATTGCGTAAATAATAACAGGCGGGATATCCGACACCCTTGACGTCAATTATTGTTACAGAAGTGAATTTTTTAAGAACCGGTTCTGTCTGGGCCGGTTTTTTTCATCTTCTTTTCGCCCCGCGCCGGCCGGAAAAAGAAAAAAGAGGCTTGCGATTTCCCGCGCCGGCGTGTACAATAAAAGCGAACATAAGTTCTTGATGCGTGAGCTGTTTGGAGCGTGATGACTATGGCGCGCAAGGTTTTTGTCCGGGTGCTGGCGGAGTTCGATGAACGGGGCCAGCTGCGGCCCCGTTCATTAACTTGGGAAGACGGCCGGGCATTTGAAATCGACCGGATTCTGGATGTCAGGCAGGCTGTCTCCTTAAAGGTGGGCGGCAGCGGCATTCGTTATACATGCCGAATTTGCGGCAAGCAGGCTTATCTGTTTCAGGACGGCAATCACTGGTATATGGAAGGACAGGATTGACCGGACTTCCGACGTCGGAACCGGGCTGGTTCAGCCGCTGCTTTTTATAGCGTTCATACCCGGCGCAAGCTGATTCTATTCGCCAAGCGCGTCCGACGCCGGCTGGAGCATGCCGTTCGATAATCCGAGAACCATCAGAAAGAAGGGGGTCGTATAATACATGGTATTGCCGAATAATGAAGATACAAAATAGGTTAAAAGCGCGCCGCACAGGCCGATGACAACCATTGTCAATTGCTTGCGTTTGCGGAAAAACGCCGCCAGGTGAGCCGTCAGGGCAGAAAGATAGAAAAGGAGGGCCGGCACGCCTAAACTGGCGGCAATTTGGATCAGCTCATTGTGAGGGCGGTCGATCTGGATGCCGAGGTCCAGATATCGTTTGCCTAAATTATCCGGACCATATCCGAATAACGGCTTTTCTGCCGTAAAACGAAGCCCGGCCAACCATAAGCGCCAGCGGCCTGACCCGGCCTGGTCGGCATTTTCCGAACCGTTGGCGATACTGGAGGTATCGGTGAATAGCTGCAGAAAATCATGAAGCAGCTTTCCCGATTGAGCATCGGTGATCCCTGAGGCCAGGAAGAAAATAGCCGCCGCGACCAGAAATCGCCTGGCCTGCGTTCGCTTCAGCCAAAGAATCAAGACGAAGCTGATGGTTAAGCCAACTAAAACCGCGAGATATGGGCCCAGGGAAGCGTTTTTGACCAAAGCTGCGGTTAAAATGCCCAAAGTCGTCAGCCAGAATATCTGCCTGAATAAAGATTTGCTTTCAGTCATCCACAAAAGAAGGCTGCACATAATCGCCAGACAGGCATAATAGCCGAAGTGGTTGGTATTATAGAACACAGCCGCATCTTTGTGTAATAGAAGAAGCCGATTGACCGGCTGGCTATCAATCAGAATCAACAAGGAAAGAATAGCCGCGGCAACGGAAAACAGCGCCAGAATCATTTTTAGCGGCCGGATATGCTTGACCAGACAGCCGCAGGTGAAAATCCCGGCATAGGCAAAGTAACTCAGCAAGCCGTCGGAACGGTACAAATCGCCATAAAACGATAATTCGTGATTGTCTGAGGCCAGAAACGATAAAATGCTCCAGAATAACAAAAGTAATAGAAAAAGAGGCAGCAGGTGGTTCAGCAGATAGTGCTTCCATTCGTCCTTATGCTGCGTATAGTACCGGATTCGCTTAGCGCCGCCGGCAAGACCCAGAAGCAGACCCAGGAACCCGATCTGCAGAAGAATATTATACCAGGAAAGCCTCAACAGGACGATCAGGGGCGTCATACTCCAGATCAGCAACAAGCCGGCGGCGCTCCACTCAATACCCCGTTCCGGAATATAATCGATCAGTTCGCTGATCCTTTTCATTTGTTTGAGGTCTTGTCTGACCTGCCTGAGGCTGTGCTGCCGAATCATCGCTTTACTTTTTATATTGCCGTCGTATTTTCTTTGAAGTTGTTTTTTCAAATTCTACTGTCCGCAAATTAAAAGTACGGACGTACTTGTAGGTTTCCAGCAGATGGTTGACTTTACGGATTTCTTCGCTGATTAAATTACGCACGGCTTCGGAATCCGGCGCGACATTGCCAAGCAGCGGCTGAATCGCTTCCATGTTGGGGAATATCTCTGCTTTAACCGTCCATTCGCCACTTTCGTCTTCGATACCGGAAACCAGGCATTCAGCGACATATTCACTGCGGCCGAGCAGCGTTTCGATTTCTTCCGGAAAGATATTCTTGCCGTTTTTCGTGACAATGACATTCTTTTTCCGTCCGGTAATGATGACAAAGCCGTCTTTGTCGATATAGCCCAGGTCGCCGGAGTGGAAATATTTATCCTGATCGATTGCCGCGGCTGTTGCTTCCGGATTCTCGTAATAGCCCAACATGACATTGGCGCCGCAGCCGCAGATTTCACCGATGCCGTTTTCATCGGGATCGATGATTTTAATGTCGACTCCCGGAAGCGTCATGCCGGCTGAGGCGTCGTTGTAGTCGCAATCCCGGTTAACCGCCAGAATCGGCGCGCATTCGGTCAGGCCGTAGCCCTGGACGCACAGGATTCCCAGTTCGCGCATGCCTCTGAGCACTTTCGGGTCGACCGGCGCGCCGCCGGATATGAAGAGATGTATCTTGCCGCCGAAGCTCTCGTGAATCTGTTTGAAGATTTGCCGGCGCCGGTCGATCCCCAGTTTAAGCAGAAAATTGCTGAGCAAGCGGCCGATCTTAAATTTGCGGGCTGTAGCCGGATCGGCATTGACGGTTTTCATGATCCGTTTATAGAACATTTCCAGCATCAGCGGCACGACCAGCATAATGGTCACGTGGCTTTCCTGCATGTTTTTCGGGATATAACGCAAGCCTTCGCAGACGGCGATGGCAGAACCGCGGTAAATCTGACAGAGAAAGCCGCAGATGCATTCATAAGTATGGTGCAGCGGCAGAACCGACAGAAAAGTATCATCGGTTCCGATAAAGATCATGCTGCTCATGGCCATGAGATTGGCACAGACATTATGATGAGAGAGCATGACTGCTTTGGCCTGATCCGTCGTTCCCGACGTGAAAAGCAGGATCCGCATGGCATCCGGATCGAGCGGATAATCGGCGAAACGCCGGTCGCCGGCTTCCAGCAGTGTGCGGCCTTTTACTAAAAGATCGGCAAAATAAAGATCATCAGGCGTTGCCGGCGTCGGTTGATCGGTGCAGATAAAACAGCGGACAGCCGGAATCTGATTGCGGATCGCCGCGATATCATTGGCTTTAGCCTGGGAATAAACCAGAACGTCGGCTCTGGAGCGGTTAAGCAGGCTGGCCAGTTCATGAGACGGCAGTTCTTTGTCCAGCGGAACGATAATACCGACGCCGTTTACCGTTGCCAAATATGTGACATACCATTCATAACGCGTTTCGGCGATGATAGCCACGCGGCATCCGGCCAGCCCGAGGTTGTGCAGAGCTGTGCCAAAAGACTCAACATCCGCGTTGTAAGCCGACAGCTTAACGGAGCGATAAGCTCCGCCTTTCTGATCTTTAACGAAAAAGGCCGTATGATCGCTGAAAAGAGCCATGCTTTGAGAAAGCATGTCACGCAGATCATTAATTTTGCGCACATCATATAATGGAATGTTCTTCATTGCCTCTTCTCACTTTCATGATTCATTGTTCATGATTCCTTGCCGGTATTTGAAAAAAACACGGCGCCGGTTCAAATAATAACATTTATGTCCTGTTTTTACAATTTTCTAAAACGGCCGGCATAGGGCGCCAGCTGACCGATGATTTGGCCGGCGCAGATCCGGTTCCATGATCAAACCTGTCCAGTCTATTTTAACGCACTTGAATCTGGATTGCGCCTCTGTTATCTATTTTATTGTATAATAATATCAATTAAGTTCAATTATTCAATTTAGAATGACAGGAGCATCATGATTGATACAGGCTTAGTAAAGACAAAATACTGCAGACCTGGCGTTGGCCATCACCTGATCCAGCGGAAGCAGATATTAGATCAATTGAGCGAGGCTTGTCATTATAAACTAACGCTTGTTACAGCGCCGGCCGGTTACGGTAAGTCTACAGCCGTCCTGTCCTGGGTTAATCATATTACGCTGCCGGCGGCATGGTTTTCCATTGATGAAGGCGATAATGATCCCGTAAGATTCTGGAGATATCTTGTAGCGGCCATGAATCATGTCTTCAGAAATGAACATGTCGATTTTATTGATTTGCCGATCAACAGCGAGACGGTGGATTCGGGCATTCTGGCCGGATTGTTGATTGATAAACTGTATGGCGTGCCGGCGGATGCGTTGATTGTCCTGGATGATTTTCATCTCATCCATGATCCTGAAGTCAGAAAGAGCTTTACTTACTTCTTAAACAATATGCCGTCCAATTTCAGCGTCGTATTGATAAGCCGCAAGGAATTGGTTTCTGATTTTGAAAACTTTTACATCAAAAATCAGGTCCTGGTCATCAATCATCAGAATTTGTCTTTTTCACCGGACGAAATCAACCGCTTTTTTATTTTGAAAGGATATCATCTGTCGGCCGATGAGCTTTCATGGATCGAAATGAAAACCGAAGGCTGGGCTGCCGGTTTAGTGGTTGCTTCATTGGCTGTAGATAAAGGCAGATCGTTGTTTCATCCTGATACGAATCTACCAGTTTTAAATCACCATATCGAACGATTTTTAAAGGATCAGATTTTTCAAAAGTGGCCGGATGAGGTAAGGTTGTTTTTATCCCAAACATCCATTCTGGACCGTTTTTCAGCGCCGTTATGCCAGGCTGTTACCGGATTGCCGGACTGTCGGGGGATTCTGAAGCGCCTGCTGGATTATAATAATTTCATTATTCCGCTGGAACAGGATAAGGTGTGGTTTCGCTATCATCATCTTTTTGCCGATTTTTTACGCGAACGCTTAGCGGAGCAGGACCCTTCCGGCGGACAACTTTTGTTTCGGAAAGCCGGCCAATGGTACCAGGACAACGATTATGCGCAAGAAGCCATGGATGCCTATCTGAAAGGCGGAGCTTATCAAAAGGCATTGGATCTTTTCTGGATTATTTACTATCCCATGTTGAAAATCGGGGAGCATACACTGCTTTTAAAATGGATGAACCAGATTCCGCAAGCCTGTCATCAGGACGACGTCGTGTTCTGCGTGGCTCATGCCTGGCTTTCGGCAATGGATAACCAGATGGAGGAAGCTGGAATCTGGGCTAATCAATCCATTGTCACTTATACAAAAATCGAATCAGGCTTAACGGATATTTCTGTTAAAAATTATATGCAGGCGCTGACTTGTCTGGCACAGGCGGATCTGGCGATCCGCAATCTGGATGCCGGCCGGGCGGCGAAATGGTACGCCACAGCGTGCGGGCTTCAACTGAAAACGTGCATCATGGTCGGCGACTTGAATTTAAACCAGCCCAGCATGCTCAAGACCTTTTATGGATATTACGGCCGGCTGAATAAAATTGACGAAACCTATACGGCTGTCTGCGGGGCATTGAACCGCGTCGTCGGGGATTCGGCCGCTTATTTGATTATTATGCAAATTGAAACACAATATGAACGCAATCAGCTTGATGCCTGTTATGAAACGCTGGTTAAGGGATTTGAGAATATTATCAAATTAGGCACTCCGGGTTCCGTTGTGCCGGCTTTCATTATCCTGGCTAAAATCAAACGCGCGGCCGGCAATATGACGGGCGCTTTTACGGCGATCGAGGAAGGCCGGAAAAGGCTGAACAACGGCAGCAAAGCGCATTGGAGCTATCTTTTCGATCTATTTGTCGCCTCTCTTTATTTAGGTATGAACGATGTCCCGGAAGCAGAAAAGTGGATGGACCTTGGCCGGGTCAGCGTTTTTGATGAACTTTCTCATACCCGCGAATATGAACATATTATATTTTCCCGGTATTTAATCCAGGCGAATCGTACGGCCGACGCCATCCTGTTGTTAAACCGTCTGAACACTTATGCCCGGCAAGAAAACCGGCTGGCCAGCCAGATTGAAATATCCTGTCTCCTCGCTCTGGCGTATGATCGAAACGGGGACGCCGCCCATGCTCTGGAAACGCTGGATCAGGCTTTATCCCTGGGCGCGGAAGACGGGTATGCCCGAGCTTATATTGATGAAGCCGAACCGATGAGGCAGCTGCTGAAACAGTATCTTAAACGGAAGAATCCTAGTAAATCCTGCAATATGAATAATTATGCGGCATCCTTGCTGAGCAGTTTCAAAGACCCGGAAAAACCCAGCGTGGAACCCACCGCCGTTAATGACGCGGAAACCTTGACCCGTATGGAAAAACGGGTTCTCCAGCTTCTCCTGACTAATCGTTCAAATGCCGAAATCGCCAGCGAATTTGGTATCAGCATTCGAACAGTAAAGTATCACAATTCGAATATATTCAGCAAAATGGGCGTGAAAAACCGCATGGAGGCTTTGCTTAAAGCGCGGAAATCAGGCCTCCTGAGTTAAATTGCAAGTCAGACGGCATCGATTTAATAAAATTTACAGATCCTACATCTTAATAAACAACCATCCCAAATCGGCGCTGTTATGATTGCCGAAAGTCAGGCGTCCAGGAAGCGGATGTTGTTCGATCCAGCCGGAAGGTTGTCCCAGCCCGGAGGAATAATGGCATACATTGATCCTTAAAGGCCGCTGCCTGTCATACCACGGTATCGACTGGAAGGGTACCGAGAAAGCGGCGGTCCATTCGTCATTTCCGATCCTGACCGCGGCGTCCCACGGATCTTGATAGAACGATTTCACACCGCCGGCGGAAATATCAAGATGAATAGCCGGATCAAGCCGTCGAGGCTCAATGATCAGGGCGATGCTTTCTTTATCGTCCGGTTTTCGGACACAATGCACCTCAAAGTGAATCATTTTGCCGTCATGCCAAGCTTTCCAGGATCCGGTTCCGTCAAAAAACGCCTCCGCCGGCGCGTCGGATTCATTCTGGCCACAGCAATAAGCTTTTCCGGCAGGCTTTACGCCGGTATATTCGGGGAATAAGTTATTTCCTTGCTCGATCTCGACAGCGACTTTCGGGAAATCCGTTTCGAGCAGATTTTCAAGCTGTTTGACGCGCCAGTCCAGTTTGAACGGGAAGAACTTATATCCCTCGGCTTCAGAATGGAAACCCAGTCTCGGATCTTTCAGGCACAGCGCTTTCATAGACAGGCTATTCTTTATTTCCATTTGGACGAGTTCGATCATTTGCCGCAGGGTTTTCTGTTGCTCAGCCTGCTCCATAAACGGAAGGCGTTCCCGCAGATGGTAGAAGGTAAATACTTCAAGCGCGCTGCGGATCTGCAGCCCGATTGCCTTATAGAGGCCGATATCCATTTGCCGGGCTTCATTTCCGGCATACTCATCTTCCAATAATGAAATAATGTCGATGCCTTTCTGCCATTGTTCATTCATTTGCGTCAGCAAGTCGAGAATTTCAGGAAGCGAATGGGCAAAATAAGTACACTCGCCAATCCTGTCGCCGCTGTCGGGGTAACCGAAACACCATGACGGCGCTATGGGCTGATCAACCGGGAAAAGATGCAGCGGCCAAACAATCGAACAGTGCAGCGGGCCGTACCAGGAAAACATAATGGTCACCGGGAAATGAGCATAACCGTCCATGAAATATTTCCAGACTTGCGCAATCTGCTTTTGATTGCCGGCCCAGTCGATCCGAGCCAGATTTTCCAGGAATTCATCTTCTTCTGCGGCAAAAGGCAGGAAAGAGAGTTCTCCGGCAGCTTTATTCATCAGCCCGGGATAATTGCCGAAGTACCAGCATTGCATAACCGAATCGACGCCCAATTCTTTCATGGCGCGATATTTACGGTATAGACTTCCCGGAACCGGCATAAACGGTATGGTCGCGTCTTCATGCGAACAGCCGACTTGTATTTTTGCAGAAACCCGCGCATGCGATTTTTGAGTGGCGTTCGAAGCCCAGTCCGTAAAAATATCGCTGGGGCCTGGCCATGACAGCCAATAATCATGGGCGACGAGTTCGCGGCCGCATTGTTTGACGATGCCGTTGGACTCAAAATTCATTTGCATGATGACGTCCTTCGGCGCATGCGCGGCAATCTGGCGGAAAACTTCAAATTTCTGTTCTTTGGTGGATAAGCTATCATCCGTAATAGCCGGCGTGTAAAACCAGGCGATAAATTCAGCTTTAGGCGACGCGTTTTTAATGCCCCGTGCAAACGCCGCCAGCAGGTCATGATAAACCTCCCAAGGTTTCAGCTTGGAACAGCGGGGACAGTTATTGCCGAAAAAATAACCGGGGTAGCTGTAACAGTTGGTCGGAATCTCGCCGTTCACAATGCATATCATCCCCCCCAGATCGGGGACGTTGGTAAATAGATAATTGCTGCATTCCTCAACGTAGGCCTGACCTTCTTTGGATGATGTGCAAAAATGAATGGTTCCATCTGCCTCATGGCCTTTAAACCAAGGATTGGCTTCTAACTCCGCCAGAGGAAGGGAACCGAAATCACTTCCCGAAAATGACCAGGGCTCATTGCAATAGATGTAAATCTTTATGCCGTAACGGGCGCACTGTTTGACTGTTGCCCGCAGTTTCTCCAGCCGCTTTACCGCATCCCGGCCGTGTCCGGGAAAAAATCTTGACGGATAATCTCTGAATTCGATGCTTAACCACAATCCGTTGATGCCTTCATGCACCAACCGGTTTAAATATTCATCCGGATAATAATTGACATCATCCAATAATTCGTCCCGGTTCAAGGGCGGACGTTTGATGGGACCGAAAAAGCATCTCGAGACTCTGGTCTTGATAAAAGGCTTCCTTCGCGTTATTCCCATTTTCAGGAAAGGCCCGCCGGTACCGGTTATGCTGTCTTCCAGAAACACCAGCCCGCGCCGGATGCCTTCCGTATCGTTGGCCAGAACGCGACAGGCTGTCTCCCCGACCTCCAGGGTATATTCCTCAAAACACGAGGTGGGAGCAATACCGGTGATGATCCTGTAGTTACCGTCGGTTCTGATTTTCCCGGCAATCAGGAATTTTCTAAAATCATCATAGGCTGTATCCAGCTTTCCCGCGTCGTCCGGGAAAGCAAACTCCAGAGATACACCCGCTTTCAGACTGGCTTCATCGGCGTTCTCTTTTTGCCGGCGCCAGGTAATAGATGAATGGAGCGGGCTCTTCAACTGGTCGATAAATTTCCATTCATTGACTGACGGCTGGTTTGCATATTCATCTGTCATCGGAATTTCCTCCATTTTTTATTCAAATCCGGAGCTGATATGACCTATAGAATACTCATCTTATAGTAACCTTTATGACACTAACTTTTCAACTCGCGTTTCATGGATTTCCGGATAAAATTTTCTGAACGAGGCTGACATTTTCCGCTTCCATCTGTAGAACCCGATTTAAAAGCTCGGTTTGCTCCCGCCTGAGCTGCGGGGACGACACGCCGCGAACCTGCATTTGATTATAGAGAATCGCTGCTTCTGCGCCTTGCCGGCGCTGGATCTTCTGACGAAACTCAACCAACATCGCTGCTATAGCCGCATAACGGCCGGCCAGCGCTTTCAGCTGCTGCTGCGGGCCGCCGTCCAGCAGCGGAACGGATTCTGTTAAGTAAACGGCGGCGCATCGCCTGGCATCGATCAAATTCAACAGCATGCTGTCATTAACGCCAAGACGCCTGGCTATGGTTTCCTGATCCGGGGCTTCCGTAAAATCTGATTCAATTGTAAGCGCCTGAATCCAGGCTTCGTAGGCCTCGCGCCCCTGGAAATAGCCCCGGTTCGGCGGAGCCAGAAATGACGCGGCCAGAACTTTCAGTGATGTAATCAGGTTATCGCGGGGCGAAGGCGCCGGCTTTTTACTTCCGAAATGAAGGATCAGGAAAGGCCAGTTATCATTGGTCAGGTAACCTTCACTGCTTTTTAAAAAGTCTATATCGTCGGCTTTTTCATCAAGTATATTTTGGTCAAAATAAGTGCGGCAAAGCAATTCATCACCGTCAGATAAATAACCGGTAATGACGCCCCATTCCGGAGCTATTCGCAAATTAATCGCCAGAACGGGTTTGCCGTCTTGAATATCCCGGACAATGCTCTGCCTTTCGGTTTTACGCCCGGCTTTTTCCAGACGGTCGGCCCAGACCGGTTCGTAACCGATGGCCTGGAACAACACGGAAGCATAATCATAGGCAACCAGCGCATCGGTACAGCTCCAGTCCCAGACTTTGGTGAAACACACCCGATAACAAGCGCCGGACAGCCCCATGATTTGCTCATAGGTGCAAGATTCCCCCATATAATGCAGCGCCGCGTAAAGCGCGCCCGCCCAGGTGCAATCCATGCCGGCATTCCAGTTCAGTCTCATGATGCCGGGAAGAATGCAGCGTGATCCATCTTGCCGGCATAAGCAGGTCCGATTGCCGCTGTAGTAAAGCGTCTCATTTTCAGCGCCGCTGATACAATGAATTCCATCGGCATTTAAATAGATCAACGTCAGATATTCCGTATCGTCGGAACCCGTCAGACTGGGAAAGGTTTCGTGGTTGACCGGGATTGCCTGCCACTGGAAATAATCATAGTGTTTCATTTTTTGCATAACGGAACGGCTGGACTGAGCGTTGCCATAAAAGGCTCCGACGATTTTGAAAGCGACATCGCAAACCAAACCGGGACTTTTAAGATCAAGGTATAGAAGGTCGTTCTGACAAGCCCATTGGCAGAACGTTCCTTCAGGCGTTTGATATTTGAGGGTCAGGATTTTCAAACGGCCGTTGTCAGGAAAGGAGGGCATGGATTGCGGATTCAGGCTGATCGTCAACTGATTATTATGGACGGATGAATTGACGAACGGCGTTACGTCGATCTTCTCCATCCCATCGGTATAGAAGGCTTCCAGGATCAATAATTCCCGCGGCATCAACAAAGCGTCGATGGTGCAGCCCAGAATCCGGGCCAGATCGGGCAGCAGCGCTGTTTCCGGAAGACATTTGCCATTTTCCCATTTAGAAACAGCCTGCGGGCTGACCGCCAATATCTCGGCCAGTTTTTCCCCGGTCATTTTTTTCTCTTTCCGCAGCAGAGCAATTTGTTTGCCGATCTTCTCATATTCCAGTTCCAGCATGGCGTACACCTCGTTTATTCCGGTTGAACCGGCTTGGCCGGCAGCGCTGTTTTATAACTTCAGTATACTCGGGTGAAATCGGAAATACCCTACATCAAGGATGAATTAACAAAGACAAAAATCAACCTGAGGTTGAATCATATCGACAGGACGCTGCATGCACGGCCTGAAACCGGCCGGCAAAGAAAAGGGAATAAGAGCATGGCTTTGGTGACACGCGATTTTGGCAAACCTTGCTTTTTGTTCGGTTTTTGGTATAATATCCTTTAGAAAGTCCTCCGTGATTTTTATCAAACGGGGGCGTACTGGTTTCGACGAGGTCGTTGAGACTGGGGAAGCGGGTAGAGGATCCTCGTAGGCCTCTTAAAAAAACGGGGAAAATTTTAATTGCCAATAAACCGGCACTCGTAGCTGCTTAAACCAGCTACCGTCAGGCCATCCGATCTGCTGGATGGGTTCCTGGCGTCAGATAGCAGACCTTACTTGTCGGCAGGTTAAACGGGATAACGAATCCATGAATGCCTAGGCCTGGATTTGTATAATAGGCTACCGGACCGCCAGCGCTTGTCAATGAACTCGGCGATAGGGGAATACTCCAACCATTGACTGCACCCGGAGATGCTTCAGAGGATAGGATTTCGGACAGGGGTTCGACTCCCCTCGCTTCCACCACACATTGTCTGAAAACTCGATTTTCAGAAAAGAAAAGCGCCGGAAACGAAGAGCTTCCGGTGCTTTTTGTTGCGCAATATTCACATTTTGCCATTCGAAACACAAAATCCAACAGTTTGCGAACCACATACTTGGACACTGCCTACTGTTTTTCAACCGTGCTAAAGCATTTTCTTCAATTTGTCTGGAGTCTTGTATTGCAGCGCAGAGTGCGGGCGTTTGTTGTTGTAGAAGTTAATATAATTGTCTACTCCCCTCATCAGCACCGCTTCCAACTTGTATTGATGACGATATAGTTCTTCCTGTTTTAGGTAGGTAAAAATGATTTCGCAACAGCATTATTATGAAAGATCAAACCATCTTCTGACTTGCGGAGAGCGTATGATTGCCTAAACGTGAAAGTGCTAAGTTGTGTACTATTTTATTGAAAAATTCGATATGATATCATCTTGCGTGAAAACTGGTCGAGGATTACGCATATATAGTTTTATCTCGTTTGTTTCTGAATATGTGGTTGTAAAATGTGCCGAGTGGTACATCAAAAGTTTTGCAAAGCACATACCCACTGAACTCTCCATGAAGCGTTTCATGACATCTAGCTTCTCTCGTAACGGAGATGTTGCCGTGCAATTTGTAGTCTTCAAAATACGGATAATGTTTTCGAGCTTCTGTATTCGTTATTTAGTTCAAGTTGCATAGTTACAGACTCGGCTGAATCAGGATTTGTGGATACAAGCGTGTTTATCCACGTATACAAAGAGCATCGAGATACGCTTGTCTCATCACATATTTGAGTGACGGATTCGCTATGCTATACCTGTTGACCAATAATCGTTTATATGTGTTGCTGTATTTCATTTCAACGTCTAAAAATAATACGTTCATAATATCGCGAAAACAATGTGTAACATAATCATATAAACTACAAGTGAAAGGAAGTATGGTATAATAAAAATCATTATTTATGCTACGTATTTTGATATAATTAGAACACTACCAAGATGATGCTGTATAAGGAGAAAAAACATGCCTGATGAGAATCTTCATAGTATAAATAAATTACAAACTGATGTAAAAGCAATAAAATTGTTTTCAGGGTTATTACCAAAAGAAAAGCGAACCAATATGAAAGAAATAGAGGAACAGCTCTCACACATGACGCATCTCATTGACTCGTTTAGCAATATCTTTTCTAATATTGGATGGTGCGCTTATGATTCTATGAATATGACATTGATGGAGAACGCAATAACAGCATACGAATCTTATGGGATTGACGCCGGGGAAAAGGTACTCATCGAATACTACAAAACTGATGTTAAAGATATTGTGCATTGGCTTAAGAATAAATCAGAGACTTTTATGCAACGCCATTCGCTAATTCAAAAGGCATTCGATGACCATTTTGCAGAACGATATTACGCAAGCGTTCCATTATTTCTAATAATAATTGATGGAGCCGTGAACGATTATACTAAAAGTAAGGGATTCTTTGCCGAAGGCACCGATGTTACTGCGTGGGACTGCTTAGTCGGATGCAGCGCTAACCTCACCAAATTAAGAAATATTTTTAATATAGGCAGAAATAAAACAACTATTGAAGAAATCAGATTGCCATACAGAAACGGAATATTGCATGGGCGGGATCTTAACTATGGAAATGAGTATGTATCGTGTAAGTGTGTGGCTCTTATGTTTGCGTTAGCGGATTGGATGAGTCTTAAAAACAACGAGGAACAGAGAAAAGCTAAATATGAAAAGGAATCAACTCCACCCCCGATAGCTGAATCAATAAAAAAGATGAAACAAAATGATATAGACCGTAAAGAGATCGAAAAATGGCAAAGGCGTAACGTAATAGTTGGTGATAATATAGACCCGATGCCGTGTATTGAAGAATGTTCCGAATACCCATATCTTATCCCCCTTATTCAAGGTTTCAGTGCGTGGAATAAGAAAAATTATGGTGAACTATCTTCGAAATTTCAAAAGATTTTTTCATATGGTATTTCAGAAGGAAAACGAGCAGGTGAATGTAGGAAAATGTTCTTCTCAAAGGAATTTATATCGTTTGAAATAATAGAAATTGAAGAAAGAGCTTGCTCCCTAACAAGAATTTTAGTGCAAGTACAATGGAAGGACAAAGAAAGAGTACGCTCTGAGCCTTTGGAATTTGGATGTGCATATCAGGAGAGGAACGGTAATCACGCATTGCCTTGGCGCGGCAATGGTGAATGGATACTGATTCCATGGAAGATACAAGGACTATATAAATAAGATTTAAGTTTCGTAGAATAACCTATTATGATTTTGATAAGCAGGTTGGTAAGATTAAATCCAAACATCTATATCGTCAGTGGTAAACACATGGTCTGAAAGAAGTCGATTGACTGCAATCGACTTCTTTCTTAATTAATAGTAGAATGATGATCAGCTTTGGTTATTTATATTGAGTGAGGTTGAAAAAATGGATCCCTCTGAGATCTTATCCATCATTGGCAACGAGTATCAAGCCATTCTTGGTAATAATCTTTGTGGCATTTATATTCATGGCTCGCTTGCATTCGGTTGTTTTAACTGGAATAAAAGTGATATTGATTTTTTAGTTGTCGTTTACAATCCTTTGTCACAAATACAGAAAGAAGCGCTGATATGTTCGTTATTACGGCTTAATCCGGTTGCTCCGCCAAAAGGCTTTGAAATGAGCGTGGTTCTCTATCATGATTGCAAGGTATTTCATTATCCGACTCCCTTCCAACTGCACTTTTCAAAGGCGCATATTGAAAGAAGCAAAGAGAATTTATCAGAATATTGTCGGACAATGAATGGTACAGATTTTGATTTGGCCGCGCATTTTACTATTGTTAAAAAGGTTGGTATTGTCCATTATGGAAAACCGATAAAGGACGTTTTTGGGGATGTCCCGAAAAATGCTTATTTATCGAGTATCAGATATGACGTCGAGAATGCGGAAAGTGAGATCGTAAGTAATCCGGTTTATATCATACTAAATCTTTGTCGAGTCCTTGCTTATATAGAAGATGGTCTTGTTTTATCGAAGATTGAAGGAGGAAAATGGGGTAGAATTCATCTTTCGGAGGAATATGCCGATTTTATTCAGATGGCGCTTGATGCTTACTCAACTGACAAAGAATTGATCATAGATGCTGATATTGGGCAAAGATTTGCTCATTATATGAGAAGTAAAATATTCGCTTAGGGCTGAAAAAGTGCCCCCTGTTGTCAAGACAAATTTTTTGAAATGACTCGAATAGCTCCTTTCATTGGGCTGCTTGGTTGGTTATCTGCTGTTGATAGAACGTGTTGGGTGTCAATCTGCCCAGAAATGCATGCGGCCGAACGGCTTTATAATCAAGCATGTAGTTGTTGACGCCGGCGATCATCTCCCTATTTCAATTAAACATCAAAATATTTAAATTTAAATTTTATAATAAATATGTCGATATTGATAGAAATTTAGAATATAATATAGAAAAGATAGGTCAAAACAACTAATTATCAAATAGCATAAGAAGCAGAAAATTTGTGGGACGTTACCCGGAGCTATGTACATATTTTTGTGTTATAAGTGGAATGGATGGAAGCACAAAAATTGGCAAGCATGTGTTCATTTATACTACAAATTTTCGTGAAATTATATCGGCAGGAAGAGTAAACAGCCCAGCTATAAAAAGTCAAAAAGCAAGCGTAAAAAGATTCATAACAGACTTAAGTCGATAAGGGCACGGCAAAAAGGCCGCCAGATGACAACCAAAATTCGAAAATTATTATACGATTGGGGTTGATGCTACGTGAACAACGAATTATATAAACAGATTATTAAAGATTCTCCGATAGGATACGCATATCACAGAACAGTATGTATCAATGACGGTATTCCTTGTGATTATGAGTTTATTGAGGTTAATGACGCTTTTAAAGCACTTACAGGATTAAAGAGTTTAGATATTATCGGCAAAAAAATTACCGAAATCCTACCGGGGATGAGCATGCCTGGATTTGCCTGGATTCATTATTGTGAAGATATTGCAATTAATGGTGGCAAAAAAGAGCTTGAGCAGTTTTCGGAGTTTTTGAATAAAACATTTAAGGTAAATGTATATTCTCCCAAAAAAGATTATTATATTACGCAGTTTATTGATATAACAGAGCAAAAAAAAGCAGAAGCGGGAATAATTGAAGCCGAAGAATTTTTCGAGCTGGTGTTCAATACCAGTCCTGCTGCAGATCTCATTACTCGCCTGAGTGATGGGTTAATTATAAATACCAATCAAGGCTTTACAAATCTTTCAGGTTTCACACACGATGAAATTGTTGGTAAAAGCAGCCTTGAATTAAACTTTTATGTCAATTCTACCGACCGCCAAATAATAATAAAGGAACTGAGCGAAAAGGGATATTGTAATAATGCAGAAATGGTTTTCCGGCGGAAAGACGGAAGTGTATATACAGGTTTATTGTCTGCCAAAATATTTGTGCTGAAAGGTGTTACACATATTTCCAGCAACATACGAGACATCACGAACCGCAAAATGGCGGAAATTATTTTAAAGGCGAGCGCGGAGAAATATCGTCTCCTGATTATGAACAGCCATGACATTATCTATACGCTCACCCCAGGTGGAATATTCAGCTTTGTTTCCCCTTCTTGGACAGTTCTACTTGGGCACCCAGCGACCCAGGTGGTTGGCCAACCATACCAACAATTCGTCCATCCGGACGATATTGCGGAGTGCATGAACTTTCTGAAAAAAGTCTTTGAGACGAGACAACGACAAGAGGGAGTCGAGTACCGAGTGCATCACAATGACGGGTCATGGCGTTGGCACACCTCAAGTGCTGTTCCCCTTAAGGATTATTCTGGAGAAGTCATCGGTTATGAGGGCGTCGCGAGGGATATAACCGACCGCAAGCGGGGGGAGGAAGCATTGATCGTTTCTGAAGTGCGTTATCGTCGCCTTTTCGAAACCGCGAAAGATGGTATTCTTATCTTAAATGCAGAGACAGGAAAGATTATGAATGTGAATCCATTTTTGATTGATATGTTGGGCTACTCAGAAGAACAAATAATTGAAAAAGCTATTTGGGAGATTGGATCATTCAAAGATATTATTGCGAATTGGGATAATTTTTTAGAATTACAACAAAAGGGATATATCCGTTATGAAAATTTACCGCTTCAAACGGCTGATGGGCGAAAAATTGCGGTTGAGTTCGTCAGCAATGTGTATCCGGTAGATCACCATATGGTAATTCAATGCAATATTCGCGACATCACCGATCGAAAAAAGTTGGAAGCAGCTTTGGCGCAAGAGAAGAAGCTTTTTGAAACAACATTGATATCTATAGCTGACGGAGTGATCTCTTGCGATAATAATGGGAATGTCATATTTTTGAATAGAGTTGCTGAACGGTTAACGGGTTGGACACAAGAAGCGGCAATAGGGAAATCGATTGAAGAAGTATTTAATGTTGTTGATGAGGTTACACGAAAACAGAGTGATAATATTGTAAAAATGGTAATGGATGGTGGAAATATAAATGGATTAGCTATCCATAACATATTAATTTCAAAAGATGGTATTGAATGCCCAATCGAAAATAGTGCCGCACCAGTCATAGATATAAACGGTGAGACAACAGGTGTCGTTATTACCTTGCGGGATATTGCAGAAAGGAAACAGGCTGAGAAGTTAATCAGCGACAGCGAAGAAAAATTCCGCACTGTTTTTGAACAGGCATCGGTTGGAATTTGTCTTGTATCGTTAGACCGCAATTTTATGAGTGGAAACCAAAAAACCTGTGAGATTCTGGGATACAGCGCGGAAGAGCTTTCAAATATGTCATTTATTGATATTACATATTCCGATGACAACGCTGCTTCTCAGGAAGTATTCTCAATGATGATAAATAACACAATTAAAACTAAATCATTTGAAAAGAGATATATTAAAAAAGATGGAGCAATTATATGGGCTGAATTGTCAGTATCGCTGTTTTGTGATTCCGAAAATAAACCTAGGTACTTTATTGTTACGGTTGAAGACATTACCGAACGCAAAAAGAAAGAAGAAGAAATTTTATATTTAAATTATCATGATGGATTAACCGGATTATATAACAGAACATTTTTTCAAGAAGAGCAAAAGCGCCTCAATACGCAACAGCAGCTTCCCCTTTCCGTAATCATTGGAGACATCAATGGCCTGAAACTTTTAAATGATGCTTTGGGGCACGCCGAAGGTGACAAGCTTTTGATTGAAATGGCAAAAGCACTTGGGAAGTGCTGTAGGGCGGAGGATATTTTAGCCAGAACAGGCGGAGATGAATTCTGTATTTTGCTGCCTAAAACTAACAGCCAAGGCGCACAGTTAATTATCGACAGAATCAAAGCGGCCTGCGAAGAACTTGTGAATCAAACAGATAAGAAAGTTTTTTACGCGAGCATTGCTTTGGGACATGCAACAAAAACTGAAATAGAAGAGCCATTTGACAATGTTCTTAAAGTGGCGGAAGAATACATGTACCGGCGAAAGCTCTTAGAATACAAAAGTTTGCACAGTTCAATTATATCTTCAATTAAAACAACAATGTTTGAAAAAAGCAATGAGACGGAAGAACATGCAGAAAGACTTGCAGAATTGTCAAAGATACTTGGAAGGGTTCTTGGGCTTACCGATGAAGAACTGGATAAACTTGAATTAGTATCAGTCCTCCATGACATTGGTAAAATAAGCATAAACAAAAGTATTTTGTCCAAACCGGATAAGCTTACAAAGGCTGAGTGGTTCGAAATTAAAAAACATCCTCAAGTAGGCTACAGAATTACGCAGGCGATTCCGGAGCTCAAGCATATCTCAGAGTATATTTTGTGCCATCACGAGCGATGGGATGGCAAAGGGTATCCGCAGGGATTAATTGGCGAACAAATACCTCTCCTGTCCCGAATTCTGGCCGTTGTTGATTCCTACGATGCTATGACGCAGGACAGATCATATAGAAAAGCCATGTCAAAAGAAGCAGCTATTTCCGAGATTGAAAAAAATTCCGGGACTCAGTTTGACCCTGAGATTGCAGGTAGTTTTATTAAAAAAGTACTAAACAAGCCTGACAATTGAAATGCCGATAGATTAATAATACATTGTGTGAAATATTTGATAGCTGAAAGTGAGATGTGTAAATGGAAACACAGGGAAAGACCAAAGAACAACTGATTGCCATAATTGATTTTTTAAATAAACAGATTCTGGAATTAAAATCGGAAGAAGCACGGCATAAAAAAGCGGAAACAGCTTTGCAGGCATCCGATGAGAAATTTCGCCTCCTCTTTAATATAGCGCCAATAGGCCTTATCATTACGAATAAGCAAGGAGATATCATAAATTTTAATAAAACGATACAAGATTTGCTGGGATATTCATTGGACACGTCCAAAATAATGAACATAATTGACCTTTATGCTGAGCCGGGCGAACGCCAGAGACTACTGGATATACTATATGAATCAAACCGTGTATGCAACTTTGAAACAATAGTAAAACATTGCGATGGCTCGACAAGAACAGTGATAATGAATTCAGATTACCTTGACCTCGATAATGAAAAGATATTATTGACATCGGTGCACGATATTACCCAGTTAAAAAAGATACAAGAGGATCTGCTCGGATCTGAAAAAGAGTACCACCTTCTTTTCAGCAATGCTCCGGTCGGGATTACTGTTACTGACTTCCAAGGCGGATTGATTGCTGACAATCAAGCAATACAGGAGTTGTTGGGGTATAACACAGAGGAGTTAAAAAATAAAAACGTCTATGATTTTTATTATGATGCGGGGGAAAGGCAGCGACTGCTGGATTTGACGGAGAAAGTCGGCATCGTGCGCGACTTTGAAACGAGATTCAGGCACAAAAATGGCAGTGCGATCGCCGTACTGATTAACACTGACTTGATAGATTTTAAAGATCAGCGAAAGGTGCTGCTGACGTCGATACGTGATATTACGGGACTCAAACAGGTTGAAAAGGAATTAACGAGGGAGCGCGATTTTATCAGCGCTGTTCTTGATATCGCGACGTCGCTTATCATGGTCCTGGATCAGGATGGGATGGTTACCAGATTCAACCGGGCTTGCGAAGTAACTACCGGCTACACGTTCCGGGAGATAAAAGAACAGCATGTCTGGGATGCGCTTTCAATTGACCCGGCACTGACCAGAATGCGAGTTGAAAAACTGCTGGCCGGCAATTATCCCAGCACTCATGAGGGGATTTGGATTGCCAAAAATGGAACGCGGCGACTCATTTCATGGACAAATACCACGTTGCTCAATAATGAAGGCAAGGTCGAATATATCATCGCCACGGGTATTGACATTACCGAGCAAAGACAGGCAGAAATTGAGCTGCAGAAAGCAAATCAAAAACTGGTTTCTTGGGTTAAAGAACTCGAAGAAAGAACCACGGAGATGAATCAGTTAAGTGAAATGGGTGAGCAGCTCCAAAACTGCCAAACCATTGAGGAGGCCTGTGCCATTAGTGCGCAGTATATCCGGAGAATCTGTCCGGCAAGCCATGGCGCTTTATATCTGATTAACGCCTCTAAAAATATGGCCGAAGCGGCGCAAATGTGGGGCGACCCTGTTTCCACAGAAAAGACATTCATGCCGTTAAACTGTTGGTCAGTACGACGCGGCCGACTGCATCTGATTGACGACGACCACCCGGGACTGCGCTGCGAACACATTATCGGCTCACAAACCGGCCAATATTTATGTGTGCCGATGTTAATCAACGGGGAAGCCATCGGAATACTTCACCTAAATCACACTGCCGCGCTGAAAGAGGAACAACAAGAATCAACATATCATTTATATAATGAACACAAAACTCAACTGATTATGACAATGACTGATCATATCGCCCTGGCCTTATCAAACCTGAAACTCAGGGAAACCCTTCGCCAGCAGTCGATCCGAGATATTCTTACCGGGCTGTTCAACCGACGCTATATGGAAGAAACGCTGACCCGGGAGTTGCAGCGGGCTGAGCGAGAAAAAATATCTATCGGGGTGATTATGTTGGACATCGACCACTTTAAGAATTTTAATGACCTTTCCGGACATGATGGCGGAGATGCGCTGCTCCGTGAACTGGGATTGTTTCTTAAGAAGAGCACACGCGGCGGAGATATTGTGTGTCGTTACGGCGGAGAAGAATTCGTGGCATTACTGCCCAATGCCACCTTGGAAGAAACCAGGCTTCGTGCTGAGGAACTGCGGCTGGGCGTAAAAGGGCTTTTAGTATACCATCTTGGGAAACCTCTTGGGAAATGTACAATCTCCTTGGGCGTCGCTGCCTTCCCAGAGTGTGGACTGACAAGTGAGGCGCTCTTGAAAAACGCTGATAATGCTCTTTACCGCGCTAAAGATGAGGGAAGAGATAAAGTGGTTGTTAGCTTGATTAATAGTTAATGCGGCTTTCGAAAATGGCGGCGCCGTGAAATCCGGGATGTGATTGCCTTTATCGAAGGGGGTGAGCCCATGAAAGATGAATATGATGTCGTTGTTGCCGGAGGTGGGTTAGCAGGACTGACCAGCGCGGCTTACTTATGCCGCGCAGGGCTTCAGACGCTGCTTTGTGAAAGAAGGAAAAAAACCGGCGGCCTGGTGGAGACCTTCTGGCATCAGGGCTTTGCTTTTGATGCCGGCATTCGGGCCTTTGAGAATTCAGGTATTGTTTTCCCCATGCTCAAAGACTTAGGAATTGATATTGAGTTTACGAAAAATGAAGTAGCCATTGGTATTGGAAATCAATCTGTTAAGCTCACGTCACAAGACAGTGTAAACAACTATATGTCCATGCTGAAGGATTTCTTTCCGGATGATGCATCAGGTATAGAACGCATCGAAAAAGTGATCCGAAAAGTCATGAGTTATATGAATGTCCTTTACGGAATAGACAATCCTTTGTTTATAAGAAAAATAGATTTGGATTACCTCATAAAAACTTTACTGCCCTGGTTTTTCAAGTACCAGGTAAATATCAGGAAAGCAAGCCGGCTTAACGAGCCTATTCAGACTTACCTGCACCGTTTTACAAAAAACAATGCGCTGATCGATATGATCATACAACACTTCTTCAAAAAAACGCCGGCGTTCTTTGCTTTAAGCTACTTTAGCCTCTACCTGGATTATTGCTATCCAATTGGAGGGACAGGTATTCTCGCGGAAAAAATGACAGATTTTATAAAGTCTGCGGGCGGCGAAATATTAATAGGAACCGGTGTTGTTCAAGTCGATGCAGGGAATCATCAGATCGAGCTGGAAAATGGAACCATGATTAAATATAAAAGCTTGATCTGGGCGGCAGACCAAAGAACTTTATATAATATAACAAAAGGAATCAATACAGCATGCTTCAGGAAACAACACAAACTTTCTCAAAAAAGTAAAGGCGGCGATTCGATATTAACGGTTTTTCTTGGGGTGAACCAAGATGAAAGCTATTTTAAAGAAAGGTGCGGCGCGCATATGTTCTATACGCCCAATACTATAGGATTGTCTTCGCTGCCTCCTTGGGAAGAACCTATAAAAAGCGGCAGCGATGGCGTATTTTGTTGGATGGACAGTTATCTTGAACGGACAACCTTCGAAATAGCATGCTCTGTAATAAGAGATAGCACGCTGGCGCCGGAAGGAAAAGCCGGACTCACCATCAGCACTTTGCTAGATTACGGTCTGGTTAAACTCGTTTCCGATGGGGGAGATTACGAACGCTTTAAGGAGTTTTGTATTCAAAAAATTGTCGCCGTTCTGGAAAAGTCCTTGTTCCCGGGCTTCCAGAAATTGATTTTATTTAAATTATGCGCTACTCCTTTATCTCTTGAAAAGGAGACCTTTAATTCAGAGGGCGCAATAACCGGATGGTCTTTTACAAATCCGGAGTTGCCTTGCGAAAACCGATTCAAGAGAATAACCAAGGCTATACATACACCAATTCCTGATGTCTATCAATGCGGACAGTGGACATTCAGCCCATCCGGCCTTCCTGTTTCGATCGTTACCGGAAAACTTGCGGCAGATCAAGTACAAAAGAAACAAAGGAAGACATAACGATTATGTCTTCAGGCTACGACTATTATCTATTTGGGTATACGGTACCGGCGATCTACACCCCCCCGATATTCGTGTTTTCACCCAAGATAACCACTACAAAAACTGCGTCGGTATTCTCCGGGTGTTATTCCGGTAATTTGACGGAATCGCCGGATAAAAGAGGTCGTATTAAAATATCCGACCGCAATGCCAACCTCCTGTATGCTCTTGCTTGAATGAGCTAGTAGATCTTTGGCTTTATTAATCTTTAATTCCGTAATGACGTCAATCAGCTGTTGTCCGCTCATTTGCTTGAAATAATTGCTCAACGATGAAACGGGCATGGAGAAAAAACTGGCCAGGTTCTTAATGGAAAAATTAGTATCTGTGTAGTGCTGTTCAATATATATTTTCATTTGTTCAATAGGGAAATTGATTTTATCGGCCGGGTTATTCTGCTGGCTAACGGTGTATACGAGATTGTCAATAATGGCTATGAGTTCCGACGCTTTCAGCTTCTGATGGATGAACAGAGATAAAGGATTCTCCAGAACGGCGGCGTCGATCGATAATGTTTTGAAATATGTCAAAATGAGATAGACCGCCTGATAAGTTATGGTTAACGTTTCTTGAATGAGACCTCTATGGTTCAGAATCTCCGTTTTAAGATTATTAAGCGATTCCGCTACTTCTGTATAATTATTTTGGTCAAGAGCTTGTTTTAGTTTCCTGATGGAGACGCTGGCGTATCGGATATCGGTTTCGGGCGGATATTTGCAGGTCGCGGCGCCTGAACCGACAACGGTATTGCTTAGCGCCAATACGGCCTGAGCATAAGCAGCGGGAATTTCGCGGGGAGATTTGCAGGGCGCGCTCATACCAATGGAACATACCGCCTGAGTTTTTTGCCTCATCTGTTCTATGACTGACTTTTCAAACGTTTCATCTTCAGTTTCGGGAAACGATATGATGGCAATAAAGCCATCACACATCGATAAAGGAAGCGTCAGCATCTGTATGGATTCGTTTGACGTGCCGTTTTTTCCGAATAGACCCTGATCTATATTTGAATCGCACAAGGTAATGGCAACAAGAAAATTCGAATACCTTAGAGATATATTCAGATTTTCTGCTTCGCTGTTAAATGATTCGATGCTGTCAAACTGCCCTCCGAGCAATTGACGGATCATCATACCGCGCATCGCTGCGATATGATGATCCAGACTGCTTTTCATTTGACTGCGCTCATAATCCATCAAATCAATACAATTTTCAATGTATTCGTAGTCATTTTTGACTTGTTTCGAATCGGAGCTTAGAAGAGACGACGTTTTGCTCATTATAGAATGAATTGGCGCATAACTGAATTTGGATGTGAAAAGAACAAGTACCAATCCCAGAATCAGCGCAATAAAAACGACAACCAGCAAAAATTCAAGAAGTCCAAACGAGTGCGTGGATGTTTCCGTGATGATCGTTTGTAAAGACCATGCGGATTTGTTCGAAACGCAGGTTAGGCATATCTTTCTTTTCCCCGAAAGGTTGAGTAAATCGCCTTGGACAGTGATGTCTTTGTTTTCTATAACGGTACGGCCATCGCATAATGCCTGGTTATATCCGGAAGCATCTCCTTGACTGTAGCTTGCTATCGTGGAACCATCGTCACTTAGCAATGCAACCAGTCCGTCTCTACCGTCGAGCAGTCGAGATAAAGGGTTGGTGAAAGCCTTATCCAACACCTGAAAGACAACGAGATGCCGTTTGCCCCCATTTCTGATAATGGTATACGGAAACAGATAGTAATTGTTGTGAAGATATTTATCCCATAAGAGAAGGCTTTTCCCGGTCTGTAGTTCCTCAAGCAGACTGCCGCTTTCTATCGATGTATCAGAGGTAGTAAAGCGGGTGTTGTTGAATCGATCAACGGTACAGCTGTCACGGCCGGCAAATATATAGTCATCGTCTTCGCAATAATACCATATATACGCCAGACTTTCCCGCGTAGTTGTAAAAATTTTAAGCTTGTTGAGCAGACTCGTCACGCTGGAATAGGATTTTGGGGAATAATTACTCATAATTTCGTTATCATACTGCAACTGGTTCACAACATTTTGAAACGTGGACTGCCATGACTGAATGTCTTCCATCGTATAAGACAACGATCGGGCACTTTCAGTTAAGATAAGCCGGTTATTGGTATCTCGATAATAATAATAAATAAAACTGCTGAGCAAGCTGAAAGGTATAAAAAAAACAAGTAAATAAGAAAGCAAAATTCTATAAAATGTGGAGCATTTTTGCTTTTTGATTACAATCACCCCAGTCACTTTGCAGGGCATTCACGGCTGCATGCTCATTTATAGAGCATCTTTTACTATACACAAAAAAATTAACGCGTCAATTGCCATTTTTTTTGTGATGTATATGTATATTTAATGGGATTGTCATCGGAATAATTATGTTTATTGACTAAAACAAGGCCGAAAACTATACTGGCGTCACGATAATGACCAGCGGACGGATCGCATATTTAAAGCGACCGGACGGGAGGCACGAATGAACATAACAGGATTCGCGAACAAAGGTATCACCATAGGAAAAACAAAGGAGAATAAACGCAACGGGTTAAAATACATTCTTGCTAATTATCAGCTTTATTTACTGATGGCAATGATCATGTTGTATTTTATCGTTTTTAAATATTTACCGATGTATGGATTAAGCATGGCGTTTATGAATTTTGATCCGATTTTAGGGTTCAGCGGTAGCGAATGGGTTGGCGTTGAACAGTTTAAAAAGCTGTTTGGCGGAATCTATTTCTGGACGATTTTAAAAAACACGCTGTCGCTGAGCTTGTATTCTCTGCTGGTGGGTTTTCCTTTTCCCATAATTTTTGCACTGTTTCTTAATGCGGTACGACAGGAGTGGATTAAAAAGCCGATTCAAACCGTCGCGTATGCTCCTCACTTTATTTCTACAGTCGTTATTGTTGGTATGCTCAAGTTGTTTTTATCGCCGTCGGCCGGCATTGTGAATCGATTCATCGAAGCGCTTGGCGGAAATGCGATCAATTTCTTTGCCAAAGCGTCCATGTTTCCGAGTCTCTATGTCTGGTCGGACATTTGGCAGAATAACGGCTGGAACGCTGTTATTTACATTGCGGCGTTAAGTGCCATAGACCCGGAGCTGCATGAGGCAGCCAAGGTCGATGGAGCCGGACGATTTAAACGGATGTGGCACATTGATCTGCCAGGCATCATGCCAACCATTATCATCTTGCTTATATTCAGCATCGGTGGACTTATAAACGTGGGTTTTGAAAAAGTGTTTCTGATGCAAAATGACTTGAATATCTCGACTTCAGAAATCATAGCGACTTATTCATACAAAGTCGGCCTTCAGCAAGCGCAGTATAGCTATTCTGCCGCGGTCGGCATGTTTAATTCAGTGGTCAACTTCATTCTGCTCATGTCCATCAATTTTATCTCGCGGCACATGGCAAAAACATCACTTTGGTAGGATGGTATATAAGGTATGAAAAGTAATCGTATTCGCGAGTCTTCGACGGATCGGATGTTCTTTATCTTAGTATGGGCGGTTATGATTTTTTCGTTGCTGGTAACGGTTTACCCACTGTACTTTGTGGTTATCGCGTCTATCTCCGACCCAAGCCAGGTTGCCATGGGCGAGATCGTTCTTTATCCCAAAAACCTGCAGCTTGATGGATACAGGAAGGTTTTCCAGTCAAATAATATCTGGAACGCATACTGGAATACGCTCGTGTATACGTCGGCCGGTACATTGATCAGCGTCGTCAGCACCATGACGGCAGCCTTTGTTTTTTCGCGAAGGGAACTCAAAGGTTCGCGCTTATGCATGCTTATCATACTATTCACCATGTTTTTCAGCGGCGGGCTGATACCAACCTATTTCAACATCCGGAATTTGGGGATGCTTGACACAATATGGGCGCTTATCATCCCCGGGGCTGTCAGCGTGTATAATCTGATTATTGCCCGCACATACATCCAAAGCAACGTACCCGTCGCGCTCGAGGAAGCGTCAAGTATCGATGGATGTACGCCGCTTCGGTTTTATTTCCGTGTCGTGCTTCCGTTGTCGGCGCCTATTATTGGCGTATTGACGTTATATTGTGTTGTCGGGTATTGGAATTCATATTATGATGCCCTGATCTACCTTACCAATCGGAGTAAATACCCGCTGCAGCTCATTCTAAGAGAGATCCTCATTCAAAGCAAGATATCGGCCGAGGATATGAATATCACAGATAAAATCAAAGAGGGACTGCGTTCCGCGCAGCTTGCTGAATCGCTTAAATACGCGTTGATTATCGTTTCCAGTCTGCCGATGCTGATTCTGTATCCGTTTCTTCAGCGCTTTTTTGTTAAAGGAATTATGGTCGGCTCAATAAAAGGATGACTATACTGGTGAATAGGCGGCCGCCTTCACATATCAATCGACAGAAAAAGGGAGGAAATTTGAATGAAAGCATGGTTTCGACTACTTCCGTTAATTTTAGCAGCCACACTGTTTACAAGCTGTGCGCAAAATGGATTACCAACAACAAAGGGTTCCGAAACAGGTACATCCTCAGCGCAAACAGGATCCGCTGTCACAACTGCCTCTGAGTCGGGTAAAAAAGCCGATTATTGGTTGACCGACAATAAAGTCTCGTATACCTATATGTTATCCAATAACTCGATTACGGATTTAAACAAAGTGGATCCTTTCTTCCAGAAAATGGAGGAAATGACCAATGTGCATATCGATTGGAATATCGTTTCCACCACCGATATCGACACCAAAAAGAGCCTGATGTGGGCCGGCAACGAGCTGCCCGATGTAATCGGGGGCGGGTGTATCACAACGACGGAATTCCTTAAATACGCACCTGCGGGCAAATTTTTCCCCATCAATACGTTGATGGAGCAATACATGCCGAATTTCCTGGCCGCAGCCAACGGCGAGCATGAAGGTATCATCAAGGCTCTGACCCTGTCGGATGGAAACATCTACTCACTGCCGGAAGTAAGCTTTTCAAATATGAGTGTTACCAGCGCGGTACATATAAACAAGGTTTGGCTGGACAAATTGAACCTAAAAGTACCAACCACAACAGATGAGTTTTTCAATGTGCTGAAGGCATTCAAGGAACAGGATCCCAACGGAAATGGAAAGGCTGACGAGATTCCATTTGCTTTCGATCCGACTCGTTCTTGGCAAAACGGATCGATTAACGGCTGGTTCGGCGTAACCGACGAATGGATGATTAAAGATGGAACCGTTACGTATTCGCCCTATATGGACGGATGGAAAGAACTTGTGGCATACCTTAATAAGCTATGGGATGCCGGCTTGCTGGATCCGGAATTGTATACCCAGGATTCGTCTACATTTAATGCCAAAGCGCAGCAGAATCCTGACATTTACGGCTCGATGATGCTTTACGGAAAGTTTGTCCAACTCACAGGTGATAATTATGATGATTATGAAATATTATTACCTCAGAAAAGCGGAACCGCAATCTCCGGAGCTGTCCGCTCCCGAATTGGCACCCACTATTGGAATCTGCTGAGAGCTGTCATATCAAAAGATGTTGCTAATCCCGATATTCTTCTGAGTTGGTTCGACATCTTTTACGACCCGTATTATGGCGAACAAGTGCTCAACGGCGCTCTTGATTATCAGACGAAGCTTCGCGACGACGGATCGTTTGAGCTGGTGGAAGATGTTCCGGAAGGATATTCCTCAAGAAGCGATTGGGTAAGCCAAACGCATACCAATCAATTCCCGTTTACATGGAATGAGAAGACGCACAAGTATCTCCTGGAATCCAGCGATGAAATTATAGAGGGAAAAGAACAGTCTGAGGCATACCAGCCTTACTTTATCAATGAAGTCATGGACTATAATTTCATGCTTAACGAGGAGAGCGAAGGATTGGCAAAATACTCAACAGATATGAAAAAGTACGTTAATGAGATGTTCGCGCTTTGGGTGACCGGGGAACGTGATGTCCAGGCCGACTGGGATGAATATAAAGCGCATCTTGAGCAATTAGGTGTAAAGGATTATACCGCTATATACCAATCCTATTATGACCGCGTAACCGCAAAATAATTACAGGACTCCGGAAACAGCGGATCAGGCAGGCGTAAACCTGCCTGATCGCTGTGATTTGGCGAAAATCATCTTGTACAGCCATCAAAATGAGTCGGAAGATTTCAAATATTCATTTTAGAAGCATGAGGACAACACCATGGAAATCAAATTGGGTACCCATTATTCAACTTTTGCTGAGGCAAAGATGTCGGCATCACCGATATTAAAACGATTACAGATGGCAAAGACCCGCTGCATCAGCTATCCTATGGATACGTTGGATTTCATATTAAACGATTTGGAGCATCCGGAGTCTTTCCGCCGCCAGGCAGGTATGTGCACCGGCGACCTTACCGGTCGATATCTGGAAATGCTTGCGCGCAGTATGGATCATGATACTCATGATGAAGAACGGCTGCATCAGCTTTTTAATCGTATTTTAAAATGTAAAACCCATTTGGGGCCGGTTGGACTGGATTTTATTGAAGGATTGGATAATCCTGCGAAAGCGGACCCGTTTTCAGTTGGAGCAAAGACGTTTGTAGGTTCTATCCGGTACTATCTGCAAACCGGCGAGGGGAAGGCTCTGCAGCTGGCGATTGATACTGCGGAGTATTTTCTGGCACGAATAGAAATAGTTGACAAAACGATAACGCAAGGGAAATTTAACACCGCGTGGTGGATTACCGAACCTTTTGCCTTGTTATATGGTATTACCGGGGATGAGCGTTATCTGAAGCCTTGCCGGATAATTGAAAAAGCAATGCCCGCATCTATTGAAAAAACCCATAGCCATAGCTTTATGACAACTCTGCGCGGTCTGCAATTAGCAGCAATTTTCAGTGGAGATAATTCTTTCAACCGCTTGCCGGAGAAATTTCGGACAGAGATTCAAGAAAGGGCAGTCTGGGCCGACGGGAATATTCCGGAAATTTTTCCCATGAGCACCCGTAACGAAGGTTGTTCAATAGCTGACTGGATCATGTTGAATTTATATGCCGGTTTTATCACGGGTAATGATGAAGCTTACGAAAAGGCTGAACTTGCGATGTATAATGCTTTCGCGTTGAATCAACTGGTCAACGGCTCCTTCGGCCACCGCCTGTTGGACAAGGATAGACGCGGATATCAGCAAGGCGAGCTGGTGGAAGAAGCCTGGTGGTGTTGTGTGCATAACTGTGGCATCAGCATTATAGAATATGCCAACCATGCGGTTACCCTACGTGACAACTATATTAAAGTTAACCTGCTGGTTCCTGGAAAATATTGTTTTGAAATAGATGGCAAAAAAGTTACAGTCACCATAACAGCCCGATATCCTGAAAAGGCAGATGCTTTGATATTCCTTACCGGCGCCTGCCAGGGTTTAGAATTGGATGTCCGAATACCGGCCGGTATTCGCAACGGGAAGGTAAGCAAGACCGTGATGCCTGGCGGAGGGCTGCGCTTTACTCTTTCAGGCGATATCGGCTACTATATCGAAACGACGCCGCATGGATCGGTATTGAAATATGGCCCGCTGGTGATGGTACCCTTAAGGTACATGAGCAAGTCGGAAGTGGTCTATGATGATTTTTCCAAATCCGCCGCGCCTGAAGGTTATGTGCCGGATATCATGCCAACTGATCGCCCCGTCATTGTGCCGGTAAAGGAAAAAGATGATGCGGGATTTTTCGTTTACAGCCAAGAACCTTGGCCTGTGTGGCAGTGCTATGAGGAGGGAATTCTTTCGCCCTTGGCTTATGGCGAGCTTTCTGTAAATGTGCCGTTGTACTATCCCGACGGGCAAATCCGTCTCACACGGTTCTATCCCGAATGGTTAAGCAGCACGTCGCTTGTCGGATTCGATTTGCCGCTGGTCTTTTAAAGCAGCAACGGCACTCAGAGAGCTGTTTTATAACGACATCATTCAAACATTGATAACATGCGAGAGGTAGTCTTGGATATGAATTTCTGGAATTATTCCGGATTGGATTTCAGATCGAAAATAGGCAATATGGCGCAGGTTGCCGGAATCCAACATTATGAGTTTTTGGATGGAAAGGCAAAAGGAGTAGAGGCGTTCGGATTGAGAACGGGTTCCGGACTGGAATTTACGGTTCTGCCGGGACGGGGAATGGATATCGCCGCAATGGAATATCGCGGAGTGCCGCTTGCCTATCAGTCCAAAACAGGGATTGTGTCGCCTGCCTATTACGAAAGTGAGGGGATGGGATGGATCCGAAGCTTTTTTGCCGGAATGATGACAACCTGTGGATTAATGAATGTCGGAGGACCGTCAAAACAGCCGCATCCGGTTATCGGAGACAGAACATATGGGCTGCACGGCAGAATATCGAATTGCGCGGCGGATCAAATCAGCTGTTATGAAGATTGGCATGCGGGTACCTATGTCATGAGGATTTCCGGACGGATGAAAGAGGCCGTTCTTCACGGGGAATCCCTTTCATTGCGAAGAGAGATTGAAACCGCTTTTGGACAAAGTGATTTTACGATTCGCGATACCGTGACCAACGATTCACAATATGAACAGCCGTTTATGATTATGTACCACATTAATGCAGGATTTCCGCTGCTTGACGAGAGCAGTCTATTCTATTGTTTATCTGACCGGGTTACGCCGTTAAGTAAAGAAGCCGAAGATAAGCGCTCAACAATTGATCAATGCCAGCCGCCCCGGCTTGGACAAAAGGAACTGTGCTATGCTCATGATTTGCGCGAAAACCGACATGGGGTTATCAGAATGGCCATCGTCAATCCGGATTTACAGCTTGGGCTGGGCTTGATCTATAAAAAAGAAGATCTGCCTTGTTTTACCCAATGGAAAATGTTTAACGAGAGAGAATATGTTCTGGGGCTGGAACCTGGAAATTGTCTGCCGATGGGCATTGAGGATGCAAAAAAAACACAGAAGTTTGGCTTATTAAGACCTCTGGAAAGTAAAACGATTGAGTTGACCTTTGCGGTTTTAGACGGGACGGAAGAAATAGATTCCTGGATTAAACAAATTCACCAGCCTTTGCAGGATTTTTCCGGCGAGAAAGAAGGCTTGCGATGATGGAATATCGGGAAGAAGCACTGGCGGCGTTGTCAAAAAAATGCCGATATGACCTGGTTAGGATGATTCAAACCGCCGGTTCCGGACATATAGGAGGTTCATTGTCTTCGGTTGACCTATATATTGCCATAGAGCTATTCATGACGGAAAGAGATCGTATGGTTATCAGCCACGGGCATACGGCGGCAGCAATCTATTCTGTGCTTGGCAATCTAGGCTTTTTCGAAATTGAGGATGCTATTCACGGCTTTCGAAAAGAAAAACCATTTGAAGGGCATCCGGGAATCGATGTGCCTGGGATTGAATGGTGCAGCGGAAGCCTAGGGCAGGGGTTATCGGTGGGCTGCGGAATGGCGTTAGCCAAGCGGATAACAGGGGAAAAGGGCAGCGTGTTTGTCGTGATGGGCGACGGAGAACAGGAAAAGGGGCAGTTGCAGGAAGCGCGTGAATTTGCGTCAAAATATCGGTTATCAAACCTGATTGCGGTCATAGACTGTAATGGATTGCAGGCCAGCGGAGCAACCGGCATGATTCAGCCACAAAATATTCAGGCAAAATATGAGGCTTCCGGCTGGATAGTCCGGGAAGCGAACGGGCACAGCATTGCCGAATTGCAGCATGCAATGAAACCGGATGATGGCCCGGCGGTCGTGTTGGCCCGCACGCAGATGGGCAGAGGTATCCCTGAAATAGAAAATGATTATCGTTTTCACGGGAAAATTCTTCCCGATGATCTTGAACAACATGCTTTGGAGCGTCTAAAACCGACCAAGGAGCAGGAGGTTCTTCTATCACAATTCAAGGTGAACCATACGCGAGCCAAATATCATTATCCAACCGTGAAAAATCTGTCACAACAAAGATGCTATCCCGAAGGGAAATGGGATTTGCGAGAAGCAATAGGAACCGCCCTGGCCGATAGCGTACGGGAAAATTTTTCTCTCCCTATTGCGGTGATCGACTGCGATTTATTTGAATCTGTCCGGCTGGGAGAGCTTGGGAGCGTTAAGCCGGAGGCAGTAATCGAATGTGGGATTGCCGAACAAAACGCGGCGTCCGTCACCGCCGCTATGGCCAAATCCGGCATCATTTCAATTCATTTGGATTTTGCCATGTTTAATATCGTAGAAACCTACAGCCAGCTCCGGATGGCCGACATTAACCACGCTCCATATAAAATATTTGCGACCCATGCCGGATTGGATGTCGGAGAAGACGGAAAAACACACCAATGCATTGACTATATTAATCTGATCCGAAGTCTGCATCATTGCCGGCTGATTTTACCTGCGGACGCAAATCAGGCGGATTGTGCCGTGCGTTATGCGTTGTCCGTCCCTGAGGCAGTGGCCGTGGTCGTCAATCGGTCTCCACTGCCAATTTTAAATGATTACAACGGAAACAAACTGGCTTTTCAATATGGCAAAGCCGACTGGATGCGCAGCGGCAGCGGCGGAACGATTATCAGCTGCGGCGCGATGACCGGATATGCGATACAAGCTGCAGACCGGCTGTTAAAGGAAGATATCCACATCGGTGTCCTGAATTTTTGCTGCCCACTCTGTTTAGATGAGGAAGCCATTGCTCAGGCTATTCAAACAGGCCTGATATTAACCTATGAAGATCACAATGCACACAACGGATTGGGAAGCATTGTGGCGGAGTATTTGCTGCAAAAACACGCAAAATGTCAGTTTATTGCCAAGGGCATCATGGACTATGGTTCTTCCTGTGCGCCGGAAGACCTATATCGTCAGCAAAGGCTGGATGTAGACAGCATCGCGGTTGAAATTAAAAAAATAATTAAAACAGGAGAGAAAGAACATGTTTAAAACAAAAATCGGCTTCGCGCCATCAACATGGGAATCCTGGGACGGCAGTCCCTTTACAGGAAAATGGGCAGGCAAAATGCGGGCACGCTGTCTTGAAGTCCTTAACCGGATCCCGGGCATAGAGGTTGTTGTGCCTTCCGAAAATTTAACGGAATACGGATGTATTGGCACCCCGGAAGAAGGAAAAAAAGCCCGCGATCTGTTTCTTAAGGAAAATGTACAAGGAATCATTATTGGAAACATGAATTTCGGCCATGAAACATCCATTGGCACAATGCTTACCGGAATTCGAAAAGATATGCCGATTCTTCATTTTGCCACGTTAAGCGGGCCTTATTCACCGCAGGGGAATAGGGCGACGGATACTTGGTGCGGGCAATTTATGACCTGCTCGGCAATTAAACGCCGCGGGTTCAAATTTGAGCACATTCGTACCTGCAATCCCGAAAATCCGGAATTTTTCAGACAAACAGAAGCTTTTGTCCGCGCCTGTACAGCGCTTGCCAAATTCCGCAACGCTCGGGTTGTCCAGATTGGTACGCGGCCAACAGGCTTTGAGTCACAGTTTTTCAGCGAGGAAGATATGATGCGAAACTTTGATCAAATGCTGATCCCTGTCGATTTGGACACAGCATTTTCTTATATTGACGCAATACCTTCCGACTCCCAAGAGGTGCTGCGGATCGTTGAGGAAATTAAAAGCTATACAGATTATATTACAGAAGAGCTTTCAGACAGCCTGATTAACCAGGCACGATTTGAACTGGCGTTGAAAAACATCGTCGCGGAGTATAACGCGTCGGCAATCGCAGTTTCTTGCTGGACTCGTTTACAGGCAAGGTATCACATTGCCGGGTGTTCGACTTTTTCCAGACTTAATAATCAGGGGATTATCACTGCATGTGAGGTCGATGTCATGGGAGCCTTGACAATGCTGGCCATGAATGCCTGCGGAATGGGAATGACTCCGCCGGATTTCATTGATTGGACGGATTTACATCCCACTGCGCCGAACGTATGGCTGGCTTGGCATTGCGGGAATGCAGCCGCGTCGCTTTGCGCGCCGGACTGTAAAAAGCAGTTAACTGTTAATGAACGGCTGGCGCTTTGGGGGCCAGCCTGTCATGGAGCCATTGAATTTCGTATGAAAAACGGTCCGGTAACCTGCGGTCGCTTGGTTGAATATGAGGGAAAGTATAGTTTCTTTTTTGGTAAAGGCGAAGTCATTAACATGCCGCCTATGACTCGGGGATCCTATGCTTGGGTTAAAGTTAACGATATCGGAGACTGGGAAGATAAGATGATAGAAACAGGGGTGGTTCATCACGGCGTGCTGATTTATGATGAAAAAGTTGCTGATGCTCTGATGTTATTTTGTAAATTCTTAAATATCCAGGCGGCAATTGGAAAATAATGCAAAAAGCATTTTTTATTTTTACAAAATATAGGCGTAACAGCGAAAAGAGTGATTGTCAATGAGAAAAATTATCTTAAAAGCACCTTATAAAATGGAAATAACCGACTGCCCAATTCCCCAACCGGCTGGTGATGAGGTCCGAATTCATGTTTGCAGAATTGGCGTTTGCGGTTCTGATTCGACAATTTATCGAGGATTGCATCCTTATGTAACCTATCCGGTCGTGCTTGGTCATGAGATTTCCGGCATTATTGACGCGGTAGGAAAAAATATTTCAAAAAAGCGTATTGGAGAACGAGTTACCATAATTCCCCATTTGATATGCGGCATATGTAAGGCCTGTAAAGCCGGGGTTTATAATTTTTGCGAGCAATTGCGTTGTACCGGCGCTGAAGCAGACGGTGCTCATTGCGATTATTTTTGTATCTCATCTGAAATGGCTGTTCGAATTCCGAAGAATATGAGCCTGGATGACGCCGCTCTGGTTGAGCCGGCGTGTGTTGCGTATCACGGCGCTAAACGGGGACATATCGGTGCGAACGATCGTGTTTTGATTGTTGGGGCCGGCCCAATCGGTGTTTTTTGTATGCAAAGTTGTTTTGCATTAGGCGCTAAAGAGGTTTATATCGCCGACATGGACGATTCACGCCTGGATATTGCCAAGAAGCTTGGAGCAACCGAGGTGATTCATGTTGCGAAAGAAACTCTTGCGGCCGCGTTATGCCGTTTCTGCGGCAGTGAGAAAGAGATTGATGTTTTTTATGATTGTGTTGGAGAAAAGGGACTTGTTTTAAATAATATCTTGGAGATTGCCAGACGGGGATCAAGAATAGTGGTCATCGGTGTCATACAAAAAGAATATAACATTCCCCGATTGCCAGATTTCATTCAGCATGAACTGGCCCTATCGGGGACGACAATGTATGTCCCGCAAGACTATGATGATATGATCCGATTTATAAGCGAAGGCACTATAACAACAGAAGGAATGATCTCACATCGTTTTCCGTTGGATCAAGTGCCGTATGTCTTAGATATGATTGATCAAAAAAAAGAAAAGACCTTTAAAATACTCATTGAAGTTAACGAGGAATAGTTCGTGTCAACGGAGCAAAAAGAAATTCGCTGCGGTTCAGACTTTTTCTGACCCATAAAGGGGGATAGTTCTATGTTGCTGGCTGGGCTTGATATCGGTACCACCGGCTGCAAAATCACAATATATGAGAATACGGGCGTGTATTTAGGCCGCGTTTACCGGGCATACCCCGCGTTACGCACAAAAACGGCGCATGAAATAGATGCCGGCGTTATTTGGTTATCTGTGCAGGATGCTTTGCGGGAAGCCTGCGCGGCTTACCCTGGGATCATCGCGATAGGCATAACCAGCTTTGGCGAAACCTTCGTATTGCTAGACGAACATAATGTGCCTTTGTGCCCCGCGATGCTCTACACCGATCCGCGTGGCGAAACACAATGCGCGCGGCTTATAGAAGCCTTGGGAGAAAAATATATTACCAGCATCACAGGCGTCAAGCCTTGCGCGATGTACAGTCTGCCCAAGCTGATGTGGGTAAAAGAAAATAGGCCTAAGGTATATGCGAACACAAAACACGTTCTGTTGATGGAGGATTATATTGTCTACCTGCTTACGGGTAAAGCGCAAATCGATTATTCTCTTGCTGCCCGCACAATGGGCTTTGATATTCGCATGCTGACATGGAGCAAAGATATTTTTAGCGCGGCGGAGATTGACCAAACCTTGTTTTCAATGCCGGTTGCCATAGGAACAAGCGCGGGCTCAATAAAGCCTGAGGTAGCAAAAAAACTTGGATTGTCCGCCGGCACCCTGATTGTTTCCATTAGCCACGACCAGGTGGCAGCGGCTATCGGCAGCGGCGTTTTTGATGAAAGCTGCGCTGTAGACGGAGCAGGTACGGTGGAATGTATAACGCCTGTGTTTTCTTCTTTTGACACACAGGCTATGGCAGCTGGCAATTACGCTGTCATACCTTATATTACACCCGGAAAATATGTCTGTTATGCTTTTACTTACACCAGCGGCGCGCTGGTTCAGTGGTTTGTTGATAATCTGGCGGGATACGCGGCCCAGGCAGCCGACGCGAATAAAATATCCATATATGCAGAGTTGGAAAACTGCTGGAATGGTATGCCGACAGGACTGATGGTTCTACCGCACTTTGCAGGAGCAGCCACACCTTATATGGATATGGGTTCCAAGGGCGCGATTGTCGGTCTGACCCTGACAAACACCCGGCAGGATATCTATATTGCCATTATGGAAGGCGTGTGTTATGAGATGCGCCTGAATATGGAACGCCTTGCACAGGCCCATGTGCCGGTACATCGGCTGCGAACTGTCGGAGGCGGCGCCAACAGCCGCGTATGGATGCAAATGAAGGCCGATATTATAAACGTGCCGGTCACAGCGTTGCGCTCCGGCGAAGCGGGCGCAGCCGGCAGCGCTATGCTGGCGGGAGTGGCGGCGGGGGTGTTTCAAAATCTGTATCAAGCAACCCGGTTTATGGTAGCCGAGTGTGAATCGTTTTATCCGCGCCGGGAAGCATATGACGCTTATTCCGCCGTCTATGAGCGATATAAAAAACTTTATCAAGCAATTAGGCCGCTGGTATAAACGTCGCAGCGCTGCGAATGACTAATCTGCAAGTAAGAAATTACGCATTCGGATTGAGGAGGTATATAAGGTCGGCTTATATAGCCGGTTTTTGTTATAATGGAACGCAGAACGTAAAGGCAGAGCGGAGTGAATAACGTGCTGGATTTAGACTGGGAACGTTCAATACCGATTATTGATTTGAAGATAGACGAATTGAAGGATATTTTTGCGGAATTCGACAAGGCGCTGACGGTTACATCTTTTAAGGCGATACGGCTTGGATGTCGGAACAGTAACATTATTGTTTATACAAATAAAGGGAAATTCTTGTTAAGGATAACGAATATCAACGACCTGAATAATGAAAATGCGGCTTATCAATTGGTGAAAGATAGAATAAAGGTTCCGAACTTATTATTTTACACTGCGAAAAATAAAGCTAATATATTTATATACCAGTATATTGCCGGCGCTTCTTTACAGAAGCTGATTATTAAAGGTAATCAATGTGAATATTCGTTGCTGGAACAGGTGGCTAAGACAGCCGCTATCATACACAATACGCCAATAGAAAAAACCATTAAATTGACAGAATTTGATGTGCCGCCCTTTGAAATGTGGTACCCATATTTTATAAATAATCCAACGGTAAGAATTCGAATCGGTGAAGAAATATGCGGTAAAATACAACAGTTGATTTTTGACAAGCAAAGCCTAATACCAGAAATTGATGGGTATAAGTCATTTATTCATTGTGATTTCAGACCGGCAAATATGCTGGTTGATGAAAATAACCAAGTGTATTTTGTTGATTGGGAAAGCGCATGTACAGGACATTCATTGGCTGATGTCGGTCAATTTTTTAGATACCGTTCGTTTTTCAAAGAGGCTCATATTAAATTATTCGAGCAGGTTTACAATACGTTCGCCAATCGAAAGCTTCCTGATAATTGGTTTGAATTGTCCCTGCTTAGAGATTTAATAAACCCATTGCAAATGCTTTCATTGGATCAGGAGGCGCCCGTGCGCAATGCAGACTTAATCAATATCATGATAAACACATTAGCTTATTGGGATTATTAATTATCTTGTGGAATAAACATTGATGGTCCGCTGTTAGAACATCATGGCGCAATTTTGTGAGCTTTAAGCTCGTCCTCGATGGGAACAATGGCGTCCTCATAACGCTTGATTTTTGTATTCAGTCGTTCTAGCGTGTTCTGCATTTCCTCAATACGATCTTTCAAAATATTGCGTTGTTCAATGAGCAGTTCCTTCCGCGCTTGTGCCGTTCCTTCCCCGGTCTGGAACAGTCTGACATATTCGATGAGTGTTTCAACCGGGAGTCCGGCACCTCGCATGCATTTTATAAATTCAATCCAACGGCAATCTTCTTCCTGATAATTACGAATACCGCCAGAGGTGCGGCTCACGCCCGGCAGTAGGCCAATGCGTTCATAATATCGAAGGGTATCGGGTGTTAAGTCATATTTTTTTGCTACTTCGGTTATGGTCATAAAACCACCTCCAACCATGGCCAATTCAATCGGGGTTGTTGTGTATAATTAATTCCTGACCGGGTATTTAGCTTGAGCGGCGTTCGTGTTCCGCCCGTATCTACTATGCCCGTCTTCCCATTTCATAAGCCTGCTTCATGGCCGGCTTGCCTTTTATCTCACCGGATTGCCATACGCCGGTCGCATAAAGGATACCTTTCTCACAGGCGCCTGGCAGACAGTCCTCCGTAAATCCACGGAAGCCTTCAACGGTTCGCTCTAGCATCTGCTTATCTGTATCAGCTGCAGTGATAAGGAAATAAAAATCCTTCCCTGAAATTTCTGTGTATCTTGGAACCGTACGGTCGATGAGCGTTTTCATCTGGGCGTTCATCGTATAAAAATAAACCGGCGTCGCTAAAACAATAATATCAGCCTTGACCATTTTATCAAGCACATTGGCCATATCGTCTTTTTGAACACACTCATGAGTATGATTACAGACCCCACAGCCGGTGCAGTAGCCAATCTTTTTATCGCGCAAAAATACTTTCTCCGCTGTATGGCCCGCATCCTGCGCGCCGCGCAAAAATTCATCGCAAAGTGTGTCGGAATTGCCACCTTTTCGTGGGCTTGCCGACAAGATTAAAACGGTTTTACTCATATTACACCTCTCTTACTTTCCCAGCCCGGTCAGAAACTCCACAGTCTGAGGGTCATAATGGGAGAAGAATGCGCTTTCACGCTTGTCCAGAGCGCTGATCATGTCCATGTCTTCGACGCCCAGGGTAAAATTAAACACATCGAAGTTTTCGATCATACGCTTCTTATGCGTGGATTTGGGGATTACCACCACATCGTTTTGAATAAGGAAACGCAGAATTACCTGAGCTGCCGATTTACCGTATTTGTTTCCAACGGCATGGATGACCGGATTGGTAAACATGTCCTTGCGGCCCTCTGCAAACGGTCCCCAGGACTCGTGCTGCACGCCATATTTCTTCATGATTTCGTGTGCGGTTTTCTGCTGCTGGAAGGGGTGGGTTTCCACCTGATTGACAGCCGGAACAACCTCCTGGAATTGGCAGAAATCAATCAGGCGGTCAGGATAGAAATTACTGACCCCGATAGCCCGGATCGTCCCGTCTTTGTAAGCCTCCGTCATGGCGCGGTAAGTGCCGTAGTAATCATTAAACGGCTGGTGAATCAGCATTAAGTCGATATAATCGGTTTTCAGTTTTTTCAGCGAATCCGTAATGGATGCCTTGGCTTTTTCATAGCCGCCGTTAGTTATCCAAACTTTTGTGGTAATAAACAAGTCCGAACGCGGTACGCCACATTTTTCAACGGCGTTGCCGACACCTTCCTCGTTGTTGTAAGCCTGTGCGGTGTCGATAGAGCGATAGCCTACGGAAATCGCATCCAGCACGCAGCGCTCGCATTCGGCCGGATCTACCTGATAGACGCCATAGCCGAGGACCGGCATGGTTATGCCATTATTTAGTTTTACGGTATCCATTTTTCTTTCCTCCCGTTATTCTGTTTACTATAAACAACGGATCATTTCATTCCGGAGGCTGTCTATTCAGCGGTAAGATTCCGTATAGATAGCCACGCAGTCCTGAACAGTCAAAGTTACTCTGTCGCACCGGAACAGGCCGCCCATGGTTTCCATTGCGTTTTTCGCCAGGATTTCAAATTCCTCCGGTTTTACGCCATATCCGGACATCTTCAGATCACCAACGCCGCAGTCTTCTTGCATTTAGAAAGTACTTCAATAAAATCCAAGGGTACATAATATTGAAAACTCATTTTTGTTGACTCCTTTCATAAACCGAGCATATCACCTAGAGTTAACTCTAAGTCAAGAGATATTTTAAATGATTGTTCTGATTGGGCACGATTAACGTCAACAACACCTGTTACACCTTTAAAAGTAAAGCATCTTACCTGGAGCGCGTTCGCGGACGGGTGGAAATAATGAAAAAGCCTGGTTGAAAGAAGCGGTTTATGTTATCGTGAATAGTAATAGAAGTCTATATTATACATATTTTATGCCGGAGGGCTAAGGCATGAAAACAGTAATATTGGATATGTATGGGGTCATCATGAAAGACCCGGAGGGTGGGTTTATACCCTTTGTAAATCGCACATTTCCTGATTTGAGCCGAGAAGATATCTATCTGTACTGGAATAAAGCGGATGTAGGCGAATTATCTTCTTTAGGCCTTTTTAAGGAATTGGGGTATAAAGGTGACTTAAGAGCCATTGAAAAAGAATATTTGGATTCAATAGAAATAAATACCTCTTTTTATGAAATAGTTCCAGCATTAAAAAAACATTACCGTTTAGCGCTGCTGTCAAATGATTCCAGCGAATGGAGCAGCTATTTACGTGATAAATTTAAAATTAATGATTATTTCGACGTTATAATCGTGAGCGGCGACGTAAATATGAAAAAACCTGATGCGAAAATATTCATGCTTATGCTCGATAAACTCGGGCAATCGGCGTCTGATTGTATTTATGTTGATGACAGAAGGTTTAATCTAGCGGCTGCGCAATCGCTTGGCATGGACGCCGTACTGTTTAATAGCAGAAATGTTCCATACGAGGGAGATTCCGTTAATAATTTTATGGAACTAGCCAGTTTATTGATCCATTCATAGTTGTATAAAGATACAAAATCGACGGAACAATTCGACAGTGAGCGAAACATTAATTATCTTGGAGGGGACTATGCTGACACCATATCATATCAGAATCGAACATGCGAAAATGCCAATCGACGGCTGCAGCGTTATTGAGCAGACACAACCGGATATTTCATGGGGGCTTTCGGCAGGCAGCCTTGCGCAGGTGGCTTACCGGATTGCGATTGCGGACGGGGACCAGACGCTTTGGGATACCGGCTGGATTGATTCATCCCGGCAGGTTGTTTCCTATCAGGGCCAATCATTCGTTCCGGGACACAAAAATCTGCTGACCATCTGGCTGCGGGATATATCCGGAGCCGAAAGCCTTCCGCAGTTCAGAACATTTTGTTATGGCGCCTTGAACCGCTGGCCCGCGGCGTGGATCGGGGAGCAGCAGCCCAAAGAAGACGGCGTTATCTATTTTATTCGCCGATTTAATTGCAGAGCAGAACTTCGTTCCGCTTGTCTGTTTGTTTGCGGGATTGGGTATCAGCGCGTTTTTCTTAACGGAGTAGAACTCGACGACTCCCGACTTAATCCTGCTTTTTCGGAATATGAAAAGCGCTGTTATTATACGGTGCTGCCGCAGCCGGACGCTTTGCGGGCCGGGGAGAATTGTCTGGGCATTCAGGTGGCGGCGGGATGGCGTTCACCCTATAACGTTTGCTATAAGCTGACCGGCAGAGTTCCTGATTACATTGGCCCGACGCAGCTGAGCGCGGCGCTTCATCTTGAATATCAGGATGGAAGCGACGAGTGGATCTGCACGGATCCGCAGTGGAAATATGATTACGGCGCTATCACTTACAGCAATATTTTTATGGGCGAAACGTTTGACGCTTCTAAGATGAGACCGGATTGGTGCGCGGCAGAATCGGCTGCGGATGGTTTGCAGGACGTGCGGATTCTCAGCGCGCCCTGTGAAAAGATGTCGCCTCAAACGCTGGAACCGGTTCGTAGTCAGGAGATTTATCCGGCTGTCTGTGTCGGCATGGTTGCCGACGACTGTTACAGCGTGGATTTTGGACAGAATATCGCCGGCGTCTGCCGTATCCGACTGCCGAGGAACTTATGCCCCGGGCAGGTGATCGAGATTTCTCATATGGAATTTTTGGATGAGGACGGCAGGCTTTATTTGCCCAATCTGCGCAACGCCGCGTGTCTGGACCGCTATATAGCGCGCGGAGACGGCGAGGATCCGGAGTATTGGCAGCCGGCTTTTACCTACCATGGATTCCGCTATGCGGAAGTCAAAGGTTACGGCGCCTCCCTGTGTAAAGAGGATATCTGCGCGATCAGTGAATATACCGATATTGCGTCAGGCGGCAGCTTCCGTTGCGGAAATGCCTTGATCAATGCGATTCAAAAAAACATTCTGCAGACGGAAAAAGCCAATATCCACAGCATTTTGACCGATTGCCCGCAGCGGGATGAGCGGATGGGCTGGATGAACGACGCGACCGTCCGTTATGAAGAAACACCGTACAATTTTGATATCGGGCGCATCTTCCCGAAAATTGTGCGCGACTTGTTGGACGTTCAGGCGGAGGACGGCAGCATTACCTGTACGGCTCCGTTTGCGTTTGGCAATCGTCCGGCGGACCCGGTTTGCTCTTCGTTTTTGCTTGCCGGATGGGAAGCTTACCTCCACACCGGAAATTTACAGATCCTGAAGGAAGGATATCCCGGTTTCTCGGCATGGAATCGTTTTTTGGAAAGTAAAAGCTGCGACGATATTGTGCAGTACAGTTATTATGGCGACTGGGCGGCGCCGGCCTATGCCTGTTCAGGTGAGGACGGGGCGGTTTCCTCAGAAACGCCCGGAATTGTCATGTCTACCGGATGTTACTATCTGAATGAATGTCTGCTGGCAAAAATGACGGCCGCGCTTGGAGACGATTCACTATCGCGGATTCACACAGAAAAAGCAGAAGAAATCCGCAGCGCTTTTTTGCGGAAATGGTGGAATCCGGAAACCGGAATCGTGGCGACCGGTTCGCAGGGCTGCCAGTCTTTTGCGCTTTGGCTGAAGATTCTGCCGGAGGAGGGCCGGGCGCTTGCCGCCAAGGCGCTGCATGATGATCTGGTACGGCGGAATTATCGATTTACAACCGGAAACCTTTGTACCCGTTACCTGATGGATGCTCTGGCAGAATACGGGTATCTCGAGGACGCCTGGCGGCTTTTGACCAGCGAAGAATATCCGTCGTTTGGCTTTATGATCCAGCAGGAAGCGACAACGATTTGGGAACGGTTTGAGTTAAAAAAGAACAGCGGCATGAATTCGCATAATCATCCGATGTTCGGCGCGGTCGGGTATTGGTTCTATGCCTATCTGGCTGGAATTAAACCGTTGGCACCGGGATATGAACAGGTTCAAATCAAACCATATTATCCGGAAAAACTGCTGTCGGCGCAGGCAACGGTCGAAACGCCGCGCGGGGACATCACCGTGCGGTGGGTGAAGCGTTATGGCGGCATTCATCTTTATGTGACGCTGCCTGCCGGCGTTACCGCGACCGTTTCCGCACCGGACGGCGAGTATAGGGTCGGCGGCGGCTTTTATCATTGGAGCAAAGAATTATAAGCGGATGTTTGGCGAGATAGCGTCATGACCCGCGATGATTTGCACGGAAGGAGGGATACGGACTGTGAATCAGATATTGTTCAAAAGCCGGCCGGCTTTTCGCCAGTGGCTCGAAGAAAATGCTCTTTCCGATGAAGGAATTTGGCTTATATTAAGCAAAAAGGACAGCCCGGAAACGATAAAAGGAAGCGAAGCGCTGGAAGAAGCCTTATGTTTTGGCTGGATTGACGGTCAAATGCAGAACGTCGATGAAAGCACTTACCGCAAATATTTTAAACAGCGCAGCATAACAAGTCATTGGTCGGAAAAGAACAAAAGCCTTGTTGAAAAACTGGAAGCGCGAGGTTTGATGACCGATTTGGGTAAAGCGAAAGTAGAGCAGGCCAAGCAAAACGGCTGCTGGAATTCACCGAAACCTGAACCGCTGACCGGCGAACAGCTGCAACAATTCGCTGATCTGGTGAAAGTCAATGATGCCGCCTATGCGAACTATATCAAGATGTCGCCTTCGGTTCGCAGAACGTATGCCGCTTCCTACTTCCTCGGCGCCAAGACCGAAGAAGGAAAGCAAAAAAGACTGAACACCATTATCGAGCGGCTCATTTTAAATTTAAATCCGATGGAGAGCATGAGCAAGAAAAAGTAAGCAGCATGATGAGGATGATTGGAAAGATTTACTGGAAATAGCGATATCCAAAGAGCATTCGCCGTTTGCCAACTGCGATCATGCCTGGCCGACAGATGAAACAGATTAAATTTATTGTACTTGATATACTCGCACGGCATCCAGAGATCCGGCCATAATATAGAGAGTCCCGTCAGCTGCAACATACAGATTGTTTTGAATATAGACTGTATCTTTCAATAATTCATCCAGATGTATAATACTAACAGGTTCGCCGTTGGCCTTGCAGCGGCATATATATTTGTTTCCGCCAAACACGGTAAAAAGATCACCATTGCTGTTTTTTCCGATAGGCACAGGTATAATATCGGGTTGTTCAATCGGGATTGTCCAATTTATTCCGCCCCAGGTAATTTTTCTCTGATATTGATTTAAATATGTATCGCCAACCATTATATCAGACTTGATTACTTCCTTTGACGTTTCATCCAGTTCATAGCAAGCTTGTTGGGATATAGCCACAACTTTATCATCAATGACAACAAGACGTTGAATGTCAAAGGAAGTTTCATTACCGTTGTATACATATTTTTCCAATAGTTCTCCGGTCAATGACATTTTAACGATATAAGCATTGCCTTGATCATAATTATGATCAAATAAATATATACTATCCTTCATAAACGTCATATTAACACCATAGGCAACAAAGTTTGTAATATAAATATTATTTATAAATTTACCGTTAGAAAATATAGAGATTCTACCATTGCCATTGTTATAATAGTTATCAAGGATATAGAGATCACCGTTGCCGGCGACCGCAAAATCATTTGGTCCTGCTGTGGCAATCCCATTGTCGCTTATTGCTCCATAACTTAGCTCTCCATCTTTGGTGCCGACAGGTGTTTCAAGAATTGTAACCAAAGTAGCCTCTTTCAGCTTGTTGAAAAGGAACGGTGACGGGATTTCGGCCGTTTGACTTGATGTTTTTATTGCCTGATATGTTATTATAATAGCAACAATTAAGAATAAAGGTGTTATTATATAACATGCGGCCTTTTTCATTCTGCTTCTCATAATCATTACCTCTTTAATAATTATTTAACGATCAGCATAAACGATGCGGCTATAATATTAACATAACAAATGACAGAATAAATTGTCAATTAATAGATGAATATTATGTGATGCTGCAAGTCTTGCCTATAATGATTATGATTATTCGTTTGTGTCGTGTTATAAAACAGAAACCATGATACCTTGATGATCAGCTGACCATCCTGCGTTGATAAAACCTGAACGATAGCAAGACAGATATGATGCTGATCACCAGCGTTGCGATAACCGATAACAACAGGACTGTGATCAAATCGACCTTGAATGCCGATAAAGCGGACATGGCTTCTATTCCGACAGCTGCGGCGGCCACGGCAGCGACGGCTATCGCAATGAAAAAGGCAATGCGTCCTCTTTCAACGCCGAATCTAAACATAATAGGCATATTCAGCGCAAGAATGACCGCCGCAACACACGCGACGAGCAGAATGGAAGGATAGGTTTCCGGCTCTGCCGCCGTGTGCTTAACAAAGCTGCTCACAAACTTGGCGGCGGACGCCAAAATAACGGCGGCGGCAATGCCGATATATCCGAGCAGATATTTGCTGAAACAATATTTCGCACCGAATAGGGCATCATCGCCGCAAGAGAGTCCCACTTGGCCCGTTCATCATAAGCCAGCGCCGTGATCGGAAGCATGGCGGCATAGACAACGGCAAAGCTGGTCATCGACTCGCCCGGCATTACCGCAAACACAAGAATGAGAAGAATAAATATTTTCGCCTGTTTGAACAGGGTATAATAATCCTTTAATAATAAGCCCTTCATTGTTTTTTATCTCCCTTCGCCAGAAAAAGTATGATGTCTTCAAGGGAAGTATGCTCCGTTGCAAAGGCAGAAGATATTCCTGTTTTCAAGACAAGCGCCTCCACACCGTAGTCGCTTTCCTTCATGCCCTTGACCGCATCTTCCGGTATTGCCTCAAAATCAGCCTGTGACAGCTTTACAATGGCATATTCCTCAAGCAGCCGGTCTTTTTCTTCACAGAACAACAGTCTGCCGTTATGTATAAAAGTGATATAATCGCAGATTTTTTCGAGGTCGCTGACAATGTGTGAAGACAGCAGAATCGAGTGCGAATCATCACGAGTAAAGTCATTAAATAGATCCAGGATTTGATCACGCACCATCGGGTCAAGGCCGCTGGTGGCTTCGTCAAGAATCAACAGCTTTGGTTTATGAGACAACGCGACGGCGATGGCCAGCTTCATTTTCATACCGCGCGAGAAATCTTTAAATTCCTTATTATCCGGCAATGACAGCGAATTCAAAAAGTTTTGATAGCAATCGTCATCCCAGTTGCGATAGGTGCTGCGCATGACCTTGCCAAGTCTTTTTGCCGTCAGGACTTCCGGGAAATAAGCTTCATCAAGCACGATGCCAATATCTTGTTTTATATCATTAAACTCGGCGCTTTCATGATCAACATTTAAAACGTTGACCTGACCGCTATCTTTAACCGCAGCGTTCATGATTAATTTGATGGTTGTGCTTTTTCCGGCGCCATTCTCGCCGACAAGCCCCATGATGCTTCCTTGAGGTAGTGTAAAGTTAATGTTGCTGAGCGCAAAACCCGGATAGGTTTTATTTAATCCCTGGATTTCTATGGCGTTCATGTAAACGATTCCTCCTTCTGAATAACCCGAAACATATCTATGATTTCAGCAGCGGACAAGCTACAAGCCGGCGCGAGCTGTATGATCTTGCGTATGTGTTCTTCAATCTGTTTCAAATTTCCTTCACGGATCAGTTCTGTATTTTTTTCGGAAACATAACAGCCTTTGCCGGCAACGGTGTTGATAAAGCCTTCTTTTTCAAGCTCGTCATATGCCCGCTTGGTCGTGATCACGCTGATGCGCAGATCTTTAGCCAAAGCCCGGATCGACGGCAGCGCATCACCCTCGGAGAGTTCGCCGGATATGATGCAGTTTTTGATTTGAAGGTAGATCTGTTCATAGATCGGTAGATTGTTCGCATTGCTGATAATGATATTCAATCCGTCGCCTCCAATAAATACTGTATATAAACAATATATACAATATATGCACATGAAGGCTTCATGTCAAGAGCTTTTCGATAGAATAAAATTGAAAAATGACTGCCCCGGACATCGTATTATAGTGTAATATAAAAATGATTAATGGGCATTCCGGCAGGGATGATCCAAGTTTTAAAGCCATTATGGCGAGGAGAACGCGAAAGAATGAATAATACAGAAGAATGGGTTCAGAATCGTTTGTTCGCGCTTCAGGATTTGAAATACAGGGATTTTACCAGCAAGCTGATGCCGACGGTAGACAAAGCGGCGGTGATCGGCGTACGGACGCCGGACCTGCGGAAGTTCGCGAAGGAATTCGCCAAGATGCCGGAGGCGGCGGCGTATATCAAAGTTCTGCCGCACCAGTATTATGAAGAAAATAACCTTCATGGATTTCTCATCGAACAAATAAAGGATTATGCGGTATGCATAACCGCGCTGGATGAGTTCCTGCCTTATGTGGATAACTGGGCAACCTGCGACCTGATGAGTCCGAAGGTGTTCAAGAAACATCTGCCGGAGCTTCTTGAAGCAATAAAAAAATGGCTGCAATCCAGTCATCCCTATAGCGTTCGTTTCGGTATAGGCATGTTGATGAGCTTTTATCTGGACGAATCGTTCAAACCGGATTATCTGACGCTTGCCGCCGGCCTGCGCAGCGATGAATACTACGTCAAGATGATGATTGCCTGGTATTTCGCCACGGCGATGGCCAAACAGTATGACGCGGCGCTGCCATTCATCGAACAACAGCGCCTGGACCCCTGGACGCATAACAAGTCGATACAGAATGCTTGTGAAAGTTACCGGATTACAGATGCGCAGAAAGCTTATTTACGGACCTTAAAAATCGGGAGCAAATGAGAAAGCGACAGTCGGGACATTCAATAATCGGATAATGAAAGGAGCCATGAAGGATGAACCTGTTGAAAAAAGCAATGCTGTATGAATATCCGAAGCAGCTGCCGGTTATGGTCGGCATCCTGCCGGCGGCGTGGATTAAATATGGCGATGAGCTCGTGCGTTTGATGAAGGATTATCCGGACTTATATCCGGTTGTCCCGGATCTGGATCATTTAGAGGCTATTATCCCGCCGAGTTACCATTACGGTACTTTTACCGATGAATGGGGATGCTTGTGGGGCAATATCGATGAAGGCATGGAATCCATTGTCACCGGCCATCCCGTGAAAACACGGGAAGATATCATTCATTTGAAAATACCGGAGAATAACGACGGAAGACTTCCTCATGGTTTTATGTACTTGCGGCTGCTCGACCTCAGGGGTTTTGAGGAGGCGATGATCGATTTTGCCGAGGAATGTGACGAATTGCAGATTCTAATTGATAAGGTTCTGGAGTACAATTGCCGCCAAATCCGGACGGCTTTGCCCAATGCGGATGAAATCACTTATTTCGGCGATGATCTCGGCATCCAGACCGGCCTGGCAATAGGCGCCGAAAAATGGCGCAAGTACCTGAAGCCCTGTTACCGGAAAATGTATCAAATGGTGCGCGATGCGGGCAAATTGGTTTATATGCATTCGGACGGCAGGATTATCGATATCATGCCCGATTTGCAGGAGTGCGGCGTTAATATGATCAATCCTCAATTTCGCGCCAACGGGCTGGATGATCTGGCAAGGGTTTGTAGAGGGAAAATTCCGATCAATCTGGATTTGGACAGACAGCTCTTCCCCTTTGCGACGCCTTCTCAATTGGATGATCATGTCAGAGCTTGTGTCGAAGCATTGTTTTTACCGCAAGGCGGATTAGGGCTTAATATTGAATTCAACTATGAAATCCCATTGGAAAATATGGACGCCGTTCTCAGTGCGGCAAGAAAATACAGAATGTACAAAGGCTGAATTTTTAGCCGGGATAATCATTTCAGGAGGAAAGAGAGAAAAGATATGAACGCAATAGAAGCATTAAAGGCAGTAGATAAGGAATACATCATCGCTCTGCGCCGCGAATTGCATCGGTTCCCCGAGCTGGCATTTGATTTGCCCATGACGCTTGCACTGGTCAGGCGGGAGCTTAATAGCCTCGGCATTCCATACACCGAAAAATATGGTGACAGCAGCATAACCGCTTTCATTAATCCGGACTGTAAAAAATTCACCATCGGTATTCGGGCGGATATGGACGCGCTGCCGCTGACCGAGAAAACCGGTCTTCCATTTGCTTCCGAGCATCCGGGCATCATGCACGCCTGCGGACATGACGCGCATACCGCCATGCTTCTCGGCACCGCAAAGGCACTTAAAAGCGTTGAAGACGCGCTTGCCTGCAGGGTTGTCCTGGTATTCCAGGCCTGCGAGGAAGGGGAGCTGAGCGGAGCGCGCCGCATGGTTGAGGACGGCCTGATGAACGAGATCGATGTGATCATCGGCATGCATGTTGAGAATGGATTTGATCGCGGCACCGTCGGCATATGCCCCGGCGCATCCATGGCAGCTTCCCATCCGCTGCATATTGAGTTTTTCGGCAAAACCGCCCATGCTACCCTGCCTCAGACCGGCGTGAACGCTTTGGCCATGGCTGTGAATACCTATGGCGGAATATCGAATCTGCTCGCCACCCGCATGAATCCACTGGACAAATATGTCTGTTGTGTTGGCATGCTGAGTGCCGGAAGTACGGACAATGTTATTCCGGATTATGCCGAGATGAAGGTTTCGCTTCGCTCCTATGATGTGAAGATCGAGTCGTTTATCGTCGACAATATCAGAAAAATTGCCGAAAACGCAGCGGCGGAGCAGGGCGGAAGCATGAGCTTTCATGAGGATGTCAAAGCACTGCCTTTGATAAACGATCCTATTGTAACAGAACATACGCTTGCAGCTGCAAGAAAGGTCGTCGGACCGGAAAACATCGTCGCCATACCGGCTAAATTGAGTTCGGAGGATTTTTCCTTCTATCTTGCCCATAAGCCGGGCGCTTTCTTTCGTCTGGGCACAAGGAACGAAGCCAAGGGCTGCGTAACCCTGCCGCATAACAATAATTTCTTGCTAGACGAGGATGCGCTGGAAATCGGCAGCAAAGTGTCGGTCCAATTCGTGTTGGATAACATGGCCGGCATACCGGATCTGAGGATGTAAATGATCAACGAAAACACACCGACTATAGAAACAGACAGGCTGATACTCAGAGCATTCACTGATGAAGATATCCGTGATTTTTTTGAGATTATGAGCGACAAAGAAGTCAATACTTTTTTGCCCTGGTTTGTGATGAAGACTCAAGATGAAGCGAGATCATTTCTTGAGAACAGATTTTTTGCGTACTATAAAAAGCCGTCTGCTTATCGATATGCTATTTGCTTGAAAGAGAATGATAGGCCAATCGGTTATGTATGTTTGAGCGACGATGAAAATTATGATTTTGGTTATGGCTTGAAAAAAAAATATTGGCATAAAGGCATAATCACTGAAGCGTCAACCGCCGTTGTTGATAGAATAAAAAACGCAGGATATCCTTACATTACCGCTACTCATGATGTCCAAAATCCCCGGAGCGGCAATGTCATGAAAAAACTGGGCATGACTTATCGTTATTCTTACGTCGAACAATGGCAGCCTAAGAATTTTCCTGTCACCTTTAGAATGTACCAGCTGAATTTCGATGCGAATGATGGTCGCACCTATATGGGTTATTGGGATAGATACGAAAATCATTTTATTGAACAGAAGGTATGAATGCACGGCATTGAAAGCGGCTGAGATCGGCGCGGAGGATTTTATCTTGTTTTGTCCAAATTGCCATGCGGATTTATTGATGAATCACTTGTTGGATGATCGTAATATTCCGCCTATGACCAATCGATCGAAGATCCTTTATCCCCAATGTTCTTCATGTGGTCATGTCATACAACTTGCCGATATTGCCGAACATATTCAGGAGAATAAAAAAGTATTATTGATTACCGGAACAGCGGGCGCGGGGAAAACAGCAATCGGCCAGATGATAGAAAACAAGTCCGACTATATTTTTATCGACGGGGACGCTGTACAAAAAAGAGTCAATTATTTCGTAAAACGCGATCCAAGGATTCAAGCGGATTACCAAGGTGAAACAATCCGGACGATGTTGATTTTATTAGGCTTGGGATATCCTGTTGTGGTTGGCTATATCATCAACAGAGAGACTTTGGAAAGGTATCAAACCGAATTGGCAAAGTATAAAATCACACCCGTTTTTCGTGTTCTTGTCCCGGAAAGAAACATATGCCTGGAACGGGATATCGCCAGAGACTGCTGGACAGCCGGAGCAAAATGGGTGGATCAATGGTATGATGAAATGCGTTCTTTTTTGGTGACGCATCCTGAGCTGTGCATTGATAATTCACATGAAACTTTAGAAGAAACTTTTAATCATCATTTTGCTGCGCTTTTGAATTAGAACGGGAGGCATTCATGTATGTATAAAATCTTGATTGTCGAGGACGACAACATGATTGCAAAAACGATTCAAAATCATCTTAAAAAGTGGGGCTGCGACGCGGAATGCGTGACGGATTTCAAGGAGGTAATCCCTTTGTTTACCGCTTATAATCCGCAGCTTATACTGCTGGATATCTCGTTGCCATTCTACAATGGCTACCACTGGTGCAGTGAAATACGTAAAGTTTCAAAAGTGCCGGTCATTTTTATATCTTCGGCATCGGACAATATGAATATCGTTATGGCCATGAATATGGGCGGCGACGATTTTATCGCCAAGCCTTTTGATCTGGCTGTACTGACAGCAAAGGTCCAGGCCATGCTGCGTCGGACCTATGACTTTGCGGGACAAGCCCATCTGCTTGAAAGCAAAGGCGCAGTACTGAACAGCAGTGATGCCACTTTGACTTATAATAAGATAAAAATTGAACTGACTAAAAACGACTATAAAATCCTGCAGATTCTTATGGAGCATAAGGGGGAGATAGTCAGTCGTGACGCGATGATGACCCGACTGTGGGAGACTGATAGCTATGTGGATGAAAATACTTTGACCGTCAGTATCACAAGACTTCGGAAAAAACTGGAATCAGCAGGGCTGGCAGATTTTATCATAACAAAGAAGGGCATTGGCTATCGTGTTGAATGATATGAAAGAAACAGGAATAATCATGCTTATCATTTCATATTTGCGGCGGAATATCAGGCCGATTCTACTTTTTTGCCTTTTCACCATTATTCTGGCCGCCGTTTTTTACTTGTATGATTTACCGGAAGAAGCGGTTGCCTATGCTGTTTTATTGTGTGTCTGCGCAGCCATATTCTTTATGGCCGTTGATTGCTGGCAGTATATAAAGCGTCACAAAGCACTGCATGGCTTGCTTTGCAGTATAACGCTCAGAATTGATGAACTTCCTGCCCCTATGGATTTGCATGAAGAAGATTATCAAAAATTGATCGCCACTTTACATCGGGATAAGATGCAGATCATTTCCAACGCCGATAATGCGCGAAGCGATATGGTGAATTATTATACCTTGTGGGCTCATCAGATCAAAACGCCTATTGCCGCCATGCGGCTGCTTTTACAGTCTGAAGAAAACGGGCAAAATACCGAGCTTTCCATGGAGCTGTTTAAAATTGAGCAATATGTGGAGATGGTGCTGCAGTATTTGCGTTTGGACAGCACTTCCACAGACTATGTGATAAAAAAATATTCGTTGGACAGCATTGTCAAGCAAGCGGTACGCAAGTATGCAAAACAGTTTATCCAAAGAAAAATCGGTCTTGATTATTCAGCGCTAAACATCGACGTGCTCACCGATGAAAAGTGGTTGGTATTTGTTGTTGAGCAGATACTGTCCAACGCGCTGAAATACACAAATGCCGGGAAAATCTCAATTTACATGGAAAACGCGGACAGTAAAACCCTTGTGATCGAGGATACCGGCATCGGCATTCAAGCCGAGGATTTACCGCGGGTTTTTGAAAAGGGATTTACGGGTTATAACGGCCGCACAGATAAAAAATCTACCGGTATTGGTTTATATCTATGCAAACGGATTGTAACAAAGCTCTCCCATACGCTGACGATTTCATCGGAGGTCGGCAAAGGCACAAAAGTAAAAATCGGACTGGATTCGGTGCGCCTGATTGTCGATTGAGAAGCCATATTTAATTAAAGCTTGCAAAATTGTAAGATTAAACGAAAGAATGTAAGCCATAGTTATGGCAGGCCGTTTTTTTGTTTTGGTATACTGAACAGGATCAAAACAAGGGAGGTCATTTCTTGACAATCTTAGAAGTTAATAATCTTAAAAAAGTTTATACCACCCGCTTCGGCGGCGTTCGTGTTCAGGCGTTATCGAATGTGTCGTTTTCTGTTGAAAACGGCGAATTTGTAGCCATCATGGGCGAATCAGGTTCTGGTAAAACAACGCTGTTGAATATTCTGGCTGCTATTGACAAGCCAACCAGCGGCGAAGTCCTGCTTAATGGCAAAAGCATCGTAGACATCAAAGAAAAAGAAATCTCTGCGTTCCGCCGTGAAAATCTCGGCTTTGTGTTCCAGGACTTCAACCTGTTGGATACCTTTTCACTGCAGGATAATATCTTCTTGCCGCTGGTCCTGTCAGGAAAGTCTTTTAGCGAAATGAACAGCCGGTTAAAGCCTATTGCCAAAAAACTCAGTATAAGCGATATTCTTGAAAAATATCCTTATGAGGTTTCCGGCGGCCAGAAGCAAAGAGCCGCGGTAGCTCGCGCCTTAATTTCCAGACCGCAGCTGATTCTTGCAGACGAACCGACTGGCGCGCTGGACTCGCATGCTACAGACGGACTGCTGCGCTTGCTGAGTGAAATTAATGATGAAAAACAAACCATCCTGATGGTCACCCATAGCACGAAAGCAGCCAGCCATGCCAAACGCGTGTTGTTTATCAAGGACGGCGAGGTGTTTCACCAACTATACAAGGCATCCATGTCGGATGAAGAAATGTACCAGAAAATATCCGACACGCTGACGATGATCGCGACAGGCGGTGCGGGAAATGAATAGCCTGTTTTATCCCAAGCTTGCCGCTTCAAACCTGAAAAAGAACTCAAAAACCTATATCCCCTATATTCTGTCTTGTATCGGATCGGTCGTTATGTACTACATCATCGACGCGCTGTCTGTCGACGGCGGTCTTGACAAAACTGGCGGCGGGGCACAGCTGAAGGTGGTTCTTTCATTCGGTTCCTACGTAATCGCTATTTTTGCTGTTATTTTTTTATTCTATACCAATAGTTTTATTATGAAACGCCGCAAAAAAGAATTCGGATTATTAAATATCCTGGGTATGGAAAAAAGGCATATCTCCAAGATCATGTTCTTTGAAACCCTGTATGTGGCGATCATCGGTATCGGCGGCGGATTATTATGTGGTTTTCTTTTCAGCAAGCTGATGTATCTTGCTCTTTTGAAAATACTGCACTTGTCGGTGCAGCTCAAATTTGACCTTTCCATTCCTGCCGTTATCGCGACGGCAATTTTATTCGGCATCATCTTCACGTTGTCATTTATCAATACGCTGCGGCAGATACATCTGTCTAAACCGGTTGATTTACTTAAAGGCGGGCAAACAGGCGAAAAAGAACCTAAAAGCAAATGGCTGCTTACTTTATTCGGATTTGTCTGCCTCGCTGCGGGCTATATCATCGCCTTGACAACCGAGTCTCCGATGAGCGCTTTTTTTCTTTTCTTTATCGCTGTAGTTCTGGTGATTATCGGCACGTATGCCTTGTTTGTATCCGGCAGCATTACTTTCTTAAAACTATTGCGTAAAAAAAAGGACTATTACTATCAAACAAAGCATTTTACCTCGATTTCCGGTATGATTTATCGCATGAAACAGAATGCCGTGGGTTTAGCTAATATTTGTATTCTGTCAACGGCTGTTCTGGTTATGCTGTCCACAACGATCTCGCTTTACATCGGCGTGGAAGATGCGCTGAGAACCCGTTATACGCGAAATATCGTGATCGCCGCCGCGGATATATCGCCGGAACAGGCGAAGCTTCTGGATACAATCGTTCAGGAAGAAAGCGGTAAAATGGCTGTTGCGCCGGAGAGCCTCATCCGTTACCGTTCCATGTCTTTCAATCTGCTGCAGAACGGGAATTCATTCACCGCATCTAATGATTCAGCATCCCTAACGGATCTGGACAAGGTAACCATGATGGTCCTTATGCCGTTGACTGAGTACAATCAGATTATGGGTCAAACAAAGACGCTGGCTGGAGATGAAGCGCTGCTGTATTGCGTGCACGGTGAAATCAAACAGGATGCAATCGATATCTGCGGTAAACCGTTCCGGATTAAGGAAGTCTTGAACAACCTCAATATCAACGGCGAATTAGGCACCTATTTGCTGCGAAGCTATTATCTGGTCGTACCGGATGAGGAAACGATCGAGGCCCTTTATCATGCGGCGGCAAAAAGTACGGAAGATATGGGGAATCTGTCTTATTTCTGCGGCTTCGATGTCAAGTGCGACAGCCAAACGCAAATAGCGCTTAACGAGGCAATTTCACAGCGGCTGAAAGCCACCGGACTGGACGTCTTCGCAGAATGCGCGGAAGCTTCCAGAGATAGTTTCTATTCGCTATATGGCGGGCTGCTTTTTATCGGTATTTTTCTTGGCTTGTTGTTCATTATGGCAACTGTCCTGATTATTTATTACAAACAAATATCCGAGGGGTACGATGATAAAGAACGTTTTGATATCATGCAAAAAGTCGGCATGAGCCATGAAGAGGTGAAAAAATCAATCCGAAGTCAGGTGCTGACAGTCTTTTTTCTGCCCCTGATAACCGCGGGCATTCATATCGCTTTTGCGTTCAAGGTTATCACTAAATTGCTTGCTCTCCTTAACCTGACCAATGTGCCGTTATTCGCGGGGTGTACGCTTGGCACCATTCTGATTTTTGCGCTATTCTATGCTGTTGTTTATGCCCTGACGGCAAAAGCGTATTATGGAATTGTGAAGTAGATATTATATTAATTTCACTTTTTATGCTATAATTTACTGAGATATTGACTTGTTCGGTTTCGCGCAGATACGAAGGGATAAGGGGATTTCTCATATGATTTATAAACCGGATTTTGAGGAAGCGAAACGATATTGGCAAGCTTTCTGGCAAAAGGAAGTCCTGGACAGACCGGTGATCTGCGTCACTGCCCCGAAAAAGAATCGGACAAGGCCATCCTATCTCAACACGCCGGTTTTGTCTTACAAATCCTGCATGAACAGTCGGTTTGACACGTTATTACAGGAATATGACGCTTATGCCGCAGCGACCTATTTCGGGGGCGAAGCTGTGCCTGCCTTCGACATAACGCTTGGGCCGGATCAATACGCGGGCTTTTTAGGCGTGAGAATTGAAGCGCATGATGGGTATGACACGACCTGGGCGCAGCCGATGATCAAGGATTGGACAGATTATTCCGTCCGGATTGACCGGTCGCCGGGCGGATATTTTGATCAAGTCATGAAGTATTATCGCTATGCCGCTGATTTTGCCCGAGATCGTTTTTTGCTGAACATGCTTGATCTGCATAGCAATATGGATGCGTTAAGCGCTCTCAGAGGACCTGAAAATCTTTGTATCGATTTGATGGACTGTCCCGATGAAGTACATCGCGCGCTTGATGCTGTCCGGAGCACTTATCCGGAAATAGTTGAAATGCCTTATACAGCAGGCGATATGGCGAACCGCGGCTCTACCGGCTGGTCGCCGACCTATTGCGAAAACGGGCGATTCGCGGTCGTTCAATGTGATTTCTCCTGCATGATCAGCCCTGCGCAGGCCCGTGAGTTTGTTATACCCGCGATTGGAGAAGAAGCGGCATACCTGGACCGTTGCGTTTATCATTATGACGGCAAGGAAGCGCTCGGGCATCTGGATGATATACTGGCTATACCGGATATCGACGTTATCCAGTGGGTCCCAGGCGACGGAAATCCACGCAGCATTGAATGGATGGAACTGCTGCATAAAATTCAAAAAGCCGGAAAAGGTCTATGGATATATGACTGGACGGTTGATGAAATAAAAAAGCGCTTTAAGGAATTAAAGCCGGAGGGTCTGGTCTTTTCGGTTTCAGCCGGAAGTGAAGCGGAAGCCGAAAATCTTCTTTCCTACGTGAAGGATCATATGTGATCATGAAACTGGTTTTTTGCAACAGCAACGATAAAGATCATCAAAACCGGCTTAATGCTCTATTGCGGGAAGTCTTTTTTGATTTTCGCTTCTGGTATGACCTGGATCTCTGGGATGACCGTTATGAAAGTTATGCGATTGCCGATCAGGATGAGATTGTATCCAACATTTGTCTGTACAAGACGAGTGTTCTCTACCGGAATCAACGTTATGACGCGCTCTCGCTTGGCGCGGTCGCCACGAAGCCGGAATATCGGGGACGGGGACTGCTGCGGCAGCTGATGGAGCAGATCGACCGCAAATATGCCGGCGTACCGATGTATTTGTCGGCCAACGATACGGTTCTGGATTTTTATCCGCATTTTGGCTTCCGGCGGTTTACGGAACAATTACCCATTTGCCGGCAGGACATTGATCATCCGGTTGCGCCGCGCCGTCTCTCGCACGACGATCCCCGGGTCTGGCAGTATATCTTCAACCGGGTGAATTTCTCGTCGTCTTTTGATTGTCTGAATACCGAACCGGTGAACTTGTTTCATCTTTACAGCGGATACCTGAACGATTGCCTTTATGAACTTCAAGATATAAATACTTTGGTTGTTGCTCAACAGAACGCCGCGACTCTGAAGCTTTTCGGCGTTTTTTCACTACAGGAAATCACTTGGCAGGATCTGGCGGGCCGGTTGCCATTTTCAGGGATTAAGCGTCTGGAATTTGGCTTTATGCCCTATTGGCCGGATCTTCATTATGATCTGCAAGCCGATGACAGCGCTCTATGGTTTGTTAAGAATATAGCTTGTCCATTAGGCGCGATCAAATTTCCTGAACTATCGACGACCTGAGACTGGCTTGCGGCGAATAACCGGCATGAAATAAAAGCAGGCAATGCACGATTATTACGCTTGTATTACAAGCTAATGACGTAACAAAAACAACTTAATAACAGAATTATGACAAAATAGCGCTTAAAATTATGTAAGTTTGTACGTCTTAATCAATTTAGTCAAAAAACAATTGTGAAATGTGCTTATTGACAAGGATCAAACCACTCGTTAAGATGAAATTGTACTAATCACAAAATAAAGTACAAATTGTGAAGCATAAAGCAAGCTGCTCCCATGATGGGGACAGGCAATTCCCCGGGATTGGCAAGTTGGTTGCTTATTGCGACATAGAGGCGAAAGGATGTGGTAAGACTTAATAGACTTTCTTGGTTTTTATCTTCCCGATAAAGGCAAACCAGATGAAAATCTGCGGACGCAAAGCTAAAGGGCCTAAAAACCGTTCAGGTTCATGGCAGCCAGTTGCCGAATGAAGTTGTCAGATTTATTTCCGGTCAGATCTGTCTGCTGTATGCGATGATTGCATTTGCCAATCCGTATCAGCCAGAGATAGATGGACGTCGATATAGATCGAAACATACCGTAGTTCGGAACGCCGGATTACGGTATTTCTGTTTTTCAGCATAAAAACGAAATCCGGCGGTAAATGACATGAAATCGCTATTGATGGCGGAATTGATTTTGATGTCACATGAAAGAAGGCCGGATATGGATGTTAAGGTCTTGATCTCAATCCTTTTAGGCAGCCTGGCAGGCTTGGGCATGTATGAATTGTCACGTTGGCTGGTCCGCCGGAGAACCGGCATGGCCGTCGACGGATTACTGCTTAATGGCCGCTGGAGCTTGGCAATCTGGCTGTTGGCCGGCGCCGCGGGCTGTGGCGCTATTGCAAATTGGATGGATTCAACGACCCATAGCATCGAATGTATGGCAGCTTTTTTCCTTCTCCTGAGTTTATCGGCTATAGACGGTAAAATCCGCAAGATACCTAACGAGCTTTTATTGGCTCTGCTGATTCTGAAAGTTGTATCTCTCCTTTTGGACGGGCAATTTCCCCAGATTGTCCCCGGTCTGATCGGAATGGCTTTCGGATACATCTTGTTTTTACTTCCAGCCAGATTGGGTATCAGCATGGGTTGGGGCGACATCAAACTCGCTGCAGTAGCAGGTTTCTATCTTGGTATTTTCGGACTTTTTCAGGCAGTTATGATCATGGCGGGCATTCTTGGCCTATATGGCCTCTTTCTTGTCGTCACCAAAAAAGGCAATTTAAAATCGAAAGTTGCCATAGGACCGTCGTTGTCCCTGGGAATGCTGGCTACTCTGTTGTTTCCCCTTGCTATAAACATCGGTTTGTAATCATAGGCCAAATTAATTTAGGAGGAAAAGAACATGAAGAATTTGAAAAAGATTTTAGCAGATGAAGATGGACAAGGCATGGTTGAGTATGGTTTGATCTTGGGCCTCATCGCGGTTGCGGCTATTGCCGTTCTGATTCTTTTAGGACCGAAGATCAAAGGAATCTTCCAATCTGCCAATGACAGCATTCCCTCAATAACCACCTGATTTGTATTGGAAATCTAATTGCGGTTGCTCATTGCCCTCTTCAGGGGGCAATGAGCAATTTCGCTCATACCCGGCGCCGGATATCCCGGAAGGAGGAGAGCAGCGTATGTCCATGAAACAGAAATGCTGTCGTGGTCTGCAAAAAGAAGATGGTCAGGCCATCGTCGAGGCTGCTATTGTCATTCCGTTGATCATACTGATCATATGCGGCATCATCGACTTTGGCTGGATTATGTCCAATCAATTGATGGTTAATAACTGCAGCCGTGAGGGCGCTCGTTACGCGGTTGTCAACAGCGGCGAAAGTAATCTCGCCGATTTGGTCACCACCCATGTTCAGCAAGTCAGCGGTTTTGGTTCGCTTGAGGATTTATCGGTAACGGTTAATCTGACCGGTACCGACGATGTGCAGGTGCAAGTTAAAAAAACGATCAAAGTGTTAACGCCCCTTGTGGGTATTTTTGTTGAAAATCAAGAAATAATTCTTCAATCCAACACAGTAATGCGGATCGGATAGAAGGTGCATATATGAAAGTAAGAACACTTTGGCAGCATGAAGACGGGTCTGCGGCGGTGATCACGGCGATCGCCTTCACAGCCATTTTGGCTTTATGCGGTCTGGTTATCGATTTAGGCGCCGCCTATTATCAAGGCAGCCGGGTACAAAATGCCGCCGATGCCGCCGCTTATGCGGCGTCTACTTTATTGCCCATTGATGTGAGCGATGCGGAAGCCCTTCAAACCGTTCGCAATACTGTAGCGGAATATGCCCAAAAAAATGGCATGACAGCCGGCAGTGTCGATACGGTCACTCTCGAGGATGTCGTAGCCGGGCATTATACATCGGTTTACGTCCAACTGCATCATTCTGTAGAATACTATTTTGGCAAAATCATGGGCCTCGACAGTAAAGTTGTGGCTAAAAGCGCCAAGGTACGTTTGGAAGTCATCACTTCATTATCGAAAATGGTTCCGTTGGGCATTGAGGATAGCCAGTTCAAACAAGCCATGCTCACCAATAACAGCCAGCATGTTATCGTCAAATATGGCGGCGGCGACGGCACAACGGGCTTTTTCGGCGCGCTGGACCTCGACGGCGTCAAGGGCGGCGGCGCTCAGGATTTTGCCAGCTGGCTGGCTTTTGGTTATAACGGAGTGCTTAACGTGAATGTCAACTTGCCTGTTGAAACCGGCAATATGGCCGGGCCGACAAGTTGCGCTTTTCTGCAGCGATATAGCTCATGCACCCATTATCCCAGTCAAGGCGGCTGCAACGCCCTGTATTATGAACAAAACTGCTCCCGTGTTGTTTATCTGATTATTTTTACGATGGTCGACGCCCATACCATAAAAATTCAAGGCTTTGCGCCGTTTGTTCTGGAAGGAACCAACGGCAATGGAGAAATCGTGGCCTCACATGTCACCGTTCACCTTCAGCAAGGCGAATCACAGGCGGTAACCGAGCAGAACATTACTTACGGCGTTTTCCGCAGTCGTTTGGTTGCCTGAGCAGAGGAGGAAATTCTTTGAAAAAAGTATACTTGCTTTCGATCATTATGGCTTTGCTGGTTGGCATTGCTGTTTATTTATTCGCTTCCTCGCTCCAGCAGCAAGCCCAGGCGCAGGCTGTTGTTCAGGGAAAGGTTGTTGTGGCGGTTGCTGATATTCCGGCTAATACGCTAATCACGGCAGAGATGGTCGCCCTGGTCGACCTGCCGAAACAGAGCATCAATCCGCTTGCTGCAACGACGCTCAACACAGTAGTCGGCATGATTAACAAATATCCCCTGGCCAAGCAGGAACAGATTTTGACGCCCCGGCTCAATAAAAAAGGCGACAGCGGCGAAGGTGAGCTGGCTTATGTCCTGGAAGAAGGGCAACGGGCGATATCCATGGGCGTAGATGATGTGGCCGGCGTTTCGGGTTATATAACCAAAGGGGATTATGTTGATGTGGTATCAAACATTATTCTTCCCGGTGAAGACGGATCGCAGGGCACGCCGGTATCCACGATTCTGGTGGAAAACCTGCTGGTCCTGGAAACCGGCATGAAACAACTTGGATCGACCGATTCGTCGGCGTCTACCTATAAAACCATTACCTTGTCGGCGACTCCGGAACAAATCCTGAAGCTCAACTATGCAGCGTCAAATGGAACGATCCGGTTTGTGCTCCGGCCGGTACTGGATCATGAAATCATCGCTCCTGACGATTACCCGCCGACAGGAACCAAGACGGCGTCATCAGCAGAAACAACAGCCGGCACCGGATCAGGTTCTTAACGATTGATCAGCCGGATAAAACCGGCTGCCACAAGGAGGAAACACAATTGGCGAAATATAAAGTCCTGGCTGTTGCCGATGGTGAAGATATCCGGCTGGAACTGCGGCGTAGATTGGCTCGCGAAAATGACCTGGCGCTGGTCGGCATTGCCGGTATGGATGCTGATGTCCTCTCGAAAATTAAAGGTTATGCGCCGCATGTTGTGCTGTTGGTTCAAGAAGATGAAATAGCCGGCATAATGGAGATCGCCCAGCGAATTTATCAGAGCTTTCCCGGCTGCGCGATCGTTCTCCTGACACCGAAGCAGGACCTGGATATCCAATTGGTCAAGAATGCCATGCAGGTTGGCATTCGCCAGGTTGTTGATGCTTCCGGTCTGGATCGCCTGCAGGAATGCCTGGTACAGGCAGCTATTTTTGAACAAGGACGCACGGCAGAAACCGGTCGGGATCCGCGGGTTGTTGCCGTTTATGGCGGAAAAGGCGGTTCAGGTAAAACGACCGTCGCTGTCAATCTGGCAGCCGCTCTGGCCCAAAGCGGCCACAGAACCACATTCATCGATTTATGCCTGAATTTTGGCGATGCCGCTCTGCTCTTAAATCTCACGGCCAAAGATACTATCGCGGACTTGGTTCAGGAAAAAATATCCTTTACGATTGATGATATCAAGAGTTTCAGCATGCAGCATGCCAGCGGCGTCAGTATGCTCTGCGCGCCGGCCAGCCCGGAATTTGCTGAATACGTGACCAGTAAACATGTTGAGATGCTCATTAATGTAATGCGGCCGTATTATGATTTTATTATCATTGATCTGCCCGGCGACCTGAGCGAGTGCACTTTGGCGGCCATGGAGAATTCAGATGACATCCTGCTTATTTCCCGAACCGATATTGGCAATTTACGGGCTGCCAAACTGGTTTTGGGTATTTTGACGACCTTGCAGCAGCAGGATAAAGTACAGATCGTCATCAATGCCGATCATAAAAGCATTATTACGCATAAAGATTTTGAACGGGTGCTGGAACGTCCGGTCAATTATATTGTGCCGGAGGACGTCCGGACGGCCCGGCTCAGTCAGGAACGCGGTTCGCCATTTGTTCTGGATATGCCCAGAACACCGATCGCCAAGGGTATTCAGCGGATAGCCCGATACTGGACCGATTCGAATAACGGGAGGAAAGGTTCATGAGTTTGCTGAAACGGCTGGAACAGCAGCGGGGCGACAATAACAGCAATGGCCAGCAGTCCTCGGCCGGCGCCGGCGCGCCGGAGCAAGCGGCAAAACCTGCCGGCAATGATAATTATATCCGGCTGAAGGAGCGGGTTCGCAATCAGACCATCAGCGCTTTGAATGAAGTTAAAGAAACGGATGAGCAGGTTGTCCGCAGCATGCTGGAAGAAGTTCTGCAATCAGAAGCCGGCGAGGTCAACCGGATCGACCGCACCCGGATTGCCAATGAACTCTATGACGATATTATGGGTTATGGCCCGCTGGAGGGTTTACTGGCCGATCCGGCGATAACGGAAATTATGGTTAACGGATACCAACAAGTCTATGTTGAAACACAAGGCCGCCTGCATCAGGTTGAAGTCGCTTTCCGGGATCAAGAGCATGTCATGAATATCATTGACCGGATTGTGTCCTCTGTTGGCCGCCATGTTGATGAATCCAGCCCAATGGTTGACGCCCGCCTGAAGGATGGTTCGCGGGTCAACGTCATTCTGCCGCCTCTTTCTTTGAACGGACCGGTATTGACCATCCGTAAATTTTCGAAAAAGCCGTTTACAGTCCAGAATCTGATCGATTTTGGTTCCATGTCACCTAAAATGGCCAGCTTTTTGGAAGCTTGCGTCAAAGGACGTTTGAATATTATTGTTTCCGGCGGTACAGGCAGCGGCAAGACGACTCTGCTCAATGTCCTTTCCGGTTTTATTCCTGGTGATGAACGGATCGTCACGATAGAAGATGCCGCGGAGATCCAGCTGAACCAGGATCATGTCGTCACTTTGGAAAGCCGGCCGCCCAACACCGAGGGGCGAGGTCAGATTACGATCCGGGACCTGGTGCGCAATGCCCTGCGGATGCGTCCGGACCGCATCATTGTCGGCGAAGTCCGTTCCAGTGAAGCGCTCGATATGCTCCAGGCCATGAATACCGGACATGACGGCTCGCTGACGACAACACATGCCAATACGCCGCGCGATACGATTGCCCGTCTCGAAACCATGGTTATGATGGCCGGAATGGAATTGCCTTTAATGGCTATCCGCAGCCAGATCGTCTCGGCCATCGATATTATTGTCCAGCAAGCCCGTTTACGGGACGGTACGCGCCGGATTACCAATATCACGGAAATAACCGGCCTGGAAGGCGATGTTGTCAGCATGCAGGACCTTTATGTTTTTGAAACGCAGGGGCAGATGGATAGCCAGGGACATTTCAAAGGAAAGTTTAAAGGAACCGGAATCCGGCCTCATTGCCTGGAGAAAATCCGCAGCAGCGGCATTGCGATTTTTGAAGAATGGTTTTCTTGAACGCCGTCATAATAATGCTCCGGCGAGAAACTTAAGCCAAAAGAAAGGCGGGAGAGAAGTATGAGCATCATATTGGCTGTTGCCAGCGGCCTTTTCGCGTTTATTGTAGCAGCGATCCTGCTTTCTCTGGGCATGCGGGACCGGATCAATATGGTTCGCCGCCTGAAAGAACTGACGGATAAGGAAACAGCCGATTCGCCGATTAAGAAGCAGCGCCAGCCGAAAAGAAACCTTCCTGTTTCCCGTGTTTTTGCCAATGAATTGTCGACGGCGGGCATTCGCATGCGGCCGGAAGAATTTTTAATTCTTTGGCTGTGTTCCATTTTACTGCCCTCCGGCCTTTTCCTGATTATGGATGCTCATCCTGTAACGATAACGGCCGTTGTCATTGCCGGCCTGACCGCTCCTCCTCTAATTGTTTACCGCCGCAAGGCTAAGCGTCTGCTGCTTTTTGAAAAACAGCTGAGTGACGCTTTAATGATGATGGGCAACGGGCTGCGGGCCGGCTTGACGTTGCAGCAGACCATGGCCAACATTGCTCATGAAATGCCAGATCCGATCGCCCGTGAATTTGCCCGGACCGTCAAGGAAATCCAGCTGGGAAGCAGCGTGGATCTGGCTTTGAATAATCTGGTGCAGCGTGTAAAGAGCATGGATTTGATGTTGACTGTTTCTGCGATCCAGATTCAGCGGCAGGTCGGCGGCAATCTCCTGGAAATCATCGAGAACCTTGCCGCGACGATCAAAGACCGTTTGAAACTGAAAGATGATATCCGGGTTATGACATCGACAGGCCGGATCAGCGGCCTGATTGTCGGTATGATTCCGGTGGCCATCGGTGGTATGCTCATGTTGATAAATCCGGAGTACATTCAGACTTTTTTTGAAACTTCCATGGGCGTCAAAATGCTGATTGTGGCCGGCTGTATGGAATTGACCGGTTTTCTGGTCATCAAGCGGATTGTGACCATCAAGTACTGAGGAGGGCGTGGTTATGACTTTTTTAGTTGGTAGTTTCTCCCTAATGGCCATGCTGCTCACCATGATTTGCTGCAGGAGCCTGATTCAGAAAGAGACTGTGAAAAATCAGCAGTTGAAATCCTTGCGCGGCGAAAGGCCGATCTGGGATGAAGAACTGGAGAAAAGCCTGTGGGAACGTTTTTTGCGGCCGGTCTGGAAGCGGCTGATGGAACAAGTGTCGAAAATGGCGAAAAGCCGCCGCCGCAATCCGGCTAAAAGCAAATCCGCCAGCACGCAGCTGGAAAATGATCTGCATCATGCCGGCATCCGCATTGGCGGAGCTGAATTCATGTTTATACGCCTTTTGGTTACGGCGGCGATCCTTTTATTTGGATTCATCGGAGCCATGGAGGTGACTGATGAAGTTGAAATGCAATTTTTAGTCGTTCTGCTTGCCTTAACGGCAGCTGTGGCGGCCCCGCCCTTTTATCTGCGGGCGCGGATCAAAAGCCGGCAGCAGACGATACAAAACCAAATGCCCAGCGTGATGGATGTTTTGGGCGTCAGTATTGAAGCCGGTTTGGGTTTTGACGCAGCGCTGCTCAAGGTCATTGAACGTTTCAAAGGGCCCCTGATCGATGAACTGAATCAGGTATATCGTGAAATTCAGATGGGAACACCCAAGAGGGAGGCGTTGGCCGCTTTGAATCAGCGTAGTAATGTATCGGAATTGCAAACTTTTGCTTCAGCGATTATCCAATCGGAGCAATTTGGCACGCCCATGAAAAATGTCTTGCGCAGCCAGGCTCAACAGCTGCGGGTCAGCCGCCGGCAGCAAGCTCAGGAGAAAGGAATGAAAGCGCCGGTGCGGATGATGCTGCCTATGGTTATCTTTATTTTTCCGGTCATTTTTATCATTTTGTTAGGCCCGACGATCATCAACGCTATCGGCAACCTCAGTTAGTGATGATGAAAACAATTAAAGTAATCAATCAAGATGCTTGTCTCTGGGACCGGATCAGTCTGGCCGACACGCCGTTGACCCGGCTGAGAGGATTGTTGGGAAAACGCGCGTTGGCGCCGGGCGAAGGCTTGCTGCTTTCTCCTTGCAGCCAGGTGCATGGCTTTATGATGCGTTTCCCGATCGATGTTGTTTTTTTAGCCAGAAACAATCAGATTTTGCATAGCGAAACCTTAGAACCGGGGAAAATCAGCCGCCATGTCAAAGGAGCAGTCTATGTTCTGGAGATTGCGGCAGGCGATACGGAAAGATGTCGGCTAAAAAACGGGGATATTCTCGAATTTAGATCATAAGATCAACAGGATGAAAGGAAAATCAGTTATGGATAATCAAGTGTTTATTGATGAAATGCGGGGGACGCAGCCGCGGGAAGAAACAATGACCAAACACCTTGGTTTCTACAAAGCCCGGGATGTTGAGCAATATATCGAAAAAATGAACAGCCGGATGCATACTACGGAAAATGTCTACCAGGACCGTTATGAAGAAATGCGGACCAATCTGCTGGGTGTCAGCCGCGAACGGGATAAGCTGCTGGAAAAAGTGCAACAGCAGGATAAGCGGCTGGCGGAGCAACAAGATCTGGCGGCACAGATGAAAGCTCAAGACCTGGTGCCGGTACCCCGCAAGACCGTTGAACAGCTGCAGGTACTGGAAGAGATCAAACAAGCGAATGAACAGCTGACTCAGGAATACAGCCGCTTAACCCAGGAAAACAACCAGCTGAATCTGGAACAGACTCAATTGATTCAGGCTTTGAAAGAAAGAGAAGCTGAGCTTGAAAAAGCTGTAGAGATGAAAACGGCTTATGCTCAGATGCAAACGGATCTGGATCATGTACAGCTGCAAATCGAAGAACGTGATAATGAGCTTTCGCAAAGCATGTCAAAATACGAAGCGCTGGCTGCACAATACCAGGCGGCACAGGAAGTCGTCCGCAAGCTGATTGCTGAAAAGGAAGGCCTGACCGAAGATGCTGTTATACTGCAGCAGCGTTGGGATGCGCGGCGGGCATCCTTGATCCGCCGCTATCAAGGGCTGCTGAACAGCCAGCAAACCTGTCTGCAGCAAATGAAGGAAAACCTCGCCACAACCCTGCAATATGTTGAACACCTGGCTGAACCCGGCCTGAAAGGCTTTACGACAGAAGAAGCCTGAAGGACAAGCTATAAACTTCGGCACAAGACGCCAATCCTGCTGCTCCCGGCAGCGGGATTGGCATAATGGCCGTTTCCTTCCTGCTTGACGATTGAAACGCACTCGACTATAGTTGGAAACATGATAAAAGAAGCATTGAAAAAGTTCAGCTGGCTCTGGCAATTTATTCGCTTCAGCATGGTCGGCACGATCAGTACGGTATCCATGTTTGTAGCTTATTATATTGTCATTTATTTAGGCTTTTCCCCCTATACGGCAAACACGGCGGGCTTTCTGATCAGCGTCTGCTGTTCCTATTTTCTCAATCGAATCTGGGTTTTTAATGAACAAAATCTACCGGTCCGGTTAACGTCAATCCGCTTTTTCCTGGTCAATTTATTCTGTTATCTGCTCAGTTATGGCATTACCTACGTGATGATTGATGTCCTTGGCCTCAGTAAACTGCTGCCGCCGGTCGTCTCCGTTCTGTTGACGGGACCGGTCAACTTCATTCTTTGCCGGAATTGGGCTTTTAAACAAAAACCCCGGACAGAAACTGAGCTTCATGATTGAGGGGCAAAACCCCGCTGCTTATAACGCCGCTTTTTATCATGACGGATCCGCTTTATTTGCGGCTGTATAGCGATTGGCCGATGGATATTCGATTTCCGGCTTGTCAGCCAGAAAATCCGGATAACCGTAGGCTCCCATTTCATCGCGGTCCAGTCCTTCGATTTCCACTTCAGCGCTGACGCGAAGACCCCAGACCTTGTCAAGGAATTTCAAGAAGACATAAGAAACGCCAAATCCCCAGACGACAAGAACAACCAGCGCAATAACCTGAGCCAGCAGCTGCGAGGCATCGCCGAAGAAAAGGCCGCGGACACCGCCGGAAACGCCGTTTAAACCGTCGCCGTAGGTACCGTCGGCAAATAAGCCGACAGATAAAACGCCCCAGAAACCGTTGACACCATGAACCGAGATTGCGCCAACCGGATCATCGATTTTAAATTTGTTTTCGACAATCGGAACAGCCAGGCAGACAAGCAAACCGGCTATGGCGCCAATGATAAAAGAGGACATGGCGTTGACATAAGCGCAAGGCGCGGTGATGGCGACCAGACCGGCCAGAGCGCCATTGGCGGTCATCGACGGATCCGGCTTGCCGAACTTTCCCCACATATAGAACATGGCGACCAAACCGCCGATGGCGCCGGATATCATGGTGTTGGTGGCGACGACGGCCAGACGGAAATCGCCGGCATTGAGCGTTGATCCGGCATTAAACGAGAACCAGCAAAAAAACAGGATGATGGTGCCGATGATGGCCATTGGGATATGGTGGCCGGGAAATGCGCGGGGGGTTCCATCTTTGGCGAATTTACCGATTCGCGGCCCGATAACGATCGCGCCGGCTAAAGCGAGCATACCGCCCATGGAATGCACAACGGCGGATCCGGCAAAATCGACAACTCCGTGTCCGATACTGAATTTCTGTCCCAGCGTCGAGAGCCAGCCGCCGCCCCAGACCCAGTTGGCGAATAGTGGATAAAGGAACATGGCGATGAAAAAGGACATGATGACTGAAGCCGAATATTTGATCCGCTCAGCCATAGCGCCGGTTGGAATGGTGACTGTTGTATCCATAAAAACCATATGAAAGAAGAATAAGGCATAGATGCCGGCGTCATAAGTCCCGCCGCTTTCCAGCAGAAAACCTTTATAACCCAGAATACCGCCCAGACCGGGTATCGTTACTAAGCCGTTCAACGCCGCGCCGCCGCTTCCCAAACTGGCCGCGCCTCCGGAACCGCCCATTTGCAGAGCGAAACCGACGAGAAAATAGCCAATGGCGCCAACCAAAAAAACCATAAAATTCATCGTGATCGTATGCGCCGCGTTTTTTCCGCGGCAGAAACCGGTTTCAACCATGGCAAAGCCGCACTGGAAAAAGAAGATCATAAATCCGGTGATCATGACCCAGATATAATTAGCGCTGTATTGTGCCTTATTGACGCCTGCCGCCACATCCTGCAGGGTTTCATTGCCGGTTGCAGCGGCATAGCCGGATCCGGTCGGATCGACACCGGCAGCGAAAACAACTGATGAAAATAAAAATACTGCGAGCATACTTAAAGAAAGCAAGCTCAGAATCTTGCTGGCCTTTTTCATGGGAATCCCTCTTTTCTTTTTAGATGAATAGATGACGCTTCAAACGATAGACAGCCTGAATATTGCGTACGCCGATAAAGGCAATCATAACGGCGAAAAGAATACCGGGCACAGAATGTCCCAGCACATATAACGTGCTGCCGGTATACAGGCTGTAAAGGCCGAAAATAAATCCGGAACCGGCAATAAGCCATGCTAAAAAGCTAAGAAACAGCACAGAGTATTTCTGCCGTCTGCATCGGCCGCTTTGTGGTTGCTTACAGTGCCTTTTCACCATGCTCTCCTGTTCTGATGCGAATGGCATCTTCAATGGGAGAAACAAAAATCTTGCCATCACCAACCTGGCCGGTTTTAATGGCATCTACAATCTCGTTGATCAAAGTGTCGGCCAAATCATCCTTTACAATGGTTTCCACCTTAACCTTGGGCAGCAGATTCAAGCTGATCTCAGTTCCCCGGTAAACTTCACGCCGGCCTTTCTGGTGGCCGCAGCCGGAGACCATGGTAACAGTCATGCCATGGACCATGGACCGGTTGAGAATCTCTTTAATGTCTTCCAGCTTTTCCGGCCGAATGACCATTTCCAGTTTTTTCAATTCTTTCCACTCCTTTCGTTTTAACCCCCTGCAATAATGAAAAAGGCGCCCAGATCTTCTCTGAACGCCTTTGTCCTTTATTGCTTGAACAGCTACACTTTATCATGACATTGCGTAATGTGCAAGTACAATCTGACAAAATTTCATAATTAGGCCGGTAATTCAGCAAAACGCCTAAACAATCGGCCAACGATGCAGCATGCAATTATCAGTCTTGCATTATGCTGCCGACTTATAGACGTCAATACGCCATTAGGTGCCTGTTGACAAAAGCTGTTCATAAGGTTTATTGTTAGGGGACTAACAGACAACTGTTTTATCATGAATGAGGGGTGCATATGGATAGCAGGAATCATGTTGGGTTTGAAATCAGAACGCTGTCTAATCTAATCCGCCGGCACGTTGATAATTCACAAACCATAAAATATATCAATAACCTTACCGGAATGCATGGTTGGATTATCGGATATTTGTATGATCATCAAAATAACGACATTTTCCAGCGGGATTTTGAAAATGAGTTTTCGATCCGGCGTTCGACCGCTACCGCCATTCTTCAGCTTATGGAAAAGAAAGAACTGATTACCCGAAGTCCGGTTAAATACGATGCCAGGCTGAAAAAAATTATTCTGACTGATAAAGCTATCGAAATTCATGAGATGGTCGCCAAGGAAATCGACCAGATGGAGGAACTGCTAACACGCGGTATTTCCGGGGAGGAATTGGGAACCTTCTTAAAGATCATTAAAAAAATGAAGAAAAATATCGAATAGTCCCCCTTAATTTCCAAGGGTCAGTTTTTAACTAAATTGTTAGGAGCCTTACTGTCATGAGGCTAACAACATAGGAGGCAATATGGTAAAAAGACTAGCCGGCTGTATCAGACAATATCGTAAAGACTCAATACTCACACCGCTCTTTGTAATCATGGAAGTGGTCATGGAAGTGGTTATTCCGCTTTTGATGGCTAATTTGATCGATCATGGCATTGATGAAGGCAATATGGGCAATGTCATGAAAATGGGAGCGGCATTAGTGGTCGCCTGCGTTATATCGCTGATATTCGGAGCTTTGTCCGGTCGCTCTGCAGCCATTGCATCTTCGGGATATGGGCGGAATCTGCGCCATGATATGTATTATAGTGTACAAAATTACTCTTTTTCGAGTATTGATCATTTTTCAACAGCGAGTCTTGTAACCCGGCTGACAACCGATGTGACTAATGTGCAGAATGCTTATCAGATGATTATCCGCATAGCCGTTCGCTGTCCTGTCATGTTGATTTTTTCGTTGATCATGGCTTTCAACATCAATCCGGAATTATCTCTGATTTTTCTCTGCGCCATTCCTTTTCTGGGAACTGGTCTTTACATCATCATGCGTAAAGCGCATCCGGTTTTTGAACGGGTTTTCAAAACCTATGATAAACTCAATAATGTCGTACAAGAGAACTTACGCGGCATCCGGGTTGTCAAGTCGTATGTCCGCGAAGATCATGAAATTGCCAAATTCGGAGCGGTATCGGAGCGTATCTATCGTGATTTCTCTAAAGCCGAGAAGACTCTGGCTTACAACATGCCGCTCATGCAGCTGAGCATCTATACCTGCATGCTGCTGGTTTCCTGGTTTGGCGCCAGGATGATCGTTGGTTCGGTGATGACGACCGGCCAGTTGATGAGCCTGATCTCGTACGCCATGCAGATCTTGATGAGCTTAATGATGTTGTCGATGGTTTTTGTTATGATCACGATATCCCGTGCCTCAGCTGAGAGAATTGTCGAAATCCTCGACGAGAAAAACGATATTGTCAATAAGGATCATCCTGTTTATGAAGTTAAAGACGGCGGCATTGTTTTTGATGCAGTTGATTTCAGCTATTCCCGTGATCAGGATAAACTCTGTTTGAAAAACGTAACGATCGATATCAAACCAGGAGAAACGATTGGTATTATCGGCGGAACCGGGAGCTCAAAAACGAGTTTTGTCCAATTAATACCAAGGTTATATGATGCCACGGCCGGTTCGGTTCGCGTCGGCGGTATTGATGTTCGCGATTATGATATCGAGACGCTGCGCAATCAGGTAGCCATGGTCTTGCAGAAAAATGTCCTGTTCTCCGGCACCATCCGGGAAAATCTCCGCTGGGGCTGCGAGGATGCCGGCGATGAGGCGATCATCCGGGCCTGCCGGCTGGCCCAGGCCGATGATTTTATCAGAGCTTTCCCGGACGGTTATGACACATACATCGAACAAGGAGGAACCAATGTGTCCGGTGGTCAGAAGCAGCGGCTGTGTCTGGCCAGAGCGCTTTTGAAGAAACCAAAAATTCTGATTCTCGATGATTCGACCAGCGCTGTGGACACCAAAACCGACGCCATGATTCGCAAAGCCTTACAGGATGAAATACCGGCGACGACTAAGGTGATTATCGCTCAAAGAATTTCCTCTATTGAGCATGCCGACCAGATTATTGTTATGGATAACGGCCGATTCTCCGCAGTAGGCACCCATGAAGCGCTGTTACAGACTAGTGCGATTTATCAGGAAGTTTATACATCCCAGATCAAGGGGGGGGAACAGAATCATGTCGCATAAATTTCCTCAGACAAACAAGAATGGCGGACCCGCGCGCCCGAAAGCCGATATGAAGGCTATTAAACGCCTGATGACCTATTTGCTGCGGTATAAAGTACAGCTGGCCATTGTGCTGTTCTGTATTCTGATTAGTGCTCTCGCCGGTGTAGCCGGTTCACTGTTTCTTCAAGTTTTGATTGATGACTATATATCGCCTTTACTTTTAGCATCTAGTCCTGTTTTTACGGGATTGTTAAAGGTGATTATTCTGATGGGTTTTATCTATTTGCTGGGCGTTATTTCATCCTTTGTGTATAATCGGCTTATGGTTAATATCTCCCAGGGCATTCTTAAACGTATCCGCGACGAGATGTTCTCCCATATGCAGAAATTACCCGTCAAATATTTTGATACGCACACGCACGGCGATATCATGAGCCATTATACGAATGATACGGATACGCTCAGACAGATGATTTCACAGAGCATTCCGCAGGTTTTTTCCTCAGCCATTACGATTGTATCCGTACTCTGCGCCATGTTGGCAACCAGCTTATATTTGACGGCATTTGTTCTTCTAAGCATCACGTTCATGCTCATGGTTACAAAGAAAATCGGCGGCAAGAGTTCTGCTTATTTTATCAAACAGCAGGAGTCTTTAGGCCATCTAAATGGTTTTATTGAGGAAATGATCAACGGACAAAAGGTTGTCAAAGTGTTTTGCCATGAAGAAAAGGCTAAGGCTGATTTTGATCAATGCAACGATGATCTGAACCATAATGCCACGGAAGCGAATAAATACGCCAATATTCTGATGCCGATCATGGCTAATCTGGGAAATCTGCAGTATGTTCTGATTGCCATTGTCGGCGGCGCTCTGGCCATCAGCGGCATTGGCGGCCTGACTCTGGGGGCAATCGCCTCATTCTTGCAGCTGAGCCGTAGTTTTACCATGCCTGTCAGCCAGGTTTCACAGCAGCTTAATTCGGTTATTATGGCATTAGCCGGCGCCGGCCGGATTTTTAATCTGATGGATGAAGCAGTTGAGAAGGATGATGGTTATGTCACTTTAGTCAATGCCCGGTATGAAGGCGGCGAATTGGCGGAAACTTGCGGGCATACCGGAATCTGGGCCTGGAAACATCCTCATGGCGACGGGACAATCACCTATACCCGGCTGATGGGCGATGTTCGATTTTCTGACGTCGATTTCGGATACGCCGAGAATAAAGTCGTTTTGCACCATATTACACTTTTTGCCGAGCCCGGTCAGAAACTAGCCTTTGTCGGCGCGACGGGCGCAGGCAAGACCACGATAACGAATCTAATTAACCGATTTTATGATATTGCCGACGGGAAAATCCGATATGATGGCATTAATATCAATAAAATCAAGAAAGATGATCTGCGGCGTTCTCTGGGCGTCGTTTTGCAGGATACGAATCTTTTTACCGCTACCGTTATGGAGAATATTCGTTATGGCCGATTGAATGCCAGTGACGAAGACTGTATCAAGGCCGCCAGGCAAGCCAATGCTGACGGATTTATCATGAGGCTGCCGCAAGGATATCAGACTGTTTTATCCGGTGACGGCTCCGGACTATCACAAGGGCAGCGGCAGCTCCTTTCTATTGCCCGGGCTGCTGTTGCCGATCCGCCGGTCATGATCCTTGATGAAGCGACTTCAAGTATAGACACCCGCACCGAAGCGATTGTGCAAAAGGGTATGGACCGGTTGATGCAGAACCGCACGGTGTTTGTAATCGCTCACCGGCTTTCTACCGTACATCATTCCGATGTGATCATGGTTCTCGAGCAAGGAGAGATTATCGAGCGTGGCAGCCATGATAAGCTGATTCAGGAGAAAGGTAAGTACTATCAGCTTTATACGGGCGCTTTCGAGCTGGAATGACCGGCCCGGCGTTTTCCCTGATTTCCGGCGCGGAAAAATGTATCTCAGCGGCAATAATAACTGAAAACGGCCTGGGCGACAGCGTCGGCTATTTGCTGCTGGCTGGAAGCTGTCTGGAGCAGTTTGCGGTCTTCATCATTCGTGATAAAGCCCATTTCAATCAGTATATTGGTTAAATTGGTCTCCCGCAGAACCGCATAATCACCGTCCAGAACCGACTGCTCGCCATGATAGTTCAGCTCCGGCAATTCGCTGATGATCGAATCATGAATGGCCGTGGCCAGGCGCAGCCGCCCTTCGTCGTCATATAGGGTATAGCCCGGAGGGTTGGCCTGCGGATCCGAATACTTGGCAGTCTCGCTTTCTACGGCGTAAACTTTGTCCGAGCTTTCATAGTAAACCTGCAAACCGCTGCAGTTGGTATCATTTTCCAGAGCGTTGCAATGCATCGATATAAACAAGGCGTCCGGATACTGGCTTTCGATATCCATAATCAACCGTTGGTCTTCTATCGCTCCGATGCCTTTGAAAATTCCCCGGCCGCCGCTGTCGGCGGCATCGCTGTTAATATTGATCACCGTATCCAGGAGGGGCTGCAAATGGTCTATTTTGCCGCTTTTCCGTCCGGCGGCCGGCAGTTCCGCTTTATAGCGGTTAAGGATTGTCTCTCCGGTCAGGCCGATCCGTTTATATAGCGATACCCAATCGTCATTCTCGCGGGTCATGATTACGGTGGCTCCCAGCTTTTCGAGCGCCGTGCGCGTCTTCAGTCCGACAGCCAGCGTAACGGTCTTTTCGATAACCGTCGGCTGTGCGGCGTTAGGCGGATAGCAGGCGCCGCTGTCCTGACCGCCGTGACCAGGATCGAGAATGATCAGAATGCCTTTCAGCGGCTGTTGATCTGAAGAACGGCCCCGGTATTGCTGCAAATCAGCCTGATGGATAATTTCAATGCAGCTTTGTTCCGGCCATTTACGCAGACCTGCTTTACCGGGACTGACGGCTTCGCCGTAATCAATAACCAGATCCGTTAAATTTGCCGCCGCTGATGAAGATACGGCTGGTTGGGAAATAACAGCGGCAGATGAAGTATTGTTTGTTGCTTTGTCGGATGTCGGATTATTCGTCGCAGCTAAATCATCATGATTGCAGGCCTGGCAGCGGCTGATGATCAGGAGACAGATCAGAAGCAAGCACATGAAGATTAATATGTTAGCAGAGTAATTTTTTCTCCGTCTGCGCCTTTTTACCATGATGGTTAGGGCTCCTTCCAAATGGATGTGATGGCTCATTTGCACATAAGGGTCATTCTCGTTACAAAAGAATCCAACAGATCACGAAATTGCTAGATACTAGAATAACATAATAGAATCCAAACCGTTATAACAAACTGATTACCATACGATTTCGTTACATATGAATCAATTCGTCGAGGCAGCTGATATAATGAATCTATGATCGGTCTGCAGATAGATGGCCGGCAGGTCTTGCATGACGAACAAATGTTTGTTATACTGAAACCATGTCCAAAAAAATACGGAAAGGGTGTTTTAAATGGCTATTGAACTAGTATCCGTCAATCTCCCCGAACAACCGGTCTTATTCATTCGGACTCATGCCGCGATGGCTGATTTGCCGCAAACAATCGGTACCAGTTATCATAAAATCATGAGCTATATGGAAAAACTGGCGATAGAACCGTCAGACGCTCCGTATACGGCCTATTACAATCTGGATATGGCTAATCTGGATGTGGAAATGGGTTTTCCTACAGCGAAAAAAATGAGCGGCAACGATACGGTCCAATCCGGCGTGATCCCGGCCGGACTGGCTGTGACTTGTTTATACAAGGGTTCGTATCAGGGTATGGGACCGGTTTATGAAGCCATGAACCGCTGGATAGCCGAACATCATTATCGGCCGACCGGCATAGCTTATGAATATTATTACAATTCTCCCGATGAAGTGCCTGAAAGCGAGTTGCTGACAAAAGTAGTCCTTCCTTATGAATTATAACGGGATGGGCTTCCGTATTGTCGGTTAATGAACTGATCAAGCCGGTATCAAACACAGGAGGCTGATATGATTGAATTACCTGAGGCTGTAGTTTTAGCTGCTCAAATAAGGCAATTGTTTACCGGGAAAACGGTAAAATCTGTTGAAGCCGCTCATTCGCCCCATAAGTTTGCCTGGTTTTATGGCGATCCACAGCAGTACGCAGGGCAATTATCAGGGAAAAAGTTGGTTGACGCCGCCGGGCATGGCGGTTTACTGGAGATCAGCTTTGAAGATAGGACTGTCGTATTCGGGGACGGCGTCAATCTGCGTTATCATGCTGCCGACGAGAAAAGGCCGGACAAACATCAGATGCTGCTCGAATTCAGCGATCGGACAGCCTTAAGCGCTTCAGTTCAAATGTATGGCGAATTATGGTGTTTTCCTGCCGGCAAGTTTGACCATCCATATTATAAATCCGCTAAAGAAAAACCGTCGCCGCTGACTGATCTGTTCAACCGGACCTACTATGACAGCCTGCTCGCCGTCGATAAACCCGACAAAATGAGCGTTAAGGCTTTTTTAGCGACAGAACAGAGGATACCGGGACTTGGCAATGGTGTTCTGCAGGATATCTTGTTTTATGCCGGCCTCCATCCGCGCAAAAGCATACATAGTTTATCGGCGGCAGATCATGACCGGTTATTCCAGGCGATACGGACAACGCTGGACCGAATGGTTTCGCAAGGCGGCCGCGATACGGAAAGGAATATGCTCGGTCAGCCGGGCGGCTATAAAACCCGACTGAGCAAAAATACCGTTCATTTACCCTGTACAATCTGCGGTCAAATCATCAAGAAGGAAGCCTTTTTAGGGGGCAGTATTTATTACTGTCCGGGCTGCCAGCCATAATCGTCCTTTGTTTCTTGATCGATCGTTTGCTTTTTCGGATTTCATATGTTATTTTATTTTTGTGTTTTGGTAAACCCTACGAACACTGTTTATTCAAATTCTGAAGGCAAACCAAACCGAACGCCGTCTACCCGGAAAATCTGATTCATGATGATTTTGTCCGGGATAATGGCGTAAACAACACAAATCGTTCTGATGGCAGGCGGGATTACCCCAAATGCGAAGGCGAGAGCATAGGGAATTCAATGTTTTGTGTGCCGAAAAGCCACTTCTGATATTGAACGGATTTAACCTGCGCCTGTCCATCAGACGCAGGTTTTTTTAGTTCATGATGAACGGGGAGGCGGGAATATGGAGAATCGGATTGCTTTAATTGGCATCATTGTTGAGGATATGGAATCGGCAGAAAAAATGAACGCGATACTCCATGAATACGGGTCTTATATTGTCGGACGCATGGGGATACCCTATCCGAAACGCCAGGTTTCGGTGATCAGTATTTTTATCGATGCACCAGGCGACATCATCAGCGCCTTATCGGGTAAACTGGGTATGCTGCCTGCATTGAGCATCAAAACTGTATATGCAAAAACGCCTCCGGAAAAAACAAGCCAAGGGGTGGACAAGTGATGAGTCCGTTCGACGGCTTACTTGACCAATTGGAGCAAAATAAAACGCTGCCTGATCCGGAGATGGCGTTCTTGATCTGTTCTGATCAACCAGATTTAGCTGAATCCCTTTTTACCAGAGCACGCCGCGTTGCCAGTCAGCATTTTGGCCGGCGGATCTTTCCGCGCGGACTCATTGAATTTACCAATTATTGCCGGAACGATTGCTATTATTGCGGCATTCGGCGCAGTAACCGCCGGGCGGAACGATATCGTCTCACAAAGGACGAAATCTTGTCTTGCTGTGATCAGGGCCACCGGTTGGGATTTCGCACATTTGTCCTGCAAGGGGGCGAAGACCCTTTTTACTCGACGACGTTCTTATCGGATCTGGTCCGGAGCATAAAAGGGAACTATCCTGATTGTGCGGTCACCTTATCCATCGGTGAAAAAGAATTCGAGGAATATCGCAGATTGCGCGAAGCCGGCGCTGACCGATACCTTTTGCGGCATGAAACGGCAGATGCGTTTCATTACCGGGAGCTTCACCCGGCTGTTCAAACAGCCGCCAATCGCCTGCGCTGCCTTAATGACTTGAAAACGCTCGGTTTTCAGGTGGGTTCCGGTTTTATGGTCGGCTCGCCGGGACAAACGACCGCTTGTCTTCTTAAAGACCTGCATTTGTTAAAAGAACTGGAACCGCAGATGATCGGCATCGGTCCTTTTATTCCGCATCAGGATACTCCATTTGCTGATGAAAAACCTGGCTGTGTCGATCGGACTCTGCGGCTTATTGCAATCTTGCGTCTGATGATGCCCAGAGCTTTAATACCGGCGACTACCGCTCTGGGCACTCTGGATCCCCAGGGAAGGGAAAAGGGCATTTTAGCCGGCGCCAATGTTGTAATGCCCAATTTATCGCCGGTCGACGTCAGAAAAAAGTATGCTTTGTATGATCATAAAATATGTACAGGCGAGGAAGCGGCTGAGTGCTGGCAGTGTTTGCAGACCCGGCTGAATGGAATCGGCTATGAACTTGTCGTTGACCGGGGCGACTATAATCCGGCCTGATCGGCATAATAACGATAAAGTAAAAAAAAACAAAATAATAGAACAGGAGAAAAGAAATGGACTATTGTAAATCACCTCATGCCGCTGATTTTATTCTTGATGAGGAGGTCCTGGAAACGCTCGATTATGCTGTTCAGAACAAGCAGAACCGCTCATTGATCGAGAGTCTTTTAGAAAGAGCCAGGGATTGCCGGGGGCTGACGCACCGGGAAGCAGCTGTTCTGCTGGAATGTGATTTGCCGGATCTCAATGAAAAGATGACGCATCTGGCGCGGGAGATCAAGCATAAATTTTACGGTAACCGTATTGTTATGTTTGCGCCGCTTTATTTATCCAATTACTGTGTGAACAGCTGCGTTTATTGTCCTTACCATCAAAGAAATAAATCGATTTCCCGAAAGAAACTGACTCAGGAGGATATTGTCCGCGAAGTGACGGCTCTGCAGGATATGGGCCACAAACGGCTGGCGCTGGAAAGTGGTGAAGATCCAGTCAACAATCCGATCGAGTATATTCTGGAATGCATTCATACCATTTATAGTATCAAGCACAAGAACGGCGCTATTCGCAGGGTCAATGTCAATATTGCGGCTACGACAGTTGAAAACTACCGTCGTTTGAAGGACGCCGGCATCGGAACTTATATTTTATTCCAGGAGACATACAACAAGAAGAGCTACGAAGTGCTTCATCCCGCCGGCCCCAAGCATGATTACGCCTATCATACCGAAGCTATGGACCGCGCGATGACCGGCGGCATAGACGATGTTGGCATCGGCGTGCTCTTTGGCCTGAACCTTTATCGATATGACTTCGTTGGCCTGCTGATGCATGCTGAGCATCTGGAGGCAGCTTTCGGTGTTGGACCGCATACAATCAGCGTTCCCCGCATCCGGCCTGCAGAGGATATAGACCCGGCGAATTTCGCCAATGCGATTTCCGATGACATCTTTGCTAAAATCGTGACGGTTTTGCGTATTGCGGTTCCTTATACCGGCATGATTGTATCAACCCGTGAATCGAAAACGGTTCGCGAACGTGTGCTGGACTTGGGTATTTCCCAGATCAGCGGCGGATCGAGCACCAGTGTGGGCGGTTATGCTGAGCGTGAGGATCCGGAGGATAATTCGGCGCAATTCGATGTGAATGATACCCGGACTCTGGATGAAATCGTGGATTGGCTGATTCAACTGGGCTATATCCCCAGTTTCTGTACGGCTTGCTATCGCGAAGGCAGAACCGGCGATCGTTTCATGAAACTGGTCAAAGCCGGTCAGATTGCCAATTGCTGCCAACCCAATGCTTTAATGACTTTGCAGGAATATCTACAGGATTATGCTTCGCCGGCGACCCGTAATGACGGCGAGCAGGTTATCCATGCCGAGTTATCCCGCATCCCCAATCCCCGGGTTCGGTCAACGGCTGAAGATCATTTAAAGGAGATTAAAGCCGGCCGGCGCGACTTCCGCTTTTAACCGGCAAATTCACGGCTGCTCATTGACGAAACCGGTCATATAAGCCTATTCTGTTGTTTAGAGACAGGGTGGAGGACGAACAGATGGAACAGGTCTTATGGTATCGGGAGCCGGCATCCGAATGGATGGAAGGTCTGCCTATCGGCAATGGCCGCCTGGCCGCCATGGTTTTCGGCGATGAACGGCAGGATGTTTTAGCGCTCAACCACGAGTGGCTCTGGCGCGGCCTTTATCGGGACCGCGACAATGAACCGGCGGCTGAATGGCTTGAACCGGTTCGGACGCTGTTGAAATCCGGCAATTATTTTGCAGCTGCCGGCCTGGCTAATACATTTTTCGGCGGCCGCGGCGGCATATCGCAGCTGCCGCACCGGGTTGATGCCTATCAGCCGGCCGGCAATCTGCATTTTGTTTTAAATGATGTAAAGAATTATGTGCAGCGGGATCTCGATCTGATGAATGGCGTAGCCGGTGTCAGCCGTGAGACTGCTGCCGGTAAAGTCTGCGCCGGTTTTATTGTTCATCCGGAACTAAACCTGATAATCGGACATTGGTCCGGTCACTTTTCCGGCCGTTTGTTTTTTGATCGGGTTGCGGATCCGGATGCTGATGAATCCTTTCAGGTTAACCGGATGGGCATTGATTATCAGTGCCAATTTCACGACGGTATCGCTTACCATGTTGCCATCCGTCTGGAAACAGACGGCATTGTGACCGTTGAAGGTCAGGAAATCAAGATCGGCCAGGCCGGAGAACTGACGGTTGCCATCAATATCGCCACATCAATTCGGGGTATCGAAGATGAACTGGCGGCTTATCCTTTATCCGGATCGTTCAACTGGACAGAGCTATTGAGATCGCATCGGCAAAAATATGCGGCGATGATGGGACGGCTGGCATTGCATGTCGATATACCGGATAATCCGGCGTCAACCGGCGAACGGATTGCCGCCGTCAAGGCTGGCGGCGCCGACGATGCTTTACCCTGGCTGTATTTTCATTATGGAAGATACCTGATGGTTGCTTCATCGATATGCGGCGAATTGCCGGCCAATCTACAGGGAAAGTGGAACGACAGCCTTAATCCGCCCTGGGAGTGCGATTATCATTTTGACATTAATTTGCAAATGAATTATTGGCTGACGGAACCGACGGGTTTATCTGAGTGTTCGGAAGCGCTTTTTCGCTATGTGGAACGGTTTATGCCCCACGCCCGCAAAGCTGCTCATGATTTGTACGGCTGCCGCGGCGTCTTGTTCCCCTTGCAAACCGATGCCTGGGGCCGGTCGACGCCGGAAGCGTTCGGCTGGGCTGTCTGGATTGGCGCGGCGCCCTGGATTGCGCAGCATTTTTGGTGGCATTATCTTTATACGGGTGACCGGGATTTCCTGCGGCAGCGGGCTTATCCATTTTTCCGGGAAGTTGCCCGCTTTTATGAAGATTATCTGGTTATGGATGAACAAGGCGTTTTCCAAATCATGCCCAGCCAGTCGCCGGAGAATCGATTTGCCGGTACCGGCTATTTCCCTGTCAGCCTCGGCATTTCGTCAGCCATGGATGTTCAGCTTGCCTATGACGCTCTGGGATATGCCATCCGATCGGCAGATCTTTTGCAGATCGATGCGGAAGACATGGCCCGATGGCAGGTTATACAGGATCATCTGCCGGATTTCCGGATCGGTTCGGACGGCCGGCTGCTGGAATGGGATTGCGAGCGGGAAGAAGTGGAACCCGGTCATCGCCATCTGTCTCATCTATATGGTTTATATCCTTCCAGCATCTTTAATCCGGACGAGCGCCCGGACCAATATGCGGCGGCTGTCCGTTCCCTGCATGACCGGCTGGAGAAAGGCGGCGGTCATACCGGCTGGAGCCGGGCCTGGGTTGCCTGCCTTTCGGCCAGAATCGGCGACGGTAATAAGGTGTGGGAGCATCTCAACGGGTTGATTAAGGATTTTGCGACGGTTTCATTACTGGATCTTCACCCGCCGCGCATTTTTCAAATTGATGGCAATTTCGGCGCTGTCGCGGCTGTTTTAGAGAGCCTGGCTCAGTTTTGGCATGGCAAATTGCATCTGCTGCGAGCTTTGCCGCCGCAATGGAAAACCGGAAGGATCGAGGGGCTTCGTGTGCCGGGCGGGCACAGTATTTCATTCACCTGGATTGACGGACGGGTGACCAGTATCGACGGAATACTGGGATATTCCGGCGAATTATTGATTGCAGAGTTGAGTGACCGCGGCGGGGATATGATCTTCTGCGGAGAACCGGGCGATTCATTTCAACGCTCATTCAACCCTTTTTAGCAAGGGAAAAACGATTCATGGATGCTGCGAGGAGGACATTACGATGACCAGACTGACGATACAAAATGAATATCTGACGGTTGAAATCGACACGCTTGGCGCCGAATTAGCCAGTATCAGGGATGCCGCCGGCATTGAGTACCTGTGGCAGGGCGACGCCCGATTTTGGAAATCACGGGCTCCGGTTCTGTTCCCGATTGTCGGAGGCCTGAAGAATGACCAATACAAGATCGGCGCCGAAACTTATACGATGGCTAAACACGGATTTGCCCGTAAACAGGAGTTTGTGCCGACGCAGGAAAGCAAAACCTGCGCCCGCTTTCTGCTTGTATCCAAACCGGAGTTCATGCAGGGCTATCCTTTTGATTTTACCTTGCTATTAGTTTATCGACTGACTGGAAACCAGATTCAGATTGATTACCAAGTGACTAATCCGGCCCGGGAAATCCTTTATTGTTCCGTTGGCGCTCATGACGGCTATGCCTGTCCGGAAGGCATAGAAAGTTATCATCTTGAATTTGAACAAGTAGAAACATTAAGAAGCACCGTACTTGATGGCAATTTACTGACATCGGAAACCATTCCCGTGGTTGAAGCGGATTATCGCTTGCCTTTGCATCCGCGCTGGTTTGAAATTGACGCCCTGGTATTTGCCTCGCTCCGATCCCGGGCGGTCACCCTGGTTCATGAATCGGGAAAACGCCGCATCCGCGTTGATTTTCCGGGATTCACGTCACTGGGTATCTGGACCAAAGTCGGCGCGCCGTATCTTTGCATAGAACCCTGGTGCGGTCTACCGGACTATACGGACAGCGATTCATCCCTGGCGCATAAACGTGGCATATTATCAGTAGCGCCTTGTCAAACCCTGGTTCGCAGCCATAAAATCACAATCAACTGATGTTGCCTGAAAGCTGGTATTGAATGGAATCGGTCTTGGAAATTGAACAACTGAGCTTCGGATATGCCCAGAATCTGATTTTTACCAATGTAGACTTCGCGATCCGCGCTGGTGATTTTGCCGGTATTATCGGCGCCAACGGTACGGGAAAAAGTACTTTGCTGAAACTGATTCTCGGTCTTTTAGCGCCGGCCGACGGAACCATTCGCTTGCTGGGCGAGGATGTCCGGCAATTTCATCATTGGCCGGCGGTGGGTTATGTTCCGCAGGGACAGACCATGACCGGACAGTATTTCCCGGCAACGGCATTTGAGGTGGTTCAAGCCGGACTGAGCAACCAAATCGGTCTTTTGCGTTTCCCCGGCAAGAAACAACGTGAGCAAGTTCGCGAAGCCTTAGCGCTGGTCGGCGTAGAAAACCTGGCCGGCCGGTTAATCAGCCAAATGTCGGGCGGCCAGCAGCAGCGGGTCATGTTGGCTCGCGTTTTGGTAACCCGGCCTAAATTGATGCTGCTGGATGAGCCGACTACCGGTATAGACGCCCGATCTGTCGCCAGTCTCTATGAATTGCTGAAAAAACTCAATCAGGATACCGGCTTAACCATCCTCATGGTTACTCATGATCTGGATCGGGCCGCCCCGTTTCTGAATCGGGTTCTTTGCCTGGATAATGGATCGCTGATTGAATTGAATCAAGATCAACTGGCGGATGAACTGGGCCATCGTCATAAGCATCCTGCCGGACCGGTCGGCGTAATCAGCAAGCAGTGAAGCGGGGAGAAGCGCAATGATCGATTTATCTATATTTTCATATGAGTTTATGCAGAAGGCATTTATCGTGGGCACATTATTGGCGCTGATCATACCTTGTATCGGGATGATTATTGTATTAAAGCGATTGTCGATGATCGGCGACGCTTTGTCGCATTCTTCGTTGGCCGGCGTCGCCACCGGGCTGATCCTGGGCATTAATCCTATTATCGGCGCTGTTGTGGCTTGCGTTATCGCTGCGCTGGGGATTGAGGGCATACGCAAAAAGATGCCCCACTATGCCGAATTATCCATCGCCATCATCATGTCGGCCGGTATTGGCCTGGCCGGCGTCTTATCTGGCTTTGTCCAGAATGCGGCGAATTTTAACAGCTTCCTTTTCGGCAGTATTGTGGCTATCAGTGATTTTGAATTGATTCTCGTTTTAACAATCAGCATCATCGTTTTATTGACTTTTATTTTGCTTTATAAGGAACTCTTTTTTATCGCTTTTGATGAGCAGGCTGCTCAACTGACCGGCATTCCGGTCAAAGCGATCAATTTGATTTTTACTTTAATGACGGCGGCTACGATATCCATTGCCGCACGTACGGTAGGCGCCCTGATCGTCTCTTCACTGATGGTTGTTCCGGTAGCCTGTGCGATGCAAATCGGACGCAGTTATAAGCAAACTGTCTTTTACGCCATTGCTTTTGCCTTGTTTTTTACCTGGTCCGGTTTGTTTATCTCGTATTATGCCCGGTTAAAACCCGGCGGTACAATCGTATTGACCGGCGTTGTGACCTTGCTCCTGATTTTATTGGTTAAAAAAATAGCAAGCCGCTTTACATTAAGAAAGGCGACTGCCGACCATTCATAAACCCGATCATAGACGTGCGCCGGCGTTCTATGATAAAATTGCTTTATGCCAGAAGATGATAAAACCGGAGGTCTGACAGATGGCTGGCCCTATGCTTTTTCGTTCAGTACGCCTGCAGGAATTTATCGGCTCAAAAGCGGTCAGGCAAAATGATGCGATACAAGTTGTCGTTCAGCCTGACGGATTCGTTTGGCAGGAACCGTCCGGCCACAGTCATACGCTTCCTTTTATGGAGATTGTGTCTCTCAATGCCGGTTCATATCAATTGCGGCTGCGGCTGACAACGGGATCGGATCTTGTTATTTCCCAACTGGGTTATGAATATGAGGCTTTTATATTGCAAACTTTTTCCGCGTGGAATCATTTTGTCGGGCAGGCTTTATATCTTGATGAGCCGTGCTTACTGGAAGTTAAAGGCGATTACATTTACCAAAACAGCCGCTTGACAGCCGATGGAATGGCAGAGAGTAATGATCAGGGAACTACGCGTTTTGGCCTGTATGATTCCAGCCTGATGGTTTACCCGCAAAGCGGGCCGATCAGGCGGGTTCCACTGTGCCAGATTGATGCGGTTGAGCCTTCGGCCTGGCAAATCCGCCTTGTGACTCAATTGGGCGAGGAATGGACGATCCGCCGGCTTGGACATGATCGGGACGCTTTTGTCTTTGCTTTGTCTCAGGCTTTGCAGCGTCAAACGGACCGGGCGTTTGATCTTTTACATCAGATTGTTGTGGCGCATGAAGCGATAAACAGGACAATCCCCGAACCGTCCAGCCAAGACCTTACGGCGGCCGCCTGGCTGCTTCGCGAGGGTCGCGCAGCGGATCCGGATGCCTTAGACCATGTCTGTCCGGGATTGTTTCCGCGTTTGGATGCAATTTTGCGTCAATGGTCGCCGGACGGCTATTATGCCGAACTGGCCGATCGGGCGCAGGCTTCGGGCTGCGGCCGCCCGATCATCGGCATCCGGCGCGAACAGGCGGCCGCCGATCCCGATCAGGATTCCTTGCTCCTGCCGGCATTCTGGATGATTGTTCCTGTCCGGTCAAATGATCGAACAGTGACTGCGCTTGAAGTGATCGCTTCTCAGCCGCTGGCGCAGGCTACCTATATCTTCGCCCGTCCGCCGGAGCTATCCGCCTGGCCGGCTGTCTGGCGCGATTTAAATCTGGCTCTGGAGGCGGTTGATTTCCGCCGGGAAGCTTTATATCTATCTGCAGCAGATTTAGCGAAACCGGACCGGCAAAGAGATCAGGCTGCTTTACGGTTTTGTCCTGCGTTGTCTCGGTTAAGGGATCATTATCTTGGCCGGATTATCCATCGTGGCTTAACCGGCTGGCGTGATCAGCTGCAACATATTGTGGTGAAAGGAGCGTAATCGATGGCAACTTATAAAAAAGCGTGTATTCATTGTGGCCGTTTAGTTGATCCGGATGCCCGGGTGTGCCCCGGCTGCGGCAGCCATAGCCCTTTGGCCTGGCGCTGCCCGTCCTGCCGTAAAGAAGTCATGCCCGGCGACCCGGTATGCGGCGGCTGCGGCCGTTCTTTACGGGTCGTGTGTCCGGCCTGCAAGGCGAACACTTTTGCCGGTGACCGTTGTGAGCGATGCGGCGCCAGCTTATTGATTCAATGCCAGAATAAGCGGTGCGGCGAAATGCAGTTTTTCGATTTGACTCGGTGTACGGCGTGCGGTAAAAAGTTGAAATAGCAAGATATAAAACAGGGAGGCCTTGATATGTTGAAATCCTTTACCCGCAACTATGAAGATAACAGCACGGAAGCTGGTTTCCAATTTACGTTCTATTGTGACAAATGCCAGGACGGCTTTCGCTCCAGTTTTATTGAATCGACGACTCATCGGAAATCCGGCTTGTTTCGCGGCATTTCCCGCGGCGTTTCAATCGGCGCTTCTTTATTGGGACAGCATGATATCGGGTATAATGTCGAACGCGGCGCCGACGTTTTAAGCGAACGTTTTGAAGGAATGAGTCCGGAATGGCAGAAGGAGCATGAAAAGGCTTTTGAAAACGCTCAGAATGAAGCACAATCGCATTTTCATCGCTGCCATCAATGTCGCGAATGGGTTTGCGATGATGATTTTAACGAAGAAGAACAGCTCTGCGTCGAATGTGCGCCGCGATTGAATGTTGCCGTCGCGGCCGCCCGTTCACGGAAGATGGTGGAAGATATCGAGGAAAAAGCGCAAAACACGCAGGTCTTCAAAGGGGAAATCGAAAGTAAATCAATCATTTGTCCGCAATGCGGCAAACCGGCCGGCCAGGGGAAATTTTGTAATAATTGCGGCGCCTCTATGGTCGCTGATCGTTGTGTTCAATGCGGCGCTCCTTTGGCGGCCAATATGCGTTTTTGCGGCGAATGCGGCGCTCCGCGCCAGGCGGCGCGACCGGCCGGACAATGTCCGGCTTGTCAATATCAAAATGCGCCAGGTACAAAATTTTGCGGCAACTGCGGCGGAAAATTATAAATCCTTTTCAGTGTAACCGTTATACAAAGTCAAAAACACAAAGTCAGCGTTTTCAAACCGATGGTTTGCGAATCCTGACTTTTTTCTTTCAACGATAAACCGACTGATCAACCCTTGGATTTACACCAAACATAATTAAAGGTCAAAGCAAAAAGTCGAAATAGGAACGCTTAAAAAATGCGATTTGTATAAACTGCTTTATAAATACTTAGTTCATTTAGATATAATGACAAATCAGAAACGACCTAAAATCGAACTTAATGAAATCAAGTAAATAAAAGTAGAAATTATGTGTTGACTTAAAAGCATATGGATCATATAATTGGTTCGTGGTCGGAAACGATACACAACAAGCGCGCTTTTCTCTTGATTAATCTTTCATAAATGGATCTGAATCGAAAATATATTCGATTACAATCCTGGTCTAATAATCGTTTCGGGAGGATATGAAGATGTTCAGAATTGGACAAGAAGAGATTGATGCAGTTGCTCAAGTGATTCATGGCGGACAATTATTCCGGGTTAATAACGCGTTGCACGAGGTCGAACATTTTGAGCAGGAATTAGCGGATAAATTCGGCGTTAAGTATGCACTTTGCGTATCCGGCGGTACATCGGCTCTGACTTGTGCTTTAGTTGGCATGGATATAGGACCCGGCGACGAGGTTATTATTCCTGCATATACCTTTATGGCAACCGCACTGGCGGTGACATCTGTCGGCGCTATTCCGGTTTTAGCTGAAATCGATGAAACAATGACTCTGGATCTGGATGATGTTGAAGCTAAATTGACGCCCAATGTTAAAGCGGTCATCCCGGTCGACATGGTTGGATTTCCCTGCAATATGCTGCGTCTGAAGGAAATGAGCAAAAAGTATAATTTTAAGATCCTGGAAGACTCCTGCCAGGCGGACGGCGGCGGTTACGGCGGTAAGCGGCTAGGCGTATGGGGCGAGGCCGGTTGCCTCAGTTTCAATGACTTTAAGATTATGACAGCGGGCGAAGGCGGCGCCGTTCTGACTAACGACCGCCATATTTATGAACGTGCGATGATCTATCATGATGGCGGCGCGGCTTTCCGGCCCAATGCCGGGGAAATCCAGGAACCGTTTTTCATGGGGACACAGTACCGGGTCAGCGAGATTACCGGCGCGATTCTGCGGGTTCAGCTGAAACGTCTCGACGGCATTCTGGCCGACCTGAGAAGAACCAAAAAAGCCATTATGACCGGTTTGGCTGATATCCCCGGCATCCGTTTTGCTCCTTCGCATGATCCGGAGGGCGATTGCGCGACAACCGTTGCCTTTACCTTCACGACGGCGGAACGTGCCAGAGCGTTTGCCAAATTAGTGCAGAATGGCGCTTGGCTGCCTATTGACAGCGGCAAGCATGTTTACAGCAATTGGGATCCCCTGCTGGCAAAACGCGGCTCTCATCATGCGGCGCTTAATCCATTTAATCTGCCGGAAAATAAAGGCCTGCGCATGGATTACAGCGACACGATGTGTCCTAAAACACTTGATATTTTGGCACGCACAGTCTATATTAGCTTGAAAGCCGATTGGACAAACGAGCATATCAACGAGGTGATCGGGCAGTGCCGTCAAGCTTTCCAAAATCTGGATATAAAGTGATATGAGTTCGGCTATCCTATTTTGCACATCATTATAGGATAGCCGATTGTTTGTTTGATTCAAGATTGTATCAATACGATAAAACAGGAGGACAAGGTCATGGGAAAAGCAAAATATGCCTATACGGTCTGGCAATGGGGAACCGATACGAAAGAACAATTCATCCAGGCTTTGCGCGATATTACGGAAGTCGGCTATGATACCTTTGAAAGTGTCAAGGCTGCTATCAATGTCTTCGACGGACAACCGGTGCCTTTTATGCAGCTTTGCCGTGAATATGGCGTACGGCCGAATGGTTTCTATTTCCATTTGAACGGTCAGTGGGACAATGATGTTGAGGATGTAAAGAAGAAATTACCGTTTATGGCAGCGTGCGATATTCATCGGATGAATGTGCAGGCTACCGGCGTTACCGGCCGGCCGGCTTCTCAGGAAGAACTGGATTATGATTTAAAGGCGATTAACGCCATCGCGGCCATGGCAAAAGAATATGACATCATTCCTTGCCTCCATCCACATTACAATACGACGGTTATGTATGAGAGAGAAATTGATTTTATCCTGCAGAATACAGATCCCGCGTTGGTTGGCTTCGGTCCGGATACAGCTCATATGACTGCCGGCGGCTGCGATCCGGTAGCGGTCATCCGCCGGTATGCGGATCGCGTTAAATTCACCCACCTGAAAGACATTACCTCCGGAGGCGTCGAAGCCGCCGGCATGCAGGCCGGCGTTGAGGTATATACGAATTTCCGCGAATTGGGCGAAGGTATCGTTGATTTCCCGTCAATTTTCAAAATCCTTGATGAAGTCGGCTATGATGGCTATTTGACGGCCGAACTGGACCGCAGCCGTTATGGCAATAAAGAGAGCGCGGCAATGACTCTGGCCTATCTTAAGAAAAATTACTGTCAGAAATAAAAAAATAAATTACGTCAAGAGGCTTATATGGATATCATCGATGTGAACACCATGCTGGGTCCGTATCCGACCAAAACACGTTACCGCGATGCAGCCGGTTTGGTCAGCTATCTGGATGATTATAGGATAACTTCAGCAGTGACTTACCACGGCGCTGCGCAAATGACGCCTTGGCAGTATAATGCGGAAATGACGCAAATCGCCAATCAATCTGGAGGCCGAATCCGGGCCTGTCATGTTCTCGACCCCATGCTGGGAGAGAAAAACGAACCTGGCGATGGCTCCCTGATTGAGCGGTTGCGGCAAAATCGCCCGGAGGCGGTTCGCCTGCTGCCGGTTACCCAAAGTTATCCTATTAATTCATTTTTTTGCGATCAGATTCTTGAACCGCTCAACGAGCTGCATCTGCCCTTGTTGCTGGATGCCAGTGAAATTCATTCAATAGCGGATATACCGCCTCTGGCTCAAGCATATCCGGATTTGCCAATCGTCATTTTGCGTCATTATTTCAACCATTCTCGTACGATAACCCCTTTGTTAACAAAATTGAATAATGTCTATATCGATATGAATATCATGATCGATACCGGCTATCTGGAGGAACTGGTCGAGGAACGCTGCGGCAGTGAAAAACTGCTTTTAGGCAGCGGCTTGCCGATCCATGTTCCGGCCGGCGGATTGTCGTTGATCCTTTATTCGACAATCACGGCGCCGGATAAGGAAAATATCTTGCATGCCAACTGGGAACGGCTGCAAAGGGGGATCCGTTATGACCATCAGAGATGAAGCCTTTGCCGGTTTACCGGTCTCGCCGTTTGTTATTGATGCTCATACGCATATTGCGCCGTACTATATGAGCGGTTGGTATCAAACGCCGAAAGAAACAACGAATCAAGCCATTGTTGCCAGCCTCGACCGTTTAGGCATCAACTGCATCGTTACGGCGCCTCATTTGCTCATTACAGGTATGATGGCCGCCGCCAATACAGTCGCTGCCGCTGCCGCTGCCGAATATCCCGGCCGGATTTATGGCTACATTGTGATTTGCCCAGGCGAAGGATTGTCCGCCGTGAAGGCTGAATTGAAGAAATACGGGAATCATGCCAGCTTTGTCGGCTTGAAATTCCTGCCAGGTTATCATGGTATTTTGAATCAACCGGAATATCAATATGCCGCCGATTTTGCCGCGGAGCGGTCCAGCGTTATTTTGACCCATACCTGGGGGAATAGCCCGGATCTGTCCGAGGTCGAGGATCTGGCGGCAAAACGGCCGTCCCTGCGTCTGCTTTGCGCCCACCAGGGCGGCGGCGCAGCGCCTCTATCTTATAAGCTGGCAAGCATCATGAAAAGGGTGCCCAATATTACCATGGAAATCTGCGGCTCGCTGCTCAATCCGCTGGGTATCGAAGATCTGGTCGATCTGGTTGGTGAAGACCGGATCGTCTATGGCAGCGATCTGATCAATCTGGATGTACGCTATGATTTCGGCCGGGTTGTCTTCTCGCCGTTGGCCGATTCGGTGAAAAAGAAAATCCTTTCCGGAAATTATCTGAATCTGCTGCGTGATTCTCAAATGGGGAAAATAGAACCTATTAAGTAGATACAGGCTTTTGATGAGTGCACGCTTCATGAGCTTTGTTTCTTAGTCACACCATGTCATAATCCCTCAGGAAAGGCGGTGGTGAAATCACTGATCCTTCATATCTTGGTTTTGTTGAACAGTTCTCCTATACAAGAGAAGTATATTGAAAGGGGTGTACCTTAAGATGAAGAAAACCATTTCATTAATTGTATGCTTGTTCCTCGTTCTGGCGATGTTGATGGGGTGTACCGGTACGGCAACCCAATCCAGTGAAACCACAAAAGCACCAGCAGGCAGCAACAGCACCACCGCAGCGACAACAGCTTCAGGGAAACCGGTTACAATCACTCTGCTGACTTACGAATCGGATACCGAATGGGCCGTTGCCGACACACCTAATTTCAAAGCTATTCAAAAAATCATGTTAGATAAATTCAATGTTGATTATCAGTTGGAAACCGCCCTCAGCAAAGAATATGAAACAACGATAACGACTCGTTTTGCGTCAGGACAGGACCTGCCTGACATCATCAATTTTGGTTATGCATCGAACAAATTAATTGACTTATACACCAATGGATTGATCCTGAAACTCAATGACTTGATTGATCAATATGCGCCAGATTATAAAGAATTACTGGGTATCCGGCCTTATTTGATTGTGGCTAATGGCGACAGGGATGGCAATATCTTGCGTATTCCTGCACAATATATCGAGAACCCGCAGCATCGTATCAGCGTCATGACCATCCGGAAAGACTGGCTGACTAAACTCGGTTTAAATATGCCTTCAACACCGGAAGAATATTATACGGTATTGAAAGCTTTCCAGGATCAGGATGCTAATGGCAATGGTAAAAAAGACGAATTCTTAACAACGATTGGCACCAGCACATTAAATAAAGTCTTTGGCGCCGCCTTTGGCGTTAAGTACATGGTTAATGCGGCTGATTCCTGGTATACCGATGACAGTAGTAAAATTTATAATACGTTTTTAACCACAGAAGCAAAAGATTATGTTACTTTTATGAGCAAGTTGTATTCAGAGAAACTGCTTGATAATGACTTTATGAACCAAACCGGCGAGCAGTTCAACGAAAAATTGTACAACAACCAGGTAGCCGGCGAAGTTGGCGCTTGGTGGGACAGCGCAATTTACAATACGCAGGTCCGTGATAAGGGCTTCTCGGAGGCCGATTTGATTCCGATGGTTCCTTCTCTGTCCGTCAACAACAAACCGTTGGTTTATCTTAAGGATCTGCCGGGCTATGACGGTTTCATGATCACCAAAGACTGCGACGATCCGGTCGCGGCCATGAAAACCATCAACTGGGGCTATACGCTGGAAGGAAGCCAGATGAATTATTATGGCGAAACCGGCGAAGGCGGAGATTATTATGAAAAAGCAACGGCGCTGGAAGGCCTGACCATGCCTGATTATCAGATGCAGTACACCGCAAAGGGTAAAGCTGCCGCAGCAGAAGAACCGCTGCTCTGGAATAAAATGGGCTGGAACTGGGAACTTTCCACCAAATGCCTGATCGGCAATGCCGACTGCATCGCGCAGGAATTCGCCCAATCCTTCAGTAATTCCGGTACTGCTGCCGACGTGCAATTCAATTTGAAAGGCCTGAATGACGCAGTAGATAAATATGGCATTCCGGCAGTCAACTTTGTCGCGCCGACAACCGAGCAATCGACCCAATGGGCCAATTACAGCGACCTTTGGACCTATATGGATGAGATGATCGGCAAATTCATCACCGGAACCGAACCGGTATCCAATTGGGATGCGTTTGTGGCCAAATGCGAATCCATGGGAATCAAAGATGCGACTGCAATCAAGCAAGACCAGTATGATGCCTATGTCAAAGTCATGAGTACACAGAAATAATAAGTTTATTTGATAGTGTCGGGAACGGGGCGAATCTGCTCCGTTCCCGATTGCTATTCCTGAATAGCGAAAGGAGAACACGGTGTGGCCAGACAGGAAATAGGCACAATGTCTTTGCGAAGAAGATTATATCGGGATCGGTGGGCTTTAGTTATGTTGCTGCCGACCTTTGTTTTGTTATTTCTTTTTTGTTATATGCCCATCTATGGCATCTTGATTGCCTTCCAGGATTATAAAATCGGCAATGATATCTTGGCTCTTGACGGTTCAACGAAATGGGTTGGGTTATCGCAATTCAAACAATTTATCAATTCTATTTTTTTCACCCGCGTTTTTGGCAACACGCTGCGATTGAGTGTTGAGAACCTTATTTTCGGCTTCTGGGTACCCATTGTCTTCGCCTTGCTTTTAAATGAGATAACGCATGTCTGGTATAAACGCTTAACCCAGACCTTTGTCTATCTACCCTACTTTGTTTCGACCGTCATAGTCGTGGCTATGATGATCAGCATCACCGGCGCAGAAGGCGCGGTGAACCGGATTTTGGCATTTTTCGGTCAGGAATCCATCAACATGATGAATAGTGCGAAATCATTTGACGGCCTTTATGTCTTTTCCAATATCTGGCAGACTTTTGGTTATAGTTCAATTATCTATATAGCGGCCATTTCATCAATCGATCCAACTTTATATGAGGCGGCTACGGTCGATGGCGCCAACCGTCTGCATAAAATGATCCATATCACTTTACCGGGCATTATGCCTACGGTTATGATCCTTCTGATTTTATCTGTCGGCGGCATTTTAGCGGCCAACACGGAAAAAATCCTTCTGATGTATAATTCGCAGACGATGGATGTTGCTGACGTCATTGGGACCTATGTTTATAAAACGGGTCTGCAAAATGCGAAATACAGTTATTCGGCGGCAATCGGACTTTTTGCCAATATCATTAATTTCGTGTTGGTATTTGGCACCAATATGATCAGCCGGCGTACGACCGAATATAGTTTATGGTGAGGAGAACAGTATCATGCCTATCAATGCTGAAAAAATAAAGCATAAAAAGATTCATAATGGGTCATATGCTGTCGAGGCGTTAATCTATATTTTAGTTGGTTTGATCGCTTTGATCACCTTGTTTCCTTTCATTTATATCATCAGCGCATCGGTCAGCGACCCGATGGAAGTGACAGCCGGCAATGTCTGGTTCTTGCCGATCGGCTTTTCGTTGAAATCTTACGCCCGTGTATTTACATCGGCTTCCATTATCAGAGCTTTCTTTAATTCAGTTTTCTTTACAGTAGTTATTACCTTTCTCAATGTCATTAATTCTATGCTCGCCGGTAACGCGCTCAGTAAGCACAACCTGGTTTTCCGCAAAGGAATTGTGCTGTATATTCTTTTGCCGATGTATTTTTCCGGCGGCTTGATACCCAGCTTTATCATCATGTGCAAACTGAATCTCTATAATACCCTGGGCGCGATTATATTACCCAGCATCATCAGTATCTGGAATATTATTCTGGCACGTACTTTTATTTCCGGCCTGCCCAGTTCGCTTAAAGAAGCAGCGATTATTGACGGCGCAGGGGAATTAAAATTATTTTCATCGATTATATTGCCGTTGTCGAAACCAATGATTGCTGTTTTAGGCTTATATACAGCCTTGGCGGCATGGAATTCCTGGTTTAATTATATGATCTATTTACCCAAAATGACTGATTGGCATCCGCTGCAGATGTATTTAACGAAAGTCTTAATCTGGGGCAATCTGAATGCCACGCTGCAACTAGGCGAAAATGTCGATCCCGAACTGATCAAAAACAAATTGCTCATGGCGGCAGTCAGTTCACAACTTAAATATACGGTTATGGTTGTTGCGTCGGTTCCGATCATCGCTGTCTATCCGTTTGTACAGAAGTACTTTATACAAGGCGCTTTACTGGGATCGCTAAAAGAATAATGGTTGATTTAACCTGAAGGGCTGTTTATAATTTGACTATAATGAAAAACAGACAGAAGGTATACCATGCTGGATATTAATTGCTATCGTGATGAAACGACGTTTAAGAAAAATGTGCTGCAGATCATCCGAAAGCTGCAACCAATCACGCGTAGCGATATTGCCGTAAAAACCGGTCTGAGCATGACTTCTGTCACGAAGTTTACGAGTGCCCTGATTGCCGACGGCATTGTCTCTGAGCAGGGGACGCTGGAATCAACCGGCGGACGGAAATCATCCCTGTTGGGTATCAATCCGGAATATGCCTATGTTATCGGCATCGATCTGGGCGGATTTTCTTCAAAATTCGGCGTTGTACGCATGGATGGCTCCATTGTTGAGGAGTGGTTTATTCCGACGGTTGACGAAAATATCATGCCGATAACCGGCATGGATATCACCAGCCTCAGTGAAAAGATAAAATCCATTCTAGCCCAATACGGCCCGGAACGTATCTTGGCGATCTGCATCGGCATCAGCGGCATGGTCGATCATCAGTTGGGAAAAGTCATCTTTTGCCCGAATATCGCCGGATGGAATAACATGATGCTGGCCGATATCCTGCAGGAGGAGTTCAATCTGCCGGTATTCGTCGACACCAGCGCCCGCTGCATGGCTTTGGCAGAGCAATACTACGGTGCGGGGCAGGATGTGCCCAATCAGGTTTTCGTATCCCTGGGCAGCTACGATATCGCCGCCGCTATTATTATCGAATCGCAGATGTTCCGCGGCAGCCACGGTTTTGCCGGCGAGATCGGCCATGTCATGAGTTCCGATACCGGAGCCAATTGTACGTGCGGCAATACCGACTGCTTGGAATTATCGGCAACTCTGAAAATGATCAAATCCGAGATTTGTGGGAAGGTTGCCAATTTCTCCGGATATTCGCCGCTGCGGCAGATGATGCCGGAGCATTTCACCGCCGATGACCTTATGCCGGATATGATCGCCCAGGCGATGGAAGCCGGGGACAAGCAATGCTATGAAGCGATTAACCAAGCCGGCGTCCGGGTGGGAACCGCTCTCGCAAATATGCTCAATATCCTGAATCCGGATCTGGTCATATTAGGCGGCGGCGTGATTGAGAATTTTCCCGGAATGATGGATACCATCCGTGAAACGGTTCGCAAGCGCGCTTTGGTCACCATCCAGCAAAATTTGGAAATACAAAAAGCCGCGCTCGGCTGGCGCGGATCGATAACCGGCAGCGCTTCGCTGGCGATCGCGCGCTTTTTCAATTAACCATAAGCATTCTGTAATTATTATAGAGGAATATATGATGAACCATTATTTAACGAGGGCTGCTGAGCCTTCTGCCGATGCTGCCGTTATGATTGTTTTAGGGCAGTCTAACGCTCATGGCCATGGTTTAGCGATGAAAGCGGCAGACAGAATCGATAAACCGCTGAAAAATGTTTTCGGTCTGAACCGGATGTATAATCAGCATCTCGGCCTGTCGGATGTTACCTGGAGCGGGTATACTTCTTCAGAGATGAATCTTGGTGAAACACAAGATCATACCTATTGTTTGTCATCAGAACTGGCCCGTTTATGGCAGGCCGAAATCGACCGGGGAAATCCGCGGCAATTGCCGGATCTCTATATTATCCAGATTTCAATTGGCGCTCAGGGCGTCGTTCCCGCTAAAGGCGAGCAAAATAACATGTGGTATCCATACCGGCCGGAAAAGCTGATTCCCGGTCCTCTGGGAACCGTTGATATTTCGTTGTTTTCATATTCGGTTAGTATCTTAAAACTGGCTATGAATCATCTTCGTAAAATCAAGAAAAATCCCGCAATTATCGGGCTGCATTGGAGCGGCGCGAATGACTGTGTATTGCCGATGGATCAGCTGGAAGAATTGGCAATACTCTATCCTGTTCTGTTTCAGGGATTTCGCAAGGCTATCGGCCAGGATTATATTCTTTATCTGGAAAAACTGCTTTTAAAGAATCGGCTGAAAGATCTGGGACTGCCGGAAGAGGGGATGCATTTCGAGAATGAACTATACCGGAAAATGGTTCAATCCGACAGCCAAGTCAAGATGATCAGCGCCGAAGCTTCACCGTTCTGGGAAGAAGACACGCTGACCAACGGCATCTTTGTCGAAGATCATGTCCATTATACGGCGGATGTTCAGAAATGGTTCGCCCATTATTATTTGAAACAAGCTTTACTTTCGTTTTCCAAAGCGGATGCGCTATAATAATGTATCATCATGGAAAGACGAGGTTAAAGGGTTATGAAAATTCAATACCTGGGTACGGCTGCGGCTGAAGGATGGCCGGCAATCTTTTGTTCCTGCGGCCATTGCAGGCGGGCCAGGGAGGCCGGCGGCCGCAACATCCGCACAAGGTCACAGGCATTGGTCAATGACCGGTTATTGATTGATTTCCCGGCAGATACCTATCTGCATGTACTGGCCAATCAGCTGGATCTGTCACGTATCGAGCATTGTTTTATTACGCATAACCATAGCGATCATTTGCACGCCGCAGATTTCGAGATGCGGCGCGTCGGCTTTGCCGATATTCCCGGCGAAAAACCGTTGAATGTATATGGCACTGAACCTGCCGTGCAAGCTATTCAGTCTGTTTTGGAATTCAACCAAATCGATCAGGAGAAGCGGGTAATCCCCAAATTAATACGGCCTTTTACAACATATCTGGCCGGCACCTGTCAGGTTACTCCTTTAAAAGCGATGACGTATCCTGAAATTGCGCACTTTGAAAAATAGAACGACATGACTCGTTCTCGCTTGGTAAAATGTAAGAAGCGACCCAAACATTAACCGAGCAAAGGAGAACGAATCATGTCTGAGAAGATTATACAGCTTAAC
>JAYFQE010000018.1:0-147018 GCA_034927345.1 Clostridiaceae bacterium
CAGTCAGCACCGGAATCCGCTGTTCAGATTACTCCGGATTGCTCTGTCCAATTTGCTCCGGATTCATCTGTTCAAATGGGTCCGGATTGGCCTGTTCAGATTGCTCCGGGTTGTGGTGTCCAGTTCGGTCCGGAATATTCAGACAGGACCTGCTTCATTGTGATAAGCTTTGGCGGCATGTCGATAGGACTGATTGTAGACTGCGTTTCCGAGGTTCTGTCGATTCCCGATGAGAATATTGCCGAAAAGCCGGAAATCAATACTAAAGGTAACTGCGGGTATGTCCAAAACATCGGGAAAATCGGTGATAAGGTAGTTCTGCTGATTGACTGCGAAAAACTTTTTACGGACGATGATGTTGAACAAATAAATCAAGAAATATAAACCCGGTCAAAATTTGAAATACGAGGAGAGTAATTATGCTGTTTTTTAAAAATGCCAAAAAGCTGCGTTGCCAGAATGTGGCGATTGAAAAGCTGGAACGTGCCCTGGAAAAAATGTCGAATGGGGATTTCAATATTGATGTGGAAATTACAGACAGTTTACCGCCGGACGAAAGGGAAAGATTTACCAGGTTGAAACAGCATCTGGTGAGTATCAAAGACTCTGGCTGCCGCCTGGGTCGAGACTCCGATGCCATGGCCGACGCTGTAAAAAGTGGGAATCTGGACTATGAGATTGATACCGGGAAGTACTCCGGCTTGTACTCAAAAATAGGAACTGACATAAACAGATCAATCAGAGACGTTTCAAAACCCATACAAGAAGCGTCTGTCAGAATAGTGAAACTGGCGGAAAATGACTATACTGAATCTGCAAGCCATAATTACCAAGGCAGTTTTGCCTCCCTTTTTAATTCCATCGATAATGTGCAGAAACGCCTCCTGAGCGCACAGAATGTGGCGGAGAAAATTGCCCGTGGCGATACCAGCGAGCTGGAGAATTTCAAAAAGATCGGAAAGCGCTCAGAAAATGACCATCTGATCCCGGCCTTCATCGGTATGATGGAAGCTATCCGTTGCCTGATCATCGAGACCAAGAAAATCTCTTCGGCAGCTGTTGAGGGAAAGCTGGACGTGAGAGGAGACACGGGGAAATTTCAGGGAGAGTATTTCGACTTGATTAACGGCTTCAACGAGACGCTGGATGCCGTGTCTGCTCCTCTGAGAGCGGCAGGCGATGCAATTGAAAGAATGTGTGTGAACGATTTTACTGATGAGATGCCGAAGAATTTCAAGGGGCAGTATTTGGTATTGACTACTTCAACGAATACGCTGATGGGACGGCTGACAGCACTGCAAGTTGCGCTGAGCAACCTGGCCGCCGGCGACACGAGTCGGGTGGAGGATTACCGTAAAATCGGCAAGAGAAGCGAAAACGACAGAATCATGCCGGCTACCATAGCCGTGATGGATAATATCCGCAGTATTATCCATGAGACAAAGATAATGACTATGGAAGTGGCCAACGGCAATTTCCAGGGAGCGCTGGGCGACGCCGACAAGTACAACGGCGGCTTTAAGGATATCGTTTCCGGCATAAACAATATTCTGACCATGTTCTTAACGCCGATGGATATGACGCTGAGTATTCTGACCAAGATGTCGGTTAATGATTTTACCGAGACAATGAGCAGTGAGTTTAAGGGAGGATTTGCTAAGCTTTCCAGTGCAATCAATGACGTGCAAAAACGCCTCCTGAGCGCGCAGAACGTAGCAGAGAAAATTTCCCGGGGCGATACGGGTGAATTGGAAGCCTTCCGAAAAATTGGGAAGCGTTCGGACAACGATCACCTTGTTCCGGCTTTCATCAGCATGATGGAGACCATTCAGAATCTCATCGACGAAACCGCCCGCATATCCGCAGCAGCTTTGGATGGGAAATTGGACATGCGGGGAGACGCGGGGAAATTCCAGGGAGATTATGCCGATATCATAAGCGGTATCAACGGCACATTAGATGCAGTTGCGGCGCCGGTTCATGAAGTGACGGATGTCATGGAAAAAATGTCTCATGGTTCTATTAGTCTTTCCGTTACGGGTAAATATAAAGGCGAATATGAAGCGCTGGCGAACTCCGTGAATCTGCTTTTGACCAAATTAGGCACTGTGATCCATGAAGTAAGCGATATCTTGTCCAGAATCGCACAGGGCGACTTAAATATCGAAAATGTAATGATGTTTAACGGCGACTATGCCACCATTTCCAATTCTTTGAATGTCATCATCCAGTCTCTTAATCAAACATTAGGAAGCATTAATGATGCCGCCGAACAGGTGGATTCCGGCGCGAAGCAAGTAGCGGATTCCAGTACGGCGCTTTCACAGGGCGCAACCGAGCAAGCCAGCTCTGTAGAGGAACTATCGGCGTCCATGGAGGAAATTACATCTCAAACGACACAGAACGCACAGAACGCGATAAAAACAAATGAACTGGAGAAAAGCATCCAAAAAGATGCGGATGCCAGCAGCGCGCAAATGGCTGAAATGTTGCGGGCTATGGAGGAAATCAACGCGTCTTCCGACAATATCAGTAAAATCATAAAAGTCATCGAGGATATCGCTTTCCAGACAAACATTCTGGCGCTCAACGCGGCGGTGGAGGCGGCCAGAGCCGGACAGTACGGCAAAGGCTTTGCCGTCGTAGCCGAAGAAGTCAGAAACCTTGCCGGTCAGTCCTCCAAAGCGGCCAAGGAAACGACAGAGTTGATTGAAAATTCGATTAAAAAAGTTGGCGCAGGAACGAAAATTGCAGGAGAAACATCGGTTGCCCTCAGTAAAATAATTACTGGGGTCTCGCAGGCGGGCGAGCTCGTCAATTCCATCGCCTCAGCTTCAAATGAACAGGCAGCCGCGCTGAAGCAAATTAATCAGGGAATCATGGTAATTTCACAGGTTGTACAGACCAATGCGGCATCGGCAGAAGAATGTGCCGCTGCCAGCGAGGAGATGTCCGGCCAGGCGGACTCGCTCAGACAAAATGTAAACGCATTCAAGCTAAAGACAGATAACGTATTGTCAGCTCAAAATAATGTTAAACCAAAAATATTAAAAAATGACGCTAATACACAAAGACAAAAAATTGAAGAATCGGACAGGCAGGAAGAAAAAAATAAAGGCAGGATAAAGAAAACGGAATTCAGACCCAATATCTCCTTAGTCGATAGTAATTTTGGAAAATACTAATCACTGGTTTCAACTATAAACGTAGTCATTGTATCCAAGCAGACACCGGACACGTTGGCTAACCTAAAGTGCAAGATAGGGGCGGATATCACAGTTGTTGGTATCATGTCAATATCTTGCACTTTTAGAAAAATTGTGTAAACAGGTTAGATTAAAATCAAACATGTATGGAACAGCGAGTTTGAAAATGATGGTATTAGAATGGGGCAAGGAAAGAAAAGTTATGCCGGAGGAACTTCCAAAACTAAAAAAGCTGCGCCCTTTTGCGGATTTTATGATAACATGATATATTTGATTTTAGCTGTGTTGAAGGATGATTGGAATGAAAAAACGATTAGGGACGCACAAAGTTACTTCATAGAGATTGATTCGTGGTGAATATATAATAAATTTAAGCTATCGTGAAAAATTCTAAAAATACGGAGGTCTTGTCATGAATCGGTTTCTTAATAATATGGCTTCGTTTATCATTGAACAGGGGTTAAATGTTTTTTCCATCGCTGTTATAGAAGGAGACGGCACACTGGCGGAAATGCAGGTGCAAACGGCAAATGCCTGCCAGAATTCCTATTCCGTAGCAAAAGCCTTTTGTGTTACGGCAGTCGGCATGCTGTATGACCGCGGGCTGCTTTCAACAGATGATCTGGTTTGTGATATTCTGAAGGATGAATTGCCTGAAAGCATGGATGAGCGCTGGCGCACAGCCACAGTGGATATGGCGCTTTCCCATCGGCTGGGCCTGCCCGGAGGCTTCCTGGATATTGATTGCCCCGGAGTCGAGGCGTTCGGCACCGATTATCTGAAATACATGCTTACAACGCCGCTTATTTGTGCCCCCGGAGAAACAAGATGCTATACGGATGGCGCGTATTATCTGATTTCGCGGATTGTGGAAAAGGTATCGGGCGAACCGCTGGATAATTTTTTATGGCATGAGCTGTTTACGCCGCTGGGATTCCGGGAAATGGCCTGGAGCCATTGTCCGATGGGTCATCCCATGGGCGCTACGGGACTGTATATCCGCACGGGCGATATGGTCAAATTAGGCGCTATCTATCTGAATGGCGGCGAATGGAAAGGACATAGATATCTATCTGAGAAATGGGTAGATATCGTTTTGACGCGCGGATATGAACTGCGAATCATTAATGAAAAAACAGGTGCCTACGGCAAAGGCGGAATGCACGGACAGAAACTGATGGTGTTGCCGCAAAAACAACGGGTAGTGGCCTATCATGGTAACGGTAATGGCTTGGGGGACATTCTTGAGGACTGGATTCTCCATCACCAAGGCTGAAAATCTCGAAAATGAAGCAGTGGAAAATCGTTTATTTGAAACGCGACTTGAGTGGCAGTTATAAAAACATCTCAATTCTGGTGCCTGATACTGATGCATGACAAATAGTTTAGACCGGTTGAAATCCGCAGAATTGTATTTGAGGAGCTATGGCATGTTTGAAGTTTCCCTTACAGATATGGATATGATTTTAAAGGATTTTGGCATTCTCACAGAGCCTGTTTCCGTAACAGCCTGATTAACGAGATCGGCAGGAAGAATAATAGGGCTGTTCGAAAATGGCTTGAAGAAATATGGAGAAGAATATCAACTATTCACGCCGTGCATTAATCAGACAGATCTCAAGTGACTGAGATGTTTCTTAGCGCCAATATGCATAATCAAGTTTTGTATATAAGCGCGTATTGTAAAAGCCGCTATTGCGTGCTACTATATAGCGGTAGTTAGTATCACTGCATACAAGTCATGCAGAATAGTAAGAGGTGATTATCCTGGAAAATCTGACTGAAATGCTCAAAGGGGTGCTAGAAGGTTGTATCCTTGAGATTATAAACCGCGGAGAAACTTACGGCTACGAGATCACGCGGCGGCTGAACGCTCTCGGTTTTACGGATGTAGTGGATGGAACGGTTTACACCATCTTGGTACGACTTGAGAAAAATAAGCTTGTGGACATCGAAAAAAAACCGTCCGACATGGGACCGCCCCGCAAGTTTTACGCACTTAACGACGCGGGAAACGCTGAACTGCGGCGATTCTGGGATAAATGGGCGTTCTTATCATCGAAAATCGGTGAGTTAAAGGAGAAAAACAATGAATTTCTGGGATAAAATTACGGGCAATGATATGAATGAAGCAATGAAAGCTTTTGAATTGCGAGCGAAAAAACTCCCGGCTGATTATCAAGCGGCTTGGGAAAAAATTAAACTCAATATTTTACCACACGCGGATTTCACCGGCCGCAACCTTATGCCAATTCTTGACGGCGCGCTTGGTCTGCTCGAAGAATCGGCAGCGGACGGGCAGACTGCCAGGGAGGTTTTGGGTGACGATCTCAAAGGATTCTGTTCAGCGCTGGCCGGCGAAGAAGGAGCAAAATCATATCATGACAAGTGGCGCGGGCAGCTCAATGATGCGATCACCAAAAAATTAAGTAAGTAGGAGGATAAAATGAGTATAAGGGATATCATCGAAGGTAAAAAAGAGTGGCGGACGCTTATGGCGCGTGTCAAAGCGCTCCCGCAAGACTATCAGATTGTTTATAAAGAGATTCAAAAATATCTCTTTAAAGTCGGCCCTGTTGAGCCTACCGAAGTTACGGATTTACTCTCGGGGATTGTCGGTCTTTTTGAAGAGGGCGCGGCTTCGGGGAAAGGCGTTCTCAAGGTGACCGGCAGCGATGCAGCGGCTTTCTGTGACGATTTAATCAAAGACTCAAAAACCTAAGCATCGGATTGTCATATTGGAGGTATTGAGCGATTATGGAGTGTCAAAAGCTTTTGGAAATTAGTGAAGCCTGGCTGAAATACGCGATCCGCCTTCATTTATGTCATGAGCCGAAGGATACGTTAGTTGAGCTCAGAAATACGGCGTTATCCGATGATCGTATCCAAAGATACCTTACAGATGTTGCCAGCTTTCATGGGAGTCTGGTAACCAATCACAAGAATTCTGATTTGCCGATTCACAAGCTGCTGTTTCTGCTGGACCTCGGCTTTGGCATGGACATTCCGGAGATTAAGAAAGCAGTGGACGAAATTCTCAAACATAAGGATGATCACGGCGTATTTCAATCCATGATGAATGTACCGAAGCACTTCGGCGGAACTGGTGTCGATGTATTCAGCTGGTGCCTGTGCGACGCGCCTTTGTTGTTGCTTGCTCTCCTGAAGGCGGGAGTGAATTATTATGAAAATATCAAACCCGGGGTTGACTATTTGGTTTCGCTAATCAAGAATAATGGATTTCCATGTTCCGTTTCTCCGGAGCTTGGTAAATTTCGTGGCCCAGGGAGAAAAGATGACTGCTGCCCCTACGCGACGTTAATCATGTCTGATTTATTGTCTCAAATTCCGGAATATCGGAATTCGCCCATAGCGGTCATTTCTGTGACTACGCTGTTGGACTTATGGGAAAACAGCCTTGATCAGCATCCCTATATGTTCTACATGGGAACAGACTTCCGCAAACTAAAAGCGCCATCCTACTGGTATGATATTGTCAGCGTTGCCGGCGTTTTAAGCAAATTTGAATTTGTGCGAGATGATCCACATTTCGAGGAAATGATAAAACTGATCCGAAGCAAACAGGATATAAATGGCCTTTATACACCTGAATCAGTTTATTTGAAATTGAAAGACTGGGATTTTGGGCAAAAGAATAAGCCTTCTCCGTATTTGACATACCTGTGCCTGCGAATCTTCGAACGATTGAATTGTGGATAATGAATTGAGAATATTTTTATATAAAAATATTTCGAATCTATATTAAAGCAACTGAAGGATAAGACACCTCGATTTTTTCCAGGTGATTACTATGTGCTTATTATTGCCATTCAGTTAGTTGACAAAGCAACTATATTGTCATAAAATTAGTTGCTTTATCAACTAAATGACGAAAGGAGCATAGAATATGGAATCGATCGGCAGAAATAATATGATTATTGATAAGTACTTCAAGCTCTATTTCAGAAACAGCTTGAAACAATATGACCTGAATACCGCGGAAGGCTTAATCCTGCTGCTCATGATGGAAAAAGAAATGAAGCCGCAGTATAACGCCCTGGATAAGATGCACCTATTGATCAAGGGGCAGACTCAGGATCAGATGAATGATGAAATTCACTACGACAAAGCGGTTATGACAAGGACCATGCAGTCGCTGGAAAGCAAAGGTTATGTGGAGAGAAGGATCAATCCTGCCGACAGGCGTTCCTTTGTTTTCTCCCTTACCAAAAAAGCGGTCAATTTCAAATCAACATTGATTGATATCTTGACCCTTTGGAATAACGGATTGCAAAAGGGAATTGATAAAGAAAAACTCGAGATCGTAAAAACGGTTTTATCCCAAATGGCAAATAATGCATCGGAACTTACAAGAGGAGAGTAAAGATGACAAAAACGGTTAAAAAACCAAACTTGGTTTTGGTATCCATCATTTATCTGGCCGGCATATTTATGGGCGCCATTGATACCGGCATTGTTACCCCTGCCCGCACCCTGATTCAAAGCAATTTAAGCGTAAATGACCAGACGGGCATCTGGATGATAACCATTTACACCCTGGCATACGCCGCCAGTATTCCCATTATGGGCAAACTGGCCGACAAATTCGGCAGAAAGTACATCTATCTGACTTGTATTTCCTTGTTTGGCATCGGCTCGCTCTTTTGCGGACTGTCTCAGAGCTTCTGCGGTTTCTCGCTGCTGCTTGCAGCACGTGTGGTGCAGGCCATAGGCGGCGGCGGCATACTGCCCATCGCTACGGCGGAGTTTGGCACCAGCTTCCCCGAAAACAAACGGGGCATGGCGTTGGGTCTTGTGGGCGGCGTGTACGGTATCGCCAATATCTTTGGCGCTTCCGCCGGCAGCCTTATTCTGAACATCTTTGGTCAGAACAACTGGCAGTTCATATTTTATGTAAACGTCCCCATCTCGCTGTTTGTCCTTCTCGCGGGTTTTATCAGTCTGCAGAACGCGAAGAACGAAAACCGCCAGAAAACCGATGTTTTTGGCATTCTCACGCTGACCGCCATGATTTTATCCCTGCTGTACGGGCTTAAAAATCTGGACTTTTTTGCTATTGCGGGTACGATTATAAACCTCGATGTTTATCCGTTCCTGTTGTTATTTGTCTTGCTGCTGCCGCTGTTTATCTTTATAGAGGTAAAAGCGGATGATCCTGTAATGAACCTGAAGTACTTTACCAGCCGCAATATTTTGATCACCCTGATCATGTCGTTCCTCAGCGGGATCGTCATGATGGGTATGATTTTCGTGCCCCAGTTTTCGGAGAACGCGCTCAAAATCGCGACCGGAAGCGGCGGCTACCTGGTTATTATATTGGGAGTCTTTGCCGGTGTCAGCGCCCCGGTTTCGGGTAAGCTGATTGATCAATTCGGCGTTAAAATCGTCCTGGGCTTTGGCTTTTTGGTATCGGTTATCGGGTCTGTGTTTACCATCTTAGTGACCACCGCCGCCCCAGGCTTTTTGACCGTGGCGGTCAGCCTGATCCTGATCGGCATCGGTATAGGCTTTACCATGGGTACGCCGCTCAACTATATGATGTTGGAAAACACCGACGAAAAGCAGTCCAATTCCGCTCTCGCCACTCTTTCTCTGGTGCGTTCCATCGGCACCGCGATTGCCCCCGCCATTATGATAGGCTTTATCGCTCACGCGGGAGGGCTGGTACAAACCAATGTGATGGATCTGCTGCCCAAAGAGGTGACCGTTCCCGCTTTACCCTATGTACAGGATATTACCGATGAATTGAACCAGTTAAAGAGCAACGAGCAGATGAAGGATAAACTTGCGGGCATGGAAATGCCCGACCTTACCTCCATGACCAAAATGGAAATCAATATGGGCGGTGATTCCAACTATGAAATGCCCGCCGATTTGGTCAAGCTGATGCAAAACTCGGACGTCACCACCATTACCGCCAATACCGTGACCCTGACGGAGCGGATGTTTGCCGAGATGACGCCGGATATCATCGAAAAAATCCAAACCGGGATCGGCAAGGGAATTGACGGTATTGCCGCCGGTAGAACCCAGATGGAAGACGCCGTCAAGCAGATGGAAGAGGGCGAAATCGGCAACGGGCAAGGAATCGCCGGCATGGAGCAGGGGGTCAAAGCGCAGAAAGCCGCCCTCGAGCAGCTGCAAACAGTATCAAAAATGTTTGCGCAGATGGGTAATCCTGCCCTGCCGCCGACGATGACCATCGCGGATATGATTCCGGCCAATGTCAAATCCTCCATTCCACAGTCCGCCTTGGATGAGCTGGCGAAGCTGAAGTCAGTCGACGACCTTAACGCCAAAATGACTGAGCTCCAGAACGCGATCAGCGTGCTGGAGGGGAAGATCGCAGACAGCGAAAAGAGTCAGGCCGATATGAACACGGTGATGACCCCGATGAAGGCGACTATTGCCGAAATGAATGATTTGTCAGGTAAAATGACCAGTCTCAAAGACGCAGTTCCCGGCGCCTTTGAGACTGCCAAAGAAAACTATGTGGTGGAGATCAAAAAAGAAGGGCCGCAGATAGAAAAGTCCTTCCAGTCCACACTGAACGGCGGCTATAAAAACGTCTACCTCACCTCTGCCATTGCCGCGGCTCTTGCGCTGTTGGTATTGGTGTTCTACCGCAAGAAAAGGAAAAATGCATAACAGTGAGTTCAATCGAACAAAAAGCAACAGCTCACTTTCACCGGTGAGCTGTTGCTTTTCGGTCAGCTGGTGACGCACATTTATTTATTTCTCCGAGGTCTTCAGCAAGATGGGGTCGCCGAAAATCACCGATAGGCTGCTGCTGCCGGCGATCAGCTCACGGCTGGTGTCGCAGCCGAACCAGTTGAATAGCCAGCGAGCCGGGCTATCCGCAGGTTCATCCGCGTTGATAATGACATAAGCCTGGGTAATATAGGCGTAACTGGCATCGGCAAGGGCTTCCGTTTTCGGCGCGACGCCTTCAATAGAAAATAACATCAATTTAGGATCGTTGAACTCCATGTCCACATATGACATGATATTAAAACCGATGGCGTAGGGATCTTCAATCACTGTATAGGTGATGTCGCTCATCTCGTCTGACATTTGCAGATCGAGCGAGGCGAAATCGGGGATGTCCTCGCCTTTCCAGACGAGGTCTTCAAAGAACCGCTGGCTGCCGGACTGGTCTTCTCGATAATAGGCATTGATCTTGTGGTCCGGGCCGCCGAACTCACTCCAGTTAACGATATCGCCGCGATATATGCCCTTGATCTGCTCCTTCGTCAGGTTTTTCACCGGATTAGCCGAATTACCCAGGAATACCAGGCCATCGCAGCCATAGAGACGCATCTCCACATCGACGCCTTTTTCGTAAAGGTATGCTTTTTCCTCCGCTGTCGGGGCAATGCAAAGAATGAGATCAACGGTGCCGTCAGCCAGATTCAGCCACGCCTGGTGCGTTTTCGAGCAGATTGGCTTAGGGCCTTGCAACCCGTATTGCCTGACAAACAGATCATAGAGGGCGGCGGTTATCGGGATACGCGCCGTGGAACTGTCGAGCAAGGGGAAGGATGCGGGCAGCTCGTCAAGCGGTATGGACGTGGATGTCGTTGGCACCGGTGTTGTTTCCGATTTTGTTGTTGTGGGCGCCATTTCGGTTGTCGTCGTGGAAGGCTTTGCGGTACTGGTCGGCGCACCGGTCGTCGAACCGGTTGTTTCGCTACGCGGTATGCAGGCAGCTGAACAAAAACCAACGGCGATAACCAATGAGACACAGCAAATCGACTTAAGCGCGTATGTTTTCATGGTGACACCTCATTCGGGCTGTTAACCAAACGTCAAAGAATTAAAACGCCATACATCTAATGCGCATTTTGAAGAGATCCTAATACATATAGTATAACAGTTTGTTGAAAAGTTATTTGAAAAGTTTTCCTAATGTGTTATGAATTAAATGCTGCGAGCTTTATCCGGGTAATATAATCCGCAAATGAGCAATCCGCTGCAATCAAGACAGTACGGATCACTCTTGGATGTGTTAAGATAAGTATAGTCGAGCAACTAAAATGAATTTAATCATGAATTTAGAATGAAGGATATTTAAAGAAAATACTTGAATGGTAATAAATAGGAGTCGATAATGCCAGATATACTTTTTAAAACCGACGATTACATATTTAGCTATCGTGTTGCCGGGATATGCGTACAAAACGGCAAAGTGCTTTTACAAAAACCAACAAATGATAGCGGTTACGCTTTTCCCGGCGGTCATGTTGCTTTCGGAGAGACAAACTCCGATTAAAATACTTACATGCCATATGAAATGTTTTACATATTTCTTTGTTGCTTGTTTGAGCAGAATTCGATAATATTGATTCAAAACATAAATGTCGTAATTGGCAATAGGATTTTCTTGGAGGTATTTGTGATCATTAGACAAGATAAATATGTGAACCAAATCACGCGTACCTGAACTCAATTGGTGTCGAAGACAAATACATGATTGATCTCTCACTCAACGTTGACAAAGAAGCAGAGGAAATAATTCGATGAGCCAAATTCAATTCGGTATGCCAACCTTAATTGAAGTGAAAAGCCTCGAGGCCGGAGCCAGACTCTGTAAAGAGCTTGGCCTGCGGTTTATTGAGCTGAATATGAATCTGCCGGAATATCAGGCAGATAGGATTGATGCCGGTGAATTTGCCGAAATTGCTCAGCGATACGGGATCTATTACACGATCCATCTTGATGAAAACCTGAACCCGTGCGATTTCAACAGAACGGTGGCGGACGCTTATACTGATACTGTGCTGCGGACGATAGAGCTTGCGAAGCAACTCCGCGTTCCGGTCTTGAATATGCACCTGTCAAAAGGCGTGTATTTCACTTTGCCAGAGAAGAAGGTCTATCTGTTCGACGAATACATGGATGTCTACCTCAATAAATTGATTGCTTTCCGCGACCAATGTGAAGAGGCAATTGGCGAAGCAGATATAAAGATTTGTGTTGAAAACGCCGATGGCTACAACAAAGAATTCTTGCAAAGGGGACTCGCCTTCCTGCTTGAAAGCAAGGTATTTGCGCTGACTTTTGACATCGGGCATAACGCCGGAATCGGCGGGGGCGATGAAAAAATCATCATGAAATACAAGAATAAGCTCTGCCATATGCATATGCACGACGCGAGAGAAAAGAGCAGCCACCTGCCGCTCGGCGCCGGCGAGTTGGACCTGCTGAAATATTTTCATCTCGCAAAAACGCAGAATTGCCGCGTGGTGCTTGAAACGAAGACGATTGCGGGGTTGAAAGAATCATTGGAGTGGATCAAGAACAGGGAGAGGTAAGGAAGCAAAATAATGAATGCCGATAGAGACATATTGAGTATTTTGAATGAATACTACCCGATACCCTTCGATCGGAACGAAATGATGCGCGATGCGGGGAGCATTTCATATACCGTGTATTCGAGCAATGATCAGTATTTCTTGCGCGCCGTAAAACCAGCTTTTCTCGACACTGCGGTTATGGGCGCCGACATTCAAGTGTTTTTGCAGAATCAAGGCTTTCCTGTGCCGCCTGTCATTTTTACAAAAGATAATCGACCTTATATTAGGATGGACAACGGATTATTCATTCTTTACGAGTTCGTTGAGGGCAGTGAATCAAACCCCGAGCAAGACGCGGAGGCTGTCGGCGCGCTTATAGGCCAACTCCATAACGTGATGAAAAAATACACCGGCGAACTTATTAAACGGGATAAACACTTTTACATTGATAGATATATAGATATTTTGAGAAGAAAAGAGTACCCGAAAACGGATGAGTTCTTAACATATGGCAATATTCTCTGGGATAAGGTCAAGGATTTATCTTGTGGATACTGTCACGGCGATATGTATGATGGCAATATTCATAAAACACCTGACGGTAAATTTTACGTATTGGATTTTGATACTTCTTGCGAGGGTTTCCCGATGTATGACCCGACGTTGTTCTGCAACAAAACCCATTATTTTAATTTTGATGAACGTGGATATGAAAAGTCCCAAAAAATTCTCTCACGTTTTCTGCCGGAATACTTAAAATACAATACGCTTTGCCAAACGGAGATAAACGCATTTTATGACTTGATTGCTTTATATCACTTCGCGCTGCAAGCGACGGTCATTGAAAATTTTGGCCTTGCTTGTGTGGATAACGCCTTTTTGGACAAGCAACTGGATTGGTTGTACAGATGGCTGGAACAATGCGCACGCATAAAATTCTGTTCCTGAAAAATCGGGAAGGTTCCGATATGCTCTGATAAAATCAAGTCCGGGAGGTGAAACGGAATGGATATACTTGAACGTCTTAATCAAGGGAGCGAAAGATATGGAAGTTAAGATCATCGACAGCGATGAAATCAGACTTGTGGGAATAAGCAAAGAATTTACCGGGTCTGCCGCTCATCGCTTCGAGCAGGAACACATGATGTGGGCGGATGATCACGACGATGTGCAGAATAAGGTCAACACTGTAATTCCGGGAGTCTGGTACGGGATATGGAACAATGGTGTCTATTCGATAGCCAGAAGGCAGGGTGAAACCGAAGGGAAAGGGCTTAAAAGCATCGTTATTCCTTCTGGCCAATACGCTGCCTTCACATCGGATTTCGGAGGCTTTGCAGGCGACGTGCTGCCAAAACTAAGAGAGCAGATTTTTGATTCATGGCTGGCGGACTCTGGTTACAAACAGGCAGTGGATTATGAAATCGAAGTTTATCACTTGTTTCCGAAATCCGAGAAGTATAAGCGCCAATATGAGATTTGGATACCTATCATTACGAGATAACAGAGGCAGATGAAATGACGAATCAATGCACTCCATACTACCTCGCTTACGAAAGACGGTATCAAGCTGTATATGCTTCCGGCGCAAAACTGTGGGGGCATACAGCCGATGATGAAATTTTAATCGGTATTCTCACCGATTGGGTAGAAAAGAACAGGCTGCGCGGAAAAAAGGTGGTGGAATACGCTTGCGGAGAAGGTTCTGTCGGCGTGATTCTATCGAAGCTCGGGTGTATTTATCACGGCATAGATATAGCTCCGTCAGCGGTAGCGCGATCAAAAGAGGCTCTGGAAAATTATCCGGATGCGACGGTTTCACTGCTGGATATGGTCAATGAGCGTGTCGAAGGATTGTATGACGCCGCGGTTGATGTCATGGGGCTTCATATGCTTGTGACTGACAGCGACCGTAAAAAGTATCTTGATCATGTGAACGCTGGTTTGCGCGCCAACGCTCCTGCTTTGTTTCTCCGTGAAAGCTATCGAAAAGACTTGCCAAGTCATACGGTTGATTCCATTGAACAATGGGTAGAAATTACTGGGGATAATTATCAAACGCCTGCGCCACGGCAAATTACGGTTAATGGCGAAATCCGAACTGTTGACATTCCTCTTGTCCCGGCAAGAGCGAAGAATAAAACGGATTATGAAAAGGAAATGACAGAATCGGGTTTTGTTGTAGAAGATTTTATAGAGATGGACATCAGTAACGCCATTGTACACTCGGCAACGCTCTATGTGCGGAAATCGCTGAATGACGACAACAGGACAACGGATAGAATAGGTCGCGTCAGAGCTTATATCAATAACATTTTTGACCTTATCGAGGATGCCGATGAAAAACGGGCTGCGTACGTTCATTCCTACGGGGTTTCGCACTGTTGCGCTCTATTAGCGGCGAAGCGTGGACTGAACATGGAATTGGCGGCGATTATTGGTTTGTTGCATGATGTCTATGCTTATAAAACCGGCGTTACTGCTTGGCACGCTCAAAACGGCGCGGAGCTGGTTCGGGTTGCCTTTAAGTATCGTTTGGTTGATCTTTTTACCGATGAAGAACAAACAATCATAAAATCGGCAATCTATCACCATGCAAATAAAGATATTGTTCACGACGAATACGATGAGCTGTTGAAAGACAGCGATATTCTTCAACGCTTATCGTTTGATACCACATATGAATGGGCATACGGTCAAAGACTGCTCCGTGTCATGCAAGAGCTCTTGTTGCCGACGCCAAAAATTACTGTGCTCCCCAAAAAGGAAGCTAAAATAAACCCTTTCAAACAATCCATGGTAGGCGATATAGCCGAGACTCTCGCAGAAAAGCAAATCGCCGGGGAAAAATCAAATACGGAATATATGAAAATAATCCGTTATTTTCCGGAAGAAACCGCCTTCGACGAGTTAAAAAATGCGTGGTGCGCCGCTTTCGTTTATCATTGTTGTCTTGAAGCGGGACTTTCGTTACCAATTCGTGTTCCTCATACCGCGAAGAAAACAGCGAATTACCGGTTCGCCTGTGTTGTCGCATGGTATGAGTGGGGCATGGAAAACGGGTTCTGTTATTTTGAAAAGGACGGCTTTATTCCTGAACGCGGCGATATTGTTATATACAACAACATAATTCCAAGAGAAGATAAGCCGGAGAACAGCACCTGGTGTGATCATATCGGTGTTGTTGTTTCCTGCGACAATAACCGGTTGCTGGTTGCGGAAGGTAATGCCGGTAATAAAAATGTATCGGGCATCATCACGCGTAAACGAGATGATACAATCGGTTGTTATATCCGTATTCCGGAGGATTATACTTACGACGGCTGGAAAACAGATGCACCCGAAAACAGTATAGGCTCTACGACAAAAAAATGTCTGATTATCGTATATTCTTATCATCATCATAATACCGCTAAAATTGCATGTAAATTTGCTGAGGTACTGCATGCTCAGATAAAGACACCGGAACAGGTGACAGTTGAGGAGCTTCGGCTATATGACCTTATAGGCTTTGGCGCAGGCATTGACAGCGGTAAGCACTATATTCAGTTGCTCGATTTTGCCGACAAGTTACCTGAGGTAGATAAGAAGTCAGGCTTTATTTTTTCGACAAGTACAATACAAGGAGAAAGCAAGGTTGAGAAGGATCACTCCCTGTTAAGGCATAAACTGCAGTTAAAAGGCTATATAATAGTAGGCGAATTCAGTTGCAAAGGGTTTAATACAAACAGTATCCTCAAGTATGTCGGAGGAATGAACAAGGGCCGGCCGAACAGTGAGGATCTCGAGCATGCAGAAAAATTCGCATTGAAACTGATAAATAGTTTGTAGCGAGGGTGAAAAATCATGCTTTTTCACTACAATAGGTAAACCAACATTGGATGGTATAAACTTGAATCAATCATTCGAAAGAGGGGATTATATTGGATAAAGAAATACTCATCAATCGTCTAAAAGCAAAACCGGACTTGAGTCTATTTGTCGTTGAAACCATTGAAAACACAACAATCTTAAATTCCTTGTTTGAGATTGTTTTAACAGAAACAGCCAGTATTAAATATATGTGCACAAAAATCATTCGCCTGGTGAGCGAGCAAAAGCCGGAACTCATCTACCCTTACTTTGCGGATATTGTCAAATGGCTCCATCACAAAAACAGTTTCATCAAATGGGACGGAATCATGATCTTGTCTAATCTTTTAGCGGTCGACCATGAAGATAAGTTTGGAGCAATCTATCAGGACTACTTAGCGTTAATTCATGATCCGCAGATGATTACGGCAGCTAATGTTATTGGCAATGCATGGAAAATTGTACTTGCCAAGCCGGAACTGGAAAGCGACATCACCAGGAGATTACTGGAAGTACCAAAAATTATTTATGTTAATAAAGGCGAGCCTTCGCCTGAGTGCAATTGCATCGTGTGCGGGCAGGTGCTGGAATGCTTTGAGCATTATTTTAACTTCTCAGAAAATAAAGCTGCGATGATTAATTTTGCGGAAGGACAACTGGGAAACCGCCGAAAAGCGGTGGCAAAAAGCGCTGAGAGCTTTTTAAGACGCCATTCAAAAATGCGATAATTAAATGTATTTAGTGAGGTGAAATCCCTTCTAAATATTAAACGAAGGCCAAATAAAAGTAAAATAATCAATCTGTATCAGATGCATTGGGTTGCGGAACAGGAGCGCACGACACTGACGGAAGCAGGAAATGACTCATCATTGGCCAGCCACTACATTTATGACCAATGAGCCTTTAATCCCAGAACCGTCATTGGCAATAGCAACTACCGTTACTGTACCCGTCTTTAATCCGGTTAATAAACCAGTGGGACTTATTGTTGCTTTGCCAGTTCTGTTGATGACTTTCCATGTTACAGATTTGTTTGTCGCGTCGGTTGGAGATAATGTCGCGACCATTTGTAATGTTCCTTTTAAGGTAACATCAGTTGTATGATCAGATCCTGAAACAGATATTTCTGTTATTAAAATTATAATATCTATTTTGGCCGATCCAATGACGCCTGATCCGTCGTTTGCTGAAGCGATAACGGTCACTGTTCCGGCGCTTGCAGCCGTCAATAAACCAGACGAAGTTATTGTGGCGCTTCCTGTTTCATTGATTACACACCAAGTTACTGTTTTATTAGTAGCATTATTTGGCGTAATTGATGCGATCATTTGAAGGCTATTGTTGACAGCAATTGATGATGAGCGATTTGTTCCTGCAACAGTTATTTTTGTTACAGGTATGATAATATTGATTGTCCCGGTACCGATAACTCCGGATCCATCTGCAGCTGCAGCAATGACGGATACGTTCCCGGTTTTTATTCCGGTTAATAAACCATCTGAATTTATAATCGCTCTACCTGTTCCATTTTTTACACGCCATGTTACCGTTTGATTTGTGGCATTTAAGGGAGAAATAATAGCGATCATTTGTAATGATCCATTTAATGTGACATTCGTTGAGCCGTTTGTTCCGGTGACAACAATACTCGAAACTTTGATTACCGGTCCGTCGGGTACGGTCACGACTGTATCCGGACTAGCATTGAAACCGGTCCTGGCAGCAAATCTGACATCATAAGTTCCGGCTGTTAATCCGGTAATTTCAGTTCCTGCCGCCGCGGTATAGATTGAATCGGCCGGCAGCTTGTATTCCATGTCTGTTGTTGTGCCGATGATCTTGCCGTCGCTTGCGCCGTAAGCGCTTGGCGCTTCGCCAGTTAGTCCGGTTGGCGCCGGTTGATTATTGATTTGCAGCAGCCATTCGGCGTAAAGTAATACATTTGATGTACCAATAGATATTGAAGCGCTGCCGTCTGCCGCATAATGAATACCTGTGCCATCGCTTGCGGTATTCCAGCCGTTGAAGGTGTAGCCAGTCCTGGAAAGATTCCCGCTATTGTCGAGTACTGCGGCATTATCGCCTTGTACATAGCTGCTGCTGTCTGTCGGTGCTGTTCCGTCTGTCGCGCCATTGGCATCATAGGTTACTGAGTATTGTTGTGCCGGATCTATGACAAAATAGAAGAGCACCGTGTTGCTCACATTATCAACTTGTTTTACGGTAACTTTAACATAGGTATAAGCAATGGCCGTAGTCGGTATGCCGCTGATCGTGCCATTATCGGCGTCGATTGTCAGTCCATCCGGTAAGGATGTGGCGCTCCAGGAATAAGGTTTTTTCCCGTAATCGGCGACAAGAGTGATCCTGTAAGGTTCGCCAACCATTCCTGAAGGCAGAGTTGGCCTGTCCATGCCATCGGTGATAATCCTGACATAATCATCAAGCAACGTTAAGGTTAAGGTTTTTGAAGCCGTCGCGTTATAAGTATCGATTACCGTAATAGTCACGCTATGCGGACCGCTTGCCCGAGAATCAGGCATACCGCTGATGACACCGCTATAGGGATCAATGCTTAACCCCAATGGTAATCCGGCGGCCGACCAGGTATAGGGAGCCGTTCCTCCTGCTGCTAACATACCGGGACTACTATAATTATAATTTATTGTTGCGTATGGCAAGCTTGTCGTTGTAATAAATAAGGACGGGTTTGCACTGAGCAAATCGATGCCGAAATTCTTTGTCAGGGTCATATTGTTGGCATCCATAACTGTAACAGCAACATAATAGGTACCATATCTTCCAGGCGCAGGTATCCCGCTGATGACGCCGCTATACACATCGATGTTTAATCCCAATGGTAATCCGGCGGCCGACCAGGTATAGGGAGCTGTTCCTCCTGCTGCTGTCATACTGGGACTACTGTATTCCTGAGATACTGTGGGGTACGGCAAATCCATTGTTGTTATTCGTAAAAGTTCCCCTGAAACTTCATTTGCGGTCACGGGCATCTCCGTAAATAACGACAAGATTATAACGATTATAAGTATCCAAGATAAGGATTTATTGCTCTTCATTTTATTTTCCTCCCATTAACCGGTGGAATATAGAACACCATTATTCTCTATACTCGATTATGGCATCGCGGGAGGAGTCTGGCATCAGTCATTTAACCTATTCTATGACCGCTGCTTTCGGGAATTGTTATGTTGTGTATACCAGGCAGAAATCTGGGCGCGGGTATTGATATCTAATTTACCAAGGATATGCTGAACGTGGGCATCAACAGTGCGGCGTGAAATAACAAGCTGCTCGGCGATCCGACGATTGCTGAATCCTTGTGTAATCAGCCTTGTTATTTCCATTTCGCGAAGCGTCAGTATTTCCGTCGAGTCTATAGAGAAGCTTTGTGTTTCCGATGTATTGATTTGCGGTTCAATCGCCGCTAATGCCCATTCGGTGATTTGTTCCGGCAGCATGTTATCGGCCGGCGCATGCCTTGCCTGTACTTCCGATCCAAGTTCAGTCGAAATCAACGAATAATTAGAATCAGGAAACCAGTAAATGACGCCCACATAAGTCCTCAGCGCCGCCGCTGCCCCGAGAAGTCGGTTGGCACGTTCTTTTTTTCTTTGCAGCCAGGCCGCCTGGCCTAAATATTCGAAACAAAGAGCAATAATCTCATAGTATTTAAGTTTCTTGGCTGCGTAAATCCCTTCGATGAGTATGGTCTTTGCCCGGCCAAAGTCACCTTTGCCGACCAAGGCCCGCCCCATAACAGCTAGAATCCTTGATTCAAACAGGATACAACCCTGTTGTCGGGCAACTGTTAAGGCCTCTTCCAAATGTGTCACTGCCTGATCATTTTGACCTTGAAAGCAGTAATATACCCCCAGCCAAAAAAGAGAGATATACAGCACCCTTGGCTCGTGTTCAAAATGCATCCTTGATAAAGCGCAGGCTTTTATCAAACTCTCTTTTGATTTTTCGAAATTTCCCTGTATATGTTCAAGTGATCCCAAAGTACAAAGCGCGCAAATCGAGTCGAAAACATCACCCAAACCGGCAGAAAACGCTAAACACTCTTCAACCAGAAGACGGGCGCCTGCCAATTCTCCCTGGCTTCTGAAAAGGACGCTTGCCTGCAACAAGGTCCTGGCCCGTTCGACCGTGAGGTCCGGCGCCAGTATCAATAGCTGTTTTGCCAGCGTTATTCCTTCGGTGACATGTCCTTTCAAATCATAGAAACTGACGACGGCCGCCCATAACCGTAGTCCGCTTTGCGCTTCCTGCGACGTATCCCTGCACCATTCCATTGCAGACCGGATGTTTTCATAATTCATTTCGATCTGTTCCAGCCATTCCGGCGCTTCGGGTCCCCAAATACTGAACTCGACCTGTTCTGCCCATACCAAAAACCAATCGCGGTGCTGGCGCTGCATCAGTTCTTCTTCTTTGGAATCCCGAAGTTTCATCCGAGCATATACGCGAACCGTCTCAAGGAACCGGTAAATCTTTCCTTTTCCCGCTCGTTTGTCCATCTGCACAAGAGAAGCATCGACAAGGTGATCCAACAGAGAAGGTATTTCTTTACTTTTCAGGCGGTCCCCGGAACAGATACCAACGGCTTCCTGAAGCGTCCATGAGCCTTGAAAGACGGAAAGTCTGTTAAAGAGCGTCTTCTCCGCAGTTTCAAGCAGGGTATAACTCCAATCAAGAGCGGTCTGCAACGTACTATGTCTGAAATAAGCATTTCGGGTTACCGGTTTCACCAAACCCAGCCTTACATTAAGCGATTTAAGATCTTCAATAGGTTTCAATGAGCCGCCCTGACTTGCTGCCAAAATAATCGCCAGGGGCAGACCGTCCATTCGGACACAGAGATTGGCTACCAGCAACGCATTTTCTTCCGTCAAAACAAAGTCATGATTGCGGTTTTGCGCCTGCTGAACAAAAAGGTCGACGGAGGGTACCTTCGATAAAACAGAAAGCTCCGGTCGCGTTTCCAGATTCGGTACTTTCAGCGGAATAACCGGGAAGACCCACTCCCATTTCAATTTGGAGATTTCCCGGCTCGTCGCCAGAATTTTCAGATTGGGACAGTTGCTGAGTAGGAAATCTATTTCCGGTTTAGCCTTTAAAACATGCTCGCAGTTATCCAGCACCAACAGCAATTGGGAAACGCCGATAGCCTCAGCCAATCGTTGGGTAAGAAGTCCCGGGCTTACTTCTTTGACGTTGTAAGCGCGAGCTATCGCAGGTATCACCTGATCCGGTTTTTTCAGCGGCGTTAAATCAACATAAATACTTTGGGTAAACAGGGGGCGCACATGACTCAGGAGGGTCAAAGCTAGCCGGGTCTTGCCGACGCCGGCTGCACCGGTGAGTGTTAAAAGCCGCACCTCGTTTTGGAGCAGCCTTTCCTGAAGAATGGCAAGCTCGGACTCCCGTCCGATGATCATCGGTTGATATTCTGCCTTTTCAGTATTATTTATATCATACACTGCTGTTACCTCGGTTGTATTTTACATGGGTATATGGTAAGTCATCAGCTTGAGATTAATCAAAATTTGAAATATGACAGCTCCATTATATTCACGCAACGATGTTGGCAGTGATATAAAAATGGTTTGGCAGGTATCAATAAACAAGGTATTTTCTCTTTTATTATAATATAATAAGGCTAAATTGTAAGGTCCGGGCAAACAGATTTAATATGATAGAAAAGAGCATTGTGCGACAAGCAATTAAGTCTAGCTGTGTTATTCTATTGCATTGGAGGTGTAATTTGCAGACAGGGAGAGCGGAACATAATGCTTTGGATTATAAAGAAAGATGGACAAAACCAATGGGATGCAGAAACCCTCAATGACGGAAATAAATACCGATGTACATAGCCCGTTGTTTGAATGTTCATGCGATTATTTTGAGATGGAGTATCCATGCATCCAATGGAAGGATTCTTTATTTCGTTCATTCGGTATTAAGCGATGTTAAGCAGTTGATCGCTGTTCGTCGGAAAAATAAAGAAGCAGTAAAATAGCGAGTGTAAAAAATCCAACAATTTTTTGAGGAGATATTATTATGAAAATTACCTTTATCGGAGCAAGCCACGGCGTACCGGAACCTAACAGAAAATGCTCCTGTACAATGATTGAAATCAGTGGCCGTTACTATTTTATTGACATGGGAACTCCATCTATTGACCACTTAGTCACCGCAGGTATTCCTATTGACGCTGTGAAAGGCATTTTTATCACACATATGCATGGCGACCACACAAACGGTCTTGTTCCTTTTGTTGACCTGATTAGTTGGTATTTCAAGACTGCAGACCCCACAATCTGCTTGCCCAATATTGAAGGCGCAAAAGTAATCGAGAATTGGATCAGAGTAACGCAAAGTTCGGCTCGCGAAATACATTATGAAGAAATTCAGCCCGGTGTGATTTATGATGACGGTTTCATTAAAGTAACGGCTATATCAACGCTTCATGCCGAGCGTTCTTATGCGTTCTTTATAGAAGCAGAAGGAAAATCAATTCTCTTTACCGGCGATTTAAGACATCCTGATCAAGATTTTCCTGTAATGGCAAAAGAACGTGAAACAGATTTGATTGTTTGTGAAAGTGCTCATTTCAAAGCAACAGATTATTTGCCGCATTTACAAGCATGCAAAACAAAATTAGTCTATGTTAATCACTATCAAGGCAAGATGATTCCTTCGATTCTTCAACTCGCTGAAGACATAGGAGATTTGCCTGTGAAACTGGCATACGATGGAAGCGAAATTATGTTATAAAAATCAAGCGCCTTAATACGTTATTATGTAGCGGCGCAAGCAGGGAAAGAGATGATTGGATGAAGAAGATAACATATGCGCAGACCCCGGGAATCCCGCGCGGGAGCATGGACGAGGAATTTTTAACCCATAGGCATTGTTCCGAGTGGTGGTACAGCACAGGATATCTTGAGACGGAAAACAGGCGGCTTTTCACCTTTCAATTCACCCTCGCTAAAATCAAGATCAAAGGCATCAATTTTCATGTCATCCTGACGGCTTTGACGGATGTCGAAAACAACAAGCACTATTATTTCCAGAAACCAGCCTTTTTCGGCAAAGGAATCGTAACGGCAGCGGACCGGATATCGTTCGGTGATGTTGCAGGTATGACTTTTCATCCGGGGGAATTTGGCAGCAAAGGCCAGATGATGCTTGAAATGAAGAGCCTCCACTACACGTTGCAGTTGGAAATGAAGTCCGTCAAACCGCCGGCCTGGCATTGTGACGACGGTATTTTGATCATGGGCCTCGTCAATGAACCGCGGCAGCGAACTTATTATTATTCTTATACAAATCTTCAGACAACCGGAAAGCTTGTACTCGACGGCCATACATTCGGGGTGACCGGAAAGTCCTGGTTTGACCGCCAAGGGGGAACGTACACCATCGAAAACCCACTCGTCAACTGGGAATGGTTTTCGTTACGCTTTTTTGACAACGAAGAACTGATGCTGTTCACTTTTCCCCAGGACGATTACCTGGATGGGACGCAGATTTTCAGGGACGGCAGCGCCAAGCGTTTGAACAACTATAGGGTGAAGCCGCACGGTTTTCTCGAAGCCGGCGGTTACAAATTCTCGTCGGGCTGGGATCTGCATATTCCGGGATACAAAGACGAGGATTTCAATCTCACGCCAGTCGCTGACGGTCAATTCAACCTGTTTTTCTTTGAATTGCTGGCGGGAATTCGCAACAAGAAGGGCGATTTGCTCGGTTACGCCGTCGTTGAGCTTTTGCCTGGCGTCTATAATAGCAAACTCAATTCGATGAAGATCTTCCATCGGACGAAAAATTAGCGGACTCGCTTGTTGTGTAAACCGGTTCGTTGCGGGAATGGAAGGAGCGATAAATTGGACATTCAAATCGATGTATCAAACATTGTCATAGAAACCGAACGGCTTATATTAAGGGCATTCATGGAAACGGATTTGCAGGATTTCTACAGCTATGCTTCCGTACCCGGCGTCGGCGAAATGGCCGGGTGGCCGCACCATGAGTCGATTGAAACGTCAGAGCGGATCCTGCACTCATTTATTGAGGGAAAAGACGTTTTTGCGGTGTACAACAAATCCGACCGTAAAGTCATCGGCTCGCTTGGTTTACATAAATCCTGGGCGAATGAAGAAGAAGCATATAAAGACCTTAAAGTAAAGGAAATCGGATATGTCCTTTCAAAAGCGTATTGGGGACAGGGGCTGATGCCGGAAGCGGTGATGTCCGTGATTGATTACGGCTTTAACACCCTTGATTTGGACGCTTTCACATGCAGTCATTTTACAGAGAACAACCAGTCGAGACGAGTCATCGAAAAATGCGGCTTCAGGTTTGGCAGACAAGGCGAATTTTACGCAAAGCAACTCAATTGCCATATTCAGGATATGAAATACATTTTATTGAAGAAACAACGCCAGGAAAGCCCGCTCGCCGGTTATTATAACAATTACGATGAAAATGGGCGACTGGAGCCAAAACACGGACAAGTCGAATTTCTGACGACCATGCGCTATATTGAACGGTATCTTGCACCAGACGCAAAAATAATTGAAATCGGCGCAGGAACAGGCTGTTATAGCCGCGCGCTCGCCGATCGGGGCTGTTCAGTCGACGCGGTGGAGTTGTTTCCGCATAACATCGATATTTTCAAGGCAAGTCTAAAGCCGGAACAGACTATAAATATTACGGAAGGCAACGCTTTGGATTTATCGGCGTTTCCCGATCATACTTACGACATCACATTGTTGCTGGGGCCGATGTACCACCTCTATACCGATGACGACAAACGGCAGGCGATCATGGAAGCCCTACGTGTGACCAAGCCTGGCGGCATAGTTTTTGCCGCGTACTGCATAAGCGACGGCAGTCTTGTATGGAGCGGTTTTCAAAGAAAAGTCTTTGATATTGCCAACTACATTCAGCGCGGCAAGATCAATCCGGAGACATTCGGCACTTTTTCTGTGCCGGAGGATATATTTGAACTTGTCCGCAAAGAGGATATTGACCACCTGATGAGGGATTTTGATGTGGAGCGGCTGCATTACATTTCCACTGACCTTTTCACGAATTATATGCGCGACACGGTGGACGCCATGAGCGATGAGGAATTCGCCCTCTATCTGCGCTATCATTTCGCTGTGTGCGAACGGGCGGATATGGCCGGTGTTACACACCACAGCTTAGATGTTTTTAGAAAAAGGGGGTGATTGTAGGTTTATGAAAAAGAGCGTCGCAATAAGTATACGGACAACAACAGGGGTTACCTGATATAATGATCATATAATAAATGGTAAATTTGACATTCATGGTAAGCCTTCGGGTGAGTAAAATGGCCAATATAATCGAGGTAAAAAACCTGCGCAAGACATACGGCAAGACCATCGCGGTTACCGATGTTTCTTTTGTGGTTCACGAAGGAGAAATTTTCGGAATGGTCGGGCCTAATGGTGCAGGCAAGACAACAACCATTGAATGTATCGAGGGATTGCGCAAACCTGATCAAGGGTCAATACGTGTCTTAGGAGTGGATCCTCAAATGGACCGCCATACTTTATGTTCGTATACTGGCATGCAGCTGCAGCAATCTAGCTTGCCGGATCATATGAAAGTGTGGGAGGCGCTCGATCTTTATTCTTCCTTTTATCCTCATCCGATTGATTACAACTTGCTGATCGAACAATTAGGCTTGACCGGTAAACGAGATGCCCAATTCAAGAATCTTTCCGGCGGGCAGAAACAGCGGCTATTTATTGCATTGGCGATTCTACCGAATCCCAAACTTGTGTTTCTGGACGAACTGACAACTGGTCTTGACCCACAAGCCCGTCATGCCATTTGGGATCTGATCCGCGAGATAAGAGCACAAGGCAAGACGATTCTTCTGACAACCCACTTCATGGAAGAGGCCGAACGGTTGTGCGATCATGTTGCGATCATTGACAATGGGCAAATCGTGGCGATTGATACGCCTCAAAACCTTATCCATAGTCTGGCCGTTGATGAACGCGTGTCATTTTCAATTTACGGAAAGCTATTGCAGGAATGGCAGGAACCCTTTGCCAAAATCGGTAAAATGGATGTACAGGGCGAAAGAATCACGATCCAGGGACAATCAACCGATACGATGCAATTAGTCGTTGCCGTTGTTAATCAGTTGTCAACCCTAAAAATCCCTTTTCATGATTTACGGACAGAACAACCAACTTTAGAAGATGTGTTTCTCAACTTGACGGGACATCAGATCAGAGAGTGAGTGCCGTATGAAGAGTCTGTTGAAAATGACTTGGATGGAATTGAAACTATTCATGCGCGAACCTGTAGGTGCTTTCTTTACCTTGGCCTTTCCTCTTATGATGTTATTTCTCTTTGGCAGCATATATGGTAATGAACCCTCCCAATATTTTAATGGACTTGGGACAATCGATATATCAATCCCGGCCTATACGGCAATGATCATCGCAACAAGCGGCCTGATGTCGATCACGATCACCATGGCAGCATATCGTGAAAAGGGAGTGCTCAGACGACTGCGCACAACACCGATCAGCCCGATTAGCATACTTGCAGCACAAGTCATCGTGATCTTCGCCATGACTTTATTAGGAATGTTCTTTCTCATAATCGCAGGAAAACTAGTTTATCAAGTTAAATTTGAGGGCAATGCTCTGAGTGTCTTGGGGGGGTTCATCCTTAGCAGTTTTAGTTTTTTTGGACTAGGATTTATTCTGGCAGGAGTGATGCCAAACGCGCGTACCGCCCAGATCGTCGGAATGGTATGCCTGTATCCAATGTTGTTCTTGTCCGGCGCCGGTTTTCCGCGAGAACTCCTTCCCGATTCGATTAAGAAAATTTCTACATTTTTACCACTCACATATGTTGTCAATCTATTACGCGGTTTGTGGATCGGTGAAACCTGGAGTATGCATCTTATAGACGTAGGCATTCTCCTTGGTATTCTGATAATCAGTGTGATCATTTCTGCTAGAACCTTTCGCTGGGAATAGTTGTCGGATCCGGAAAGCTGATAGCTTAACGATTGTTGCGACGCAGCGTAAGTGTTTGAATCTGAATAGATTAGAGAGTATTATTTCATACAGAATAAGTTTAATATTATTTATAACTTTATGGCACGAAGCTAATAGAAGCAGGCGATAAGATATGGATGACGTAATGGGTATCGAAAATGATGAGTTGGTTACTCAAAAGGATAGCATTGATATTCCAGAAAATATCCTGCAAGAATGGCAAAGTATAGTAGACCTTCTTGCCAGCATTGGAAAAGTTAAAGCAGCGCTGATTATGAATATGAGAAAAGATTGAACTGGACAAAACACAACATGAAAAGTCGGACGGGAATGTATATCCTTTGTTAAAATGAGCATGCAGAAAGGAGGCAGTGATTGTGGGCTGGATTGAAGGTATTGGTGAGGCGATCAGCTATATCGAAGAAAATATAACCGCAGAATTGACAATAGATAACATTGCAAAACAAGCCTTTGTTTCTCCGTTCTATTTTCAGAAAGGTTTTGCTATGCTTTGTGGTTTTACGGTTGGCGAGTATATCAGACAACGCAGGCTCACCCTTGCCGGCAGCGAGCTTGTTTCAACGGATGAAAAAATTATCGATATAGCTCTGAAGTACGGTTATGATTCGCCAGACAGCTTTACCAAAGCTTTTGCCCGGTTTCATAATGTCACGCCCACCGCTGTGCGTAAAGACGGAGCAATGATTAAATCGTTTGCACCGTTAAAAATCGAATTAACCTTGGAAGGCGGTTATCTTATGGACTATAAAATTGTAGAAAAGGATTTGTTTACAGTTATCGGCTCTTCGAGAATGTTCAAGTACGAGACGGCGAAATCGGAAATTCCTCAGTTCTGGACGGAGCATTACCAAACCGGGAAAGGGCGTGTTGTCTGCGGAATGTATGGCGTATGCCTTGACGAAAACGCAGGATCAGATGAATTCGAGTATCTGATAGCGGACAATTATGATCCGTCCGCAGAAGTGCCGGATGGGTTTATCACAAAGACCATTCCGAAACATACTTGGGCTGTTTTTGCCTGTAAAGGCGCAATGCCGAAAGCACTGCAGGATGTGAACCAAAAAATATTTTCGGAATGGCTGCCTAACTGCAGGGATTATGAAATTGCGGCAGGATACAATATCGAGATGTATACAAATGTCGATGATTATCCAAAAGGAAATCAGGATGAAAATTATTACAGCGAGATTTGGATTCCTGTTAAGAAAAAGTAGAGGAGAATAATTCTGCTCATAAACAAGACGGGAATCCTACGTAATGATCCGCGTAGGGTTCCTTTTTGTTTATACAATGATCATTCTCATATGTTTACTGTTCCAGAATGCAGGCGGAACTTATTGTTATTGATTATTTAAGGTTGAGTTGATAGAATGACTGTGTAGCATTTAAATTAATCTGCTTGATTTTATTTGGCACGAGACGATATTTAGGGGGATTTAATATGTCGCGTAATTTAGTTAACGAATTTTGCTGGAACGATATCGAGGAGCAAAAGAGCGAGAAACTGAGCGATGAAGAGAAATACAAAAGAATCGTTAACTGGGCAAGCAAAGCAAGAGGACAAAATCCAAACGCTTTTGACGCGTTGACCGAATGGGTGCTGGATGATTCCCAATGGAGCGACGAAAAACTCGCCGGGAATGAGCAAATTTTAACGCGAGGGGTGTTTGCGCGGTTCAAAGAACAAAACGCACAGCTTCGGTCGTTCTTATTGGAATTGGCGCCGTCCGGCGTGGTGAACGCGGCGGTGTTCAAGGCGCTGGATCGGTTTGATGACGAGCTTTCCGGGCTTTCTCATGAAAAATGTTTGCAAGAGGCGGCCGCCAGGGTCTTCGATGATTTTTCCGCTATGCGGGAACGCAGCATACGCGAGCAGATTGCAGGCAATAAAACGGGACCTACAGGTACGGATAGCGTTGAATTATTTGGATACATCAATGAATTGAAGGACTGTGACGCGGCGGTACAATGGGCGTTGTTTATGCCGGATGCAGTTCTGAAGCAGCAAAATGGGTTTAAAGTGGACAGCTTTGAATACAAAAAAATGCCTGCCATGCGTTTTATCGGGCGTGAAGGTGAGGACTTAGCCAATTTGGAAACGCGTAAAGAGCTTTTCGCTGTTCTAGACGCCATGAACGCGTATAAGTCTAACCTTGATTATGATGTTTTGTTTATGCACCATTATGGGTTAGGCGTTGATATTGGCCCGTGGCATGGGGTTTGGGGACGGTTTATGCAGGCGGATACTCCGGCGCCGGAAGGATTTCTCTATTTCGACTTCGTGCCGCAGCGTAATGGCAAGGCGGGGCCGCCCTATATTTCCCAGTTTGCGTATGCAACCTTCTCCGGCGATATGGATGCTATGCATCAACGCGAGGGTTACGACAGCGATGCCATGTATGATATCACCCGGAACATTATGCTTGGCGAGGGCGTCAATATCCCTTATCCGGACAAGTATTGGACTGCGGAAGTTTTTCCTGACGGATATGACAAATACAGCACAGCTTACATGTTTAGCGCAGAACTGTAAGTCGTGGGATCAGCTATTGCAGAACGCCGTCGATCTTTTGCTTGATGTTTTGAATCACCGCTTCAAGATCCCGGATGTCGCTCATGATTTGATTTTGGCTCGTTGCGTTGGCGACGACGATTCGCTCCGACTGATCGGCCAAATCCTTGATTTCGGAAGCGACGACAGAAAACACCTTTCCGGCTTCTCCCGCTCGGGCCGACTCAATGCTTGCGTTGAACGAAATGATCTTAGTCTGCAGCGATATATTGTTAAGGTTAGATGAGGATTCCTTGATCATTTCAAGGTTTGAATCAATTTGCGCAACGCGTGCTTCGAGTGATTGAAAGATGGTGTCGAACTCCTCCTTGCCGCTTCTAAGCTTTTGGCGAGAGTAATTGATACAGTTGCGCAGATCGTTATTGCCGATCGCAATGGCGTTGGCGAACTCCCGGCAGCCGCCGTATCCACAGGAGAAGCAGTTTATTTTGCGGCTCTCCGGCGTCGTTTTCCCGAGCTGTAAAAAGACATTTTCAATCTCCTGCGGAGAGGCATTCTGAACTTGCTTGCTGCAGTCTGTGTAATTCCGCCGGAAGTCTTTCAGAGCGAGCATTTGATTAAATGCTGCGAATGGCGCTGAATCCTGCGCCGCAGACTTCTCTTTCATAAACCGGGTTTTCTGTTGGTTTGTTTTATAATCTATGTCGTCTATCTGGGCTTCGCGGTCTGTTCCCGTTCCGATGTTGCAACCGTTTGAACAGTTCAGGATATCCACCAGCAGCGGTGTCCGTTGCTTTGCGCGCACCCGCTTTTCATATGTTTTCAGATAATCGACAGCCTCCTGAATACCTTCCGTCTGTTTAATCCAAGCTGTTCCATCCGTATAATATTCTACGTTTTCGCGGAGCCCGCCCGGGCGGCTGAACGTAAAGCCCAGATCGCACGGTTTGTCGTCAAATTCATCTAAGGGGTAGTTCATGAGATTGATGCGGTTATCTTGCAGATATTTTTTGAGCTTGGTCATGGTCACGTTGTACTTAACATATCCGAAGGTGTTGGGATCTGTGAACTCAATCTTCTTACTGATGCAAGGCGATAAAAACGCTAAATCGTCACTGACGGCTTTATATTTCCTCAAATAGATTGCCGCGCACATGGCTGGACTCTGGATCGGCGCCAAATAGGGGATAAGGTTGGTTTTGTGTTTTTGAATATATGAAACGATGACCGGGCAGGGCTGCGCTATTATCGTGGCGATCTTGTTCTCTTGAATAACCTTTAAATACGCCCAGGTTGTAATATCGGCGCCAAAGGAGACATCATAAATCAAGCGAACGCCGGATTTTCGCAAAAAACCGAGCAATCTTTTATAATCAGGGAAATTTGTCCGGGCTGCAGGGGCTACAAGAACGCTGATTTTGTCTCCGCTCTTCAGACGGGAAAAAAATAAGTCCGTATCATCGACGTAACCGCGCGCCCCATGATCGCAAATTTTATTACACGCGCCGCACTGGATGCACCGATCCGGATCGATGAAAATTTTGTTCTGTTCGTTGATATACTGCGCGCTATTGGCATGTACGGGACAGGCAAAGACGCATTTGTTGCATCCCCTGCATAGTTTTTCATCTGTGGTTATTATATCTGTTCGCATAGGATATCCTCCAGCGTGAAATTGTTTCTGACCAAAATCATATCGTCATTTTTAACGGTTTCTTTAGATCATTCATCATGTTTTTTATGGACAATTGTCAGGTGAATAGTTGTAAAATATTTTCAGAGGCTTGCGTCGAATTGATTTGGATGTTTCGGATTTGGGCAGGTTGTGTGAGCAGGCTGAACATAGTCTGGAGCCGGGCAGTTTCATCATAATAAACAGGAGGATACAAGATGATGACCATAGAGAAGATCCTGTCGATTCCCAAAAGCGAATTACAGGAGGCGTCAAAAACGCTCAACAAAGATGATATTCCGCAGCTTGTAGAATGGCTGTCCTTAAAAGACGACAGTACTCGGTACCAGGCATTCCTCCTTTTGCAGAACAGATCGATATTCTTTAGTGATGTTTATCCATTTTGGGATAATTTGCGCGATAAGCTTGAAAGTGATAATTCCTATCAGAGAAGCATCGGGCTTATGCTTATCGCGGAAAATGTCAGGTGGGACACGCAAAACCGAATAGAGGATACCCTTGACGAGTACCTGGCGCTTTTACAGGACGAGAAGCCCATCACCATACGCCAGTGCATTCAATCGTTAGGTAAGGTGGCGTTATTTAAACCGGGTTTAAATAAAAAAATAGCCGATTGCCTGATAGCATTTGACTTGCTGTCCATAAAGGAAACCATGCGTAAATCTATACTGCTCGACATATTAAACGTACTGATTGCCATAAGAAAGGAATTAAAGACAAGTGAAACAGAGCGCTTTATTTTGAGCGCGTTATCGGGAGAAATATTAGACAAAAAATCAAAGAAGCAGATTGAACTTGATCTGCAGCCGATACCCGAGAAAAATTGAGTACCTTGATTGTTTTCTGAGAGAAAGCAGATCAGATTGCCGGAGGTCCATTGCGATGGATATCATGAAATTAGAACAGGATTTTTCTATTTGTAAAGTACCAGATCTATCAGAGGTAGATTTGGGGGATAAATTTTGTTTTATAGGAAAAACCGACGAAGAATTGTCGCTTGTTTGTTTAACGGATAAAGTTCCGGGGAACGCAACGCATCGCGATGATTGCTGGAAAGCCTTTAGAATACAAGGAGAATTGGATTTTTCGCTGATCGGTATTTTATCCAGGATTTCTACTCTTTTAGCTGAAAACCGGATTGGTATATTCGCCATATCAACATACAATACGGACTATATCCTTACCAAGGCTGCGGACTTCCAAAATGCGCTGGAAATATTAAAAAAGGCCGGATTTTATGAAATTGTATCAGTATAAGCATGTATTGACAGTAATCGCAAATGTGATATGTTTAGATGATATTGCAAAAAAGCGTGCCCCAAATAACGATCACGTCATAATCTAATTGATGTAACTAAGCACGCGGGGGTTTAAATATGTCGTTTCATGATTTGGAGATTGCAATTGAAAAATGGAACTTTTATGACATGAAAGAACAACTGAGGGAGCATATATATAAAAGGTCCGAACAGGCTTTCGATATAGGGGACGAAGCGCGGGATAAGCTAAAAAGCATAGAGGATATTGAGGCGCGGAAGGAATCTATGCGCAACCGCTTCATCGAAGCGATAGGCGGGCTCCCGTCATTTGATACTCCGCTGAATCCAAGCGTGACGGGATCAATACAATGTGACGGCTTCAGGATAGAAATGATTATTTTTGAGTCACGTCCGGGCACGTATGTAACCGCCAATATGTACATTCCGGATCGTGTCAGTTCGCCAAGTGCAGCCGTGCTGTTCCTCTGCGGACATGCTGAAATTGCCAAGCAAGACAGCCAATATCAGATGGTATGCCGTGCGCTTGTCGGTGCAGGTCTGATTGTCCTGGCTATTGATCCCATAGGGCAAGGAGAGAGATGCAGCTATTATGAGCAATCTATCCATGATCTCACCGTAAGGTGGGGGACATTCGAGCATGATTATACAGGATCTCAGTGTCTGCCTCTCGGGAATTGCATGGCAAAATACTTTCTGCATGATTCCATGAGGGCAGTGGACTACCTTTGTACACGTAAGGAGGTGGATCCTCAGAGAATAGGTGTAACGGGAAGCTCAGGAGGCGGACTCCAAACCGCCATGATGATGCTCTGCGATACCCGAATCGCAGCGGCAGCTCCCGGAACCTTTGTCACGAACAGGCGGATAAATCTGCGTGCCAGTGTTCATCAGGATAATGAGCAGTTGTGGCCGGGAATGAGCAAAGCCGGACTTGATCATGAAGATTTCCTTCTGATGATGGCGCCGAAACCGGTTTTGATTTTGGCTGCGAAATTTGACTTCTTCCCCATTGAAGGAACCAGAAGTACGGTGGAAAGGTCAAGACGTTTCTGGGATCTTTACGGGAAATCTGAGTGTATTGAATTAGCTGAGGATACCTCAATTCATTCCTATACCAGAAAATTAGCCCAAAAGTCCGCCGAATTTTTTTCGCTGCATTTATTGGGGAGAAAATCATCGCCTTGTGTTGAAAGTATCGAGGCGATCGAGCCTCGGCTTATCCAATGCACGAAATCAGGCCAGGTCAGAGGAGAAATTGACGGCGCCCGCTTTATACAAGATGAAAACGTAGACAACTTGAAGATTCTTGAAAATCAGCGCAGATTGCTGCCGGATGCAGATTTGAAAGATAGAGCATACAACTGGCTTAAAGAAGCGGTATTTGCAAACCGTAAACCTTGCGCCACCAATATGCGACTAAACGAAGATTTTATGAAGTATGATTTTAGAGTTCATGACATTATATGGTGGTCGCAGGAAGGCATTTTCAGTCATGCTTATATATTTACCACGGAAAACTATGCAAATATGAACAAGCCCTTTACGATCGCCGTTTGGGATGGCGGTACCGGAAATATCCAGAGCCATTCAGACTGGATCAGAAAAGAATGCAGTTTGGGCAGAAGTGTTTTAGTTCTCGATGTTTCGGGAGTGGGCACAAGCAAGCCTAATCATGCTTCTGTATGTGATCCGCTTGAATTTTCCGGTATTATCGAAAAACTTTCTTATGATTTGTTTTGGCTGGGGGATAGCCTCGCAGCCCTGAGAACCTATGATGTAATCAGAGCCGCAGATATGATCGAAGAATGGTATGGGGCTCAAAAGGGCGATATCAAGCTTTACGCATATGGCCGTCATGGCGTGTATGCGCAGTTTGCAGCGTTCCTTGATGATCGATTCCAACAAATCAAAGTGGTTCAAGGAATGGGCAGCTATGCAGCATGGGTCGGGGCACATCATTACGATTATTACGATATAAGCAGCATCATCATACCTGACATACTTAAATATTTCGATCTGCCCGATCTGGAGAGATGGACAAGCGGGAATAAACAGACGGAATAGGGATGAAACGACAGAACGCATATAGAGGTATAGCATGATGGATGGAAAGAGAGCTCTTTTTATCGGGGCACATAATGACGACTGCGAATATGGCGCCGGCGGATTGGCTTATATCCTTTCGGAAAAAGGATATAAGGTTACTTTCCTTAATGTTGCTTGTAAAAGAAGAATTTATGGGAAAACACCCGAAGAGGTTAAGCCATTTGCGGCATATAAGGACAACGCAATCATAAAAGAATTTGAAGAACAAGAACGCAGAGCAGCATCAGTATTGGGCGCGGAAAAAATCATAATCGGAAATAGAGATAACAGTTTTTATGAGTGCAATAATGAGACCGTGTATTTGATCAAGGGCATCGTTGAGGATATAAAACCGGATATCGCTTTTATACACTGGCCCAAAGACAATCATCCCGATCATGTTGAAGCATCCCGCGCGTCTTTCAAAGCCTTGTGCTGTTGTTCGAAATGTGAAATACACGCCTTTGAAGCCGGTCCCAATCAGACTATGTCGTATTTTTCTCCTGATTTTTTTATCCGTATCGACAATTGCATGGACAAGCTGAGGGAAAGCTTTATGGAATTCCATCAGGTTTCCGCGTCGGGCGCTGATCTATGCGCCGACAAGGAAGCCGGCGCTTCCTTCAGGGGGTATATGTCAGGATTTAAATATGCTGAAGCATATAAGATACTAAGATTTCCTTCTGCTTATAACGAACTGCTTCTGCCTAAACTGTTAGGACAGGATTATAACTGGGCGGGAAGAGGCGCATATGCGTGGGGACATCAGTACTTTTTATAAAGCATGAAGGCAAGCTTAACAGGCAGGTGATCCGGAATGATTAAACCAGATGAATACATCAATAAGCTGTTGACTTTATTAAGCGATCAATTTAATGAAAGACTGCTTTATGTCGGTTTGCAAGGCAGTTATCTCAGAAATGAAGCCAATGAAAACAGCGATATTGATATCATGGTCATTATTGATGATATAACGGTTCATGATTTAACTGTTTATAAAAACGCATTGATTTCTGTCGGACAGTATGAGAAATCATGCGGCTTTATCTGCGGGAAATCGGAAATGGCAAATTGGAATCCGCTCGAAATATGTCAGCTTCTGCATACGACAAAGAACTTATACGGAAAACTTATGGATTTCGTACCTGCTTATACGATTGAGGATGAGAAAAATTATATAAAACTTAGTCTGGGCAACCTGTATCATGAATTGTGCCATCGATATGTTCATTCTGATCCGGAAAACAACAGGACGCATCTGCCGCTAGCGTATAAATCAGCATTCTTTATTATTCAAAATATAAACTACATAAACAGCGGAACCTTCATCGCCACAAAATGCGAATTGGTCGAATGCCTGAATGGTCTGGACAAAAAAATCATAGAAATGCTTATTAAGCTTAGAGATGATAAAGAATACAACTTTAATCAAGCATTTGATCTCTTATTCACATGGTGCCAAAAGGCAATCATCACCATGTGAATTTAATTGCTTTAACAAAGAATTTGAATTTGTTATCATAGAAGATAAAGGGGCGGCTGCTTATGGTAAAAAAACACCGTAAAATGCTTGGCGATATCCATGCATCTTCGACAATTGCTCTGATGCGTTTGATCGATACGCAGAACAGGACAACAATATGTAATTGGTGCGTCAATTATGCTGAAATTCATATTTTACCTATATATGAGAGACGCTGCCCGAACGACAATCGCCCGCGAAATGCTTTAGCCGCTGCCCGAAGTTATCTTGCCGGCCAGGTGAAGTTTCCGATGGTTAAGGCTATAATCCTGAACGAGTGCCACGCCGCCGCCCGCGAGCTCGAGGATGATCCGGCTGCCCAGGCGGCGGCTCGTGCTTGCGGCCAGGGTTCGGCGGCTGTCCACACACTGTCGCATTCCATCGGGCTTTTCTTTTATGGAGCAGCAGCGATAGCTTATGACCGTGTCGGGATGAATGAAAAATATGAAGTATACGAAACAATTGCCGAGGAGATTTGCGCGGATATGAAGGCCGCGTTGCAGGCTGTCGCCATAGAGGACGAGCCGAACCCGGCGAGAATAAAGTGGTATTGCTGAGGTAGTGGCATGATGTGGAAATGTCCCCGATGCGGCCGCGAGTTTAAAAATGCCAATCAAAATCATACCTGCGGCAAAGCGCGATCAATAGACGAGTATATCGCCGGCCAACCCGCCGAGGTCCAGCTGCTTCTGCAGGCTGTCCGCGAAACAATCCGCGCCGCCGCGCCGGACGCCGCGGAATTGATTTCCTGGCAGATGCCAACCTTCCGGCAAGGTGAGAATCTCATCCACTTTGCCGCATTCAAGAAACACATCGGTCTTTTTCCCGGCGGTGAGGCGACAAGTGTGTTTGCCGAAAGACTGGCCGGATACAAAACATCCAAGGGAGCCATTCAGCTCCCACTGGACAAGCCTATTGATCATCATTTAATCGGCGACATTGTACGCTGGCGTGTGGAACAGATCAAGAACAAGTAAAACCTGCTTTTGTCTTAATGGTTTTCCTTCATCCGTATATAAAACAATTCCGGATCGCCCTCGTCCAGCGCATCAACCTTGCCGCAATAAGTGAATCCGGTTTTATGAAGCAGGTTTTGCATCGGAAGATTCGACTGGTTGGTTGAGGTAAAGAGCTTTTGCGTTTTACATACGGCAAATAAATAGTTCAAAAGGGCAGAGCCAAAACCGCAGCGCCTGTCCTTTTCCGCTACCATGAGGAGTTCAATAAAAGCATTATCAAAGAAGCTATAATCCATGACGGCAAATGCTTTTATAACGTCATCTGATAGGGCGATATAACAGTCGCCGTGTTTAATGGCGCGAGCAATGAAGTCCATACGCTGAAACGGATCGACATGGAGAACACAGGGTAAATCCGATTCTACCGCGATTTTGATATAAATCTCTTTATTTTCTATATCGCAGGAACGGCATATATTGATGCGGCTCATGATCTCATCGGCAATTTCCACCGGCGTTTTTGTGCCGTCAATGACGAGGTCGGACGCCGGTTTCTGCATTTCAGGCATGCGCGCATAAGTAGAACGTGAGCGCGCCAGATAAAAACGAAGCTCCTTGTCCAGTCCGGCAAGGCTTACTTCCTCAACATCGGCGGTATGGGTGTTTTGATCGCGGCTTGTATAGTCGCGGATAATCCGTCTGGCTAAGGCCACATCCAGAGGGACATCAATAAAAACGGCAAGATTGATGTACTGCCCGACAAGCTTGTTCCCATAACCGAACGGAAAATCAAGAATGATGTAATCCAGCGGTTTGCCCAATAAGCGTTCAACATCGGCGGCAACCGGTTCGGTATGCCATTCATTGTCACTCGAATCCGCCGACCATTCGTTGATATCACGGTCGAGATAGACGCGATCGCCATAATCGTCAAAGCTGATTACGGCGGCATGAGCAAGTCGTTCTTTTAACGATTTTACGGACTCCGTTTTGCCGCTGCCGGATAAACCGGATATGCTGATCACAAAAGGTTTTTTCATAACATCCCTGCTTTCTCCGTATCGTTCGAATTCAAGACGGCCTTAGCTTGTGTATCACGGCTATAATCCAGGTTTAAGGTTCGGCGTTTCAGCTTTTAGCGCCGCCATTGTTTTTTCACATACACCGCAAGCCGAACGGCAATCCGTAATATCGGGAATTACGCCCAATTTTTCGGCGTATCGTAAAAGCTCAGCTGCTCCACCGCTTAACAACGCTTTGAATTCGGGTATCTGGTATGGATCATAACTGTCGACGATATCTAAAACATCCTGACGATAGATATTGCCTATCGCCAGCGTGCAAAACTTGACATCGCCGTTCGGATTGATACTTAAACAGTCTATTGAATCGAGCTGTGTGGTGTACGGAGCGGAACCGCACGGCGCCGACAGATCGGTTTGCTCCGGCGGTGGAAACCATTCGGCGAGGTATTTGAGCGCGTTGCCGGCCGGAAAAATGTCATTGCCCGCATTAACTTTGATTCCTTTGTCGGAAAACAACTTTAATAAACGCTTGGTTTCCGCGTTATAGGGATTATCGTGCGCTTCGTTTACCAGCCACGCAGGATGAACACGCAAAGAGGGGATGCTGTTTTTTATCAGTGCGTCTGCGAACTGCATGACCGGTTCGATAGGAATATACTCTTGATGAAAGACATCAACGGACAGCAAAACATCGTTAATCCCTGATGCGCATAGCGCTTCCGCCACTTTTTCAATTTTCTGGTTGTTGTGCGAAAAATAGCCGTTGGTGATAAGCTGCCGCTTTGGGATACCGCAGCCGCAGGCCGCGGCATGAATGTCACAAACAGCTTCGGCGTAAAGCAAAGGTTCGCCGCCGAAGGTCATCAGAGATTCGATCTTGAATCGTTCCGCGAGCCGTTTGATCGCAGATATCGCCGCAGCCGCATCCACACCGCCTCCCGCCGGCGTATGTTCGCCGTTGGAGCAGTGTTTGCATTTGCCGCTGCAAGCCTGGGTGACAACAAATTCAATCCGTTTCAAATCGATGTACATCACTTTACCTCAACAATCCGGATCAGCGAAGGTCAATGGCGCGACCTATGACATCCGAAGCTGCCTGGGCGGCAGGCAATTCATGATATGCTTACTTTTTTTCTCTCCGGATCATGACGCCCTTCATGTATTCGGAATCGTTATGAAAATGCATGGCGACAGCCTTTTCAGCCTCAGTACAGTCAATCATGATCTTAATTTCCGAATCCTTTTTCAACAGGTCGACGGTACAGATTATAGCGTCGCACACCTTCCCCGAAAGACTCCCGCGCCACACATCAATACCGCCGCCATCAGGCGAGGCGGTGCCTTCCAGATAACCATAATCCAAAGGATAGATGAAATCAAATCGAGGATGCTTCGTCCCCTTTGGCCGGTCAATGACGATTTCCGACTGGGCAATCAAGGCATCGACAGCTTGCCAAAAACCATCTGAATTTTGGGGTTTATCCTGCATTAATGCTCCGACCTCGTACCGGTCACCATTTGGCGTTGCAATTATGGTATGGCGTTCCGATAAAACCCACTTGCGCGAAATCTTCGGCGTTGTTTCTGACAATATAGTCGATGTAGGAAGATACCATGCGGCCTGTCAGCAGATATCCGGCTGCGTTCAAATGTCCGCCGAGGTAGAAATTGCGCTGAAATTCTTTATCGTATACAGGCGCGTATTGGGTGAAATCGAGCACATAAGTATAATCAAAAATCTGTGCCAATTCATAAAGCATAGCGGCGTGCTTGTCTTTTATTGCGTTTTGCTCCGTATTTTCATCATGCGGCATAGACATGATAAAAAAACGGGCTTTGGGCTGCATGGATTTCAACCGCTGAATAATTTTTGCGTAATAACCGGCAAATGTAGGCGCGTTATTTTCGCAATTTTCAAGGTCAATATCGGCTGCGGAACCGATTTCTTGTTTTAAGCCGAAAAGGTCATTTGCGCCGAGCGCGATAATATAAGCCTGGCACAGCTTGTCCTTATCCCAAAAGTTGTTCTGTTCGGCAAAGTTCTCCCAATATTCTTTTGCGGTCATGCCGCCGCGGGAAAAATTGTAAACTTTGGAGCCTGTCGCGCGGGCAATATACTGCCCCCATGAGTATTCGAAATAATCGTGGTAACCTGTCGTGCCGGTTTCATCGAAAGATTCAAATTCGCCGGATGACAAACTGTCGCCGATACAGCCAATCGTACGAAAAATGCCGCAAAAACCGCCGTCTGCGAGGATCTGATCAAGGGGCTTTTCATTCGGGTTGCTGAGGAATTGATTTATATTCATAAATTTACAACTCACATCCTTTAATTTATGTCTGCGGCTATTGTATCATATAAAAACAAGGCAATCCATACGGTTATTGAATGCGTGTCGGCTGCTCTGAGTCTGCTGCTTGGGATAAGCATTGACCTGATATATGAACGGCAGTTAATATTCTTGAAGAATAATTAACACATATTCAGTTGTTAGATAGGGCGCTTCTTGTTATGATTATTTTGGTAAAAGATACAGATTATTTTACAGAATCATGAGGATGTTCCTATGCAGATCGGCGAAGTAATACGAGATTATCGAAAAAGAAAAAACTTAACCCAGGAAGAAATGGCCAATCGCCTTGGCGTGACGGCGCCGGCAGTGAATAAGTGGGAAAATGGAAATTCACAGCCAGATATTATGTTATTAGCTCCTATTGCCAGGCTGCTTGACATCACTCTGGATACATTATTCTCCTTTCATAAGGAACTTACGGCAGATGAAATATACAGTCTTGTCAATGAAGCTCAGGCAAAATTGAAATGTGAACCTTATGAAGAAGCGCTTCAATGGGCAAAAAGTAAAATTGATCAATATCCAAATTGTGAACAGTTGATTTGGCAAATGGCTGTGATTTTTGATGCCTGGCGATTAACAAATGATATTCCATATTCGGATAAATACGACGGCTATATTACTGAGTGCTATATTCGTGCTTTAAACAGCAAAGATGAAAACATCAGAACCAGTGCTGCCGATTCCTTGTTTGAATTTTATTCAAGAAAGGAACAATACAAGCAAGCGGAGGAATGTCTGGCTTACTTTTCTAAACAGAATCCGGAGAGAAAGAGAAAACAAGCGTTTATTTACAGCAAAACAAATCGCGTGAATGAAGCTTATAAAGCCTATGAAGAATTATTGTTTTCAGGCTATCAAATGATAAGCATGCTCATGAATAGTATTTATATGCTGGTCATGCGGGATAAAGACATGCAAAAAGCCCATATGCTTGTTGAGAAACAAAGAGGGCTGGCGGACATTTTTGATATGGGTGAATATCATGAGGCTTCATGCATCCTTGACCTGGCAACGTCAGAAAAGGATGAAAAGACAACGATAGAAACGATGGAGCGAATGATCGCCAATCTTGATAAGATATGCAGTTTTGCCCAATCAGCACTATATGAACATATGGAATTTAAAGATATAAACGCAGAATTCAAAAAGGAATTACACGATAACTTGCTGGCTTGTTTCAGAGATGAGGAAACCTTTGGCTATATGCAGAAAAATGAACGGTGGCTGGCGTTGGTATCGCCAAAAACGAACTAACCGGTACCGAAAATATTTTAACAATTGACATGAACGTATGTTTGGGTATATGATAGCTGTATTAAATATTTACACTATTCCTGAGCTTTAGGGTTAAGGATTAAACTGTAAAAATCCGGACATTTTAAGAGGTATTTACAACCTTATTGCTTTGGAAAAATATCTGAAGAAAGCAAATAAACCGATAAATACTGGCAGAAGGATATTGCTATGCTTAAAGATGCGGCCGATATGGAGTTTAAAGATATTATATGCAATATGTTAAAAAATGCCGGCGATACTCAGGCAAAGAAGATGTTCGGTACATATGCCATCTGTCTGGATGGTATAAATCTGGGAGTTTTGTGCGTTAATAAATGGTATCTGAAAAAAACATCCGCCGGCGATGCCTTTATTGCAAAAAACGGTATGGCATTGGAAACAGGTATCAAAAATAACAGTTATATTGTCACGGATTTTTCCAATGAGCTGCAAATATGCGAATTGGCAAAAGTAACCCGCGACGCGTTAAAAAGCAAGAGGCCGGGAACTTAATGTATGAAGAATAAATTGCTTTTCAATGTACCCTTCAGCGGTTTCAACGGAACGACTTTTATTAATTGTTTCGCCTCAACTTATATGTATTTGGAAAATATCGCAGCCGGCGGCAGCGATTATGAATGCCGGCAAATGAAAGGGAAAGCCTGCAACAGCTGCGGCCATTGCAGCCAAGGCGGTAATACTCCGATCTCAAGGCAGGAGTGCTATTTTTTCTTGTTCGACACGATGTGCGGACGCAGTTCTCTGCGCTGCCGATTTGACGGTGAGCGTACGGAAATGGAGAAGATGATCGGTGAAGTGGTTCCGGATGAAGGCGATACTGAGAACAATATCGATTTTTTGTTTGGTTTTGCCGGATACAAATATCGCAGACTGACCGACTTTGCCGCGTTTCAAGATGAAATCATCGCGTCGGTTGACGCGGGAAAACCGGTGATCGCAAAAGTGAAAACCGGTGAAGGACGCTATCGTGTGATCATCGGGTATGATGCCGACCTGTTGATCTGCCCCGATTTTACCAATGCCCAACAAAGACCGGAAGGCGCGCCCGTTTACGCCGATATAGAAACCCTCTATATTATCGGTGATAAAACCGCGCCGCGATATACGCTGATCGACGGCTTAAAGCGTATACAAAAGGTGATGGCATACAATATCAATAAAAACCTCTGGAGCGATTATATAGAAAAGCTGGGATTGTATACCGCCGACAGCCTGAATTTTTGCAAGATTGATGAAAAGAAGGCCCGGATGAAACGGGTGGCCGACACCATGTGGTATACCTTTAATTGCCACAATTTCGCCGAGGTGTTCCGCAAATATCGCGACGGCGGCGATGCTTCAGTTTATGACGGGATTGGCGATATGAGCAGGCTGCATGATCCTGCGTTAATAAAACTTTGGGATCAGATAAGCGGCCCATATTATGGCTATACTCACGACCTGGCATGGGCGTTGATCGGATTGGAAGCCTGCGCCGACTGGTCGCAGCATGCCGCAGGTTATTTTGGAGAAATGGTAGGATTGACAATTTCCCAGATTGCTGACAATGATGCCAGGGTGTATGAAGCGATCAATAAAACAATCGTAATACTCGAAAAAGGAGAACGTTCGTATGCAGCCGATAATGATCAGCAGAGGTAAGCTTTGCATTACCGGTTTGACCGGCGATGGTACCAAAACGGGTGAAGTCTGGAGTGAATTTGACAAACAATACGGAAAAAATCCATTCCCGAAATCCGATGAAAAAGGGTGACGGCGCAGCGGATTCAATCGTTGAGATATGGGTTCCGGTTTATCGGTGCAGTAAAGCGTGAATGAGGTGGGTTAAATGAGTTATATCGTCAGCAGATGGGCGCTTATCAGGCGGGGAGAATTATCTGTGACACCTGAGACCATTGAGATTCATCCGGATTTTCTGCACATGCTTTCTCCTGAGGATTTTGAATCCGCATTCCGGCAGATCGAAGCGCTATATAACCAAATCATGACTGACATATCCGAGGATCCGGCGCGATTTGCCATGCCGCTTTACGAAGAAGGGGCTGTCCGTTATGGCGCAGTAGAAGCTCAGGAATCGCGATATGCGGCGTGGCGTCCCATGAAATTGCTTTATGCGATTTTTTCACACGGACATTTAGGCTATGACGGGTTTTTGGTGGACATTCCTGCTTTTAAGCAGGCTAACAAAGTCAAACATACACATCTTCTGTTAAATGTTTTAAGTGATTATGGCTTTGTCTTTTCGGGATTGACCCAGGGTAAAATAACATCGAAAACGTCTGATTTTACAGTGCGTTACCCAGATAATTCCAATATCATCGCTGTTATGGCGCAGGTCGCTCAAAAAGCCGCCGGTATTAGCGGCGAGGATCTGTTTTGCAGATGGAGCTTCAGGTTGCTCTCAGAAAGATTTGGCAGGAGCGGCTGCAGCGATCCTGTTTACGCCGTATACGATAAAACGCGGACTCATGAGGAACGTGAATTTATCCGTGCCTTCCAGCAAGCGATGCAGGATATGGGTTATTTTTATACGAACGGAGGCTGGAATGAAGGCCCGGGTATTTGCTATTATGATAAAGAATCGATTATGAAACGCAAAGGACCTTATTTGTTCCGGATTTTAGATTGGATGGGTGATTTACGTTTGATGCTGCGTATCCGAAATGCAGAAAAATGTATCGATGACTACAAAGGCAAAGATATACCTGATGAAATAGTTGAAATGTTCCGGTTATCGGAATCCGGCTGCGATGCTCATGCCGGCGGGCGTTGTAAAAAAGGCGTCGGATATATTTTTGAAAATCAATCCCGCTGGCACTGTGGCTGTTGCAGCGCTCCGTTCTGGCTGCATCCGAAAACGGAAAATATTGCTCATTATATTGATTTGGTTAAAATTGGTCGGAATACGTAAAGATAAGGGGCAGAAAAATGATCATTAACATAGTCGATCCGGCGCTATTCAACGATCCAATTGCCAGGAGTACTAATTGGGAACCTTGTAATATGCTGGGCGCAAACTTCTGCTCGGAAAAACTCGTACGCATCGAACCCAATATAATGGAATTCCGTTCTGCCAATGGCTTATTGGCCATGTACAGCGGATGTATCGTTTTGGGAGCGGCAATACTCATCATTTCTAAGATCTCGTCTATCGAAGCGCTATTGTTCGGGCTCGCGTTTATTCTTCTGGGCGCCGGTCTGATTCTATTTACATCCAGGCATGCCGCGTTTGACAAGACAACATCGTCCTTATATAAAAAGAGGAGAAAAGCAGGACAAGCACCCGATGACCTTAATAAAATTTATGCAATTCAATTAATCGCCAAAATCATCGGGGGCAGAAAACGCTACGTTTGTTGCGAGCTGAATCTGGTTCTAAAGAATGCTGAACGTATCCATATCATCTCTCATGGGAATATAAAGAGAATGCGGGCAGATGCACAAACTCTTTCAGAGTTTTTAGCCATACCCGTTTGGGATGCCGTCGAATCATAAATACAGGCCGGTAAAGCCGGTTAAACGAACTGGGCATGGGGTACTAGACCTTGCTGCTCAATCCAGGATGCTGCCGTCGGTTGAAAGGATTACCACTTGCCAGGGGATAAATTTACCGCTGTTTTGCAGCGCTTTTTTTACGGCGTTTTCAAGACCTCCGCAACAGGGCACCTCCATCCTGACGACAGTAACGCTTTTAATGCTGTTGTTTTTGATGATTGCCGTCAACTTTTCACTATAGTCCCCCTCGTCCAGCTTCGGGCAGCCGATCAGGGTCACTTTATTTCTGATAAATCTGTTATGAAAATCACTATAAGCATATGCTGTGCAGTCAGCGGCGATCAGCAGATTGGCATCTGTAAAATACGGCGCCCGAACCGGCACAAGTTTAATTTGGACCGGCCATTGCGATAACTGGCTTTTATGGCCATTGATATCGGCAGCGATGGTTTCACATCCTGTTTCTCGATGAATGGTTTTCGATTGCGTGCCAGGGCATCCGCACGGCAGCGTTTCATCTTGGTTGATATGTTTGCTTTTCTGCACGGCCGCTTCGTCATAGGCTTCCGCTTCACGCTGCTCAAAGCTGATAGCCCCCGTAGGGCAAGCCGGCAGGCAGTCGCCGAGACCATCGCAGTAGTCGTCGCGCAGAAGATTGGCTTTGCCGTTGACCATGCCGATAGCGCCTTCATGGCAAGCTTCTGCACATAAACCGCAGCCGTTACACTTTTCTTCATCAATTCTGATTATTTTCCGAATCATATTTCATATACCTCTTTAAAATGTGTGGTTATCGTTCATATTGACTTCTGATGATCAGTTTACTAGACTTAAATCATTAAGTCTGTTGGAATTCCAACGAAAGCGTGTTTTATGGAAAAATATCTGGCTGTCTTGAAAACAGCAGATTTGTTTAAGGGTATTGATGAATCAGATTTGCAGACGCTTTTGTCTTGCTTGTCTGCAGAAGTCTTGCATTACGATAAGGGAGAAACAGTATTTTTTAGCGGAGCGATCATTAAGCGTTTCGGTATTGTTCTGTCGGGGCAAGTTCAAGTCGTTCAGGATGATTATTATGGAAACAGAAGTATTTTAGCCAATGTTGATACCGGTCATTTATTTGGAGAGTCCTTTGCCTGTTCGGATATGAATACGCTTCCAGTCAATGTAATTACAACCACCGCAAGCGAGCTGCTTTTGATCGACTGCTGCAAGCTTACCGTTTCGTGCGCCAAAGCATGCGGCTTTCACAGCAGACTCATTCAGAATATGTTGAGTATTGTATCGATGAAGAACATCTTGCTGACGCAGAAAATAGAAATTACCGCAAAAAGGACTACTCGTGAAAAGCTCCTGGCTTATCTTTCAACCGAAGCTAAAAAGGCGGGAAGCAGTCGTTTTAGCCTTCCCTTTAACCGTCAGGAACTTGCCGACTATCTTTCTGTTGAGCGCAGCGCAATGTCTGCCGAGCTTTCAAAGCTAAAGCATGACGGTCTGTTGAATTTTCATAAAAATCAATTTGAACTGTATGGCAGCGTATGATGTAAAAAACATTCTATGTAGTAAAATATAATTAAATGCGGAAAATTGAATAAAGGGGGCTATGTATATGGGAAAAGCAACACAAGATCTCCGAAAGGAGCACGAAGCGATTCTTTTTGTTCTGCAGATACTCGATCAGATGATGCAATCAGATAGCAGCAAAACGAAATCAATATTACGTTATTATAGCGAGCTGATCTATTTTTTAAAAACATTTGCCGATAAGTGCCATCATGGCAAGGAAGAAAACTATCTGTTTATCGAGCTGGTCCATAAAGGCATTCCGAATGAAGGCGGCCCGGTCGGCGTTATGCTCCAGGAACACGCGCAAGGCAGAGCGTTTATTGCGCAAATGAACCTTTATCTGGAGGATAAGGATCTTGTACATTTCAATCAAATCGCTGTACAATACCGTGATCTTTTACGTCGCCATATCGAAAAGGAAAACAATGTTCTGTTCACGATGGCGGACCAATTAATCGATGAACCGGCACAGGACAGGTTGTTTGAGAAATTTGAACAACATGAAGAGCACGTGATAGGGCATGGTGTCCATGAGAAACTGCACGCCCTGATCGATACCTGGGCAGAGGCTTTTGGTGTGGAATAACCACCCATGGTTTTGTGATTCAATCGGTTAAACGTGAACGCCGGCAGAGAAAATTGATTAGGGCCGGCTCTTGACAGGATTAGGTTCAAGCGGTAAAATTCTAACGAACGTTAAGTATAGAAGGCGGGGAATATGTCGGATAAGGATTTAAGAAAACGAATCAAGGAAGTGGCTGTAGAACACTTCAATAACAATGGATACTACGGAACAACGATACGCAACATCGCGGGCGATGTGAATTGTTCTTTGCCGATGATTTATTATTATTACAAAAATAAAAAAGAATTGTTTGATGAAATTATTAAGCAAGAGTTCTTTAATTTGATAAAAAAGCAAGCTTCGTGCTTAAAAATTGATAACATTATCGATTTTTATACGATGTTCGTATTTAACCTGAACGCCCTGAACAATGATGATAAGCAAGTATACCGGCTTGGCATCAAGGTCTATCTGTCGTTTGACGGCGATGAGGAATTGATGCGGCTGATGGATGAATGGGAAAAGACGATCATGCCAAGGCATGAGCAGATCCTGGAACCCTATTTTAAAAATACAGATAACCATAAAGCCGTTGTGCGAACCTTGGTCCATTTATTGGAAACCATGATTGAGAATATTGTTGTGAAGAACAGGTTTCTGCCCAAGGAAGAAATTCGGGAAGAGATTGCCGTCGTATTAAGTCACTGCACATAAACTGTTTCCCAGCTGTCATTCCGTCTTTAATAGACTTGCTTCAGTAAACCATGATCGACATTTAAGCCATAACTAACGAACGTTAAAACAATATCGTAAAGGAGAAACAAAAATGGAAATCGAAAAGAGACTCGTCATGCTGCAAAATACGTATGCTGCTTCTGTCGCGGAAACGGTCAACACGTACAGTAAACTCAATGCGTTGGAAACGATTGTGAAAAGCAGGAAAGAAAGGCAGGCGCAGACGGCGCCCTATCTCAATCAACAACTAGGTATTGAAAGCTTCGAAGATGTCTTTTACACATTATCTGAAATCTATGGCTGCGCAAATTGGTCTGTTGAGAAAACTTCGGACGGATTCATAGCCACAGCAACTTCATGCAAGCTTTGCGCGTTGTCCAAGAGAATGGGCGGCGCGAATCCCTGTCATGGCTGGTGCCTTGACCCCATGATGGCGATGCTTGCCGCTGCAGGTAAAATCGACATTCGGCACATGACGGTTGAAAGCACATTAATGACCGCTGATTGTTGCAAAGTGTATATTAATACCAAAACGCAACCGTAACGATATGGCCGCGTCTTTGATTTAACTGATGCGTTTGCCACGACAGTTGGTTTATAATTAGTTATAAGAAAAATATTGGAGCGGCGTTGGACTATGAAAAAATCCGGGAAAGTTTTATGCCTCTTATTCCTGACGGCATCATTGATCGGCTTGTGCAGTTGTAAAGATCATAAATCTGCATTTTCCGGGAGCAAAACTGGAAATGACGACCATTTCCTGGTGGATTTCGAAGTCCTTAATACAACGGTATGCGGCACGATGCCTTTATTGGAGGGAGAATCGGTTGATGCGACTGTCGATATCACCGAAGGAGCGATAGACATCGTTGTTGAAAACGAGAAGGGTATCGTCGTTTATCACAACAGCGATATGGTTCATGGCCGGTTTACGATCGATATTGCGGAAACGGGTACCTATACGTTTAATCTGACAGGTTTTCAGGCAAGGGGAAGCGTTCATTTCTATAAGCAGATAAGGCTTATTTCCTGGCCGATTAGTGATCTGGGCGCTGGAAATCACTGTAACAATGAGGGATATGATCAATGAGGTTTTCTTTTATAACCATAGGGTCAAGGGGAGATGTTCAACCGTTTATTGCTTTGGGTAAAGGATTGCAGCGCAAGGGGCATTCCGTACAAATTTGCGCGATGAACGTCTTTCAAGACTATATCGAATCCGAGGGATTTAAATATGCTTTTATGGCGGGTTCAGCGGAACTTGTAATGGAGAAGCTGATTGGCGAGCAGGTATCATTTGTCAAGTATTTTAAAAATCTCAAAGGCTTATTGGAACCCATAAAAAGTGAATTTTTGACAGATATTGAAAATGCCTGCAAGGACGCAGACTGTGTTTTATACAGTACCTTGGGAAGCGTGGCCTACCACGTCTGCGAGAAGTTCAAAATTCCGTGTTTTCGCGTGTTTTTCTGCCCGCTTGATCCCACGGGGGAATTTCCGGCGATGACAGCGCCCCGCCTTCCGTTAGGGAAAATATATAATCGTTTTACTTTTAAAAGTGGTGATCTTTTATGGTCTCATGCCACAAGAACGCTGCTTAATGATTGGCGTACAGCAATGGGGCTTGCTCCAATAAAACGGTTTCAATTCCCTTACCGGGAGATAGGCGGTAAACTTATCCCGACATTGTACGCTTATAGCCCGACTCTTGCGCCGAAACCAAAGGAGTGGGATGACTGCCGTTATGTGACAGGATTTTGGATTCAAGACATTTTCTCTAATTGGGAACCTCAGCAAGAACTTATAAAATTTCTGCAAAGCGGTGAAAAACCCGTTTACATCGGATTTGGAAGTACGGTAGGCGGAGATTTCAACAGAATGCTGGATGTGGTTTTAGAAAGCTTGCAAAGGACAAAACAAAGAGCGCTGCTTTCTGCCGGCTGGAGGCATATCGGCAACCGCGAGTTGCCGGCAAATGTTATGTTAATTGATAATGTTCCACATGAATGGCTGTTTCGTCAGGTAAAAGCAGTGTCTCATCATGGCGGAGCAGGAACAACGGCAGCCGGAATACGCGCAGGCGTACCCAGCGTTATTGTACCGTTCGGAGGAGATCAGCCGTATTGGGGAGATCGCGTATACCAGCTGGGCATAGGCACAAAGCCGATATGGTGTAAGAAGTTGACTGCAGAGCGTTATGCTCAGGCAATCAATATTGCGGTCTCAGATGAAGAGATGCAGAAGAGGGCCGCGGCATTCGGAAAGAAGCTTCGGGATGAAGACGGCGTTGCAAAGGCGATAGCCGTTATCGAAAATAATTTAGGGTTATAAGAGGGAAATCATGACGGACGACTGGTTTACAATCGGCAGTGTTGATGCGGATACATCGACGATCAGCGAATACAGGCATTGGGAAGAAACGCATTGCTATCTTCTGCAGGGCCGTGAAAGATGTTTGCTGATCGACACCGGTCTCGGCATTGGCAACATTTCCGAAGAAATCAAAAAATTAACCGATAAACCCGTGACAGCCGTGGCGACGCATATTCACTGGGATCACATCGGCGGGCATAAGTACTATCCGGATTTTTACGCCCACGAAGCAGAATTGAATTGGTTGTCCGGCGAATTTCCGTTGACGATGGATACCATTCGCCAAATGGTTGTCGACCGATGCGATTTGCCTAAAGGATACAACATCGGCGATTACGTGTTTTTTCAGGGAACGCCGACGCGGGTTTTACATGACGGCGATGTGATTGATCTTGGGGGACGTGTGATTGAGGTGCTGCATACGCCTGGGCATTCTCCGGGACACCTGTGTTTTTGGGAAAAGGAGCGAGGGTATCTGTTTACCGGCGATCTCGTCTATAAAGATACATTGTTTGCGTATTATCCGTCTACCGATCCGGCGGCTTATCTCGATTCATTGGAAAAGGTTGCTGCTTTGCCGGTAAAAGAGGTTTATCCCGCGCATCACAGTCTGGAAATCAAACCGGAGATTTTATATCGCATGCGCGATGCTTTCAGGCAGCTTAAAGCAGACGGCAGGCTCCGTCACGGCAGCGGGATTTTAAGTTATGGCGACTGGTCGGTATGGCTTTAAGGATTATGAAGGATCTGCCCGACAGCCTGCCAGCGTTCGGCGGCGCCTTCACTGTTATAGACCGGTTTGAATCCCAGCCGCAAATATTGTTTGATAGCCGGTAAACGAAAATCATCAGTATGAAGAAAGACTTTGGCATAACCCGATTTCTTCAAATTGTGAAGAACAGCCAGGCTGATGCTAAGGCCCAGTCCTCTGCCGCCGTATTCAGGCAGGAGGCCAACCATATGCAGGTAACCGGTGCCTTCCGGCAAATCATCCCGGTACCACGCGGTCGCCGTGCCGACCGGCTTATCGCCATGGCAGACAAACAAGACATTAGCCGGATTATATTGTTTGCATAGGGCGATCGCTTCGTGAAAAGAAATTGTTATCTGAAAGGAGGCTCCGATGATGGCTTCCCATTCCTTATCCCAGCCATCCTGATAAGAGCGAATCGAGAAACCTTCGGGCAGGTGAATTTCAGGCAAGTCTTCCAGCAGGCTTCTTTCCATTGCCAACTGCGGCATTTTTTCAGCAGCATCCATCGTTTAATCCTCTTCTTCGTAAGTATTTGCAGCTTGATAATCTATGATTTACTTTTTACCGATGTCAGAGCGAAGAGATATGTCGGCGCGTCGGCGTGATCGGTGGCTTTAATCGTGACGCTGCGGATTTTTTTGCCGGGTTTGGGATTCACCCATTCCCAGGCGCGCAGCGAAAGGTCGCTGCCGTCCGGCTTTTTGCCCGCGTAGGAATCGTCAATGGCGTAGGTGCCGCTGTAGCCTTCATGGCGGTAGTAGCTGCCCTCCAGCGGTTTGCCGTAACGCTCGTTGACGTCATAAATATTGTAGCCGTATTCAAAATCGACGGTTTCCTGGTCGCCGTCCTCATAAGCCACCGTCATATCCGCAATTTTAGTCATTGTTTTCCAGGCGGCGCGCATCACGGCATTGCCGGCAGCCAACAGCAGAATAAGGCTGTCCGCCATATGGCCAATATTTTCCGTAAAACCGGACGGCATCTTTCCTATCCCGTTCTCCGCCGCCGCGGCGTCGACGCCGCCAATGTGGAAGTCTATTCCCTGTAAAGTGATATCTCCGGAGGGAATGGCAGATAAGAGCAGCAATGGAACACCGGCGGTTCCCTTCAGCGGGATCGGCCGGAAAGTGCCGCTGCTTGAGGGAAGTTGGTGACCAGCGTCATAACCGGCGCGGGAGCGGATTTCCGGCAGCAATCCGGCAAGGTAATGCGCATAGGTGAAGAAGGCGCGGCTGTCGTATTTGTCGGACCACAGCATATTTGCGGTAAACATGAGATCGTAAATCTTGCCTTCATAGGATAAAATTTTCTCGTCTGCTTTTACCCAAGCGGATACCTGACCGCCAATCATGCCTTCCCGGCGGATACGCGTCTCATAGCGCGGGAAGTGGCTGGAATACAGATTGCCCACCGCCACCTGATAACCGTGATCCAGCAGCCTTTTTTCCGTATCCTCGCCGAAACGAAAATACCAAATGAAATCAAGCAGCACGATATCCTTCGGCACCCTGTCAATGATATCCGGTGTGGCATAATTGTTGATGGTATTGAACATATCGCCCCACACAATCATGCGCAGGCCTTGCTCTGCCAAGTGCGCGTGAATGCGGTTGATATCGGCGGCGACAACCTCAGCCGGCGTCTTGTCCTTGCAGATCGGGCAGGCGTTATGGGTATAGAGTTCGTCATGACCCATGTGAACGAATTTTTTCGGTTTGAAGACCTCGATCACTTCATCAAGAATATCAAACAGGATTTCGTAACTTTTTTCATTACATGGACAGTAGGCATCAGGATAAAAATCGTTGGTGGGGATATCGGCCAGACGCAGATCCTCAGATAACGGCTTTTCCTTTGCTTCGGCCAGCTCGGCGATTTCCGGATGCGCCTTGGTCAGATATTGGACATGGCTGAGCGACTGCACCTCGGGAATGATTTCAATGCCATAGGAAGCGGCAAAGCAGACGAGATCGCGCACCTCGGCTTTTTCCAGGACATCGCCGTCGCCGGTATATTCAATGTGACCGCATTTCGGCCACTCGCCGGCATTCATTTTGTCATGAATTTTCACCCACATATCGTTGATTTCCGGGTGGGAATCATAATGCATGCCGCCCGCCAGCTCCAGAAAAATCGTATTGTATTTCATCGGAACAAGCACATATTTGATCAGCCGTTTAATGAAAGGAATTCGGGAGCGCATGGGTATGCCCATATGATATCCGCGGAGCATTTGAAAGGGTTTGTCATGGAGCTTGACTTGCGGCAGATAACCGCCGCCGGTAAGCTGCAAGAGCGTTTCAGCGGCATAAACAAAGCCGCTTCGCGACGAAGCTCCGATGATGTAGCCGTCGACATCCGTTTCGATGGTGTATTCCTCGTCGCCGAGGGACGCATTGACACAAAAGCGAATCGCATCGTGATTGTCGTCGCTCCGGAAGGCGCTGCTGCCGCTCAAACGCACGCCGCGTTCGTTCAGTTTTTCCAGATATAGATCCTTGGCAAAGGCGGCGTCCGCCGAACCGTCATCGTCCGCGCCGTTCAGGCTGGATAACAGGATTTTGCTGCCGCCGGTTGTTTCCAGCGAATCGGGAAGCGGATACACACAAGGCTCGTCAAACACGCCGCCGGTGAGATCAAAGTGGCGGATAATGACGTCTGATAGACAGGTTCTCAGGCGAACGATAACAGTATCGGTCGTCACACCCGCTGTCAGCCGGAGCGCGCCCGTATAGGTATCGGCTCCCTTCAGCGCGGCGCCTGTGCGGAATTCGCCGCAATCCTCAAACAAAAGCTCCGCGCTCTTGACGGCAGACTCGCCGTCAAGCTCGAGTAAGAGTGTGTCGACGAAGCAGCGCGACGAAAAGTGAATCGTAATATCCAAACCGGTTAGCAGGAATACATCCCATTTCCAGGAAACGGTTTCCCCTTTGCCGAAAGGCGATTGGTCAAACGGAATCTTTCCCGGCAACACAGTGCCGTCCGACATGGAAACAGTATTTGCCGAACCGAGGCGGGTAAACGACAACTTGGCCGAAACGCCGGATCTTTGATGAAAAAGCGAACCAATAAACATATGAATCTCTCACCTTTCGCATACTGTCTTCACTGTGACGTTGTTATATCATAATTTTGTGTGAATTTCCATCATATCATCTTTTGTACCGAAAAAATGCATCTTGTGCTAAACTGAAAACAGAAGTGTTTTTTCATGCCTGTTTGAGTATCGCTTAAAGGAGGAATGAAAATGGCTTATCCACATCTTTTTAGTCCCATTAAAATCAGAGGTATGGTTTTGAAAAACAGGGTTGTGTTTCCCGCGATGGCGACAAACCTTATTGAAAAAGGCGGATTTGTAACCGATCGGTTCATCGATTACCATGTAGCAAGAGCCCTGGGCGGAAATGGCCTCAATACAACCGAGGCGACATCGGTCCATAAGCCTTCGGCGCCATACAACTTTTTGTCGATCAGCGATGATCAGTTTATCCCGGGCTTGAAGCGTTTCGCGGACGCAATCCGCGCTGCCGGCGGAAAGTCTTGCGTGCAATTATGGCAGGGAGGATTTGTTGTCGCTACGCTGGATCGATCGGCTCAGATTATCGTTCCTAACGATTTTCCGGTTCCCGGCACGGAATTTGTAATTCCGGCCGCGTCCAAAGAATTGATCCATGAATGTGTCGCCGCTTTCGGCGCGGCTGCCAGGCGCTGTGCGGAAGCGGGAATCGACTGCGTGGAATTCCATGCCGCGCATGGTTATTCGCCGCATTCTTTTCTGAGCGGCGGAATCAACAAACGGACCGACGAATATGGCGGTTCTTTGGAGAATCGCACGCGCTATCCGCTGGCCTGTATTGCGTCGATCCGGAAGAACATTCCGGATGATATGCCGCTGCTGATGCGCATTGTGGCTCATGACGATTATTTGGAGAACGGACTGACGATCGAGGAGATCATTGAATTTAGTAAAATGGCCGGCCGGCTGGGTGTCGACGCGTTGAATGTATCCAGAGGCAATGCGCATTCGGCCGGGGTCAAGTTTGAAGTTCCGCCGATCGACCTGCCAAGGGGATTCAATGTCGATAATGCCGCCCGAATTAAAAAAGAAACCGGCATGATCACGATCGCCGTCGGCCGGATCAACGATCCGCAGCAAGCGGAGGACATCATTGCCGGCGGTAAGGCCGACATGGTGGTGATGGGGCGGGCGCAGATTGCCGATCCTGAATTTTGCAATAAAGCCGCGTCGGGGCATACTGACGATATCGTCCGGTGCATCGCCTGCAACCAGGGCTGTGTCGACCGTTATGTCGTCCCTCAGATGTATCCGCATCTGTCCTGTTTGCGGAATCCGGCAGTCGGCCGGGAAAAGGAATGCGTGCTTGTCAAGACAAATAACCCCAGGAAGGTGCTGATCGCCGGCGGCGGCATGGGCGGCCTGGAAACCGCGTTTGTCTTGAAGCAGCGTGGCCATGAACCGATCCTTTGTGAGGAATCCGGCGAGCTTGGCGGCCAATTCCTGCTGGCCGGCGTAGCGCCGAGAAAAGGCGAGATGCGCGACGCTGCTGTATCCAGAAGCAGCCAAGTCGTGAAAGCCGGCGTTGATGTGCGGCTCAACACCAGAGTGACGCCGGACCTGATCGGACAAATCAAGCCGGATGTTGTTGTGATCGCTACCGGAGCCAGCCCGGCTGTCTTCGATGTGCCGGGAATCGGTTTGCCGCATGTTCATAATTCACATGACATTATGTCGGGGAGAGCCGAAGTATCCGGTCGGGTTATCGTTGTCGGCGGCGGTCTGGTCGGGCTGGAAGTAGCCGAATATCTGGCGGAAAAGAAAAATTGCCAGGTGACCGTCATTGAGATGATGGAAGGCATCGGCCGTGAACTCGGCACGTTCAGGCAGATTTGCGTGATGGAGAATGTATATTGTGATAAAATATCGCCTATGGATAAAGTGAAATGCCTGGAAATCAAAGAAAGCTCGATGGTCATTGAAAGAGCGGGGAAAACCGAGGAATGGCCCTGCGATGCTGTCGTCGTGGCAATCGGAGCCGCGCCGAACGATTTCAACGATATCAAGCAGGCTTGTGAGGAGCGGAATATTGCCAGCTATGTGATCGGCGACGCTAAGAAACCGAGGCGCGCCATTGACGCCATCCATGAAGGCTATGAGATTGCCAGGATGATATGATCGATTTACTTGAACTTGAAAAACGTTTGATTTTACCGCATGTCAAAACCGGAGGCACGGCGGTCGATTTTACCATGGGTAACGGTCATGATACGTTGTGGCTGTCCCGGGCTGTCGGCGCCGGCGGGCGTGTATTCGCTTTTGATGTTCAGCGAATCGCACTGGATCATACAAAGGAACTGCTGCAGCGTGAGCAAGCGCCGGATAATTGCACTTTAATCCTTGATTCTCATCAATTTGTGAAAAATTATGTAAACGGACCTATCTGCGCCGGCTTGTTCAATCTCGGATTTCTTCCCGGCGGCGATAAATCGGTTACGACAAAGAGAGAATCCAGCCTTGCGGCAATTGAAGCGGCAATCGATCTTCTGGATGACGACGGAGGGCTGCTCATCGCCGTGTATCCGGGTCATGAGGAGGGAAGAATCGAAGGCGAAATGATCCATGATGCCCTGTCCGGACTGGACCGGCATCAAATATGCGTTTCAAAATTTAATATTATCAACTCGCCGGCATCACCATTCTTTTTCTTGGTAGAAAAGAAGTGATTGGGTTATAGAAAAACTCATTTTTTCATCGTGATGTCATTAGGATTATGCGCTGAATTATCATTGACGATGGCGGTGATTTTTGGGCTGGCGGAGAAGATCGTACGAAGATCATCAACGGATGCCGCGATTTGGGGCGAGAAGCTGGCGCCGCGCATATATTCGAGCATTCTTTTTTTAAACCAACAAGCGCCGGGATCATCAGGAGAAAGCCTGAAGGTACAGATGAGGAGCCGTCCGCGTCCGACATTCAACTCGAAGACAGCCGCTTGTTTATGGACATTCTTGTAGCTGCTGGCAACTTCAATGATCGGCTTAAACGGGATGGACGAGGTGCGGTTGAAGACAACGGCCGAAGCATCGGTCATCATCGAGGAGAATTGCCAGCCGCACCAACCCTCATGTCCCATGGGATCGGTAAGCGGATGATGTTCGATGACGGTCGCGAGGTTGCCGTTGGTCCGTCCGGCCAGCGCGATCTGGAACGACACAGGCAGTGTATTGAACGGTTCAGAACCAAGCAGCAAGACGTCGGCTCCGTTATTCAGCGATGCCAGCGCCACGTTGTTAAGGGAATCAACGCAGAGGATTCCGTCGGCGGCGGATTCTGTTTCCGGGAACGCCCAGATTTCCCACTCGTTCTCAATAGGATAGGGAACATCGTCCAGCTCCGCGCGAAGCAGCAACTTCTCAGGATGCTCGCAGGACGGGATGCTGTATGTTATGTCGGCTATCTCCACTACTTGGCCGGATATTAGTGGACCTGTACGAAAATTAAACCGCTTAAGGATATGACCTGACGTGTTGCCGACCGTGCACCTGAGCGTAGCCATATCAATCTTATTTTTACCGAAATAGGAAACGGAAATTCTACATTTCAGCTGGCCGCCGCAAAAATAGTTGCGGTTATTGGCCAAATCGATAAGCAGGACGCTCTCATTGTTGTATTGGCGTATGTTTCGGATGCTCTCCGTTGGCTTTAATTCATAGAATTCATTCATCAGGCCGACAGCATAGCCGAAAGTATGCCAATGGTGGTCGGATACGCCAAGAAAATCGTAGCCGGCAATGGTTTTGCAGCGCCTGGCGTTTTCAAAGCAGTGTTTACGCAAGAGAGCCTGCCACTTGCAGGAATTCACATAATATAGTGGCGCGCGTTTGAGTACGCCTTCGGATTCCAAGTGACTTTCTACAGAGGAGAATAGCTCCGTATCACCGATACGCGTCCCCTTGTAGCGGCGTGACAGGCCGAGGTCGATATAAGTGCCGTGAATGCCAATTTCATGGCTGATGCGCGGACGCTTGTAAATGCTTTGAAAATGATCGAGCTCCGCCGGATCGGCGCTGATGGAATTGTAGCTCAGTTGTCCGAGCGCATAACTGTTGAAAACGTCGGAGAAGGCGATAAGCCGGTTTAATCGTTTGTCATTATGCTTAAAAGGTTCATAACAGAGATCGACACCGAGATTTGAGTCGAGCCAGCCATATTCAACGCCGCGAAGCGCGTTCATGGGAGAGAAAAGGGCATCGGGCATCAGTTCACGGCAGAGCGCCGCATGATGCTCAAGCTTGTCGACACCCGCGTCATCAATCAACAACTCGTTGCCGCAGCAGCAGATCACAACAGATGGATGGCGGCGCACATATTTGAGTATTTGAATCCATTCCTCTGTGGTCGTATTGTTTGGACTTTCAACATGCAGCATGATACCGAGCTCGTCGGCTGCCCGCATGTATTCTTCCATGGGAATCCAGGTGTGGAAGCGTATAAAATTAAAACCGAGCTGCTTCAGCGTGATAATGACATCTCGATAATAGTTGATATCGCGCGGCGGGTGTACGGTATCAGGATAATAGCCATGCTCGCAGATGCCCCGAAGATAAACGGGTTCATGGTTCAAACTGAATGATGAACCATGCGTGGTAAGCCGGCGGATGCCGAAAACAAGCTCGGTACTGTCGGCAGCCAGCGTAAGCTTCAAGGTATATAGATATGGCGTTTCAGGCGACCAAAACCGCATAGAGCCGCGGGTAACCGTAAACACTGAAGATTCGGATAAACCTTCATCCATGAGACCGTTTTTGTCATAAATTTCCCAATGTATCGGCGCCGGCTCCGTACAAGAACAGTTGACCGTGATGCTTTCCGCGTTTTCGGCAGTGGTGATGAAGGCATCTGTAAGAGCGGGCAGCGGTTTGAAAATCAATGCGACATCGCCATAAATACCGCCGGTGGCTTCATTTGCGGCACGCACGGTGCAGCCGCTGACACTTTCGCCGATCTCGTTTAAAAGCGGAAAATTCGATACTTCCATGATGATCTCGTTGTCTTCGCCATAATGGATAAAGGCGCCGATATCGAAGGTAAAAGGGGTGTTGAAGCCAATATGAGAACCGGCCTCGATGCCATTGATAAAAAGCTTCAATGAATTCTGAACGCCGCCCACCTGAAACAAAGCAAGCTTATGCTCATAATTTTTATCGATAAAAACAGTTTTCGTGTACCGAAAACGTCCGACTATGTTGGGCAAGGACATATCGGGAACCGTGCCTTCGACCGGATAACGCTGTAGTCTGTAACCCGGATTAAAGCGGAGCGAATTCCAGAGCGCGGTTCGCTGCAAGGTGTTTGTCCTATCTTCCCAGTAGGCAGGCACAAAATCAAGAGCGACTGTATCCCCGAACTCGCCGGCTTCTTCAGGGGAGTAGGCGATGTCCCAAATGCCGTTTAGAATGATATGATCCATCATACTGATCCTCCCCAGTGTTGACATCACTGATACCCTTGTTAAGATAATCATTGGATTCGGCAGTGTCAAGTTGTTCTCAAAAAATTCATGATCAGCGGCATATAATATATAGATATAATCCACAAAGATCACTGGAGGTCAAGCGCGATGGAGAAGGAAGATTTGATTGCTCCCTGCGGGATGAATTGCGGTTTGTGTGTTAGTTATCAATTCATGAAAAGCGACCTGAACAAACAGGGATTTAAGCGAACTTACTGCGCCGGCTGCCGGCCAAGAGGCAAGAACTGCACCTTTATGAAGAAGCAATGCGATTTGCTGGGAAAAGGACTGGTCCGTTATTGTTTCGAATGTAAAGATTACCCCTGTATGCGCCTGAAGACGCTGGATAAGCGTTACCGCACCAAGTACCGTATGAGCATGATCGAAAATCTGAACAACATTAAAGATCAGGGTATAGAGCAATTCCTGAAAAAAGAAGAGGAAAAGTGGCGCTGCCCGAAATGCGGCGGAGTGATCTGCTGTCATAACGGATTGTGCCTGAACTGTGATCTGGATCGGCTGCACACCAAATAAACGATTGAAAATTTATCTATACCAGCGTATGATATGAAAAAACGAGGTAAACAGGGTGCTGCTATTTATTGATCTTAACCGGGACGATGATCTGTAGCACTTGCATCCGACGATAGCGATTGACAGCTTTTTATTCGTTTCGCGGGTACAGGTGCTTGATGTGTTGTACCTGTGGGATGGATAACATAGCTGTTTTTATTTTGCCATGATTGCAGCAGTCACCACAGGGATACAGGGTGTATCTGAGTGGTGATTTTTTACATTGAGGGGTCGTGATAGGATGCGGTATATAGATTATGTCGGCGTTGATAGCTCCGATCAATCGGCGGTGAAACAATAATTTACGGAGGTTATATTATGCTGACTATAAACGGCGAATTACACCAAGAGTGTATTGAAGCGGAAGAATTAATCCATTATATCGGGCAGGCTGTAGATATTCACGGTATCGTTTATAAAATCCGCGAAATGTCGGACTTCGCCTTTGTCATCCTGCAAACGAAAAGCACGCTTTTACAGTGTCTGTATTCGGAGACGTTTTCAGAATTTCCATTGTCTGAATTGAAAGATAATATGAGCGTTGTTATCAAGGGCGAGGTTGTCGCCGAGCAACGCAGCCGAACGGGACTTGAGGTGCGAATGATCCATTATCGGGCCTTGTCTCATGCCGCGGCAGAAACGCCTGTTGTCATCAATGGCAAGGAAGTTGCAGCTTCCATGGAAACATTGCTCGACTACCGTCCTATTACTTTGCGAAACGCCAAAGAGAGAGCCATATTCAAAATACAAGATGGGATTTGCGCGGGTTTCAGGGATTTTCTGCGAGCGAATAAATTCACGGAAATTCATTCGCCGAAAATAGTCTTCAGCGGAGCGGAGGGCGGAGCGAATATCTTTAAACTGGATTACTTTGGCAAAGAAGCCTATCTCACGCAGAGCCCGCAGTTTTACAAGCAGATCATGGTCGGCGTTTTTGAGCGTGTCTATGAGATCGCGCCGGTTTTTCGCGCCGAAAAGCATGATACTTCGCGGCATATCAACGAATACACCAGCGTCGACCTGGAAATGGGATTTATCGATAATTTTTATGATATCATGCGGCTTGAAACAAAAATGCTGGCGCATGTCATTGATTCATTAAAAGCAAACAATGCCGGCGAACTTGCATTGCTTAAAGCGCATTTACCTACCGTAACAGAAATTCCCGCGCTGAAATTTATGGAGGCCAAGCAGCTGATATCAAAAACCTGCCGGCGGGAAATTACCGATTATGAAGACTTTGAGCCGGCGGAAGAAAAACTGCTTTGTGAGATCATGAAAAAGGAAACAGGCTGCGATTTTGTTTTTGTTACGCATTACAAATCTTCAAAACGGCCGTTTTATGCCATGGACAGTCAGGAAGACGCGGAATTTACAGAGAGCTTTGACCTCCTTTTCCGCGGTATGGAGATTACTACCGGCGGGCAGCGCATTCATGATTATCAGGAACAAGTCGCAAAAATGCTGGCCAGAGGGATGAATCCGGAGCTTTTTACCAGTTATCTGATGGCGCATAAATACGGATTGCCGCCTCACGGAGGGCTGGGCCTGGGTCTCGAAAGGTTTACAGCCAGACTGCTTGATCTTTCCAATGTTCGGTATGCGACATTATTTCCAAGAGATATTCACAGATTGGAGCCATAATGAGTATGATAAATAAGAAAAACAATAAGGGCTCACGATGGAAAAGTAAAAGGATGAAACAAAACGAAAGCATGAGGGATGACAGCTATGGAAGCTATAATTCTGGACGGAAAAAAACTTGCGCAGGAAATTGAAGGCGACTTGAAAATCCGCGTGGGGAAGATTATCGAGAAAACGGGGATAACGCCTTGTTTGGCAACGATTTTGGTTGGCAATGACCCTTCGTCGGAAATTTATGTCAATATGAAGGGAAATGCCTGCAAACGGGTCGGCCTGGAATCCAAAAAAATACGATTGCCGGAAGAAACGACGACAGAAGAATTATTAAACGTTATAAACGAATTGAACATAGATGAGCAGGTCTTTGGCATATTGCTGCAGCATCCCGTTCCGCAAAACATCAACGAACGCCTGTGCTTTGACAAAATAGACATACAAAAGGATGTCGATGGCGTAACGGCCTTGGGATTCGGCAAAATGTCATTAAATGAAACCGCTTTTATGAGCGCTACTCCCGGCGGAATCATGAAACTGTTGGAGGCTTATCATATTAATCTGGAAGGGAAAAATGCAATCGTCGTCGGACGCAGCGCTATTCTGGGGAAACCAATGGCTATGATGCTGTTAAACGCCAATGCCACGGTAACCATTTGCCACTCTAAGACAAAAGACTTGCAGGCGCTTGTCAGTCAGGCCGATGTTGTTGTCGGAGCCGTCGGAAAACCGGAATTCATAAAAGCAGAATGGATTAAGGACGGCGCCGTTGTGGTCGACGCCGGATATCATAAAGGTGGAATAGGCGATATCGAGATCGAGCAAGTCAAAGCAAGGTGCCTGGCCTATACGCCGGTTCCCGGTGGCGTTGGACCGATGACCATTGCTACGTTGATCGCTCAGACTGTAGAATCGGCAGAGAAGAAATTGTTGATGAAAGAGATCACACAATAGATTCTATTGTTGAGTTATACTACCAATAGTTCATTGCTATTTTTTTAATGGTATAATTTGTGAAAAGCATATTCCCTTAATAGTGTCGGTATGACCTTGTCGAGAATAATGGAGACTAAATGAAAAAGCTGATCATGATCAATGGCACGATGGGCGTTGGCAAAAGCGCGGTATGCAGGCAGCTGCTCAAGATCTTAACGCCCGGAGTCTGGCTGGACGGCGACTGGTGCTGGAACATGAATCCGTTTGTCGTTACAGATGAGAATAAAGCGATGGTCATAAGCAACATCAGCTATCTGCTCCAATCATTTTTAAGGAATACCGGTTATGAGTATGTCATTTTTTGCTGGGTGATCCATCAAGAAACGATTTTTGATCAGATCCTGGCAAACCTGCAGGATGATGATTATGAACTATATAAAATATCGTTGATCTGTTCCGAGAAAGCGCTGGCAATCAGGCTGCAAAAGGATGTGGAAGCAGGTATCCGCAATCAGGATATCATCAACAGAAGCATATCCCGGCTTGCTTTATACCGTGGTATGGATACGCAGAAAATCGATGTCAGCGACATGACGGCGGAGCAGGCAGCGCAGGAAATCAAGCAACTGGTCCTTCATTCATGATACCCATAGCAGGGAGGAATAAAATATGACGCATACCGTATTGCCCGAAAATCGTGAGGTTGTCATTTCAGTAGGCGGTTCCGAAGCCAATATCAATGGATTTGATTCCGGCGCAATACAAATGGCGGTTGAGCTGTTGAAGGCTCATGGCGGCGGAACAGTCAAGCTGGAGAAGGGTATTTATGAGATCTGCGCGCCGGTAAGGCTTGCCGCCAATATAACGCTTGCGGGCGCCGGCGAAGAGACAATTCTGCATAAGGTTGACGGTTTTCAAAGCCTTTTTGCCGAAGATGCGGATTACGGCGAGCTTTTTATTCAGGTCAAAGACGCAAGCGGATTTCGTGAGGGAATGGGAATAATGGTTTATGATTCCCATTACGACAGCGCCTGGGATGTGAGTACAGCCGTTATCAGTAAAGTTGAGAAAAACAAGATAACTTTCGACAACTATCTGATTCGCGACTATGATGCCGACTTGAGCGGTACAGTGTCCAACGCTTGTTCCGTGATCGAAGGTGTTGAGGTCGAAAATGTAAAGATAACCGGGCTGTCCATTGATGGCAACGGGAAAAATAACGACACGCTCAACGGCTGCAGAGGCGGCGGGATCTATATCCATAAATCAAAGAACTGCGTGGTTGAGGATGTAAAGCTAAGGAACTTTAACGGCGACGGCATCAGCTGGCAGATCGACGAGAATGTGACGATCAGCGCCTGCGATGTGTCCGGATGCACAGGATACGGGATCCATCCTGGTTCGGGATCCTTGAATACGCTGGTTGAAAAGTGCGATATTCATGATAACGGGTCTGACGGCATGTTTGTTTGCTGGCGTGTGCAGAAGAGCATTTTCCGGAACAACAGCTTCCGTAATAACGGTGGCAGCGGCATTTGCATCGGACATAAGGATACTGACAATTTATTTGAACAGAATCGTATTTGCGAAAACGCGTTTTGCGGTGTCTACATGAGAAAAGAGAAAGCCGGCAACGGCGCTCATCGCAATCGTTATATGAAGAATACGATTGAGAATAACGGCAGCGGCGAGAACGGTTATGGTTTTGTGATCGATAGCTATGCCGAGCAAATCAGCATTGAGGACAATGTGATAAGCGATACAGGCGGCAACAGGCAGCGTATAGCCCTGTTGATTCGCGCGGAAACGCCGGACTTAAAATTAGAGCGCAATGTTATCAGCGACCATTGCGGCGGGAATATCATTTATAGAATCGCTGAAAGACCTTGATCATCTATTACGGCGTCGGCCATTGGAACAGTTGGTTTAATGCGATGATATACCTGATAAAAAACAAGGAATGGCAGCCTTTGCAGCTGATATTGAGGGATATACTCAACTTGAATAATACGCAGAGCCTGACGAATCTGGGCGATACTCTGGCTGCGCAAAGGCTCGGAAGGCTGATCCGGTATGCGCTGATCATGGTTACTGTTACGCCGATCATTTTAATCTATCCATTCATGCAGAAGCATTTTGTCAAAGGGGTCATGGTGGGTTCCATAAAGGAATAGGCGCCCGTGTTGCAATGAAATTAAAAGGATAATATCAATCATGCTGAAACGGAGGCGTTATACCCTCCGTTTTTTGCGTTGTTTACAAATTCACCTTGGTATGGGTTAAACTGTACTGAGCATGTAAAATATAAAACAGATACAAACTTTGCGTTAAAGAGGTAAATAACCATGCTGACCCCGAACCAAATCAGCAGATATAATTCAATACTCGTCAAGAAGCTTAGCGTCTATTTAAACCGCGAGCCGGACTTCATTCAAGCCTGCATCATCGACGAGTTGGTCCATGAGTGCGGCATAACACGGGAGGATGCATTCTCAGTGGTCCTTGCGGCAGCTGTTGGGCTAGATACTGAAAATAATGCCGATGACAAGGCATTGTTTGAGAATTATTTCCCCAATATGGCCCATTATCTCGATAAAAAGGTGTATCGCAGCAACCCTTATTACAAGAACATTAAAATTCCTGTTATAGAAATCGGTAAATGGGCGTTCCGGCAAGAACGTTATAAGCCCTATGAAGCCTTTGAATGCGACGATTTTAATAGATGTCCAGATGGGAGAATCATTCCGCAAATCGGCTTTTTCGATAGCGAATTTTCTTATCCCGCCGTGTTGGAAAATGGCCGGGAGTGGATGATGATCACGCCGAATGAGATCGCAACGATGCAGCCGGCTATAGAGAAGGCTTCCGGCCGCGTATTGACCTACGGTCTGGGACTCGGTTATTATGCTTATATGGTTTCTGAAAAGGACGCCGTTGCATCTGTCACGGTTGTTGAAAATGACGAAACCATCATTAAACTGTTTCAAACCTGCATTTTGCCGCAATTTGCATATGCAGATAAAATCGAAGTCGTTAAAGGAGATGCCTTTGTTTATGCTGAAAAACAAATGGCGGCAGGTCAGTTTGATTTGGTATTTACAGACTTGTGGCATGATCCATCCGACGGCGTGGAACTGTACTTGAAAATGAAATCATACGAAAAGTACAGCCCGCGGAGCACCTTCATGTACTGGATTGAAAAGACAATCTTGTGTTACTTATGACCGGGATTGACGCTTGATTGATTCCGGCCAGTTTGGAGGGAAATGGATGCCGACGAATGCTCTTGAGCTTTTCGATCCGCTGACCGCGTGTTGGTTCAGCCGGGCAATCGGCGTCCCGACGGCGGTGCAAGAGGCGGCCTGGCCGGCTATCGCGGCCGGCGGCGATACGCTTGTTTCCGCGCCTACCGGCACGGGTAAAACTTTGTCGGCCTTTCTGGTATTTATTGACCGGCTGAAAGCGCAAGCCCGTGGGGGGACACTGAAAAATGAGCTTCAACTGATTTATATCTCGCCGCTTAAATCGCTGGCGGGCGACATCCGTGAAAATCTGCGCCGCCCGTTGGACGGCATTTCCGAAGAAGAGCGCAAGACCGGCGCAGGATTTTTGCCGCCGTCGTTGAATATAGCGATCCGGACCGGCGACACGCCGCAAAACGAACGCCGTAAAATGATTAAGACGCCGCCGCATATTTTGATCACGACGCCTGAGTCTTTATACCTGATGCTGACCAGTAAATCGGGCCAATCGATCCTGCGAACGGCCCGCTGGATCATTGTCGATGAGCTTCATGCGCTGATCGACACGAAACGCGGCGCCCATCTGATGCTCTCCATAGCCCGGCTGGACCGGCTTTGCCCCGGACCGCTGCAGCGTATCGGACTGTCCGCGACGATTGAACCGCTGGATAAGGCTGCCGAGTATCTTTCGCCTGCTCCGGTGACTATCGTTGCGCCGAAGATGCATAAGGCGGTTCAACTGGTGGTGACCAGTCCTTTGAGCGGGAAAAGGATTGTGCAAAAGGACTCCGTCTGGCAGGAGCTTGCGGGCAGCGTTTTTGAACATTGCAAGGGCGCGCGCAGCGTCATCGCTTTTGTCGAGGGGCGCGCGTATGCCGAAAAACTCGCGTATTATGTCAACCAAATTGCCGGGGACGGTTTCGCCCGGACCCATCACGGCAGTTTATCCAAGGAACAGCGTTTCGACGTGGAACACGCGCTGAGAAGCGGAAATCTGCGGCTGTTGTGCGCTACTTCATCGATGGAACTGGGCATCGACGTGGGTGATATTGATCAGGTTTTCCAGATCGGCTGCCCGCGTTCCATATCCAGTACGATGCAGCGCCTGGGCCGCGCAGGACATAATCCGGATCGCGTCAGCGTGATGCATATCTTTCCGCGCGCGGCGTCTGAAGGCCTTTACAGCGGCCTGGCGGCGGAAGTGGTGCGCAACGGCGGCATAGAATATTCACATCCGCCGAGACTTTGCCTGGATGTTCTGGCGCAGCATCTGGTCTCCATGGCTGCCGGCGACGGTTATGATGTCGGCGGGATCATGGCGCTGCTGCCGCGCGCTTATCCGTTTCGTGAAGTTACGCCGGATGATGTTCGCGGTGTCTTGCGTATGCTGGCGGGTGATTACGAACACGATCGCGATATCCCTGCCCGCCCGCGGATTTTGTACGACCGCATTCATGACCGCGTCGAGGGTGATCCGTATAGCCGTATGCTGGCGATTTCGGCCGGCGGAACAATCCCGGACAAAGGTTTATATGCCGTGAGAACGGAAAAGGGCGTGAAGCTGGGTGAATTAGACGAGGAATATGTTTTTGAAGCGCGCGTAGGCGACAAATTTTTACTGGGTTCTTTCGCCTGGCAGATTTCCGGTATTTTGAAAGATACCGTCGTCGTTGCGCAATCGACGCCCAACGGCGCCCGGCCGCCCTTCTGGAAAGGTGATATCAGGGGACGCAGGATACAGACGGGACTGGCTTATGGCGCGATATTGCGAAAACTGGGCAGCGCGTATGAGGCCGGCACGCTCCTTCAGGAATTGAGCCGACTTGGCCTTGATGACACGGCGGCGGAAAGCGCGCAGGATTTCTTGAAACGCCAGTTGATTGCTACCGGCATTTTACCGGATGACCGCACGATCCTGGCTGAACACTTTTGTGATGAAACAGGCAACCATCAGCTGATGGTTCACTCTGTGTTCGGACGTCCGGTCAACGAACCGCTGGCGATTTTGGCGGCTGAAACGGCAAAACGGCAGACGAATACGGATATCAGTTATGTTGTCGATGATGACGGATTTTTATTGTTTCCTTATGGCAATTGTGCCTTGCCCCAGGATCTTTTGCAGGCGATACCGCCGGATTCGGCAGACTCTGTTCTGGCAGCTTTGCTGCCCGCGACGCCGCTGTTCAATATGACATTCCGATATAATGCGGCCCGCGCATTGATGATGGGCGTGCGGAAAACCGGACGGCAGCCGTTGTGGATTCAACGTTTGCGCAGTGCGGAGATGCTTGATTCAATAATCAAATATAAGGACCACCCGTTGATCCGTGAAACCAGGCGCGAATGCCTGGAAGATATCTGGGATTTGCCGGCTGCCAGACAAATCTTGAAACAGCTTCAATCCGGGGCGATCCAGGTGCGCGAGCTGTTCCTCGATATGCCCTCGCCGATGTCATTGCCGCTTCGCCAGCAGACAGAAGCGGCAATGATGTATGATTATGCGCCGATGACATCCGGGATTCACCGTGCCGTCGAGGCAGAACTGAACCAGACCCAGATGATCGCCCCGGCTCCCGAACAGCTGGCGCGGGTTTCTGAACGGACGCATCTGCCTGAAAATGAAAATCAACTGCATGTTCTTCTGATGATTGAAGGCGATTTAACAGCCGGGGAATTGGATGTTCCGATCGAATGGCTCGAGAAACTGGCGCGGCAGGAGCAGGCAAAATACATCGAGCCGGGATTATGGATCGCAGCTGAACAGGACGATGAATATGCCGCGGCGCTGACGGATGGAAAAGAAGAGGCGCAGCTGCGTCTTGTCCGGCGGCTGCTGCGTTATCGCGGCGCCCATACGCCGGATCAGGTCGGCGAACGTTACTTGTGGCCGGAACAGCTGGCTCAGGAACTGCTTGAGACGTTATGCCGGCAGAAAATCGCGGTGGAAAGCGGCGGGCTATATTATCATGCGGAACTCTATGACCGGGCCCGGCGGGAAACGGTAAAGAACCGCCGCCGGCAGATCAGAACGCTGCCGCCGGAACGATATGCCGCGTTGCTGGCCGGTCGTGTTCGCATTACTGCTCCTTCTGAAGAAAAGCTTGATCTGGCTTTAAGAGCGCTAAGCGGTCTGCCGTATCCGCCGGAACTATGGGAAAGCGCCCTTCTGCCGGTCCGTGTAACCGGTTATCGCCCGGAACTGATGGATACTCTGCTGTCACAAGGAAATCTGTTTTGGCGCATAACCCCCGGCGCTGGTCTGAGCTTCCATCTTTATGAAGATATTGACTGGGACAGTGATCTTTCAACATCCGGATCCGCGCTGGACGGTCACGAAAAAATCATCTATGAAGCCTTGTTGAAACGCGGCGCCAGCTTTATGCACCGGCTGACTGATTTACTGGACGGCGCGCCGCCATATGACGTTCTGTGGCAGCTGGCTGAAAAAGGTCTGGCGTATGCGGACAGCTTTGTACCGGTCCGTCAGTGGCTGAAAAAGGAGAAGATTGAGAGCAGTTCGGTTAAACAGCGGGTTAAAGCGCGCGTCATGGCGCTGACAAGCGGCCGGTGGGAATTGTCGCGCCCGCTTAAAGCGCTTTCTCCGGAACAGCAGCTGGAACGGCTGTTTGACCGCGTGGTCATCCTGAGCCGTGAGACTGTGCAGGGCATGTCCTGGGGAGCGGCATTGAATGTTTTGCGGGTTTGGGAATATACCGGCCGCGTCAGGCGCGGGTACTTCATCGGAGGACTTTCCGGTATCCAGTTCATCCGGGAAAAGGATTATGCAGGAACGATGTTGTCTCTGGAACAACCGCGTGACCAGATCATCTGTCTGCCGGCTGTCGACCCGGCGCAGCCCTGGGGCAAATGTCTGCCGCATTGGCCGGAACGGTCGTTCCTGAATGTCCCGGGTACGGTGGTCGCTTTGCGCGCCGGCGTTCCGGTCGCCGTTTTTGAGCGTCAGGGAAAAACACTTCGCGTTTTTGATGAGGCTTCGCTGCCGGAGGTGCTGCATGTCATAGCTTATGATTATTCAGAACGGCGTCTGTATCCGGCGCAGAACCGGCTGACTGTCCGCCAATACCCGCCGGAAGCTGCCGATGCGCTGGTAAAAGCCGGGTTTATCCGGGAAATGCAGGATTATGTCCTGTATCGGGAATACCGGTAACCGGCCGGGTTAATCCTGCCGGCGGGCGTTCCTATTTTAGCAGCTCGTGGAGAAATTTTTTATAATTATTAATATAAGCTTTCATAAATTGATACTGCTCAGTTTCTTCGTAGTCGGTTTTTTTCATGCCATGTTCGCCGATCTGGTAAATGGTAGCCTGCGGATAAGACATAATGATCGGCGAATGTGTGGCGATAATAAATTGTGAATCACAATGGACCAATTCATGCAGTCTGGCCATGAAAGCCAGCTGCCTTTCGGATGAAAGCGCGGCTTCCGGTTCGTCCAGAATATAGAGCCCTTTGCCGCCGAAACGATTGAGAAACAGCGCCAGGAAAGATTCACCGTGGGACTGCTCATGCAGCGATCTGCCGCCATATGAAGCGATAATTTTCTTTGACGCGGCCGGCAAGGCATCCATGGCTTCAATATTGGTCGCGACATTGTAAAAGCTTTCGGCGCGGAGAAAAAAACCGTCTCTGGGATGGCGGGCGGTTCGGTTCAGCTTGATGTGCTGGTAAAGATCAGAAGACGAATTCCTGGTTGAAAAGGAAAAATTGATGGAACCGCCTTCGGCATTAAATCCGTATGCCAGGGCAATCGCTTCGATGAGCGTTGATTTTCCAGATCCGTTTTCACCGACGATGAAGGTTACCCGGTCATCCAGCGGTAATCTGGCCATTTCCTTGAGCGCGGGAAGATTATAGGGATATTGCCGCAAGTTCACTTTATCGGCAAGATCGAAGATGATGTCGGATATATATCCTTTTTTCATATAATCATTCATGGCAATCCCCATTCTGATGCTTATACCGGGCGTATCAGGCCTGGTCCGGCGGCCGGACGGATTCTTGCGCTTTCCAAACAATAATTTCTAGTCTATTATAATAGATTGCCACACGAATTGGCCACCGGCGCCGATCCGGCTGATATGGACAGAATGGTTGATCATATTCTGGAATTGTACCGGCCTGCGCCTTGACATTTTATTTTACAGATGAATAGAATAGGATAGGAAAAATGAGAGGTGGTAATCATTGAAAAAGAACATGCCGACACCAAGAAGGGTTCCAGCAAGGAAAAAGAAACGGCCGCTGCCGCTCTTTTTAGCTGTCGTTGCACTGCTGATCGTTGCGGCTGCTTCGTATCTGGTATATACCAACTCGATTGTCAATCAAAGCGTCGTTATTGAAGCAGGATCGAGCCTGCCTGCCGCAGCGGCATTTATCAAAAATGATACGTTTACCGGCGAATATATGACCGATATTTCGGGTATCAATACGGCGGTTACCGGTAAATATGATCTTCAGATTAAAGTAAACGGAAGGACTTACAAAGTCTCTCTGGAAATTGTCGATACGACCCCGCCGACTGCCAAACCGGTCAACCAGGAGATCTGGCAGAATGAAACTTTACCGGCAGCCCAGTTTATATCGGACCCTACCGACATATCGGAATTGACCTATGCTTATAAAAACCCGCCGGATTTCGCAAAACCAGGCTTGCAGAATGTCACCGTCATTCTGGCTGATACGTCAGGCAATACCTCAGAGATCACAGCATCCCTGAATATCCTTGCCGACACTGAAGCGCCTGTGATATCCGGCGCGGCCGACCAAAGCATCTTCATCGGCGATACTATTTCTTATAGAAAAGACGTTACGGTAACCGATAATCACGATGCCGATGTCCAGCTGAGTATTGACAACAGCGCGGTTAATCTTGCCGCTGCCGGAACCTATCCCGTCGTTTATTCGGCAGTCGATAAATCAGGCAATAAAGCGGAAGTAACCGTTCAGATCACCGTTGCCGCTAAACCCGACGGCTATATTTCGGAAGATGAGCTGAATGTGCTGGTCGATCAGATCCTTGGTGAGATTATCAAGCCCGGGATGAGCGATCTGGACAAGATATCCGAAATTTTCTACTGGATAGCCGGTCATATCGATTATACGGGACATTCTGACAAATCGGACTGGATCAAGGGCGCCTATACCGGCATAACCAAAGGCACCGGGGATTGTTTCAATTATTTCGCCACCGCGAAGGCGCTGCTGACCCGCGCCGGCTTTGAATGCATCCCCATTGAACGGGTGGCCAATGCCAAAACCAGGCATTACTGGAACCTGGTGAAATACAACGGCCAGTATTATCATTTTGACCCGCTGCCCAATCTGGCAAAATACCATTATGTCTGTCTGCTGCGGACCGATGCCGAGGTAGCAGCCTATACGGCGGACAATCATCCTTTGTTCTATGAATACGATCATACCGGTATTCCGGCATCGGCGACCGAACCGCTGGATATCGAAAGAAAGGTCATTTATGGATAAGACCGACCGGATGAAATTAGGGGTTATCGGCGGGTTGGGACCGTTAGCCACGGCGGCGTTTTTGGAAATGGTCATTAAGATGACCGATGCTTCCTGCGACCAGGAGCATCTGGAAATGATCATCTATAATTACCCGTCGATTCCCGACCGCACCAGTTATATTCTAGGGCGCAGCAATGAAAATCCGGTTATCCCGATGATCGAAATCGGCCAAAAACTGGTAAGCCAAGGCGTTGATTATCTGGTGATCCCCTGCATCACCGCGCATTATTTTTATCGTGAGCTGGCTGAAGCGCTTGACAAGCCGATCATCAATATCCTGGAACAGACGGCTTTGCACCTCAAGGCGTGCGGCGTCAGGACTGCGGGCATTGCCGCGACAGATGGAACGCTGGCCAGCCGTATTTTTCAAAAAGCGCTGGATGATCAACATATAAAAAGCGTCGTTCCCTCAGAAACGATGCAGAAGCGCGTTATGGAACTGGTTTATGATGATGTCAAAGCCGGCCGGCCGGTTCATTTAGACAAGTTTGGCGAAATGTCCCTTGAACTGAGAAAGAACGGCGCCGAAGCGATTGTCCTGGGTTGTACGGAGTTGTCCCTGATCAAGCGGGATTACCCGATAGGGGCGGGATATCTTGACGCGATGGATGTCTTGGCCCAGGCTTCCGTGCTGGCCTGCCGCCGCCCACTAAAAAAACAATATGCTCGTCTGATAACCTGAGCGTCTGGAGAAGCCCATGCAAAACAATATTCTGGAATATCTTGAAAATACTATTCTACGCGTACCGGATAAAGTCGCTTTTTCCAACGGTAAGGACAGCCTGACTTTTAAGGATGTCTACGATGCCGGCCGGTCGATCGGGTCATTTATGGCCGACGCGGGCATTTATAAACAGCCGGTCGTCGTATTCATGAACAAACACCCGCGGACCATCGCCGCTTTTTTGGGGGTCGTTTACGGGGGCGATTTTTATGTGCCGATTGATGAAGAAATGCCCATGTTCCGGATCGAGCTTATTTTCAAAAACCTGAATCCCGGAGCAGTCATCTGCGATGAATCGACCAGGCCTGTCATGCAAAAGCTGGCTTATAGCGGCCCGATCTATATGTATGAAGATCTGATAAAGATGCCGGCCGATGCCTTGGCTCTCGACAACATCCGTGAAAGCCAGATCGATACGGATCCGATCTATATTGTCTTTACATCCGGATCCACCGGCATACCTAAAGGGGTTGTCGCCTGCCATCGTTCGGTTCTGGATTATATCGAGGCATTTTCCGGTGTCCTGAAAATCGATGAAAAAACGGTCTTCGGGATGCAGGTACCTTTATATTTTGACGCTTGCCTGAAGGAGATTTACCCGACCTTGAAATTTGGTTCGACAACCTACATCATACCGAAGAGCCTTTTTATGTTTCCGATCAAACTGGTTGAATACATGAACGAATATAAGATCAACACAATATGCTGGGTGGTTTCTGCCTTGACCATGATTTCCGCATTTGGCACCTTCAATAAGATCATCCCCGGTTCTCTGCGGACTGTCGCCTTCGGCAGTGAAGTGCTGCCGATCAAGCAGCTCAATCTCTGGCGGAACGCTCTGCCCGCCGCGCAATTCATCAACCTTTACGGCCCGACGGAAGCTACGGGAATGAGCTGCTATTTCCTGGTTGACCGCGAATTCAGCGAGGGCGAAGTTATCCCGATCGGCCGGCCTTTTAAGAATACGGCGGTCATTTTACTGGACGCCAATCAAAAAATCCCCCAGCCAGGCGATATAGGCGAAATATGCATTCGCGGAACATCGTTGACCCTGGGTTATTACAAGGCCTTCGGCAAAACGAATGAAGTCTTTGTACAAAATCCGCTCAACGATGCTTATCCGGAGCTGATATACCGTACCGGCGATCTGGGTAAATACAACGACCGCGGCGAACTGGTATTTGTTTCCCGTAAAGATTATCAAATCAAGCACATGGGGCACCGCATCGAATTGGGCGAGATCGAAGTCAATGTCAACAGCATAGAAGGCATAAAAATAGCTTGCTGTGTTTATGATAAAGAAACCGAAAAAATCGTGTTATACTATGTCGGAGATATTGAGCCCAAGGAAGTCATGGCAGATATGAAAAGCAGACTGCCCCGGTATATGCTGCCGAACCTGATCGAACCGCTGGAAAAGATGCCGTTGACAAGCAATGCCAAGATTGACCGGGTTTACTTGAAGGAATATACAAGCCAAAAGAATAAGGAGAGGCACAATGGATAAATTATTGAGTATCTTGCAGGATTTGCATCCGGATGTCGATTTCGGAACCCGAACGGATCTGATCGACGGCTGCGTCCTCGATTCGTTTGATATCGTGACGTTGATTTCGGAAATCGACCATGAATTTGACGTCCAGATCCCGGCCGAAGAAATTATGCCGGAGAACTTCAACTCTGCCGCCGCTCTTGACGCTTTGATAACACGACTTGCCGAAGATTAATACGGAGGAATGCCGTGCTTTTTACTTCTTATAACTTTATAGCCTTCATACTCGCGCTTTTTATCATCTACTATCTCATCCCAAAGAAATTTCAGTGGATGCTGCTTCTTGGCGCGAGTTATTTATTCTACTTCCTGGCCAGCCCTCAATACCTGATTTATATATCGGTAACAACTGTTTCTACTTTTTTCGCCGGCCGGATCATCCATAAGCTGGCAAGAGGACAGGCAGATTATCTGGACCTGCATAAGGCGGACCTGACCAAGGATGATAAGAAAAAATACAAGGCCGCAGTAAAATCGCGCCAGCGAAAATGGCTGATTGGCTGCCTGATTCTCAATTTTGGCATTCTTGCTTTCATTAAATACACGAATTTTACGATTGCCAATATCAACTTCTTCCTGTCGGCGGCGGGAACCGGCCGGCAGCTGGATTTTCTCAGCCTGGCTTTGCCGATGGGCATTTCATTTTATACGTTCCAGACAATGGGGTATATCATTGATGTTTACCGGGGAAAGTTCGCAGCGGAAAAGAATGTTTTCCGGCTGGCTCTTTTTGTATCCTTCTTTCCACAGCTGGTTCAGGGGCCGATCAGCAGGTATGATGATTTGGCTCAGACCTTATATCAGGAACATGATTTTGACAAACGCCATGTCAGCTTTGGCCTGCAACGCATTCTGTGGGGCTTTTTCAAAAAACTGGTTATTGCCGACCGGATGCTTGTCGCGGTCAACGCGATCATTAAATCGCCGGATCAATATAAGGGGATATTTGTATTTGTCGGCATGATGTTTTACGCGCTTCAGCTTTATGCGGATTTTACCGGCGGCATCGACATAACAATCGGTATTGCCGAGGTTTTCGGCATCCGCATCAAAGAAAATTTCAACGCGCCCTTTATGTCCAGATCGATAACGGAATATTGGAGACGCTGGCATATTACCATGGGAACCTGGTTCAAAGACTATCTTTTCTATCCGATCTCTGTTTCCCGGCCGATGCTGAATTTATCAAGGTCTTCAAGAAAGCGGCTGGGTGAATCGATCGGCAAACGGGTCCCGGTCTATATCGCCACGATTATTGTCTGGTTTGCCACCGGCATCTGGCATGGCAGCAGCTGGAATTTCATCGTCTGGGGCTTGATGAACGGCGTCGTCATCATTCTTTCGCAAGAATGCGAACCCTTGTATGCCAGGTTCCATCAACGGTTCAAGGTCAAGGAAAAGACCGCATACCATGCTTTCGAAATCGTGCGGACCGTTTTGCTGATGAGTTCGCTGCGCCTGTTTGATTGTTATCGGGATGTGCCGCTGACTTTTAAGATGTTCGGCACGATGTTTACGACTTTCAACATCTCCAGCCTTTTTAGCCAGGAAGTCCTGAATCTGGGTTTAAGCGGAGCCGACTATCTGGTGCTGGCCATTGGCCTGGCTGTCCTGATCGCAAGCGGCGTCCGCCGCGGCCAGGGCGACATCCGGGAAAGGATCGCCGCCAAACCGGCTGTCTGGAGCTATGTGATCTTTTCCGTGATGTTTATCGCCACTATACTATTCGGCGCTTATGGCGCCGGATATGATGCGAGCCAGTTCATTTACAATCAGTTTTGACGCGGGATCGGGAGATAAGGATGAGAATGAGATCATGGTTGATAAGAATAGCGGCGCTTTGCCTGATTGTGGGCACCTTGCTGTTTTTGCAGCGTCTGGTCATGCCCAAATATGTTACCGGCATTGTTGAAGGATCGCTGGTTGAAGATTATTACTCGGAAACAACCGCGCATGATGTGATTTTCGTCGGCGACTGTGAAGTCTACGAGAATTTCTCCCCGATAACGCTATGGAATGACTACGGTATCACCAGCTATATCCGCGGCAGCGCTCAGCAATTGCTCTGGCAGTCCTATTATCTTCTTGAGGAAACTCTGAAATACGAAAAACCGGAGGTTGTCATTTTCAATGTTCTGGCCATGAAGTATGACCAGCCGCAGAAAGAAGCCTATAATCGCATGACCCTTGACGGCATGCGGCCTTCGCTGACTAAACTGCACGCTGTACAGGCGTCCATGCTGGATGACGAAAACCTGATCGATTATATTTTCCCGATCTTGCGTTTTCACGCCCGCTGGAGTGAATTGACAGCCGATGATTTTCAGAATTTATTTCACAAAAAGAAGCTTTTCCATAACGGATATTACATGAGGGTCGATGTCAAACCGGCAACGCCGGCGCCGGTCGGGAAGAAATTGCCGGATTACCGCTTTGGTGAAAACGCTTATCATTATCTCGATCTTATGGTAGAATTATGCAAAACTAACGGCATTGATCTGATACTGATCAAGTCGCCGAGCATCTACCCTTATTGGTATGATGAATGGGAACAACAGATGGAGGAATACGCTTCGGCAAATAGTTTACAGTATATCAATTTCCTCGAACTCATGGATGAAACCGGCGTTGATTTAAATACCGATACCTATGATGGCGGTTTACATATGAATTTGTCGGGCGCGGAAAAGTTGTCCAAATATATGGGTAAAATTCTGCAGGATCAATATGGCGTCGAAGATCGCCGGAACGACATGAACCTCAGCCGTGTCTGGCAGGAAAAAACTGCCTTTTATGACCAAATGAGAGACAGCCAGTATGCTGAACTGGATGAATTTGGCTATTTGAAAAGCGTCGGCGTCCGGGATGCCGACGATAGCAATTAGGATCGAACGGATCCGGAAAGAATGAGGATAGAAATATGATCAAGATAAAAAAGGCAGGCGTTCTGCTGCTGGCGGTTCTTTTTTTACTGACGGGGTGCGCGGCGGGGCCATCTTCAGGAACGGCGGGAACAAATCCCGCCAGCGGGAGCAGCCAGGCGGCAAAATCCGGCTATGCTTTTAAAACAGGCGACTTGACTATCTACATGCACGACGAAGCCGCTCCCATTCTGGAAAAGCTCGGCGAGCCGAAACAAACCTTCGAAGCAGAGAGCTGTGCCTTCCAGGGAAAAGAACGGACCTATGTCTATACCAGCTTTTCTGTTTATACCTATGAGCTGGACGGCGTCGACCACATCGCCTCGGTTGTTATTCTGGACGACAGTATCGGGACGCCTGAGGGCATATACCTGAATTCGACCTTGGACGATGTGAAAAAAGCTTACGGTGACAAATACGAGGAATCCGTCGGTTTATACACCTATAAATCGGATACGATGAAACTGTCGTTCCTGATCAAGGACAATGTGGTCACTTCGATTGAATATGTAGCATTGGCCGATAACTAAGGTCAGCTGGGCTGCGAGGCTGAATGATCCGAAAATACTTTGATGAGCAGCAGAATGCTGACCACGCAGAGTTCAAGCACAGCGGCGATAAAGAGAACCAGGCCGGTATTGACCAGAATGATCGTCATGCCGGCCGGTTCTGTTTCTCCGGAGGCAAGTCCGGTGAATACGGCGACAAGCTGGAAAGCGATGAAAAAGAAAACGGCCGCGCCGGTGCCCCAGACAATCAATTTACGAAAGGCGTGGACGCGAAAAGCCGCCCACAGGAGCAGCAGCGCGCCGGCCAATGAAACCGGAAAAAATTCCGCCGGCATGAGATAGTCAAAAAGAAACCTCTGTGATTGAATAAGTTTCACCGCGGATATTACGAGGGGAAACAAAATCGGGAACCAGACAAGAATGATGCCGGCCACTGCAAGAATCTTTGTAAAAATGCCTTTGTTATCCATGCACAGTACCTCCCCTGGTCATGAGCGACAGGCTCTGAGATTCTTTACGACACCTCTCTTATCATTCTATCATTTTCTGCATTTACCGGCTGTTATTTTTCAACCAATCCGGCCAGCATCAAGGCTCTGGCCTGGTTATAATCCGCGTAGTCCAAACTGCAGATTTGTTCGACGGGCAGGAGATCCGGCTGGAAATAATCGACGACCTGCTGGTTTTTTACCAGCAGATTATAGACGCGCCGGACCAGCGCATCCTGGCCGGCTGCCCGGAGGCGGGCCAGCAATTCAAAGTCGACGATGCCTTTTTGCAGTTGTTTATAGCGTAAAGACAGTAAAACGCCGCCGCTGGCGGACGGGTAAACAAAATTTGTATCACCGGCCGGAAAACTGCCGTAGCGGATGTCGGCGCGGGGATTATCCGGCCAAACGGTATAATTCCAGCGTAAAAAGCCGTCGAAACCGATCAAGGACGTAAAGATGCCGATAAACCGGCTCTCCAGCAGGTGACTGCGGATAAATGTATTAAAATGATCGGGACCGCAGCAAACATACCAGAGGAATTTTTTATCGGGCAGCTGTTCCTGAAAAGTTTTCAAAGTCTCATATTCAGTACAGAGGCAGTGGATAAAAGGCGCGAAATCATTGATGGAATCTTTGAATTCCTTAATAAATTCCGCATGGTTGATCGCTGTTTTGAAGATGAAATGCGGGGCGATTGTCTTGATTTTACAAAGACTTTCACGATACTTCGCCATATCGCCGGGTTCATCGGCGGCAATCCGGACCTGGCTGATCTGATGGGTGCGAATAAAGTACTGTTCCAGACTGGTTATGTAGTCTTCTATATCACGCGCATGGCTCATATAATGATATTTGTGGTCCTGTGTATCGTAATACCGCAGCAAGATAGGTTCCGGATAATCAGCGCAGAGGACCGCCGTGTCAAAATCCGGATGACGGTTCACATTGACCAGGCCAAAAACCTCAATATCACCGGCGATGCCATAGGCTCCGCATAAATCGATATACCGCTGCATGGCCGTGTAGTCATAAATAAAATGACCGTCGGAAGCTCTGGTAATGCCGATTATGGAAAACTCGAATAGATTGGACGGATTACGCTGGTTGGCAAAGCAGGATTGGCCGCGCCATGGAACTTCACTGGCGATAATGGTTATAGATTTTTGCCCGAGTTCCGCCAAAGACCGGACATAAGATTCCATAATGGCAAAATGCCGGTCGCTCCATAAGGCTACTTCATGTTTCCTGGCGATATTGCTGTTATGCTGCCATAAATCCAGATAGAAGGAAAAATCCTTACTGTCCGGCAGGATGTAGTCCAGAATATTCAGATTGATTTCAAGTGTTTCAGCCAACAACTCATCCTGATAATGGGTTGACGTAAAAACGCGGACAGAAACTTTAGCCGGACCGACTGGCGCATCCTTGGGGATATGGAGTTCAACCCAGATGGCTGTCGGCATATTGGCCGCAGCTTCAACAATCGGTTCAGATAAGAGAACATCGGCTTTCCGGGTATCGTCGTCATCGACGACAAATCCTTCGATGTTTAGCGATACCGGACAAAAAGCGCTTATTTCCGGCCGGATGCACAGCAGCGGGCCTTTCTCTGAAAACCAGGCCGATTGGCCGATATTGACGCAATACCGCTGATCGGCCTGAAGCAGAATCTGGAAAGAAACGGTATCATTTTTAGCCGCGGCCAGGCTTGCGGGCAGAGAAGCATCCGGCGGTATATGATAATTCAAGGTTAGTTTATACGCGTCGTGAACCAGTTTTGCTGAAATACTCATCGATGACAGAACCCCTTTCGGCATAATCGCTGTTGCAATTTTGCTTAAGGATATTCTATCATTTCGATCAGGTCTGTAAAGCTTCTTTCAAAGTTGCCAGATTCTGGCGCATGACTGAAAAATAATCAGCGCCGGCAGCTTTCTGTTCGTCGTTCAAACCTTCCAGCGGATTCAATACTTCGGTTTTTGCGCCGATGGCGGCAGCAATGATTTCGGCAACTTTAGGACTAACCAATTCCTCGAAGAAAATGACTTTGATCTGATGTTCATGGGCATAATTGATAATATCCGCCATACGGGCCGGATCGGGTTCGGAATCGGCGGAGAGTCCCTCAATGGGGATCTGGTTGAGGCCATAGGCGCTGCATAAGTAGCCAAAGGCTTGATGGGCGACAATAATATCTTTATTGGCCAGCGGAGACAGCGTGTCCTTGTATTCCTGATCCAATTTAGCCAGTTCCGTCACATAATGCTCATAGTTGGCTTCATAATAAGCCTGATGCTCCGGATCTGCCAGACTGAACGCCTGCTTGATCTGTTCCATTTCCTTCTGGGCGTAAAGCGGATTCAGCCAGACATGCGGGTCATACAGTCCGCCGCGTTCTGTTGTTCCGCCCCCGGCTTCGGAATCTGCCAGCAAGGGGATGCCCTGTGATGCTTCAACGGTAATCAGGTCTTTATTCTCGATGGTGTCCAGAACATCCTGGACCCAGTTTTCCATACCGGCTCCGTTGTAGATAAAAATATCGGCGTTTTCCAGATTGACAATATCGGTCGCGGTTGGTTCCCAATCGTGCGGTTCCGTACCGGCCGGCACCAGGTTGTTAACGATAACCTGGCCGCCGCCGATTTTAACCGCGAAATCGTACATCGGGTAAAAGCTGGTGTAAACCGACAATAAGGATTCAGCTGCCGTATTTTTATCGGAAACAGCCGTATTGGCGGCCGGCGGGACCTGGCAGCCGGCGAGAAGGACCGGCAAGACCAGTATAAAGGCAAGTAAGGGGCTTTTCAGGTTTTTCAAATTCGGCGGCCTCCTGGTGATCGGAAATCATGCTCATTCGCAAATGCATATTATTTGCATTTGCATTAATTATAATTTGGCTGGGAAAAATTGTCAAGGAAAGAATGAATTTAATATATTTATAACCTGAAAGGTTCATATGATCCATGCTATAATAGTTAAAATACTCATGGCCAAATGACGGCAAAAAGGAGACCTGTATGGCGAACATTCATCACTTGACCATCGAATCGGACGGCTTTAAACTGGATGGCAGCCCTTTTCGTTTTATAGCCGGTGCTATTCATTATTTCCGGGTGCCCCAAGAATATTGGCGCGATCGTTTACTGAAACTGAGAGCCTGCGGATTCAATACCGTTGAAACCTATATAGCCTGGAATGTCCATCAGCCGCAAAGAGACACTTTTGATTATAGCGGCATGCAGGATGTTGCGGCCTTTTTGAAAATAGCCCAGGAAATCGGCTTGTATGCGATTGTGCGTCCGGGCCCCTATATCTGTTCCGAATGGGATTTTGGCGGCTTGCCCTGGTGGCTGCTGCAGGACGACGATATTCAGCTGCGTTGTATGAATCAGCGCTATTTGCAGGCGGTTGACGCGTTTTTTGACGACCTGATGCCCAGACTGGTGCCGCTTCTGTCGGTCAACGGCGGCCCGATCCTGATGATGCAGGTCGAAAACGAGTATGGCAGTTATGGCGATGACCAGGTTTATATCCGCTATCTGGCCGACGGTCTGGTCCGGCGGGGGGTCCGGGTGCCGCTGTTTACATCAGACGGACCCTCGGACTTTATGCTGACCGGAGGGACTTTGCCGGATATTCACAAAACGGGCAACTTCGGATCCAACGCGGCCGGCCAATTTGCCAAGCTGCGCGAGCGCCAGCCCGACGGTCCGCTGATGTGCACGGAGTTCTGGAACGGCTGGTTCGATCATTGGAACGAAAAACATCATTCGCGCGATTATCAGGATGCCGCGAAGACTCTGGATGAGATCCTGGCTGCCGGCGCTTCCGTATCGGCATATATGTTCCACGGAGGAACCAATTTCGGCTGGATGAACGGCGCCAACGATCTCGGCGTATACCAGCCGACCGTCAACAGCTATGACGATGACGCGCCTGTTAATGAATGCGGCGGCCTGACCCCTAAATATAACGCGTTCCGCGCCGTGATCGCCAAATATGCCGCTTTGCCGGAATGCTCCGAACCGGCGGCTGTACCCCGTAAGAATTATGGCCGTCTGGCGTTCACGGAATCGGCGGATCTTTTGGATAATCTGGACAATCTGGCTGAACCGGCGGCAATGACGATGCCGCTGCCGATGGAAAAACTGGGCCAGGGGTACGGCTTTATCCTGTACCGGGCGCAGATCCGCGGCCCGCGTGAACTGCTGCCGGTCCGTTTCCAGGCTTTGCGCGACCGGGCGCATATTTTTGCCGACGGAGTCTTTCAGGGCATCCAATATCGCAACGACGCTGAAGACGCAGTGGAACTGGCCATTCCGTCCAACGGCCTGCAAATGGATATTTTGGTTGAGAATATGGGCCGCGCTAATTACGGATATTATCTGGCTGACCGCAAAGGCGCCGTCGGCGGCATACGGCTGGGTCAGGTCTTCGTATACCACTGGCTGGCTTATCCGCTGCCGCTTGACGACTTGTCCGGTCTGCAATTCAAACCCGGTTTACAGCCTTTTAACGGACGGCCGCAATTTTTACGCGCCACGCTGCATCTCGATGAAAAACCCTGCGATACTTTTGTAAAATTGCCCGGCTTCAAGAAAGGCGTCATTTTTATCAACGGCCGCGTCCTGAGCCGTTACTGGTCCATCGGGCCTCAAAGATCCGCTTATTTGCCGGCGCCGTTTCTCCGGGAAGGCGACAATGAGCTGATTGTCCTGGAATTGGACGGCCGGACAGAAGAGACGGTTTTGCTGGACGATCAGATGGATCTGGGCTGACGGGATTATGGCGCGTATCGGGGCGTATCTTTGCCTGCCGGCTTTCGAACAGGCCCCCGGATCGTTGATGACCCGGGATGACCCGGCGGCCTTAATGGTTGTTCTTGATAAAGCAAGGCCATACAGGTAGAATAATTCTGTAGTGGATTCATAGCCAGGCCGATATCAGATCTGTTGACGATTCGCAATAATCAGGCTGATAAAGCGCAAAGGGACTCCTTATGAAAAAGTATGTCATTATTGTCGCCGCCTTTATTGTTTTGGGCATTGTGGCGCTCGCTATACCGATGTGGATAAGATACGATTATATCCAGTACGAAAAGGATATACAGGCTCATGTACTGAGCTGCAGTAAAGGCGATTTGATCACTGAATACAAGGGTGAAAAGACCAAGGTTCTCGGTCAGAACATCAGCAAGCTGCAGACCATCATAACCGTATCGGAACGGTCGCTCGTCTTTTTCCGGCCGAGATATGATCCGGAAACCGCTGTTAAGCTGGTCTTCCCGGATGAGGCCGAACTGGTGATTGTCGAGGATTCTGCCAAAACCGATAAAATCTATATCTTCTACCATCATCAATCGGCGAACCGCTGTTATGCCGTCGAAGGTTACGACGCATTTAAATGGATTACAGAAGCGATCAGTCCGGAAGGCATTTATCAGGCCAATGAGTTAATAACCGAATGACAGTCCGGTTAATATTGATGTAGAATTCCAGTCGGACATCTTTCATCTGCGGATGCGTATCGGCTGAGTGATGTTATTTTCGCAGAACTGGCAGCGCTTTATCCGGGTTAATCCCCATAAATACACCGGCTGTTCATATTTGTTAACAATATGTTAAGAAAACGTAGAAAGCCCGGCCGGAGCCGGAACGGGAATCACCTGCTTTAAAAACATTAATATTGTGTTGTGCAAAATGATCGTTTAAACGCAAAAAAGCCCGACAATCGAATGGCGACTAGGCTTGACAAGAAAGGCAAATCAAGATAGAATTTTGTTGTCGTTTAATTTTACAGTAGAGGGGCGATTGTTATGAAGAGAAATTTATGTATAATCCTGGCCGCTTGCCTGGCAATTATGGCATTAGCCGGCTGCTCGCAAGGATCCGGCAATTCGGCCAACGAGATCAAGATCGGCATAAACTATGAACTGTCCGGCAATGTGGCGACCTACGGCCAAAGCTCTGTCGACGGCATCATGATGGCTATCGATGAAATAAACGCCGCCGGCGGTGTTAACGGCAAGAAATTGGTTGCTGTCAAATATGACAACAAATCCGAGCCTGCCGAAGCGACAACGCTGGCCAATAAGCTGATTTCCCAGGATAAGGTTATCGCCATTCTGGGACCGGCGACTTCCGGTTCTTTTAAAGCGGAAATTCCGGTTGCCGATAAAAACAAGATCCCGGTTATTTCCGGTTCGGCAACGGCCGACGATGTGACCATCGATGCCAGCGGCTTGAAAGAATATGCGTTCCGCATCTGCTATACCGACTCTTTCCAGGGAACCGCCATGGCTAATTTCTCCGCTAAAAACCTGAAGGCAACCAAAGCTGTCATTATCAAGGATAATTCCAGCGACTATGCCAAAGGCCTGGCGGAAAACTTCACCAGCACATTTACCGCCGCAGGCGGCACCATTGTCGGCGAAGAAGCGTATGTTTCCAAGGATACGGACTTTAACGCCATTTTAACCAAGATCAGAAGCCTGGATTTCGATGTCATATATCTGCCCGGCTATTATGAAGAAGCCGGCCTGATCATTAAACAGGCCCGCGCTCTGGGCATTGACGCTCCGATCCTCGGCGCCGACGGTTTCGATTCTCCGTCGCTGGCGGAACTGGCCGGAACCGATGCTCTGAATAATGTTTATTTCACTAACCATTATTCTTCTTTGGACAAGGATCCCACCGTTACCAATTTCATCGCGGCTTTTAAAGCCAAATACAATAAAGAACCCGACGCTTTCAATGCTCTGGGCTACGATCTGGCCAAATTCCTGGCCGATGCGATCAAACGCTGCGACAAGCTTGATGGCGAAACGCTGAAGAATGCCTTGGCATCAACCAAAGATTTTACCGGCGTTACCGGTTCATTCAGCATTGATGAGAACCATAACCCCATAAAAGCGATCGTTGTTGTCGGCTTGAAAGACGGCGTTCAGGATTCTGCAGTCAAGGTTGAGTCTTGACCTAAGCTGATTATCGGTTAGCTTGTAAAAGCATATTTAAACGGATAGTACGAGGGTGGACAGCGCTTCACCCTCGCTTCTCTGTCCAAGGATCATGACTGGGAAGCGTTGGGGGATGTATCATGGAACAGTTTTTACAGCAGGTCATCAACGGGTTGTCCCTGGGCAGCATTTATGCTCTGATCGCTCTGGGATATACAATGGTTTATGGCATCATCAAATTAATCAATTTCGCTCATTGCGATGTCTACATGATTGGCGCCTACGCCGGTTATTATGCCATGACTGTGCTGAAGTTGGGCATCATACCGTCCTTGCTGATTGCTATGGCTGTCTGTACGCTGATGGGTGTCGTCATTGAGAAGATCGCCTATAAACCTTTGCGCAATGCCTCGCGCATCGCTATCCTGATTACAGCTATCGGCGTTTCTCTATTCCTGGAATATGGCACCATGTTTTTTGTCAAAGCCAATGTGCGCGCCTATCCGGAAATGACCGGCTGGATCGCCGAAAGTTATCATTTCGGCGGCGTAAGCATTACGGCGCAGCAGATCCTCATTCTGGCGATTACCATTTCCCTGATGATCGTCCTGCAGTTCATTGTAAAACGGACCAGGATCGGTAAAGCCATGCGGGCCGTTTCGCTCGACCGCGATGCCGCGGAACTGATGGGCATCAATGTCGATTCCACGATTTCGTTCACTTTTGCCCTGGGATCGGCTCTGGCCGGCGCCGCCGGCGTTTTGGTCGGCATCTATTATAATTCGATCAACCCTTTGATGGGCGTCCTGCCGGGGCTGAAAGCCTTTGTCGCCGCTGTGTTCGGCGGAATCGGGCTGATTCCGGGCGCCATGATCGGCGGCTTTTTCATTGGCACGGTCGAAGTTTTAGTATCCGGTTACGGCAACTCCATGTATAAAGACGCGGTTGTTTTTGCAATTCTGATCCTGATTTTAATTGTCAAACCCGCCGGCCTGCTTGGCAAAAATACCAGAGAGAAGGTGTAAGCGCTTGAAAAAACTGATGAATCATCCTGCCTTACGAAAGCTTCTCCTGATTGTCCTGACCTATGCCGTCGTGGAAATCCTGATTTTGACCGGCGTGATCAATGATTACCTGCAAGCAACCCTGGCAACAATCTGCATCAATATCATTCTGGCTGTCAGCCTGAACCTGATCACCGGCTTTACCGGTCAGTTTTCTTTAGGACATGCCGGATTTATGGCGATCGGCGCCTATATTTGCGCGATGATCACCACACGGTATCCAAGCATTCCGGGATTTTTGCTGGGTGTTTTCGCCGGCGCTTTGTCCGCGGCGATCATCGGCTGCCTGGTTGGCTTGCCGACCTTGCGTTTGCGCGGCGATTATCTGGCTATTGCCACATTGGGTATGGCCGAAATCATCCGGATCATTTTCCTGAATCTGGAAATCACGAACGGCGCGGCCGGCCTGAATGGGATTCCGCAGTTTGTCAATTTCAATTGGTTGTATTTATTTACAGCCGGTACCGTGGTCGTGATCACTTTTTTCTTACGTTCATCGCCCGGACGCTGCTGTATTTCTATCCGCGAAGATGAGATAGCGGCAGAAGCCATGGGTATCAATACCACAAAATACAAAGTGCTGTCCTTTACGACCGGCGCGTTCTTCGCCGGCATCGCCGGCGCTTTATATGCATCGTATTTCTACTTTATCAAACCGGACTTGTTTGGCTTCCTGAAATCAATCGATGTTCTGGTGATCGTTGTACTGGGCGGATTGGGCAGCATCTCCGGCTCGATCATCGCTGCCATTTTACTGGCCTTGATATCAACCTATCTGCAGTCTTTTCCGGAATTGCGCATCGTCATTTATGCCGCCATGCTTGTCGTCATCATGTTATTCAGGCCACAAGGCCTGATGGGTTCAAAAGAACTTTCGCTTTCCCTGTTTAAAAACTGGGGCGATAAGCTGAAGCTAAAGAAAGAGAGGCCATAAGCGATGGATATACTCTCAGTAACGGCATTGACGAAATCTTTCGGCGGGCTTACGGCTGTATCCAATGTTGACCTGACCATCAAGGAAGGCGAACTGGTTGGTTTGATCGGTCCCAACGGCGCCGGAAAAACGACTGTTTTCAATTTGCTGACCGGCGTTTATCTGCCGACATCCGGCTCGATTATTTTGAATAAAGACGGCGTGTCCCGGAAAATTCAGGGCTTGAAGCCTTATACCATCTGTAAGGAAGGTATTGCCAGAACCTTTCAGAATATCCGCCTGTTCCGGGAACTGACTGTACTCGACAATGTACGCAGCGCCATGCATCAGAATGCGAATTATAGTTTGCTGTCGTCTTTCTTGCATATCCCGCCTTATTCCAGAGTAGAGAAGGAAATTTATCAAAAGGCGATCGATTTGCTGACCATTTTCAAATTAGATGCCAAGAAGGATGAATTAGCGAAAAACCTGCCTTACGGTGAGCAGAGGAAGCTGGAAATTGCCCGCGCTTTGGCCACAAATCCGATTTTGCTTCTGCTGGATGAACCGGCGGCGGGCATGAATCCGGTTGAGACAGCGCAACTGACCGAACTCATTGACTGGATACGGACTGAATTCAAACTGACGATTTTATTAATCGAACATGATATGTCTCTGGTCATGAAAATCTGCGAGCGGATTTATGTTCTGGATTATGGCATGGTTATCGCCGAAGGAACACCGGATGCGATCAAGTCGAATAAGCGGGTCATCGAAGCCTATCTGGGGGAGGAAGCCGTAAATGCTTGAATTAAATCACATTAATGTGCATTTCGGCGTTATACACGCGCTGAAGGATGTGTCGCTGAATGTCGGCGCCGGTGAAATCGTAACCCTGATCGGCGCCAACGGCGCCGGCAAGACAACTACCCTGCGAACGATCTCCGGCCTGAAGAAGGCGTCGGGCGGGACTATCCTGTTCGAAGGCAAAGACATTACCAATATGTCCGCCCGCGACCGTGTCAAACTGGGCATATCGCAAGTTCCGGAAGGACGACGTATTTTTTCGGAAATGACGGTATTGGAAAATCTTGAGTTGGGCGCTTATCTCAGCCGGGACAAAAAGCAGATCAGCCAGGATATGAAGAGCGTTTTTGAACGGTTTCCCATCCTGGCCGACCGCAAAAAACAAGCCGCCGGCACTTTATCGGGCGGCGAACAGCAGATGCTGGCCATGGGCCGCGCCCTGATGAGCCGTCCGCGCATGTTGTTTCTTGATGAACCGTCGATGGGCCTTGCTCCTTTGCTTGTACAGGAAATATTTGATATTATCAAGCAAATTAACGCCGGCGGCACCACAATTTTACTGGTCGAGCAAAATGCGCGCATGGCCTTGCAAATTGCCAATCGCGCCTATGTTCTCGAGACGGGATCCATTGTTCTGTCAGGAACCGGTACGGAATTAATGCAAAGTGATGATATTAAAAAAGCTTATTTAGGAGGGTAACGTTTATGTTTGTCAGGAACAAGATGACCTCAAATCCGTTTACCATCTCCCCGGATCAGACGATTCCGGAGGCTGAAGCGCTCATCACGCGCAATGGAATCAAGCGGCTGCCGGTCTTAAAAAACGGCAAACTGGTGGGAATCGTTTCCAAAAACGATATCATGCGCGCGTCTCCATCCAAGGCGACGGCATTGAGCATGAATGAACTGACCTATCTGTTGGCCAAAACTAAAATCAGCAGCATTATGACTAAGAATCCCCTGACCATTAGTCCGGGAGCGCTGCTCGAAGAAGCCGCTATCCTGATGCGCGACCATGATGTCGGTTGTCTGCCGGTCCTTGAGGGGGAGACACTGGTCGGCATCATAACGGAAAGCGATATTCTGGATTCATTCATCGAATTATTGGGTTTTCGCGAACCAGGAACCCGCCTGACCATAGAAGCGGAAGACGCGCCGGGCATTTTATCCCATCTGGCCAGTATTTTCGGCCAGTTCAACGCCAATATCACCCATGTCGCCGTATATCGCGGCGCTTTTGGTAAAAGTGATGTCGTGGTCGGCACCAACGCTCTCGATACTCATGAGATCGAACGATCAATCGAAGAAAAAGGCTACAAGATTCTTTATAAACTGCAAAATAAATAATCAGTCCGGAAAATCCCCCTCTGATTCGCCGGCGGGGGAATGTCCGGCCTAAGGTATCGTCCGGGCGGCAGATTCAGGCGCCCGGACGGGTCTTTACGCTAGTCGCCGCAAAAAATAGGATACCGGGACTGCCGGATGTTACCGGCAACAATCACAAAAATGTCCGTTGAAATCCAAATCTATTCGCTTGAACAGAGAAAGTTGGTTTATCAGTAAAAAGGGCATAGACAGGAACCAATAACTATGAAATAGTATGCTGGTAGGGGTACACTTGATTCAGGATTCATGACTCTGCAATCTGTCCATCCGGGCCTGAAGGCCAAAAATCTTGGTATAGGAGTGTGTGCCTGCACATGGGTTTGCTGAAGAATAGATGGAAATATTCGGATTTTTTCAGACTTTTTAATTTCCGCGATGAGCATTCGGTCGGCAGAAGCATTCTGCTGGCCAATACATTGATCACCACCGTTGCGAACATATTCGTTAGCGGCGTTTTTTATACCGGATTTTTAACAGTCAGCGGCATAGATATCGTCCGGGTCGGCATTATTACGTTTATACCCTATATCGCCTGGGGTTTCAGCTTGCTTTCGCCTGTCCTGTTAAGCAAGTTCAAACGCAGGCGCGGATTGCTGCTTTTTAACCACATCTTCTATTATGCCTGCGTCGTCCTGGCAACGACGGTCATGCCGGCTTTTGTCGCCGACTACAACCAGCGGACAATCTGGTTTGCCATATTTCTGTTTGCAGGCAATGTGTTAAACGCCCTGGTTGGTTCGGGGACGACAGCCTGGCATATCCATTTCCTGCCGGATGGCGATGACCGCAATATTTTCTTTTCCTATTCGAATCTGATCAGTACGGTGGTCGGTACCGTCGTGGCTATCGCATCATCGGTCTTTGCCGATTCGCTTACCGGTTCGCCGCAGCAAGGACAGATTATCACCATCCTCAGGATGGTGGCGCTGGTTTTGTTTATTCTTTGCGGATTGCTGCTGTATCTGGTTCCCCAGGAATATCCCTATCCGAAATCGGCCGATAAGAAAGTGTCTGTTCTGGATATCATCACCGTACCGATCCATTCGAAGAAATTTCTGCTGACGGCTTTAATTGTCATGCTCTGGAACGCCGTGAGCAGTTTGAACGGCAGCACTTGGAGCTATTATGTTCTGAATACGGTCGGCGTCGGTTATACCTATATGTACATCGGTTCGGTTGTCAGCGCCTTGGGCAGCGTTTTTCTCCTGAAATACTGGCGGCGGGCGATCAATTACTATTCCTGGTTTACCATTCTGCTGGTTACGGTTTTTGTCACCGGCCTGATGGAGTTCCCGATCGGCTTTTCGACCAGCAGCACCAAATGGGTTTATGTGGTTGTCAGCATTATCCAGGGCCTCAACGCCGTAGGCACCAGCCTGGTTTTTGCCAACTTGTTTTACATTAATCTTCCTCACGGCAATATGGATATTTTTATAACTTTCTGGAACCTTACCGCCAACATCAGCGCTCTGATCGGATCTGTCGCCGGAACCTGGTTTATTTCTGTGACTGAACCTCACGGCCCCTGGATGATTCTGGGGCTGCCTTTCTACGGCTCGCAGTTCTTAGTCTGGATCAAATTCATCTTGCTGATGGGCGTATGCGTTTATATTAAATTGATTATACCCCATATCCAGCCGGATAGGGATTAGCGCGGAGATGATTGCTTGGAACGAAAGACTTTTGTCACCACTATGCCGAACAAAACCGGAGCATTCTTAGTCGCAGCGAAAATTATTGCCAAACATGACGGCAATATTGTGCGCGTCAGTTACAACAAAGCGGTCGATTTAAACACCCTATTTATCGATGTTGTGGCCGATCAGGCTTCCCTGGGCATGATCGGCGAGGAACTGGACAGTATCGGCTACCTAAACCGGCAGCATTTGGAGATCAACGTCATCATGGTTGAGATAACCATTCCTGATGAACCGGCAGCACTGATTCCGGTGTTAAAGATTTTGGACCGTTATGACGTCAATATTTCCTATATGAATTCGATACAGAACAAAACGGATTATCAGAAATTTGTCATGGGACTCCTGATCGAAAATCCCAAGGTGATTGAGCTCCTGCTGGATGAGATTAAGGAATTATACCCGATTAAAATCATCGGCGGCGAAGACGCCGGAAATCATTATGATAACTCGATTTTCTACATCCGCCTGGCCAACGAAGTCAAAACGATTCTGGGTTTGTCGCAGGATCAAACCATGGAGTTCATCTCGGAAGCCAATCGTGTTCTGCAGATGCTGCAAAACGCTCATGAGAGTCCGGAAAAAGTCTTTGCCGCCATCCGGGAATTTGTCTCTTTCATGAATGATCATCGGGGTGATCGTTTTACGGTCAGAATCGATAAAATCATCTTGAGCAGCATGGTGACTCTTTATGCCATTCAGCCGGTATGCGGCAGCAATACCTACCTGTTCCAGACGAATCAGGATCTGGTTCTGGTAGACTGCGGCTATGCTCTTTATCGGGATGAAATGGACGGTATCTTCCGGAAAATAATTCCTGACTGGGATCAACGGCCGAAGCGGATCTACATTACGCATGCCGATGTGGATCATTGCGGCCTGCTCTCAACTATAAGCCATGCAACGCTTTATTTGAATGAGAAAAGCGCCGACAGCCTGAAGCGCCAGCGTATGGGCATCCTGGATTATCGGGAGATGAAAGAATACGGATTTGGCTACAGCAAGCTTTCCCGCATTATTTCGAACTATTCGCCGCCTTCGCTGGATCATGCTGTTATTTTTGATCAGGATACCCCGAAAGAACACGACCAGCTGTTAAAAATCGGCGAGCTTAGCCTGGCCGATCTGGTTTTCGACATTTATGAGGGCAGCGGCGGCCACCTGGAGGGTGAAATGATCTATCTGGCGCGGGACGGCAGTCTGATGCTGACCGGAGATATCCTGGTCAATATCGAGAGCTTTTCTGATGAGATGAAGTATTTTAACGCTATTGCGCCTTATCTCATGCGCAGCGTCAATGTCGATTCCGGGAAAGCGAACCGGACGCGCCAGGAAGTTCAGAGCCTGATTCAGGAGACGGAAAAACGGACCGGCAGACCTTGCATGATCGGCGGTGGTCATGGAGCGCTGTCGGTTTTTAAAGATAAGCGCCTGGAGCGGAAACAGACATTTTCCTGACAAGAAATATGATATGATTAATTAATATATGATTACCCATCCCGCCGTGCGGGATAACTTGTGAGAAAGTAGGTAAACGCATTAAAATGGACCTATCCTATATGAAAAACCGTAGAATAGTCGGGATTCTGTCGATTGTTGTTTTGTTGGCTTTTTTTATTGTTGTTTATATCTTCGTCGGCATTCCTTTAATTAATCAGATTTCGGAGCCGGATAAATTCCGGCAATGGGTGGCAGATCACGGTATTGCCGGATATTTGGCCATGATCGGCATGATGGCCTTGCAGGTTGCCGTAGTCATCATACCCGGCGAACCCATCGAAGTCGGCGCCGGTTACGCGTTTGGCACCTGGCAGGGTTTGCTGCTTTGTTTGGCCGGCGCGGCCATCGGTTCGGTGATCATCTTTCTTTTTACGAAGCATATGGGCATGAAGCTCGCCGAATTGCTTGTCGGCCGGGAAAAAATCGCTTCGCTGAGCTTTGTTAAAAACCATAAGAAACTGGATTTGCTGGTTTTTCTCATTTTTCTGATTCCCGGAACGCCGAAAGACGCCGTAACATACCTCATCGGCGTGACGCCGATGAAATTGTGCCGATTTATCAGTCTTTCGACTCTGGCGAGGATTCCGTCCGTCTTGTCGTCGACCCTGGTCGGCAACGCGCTCGGCGAGCAAAGATACATCCTGTCCATTATCATTTATTCTATCACGGCGGTTATCAGCCTGATCGGTATCCTGGTATATCGCCGGATCGGCAAAGAAGACAAATAACAAATCGGAAAAACGTCAGGTTTGTGGTTTCTTTCGGATTATCCGGTTTTTTTGCGGCCGCAGAACCAGTTCTTCGACCACCAGATTGCGATCGGCTTGCAGGACATATTCCAGGGCGTCGGCAACTTGGTCGGCCAGTATATAGGCGTCTGATTCCTGAGCGTAAGTAAAATCCAACTTGTCGTAAAAATGGCTTTCCGTCATATCTGGCAGAAGGGTGACGACCTTAACGCCGGCTTTCCGGATCTCTTCAAAAAGACTGGCTGAAAAATGAGCCAGTCCGGCTTTCGTTGCCGCATAGGCGCAACCGTGAGTGCTGATTTTGCGGGCTGCCGCCGATGAAATGGAGAGAATGGTGCCTTGACTGTCTTTAAGCGGCCGCAAAAGGAGCTTGGCCAGGATCAGCGGCACTTCCAGATTGGTTCTGGTCATCGTTTGGATCCGCTGGACCGTGAGTTGTTCGTGAGGACCGAAGAATCCCACTCCGGCGTTATTAACGAGCAGATCGATCCGCGGTTCTTCCTGGATGATGGCTTCGATTTTCCGGATCAAATCCGAAGTATCCAGAAGGTCGCAGGTTACGGCGATGAACCGGCCTTGGTCCGAACCGGGTAGGACGCTGTCCGAGCCAAGATCAGCGGAAACGTCAAAGGAACGGGACAGGCCGTAGACTTTATAATCCAAGTTGATCAGCCGGCGGGTCAGCGCCTGGCCGATTCCTTTGCCGGCGCCGGTGACAATTGCTGTTTTCATCGGATAAAAATACGCTCCTTGGGCAAATATGAGGACAATAAAGCCATATGCCGCGTACAAACAGCTTCTTGCTCTTCCAATGGATATGAAACAACGTCGTTTCGGTCGAGATAATTTTGCGCGAATAGAAACGAATCCGGCCGTTGTTTGGCGATTCTGGCAAAATGACCGGCGGACATACGGAAATAGCCATAACTGATGTCGACCAGCCGCCGCGGATCTATGCTATGAAAAACCTGATGAAAGAAAGGTTCATAGATTTCATCCCAATCCGGATGGATCAGAACAGGATCAAAACACAACCGTACCTTAAATCCGCGTTCCAGGGCGAATTGAACTGTTTTCAGACGAGCTTCCAGGGAAGGCGTACGCATCTCGAATCTTTGCCGGATAAGCTCCGGCGATAATGAGAAAGCGATAATCAGGCTGGACAAAGGCTCGTATTGTCTGAAGAAAAGCTGGTTGGCGCTTTTCGTGCGGATTTCCATCGTCAGATCCTGTTGCCCGGCCAGAAAAGAACGCCATTCATCCAGGCAGGGGATGATGCTATGGAGCGCTATGAGATCGGTATCATACGAAGCCGCCAGAAATATCGGATTCCGGCTCGCTTCGGCGGCTACAGCCTGCTGAAAATCATCGGTGTTAACGAAAACAACTAAGTTGGCCGACGGATACAATCCCTGAAGAAAGCAATATTCACAGTCGAAAGGACAATTCAAAGCCAGAGACATGTAAAAGAACCGGTCGGCGCCGAAATTTTGGCAGACTTCGGGCCCGGGATACAAAAAAGGCTTTTCCTTGACCGCCAGGATTAAAGACATATGTTGTTTTTGCAGCCGAAAAGACTGGTTGGGCCGATTGAATACATCCTTGTAATGACGAACCGGAATCACCGGCCTGCCGGCATAACGCCGCAGCATAAGCTGAGCCAGGGGATAATCCCGGGCTGCTTCTTCCAGATAGACGGCCTGAATCAATTCAGGACCTGAGTTGTTGTCTGAGCTGTTCAAATAAAATCTTTCCTTCCCGTTTGCTGGCGGATGATGTTCCGGCTGCCTGCTCCAGAATGGCGACAGGATTTTTTCCATTGATAAACGATTTGCGCACAGCATCATCAAGCAAATGCTTCATGGCAACGGTAAAATGATGATTGCCGCTCAGTTGGTTCAGCAAATTGCGTTCGCCGGCCAAAGAATCCCGGTTCGCGGCGCCGGCGAGATTGCGCCAGCTCTGGATAATCCGGACGATCTCCGGCAGCCGGTCGGCAAGCAGCTGTTGCAAAGCCGTTTTGTCAAGCTGATCCGGCGTCAAAAAGTCGGAGGTTATTTTTAAAAGCGCGACCTGGTGGGCGTCGAGAAAACGAGCGGCAGCTTCCATAATGCCGGCAGATTCCATATCGCAATAAAATGACGCGCTGTCCTGCGTGGCGATATCCGTTCGGCGGACCGGCCGGGCATAACAACACAATACGGCGCCGGGCAGATCCTGTCCCCAGAAGACATCGGGGTAATAATCCCGCTGCGTATCCATATCGGTGACTTTCCAGACGGCAATCATCGTTCCGGGTTTGACCGACCGGCTGCCCGTGCCGCAAAAGCCGATATTGCACAAAATATCCTGCTTTGCATCCGGGCTGCCGGACAATAGGAAAGCAGCCGCCATGGCGCTCCTGACTTTGCCGACTCCGCCGATAATGAGCCGCATGTCCGCGTTGCCATAAACCGGATAGGCATGGATGGTCATATCCCTTTTCAAATGATAATAAGCGATCAGGGGTTCAGCTTCCAGTTTTAAAGCCGTGACAATCAGGATCATCGCCAAGGACTCCTCAAAATATTAATGGTTTATTATAGCATATGCGCGCTGCCTGCGTACTCCGGCGGCGCCTAAAACGGCGCTGCCCGCGTACTTTGGCGTTAAACCGGCAGGGCATTTATGGCGGCGCAGAAACCAACGGATTTTGCCCGGCGGGTACGCTAAAAAGACGGCTTATCAAATTATAACGAAAATGTTATGATTAGGATTGATTTTTTCGACCCGGAGCATGAAGACGGGCTGGATATTTGGGGAGGATAGAACATGTCGATTTTTTTAGAGCAAGGTTCGGTCATTCTCTTTCAGGGGGATAGTGTAACGGATTGCGGGCGGAGCCGTGAAGATACGACAGATCTCGGACCGGGTTACCCCGGGAAAATCGGTACGCTATTGAAAACACTGTACGCGGATCGCGGCTATACGGTGATCAATCGCGGCGTCAGCGGCAATCGGGTTAAAGATCTTCAGGAAAGATGGCAAGAAGACTGCCTGCAGCTGCATCCGCAGCTGGTTAGCATTCTCATTGGCATAAACGACTGCTGGCGGCGTTATGACAGCAACGATCCGACATCGGCGGAGGTTTATGAACAGGGATATCGCAGTATTCTGGCCCGGACCAAAGAAATCGGCGCGCAGATTGTGATTCTGGAACCCTTCGTTCTGCCGTACCCGGAAGACCGCAAAACCTGGCGGGTCGACCTGGATCCGAAAATTCAGGCTGCCCGTAAACTGGCTTGTGAATTTGGCGCCCATTACATCCCGCTGGACGGCATTTTTGCCGCTAAAATGATTGCCGACGGACCGCAGTACTATTCCGCCGACGGCGTTCATCCCGCCGACGCCGGCCATGCCTTGATTGCCCGGGAATGGATGAAAACGGTTATCGGCTGGTAATAATCTGCTGCCAAGGAGTATCTATGAAACAAATTGAACGAGATAGCCAGATTGATTTATATCTAAAAAGACTGGGCATCCCGGCAGATGCGGACGGCCTGCGCTGCGGCCGGGAACTGCTGAACCGCCTGCAGTATGCGCATGTGACGACGATACCTTATGAAAACATCGATATCTTGCGCGGTATTCCCTTGCCGATAACTTATGAAAAACAATATGAAAAAATAATACTGCATCGCCGCGGCGGGTATTGCTTTGAACTGAACGGCTTGTTTGCCGGGCTTCTACAAAATCTGGGCTATCAGGTTACCACTTATATGGGCCGCTTCCTGCGCGGCGAAACGGCTATCCCGATGCGCCGGCACCGGGTTATCCGGGCTGTCTGCCCGGACGGAGCCTTTATCTGCGATGTTGGCGTCGGGCAGGCCGCGCCTCGTTATCCTCTGCAGATGGTTCCGGATGTGGTTCAGGAGCAGTGCGGCGAAACGTATAAAATTGTCAAAGAGGATTTTTTCGGCTGGGTGATCTACGACTTGCATCAGGGCGAATGGCGGCGCTTCTATAGTTTTACGGAAGAGGAGCAGCTGGATATCGATTTTGTCATGCCCAGTTATTATTGCGAAAACGCGCCGGATTCGATATTCAAAAAGGGCCTGATGCTTTCCATAAAAACAGCCGACGGCCGGAAAACAATCGATGGCAATCTGTTTCGGATTTTCAGCCCGAACGGCGTCACGGAGATCCCGTTGTCCGGCGAGCGGCAAATCAACGATACCATGAAAGATCATTTTGGGATTGAATTAATATAGAACGGGCTTTAAGGAACAATCAGATGACGTTCACGTGGAAATCATATTCGCAAGGTATAGTCAAATCATGGCGAAATAGACACGGGAAAGGACTGATTGGTTCTATGGCTAATCGAATAAATAATCAAAAAACGCGCCGTCTGGCTTTATTGATGGCGTTCCTGATAGGCGCTTTCTGCCTGTCGGCCTGCCAAACGGCGGCAAATACCCAAACCAGCGGTACGACGGCAGCGGCGGGCGTAAAGAACACCGCCGCTTCCGGCAGCGCGGAAACCGAAACGGCGGACGGCAACAATCTGGCTAATACCGTTATTGCGGTGGATTATGACAGTGATGACGAAGACGCGAGCTGGACTGAAACGGCGGCGACAAAAATCGAATTATCCGGCGCATCCATAACCGTCAGCGGATCAGGCGCAACGGCCGACGGCGGCAAAGCGACGATAACCTCAGCCGGGACATATCAGATCAGCGGCACGCTCGCCGACGGACAGATTATTGTCGATACGACCGATAAAGACCCGGTTCGGCTGATTCTTGACGGCGCTCATATTACCTGTTCAAACAGCGCGCCGATTTACGTCAAAGATGCCGGCAAAGTTATTCTGATCCTGGCTGACGGCACGGAAAACAGCGTCGCCGACGGCACGGCTTATGTCTTCGATGACACGGCGGCAGAAGAACCAAACGCGGCGATCTTCAGCAAAAGCGACTTGACGGTCAACGGCTCCGGATCGTTAACGATTGACGCCAATTATAAGCATGGCATCAACAGCAAAGACGAGTTGAAAATCATGAACGGAACCATAACGATCGAATCGGCTGCCGACGGTATCCGCGGTAAAGACTATGTCGCGGTCAAGGGCGGCACGATAACGATTTCGGCTGCTGCCGACGGCATCCAGTCCAGCAACGAGGAAGATACCAGCAAGGGCTATGTCTCCATTGAAGGCGGCGTCATCAAGATAACAGCCGGCCTGGACGGTATTCAGGCTGCCACCAGCGCGGCAGTCAGCGGCGGCAGCCTGACCCTGACAACCGGCGGCGGCAGCGCCAACAGCAGCAGTAAGAGCGGCAGCGCCGGCAATACCTGGGGCAAGTGGGGGACGCAAAGCAGCAGCGGCACGACAAACGAAATCAGCGCCAAGGGCATAAAAGCGACCGACAGTTTGACGGTTGCCGGCGGAACGCTGACCATCGATTCGTCAGATGACGCGTTGCATGCCAACGGCACGATTACAATCAGCGGCGGAACAATGCAAATCGCATCCGGCGACGATGGGATTCATGCCGACAGCAGCATAGCCATTACTGCAGGAACGATAGATATCACCCAGTGCTACGAGGGCATCGAAAGCGCCGACATTACCATCGGCGGCGGCGATATCCGCCTTGTCGCCGCCGACGACGGCATCAATATCGCCGGGGGCAACGACAGTTCCTCTGTGAACGGCCGCCAGGGCCAGAACACGATCAGCACGTCCGGCAGTAATCTATTAACGATCAACGGCGGCAATATCATCGTGGACGCCGCAGGCGACGGCTTTGACATCAACGGTTCGATCACCATGACGGCCGGCTCGGTCATCATCAACGGACCGACCGATAACGGCAACGGACCTCTGGACTATGACGGAACCTTCAATGTAAGCGGCGGATTCTTGATTGCCGCCGGCAGCTCCGGCATGGCGCTGGCTCCCAGCACATCTTCCTCTCAGTATTCGATTATGCTGGGTTTTACATCGGTCATGAATGCCGGCACGATCGTTCGTATCCAGTCGCAGTCCGGCGAGGAACTGATGACTTTTATGCCGACGAAAAATTTCCAGTCGCTGGTTATCTGTTCGCCCGACATCAAGCAAGGAACAACCTATGATGTCTATACCGGCGGCGCTTCGACCGGCACGGCGGCCGCAGGCGGCTTGTATTCCGGCGGAACCTATACGGCCGGGACAAAAGCAGCCAGTCTGACTGTATCCGGTCCGGTCACGACATACGGCTCATCCGGGGGTATGAATCCCCGGGGCGGCGGTGGCGGCGGCAAGCGATAAGCGTATAAACACGCGGCGAATTGAAGAGGAGCAGCTTCGAAAAGATCTAAGGCTGCTCCTTTTTCTGTTTGATCGGCATGAGCAGGTCCAGCTGCAAATCATAAGGCTCATTTTTTGCCAGGTTAACATAATGGAAATAATTCAAGTGCTCTTCCAGACAACCGTCCATACATTCAGGATCGCCAAGATCGGCCAGGTATTGGTCGCTCTGTTTAACCCAATCATAAAGCCATTCCCATTCTTCAAAAGAACCGATCGGAATCATATGGGCGGCGTATAGCCCGCCGCGGAATTGCTTCTTGACAAGAAGCTCGGGAACCGTCATGTCGTCCGGTATGGTGACCCATCTTTCATAACCATATTCTGAACGGTCAGGCGAGGGATTGGGATGATTAAACCCATAATGTCGGATATCCGGCTTGATTTTACATAAACCGCTTTCCCGTACAAATTGATCCAACAGCCGGCCGGCGTTCTCCTCAGGATTCTCGCCGATAAAATGGCTGGCCGCGACGGTCGCCGGCGGTAAGTAAACGATTCGGACATCATTCAGCTTTGCCGGACGGCTCTTTGCAGTCTGAATATTCTCCATTGACTTGTCCTCCTTAAAATTTATTTTTGTAACGATTAGCGTATCGACCATCTTCAACATGGACTCGCTGTTCAGAAATTCCAGTTTAACCGGGGTTGGTATGTTTTTATTCAGGACGTGAATCAATGTCTGGATAATGGTTTTTATTTGCGAAAGGGACGCCAGTTCATCGTCGAGTTCGCGTACATAATTCTGAAAGACTTGTAGAGCCAAGACCGCATCGCCGTTTTTCAATATAAGATCAATTTGCTTCAGGGGTATCCTTAATTTCCGCAAAATGATAATCTGCTGCAGCCTGGTTATCGCGGCTTCGTCGTAGGTCCGATAAGCATAATCATCTTTTTTGATAGAATCTAGAAGCCCGATCTGTTCATAATAACGAAGCGTCCGCGTTGAGATGCCAAGCGCTTTCGATACTTGACTGATTGTTTGTAAGTCCATGCCGACCCTCCTTTCGTTACAACTGTAAATCTTTACGCGACGTCAAAGTCAATAGCGTTTCAAGGATTTCGACCAACGGTCTGAATAAGCGGGCCGGTTCTTGACGCCGGCATGCTTCTGCCCCTATTATGAACCGGCCCGGCAAAAACCGGTATAAATAATTTCTGCTGCAACATTATTGATTTTTATCGCGGCGAACACATGAAATAGCCATAAACAATCCGATCATAAACATCAGCCAAAAAATAAAGAAAACTAAAAGCATACCGGTGAAGTAAAGGGTGTCGAGAAGGCCGGCCTTTGATATGTTATCTGTACATAATTCGCTGATGATTATGCCGACCATGCCAATATTGCCGTTAAATAACAACACAAGAGAAAGAATAAATTTTTTCATAAAGCACCTCTTAACAGTGTATTCATCAGATCATTGCGATTCTCTATATCATAACGACTGGATCATGCAGATCGTTACAGGATCGGCATCATAAAATGAAAAATCAGCAATGAGCATAGTGCAGGTAACGAAAAATTGTGCGTATAGCATAAGGCCGATATTGGGCAAAACGGCGATTTTGCTAGTTCTGGATGGATTCCCGATATATCGATCAATACAGGAGTGAGTAATCGTGTTTAAGATAATAAATATTTCTGTTTATTTGACGGAGCTTTAATCATTGGCTACGATGATGGAATGTTTTTATTCGGGATGTTTTATATGAACCCCAAAACGCAATAACGATTTATTAAACTGAATGAATTCGAATGATTTTAGTTAATCGTCGGCTGCCCATTGACTTCTTTTCTTTGTTTTGGTAGCATACTTTGTAATTGAAAAGAATAAATGCGATGACAGGGAATACACACCGTGTTTAAGCTTCAGAGAGCTGTTGGCTGCTGTGAAACAGCGCTTGAAGCGGATTGTGGTCTCACCCTTGAGCAGTTGCCTGAAAGCCGGTTCTTGTTTGATAGGCCGGCGATTAAGCGTAATCGGGATTCTCGCCGTTATCAGGAGAAGGTGTTTGTCCGAAGGGACAGATGCTGTTGAGCGGGTATGTTTTCATACCAAAAAGAGTGGTACCGCGGAAGTGTCGAGCTTTCGTCTCTGGCAGTTAAAGGCTTGGAGACGAAGGCTTTTTTGTTTCCCGGCAAAGCGCTTATTTGGGCCGGACCCGTTTTCGGCATCTGGACGAACGGAGGAATTTATGATGAAGATCGCATTTTCAACCTTAGGCTGCCCGGATTTTGATTGGCCGGATATTTATTCGATGGCTAAGGATTTTGGGTTTAGCGGCATAGAAATCCGCGGACTGGGAAGAGAAATTTTTACGGTGAAGGCGCCGCCTTTTACCGATAAACAATTGCCGCAGACCATCAAGCTGCTGGCAAAACTGCGTCTGGAGATCCCTTGTCTTTCTTCAGGATGCTGCTTGAAATTTGCCGATCAGGCTGACCGGAATTATGAGGAGATCAGCGCCTATATTTTACTGGCGGAGAAGCTCGGAACACCTTATGTCCGGATTCTGGCCGATCTTGAGCCGCAAGCCGCGGGGGATGTGGATGACGAGGTCGTTTTGGCGCAGCTGCGGCGTCTGATTCCGGTTGCTGAAGCCCATAAGGTTACTATGCTGATTGAAACCAACGGCGTTTATGCCGATACTTCACGGCTGTGCCATTTGCTGGAACAGGCGGCCAGCGATGCCGTAGCCGCATTGTGGGACTTTCATCACCCTTATCGTTATGCCGGCGAAAAACCAGGTAAGACCGTACAGAACCTGGGGGCCTTTATCAAATACGTTCATGTCAAGGATTCGGCGGCGATTGACGGGACAATTCAATACCGGATGATGGGCGAAGGCGATTTGCCGATTGAGGAAATGATGTTCGCCTTGCGTTCGATCAACTATGAAGGTTACATATCATTGGAATGGGTCAAACGTTGGGCGGCCGATTTGAGCGACGCCGGCATTGTTTTTCCGCAATTTGCCAACTATATGAGCCGTTATCTGGAACAGGGCTCAGCCAGAGGCCGTTTGTTTGACAACCGCGCTAAAACCGGCAAATTCATCTGGGAAAAGGAAACCTTGATTGATCTGACATTTCCTCAGGTTCTGGACCGGATGGTGGACGAATTTCCGGATCAGTATGCTTTCCGGTACACAACGCTGGATTACACCCGCACCTATGCCGAATTCCGCGATGATGTCGACCGCTTTGCCCGGTCGTTGATCGCGTTGGGCGTGAAACAAGGCGATCATGTCGCCATTTGGGCGACCAATGTTCCGCAGTGGTACATAACTTTCTGGGCGACAACCAAGATCGGCGCCGTCCTGGTAACGGTCAATACGGCGTATAAAATCTATGAAGCCGAATATTTGCTGCGGCAATCGGATACTCATACGCTGGTCATGATCGACGGCTACAAGGACTCCGACTATGTCGGCATCATCAAAGAGCTCTGCCCGGAACTGGCCGCTGCCGAAAACGGCAAGCCGCTGCATATGAAGCGGCTGCCCTTTCTGCGCAACATCATTACGGTCGATTCGCGCCAGCCGGGCTGCCTGACCTGGGATGAGGCGCTGGATCAGGGAGAAAGAGTTCCGCTGGAGGAAGTCCATCGGCGCGCGGTATCCTTGAACAAGCATGATGTCTGCAACATGCAATATACGTCAGGGACAACCGGCTTCCCCAAGGGGGTTATGCTGACCCATTATAATGTTGTGAATAACGGCAAAAACATCGGCGACTGCATGGATCTTTCAACGGCCGACCGCATGATGATCCATGTGCCGATGTTCCATTGCTTTGGCATGGTGCTGGCGATGACCGCGTCGATGACTCATGGCGTGACGCTTTCGCCGATGCCTTATTTTTCGCCGAAGCTCTCGCTGGCCTGCATCAATAAGGAAAAGATAACCTGTTTCCATGGCGTACCGACCATGTTTATTGCCATGCTGGAGCACGAGGATTTTCCGAAAACAGATTTTTCTTATATGAGGACCGGCATTATGGCCGGCAGCCCCTGCCCGGTCAAAGTGATGCAGGATGTGGTCGACAAAATGCACATGACGGAGATAACGATTGTTTTTGGCCAGACCGAATCGTCGCCGGGCTGCACGCAGAGCCGGGTGGACGATTCTCTGGAACTGCGCGTCAATACGGTCGGCCGCAATTTGCCGGGCGTCGAATGCAAGATCGTCGATCCGCAGACAGGCGAGGATCTGCCCAATCATGTCGACGGCGAATTTGTTGCCCGCGGTTATAACATCATGAAGGGCTACTATAAAATGCCCGAAGCGACCGCGGCGGCCATCGATGAGGACGGCTGGCTCCATACGGGCGACCTGGCGCGCCGCGATGATCAGGGCAATTATAAAATAACCGGCCGGATCAAAGACATGATTATCCGCGGCGGCGAAAACATTTACCCGAAAGAAATCGAAGAATTTATTTATACACATCCTTTGGTGAAGGATGTTCAGGTGATCGGCGTTCCGGACCGCCAATACGGCGAGGAGATCATGGCTTGCGTTATTCTGAAGGAAGGCGCGGTTTTGAGCGAAGATGATCTGAAAGCTTATATCCGTTCCCATATGGCGAAACACAAGACCCCGCGTTATGTCGATTTTGTCAGCGAATTTCCGATGAACGCCGCCGGCAAGATCATGAAATACAAAATGCGTGAAGCGGCGGTGGAAAAACTCGGCTTGCAGGCCGACAGCCGCATCGAAACAGCCTGATGGCCCGAGCAGGCTGGCGTTCGCCCAATCAGAGTCAGGCCAGCGCGTGCTGCCTGACTTTGATGACGAGCCTGACCAGCGAAGATACGAGAAGGATGCCTAAAGCCAGGGAACCGGCTATGGCAAGCGTATGCAGGCCGGTTTCCATAAAGGCGGCGGTATCGCCGTTGATGGCATATTCCATAGTGTAGTAAATGCCGCTTCCCGGAACCAGGGGCAGCAAGGCGATGATCAGGAAAACCATAACCGGCGTTTTATGAATGCGCGCCATGATTTCGGCATATATCGATAAGGCGATCGTGGCCAGAAAGAATTGCATGATATCATTCTGCAAGCCGGCGCACAGCAAATAGACCAGCCAGCCCAGGGCGCCGCCCAGAGATGCAAACAACATTTTCAAGCCGCGCAGGTTGTAAACCAGGCAGAAACCGAGGCAGGCGGCTAATGAATAGAGGCAAGATAAAAAAATCTCATGCATGGCGCTATTCCCCCTAAATCAGCCGCAGCACAGTTAAAGCAAGGCCGGTGCCCAAGGCAATGGCCGTTGCGGTAAGCAGCGCCTCAGTCAGCTTGGTTATGCCGGCGATCAGATCGCCGGCGATGATATCCTGCATGCTGGTGGTCATCGAAACGCCGGGAACCAGATTCATTAAGGTGCCGATAATGATCTTATCCATATGGTCCGCCAGTCCGATCCGGATGGCCAGGAAAGCTACGGTTGCGGTAATGGCGCTTCCGGCCAGATTAATAAAAAAAGGATTAGTGTGAAAACGGGACATGGCACGTAAAACAAGCCTTAATAGGGCGCCGCATAAAATGGCGACGCAGGCGTCGAGCGCCGTACCCCCGAAAAAAAGCGTAAAGGCAAAAGAAATTAAAGCATAAGCCAGAATCTGGACCGGATAACTGAAAATCGGGCTTTCATCGATTTTTTTCAGGTTTTGCCGGACTTGTTCAAAAGACGGGGTGTCATGGCATATCCGCCGGCAGAGGTCATTTAGCAAGGTGACCTGGCCGAGGTTTGTATCCCGCGAATAAATCCGTTTGATGCGGGTCAGGGGCGTGACGCCGGTTTCCCGGATCGTGACGATAATACAGGACGGGATGGCGAAAACGTCGCAGCTTTCAACGCCGTAAGACAGAATGATCCGTTGGATGGATTCCTCGACGCGGGAAATTTCCGCTCCGTTCTCCAGAAGACGATAACCGGCCTCGATAGCCGTATCCAGCAACTCATCATGATTCATGCGCCTAAAACCACCTGCGCCGGCGCGGCCGGGCCGCGCTGCTCTCCTTTTTATTGCTGTCATTTTATCATGATTTCCGGTTTGACAAAACATCTTGCCGCCTTGCGTGATCTTAATGAGCAAAAAGCGGTTCTATGATATAATCAAAGTGTTACCGACATAATCTGTCACGGACATGAAGGAGGTATCCCAATGGGTATCATCAAAGCAATTGCCAGCGCGATCGGCGGATCGTTGGCCGATCAGTGGCTGGAGGTTCTGGAACCCGATGAAATGAGCGGCACGACGGTTTTCACCCGCGGCGTCAAAGTCCGTAAAGATGACCGACGCAACGGCAATGTTAAGGGAACCGACGATACGGTATCCAACGGTTCGGTGATCCACGTTTATCCCAACCAGTTCATGATGGTTGTCGATGGCGGCAAGGTCGTCGATTATACTGCCGAAGAGGGATACTACACGGTGAATAATTCATCGCTGCCTTCTCTTTTTTCCGGCGGCTTCGGCGATTCGCTGAAAGAAACCTTCAACCGCATTAAATATGCCGGCGTCACGCCGATGTCGCAGAAGGTTTTTTATGTCAATTTGCAGGAAATCAAAGGCATCAAGTTCGGCACAAAGAATGCCCTGAACTATTTTGACCGGTTTTATAATTCCGAGTTATTTTTACGGGCTCACGGCACATATTCGATAAAAATAACCAATCCGCTGCTGTTTTATCAGGAAGCGATACCGAGAAATCAGGACCGTGTCGATATCGAAGATATCAATGAACAATACCTGTCCGAATTTTTGGAAGCGCTGCAGGCGACCATGAACCAGATGTCGGTCGACGGTATACGGATTTCGTTTGTGGCGGCCAAGAGCCGTGAACTGAGCCAATATATGGCGAATGTTCTGGATGAGAGCTGGAAAAAGATGCGCGGCTTTGAAATTCAGGCCGTCGGCATCGCGAATATTTCCTATGATGATGAATCGAAAGAATTAATCAATATGCGCAATAAAGGCGCTATGCTGAGCGATCCGACGGTGCGCGAAGGATATGTCCAGGGCTCGGTCGCCCGCGGGCTGGAAGCGGCCGGATCAAATGAAGCCGGCAGCGCCGCCACTTTTATGGGCATGGGCATCGGCATGCAAGCCGGCGGCGGTTATATGGGCGGCGCGTCGCAGGCCAATCTCCAACAGATGCAGCAAAACCAGCAAAATGCGCCGGACCGGCAGCCGCAGCCGGCTGAACCGGCAGCGGCCTCCAATGTCGCGGCGGCAGCCGTTTGGACCTGCAGCTGCGGATCCGTCAATAACGGCAAATTCTGCCCGAATTGCGGCAATAAACAGCCGGAAGTCGTTCAATGTGCTCATTGCGGCCATCAAATGCCCGGTCCGAAACCAAAGTTCTGTCCGGAATGCGGTAATCCGTTTTAAGACAGCCGACAGCGTTGTGGAGGATAAAAGATGCCGACATTGAGTATCAAATGTCCCAATTGCGGTGGCGGCTTGCAATTCGATCCGGATTCCCAGAAATCGAAGTGCGAGTATTGCCTGAGCGAGTTTACCCCGGAAGACCTGGCGGCTTACGAGCAGGCGCAGGCTGAAAAGAAAGCAGCCGGCGAAACCGGGCAGCCCGGGCAATCCGAGCAGTCTGATCAGTCCGAGCAGTCTGATCAGTCCGATCAGTCCGATCGGCAGCTGGTTACCTACATCTGCAACAGCTGCGGCGCCGAAGTGGTCACCGAGGCCACGACATCGGCGACGTTTTGCTATTACTGCCATAATCCGGTTCTTCTGACCGAACGGCTGACCGGCGCTTTCAAACCAGATAAAATCATTCCTTTTGCGCTGGATAAGGAGAAAGCAATCCAAACTTTTTTGAAATGGGCGAAGAAGAGGCGGTTTGTGCCGCCCGGCTTTTACAGCGCGTCTCAGCTCGAAAAAATAACAGGGCTTTATATCCCATATTGGATGGCCGACTTCCGCGCCGATGTCGATTATGCCGGCAAGGGAGTCAATCTGCGGGTCTGGTATGCCGGAAATATGGAATATACGGAGCATAAGGAATTTACGATCCAACGTCAGGGATCGATCGATATCGACCATGTCCATGAAGTGGCGATCCGTAAAATCGACAAGGCTTTGATCGATTCCATCACGCCATATGACGAAATGCAGGCGGTCGATTTTTCGATGCCTTATCTGAGCGGCTTTTTTGCCGAGAAATACGACATCCAGAAAGAAGAAGCCAAGCTGGTTATCGAGGAAAAGACCCGCCGGTATGCCAATATGCTGATGCAGGAAAGTATCGGCACTTATAACAAAGTGACGATGGAACGCTCCAATATGAATTTGGCTGTCAAGGATTGGCATTATACGCTCCTGCCGACCTGGATCCTGACCTATCAGTATCGGGGCAAGACTTATGTCTATGCCGTGAACGGCCAAAACGGCAAGACCAACGGCGAACTGCCGGTGGACAAACGTAAACTGAGCCTGGCGTCCGGCGTGATCGCCGCCTGCCTGTTTGTCCTTGCTTTACTGGGGGGGCTTTGGATATGGTAAAGGGTCATTTCCGGAAAGCCGGCCTGGCAGGGCTTGTCCTCTTGCTTTTTATTCTGGCGGGAACCTCTGTTTGGGGCGCTAAAAACCTGGTGATCGACCTGGCAGGATCATTTTCCGATACCGAAATAACGGCTTTGGAACAGTCGGCGCAACAGCTCGGCGCCCAGTACAAGATGGATATTGTTATTGTCACCACGGATGATGCCGGAGGCAAGTCCGCCCAGGCATTTGCCGACGATTATTTTGACGAGCATGGCTATGGCGTCGGTTCCGATTTCAGCGGAATTTTGTTTTTGATCGATTTCGATAATCGTGACGCCAGCTTGTCGACATCGGGAATCGGCATCCGTTATTTAACCGATCAGCGGATTAATAAGATCCTGGACGATGTTGTTTCCTATTTGAGTAACGATGACGCATACGGTGCGGCACAGGCGTTCCTGACCTCGACGGCCCAATATTTATCGGCCGGAATTCCTTCCAACCAGTATAGCGAACCGGAGGGCGAACCCAATCGCCTGACCGTCATGGACGGGCTGATCGGCGTTCTGGTATCCGGGGTGACCGGACTGGTGTTTTTCGGCGGCGTTAAGGGCGCCTATAAGGGTAAAAATCAGGCCGGCGTCTTTGATTATCATCGCAACAGCCTGTTGAATCTGGGCATAACGCAGGATAATCTGACCAATACTTTTGTGACTTCGCGGATCAGGCCGGCCCCGACTTCCGGCGGTTCATCGGGACGCAGTACGACGCATACGTCAAGCAGCGGCCGGACCCATGGCGGCGGCAGCCGGCATTTTTAGCCCGTCAGGCTTAAAGATTATCCGGTTCAACCGAACAATAACGGACGGCAGCTTCCAGAAGCGCTTGATGTTCATTGGGCAAATGCCCGTCGATCACCTCATCGAGCAAATATTGCAAAGCGTTGCCGACGGAACGGCCTTTCGGACATCCGATCCGCAGAAGGTCCTTGCCGTTGACGGCCAGTTGGCGCAGTGTAAAGCACTGTTCATCAGCAAGAATCTGATCGGCCAGCCGGGTTATCTCCTGCAGGTGGTTAAGTTTTCCCTGATGTGTAACCGGATTTTGAGCAAGAATATCCGCCTTTTTCAAGATCAGCAAATCATGGGCTAAACCCGGCGAGTGTTTATGCAGCCAGTGTTTAACTGATTTTGGCGTTGCATCAGGTAATGAATCATGATACTGGATGAGATGGACAACCCGTACAAGGGTCGCCTGATCCCAGCGAAGACGCAGCAGTATGGCGCGGGCCATATCGGCGCCCTTCTGCTGATGACCGTAAAAATGGCCGATTCCCTGGCTGTCGCGGCTGGATGTCGCCGGCTTGCCGATATCATGCAGCAGGGCGGCCAGGCGCAAAGCCGTTTGCGGCGGCACACCCCGGAGCACGAGCAGGCTGTGCGACAAGAGGTCCAGATGATGATGGGGATTATATTGGTTAAAATCCTTGAGCGGTAATAATTCAGGGATGAATACGCCAAAAACATCGAGATAGTCGCGTAATATTTCCGGCGCCCGGAGACCGCAGATCAAGCTGCCGAATTCAGATTGAATCCGTTCACGGGCGATGATTCGCAGCGTTTTGCCGGTTTGGTGAATCGCCCGGCCGGTCTGTTCTTCGAGTTGGAAATCAAGAACAGCGGCAAACCGCAGAGCGCGCAGGATACGCAGAGCGTCCTCGGCGAAGCGCTGTTCCGGAGCGCCGACGCAGCGGATAAGCCTGGCGGCCAGATCCTGGCGGCCCTGAAAGGGGTCGATGACGTCAGCCGGATCGAAAGCCCGTTCTTCCGGGCTTGCCGGCAGATCGTCCTGGCTATCGGCCTTAAACGGAGACCAGGCCATGGCGTTGATGGTAAAATCGCGGCGGGACAGATCTTCAATCAGGTTGCGGGTGAATTGCACCTGGTCCGGCCGGCGCTTGTCCGTATAGGGGCCGTCGATCCGATAGGTTGTGATTTCGAGCGGCCAGTTGTCAATGACAACCATGACCGTGCCATGTTGCAAGCCTGTTTCAATCGTGTGGTTGGCCCGGAAGATCCGCAAAACCTGATCCGGTTCGGCGTTAGTGGTCAGATCATAATCCTTGGGCGGCATATGCAGCAAAAGAGAACGGATGCAGCCGCCTACCAGATACGCGGAAAATCCTTCGGCGCGAAGCTGCCGTAAGGCGGTTATTACCGGCTGGGGTATCACGCTTGTCATGATGAACATCCTTCCTTTCGGCCTGCCGAATCCGCCGGCAAAAAGCCTGGCTCCGAATGCCTGGCTTTTTTAGGTTCGCTATAGCTTTATTATACGCGATTATCCGAATGATACGCGCCGATCCGCCGATTCACCCGCCGGCCCAAAAAATTGAGGGCATTCCCGGCACAGCCGGAAATACCCTCGGTTTATGGGAGCCTTATTCAGGAGGTTTATCAGATCAGATCAAAATGTAACGGGCTTGTTGTCCAGAGCACATTCGAGGATCCTCTTCAGATCGGCCGGTGTCGTCGGACGGGGATTGGCGCCGGTGCAGGGGTCGGCCTGAGCTTGTTCAGCGATGAAATCGATATGGGCCCGGAACAGTTCCTCGGTAACGCCGTTTTCTTTCAGCGAGGCTTTAATGCCGACTTTTTCATTCATGGCGCAGATGGAAGAGATCAACGCGGCCACCAATTGCTTGTCGGTGCCGCCCGGCAGGCCGAGACGGCGGGCGATGGCAGCGTAGTCTTTTTCACAGCTGCGCGCGTTGAACTGAATGACGAAAGGCAACAAGATGGCGTTGCAGCAGCCATGGGGAATATCGAATTGAGCGCCGATCTTGTGAGCCAGCGAATGGGTGATGCCCAGAAGAGCGTTGGAGAAAGCCATGCCGGCCAGACATTGCGCGATATGCATTTTAGCGCGGGCTTCCATGTTTCCCTGATATGAATCGATCAAATTGTCATAAACCATCGATATGGCTTCCATCGCCAGCGGATCACTGAAACTGGAGCGGGCGGCGGCGGTATAGGCTTCAATGGCATGGGTCAGCGCGTCCATGCCGGTATGGGCCGTCAGCTTGGGCGGCATGGTTTCGGCCAGTAGCGGGTCGATGATGGCGATATCCGGAGTAATTTCAAAATCGGCTAAAGGATATTTGACTTTGTTGGAATAATCTGTGATAACCGAAAAGGCAGTCACTTCGGTTGCTGTGCCGCTGGTTGAAGGTATGGCGACAAAAATGGCTTTCTGGCGCAGCTTCGGCATGGTGAACGGCGTCTTGATGTCTTCAAAAGTCTTTTCGGGATGCTCGTAGAAAACCCACATCGCCTTGGCGGCATCAATCGGCGAACCGCCGCCGATCGACACAATAACATCCGGCTGGAAAGCACGCATGGCAGCCGCGCCTTTCATGACGGTTTCCACCGACGGATCCGGTTCCACCCCCTCGAAGAGTTCGACTGTCAGACCGGTTTCTTTCAAGATTGCAGACAGTTTGGCTAGAAAACCGAATTTCTGCATGGAGCTGCCGCCGGTTACGACGAATGCCCGCCGATACCCTTTCAAGCTGCGGAGCTCCTCCATTGCGTTAGCGCCAAAATAGATGTCGCGGGGAAGTGTAAATCTGGCCATGTTCATGCCACCTTTCCATAGGTTCCGGCTCAGCCGGTTTGTTTTGTTCGTTTGTATACAATTTACGACGAGACGACGGTATGGCCAAGAAAAAAAACATCGAATTTTGCTTCAATGTAAAAACATTTATTATAAATATGGGATTATGACAAGACCATAGTTGACCAAGATTCGCCGGAACAAAAAAATCGTTATGACAGTTCTATAAAAACCATATTAATAATGTAGATCTGCCGCCGTCATGCTACCGGTCCGGCGTTTTCCTTGCGGGCAGCCGGTCGTACGCCTATGCTGACGGTAATAAACAGAACAGGGAGGGCTCGCTATGGAAATCGTTATCTGTGTCGGCAGTTCTTGCCATTTGCGGGGTTCGCGGGATGTGGCCCGGATCCTGGAAAAGTTGATCCGGCACCATCAGCTGGATCATCAAATCGAACTGAAAGGGTCTTTTTGCATGGGCGAGTGTGTAAAAAACGGCGTTTGCGTACAGGTTGAGGGTAAAAAATACACCTTGGTTCCTGCCGACACCGAACGGTTTTTCCAGGAAAACGTGTTGAAGGATCTTGACTTATGAGTCAGATTTATTTAAAGAAATCCAATTGTCGGCATTGTTATGCCTGTATCAAGGCCTGCCCGGTCAAGTCGATCAAAATCGACGCCGGCCAGGCGGTCATTCTGGAGTCCGATTGTATTCTCTGCGGCCAATGCCTGGCTGCCTGTCCGCAAAACGCCAAGGAAATCGTCAGTGAACTCAATAAGGTAAAAAACATGATTGCTGCCGGCCAGCCGGTTATCGCCTCTCTGGCGCCGTCTTACAACGGTTCTTTCACTTGCGCCGAGCCGGGCCGGCTGGTCTCTGCATTAAAGAAACTGGGTTTCTGGGGTGTTGCCGAAACAGCCGAAGGCGCGATTTCTGTTACGGCGGCCTATCGGGAGATCATAAACTGCGGCAGCCGGGATGTGATCCTTTCATCCTGCTGTCCGACGGTCAACGACTATATAGAAAAATACTATCCCGATCTGGCCCCGTGCCTGGCTCCGGTTGAATCGCCGATGATCGCTCATGGCCAGATTCTGAAAACAAAATATGGGTCACAGGTCAAAGTCGTTTTTATCGGGCCTTGTCTGGCCAAGAAAGAGGAAGCTGTCGATATCCGCCATGACAGCCAGATTGATGCTGTTTTAACTTTTGACGACTTGGATCAATGGCTGAGAAACGAAAAAATCCGGCCGGATGAGCGGCCGCCTGAACCTTTTTTGAATAGTCATCCGCAAATCCTGCAGCTTTATCCTTTGACCGGCGGCATCCTGGGTCCGCTTCAAGCTTTGAAACCGGACGTCTCCTGCGATTATCTCAGCGTAGACGGTCTGGACGCCTGCCGCGAACTCTTTGAATCGCTGCGCAAAAGAGCGCTGCATCATTGTTTTATTGAAATTAACGCCTGCAAAGGCGGCTGCCTGAACGGGCCGGCTAAGGTCCATGACGGGCCTTGCCGCTTTGCCGCCGATCAGAGCATCCGCCGATCGGCACAGGATAAACCCGGTTACCCGCCGCTGCCGGACCATTTTGATCTGAAAAAGGTCTTTCTGGACCGTCGGGTTTCCGACTTGCAACCCGATGAGCAAACGATCCGCGACTTGCTGCGTAAAATCGGCAAGGAAACGCCGGACCAGGAGCTGAATTGCGGTTCCTGCGGCTATCCGTCCTGCCGGGCTAAAGTGACGGCTGTGTATCAGGGCAAAGCTGAGTTGTCCATGTGTATGCCCTATATGAAACAGCGGGCCGAATCCCTGGCCAACTATGTGTTGTCGGAGAGCCCTGACGCGGCGATTATCATTGACGGCGAACAAAATATTGTCGAGTTCAACGCGGCGGCTGAAAGGCTTTTTGGCTGCCGCCGGGGGCAAATCCTGGGCAAAGGTCTGTACGAATTGATCGACGCTGCCGATTTTCAACGTGTCCTTGACGATCATCAATCCATTTGCGACAAGAAAATCACTTACGAGGAGCTGGGCATCACAACCCTGCAGAGCATCATTTATCTGTCTGAGGTCAAGATGGTTATGGGTCTGTTTAAGGACATTACCCGCAATCAACAGCAGCGCGACCATACCTATCAATTGAAAGTCGAAGCGGTGGAGATGGCGCAGAATGTCATTAATAAGCAGATGGTCGCCGCCCAGCAGATCGCCAGCCTGCTGGGAGAAACGACGGCTGAAACGAAAGTGACGCTGACCCGGCTTAAAGAGATCCTGATAGCTGGTGATGACTGATGAGCCTGCAGATCAGCATAGCCAGCCAGAGCCTGACTAAGTATGGCGAAGAACTGTGCGGCGATAAAGTGGAGGTCGTGCGGATCGGCACAACAACGGTGGCCGTTCTGGCCGACGGCCTGGGAAGCGGCGTCAAAGCCAATATCCTGGCCACGCTGACCAGCAAGATTATTTCAACCATGCTGGCTCAGGGCGCCTCGGTCGAACAGGCTGTAGAGACGATTGTCTGCACCCTGCCGGAATGCCATGTGCGGAAACTGGCTTATTCGACGTTCAGCATCCTTTGTCTGTCCGACTCGGGCGGCGGCTATCTGGTGGAATTTGATAATCCCTTCCTGATTTTTATCCGGCAGGGCAAAGTGCTGAATCTGCCGTGCATATATCGGGAATATGCCGGAAAAGGGGTGTATGAAACACATTTTACGGTTCTGCCCGGAGATGTTCTGACGATGATCAGCGACGGCGTCATTTATGCCGGCGTCGGAGCAACGCTGAATTTCGGCTGGAGCCGCGATAATGTCGCCGGCTGGCTGTGCGGACTGATTCATCCCGATTCATCGGCTCCCCGGCTGGCGGCGTCTCTGATTCAAGCCGTCGGCGACCTTTATCTGAACCGGCCCGGCGATGACGCGACGGCTTTGGTGGCTTGTGTCCATACCGATACCTGTGTCAATCTTTTATCAGGGCCGCCTGCCAACCGGCAAGATGACGCGCGGATGGTCCGTCAGTTCATGAAATCCTCCGGCTGCAAGATTGTTTGCGGCGGTTCAAGTGCCAATATGGTTGCCCGGCTGCTGGACAGGACGGTGAAAACCCAACTCTATGACGATGATCCGCAGATCCCGCCGGCCGCGTCGATCGAAGGCATCGACCTGGTTACAGAAGGTGTTCTGACGTTAAGCCGGACGGTTGATCTGCTGCGCGCATATCGGGAAAACCGGGCCGGCACGGATTTTTTCCGTCAGTTGGATGCCAACAACGGCGCGGCCAGGCTGGCCAGGATCCTCCTGGAAAAATGTACACGTCTGCGTTTATATATAGGCGGCGCCATCAATCCGGCTCACCAGAATCCAAATTTGCCGGCTGACTTAAGGATTAAGCGCAAGCTGATTGACGATCTGGCCGGACTTCTGACCGATCTTGGCAAACAAGTGGAGCGCTGCTTTTATTAATCGTGTCCGGCGTTACGCTGTCTGAGTTGAATAGCCGGCCGGATCTTGCTACAATAAAACGGATACACTGATCGGCCCGAACATGAGGACATATGCATGGAACCTGTAATTCGCGTAGCGCCGGCTGAATGCAAAAACTGCTATAAATGCATCCGCAATTGCAGTGTTAAAGCGATCGCCTGCCTGAACGACAAGACCAATATCATCGATGACGAATGTATTTATTGCGGACGTTGTCTTTTAGAATGCCCGCATCATGCCCGTTCGATCATTTCAGAACTGGATATAGTTAAAAAAGCGATCCGCCGCGGCGAAAAACTCTATGTGTCCCTGGCGCCGTCCTATATCGCCGCTTTCCCCGGCGCGTCGATTCTTGAATTATCAGCCGCTCTCAAGCAGCTGGGCTTTACCCATGTCGAAGAAACGGCCATCGGCGCCGACCGGGTCACCCGTGAATACGAAAACCTGATGCGTCAGGGTAAAATGCCGAATATCATCACCACCTCCTGCGTTTCCGTAAATCTGCTGATTGAAAAATATTATCCGTCCCTGGTGCCCAGCCTGGCGCCGGTGCAAACGCCGGCTGTCGCCCACGCGCGCATGCTCAAACAAATCTATGCCAATCGGGCCAAGGTTGTTTTTATCGGGCCCTGCGCCGCTAAAAAATTCGAGCGGCAGGAAAACCGGGAGCTGTTCGCTGTTCTGACGTTCAGCGAATTAGCCGCCTGGCTGAAGGAAGAAGGCATAAAGCCGGACCGGCAGGACCAAGAGGGTAAAGCGCTGAAAAATACCATTGTCCGCTTTTATCCGGCGCCGGGCGGCATCATCCGCAATTTAGGCCGCGAAGAACGGCGGCTATATGAGTGTGTCGATGTAGACGGCCCTGACCGCTGTATTCAAATCCTTGATTCCATCGTCCATGACAAACTGACCGGTTTTTTCCTGGAGATGAATATTTGTCCGGGCGGCTGTCTGGGCGGCCCGGTGCTTCAGCAAATGGGCGTGTCCTTTTTGGGCGCGCGGGACCGGCTGATCAAGAACGCGCTGAAATTGAACGAAGCGCCGGCTACAATGACGGAAGGCATTCCTGTTGATCTGGCCAAGACATTCCATGACCGTTCGCGTCATCAGGCGCCCTTCAGTGAAGAAGCGATCCGCGAAGTGCTGGCTTCAGTTGGCAAATTGACGCCGGATCAGGAATTGAATTGCGGCTGCTGTGGATACCGCACTTGCCGGGAAAAAGCCGAAGCTGTTCTGCGCGGCAAGGCCGATATCCAGATGTGCGTGCCGCATATGCGGGAAATGGCTGAAAGTATGGCCAATACGGTTGTCGAACATACCCCGACCAGTATTTTGATCCTGGACGACAAGCTGGTCGTCAAGCAAATAAATCCCTCCGCCCGGGAACTTCTGCATATAACCGACCAAACGGTCGGCTCCCCGGCCGCCGATTTGTGGCCTGACCTGGATTTGCCCGACTTGCTTCGTGAAGCGCCGGTTATCCGGCGTCGGCTGACCAGCGCCGGCCTCGGACTGATTTTAGAGATATCGGTAGTCAGTGTGCAATACAGCCGGACCGTTTTCTTGTTGATCAATGATGTGACGAATGAAGAGCGCTTACGTGAGAGCCGCCGCAAGGTGACGGAAGAAACGGCGCAGGTTGCCCGCAGCGTTCTGAACCGGCAAATGCAAACCGTTCAGGAAATAGCCGGTTTACTCGGCGAAACGACAGCCGACGCCAAATCGGCATTATCCAGATTGATTCGTTCCATCGAAAGCGAAACGGCGGATAACGGTTCCATGACCGGGAAATCCGGCTGACCGCGGTGGCTGGGTTTCATTGGGAAACAGGGCAAGGGACGCTGACCCGGCATGACGAGGAAGTATGCGGCGACCGGATCGAAATAGTCGCGTCACCGGCAGGCCTGGTCGCCGTATTGGCCGACGGCGTCGGTACCGGCATCCAAGCCAATATTCTGGCGACTTTAACCAGCCGTATCCTCTCGGTCATGATCAGCCGCGGGGAATCGGTTGAAGACGCGGTCAATATGGTAGCCGGTTCCTTACCGGTCAATCGCGGGAAAGGCCGCTCTTATACCTTATTTTCTATCCTGCAAATCGATGAAGACGGCCAGGCGACGCTTCTGGAAATGGGCATGCCGCCGGCAATCCTGTTAAGGCGGGGGCATTGTCTGGATCTGAAGCCTTGTGACGAAATAATCGCCGGTAAGGAAATTCGGAAAAGCACTGTCGCCATGAAGGATCAGGACCTTCTGATCTTGTACAGCAACGGCGTCGAGCGAGCCGGCCAGAATCAGGAGCAGCCGGAAGGCTGGCGGCGCGAGGGCATCATGCGTTTTCTTCAGGCCGCATACCGGCCGGGCCTGCAAGCCGAAGGTCTCAATAAACTGCTTCTTTCGGCTTGCGAAAGCCTGAGTGGGGGAAAACCGGAGGATGATGCGGCGATCCTGACCATCCGTATTTTGTCCGCTTCCCGGGCTGACGGTTCCGGAGAGGTGATCCTGTGAAGACCTACAAAACCCTGACGGTTCAATTGGATCGGCCCGGCGCCGGCAAGGCAGAATTGCTCAAACAGACGATGCAGAATTATACAATGTGCTTCAGGCTCCTGCTGGAACGATACCGCAGCGACATAGAGAACCTGGCACGCCGGGGCGATCTCCCTGCTGCGCGCGTGATAGCCGCCTTACCCGACCGCCTGACGCAAAACGACCTCAACCGCTATGCTGCCCAGCCCTTTAAGGATTCTCTTCTGATGGATTTTGGCTATACGGTCCGCGAAGCCTTGCGCTGCCGGCGCACAGATGCCTTGTTTGCGCCGCAGACGGCAAACGGGGACATGCGGCCGCTTTATTTCGGACGGTATGATCCGCACCGGGATTACGGCTTGCTCTATAACCGGCGCACCGGCCGGTATTATGTCAAATTATATCTTCTTAACCGTGCCGGCCGAATCCATGCTCCTGCCTTGAAGACGCATGAGACTCTGGTTTATATCGCGGATGGCCTGCCGCGCGCCGACGATTTGGACGGCGACCGGCGTTATATCTTGGCGCCGCTGGCTTTTGGCAAACATCAGCTGGCGGATTTTGAACAGGTCCTGCGGGAACCGCGGCGGTTGAAAACCGCAGCCTTAAGCTATAAAAAGCGCCGTTTTTACCTGTCGATCAGCCTGGACTGCCGGTCCGATAAGCGTATAACACCGGAAACATCCCTGGGTGTGGCGCGGTCGGCCGCCGGCATTTATTACACAGTCTGCCGGAATGGAACAAGAGCGGCGCAAGGGTGGCTGGCCTGGCCATGGCGCGACGGACCGCAGGTTTTGCCGGAGCGGCATGCCGCCCATCGGATGGCCAACCAGCTGATTAATCTGGCCCGGCAATATGCGTCGCAAATTATCCTGGAATCGCACGGCGGCGCACAGGACCGTTTGGAATCGATTTTGCCGCCTGACCAGCAAGGCCTGCCGCCCCATCTTTATGCGCTTATGGCTGTTCTGCTGCCTTATAAGCTGGCTGCAGCCGGCTTGCCGGAGCCGATTCCGGTCAGTTCCCGTTTCCTGAACACCTGCTGTCCGGCTTGCGGCAATCGCAATAAAAAGAATCTGGCTATACCGGACTGGCTGATCTGCGTTTCCTGCGGTCAGGCCGTACCACGCCGCGAAGCCGCCAGTTACGCTCTGGCGAATCGTCTGGCTTACTACCGGCAGACCCTTGTTCCGGTTAAGGTAACATATCCCGATGACCATACGGTTGCTTTTGACAATCGCCTTTTAGGTTTCCGCTCCGTACAGCAGCGCGGCGAACAGGCTGCCGATTTGATGTTCCGCCAATTGGCCGACTGGCTGGCTGCCCAGGAGCATTACGAAACCGACAAAAAGAAGTATGGCATCATCTGCCGGCTGCGGCTGGCAAACTCGCTTCCCCAAGCTGTCAGGCTGGTCGAACCGGCTTTTGAACAGGCGGCGCCTTCGCTGACGCGCCGCGCTCCGGCCGGATTCGTCCAGCCGGAACAAACCCGCCGGGCGGGCGGCGGATAACCGCCGAAAGTCAGCTATTTGTTGCGGAAAGCGTTCCCGTTTTGGGGGCGCTTTTCCGTATCATTAAGCCGTCGTAACCCGGGAAGATTCTTGGCTATTTGTGGTAAAATAAATGATATGGCTTCTCCCGAAACAGAAGTGAAGCCTTATCATATGCGAAAGGGTGGACGATCATGAAAATACTCATTTTATCCGGCAATCCCAAAAAACAAGGCCTTTGCCAATCGATGATCGACGCGGTTAAGGCCGGCGCCGCAGAGGGCGGCGCTGCCGTTGAGGAAATCCGTTTGTCCGATATTCCGCTGATACGTTGCCAGGTCTGTGACAACGGCTGGGGCATCTGTTTATCGGAAAACCGCTGCAAATATGGCGACGACGGCTTTACCGCCCTAATGGCACAGATGGAATCCGCCGATGTTCTGGTCTTGGCGACCCCTGTTTACTGGGGCGAAATGGCAGAAAGCCTGAAATGTTTTCTGGACCGTCTGCGTCGCTGCGTTCATGGCCCGACAAGTTTCCTGGCCGGCAAACAAGCGCTTTTGCTGGCGACACCCGGCGGTTCCGGCAATGGCCAGCTGACCTGCTGGGAACAGCTTGACCGTTTTTGCCGCCATACCGGCCTGATTATTTTTGACTATATCGGCGCCAACCGCTGGACCAGCGATTATAAACGGCAGTCAGCCTACGCCGCGGGGAAGGCTCTGGCGGAAGGACGCCGCAATGGCATGACTATTTAGCCGGAACCGGCTATTGGCGGAAAAACTTGACCGGCCGGTCCTTTAGCCGGCCGGCCGACTTGCGGTTCATAACCCAAAAGATCGTACCGAAAATGCAGGCCGCGGCAAATCCCAGAAGCGAAGTGTAAAGAAACATTTGGCGGATACCGACCTTATCGCTGAACAACCCGCCCAGCATGCTTCCCAAAAGGCGGGCTATGCCCATGCACAATACCGCATTGAGGGTTTGGCCGGAAGCTTTGAGTTCATCAGGAACGTTTTTATTAATGAATACAGCCAGGCAATAGGCAAAGACAATGAAAGATAATCCGTGTGAAGCGTTAACCAGCATGATGACGGTCAGATTAGACACAAAATGAAGCATCAGCCAGCGTGTGGAAATGATCAGGGAAGACAAGACCAGTGTTAAGGGTATGCCCAACCGGTCAATGATTTTATCAGCCAATAACAAAAAAGGAATTTCACTGCCGGAAGTAATCAGCATGGCTATGCCAAGCAGCGTGCTGGAAGCGCCCATCTGGCTGAAATGGATGGGAAAGAAGCTGTAATAAAAGCCGAAGGTAATCTGGATGACAAAATTAAAAGCGATCAGCAGCATAACCGGTTTGTTTTTTAAAAGCGACCAGGGCATTTTCCGGTTACCATCTTTTTGGTGTCCGTGAATAACCGGCAGCCGGAAAACAGACAAAAAACCAAACAGGGCGATTAAACTGTATAAGGGGAAGATCATGGTGATTTTCCACTCGGCCACCCGGCCGGCGATGACCGACATGACCGCAAATCCGAGCGTGCCGGCCATGCGGATCGGTCCGTACTGCCAGCGGCTGGTTTCCAGATATTCCAGTGTGATGGCGTCGGATAATGGCGTGATCGAAGCCTGAAAAAAAGTAAATAAGGCGATGATGGCTATCAGATAATAGTAATGGCCTGATAAGGGGATCAATAAAATAACGCCGGCTGTTCCGAGCAGCATGATTTTCAAGATGAGATTCTTGCTGCTGGCGCGGTCGCCCCAAAGTCCCCAGACCGGCTGGGTTGCTACTGCAATCAGGGGGCCGATCGCCAGTATGGCGCCGGTCAATGTTTTATTGAAACCGATATCATTCAGGTAAACGGGTATGAACGTATTGTAAACGGCATTCGCCATATAAATTACGGCATAAAGCAGAAGAAAAAAGTATGGATAGCGGTCCCGATTTGTCATATAGTTCTCCCCTTTATGAGAGGTCAATCGTATTCTGCTCTCTATCCTAATGCAAGACGATGGTTCTGTCACGCTCAATGTCGGGCATTTTGCCTTGCAATCACAGGACCGGCCGCTTATGATGGAACCGGAGAGGTTAATGAGAATATGAATGAGCAGCGGATATACAGTAAAAATGCAGCCTGGCAAAAATTTGAAGTTTTGAAAACAAACCGGCCTAAACGCTATCATTATCACCAGTTTTTCGTTGAAGGCGTACGCGCTGTCAATGAGGCGGTACGCAATCATTGGCAAATTGATTCATGGATCTATTCTTATGAAACAAAATTATCCGACTGGGCTGCAGGCATGCTCAGCCAGATTCCGACTGAGATGAATTACGCCTTAACGGCCGGCTTAATGGCCGAATTAAGCGGCAAAACGGATACTTCCGAGCTCTGTGCGATCGTCAGGATGCGCGAGGACAACCGTTGGGCGATTCCTTCGCCGGATGCGACGCCCAAGCCTCTGGCGGCGGTTTTTGACCGCCCGTCCAATAAAGGGAATCTGGGAACGCTGATTCGGTCCTGCGACGCGTTGGGCATCGATTGTCTGGCGTTGACCGGTCATGCCGTCGATCTCTACGATCCGGAAATTCTGGCGGCCAGTATGGGTTCGTTTTTTAAAGTGCCGGTTTTACGTTTAACGGACAATGTGTCCATCGAGGCCTGGATTGCCGACTGGCGGAAAGCCTATCCGGATTTCCAGATGGTTGGAACGACCTCGCACCGTGAACAGCCTGTATATCGGGTCGATCTGACGCGGCCGACTCTGCTGGTCATCGGCAATGAAACCGAGGGTATGAGCCGCTGGTTTTACGAGCATTGCGATCAATTGGCGACGATCCCGATGAATCCGGCCAGCTCGGCTTCTTCTTTTAATGTCGCCTGCGCGGCGACCGTCCTGTTTTATGAAGCGATCCGCCAACGGCAAACGGAAGCCTTTTGATTTATCGGCCAGTCTATGTTATATTCAGGTTATCGGATAAACATGCGCCCGGCTTGTCGATAAGGCAGGTGATTTTCCATGGGTGAGAAAAATCCTGTATTGGCGGGTTTTATAACGCCGCATCCACCGGTTATTGTACCTGGCGTCAGCCCCGGGAAAATGTTGGCCGGGAAAACCGTTGAGGCAATGAATCAGCTCGCTGCCGACCTTTCGCAATTGAAACCGGATACTCTTGTGCTGATATCTCCGCATGCCCCATTGTTCAGCGACTATGTGTTTTTTTATGAAGATCAGATACTTGCCGGCGATCTGGCTTCTTTCGGCGCCCCGGAAGTCAAGCTTTCTTTTCCCAAAGATCAGGCGCTGCAGGAGCAAATCATCCGGCGTCTGGGTGAAGTCCATCTGGCGGCCGGCTGTTTGAGCGGCGAGCAGATGCAGCATTACCATATTGAGCGAAAACTGGATCACGGCGCTTTAGTTCCTCTGTATTTTCTCAGCCGGCTTTGTTCTTTCCAATTGGTTGTCCTGTCCAGCGCCGATTTATCTTTGCCGGACCTTTATCTGGCCGGACGCCAGATCAGACAGGCGGCCGACGACCTCGGCCGGCGTATCGTGATCGTCGCCAGCGGCGACCAATCTCACAAAGTCAATCCGTCCAGCCCTTATGGCGCCGTACCCGCGGGCGCCGTGTATGACCGCGAAATCACCGAGGCGGTTATGGCCGGAGATCTGGTCCGCATCCTGAGCCTGGATCCGATGACGCGGCAGCAGGCTGCCGAATGCGGCTATCGCTCGCTGGTTATCCTTTGCGGCGCTTTGGCCGGATATTCTGTGCGGGGCCGGCTGCTCAGCTATGAGGCGCCCTACGGCATCGGTTATTGTGTAGCCGGACTGACCCGGGACCCCGCCCGGCAGGATAGGATTGCCGACGCGCTTGACGAAGCCTTGCGCCGGATACGGGATAAGGAAACGGAAGCCCGTAGGCGGGCTTCGCCGCCGGTTGTGATTGCCCGGGAAACCCTGGAGCATTATGTTAAACAGCGTAAACGCCTGACTGCTGCTGATTTTCAAGCAATAATCCAGCAGGAATCCTGGCTGAATGATCAAGCCGGCGTTTTTGTTTCATTAAAAAAATTCGGTTCCCTGCGCGGCTGCATCGGGACAACCATGGCGACAACAACGTCGATTACCGAGGAGATTATTCAAAATGCCATCAGCGCCGGTACCGGCGATCCGCGTTTTGAACCGGTAGGCGCCGGGGAACTGGCCGATCTGGTTTACAGTGTCGATATTCTGGAAAAACCGGAGCCGGTCGATGGCGAAGACATGCTTGATCCCGCCGTGTATGGCGTTATCGTTCAAAACGGTTCCCGCAGCGGCCTTCTGCTGCCTGATCTCGAAGGAGTGGACACAGTACAGGAGCAGCTGGCTATTGCCTGCCGCAAAGCCGGTATCCGGCCGCAGGAGTCTTATCGGATTCAGCGGTTTCGGGTAACCCGCTATCATTAATCCCATGAACCAGGTATCTGACAATGGGCAAAATCAAACCGCCGAACGCGTTCAGACAGCCGAGGGCTGCTCCTGGATAGCCCGGTACTGGCAGCCGACGGAAAATAAGCAGGTTGAATGTCTGCTGTGTCCGCATCATTGCCGGATAAATCCGGGCCGCACCGGCCTATGCCTGGCCAGGAAAAATGAAAATGGACGGCTCCTGGCCGAAAGTTATGGCCGGGTCACATCCCTGTCTCTGGACCCGATCGAAAAAAAACCGTTGCGTTTTTTCTATCCTGGCAGCCATATTTTGTCGGTCGGTTTATATGGCTGCAATTTCCGTTGCGGTTTTTGCCAGAATTGGTCGATAGCTCAGAGAAAAGCGCCATATCAGATGATCTTGCCGGATAAAATGGCGGATCTGGCGGAACAAGAAAAATCGCGGGGCAACATCGGGCTGGCTTATACCTATAATGAACCTTTGGTTGGTTTTGAATATGTCCTGGATTGCGCCCGCCTGATCCATCAGAAAAAGATGAAAAATGTTCTGGTGACCAATGGTTCCATCAATCATGATCCCCTGGAAGAACTGCTGCCTTTAATCGATGCCATGAATATTGATTTAAAAGCCTGGCAGCCCGGTTTTTACCAGACTGTCTGCCGCGGCGAGCTGAAGCCGGTTCTGGAAACCATTCGGCGCAGCGCCGCTTCCTGCCATATTGAGATTACGACTTTGCTGATTCCCGGCATGAATGACCAAGCCGGAGATATCGATGCATTAGCCGCCTGGCTGGCCGATATAGATCCGGATATACCGCTGCATCTGACCCGGCATCACCCCGATTATCAAATGCCGGAGCCGCCGCCGATTGATTTGCGGCGCATGACGCTGCTGGCGGAAGTCGCGGGGAAACATTTAAAAAAAGTTTTATTAGGCAATGTTCCTGAGTCATATATCTCATCCGGCATGATATAATAAGTCCGGTCTTCATTCTGGATTATATTGCGAGGCGTTGACATGCACATTAAAGGGCTGCTTAAAGGGTTGGATTGGTTCACTCAAAAAAAAGCAACCCCGGATATGCGGCGCCAGATCATCAGCAGCAATATTCAGCGGGGCAGGATACTGGCAAAACTGGTTATAGCCTTTGACATGGCTTTTGCCTTGTCCGACATCATTGCCATGGCCCTGCATGCCGACGATGCTTTTCCTTATCCGATCTATTTATTTTTTTACCTGCTCATGATTGCCGTTAACGTCTGGATGCTGCTGGCAACCAGAAATCTGAAGCGACCCCCGGCAAGTGATGAAATAAATATCCGCCTTTATGAAGGCTGGCAAACTGGCTATTTGGTTTTTATGATGACCTGGGGCAGCATGGTTTCTTTGCTGGATCAAACTTTGTACAGCCAGATCATGGTCTGTATCATCAATATAACGATCTGTTCGATCATCTTTATGGTTCAAACCCGTCAGCTGGCTGTCGCGTATCTTGTTTCAACGGGCGTCCTTTTTATCGGCTTGCCTTTTTTCCAGAATAATTCAAATATCCTGATCGGGCATTATATTAATCTGGCCGTATTCCTGTCCGTTGCCTGGGTCGCTTCCCGTTTGCTGTTTCAGACTTTTTGCCATGATCTGGAGGGGCGGATGGCTTTAGAGCAGACCAACCAAAAGCTGGCTGATGAAATTGAATATAATAAACAAATCAACGAGAAATTAAGCCAGGCAAATTTCCAGCTGCGCCATTTGTCCTTGATCGACGAACTAACCGGCATCGCCAACCGCCGCGGCATGCGCAATTTCATATCCCACGCTTTTGGGCAATCCGACATTCCGATCGGTCATTTGTCGGTCATGATGATCGATATTGATCATTTTAAAGCCTTTAATGACCAATATGGGCATGAAGCCGGCGACAGGGTCCTGGCCTATATTGCCGGCGAAATAGCCGGCTTGGTGCATTCGCCGCTGGAACTGGCTGTCCGCTGGGGCGGCGAAGAATTTATTTTCCTGTCTTTTGTTGCCGACCGGCTTTTATTTTACAGCCAGGCGGATAAACTGAGACGGCAGATCGAAGCTTTATCTTCCAGCAATGAGAATACCCAGTCGTATGGGCCGATAACCGTCAGCATCGGCGTCAGCACTATGCCGGTATCTGACGAAACGCAGACCGGACAGATTATCAACACGGCAGACAGGGCGCTGTATGCCGCTAAAGCGATGGGCCGCAATCATGTTTGCCAGGATGAATCCGGATCGCCCGGTTAAACCGTTGTCCCGTCCTGGATGATCTTCTCCGTTCACAAATTTTAAACAAATTCGTCAAGGAAAATTCGTTGAATAAAGATTATGAGCTTATATAATAATAATTGTAAAAGTCAAACAAAGTCAAATTACGGAGGTGATCTTATGTTTGGACTTGTACCCTTTGATCGCAGTAAGAAAAATCAGTTACAAAACAGTGATGACCGCATTTTTGATATGGATCGGATTTTCGAAAATTTCTTTAATGATGCGTTATTCCCTTCCTTCTATAGCCAAAGCGGCCTGATGCGGGTTAATATCCGCGAAACCGACGCGGCGTATGAGCTGGAAGCGGAACTGCCGGGTGTTGCCAAGGAACAGATCAGCGTCGATCTCGATGACGACCGCCTGACCATTTCGGTAAACCAGGATGATAAATCAGAAGAGAAAAATGAACGGTTTATCCGGCGCGAGCGCCGCTGCTGCTCGATGACCAGAAGTTTCTCGGTCGATAATGTCGACACCGAGAAAATTGCAGCCAAAATGGAGCATGGCATTTTATATCTGACATTACCTAAGAAGGAACAGACAAAACCGCAAGGCCGCAAGATCGATATCGGCTGACGGCGGCGGCGCCGGCCGCAAGCGTGAAGACAAGGGACGGATTGACAGAATCCGTCCCTTTTTTCTGCCGGCTTCCTGTGTTATGCTGGGAAAAACGAAAAGCGGGACAGGCCGGAACAGGCCGGAGGTTTTTGTGGATAAACTGGTTATCTGGGATTTCAACGGCACCATCATCGACGATGTCGAATTGTGCCGGACGATCATCAACCGCATGCTGCGCCGGCGTGATTTACCTCAGCTGACGCTGGCCGATTATCAAAGTGTTTTCGATTTTCCGGTGCGGACTTATTATCAGCAAGTGGGTTTCGACATGGACCGCGAGCCGTTTCCCTGTCTGGCAGCTGAATACATGGACCAATATCAGCCGGCCAGTTTTACTTGCCCGTTACGTAAAAATGTGGTTGATGTCCTGGCCTTTTTAGCGGGTCAAGGTTATCGGCAAGTCCTGCTGTCGGCGACAAAGCGAGATTTTCTGATCCGCCAGCTGGAGCATTATGATCTCATCCGCTACTTTGATCCGATTTTAGGACTTGATGACATTTATGGCCGCAGCAAATCGGAGATGGCGGCCGACTGGTTTCATAAAACGGATCTTGATCCTGAAAAAGTTGTTCTCATCGGCGACACGGTGCATGACCAGATTGTGGCGCAAGCCTTGCGTTGCCGTGCTGTTTTGCTGGCCGGAGGACATAACAGCCGGGAACGTCTTGCGGCGACAGGCAGCCTGGTTGTCAACCAGCCGGATGCCCTGCTGGCCGATCCCTGGTTCCTTTGAACGTTCATGAACCGGCAACCTTTCCGGCCTGAAAAATAAAAGAGAAGGACAATGTTGCGGCAAAGCATTCCGTCAAACCCGATGTTCGTGTATAATGGCACTAAGTGCAGATGCGCTTTTTCGACATCAGGGTTCGACGCATGAACAGAAGCCTGAAATCAGGCCAGAATCAAGGAATAGGATGTCGCTGCAAACATGAAAAAAAACCGATTGAACGGAAATCAGGAGCAAAAACCCGGAATCTGGCCGGCCAGCCAGGTTATTAGGGAACATCTGGCTCCCGGATTTTTACGCATATTAAGAACGCTGCCCGCTATTACGGTAACCTTGATGATGTCGACATTAGTCCTCTATCTGACCGTCGGACAAGGCGCCGCCTCTGCCATCCAACCCGCTGCGACTGCTGCCGTCGCTGAACCGGAGGCCTCGCATGTACAGCCGGCAGAATTGGAGCCCTATCAATCGGATAATCTGAACTTTGCCGAAATGAACCGCGGCCTCGGCCAATTGGACGATACCCTGACAACCGCAATCACGGCTGCCGTGACCGAACCGGCCGCCGTCACGCCGGCGCCGACTCAGGCTCCCGCGGCGACGCCGTATCCTCAGGAAACCGACGCTTTTGGCGTTATTCAGGAAGGCATGCCGGTAGAGGCTTTTACTCCGGATCAGACGATTTATTATGTCGAGGCTTATAACGCCAACATTCGTGAGCTGCCGCGAACCGACGCGGCCGTCCTGACTGCCGTGACCATGGGCGATAAATTGACCCGGCTCGGATATGGCCTCAACTGGTCAAAAGTGCAAACAGAAAAAGGCATAACCGGATATGTTCTGACCAGCTTGATCACGACAACGGTTATTTATAAACCGGCTCCCGCAGCAACCCCCACACCGGTTCCTTCGCCCAAGCCGACGGCAGCGCCGACCCCGAAGGCGACGCCGAAGCCGACGGCAGCGCCGACGCCGAAGCCGACGGCGACTCCCGCGCCGACCGCGACCCCCCAGCCGACAGCCGCTCCGGAAGAAGCCTCATCCGGCCTGACCGATGCTCAGAAACAGCAAATCGTCGATCTGGCTAAATCCTGTCTGGGTGTCGATTATGTGTATGGTGGCATGTCGAAGAGCGGGTTTGACTGTTCCGGTTTCACTTCCTATATCTATAAACAACTTTTTGCGGTCACACTGCCGCGGACGGCGAAAAGCCAGGCTTCCGCCGGTATTTCCGTTGCCAAAGCCAATATTGAGATCGGTGATATCATCTGTTTCGACTGGAGCGGCAGCGACGGCGTCTGTGATCATGTCGGCCTGTATATCGGCGGCGGCCAGTATATTCACGCCTCTTATTCGAGCGGAAAAGTTGTACAATCGGCCCTTAATATGAGCAAGAGCCCGATTGTGTCCATTCGACGAATCATACGCTGAACATTCGATTTTATCTGAAAGGCGACAAGCACCATGGTTAAGTTCAAATCAAACCCCAATCGTCAAAATCGAGCCTGGATTATCCCGGTTATTCTTATTGCCATCCTGATTTTAAGTGTTGGCGGATATTATGCTTTCAGCAAAATAGACTTGAATAATCCTGCGGAAAGCAGTGAAACGACAACCGAAACCATACCGACAACAACGGAAGATCCTGAACTGACGGCGATGAAGCAAGCCCTTGACCGGGATGTCTTTTATGACGGCATCTGGATCGGCGATTTGGATTTGTCGGGGAAAACCGAAGAACAAGCCCGGAAACTGCTGCAAGATCAAGAAAAAGCAGCGGCAGACGCTTTTGCCCTGACCCTGAGCCTGGATAAAAAGACCTGGAGCATGACTGCCGCCGAAGCGGGATTCCAATCTGATTGGCAGGAAGTCCTGGATAAAGCCTGGCAAACAGGCCGATCCGGCGAATCGGCCGATGACGCCGCACTGATACGTGAACGTTATGCGGCCGTTGAGAAGTTGAAGAAAACACCCTTGCACCTGGAATTGACCAATACCTGGGACGAGAACCTGATCAGGCAAAAGCTTGACGCCATAGCAAAGGAAGTTAATATCGAACCGCTCGGCGCCAGGGCAACCGGCTTCAATACCGAAACCAAGAAATTTACAATAGAAGAACAGGTAACCGGCTATCAGCTGCAAATGGATGCCTGTCTCAGCTCGATCCTGGATCAATTAAAAGCCGGGCAGTATAAATCGGCAATAACGCTGAAAGCCGATACCGTAAAGGCCGGCATGGACGCCAAAGCTCTGGGCGCCAATCTGGGATTGGTTTCGGAAGCGAGAACCTCGGCCAAGAAAGTAAATAAACCACGTGACAACAACATTACCTTGATCTGCAAAATGCTGAACGGCCTGGTTCTCCAGCCGGGCGAGCAATTTTCCTTTAACGGCCGGATCGGCGAACGGACTGCAGAAAAGGGCTTCCAGGAAGCCGGCGGCATAATGGACGGCGTTCTGGTTCCCACGGTGGGCGGAGGTATTTGCCAGCCGAATACGACGCTTTGCCATGCCGTTTTGATGGCCGATTTGCAAATCGACGCGCGCAGGCCCCATTCCTGGCCCAGCGATTATGTCGCTGTCGGCTTGGACGCGACAGTCTCCTGGCCGAATACAGACTTCAAATTCACCAATAATACGGATTATCCGCTGGCCATTGTCGCCTGGTATAAAAAACCGGCCATTGTTTTTCAGATTTACGGACGTCAATTGGATCAGGGCGTCAGCATCAAGCTGACATCGGAGATACTGGAAAGCACGCCGCCGGGAGATCCGCAGGTTACCGTCGTTCCCACCATGGCGCCCGGTACAACCAATGAAATTCGCTCGGCGCACAACGCGATCAAGGCCATCGCTTATAAAGACTGGTACAAAGACGGCCAACTCATCAAGAGAGAAGTGGCTTTCAAGAGTTCATATCGTCCTCTGGTCGCCATCTATGAAGTCGGGCCTACGCCTACGCCCGGCGCTCCGACACCGGCAGCGACCGAACCGGCGCCAACAACCGAGCAGACGACCGCAGCTCCGACGGAAGCTCCCACGGAAACGACTCTGGTCGGCTAAATCAACTGTTTTCGGCCAGCTTTTGGATCAGCAAAGCATCGGCCGGCAGCAAATTTAAGGCCAGAGCTTCTTCAGCTGTCGCATAACAAAATTGATCATGCGCGTTCTGAGCAATAGCCTGGGAACCGATTTGCGTATCGATTAAAACCAGGATAACCTGCTTTTCCGGATCATTATGGATTAAAACAAGGCGAATCGACCCGATTTTCGCCTGAACAGCCATTTCTTCCGACATTTCTCGCTGTAGTGCCCCGGCTGGCGTTTCGCCCGGTTCGACTTTACCGCCCGGCAGTTCCCAGAATCCGTCCAGCTTTCCCTGGGTCCGGCGCCGGCCAAGGAGCCAGGTCGCCTTGCCGTTGCGGTCCGGCCCCGGGCATAAAGCGGCGGCGACCAGAAATACCGGCCTGTCCGTCCATTGACAGCTTCCGGAATACATCAAGCGTTTTTTCTTATTTAAGCCATGATCATCGCTGCCGGCCGTATTGATCAGGCCGATAACCAGTCCGGCTGCCGCAACTTCCTGCTGTTCATCTCTTGATGCTTCTCCATGATAAGCTTCGACACCTTGAAGACCGGCCGCGCGCAGACGGGTCAGTTTGGCGAGCAACCGCGATGAAACAAATGGCCGGCCGCCGCACCAGCCATATAAGGCCGGATGAGCCAGCACCGTCACGCCGCCGGCCTCGCGGATCAGTTGAATGGCGTCGTTGACACTAGGACGAGGCCGTTCAACATAGCCGGGTTTATCCATACCGAGCAATTGCTCAAATACCTGGCCGATGTCCTGAAAATACCCTTTACGGCAGAGCAGAACCGCGGCTTGCAGACGGCCGGCCGATCCTTGCCCGCCGGCGTCGAATTCATCCTGGCTGATCGCATAGCCTAATCCCTGCAAACGCTGGATCATCTGACGATTGCGCTGCCGGCGCAGTTCCTGTTGTTCGGCCAGAAACCGCTCGATTCTTTCCATGCCGCCAAAAGGGAAATAACCTAAAAGATGTAATTCAAACCCGTTGTCATCGACCGACAATTCTACACCGGCAATGAGAACCGGCCGCGGTTCCTCTGCCGGCAGAAGACAGGCTTGCAGGTATTTTAAAGCGTCAGGATAAGCCGACATATTGTCATGGTCGGTGATGGCGATGGTCCTGAGCCCTGCCGATAAAGCGCGGTCAACCGTTTGTTCCGGCGTATCTGAACCGTCGGAATGGCTGGTATGCAGATGAAGATCGCAGCCGCCCGTATCCAGGCGCCGCTGCAGCCAGATCGCGGCTTGAGTGCTTTTATTCAAATTGGTCTGATCAGAATCGCACACTGTCTCTGCTCCTATAAAATAATTACAGCGATTAACTCATGACCCGATGATCATGAATTCAATGGCTGCCGCAAGTTGTATATTTTAATATGGCCCAATGCGGGAAAGGTTTGAACGACCGGGAAATTCTGGTCAAAGAAAGCTTCGTCGACCGTTATTTCACTACTGTCGCGCAGTTGATCGTCCAGCAGCAGATAATCAAGCCCTTCGGTTTCAATCATAGCCAATACATCGGCCAGATTATGGCCGCAGCCGGACAGCAGCTGCTGTTCTTTGATAAAACGGCCGTTCGTGTCATGTCCGGCCGACCAGGCATAATAAGCATGTCCCAGCCAGGTTGCCCGGCCGGACAGGTAAAAACTATTATAATGATAGGGCGCGCTGACAAAAACCGCATCCGGACGGGTATTTTGTTTGATCCAGGCAACCAGGGGCGAATCAAGGTCCAGGACGACGGTGTTTTGATTGATATTGCGGACAATTATGAATTCTTCCAGCCCGGTAGCGGTTAGGGCGGCAATCAGGAGAATAACCGCTGCCCGGCGGACAATCCGGCCTGCCTGCCGGGCGTGTTTTTTGGGCATCAAGGCGGACGGCGGCCTGATCATGCTGCCGTTTGTATTTTTTTTACCTGGCCATAAGCGGATCAGAAGATCGCTCACATAAATATTGGACAAGGCCAGCGTGATGATGATGTCCTTATGGTTGACGGTGATATCGGGCGTCAGGGAAATGGTGAAGGCAAAGATCAGAGGCAAAGAGAAGGCCGCAAGCAAAATTTTGCGCCGCTGGCCAGGCAGCCAGAACGCAATAAACAGCAGCGGCAGAACGAGACCGGTCAATTCCAGTAAATAGACAAGAATGCCGCCAACCGAGGCCTTGTCGGCCAGGAAACCAAAATAGAAGGCCGGCTGGATGACAGAGCCGGCCCGTCCGGAAAAATAGCCGGCTTGCAGCCAGGCTGACGCGGCCGACGCCAGGCCGGCAGCCAGAAATGCGAGCCGGTTAACGGAAAATAAAGCCATGAAAGCCAAAATCAATAAAAGCGAAACGAGAACGGAACCATGCCAATAAGGCATCAAAATCAGAATCAGGATGGCTGCCGCCAGACGCCGGCGGTCTTCCGGCTTGCGCACCAGCCAGACGTCGGCAGAAAACCAGCCGCGCAACCGATGGCGTTCCGCCAGCCCGGCTTGCAGGTCGGGGAGAAATAAGAAAATGACAATCAAAGCCAACGAGAGGCCCGCCAGAAAATGGCGTTGGTTGGCGTAGACATTGATGCCCCATAAGCCCCAGTCGTCATGAGCTGTCCGGCCGATAAACGCCGACTGATGCCAAAGCGCCCGTAAAATGTCCGGCCAGGCTTGCGGTCCGGCGCCATATTGGGCAGTCAGATCCTGCAGGCAGGTTACGATGGCGAATGAACTGCGGCAGAATAAAAGAAGCGGCGCCAGCAGGAAAGTCATCCGGCGGCCGGTCAGGCGCAGCGCTAGCAAGCCAAGCAGCAGACAGAAGGAAACCAGGCCCAGAATACTCGGCAGATTGATAGCCCAATCCATCGGCAGACCGAGATAATTCAGATTGCCGCACAGGAAAAAGAACAGGAAGTGATAGGCAATGCCGTCGTTGGGGAAATGGGGATATTCGGTCGGCCAGTTCCGCCCTTGTGAAAAGGAACTGACCAGAGCGGTATGCGGAGCGAAATCACTGAAAACCGAGTAACCGGCATGAAGCTGACTGCCGGTTTGGTAGAACGTGCCGATCATCAGCCAGCAGCCGAAGATCAGCCATAGAAGGCCGGTCAGCAGATAAAACCGGGATGATCGGTCCCGGAGCGGGCACGCCGGCCGCCATGGCTCGGGCCGGACGAAGGATTTCCGGCGCCGCAGCAAGAGCACGGCCGCCCAGAGGATGCCGCCGGCAAAACACGCGAGATTGGCGGTCAGCAGGGGATGAATGCTCAGGGGCAGCCGCGGCGATAAAAAGGCTGCCAGACTATATGTCAGCACGGTCAGAAAAAGTGTGCCGCACCAAAAGGCCGCCGTTACCCGAAATATATAAAGCGGCCAGGGTGTGGCAAAAAAAACATCGGCTGCCGCCGGCCCTGCCGCCCGGCGTAAACAGGTCTCCCCGCCGCCCAGGAAAAACCGGACGAAGCGCCAGCCGGCAAAAACTGCCAGAAGCAGCCAGAAAATAGCGATCATGACGGGTCGGTCAGATCGGAACCGGTTTTACGGGTCTGGGCGCTCTCGGCGATGATATAGCGCGGCCGGCCTTTGACTTCGGTAAAAATCCGGGCAACATAGATGCCGATCAAACCAAGGCTGAGCATGATGCTGCCGCCGATCAGCAGCAAAAGAAGAATAACCGTGGTGAAACCGGAGGCCGCCTGGCCGGTAAACCAATTCACCAGGGTCTGAATAGCTAAAACAACTGAGCCGGTCAGGAGAATCAGCCCCAAAAAAGTGATGAACTGCAGGGGCATGGCGGAAAAGCCGGTTATCGCGTTCATACTGAGAGCAGCCAGCTTATAAAGCGACCATTTGCTGCCGCCGGTTTGGCGCGCCGCGACTTCGAAGCTGAAGGTTGTTCGTTTGAAGCCCAGCCAGGCCGACAGGCCGCGGAAAAATGTGTCATGCTCGCCCAACCGCCGCCATTGCTCGACGACGCGCCGGTCCAGCAGTTTAAAATCAGAAGCATTGCGCAGGTCGTAACCGGAGAAACGGCGGAAAAGGCCGTAAAAAACTTTGGCGTTCAGGCGGCTGGCCAGGCTTTCCTTGCCGCGGGTCGATTTGACGCCCTCGACAATATCGAAGCCCTCCTGCCAGAGTCTGATCATATCCGGTATATGCTGCGGCGGATGCTGCAGATCGCCGTCCATCAGGATGACCGCGTCGCTGTCGGCCTGGTCGAGAGCGGCGCAGATCGCCGCTTCTTTGCCGAAATTGCGTGAAAAACGCAGCCCGGTCAGCCGGGTGTCCCGCCGGCAGGCTTCTTCGATAACCGGCCAGGTACGGTCCCGGGAGCCGTCGTCGACCATGATCAGCTCAAAATCCATCCGGGTCGATTCCAGGATGGGAATAACCGTTTTCAAGGTCAGAGGGATCTGTTCTTCTTCATTATAAAAAGGAATCAGCAAGGCTATTTTCAATGAAACACCTCCCAGTCGGCCTATGTCGTCTATTCTATCACAGACCACGAGTCCGGAGCCACTGCCCCAGCCAATAATTGTATCAATTTTCGGATATGGGCCAGACGTCCGGACGGTATCCGGCATTGATCTCGATACCATTTCAGTATACAATACAAGGTGGTTTAGTTCTTTGGCCGATTCATCGGCTGGATTTATTAAGCTGACCGCAATGAACAGATCAAGATTTTATAGGAGCGTGACTAAAATGGCCATGATGCTGAAAAAGAATGTCGAAGAAATTAATGTCAAGGATAAAAAGGTCATAGTCCGGGTGGATTTTAATGTCCCTCTGGATAAAAAGACCGGAGCCATTACGGATGATAAGAGAATCCGCGGCGCTTTGCCGACTATTCAGTACTTGATTGGCCAGGGCGCGCGCATTATCCTGGTATCTCATCTGGGCCGTCCGAAGAGCGGCCCGGAAGCCAAGTTCTCCATGAAACCGGCTGCCGACCGTTTAGCCGAATTATTGGGCCGGCCGGTTATCCTGGCCGCCGACGTCATCGGAGAAGACGCGAAAGCTAAAGCGGCCGCCTTAAAGCCCGGCGAGATCCTGATGCTGGAAAATGTTCGCTTTCATAAAGAAGAAACGAAGAACAGTCCCGATTTTGCCCGCGAATTGGCGTCGATGGCTGAAATCTATGTTAATGACGCTTTTGGCACAGCCCATCGCGCTCATGCCTCGACAGCCGGTCTGGCCAACTTCCTGCCTGCCGTATGCGGTTTCCTGATTCAAAAAGAACTGGATGTCATGGGCTCCGCTCTGGCTGATCCGCGCCGTCCGTTTGTCGCCATTCTTGGCGGCGCTAAAGTATCCGATAAAATCGGCGTTATCGAGAACCTGATTGAAAAAGTGGACACCCTGATCATCGGCGGCGGTATGGCCTACACTTTTATGGCCGCTCAAGGTTATGGCATCGGCACTTCGCTGTGTGAAGCCGATAAAATCGATCTGGCCAAGGGCCTGCTGGACAAAGCCGCGGCTAAGGGCATCAAATTGCTCTTGCCGTCCGATACGGTTATTGCCGACAAATTTGCCGCCGACGCCGCCTCGAAGATCGTTCCTTCATCAGAAATTCCTGATGGCTGGATGGGTTTGGATATCGGGCCGGAAACCATCAAAAATTTCTCCGCTGTGATTAAAGATGCCGGAACGGTCGTTTGGAACGGCCCGATGGGTGTTTTCGAATTCGAGCAATTTGCTGCCGGAACCCGTGAGGTCGCCCGCGCCGTGGCTGACTCGCAAGCTGTTTCGATCATCGGCGGCGGCGATTCGGCCGCGGCTGTCGAATTGCTGGGCTTTGGCGATAAAGTTACCCATATATCCACCGGCGGCGGCGCGTCCCTGGAATTCCTTGAGGGCAAGGTTCTGCCGGGCATCGACTGCCTGATGGACAAGAACTCCCGCCGTACTTTTGCCGCCGGCAACTGGAAAATGAACAAAGGCACGCCGGCCGACGCCCTGAAGCTGATTGAAGCGTTGAAACCCCAGGTTGCCGCAGCCGGATCGGAGATCGCCGTCGGCGTTCCGTTTACCGCTCTGGCCGCCGCTTTGGAAGCCTGCGCCTATACCAATATCAAGGTTGCCGCACAGAATTGCCATTTTGCCGACAACGGAGCCTATACCGGCGAAGTATCTGCGCGCATGCTGGCTGAAATGAGCGTACCCTATGTGATTATCGGCCATTCCGAACGCCGCGAGTATTTTGCCGAAACCAATGAAACGGTCAACAAGAAGCTCAAGGCCGCTTTAAATTGGGGCGTCCGTCCGATTGTCTGCTGCGGGGAATCCCTGGCGCAGCGTGAAGCCGGCGAAACCTTCAGCTGGATCAAGAGTCAGATTGTGGCGGCCTTTAACGGCATTACAGCGGAACAAACCGCGTATATCACCATCGCCTATGAACCGATCTGGGCTATCGGCACCGGAAAAGTCGCGACCGACGAACAGGCTCAGGAAGTCTGCGCCTTTATCCGCAAACTGTTGTCCGATCTTTACGGTTCGGCTGTTGCCGCGGAGCGCAGGATTCTTTATGGCGGCTCGGTCAATGCGAAAAATGCGGCCGGTTTGTTTAATCAGGCCGACATCGACGGCGGTCTGGTCGGCGGCGCTTCTTTAAAAGCCGACGATTTTACAGCTATTTGCCTGGCAGGAAAAGCCTGATGAAATAACCCGCCCGGGTTGAACAAAAAGAGCCACGGACTTAACGCGGCTCTTTTTGATGAAAGGAGCATCGACATGACCCTATTGAAACAACGCCCCGTCGCTTTGCTGATTCTGGACGGATTCGGATTCAATCCGTCTGAAACCGGCAATGCCATTAAGGCTGCGCGTACGCCAAATCTCGACCGGCTGCGCAGCCAGAATCCGCATACGCTGATCCGAACCAGCGGCATGGATGTCGGTTTACCCACGGGCCAGATGGGTAATTCCGAAGTCGGCCATACCAATATCGGCGCCGGCCGCATCGTTTATCAGGAACTGACCCGGATTACCAAAGCGATCGATGACGGCGATTTTGCCCGCAATGCTGCTTTGCAGGCAGCGCTGGCCAATTGCCGCGAGAAAAAGACTGCTCTTCATCTCTACGGCTTGCTTTCCGACGGCGGCGTTCACAGCCACAACACCCATTTATATGCCCTTCTCCGCCTGGCGAAAGAAGCCGGCCTGACCCGGGTGTTCGTTCATGCTTTCTTTGACGGAAGGGATGTCCCGCCGGATTCATCGCTGCAATACACCCGTCAGCTGCTCGATGAGATGGAGAAAATCGGCGTAGGCAGCCTGGCAACCATGATGGGCCGTTATTATGCCATGGATCGCGATAATCGCTGGGACCGCGTTGAAAAAGCATACCGTGCCATGGCCTGCGGCGAAGGCGTCCAGGCTGAAGACGCGCTGGCGGCTATTGAAGCGTCCTATGCGTCAGGCGTGATGGATGAATTTGTCATGCCGACCGTCATAACCCGGAACGGAACCCCGACGGCGACGATTCAGGCTGATGATTCGGTTATCTTCTTTAATTTCCGGCCGGACCGGGCCCGGGAAATCACCCGCGCTTTTATGCAGCCGGATTTTCAGGCCTTCACCCTGCCGAAAGGCAAATTCCCTCTGTGTTATGTGACGATGACCCAGTATGACATTACATTTGACCGGTTCCCCGGTTTGCTGGTTGCTTACCGGCCGGAAAATCTGGACAATACTTTTGGCGCCTGCATTGCCGGGCACGGCCTGACCCAGCTGCGTATAGCCGAAACCGAAAAATATGCTCATGTTACTTTTTTCTTTAATGGCGGCGTAGAAAAAGAATATCCGGGCGAAGACCGCTGCCTGATTCCGTCGCCCAAAGTGGCAACCTACGATCTGCAGCCGGAGATGAGCGCCTTGCTGGTTGCCGAAGAAGCAGTCAAACGCATTCGCTCTGACCGGTATGACGTCATTATCCTGAATTTCGCCAACTGTGACATGGTTGGCCATACCGGTATTTTCGACGCTGCCGTCAAGGCTGTCGAAACAGTCGACGCCTGTGTCGGGCAAGTGGCCGGCGCGATTCTTGAAAAAGGCGGCATCGTGTTGATTACCGCCGACCATGGCAACGCCGAACAAATGATTGATCCGGAAACAAACGGACCGTTCACCGCGCATACGACGCTGCCGGTTGAACTGATTCTGGCCGGCGCCGGTCAGGTCACCCTGCAAGAAGGCCGTCTGGCCGATTTGGCGCCGACCATGCTGAACTTGATGCATCTGCCCGTGCCTGCTGAAATGACCGGGCGGAATTTGGTTGTCTGATCGCTGCGGCTTGTGTTATAATATCTGTTGATTTACAGATCTGTTGCTCAAGCGAGCAAGCCAGAATAAAGGAGAGAAACTCATGGCGAAAACGAAAAAGTACATGACCATGGACGGCAATACCGCCGCTGCGTACACATCGTACGCATTTACGGAAGTCGCCGGCATTTACCCGATCACACCATCTTCCCCCATGGCGGATTATACCGATCAGTGGGCTCAGGAAGGTCGGAAGAACATTTTCGGCCAGACGGTCAATGTTATCGAGATGCAATCGGAAGGCGGCGCTTCGGCTGTCGTCCACGGATCTCTTGCCGCCGGTGTTTTAACCACAACATATACAGCATCGCAAGGCTTGTTGCTGATGATACCCAACATGTACAAAATTGCCGGCGAACTGCTGCCCGGCGTTTTTCATGTTACGGCCCGTACGCTGGCCAGCCACGCCCTGTCGATATTCGGCGATCATTCGGATGTCATGGCCTGCCGTCAAACCGGATTTGCTTTCCTGAGTTCTTCCAGCGTTCAGGAAGTTGTCGACCTGGCCGCGGTTGCCCATCTGGCCGCAATCAAAGGCCGCGTCCCGTTCCTGCATTTCTTCGATGGTTTCCGGACTTCGCATGAAATCCAGAAAATCGAAGTCCCCGAATATGAAGACCTGGCGAAACTGGTCGACATGGATGCCATACGCGCTTTCCGCGAGCGCGGCTTGTCGCCGGACCATCCGACCCTGCGCGGCACCGCCCAGAATCCGGACGTTTTCTTCCAGGCCCGCGAAGCCTGCAATTCCTATTATGACGCCCTGCCGGCTGTCGTAGAACACTATCTCGGCGAAATCAACAAACTGACCGGCCGCGATTATCAGCTCTTCAATTATTATGGCGCTCCCGACGCCGATCGTGTCATCATCTGCATGGGGTCGGCCTGCGAAGCCATTGAAGAAACCATCGATTTCCTGACCGCCCGCGGCGAGAAAGTCGGCATGGTCAAAGTTCATCTGTATCGCCCGTTCTCGGTCGAGCATCTCCTGAAAGCCATCCCGGCCGGCGTCAAGAGCATCGCCGTCCTCGACCGCACCAAGGAACCCGGCGCTCATGGAGAACCGCTGTATCTGGATGTCTGCGCGGCATTTGCCGGCAAACGCAACGCTCCGGTAATCGTCGGCGGCCGTTATGGCCTCGGTTCCAAAGATACGACGCCGGATCAGATCCTGGCTGTTTACAAGAATCTGGCCGCCGCGGCGCCGAAACACAATTTCACGATCGGCATTGTCGACGATGTGACGAACCTTTCGCTGCCGCTTGACGAATCGATCGACGTGGCTCTGCCGGGCACCATTTCGGCCCGCTTCTGGGGCCTTGGCGCAGACGGCACGGTCGGCGCCAATAAAAACTCGATCAAAATCATCGGCGACCACACCAATCTATATGCGCAGGCTTATTTTTCCTACGATTCGAAGAAGTCCGGCGGCGTTACGATTTCCGACCTCCGCTTTGGCACCAATCCGATCCGTTCGACGTATCTGGTCAACAAAGCCGATTTCGTCGCCTGCCATAACCAGTCCTATGTCAGCAAGTACGATATGCTGACGCCTTTGAAACCGGGCGGCATCTTCCTGCTCAGCACCCAATGGAACGCCGAGGAACTGGAACAGAATCTGCCGGCGTCCATGAAACGTTTCCTGGCCAAGAACAAAATCCGTTTTTACACGATCGACGCCGTAACGCTGGCTATGCAGATCGGACTGGGCGGAAGAATCAATACGATTTGCCAGGCCGCGTTCTTCAAGCTGGCCAAGGTCATTCCGGTCGACGAAGCCGTCGCCTACATGAAAAAGGCGATTGCCAAGTCATACGGCAAAAAGGGCGACGATATCGTCAATATGAATTACGCTGCGGTTGACGCCGGCATCGACGCCGTGCAGGAAATCAAGATCCCGGCTTCCTGGGCCGATGCCAAAGACGTTCCGGCTGCCGCCCGCAAGGTGCCGGATTTTGTCCGCGATGTCGTTGACGTCATGAATGCCCAGCGCGGCGACGATCTGCCGGTCAGCGCGTTTACAGGCCGTGAAGACGGAACCTTCCCGCAGGGGACCAGCCAGTATGAAAAACGGATGATCGCCGTCCAGATTCCGGTCTGGGACGAGAACAAATGCATCCAATGCAACCAGTGTTCCTTTGTCTGCCCGCACGCCGTCATTCGTCCTTTCCTGCTCAACGAGACTGAAGCAGCCAAAGCTCCGGCTTCTTTTGTGACCAAGAAAGGCATGAAACCTTATGACCAATATCAATACCGCGTGCAGGTTTCCGCCGCGGACTGCACAGGCTGCGGATCCTGCGCCGAGGTTTGCCCGGCCAAGGAGAAAGCTCTGACCATGAAGCCGATCGGCGACCATGTGGTTGAGGCGGATAACTGGGAATATGCCCAGACCCTTTCCGCAAAATCGAACCCGATGTCCGTCGACACGGTCAAGGGCAGCCAGTTCGAGCAGCCGCTCTTTGAATTCTCCGGAGCCTGCGCCGGCTGCGGCGAAACGCCCTATGTAAAATTGCTGACCCAATTGTTCGGCGACCGGATGCAGGTATCCAACGCAACCGGCTGTTCTTCGATCTACAGCGGTTCGGCGCCATCCATGCCCTATACGACGAACAGACAGGGCCATGGCCCCAGCTGGGGCAACTCCCTCTTTGAAGACAATGCCGAGCACGGACTGGGCATGCATATGGCCGTCAAGCAGATGCGCGCCCGCATTGCCGCCAGCCTTGACGAGCTGATCGCTCTGAAGGCGGACGACTCGCTCAGCGCCGCCGCGCAAGCCTGGCTGGACGCCAAAGAAGACAGCAAGGCCACCCGCGCTGTCAGCGACGCTTTGATAGCCGCCCTTAAGGCTTACAAAGGCGCTGACGAGGCAGCGGCCGCGCTGGTCAAGAAGCTTTTGGATCTGCAGCAATACTTCATTAAACGGGCTACCTGGATTATCGGCGGCGACGGCTGGGCCTATGATATCGGTTTCGGCGGTTTGGATCATGTCCTTGCATCCGGCGAAAATATCAACATCATGGTTCTGGACACCGAAGTTTATTCCAATACCGGCGGCCAGGCTTCCAAATCGACGCCAACCGGCGCAATCGCACAGTTTGCCGCCGGCGGCAAGGCGATCAAGAAGAAGGATCTGGGCATGATTGCCATGAGCTACGGCTATGTTTATGTAGCCCAGGTCGCCATGGGCGCCAGTCAGATTCAGACTCTGCGGGCTTTTGCGGAAGCTGAAAACTGGAACGGCCCTTCGCTGGTTATCTGCTATGCGCCTTGCATCAACCATGGCATCAAAGGCGGTTTGACCATTGCTCAGAAGCATGAAAAGGTTGCGGTCGAAGCCGGTTATTGGCATCAATATCGCTTCAATCCGGCTCTGAAGGCTGAGGGCAAGAATCCGTTTACGCTCGATTCCAAAGAACCGACCGGCGATTTCGCAGCTTTCCTGAAAACAGAAGTCCGCTATTCCGCTTTGTATAAAAAATATCCGGAAGAAAAAGTGGATGTTATCTTCAAGAAAGCCGAAGCAGACGCCCATGAACGGCTGGAGTCATACAAGCGCCTGGCAGCGGCTGAGTAAACGCCGCAAGTCCGTTGAAATTGCCGCCCACAAAAGAATGGCGGCATGCTATAATAGAACCCCGCCCTGTTGCAGGGCGGGGTTCTTTAGTTGTTATACGACTGGTTTAAATAATGATATCCTGGTGAAATGAACTGGAGGCCCGCTTCATGCAGCTCGATGAAAGCCGAAAATTGCTCTTGTCCGATACCTTGATTCCGGATATTTTTATCATGGAATATATGACCGGTTTAAGTGGTTTGGCGGTCAAGATATATCTGCTTTTACTCTTCACGGTTCGATCCGGCCGGTCTATTCAGGAACAAGACCTGGCCCGGCGGCTGGGTGAAGACAGTGAAACCATCCGGGCGGCGCTTATGGAACTGGCTTCGGTTGAGCTGATTGCCATCAAAGACCGCGGTTTGGATATCATGGATGTCAAAGCCGCGGAAATCGAACGCGCTTATCGCCCGAAAACCGCATCGGCGCCTTTGGAAATCGTGCAAAATCAAGAAAAATTCACAGTCAGGGAAAAATTGATGGCCGATATCGCCAAGACATTTTTTCAGGGATTGATGTCGCCGTCATGGTATGGCGAAATCGATTCTTGGTTTGATCGCTATGGTTTTGAGCCGGAGGTGATATACGCGCTCTTTCAGGAATGTGCCCGGCGCAACAAACTGGACAGCAAAGCCTATATGGCTAAAGTGGCCGAGAACTGGTCCGGGCGCGGCATTATCACGTTCAATGATCTCAATCGCTATTTTATAGCTTATGACAAAGTCAGCAAAGCTTGTAAAAAGATCGGCCGTAAACTGCGGAAAAACATGACGGAATATGATGAAGAAATAGTAACCCGTTGGATCGAGCAATATGGCTTCGAATTTGAAATAATTGAGATAGCCTTACGGAAAACGACGAAATTGGCCAATCCGAATCTGGAATTCATCGATCGCATTCTGAAGGAATGGTTTGAACACCAGTTAAAGGATCCGGAGGCGATCCAGGCTTTTGAATCTGATAAAGCCGCCCGGCTGAGCGCCGGCAGACACAGCGCCGATAAGGCGGCCGGCGAACAAGGCGGGCAGGTCCGCAATAAAGGGAATTTCACGCAGCGAGAGTATTCAGCCGAGTATTTAAACGAGTTTTATGAGGCTGTTCAACCGGCTGAACAATCGATTCCGGATACAAATACCGTCCCGGCAGCGGATGAATTGCCGGGTCAGATTGGCATTGCTGATTTATTGAAGCCGGATGATCACCAGGACTAAGGAGTTGATGTATGATGCAGAGATCGGTCAATCGCCTGATCAATCAGACCTATGAGCAACGCCGGTTGACAGCCGAGCTGGCCAGAGACAGCCGAATCGCCGGGCTGCATCAACATTGGCCGGAACTGGCTGCCATGGATCAGGAACTGGCTGCCGCGGGAGCCGATCTGCTGCTGGAAACCCTTGATCCGTCCCGGCCGCAGACGGCAGCCGGACGGCTGGAGTCTATAAAAGCCGAACGCCTTGCATTTCTGAAGTCGCATCAACTGGATCCCGAATATGACCGGATCCATTATCAATGCGATCTCTGCCAGGACAGCGGCTGGATCGGCAGCCAGCGGGAAGGACGGCACTGCGGCTGTTATCAAAAATTATTGATTCCTTTACTGACGGAACAGGCCAATATGAGACACCTGCAGAGTATGTCCTTTGCTTGTTTTGACGAGAGTCTGTTTTCCATGCGCGCCGATCCGGTCCGTTATCAGTCCGAACTATCGCCCCGGCAGCAAATCAACGGCCTGCGTCAGGCTTGCGAGCGGTTTGTCCGCGATTTTGACCGGCCGGATACCCGGAATTTGTTGTTTGTCGGCGCTCCGGGTACCGGAAAGACGTTTTTGATGGCCTGTATAGCCCAAGCCCTTTTGGCGCAAGGCCATTCCGTCTTGTACTTAAACGCGCCGCAGCTGTTTGATCTGCTGCAGGAGCATCGCAATTTGCTGGCCAATTTCAATCCCGACAGTATACGTCTGGAACGCAGTTCCGCCATGCAGGACAGCATTATGAATTGCGAATTGCTTTTGATAGACGATTTGGGCACGGAAGCCGGCGCGGCAACCCGCTATGCCGATCTGCTCGGCGTGATCGACGGCAGAACGCTGCCCGGGCTGAAGACGATCATTTCCAGTAACGCCGACCCGGCGACTTTGCGTGATCATTACGATGAACGGCTGCTCAGCCGGCTGGTCGGCGGTTTTGCCGTCTACCGCTTTTTTGGCGAAGATATCCGTCTGCAGCTCAACCGCCGCCGCCGGACTTGAGGTCAGGCCGGTTCCGGTTTGGGATCCAGCGCGATTAATCCGCTGCCTGCCAGTTCGGCTGTCTCGGCCATATGCGCCAGGCCGGCCAGATTGGCCAAATCCGCCGCGTAATCAGCCGGCCTGCTGACGATCATCGTAAGATCGCCCCTGATTTGCCAGGAACCGAGAGACGCCGGTATTAATAGCGAATCGCCGGGGAAGAGCGGTTCGGTAATCGCAATGCTGCTGTCGTGGGTAAAAGACAGACTCCCTTGCCCCTGCAAAACGGTCAGCGTGCTGAAGCGGCGTCCGTCAGACAGGAAATCTGCACTGTTTTTGATCTGTTGTTCTTCAACCATAAAATAGCGGTTCAGAACCAGGATGCGGCGGGTCAGGCCGCCTTGCCTGATGATTAGCCCGGATATCAGGGGCGTTTGCGGCGGGCGGCTGAAATCGATGACATCCAGCGCTTTATCAATATGCAGAGGCCGGGTTTTTCCCTCCGAATCACGGCGGTCATAATCATAAACGCGATAGGTGGTATCGGAGTTTTGCTGGATTTCGCAGATGACCAATCCGCCGCCGATTGCGTGAACCAGGCCGGCCGGTATATTAACGGCATCGCCCGCCTGGACGGAGATCGTCTGAAGGCAATCCAGGCAATGCCCCCGGGCGATTGCCTCGGTAAAATCGGCGCGGCATATCCCGGGCTTTAGGCCGGCTACCAACCGGGCGCCAGGCTGCGCCGCGACAACATACCACATTTCGTTTTTACCGTATTCGCCGTTTTCGTGCCGGAGAGCATATAAATCGTCCGGATGGACTTGAACCGACAGCCGTTCCCGGGCGTCGATCAACTTGATTAAAAGAGGGAATTTAGCCAGATCGCGGTCGGCCGCCGCATTGCCCAACAGTGAGCGGCCGAATGTGCGGACAACATCCGGCAGACTGGCACCGGCCAGCGAACCGTTGGCAATAACCGATATGCCGTTGTGATGTGCGGAAATTTCCCAGCTTTCAGCGACAATCCCGGTCGACGGCAGGATTTTGCCGAACGACGCCAGAGCGCGGCCGCCCCAAAGATAATCCTTATAAACAGGTCTGAATCGTAAAGGGTACAGCATGGAACACCTCCGCATTTTTCATAAGCGATTATATTATAACGCGTCATACCCGCTCTGCAAAGCCGGCGAATTCCCGGAAGCCTTCAGATAAGCCTGATGGCGGCCAATGATCTGAAAGAATGGCAGCATTCGGCCGGGGTGGCATTGTATGATCGGGTTCAATTTGGCATA
>JAYFQE010000006.1:0-95835 GCA_034927345.1 Clostridiaceae bacterium
CGGACCAGTTCACCTAGTTCCTGCTTTATGGCGCCTTCGTTAAGCTGTATAATCTTCTCAGACATGATTCGTTCTCCTTTGCTCGGTTAATGTTTGGGTCGCTTCTTACATTTTACCAAGCGAGAACGAGTCATGTCGTTCCATTTTTCAAAGTGCGCAATTTCAGGATACGTCATCGCCTGATATTACGCGGCTTTTGTTTTTATTAAGAAAAGGCAGACGCTTTTCTTTTACGGAAAAATGATATCATGCTCGACTTACTGAATTATAGAAGTCAATGTTTCGACAAATTCATTTTGCGTTAAGTTGTTTGCAGTAATTCTAAAACCCACATCATGATAAAGAAACTCTGCATAATAGTATTCATTTTTTTTGATGGAGTAATGGCCAATGAATAACTCATTTCCGTTTATGGTCGATTTTTCGTTTTTATTATTTGTAAAAGTTGCTATGTCCGTATAGGGAAGCTGGCCTTTTGAAAGTTCGATGTTAAGATATTTAGTTTCGGATGAATTTACATAGTTTAGTACGTTCTGACTGTAATAAATATCGCCGGTTCCCTTGTCTCTTTTAAAAATGCCATATACTGCATCGGCAACCTCATTCATGTCATTGGGAAGGACCGTTGGAAAAACGTTAATTCCATAGAAGTTACAGAGCTCCTGCTTATTCATTTTTATAAAATCTTCAGTTTTTAAGGCTATATTCATTTTATCAGCAGATGGCAATTGAGTAAGTTCATGAATCATTATGTCCGATGTTTTTGTCGGAATATTTTGTTGGGATTCTGATTCAATTGCCTTATTGACTGAAGAATTATCCGTGTTTGTATGACTGATTTGTGATGGATCAATGATTCCGGAATTGAAATTATTCATATGAGGCAAAGCATAAATGGCTACCAAAGCAAATCCTGCACATACAGCTACAGAAGCAAGTCTTATGATCCATATTGTTTTATGTGATTTCATAACAGAAGTTTGAACATCTTGATTGATGCACTTTTTCCGTATTTCCTCAAAGTTTGGCATTTTCGCATTGCACGCTTTCTTTAGCAGTTCTTTTTCATTCATCATGAGTACCATCCTTTCCAATATAAAGCTTTCGCAGCTCTTTTAGGGTGCGATACAATTTGTTTTTGACATTCGATTCACGCATAGACAGCTGCCTGGCAATTTCAGGGATTGTCATATCCAAAGAATAGTAAAGATAAAATACTTTTTGTATGTCCTGCGACTTTTCAGATATAAACTTGTTGATTTGTGCAACTAATACCTCTACGGAAGCGTTTTCCTCAACAGAAAAATCGCTCATCTCTAAATCGACAATATTAACTTCTTCCCCGTTGTTATTGGTCGTAAAAAGCGGAACGACGGATTTCAGTTTGTCAAACAATGAATAATAGCGATAGATTTTTTGCTTTGCAATATTCATTACAAAAGCATCGCGATGATCAATATAGTCCAAACCACGCTTTGCCAGAACAACATATAGTTCCATATAAATGTCCTGGAAAATATCGCTGATATCCGAAGTATTATTACACTTTGAGGTAATGTATGAAAGCACCTTTCTGTTTGTTGATTTGTATATGTCATTAAAAAGGTTAGTGGTGTTTTGGTCGACCATTTGTCCACCGCCTTTCACAATATAAGCGTAAAGAAAAAACCAATTAGTTTCACTAAAATCAAACGCATTGTCATTGCTTTGAAGTAAACTATAATAGAATTCACAACATAATTCGATGCCAATATGGAGGAACCGTCATGAGAGAATTGTATGTATCACCCAAGGGTAGTAAAAAAGACGCCACGGGCACCATAGATGCTCCGTATCCTGCGCTGGAACAAGCCTTGGCGCAAGTCCGCCGCTGGAAACAAGAAGGCCGGCTCGATGGTGAAACGACAATCTGGTTGCGCGGCGGCGAGTACCTTCTGGAAGCGCCGGTCCGGCTGACCGACGCTGATTCGGCTCCTCTGGCCATTAAGGCCTGTCCCGGTGAAAGACCGGTTTTTTCCGGCGGCCGGCGGATCTCCGGTTTTATGCCGGCTTTGATCAACGGCATATCCGGCTGGCGTGCGGTTTTGCCTGAAGTAAAGAAGGGCTGGAATTTCCAGCAGCTCTATGTCAACGGCCAGCGAAGAGAACGGCCCCGTTATCCGAAGACCGGCTTTCTCTGGATCGAGAAAGATCCGGACCTGGAACTTGGCCTTGACATGAGCGATGCTCTGTTTCATGGCAACGATCGGTTTCATTATGCCGCCGGTGATTTGAAAAAGTGGCGCAATTTATGCGATGTTGACGTGATGATTCATCATTATTGGATCCAGGAGCGTATGCCGGTCGAATCGCTGGACGAGCAGGCCAGGTTGGTTACCTTCCGGCGCCGGACTGTTTTCGGTATGAAAGATGATGTATTCGACCGCTATTCGAAATACACGGTTGAAAATGTTTATGAAGAAATGAACCAGCCCGGCCAATGGTATTTGGACCGGAGCGAAGGCGCGCTTTATTATATTCCCCTGGCTGGCGAAGAACCGGATGCTGTCGAAGTGATCGCGCCGGTTATACCCTGTCTTCTGGAAATCAGGGGGAAGGCGGATGCCAACCGTTATGTGGAGCATATCCGTTTTGAAGGCGTTTCTTTCTGTTATGGCGCCTGGGTGCAGCCTTCTGTGCGTGAGTATTTTAAGAAAGACGCGTTTCTACAGGCCCAGGCCGGACGGCAGGAAAAGGATTTTGCCGAATCACCTCAGGCGGCGTCACATATTCCGGGTTGTCTTTCGCTGACCGGCGCCCGGCATATCCAGTTTAAGCACTGCCGGGTGGAACACGTCGGCTGGTACGCGGTTGAAATCGGCGAAGGCTGCCATGGCAACCAGATCCTCGGCTGCACCTTGCGTGATCTCGGCGCGGGCGGCGTAAAAATCAACGGCGGGAATGCGGAAGATCCGCTGTGGCGCCGGACAACCGCGACAACTGTTGCGGATTGCACGATCTGCGACGGCGGCCGGATGACGATGTCCGCGGTCGGTATCCTGTCTATGCATTCTGCCTGGAATCGCTTCATTCATAATCATATTCATGATTTTTTCTATTCGGGCATATCTTGCGGCTGGATCTGGGGTTACGCGCCAAGCAGCTCTCATCATAATGAAATCGCCTGGAATCATATCCATCATCTGGGGAAAGCGCAGTTGTCCGATATGGGCGGCATTTATACTCTGGGCGAGCAGCCCGGCACGGCGATTCGCTGCAATTATATCCACGACATCGTTAAAAGCAATTATGGCGGCTGGGGCGTCTATCTGGACGAGGGATCGTCACATATCGTTGTTGAACGGAATATCTGTGTCAATCTGTCCAGCCAGGGCTTCCATCAACATTACGGAAAGGAAAACATAATCCGGAACAATGTTTTCGCCTTGGGTCAGGAAGCCCAGCTGGCCATAACCCGGCCTGAAGATCATGTTTCGGTCAGTCTGGAAAAGAATATTTTCTTGAGCGACGGCAAGCCGATTTTTAATACCGGTGTGGCCGATATGCAATCAACTGCCCATATCCGGAGCGATTTGAATCTTTTCTACGACCGGGCAGGCGATCCGGTTTTCAGTCCGGATGAACCGGACTGGCGCGACTGGCAGAAAGCCGGCTTGGATCAGCATTCAGTCTTTGCCGATCCTCTGATATCCGGCCTCGAAACCGGCTGTTTGGTTTTTGCTCCGGATACGCCGGCGCAAAGCCTGGGCTTCGAGCCGTTTTCCCTTGAAGACGCCGGCCCCAGGGCGGCTGTTGCGATGATATGACAGGACAGCAGGAGGGCTAGATGATCTCTATGATCGAAGTCGAAATATGGCATCGCCGTCTGCGTCTGGAAACAGATCCGCGGTTATTTTCACCCCGGCAGCCTGATTTAGGCACGCTGGCTATGCTGGAGACCGTGACGCTGCAATCTGGTGATCAGGTGCTGGATTTGGGCTGTGGTTATGGTCTGGTTGGTTTGGCGGCTGCTCAAATCATTGCGCCGGAACAGGTTGTTCTGGTTGATATCGACCCGCTGGCGGTTGCGGCAGCCCGCCGCAATGCCGTGGTCAATAACTGCCCGGGTGTCCGGATTTACCAGGGTGACGGCCCTGCCGCGGCCGATGCCGCTGAAGTCAAATACACCCTCATTTTATGCAATCCGCCTTACCATACGGATTTTTCCGTCGCCCGACGCTTGATCGAGCAGAGTTTCCCCCGGCTGGCAGATGGCGGCCGTCTGATTCTGGTGGTTAAACGGTTGATCTGGTATAAAAACAAGATGACCTCCGTTTTTGGCGGCGTCCATGTTCAGATGAAAGACGGCTATTATATTCTGACCGCAGAAAAAAGACCGGATTCCCGTCTGCAAGAGGGGAATCCGGCGTTATTGACAGAAGTTCCGCCGATTCTTCCGCCTAAGCGGGACCGGCCGCAGAAAACGACGCGCAAACATGAGAAGAAAATGCGGCAGGCGGAACGAAAAACCAGATCGTCAGGACATGCCGGCTGATCCCGTCGGATCGGCCGGGTCTTCGGATGAGGCAGAATCAGACGTTGGCCTGCGGCAGATCCTTAACTTCAAAATAATGATTTAATTGGTCAATCAATTGATCGCAATCCAGACCGTGAACGGCGCAGGCTTCTTCGATCGTTTCGCCGGACGCCATGGCGCAGCCCAGACAATGCAAGCCGTTTTGGAAAAAGATCGGAATCGTTCCCCGATCCAGGTCCAGTACTTCGGAAATAATCATACCTTTATGAACAGTCATCTTGAACAACCTCCCGGTTCAATTTATATATGGGCTTATTGTAACGCAGGCCGGCCGATCCGGCAACGGCGCTATGTTACGAAACACAGATCGGCGCGGATGTCAGATTTTACCCGGTTTGGATATAATATCCAGCTCCTGCGGATTTTCCAGGAAATACTGGAACCGTTTGATCGAACGGGCATAATAGAATCCATCGCTGATTCGTTCGTCTAAAGTAAAGGCGACATTGACCACATCATGAACAGCCAGAGTGTTGTCGGGCAGGACAACCGGCGCTTTTTCCATTACGCCGATCGTCATGAAAACGGAAGTGTCGCCCCATTCATACAGATGATGAAAAGGTGCGTCTACGTCGAGACTGCCAAGATTGGAAACGAAAATGCTGGTATGCATCGGATCGACATCGACAACAAACCGCGGCAGCCATCCGTGATAATCCAAGAAACCGAGAAAACGGACTACGCCGCGCAGTAAAATCCGGGGCGTGCCCATAAGAAATGCGAGCCAGTTGACCGCTCCGTGCCGCTTCTGGGCGTTCTGACGCGCTTCCTGGCGTACTTTGCGCACTTCTTGCTGGATCCTCAGAGAGACGGACGACAAGGTGTCTTCCGGCTGAAAAGACATGATGGCGATTTCCTCATTGGCATCTTCTTTAAACTCCCGTTTGATGACAAAAGCGCAGGATATGCGATTGCGCTGATAGAGCCGGCGCCCCATGATGAAACGGTTCAATTGCGGTCTTTCGACAACGGTTTTAACCAGCGCCGCCAGAAAAGCATGAAATAGCGTTGCTTTCGGAGCGTCCCCGTTGGCCGCGGCTTCGTGGTTCTTTTCGTTGAGATAAACTTTTAGCGCGGTGACATCGATTTGCTGACGGAAATAAATAGCAGACTCGTTGCGTCCCTTCATGATAAACGGAAAAAACCGGATAAATGGATCCACTTTTTTTAAATAAGTGCCATCTGGCCGGCTGAATCCTTTTATGATTCCCATAGATCTGATTCCCCCCGTATCTGACCGGCCGGAAACCAGCCGTTGTCAAAAATCATTAATATTCTACCCCCAAAACCCCATCTGGCATATATTCTTCATGTTTTTCTTTCTGGCTCCGCCGTCGTCCGGACATCAGGCAAAAATTGTCCGGCGCCGGCCAGAAAGATGCCCGCGGCTGTTACAACCTCCGCCGGGCTGATTGTTGGCAGCACAGCCAGCCGCAGACCGGTCAGAAGAGAACAAGGCCAGATCTGGCCGAGCCAGGGCAGCCGGGTATCTGGGCCAATGATCTGCAGCATCAGATAAGCCTGATTGCGAATGCCGGCCAGCAGAGCCGGATTTCCTGCCTGAACCAGAAAATCTTCCTTGATCGGCCAATAACCGTGGTTGAGCAGAAAAACAGCTGCTTCGCCGCCTAAGCCAAGCAAGATGACGATAAGCGCGATTTTTTGGAGATTCGGCAGACGGCGGTTGTTCTGGCTGCCGGTCCAGTTTGGCGGCGTCAGATTCAGCGCCAGAAAAAAAGACCAGATCAAATAGCGTAAAGTAACCAGGGCGATCAATAAACGGCGGCTATCCGACCAGAGGCTGCCCGGCCACCAAATAGAAATCAGATAGGGAAGAGCGCTTGCGATGATTGCCGCCGGGACCAGGAGCAGGCCCCGCCAGCGTTCGAAAAGCAAAGGCCGCCAGTGCCGGCGCAGCAGTAAGCCGACCAGGAGGCCTACGCAAAAAACGACAAGATCGAACGTTCCCTTATCCATGAATATTCAGCGGACAACCAGATTGACCAGCCGGCCGGGAACAAAGATGAATTTGACAATGGAACGTCCCGCCAAAGCGTCGGTTATCCGTGGATCGGCCAGGATAATTTGTTCGACGGCATTTCGATCGGCAGAGGTCGGTATGTCGAGCCTGAATTTAATGGCGCCGTTGATCTGCAGGGCGATTTCCACACTGTCCCGTACCAGCGCGTCAGGATCAAATTGCGGCCATGCTTCTTTAAAGATCGAAGTGCTGTGACCGAGCTTTTCCCACTGTTCTTCGCAGAAATGCGGCGCAAAGGGCGCCATTAATCGAATCAGATCAGCGGCGACGGAACGAAGCAGCGCCGGCTGGCTGTGTTTGGCTTCGGCCTGGTAGCGGTTGACGGCATTCAGCAATTCCATCATGCGGGATATGGATGTATTGAACTGGAAACGTTCGGCGTCCTGGGTTATGGATTTGATGGCATAATGGCGGGCATACTGCAGCTCGCGGACATCCTGGTCCGGCTGCCAGCTGCCGGATCCGGCCGTGACGCAGACATCGTCTATCAGCCGCTCGACACGGGATAAATACTTGACGATAGCCTTGACGCCGTCATCATTCCAGGGACCGCCGTCCGTATAGGCAAAGCCGAAACCCAGGTACATCCGGAAAGCGTCGGAACCGTTCTTGCTGATGTAATCATCCGGCGATATGGTATTGCCGCGCGATTTGGACATTTTCTGACCATCGGTACCGAGAATGGTTCCCTGATGAACCAAAGACAGAAACGGTTCGTCGAAATCGAGATAGCCCATATCCCGCAAAGCTTTGGTTATGAAGCGGGCATAAAGCAGATGCATCGCGGCGTGTTCGGCGCCGCCGATGTATTTGTCAACCGGGCACATCTTGTCTACCTTAGCGCGGTTGAAAGCCTCCTGGCTGTTCTTATTATCCACATAGCGAAACTGGTACCACGATGAGCAGACGAAAGTGTCCAGCGTATCAGGGTCACGCTGGGCAGGAGCGCCGCAAACCGGACAGGTCGTTTCGATGAAGCTGCGGCATTTTTTCAGCGGCGACTCGCCGTCCGGTGTAAAAGCGACGTCATAAGGCAGCTCTACCGGCAGCTGATCTTCCGGCACCGGCACGACGCCGCAATGCTCGCAATGAATGATCGGTATCGGCGTGCCCCAGTAACGCTGACGGGAAACAAGCCAGTCGCGCAGGCGGTAATTGACTTTCAGGCCGCCGCGGCCGGCCGGCTCCAGCTGTGCCAGCATAGCCTTGATGGCTTCGTCGGAAGTCAGTCCGCTGAACGCGCCGCTGTCGACCAGAATGCCTTTGTCGGTAAACGGCAGTTCGTCGGGCGCGCCGCCGGCAGAACGGATAACCCGTTCAATCGGCAGATTGAACCGTCTGGCAAACTCGAAATCACGTTCGTCATGCGCCGGAACAGCCATGACTACGCCGGTTCCGTAGCCGGCAATAACATAATCGGCGGCCCAGACCGGTACTTTGGCGCCCGTAATCGGATGGACGGCGTACGAACCGGTAAAAACGCCTGTCTTCTCACGAACGGTGGACATCCGCTCAATATCGGTGGCTTTGCGCGTCTGTTCGCGGTAAGCGTCAACCGCCTGCCGGAACTCATCGGTAGTCAGCCGGCTGCACAAATCGCTCTCCGGGGCGACGACAACATAAGTAACGCCCATCAGGGTGTCGGCGCGGGTCGTGAATACCGTCAGGTTGATCGCTTCGCCATCTTCGCCGATAACCGGGGCGCCGTTCTTTTCAACGTCGAAAACCAGCTCGGCGCCTTCGGAGCGGCCAATCCAGTTTGTTTGAATCTTCTTGGTTTTATCCGGCCAGTCGAGCCCCGGCAGGCAGTCAAGCAATTCCTGAGCGTAATCGGTTATCTTGAAAAACCATTGAGTCAAGTTTTTCCGGGTGACTTCGGTCTGACAACGCTCGCAGCGTCCGTCAACCACCTGTTCATTGGCCAGAACCGTGTTGCAGCGGGGGCACCAGTTGACCGGAGCGTTCTTCCGGTAAGCAAGGCCGTGTTTGTAAAGCTGGAGAAACAACCATTGATTCCAGCGATAGTATTCCGGCAGGCAGGTGGCGAGTTCATAACCCCAGTCAAACATGCCGCCCATGGCTTTCAGCTGCTTTTCCATCGTCCGGATGTTGTTCAGCGTGGAATCTTTCGGATGGATGCCGGTCTTGATCGCGTAATTTTCAGCCGGCAAACCGAAGGCGTCAAATCCCATCGGCTGAAATATTTCATATCCCTGCATCCGTTTCATCCGGGCCCACGAATCGGACAGGGCGTAATTATACCAGTGGCCGACATGCAGATTGGCGCCTGAAGGATAGGAGAACATTTCAAGAACATAGAGCTTATGATCAATCCGTTTGGGATCGAAATGATTCAGCCCGCTTTCTTCCCATCGCTTTTGCCATTTCCGGTCGGTTTCCACAGAATATGCCATTTCCCTTTACCTCACTTTGCCTGCTTGTCAGGCGGAATTCTGATCTGATCAATTTTACCAGATAATCCGGCGCTTTTCACTAATTTTGGCTAAATTAGCCGCAAAAACAACCGGGTTTGCTGCTCATTTACAACAGGCTCCGGATGAGGCAAAGAAGGACGATATGCAAGGGGTAAAACAGATAATAGGCATATTTAACAGCCGGCCCCGGCTTTTTATCACGGTCCAGATAATAGCAAATCGGCAGGGCGGCGACCGAGAAACACTGCAGGATCGACCAGTCCGCCGGCCAGTTCATGAACAGAATCCGAATCGGGAGGAAAAGCGCATTTAGCAGGATGAAGATCTGGATGGCTCTCTTTTCCCGGTCTTTCTCCGGACATACATCGTAAACGATATAAAAAGCCAAAACCGTCAACAATCCGTAGAGCCCGTAATCCGGCTGCAGCCACAATGCGACTGTTACCGCGAGGGCGGCCGTCAATAGGCCAAGCGGCAATCCGATTCTGGGATCCAGTTCGATTCCGCCGATATTGACGCGTATGTCATAACGGGGTGGCGTCGGCGCTGTTTGCGGCGTCGGCGAGATAGGGCGCAGACTGGCGACCATATCCAGATAGGAATGGATGAACAGCCGATAACCGGTGACCAGCGCGATAGACAAAGCAAAAGTGACCATAACGTTGGTGCCGGAGCTGGTCAAGCCGGCACAGCCATAAGCCAGCCGGATCAACAACTCCGAAGCTCCGGCAAAAATACACATCCGAATAAAGTAGCGCAGCGGATTGTGCGTTCGCTTCATACCCCGGGCGACCGACCAGGCAAAGATGGGAAAAGCAAGCCGGCCGATTGTCCGCAGGATCATAACGACACCATCTGGCATGATAAAATCGAGATAATAACCCAGATGATCCAGTAACATAAAAAAACAAGCCAGCAGTTTCAACATGAAAAAATCCCTTCCTACGTAAAAAAAAAGTGAAGTCAAGACGGATTTCGTTGATTATCTGACGAACCTATTGTATCATTGTATAGCATAGTTCACAAAGAAACGGTCAGACCGGTTGCCGGACGGCATGAACCATCCCGGCGCCCGTCTGATTTTTATAGAAATGAAAGAGGTAAGAATATGGGATTGGGCATGGATATTGGTATTGATTTGGGCACAGCGTCTGTTTTGATTTATGTACGGGGCAAGGGCGTTATCCTGCGCGAGCCTTCCGTTGTGGCCATCAATTCCAAAACCGGCAAAGTTCTGGCGGTCGGTGAAAGCGCCAGCCTGATGCTGGGACGTACGCCGGGAATTGTCGATGCGATTCGCCCGCTCAGAGACGGCGTCATTTCGGATTTCAAAGTAACGGAAGTTATGTTGAAGGCCTTTATCGGGAGAGTGTGCAAAGGCATTCGCGCGAAATACTTCAAACCGACGATTGTGGTTTGCGTACCGAGCGTTATCACGCCAGTCGAGCAAAAAGCCGTCGAAGACGCTTGCAAGCACGCCGGCGCCAAGGATGTATTTTTAATCCGTGAGCCGATCGCCGCGGCGATCGGAGCCGGTATCGATATTACCAAAGCCTGCGGCAGCATGATCGTCGATATCGGCGGCGGCACTTCCGACATTGCCGTTATCTCCCTTTGCCAGCCGGTTGTAGATTTTTCGCTGAAAGTAGCCGGCGATAAATTCGATGAAGCCATTGTCAAGCATGTCCGCCGCAAACACAACATCCTGATCGGCGAACGGACGGCTGAAGAATTGAAAATTAATATTGGCTGCGCCTATCCGCGCGATGAAGAGCTGACTATGGAAGTCCGCGGCCGCAATTTGATTACCGGACTGCCGGCGACCATATCCGTCACGTCCACGGAAATGCTCGAAGCGCTGGAAGAACCGGTGGCTCAGATTTTCGAAGCCGTTCACTCCGTTTTGGAGCGCACGCCGCCTGAATTGATGGCCGATATCAGTCAGCGCGGTATTGTCCTGACCGGCGGCGGATCTTTGCTCTATGGCCTGGATCGCATGCTGGCCGCGAAAGTCGGCATCGATGTTGTCGTCGCCGATGATGCCGTATCCTGTGTGGCCATCGGAACCGGCAAGGCTTTAGGCATGATGGACAAGTTTGCCGCTCTCAGCGACAGTTGATGATTTTCATCCGCACTGTAGTTCAAAATAAGACGTTTGAATTAAGATTCAAGAAGCCGGTTAGCGCAAAATCAGCCGGCTTCTTGTTGATATGCCCAAATTTGTGAACGGTTATTCGCCATTCTGTAGTAAATTGTGGAAATCTATTCTCGGTTGCCTTCCCTGTCTTGACGCTGTTCCAGCATGGTTTTATAATAATGTTCATTCCTGATGACAATTCCTGTTTTCCGCACGTTTTATTTGGAATGTATTATTATAGCCAGATCATTTGTTCGTGTGTGTTTTAAGGATTATCTGTCAATCCAATTAATAGAAGCTGCTATTAAGCAGCCGTCATGAGGTGATACCATGCCATCTTTTAAGACTGGCGGTAAAAGCAAGGAAGACTTGTCTGTTGTTGCCCAGCTTTCGGGTTTGCTGACTGCCGAAGAAACTCGTCGTATGACGAGAACTGAACTTGTTAAATTTCTTGAAAATGAAAATGAAAAGGCAGAACGTGCCACACAAGGTAACCGCGGCGCTCAACCCGATGAAAGTCCTGAAGCACCTCCGGCAGCGCCGGTAAAGCGGCGGATCGGCCGAAAAAAGGCCGCTGATGAACCGGCCGGCATCGTTCCGCCGGAGCCTGAGATGAATGCAGAAAGCATTCCGGAGCTTGCCGGCGCTCCGGTTGTTGACACTGCGGTTGAAAAACCGGCTCCCAAAACCCGCGGCCGGAAAAAAGCGCCGCTGCCGGTTATGGCCGTACAGCCGGCGCCTGAGAATCCCGTTGAACCGGTATCAACCGGAGCGCAAGAGCATATGACCGAAGAACCTGCCGCCGCTCCGGCGGCCGACAAATCGGCAGCGGGCGCCGGGATTGTGAAAAAAACGGAACAAGCGTCGGCGCGGGCTAAACCGGGCCGAAAACCCGCCCGCACGCGAATGGAAAAGACCGAGAATCCGGCGGCAGAAGAACCGGTTATTTCGCCGGCCGCGCCGGCGGCTGAAAAACCGGTTGAACCGGCGTCAGCCGTTGTAGCAGAAGATCATGTCCGGGCTGCTGAACCGGCGGCAAAACCCAAACGCCGCGGCGCGGTCCCCGGAAGACGCCGTCAGAAAGAATTAGTCCAGGATAAAGAAATTACGCTGGAACAAGTTAAAATTAACATTGATGATAATGCAGAGAATCTTGAGGTAACGGCCGCTCAAGAAGAAAAAGCCGCGCCGGCCGCGGAACAAATCCTGCCGGCCGCCGTACCGGCTGAAGAACAAGCCCGATCCGAAGAAAAACCGGCTGCGGATACCGCCGGACAGGCCGGACAGGCCGAACCGGAGCCGATGGCCGACAGCCCGCGCAAAGGGGCGACTCGCCGCCGCGCCGGTCTGAAACAACCGGAAAACGCAGATCGGATATCAGCCGGCAATGATTTATCCGAAGCCGTTTCGGAGCCGAAATCCCGTCGCAAAATCGCTCCCAGAACGAAAAAACAACCGGATGATATACTGCCGGCAGAACAGCTTCCTGTCCGGAGCATGCCGGAAGCAGCGATAACCGAACCGGTCATGAAGCCGGATGTTGCAGCGGCGCCGGCAGCCGAACCGGCCGAACCTGTAGCCGAACCTGTAGCTGAGCCTGCTGCCGAACCTGTAGCTGAGCTTGTTGTCGAGCCTGCTGTCGAGCTTGCTGTCGAACCGTCGCCGGAAGCAGCCGAAGCTGCGGCGGGAACAACAGCGCCGCGTGTCACGCCGCCTTCGGCCAGGCCGGGCGCCGAACGTTATGGACAACCGCATCCCGGACGTCCCGCAACCCGAAACATACCCGATCAAGGCCCGGTATCTCGAATCCCGCGCTTGCATCCTGTTGGCCGGCCGGCTGGCACAAGAATTGTCCAGCAGCCGGGAATAAGTCCGGTAACGCCTGTCAGACCCGATACGGCTGCCGGCCGGACCCCGCTGGCAGAGACGCCGGCGTCTGTAGTTCCTGCAAGAGAAACGCCGGTTGAAACGGCGCCGCCAGCGGATATCGAAACAACGATTGTTCAGCCCGGTCAGCCTGCCGGCGCTTCCGTTTCAATCCAAACAGCAGAACAGGCTGCCGAATCCATATCTGAAAAGTCAGAAGGCGAAGCAGTAAAAGAAAAACGTCCGATTGTAGAGACCGGCGAATCCCAGGGCGGTGTTCTGGAAATCATGCCCGATGGCTACGGCTTCCTGCGTAAAGATAATTATCTGCAAGGCAATAAAGATATCTATGTACCCCCGCAATATATCCGCCGTTTTGGTCTGCGTCCGGGCGATTATGTTACCGGACCGGTTAAATTGCAGCGGGAGAACGACCGATATCAGGCGCTTCTGTATATCAAGGACGTTAACGGGCAGGCGCCGGAGAAAATGCTTCGCCGTCCTCATTTTGACCGTCTGACGCCGATTTATCCGAATGATCGCTTTATCCTGGAAACAACCCGCAATGAATTATCAACCCGGATCATCGACCTGGTGGCTCCGATCGGTAAAGGCCAGCGCGGTATGATCGTATCGCCGCCTAAAGCGGGCAAGACGATTTTACTGCAGAAGATTGCCAATGCCATCAGTGTCAATAACCCGGATACCAAATTAATCGTTCTGCTGATTGACGAACGTCCGGAAGAAGTCACCGACATGCAGCGTTCCATCAATGGCGAAGTAGTCTATTCGACGTTTGACAAGACCCCGGAGAACCATACCAAAGTGGTCGAACTGGTTTTGGAAAGAGCCATGCGTCTGGTCGAACTGAAACAAGATGTCATCATTCTCCTTGACAGCATGACCCGTTTGGCCCGCGCGTATAACCTGACGATCAATCCGACCGGCCGAACTTTGTCCGGAGGCCTTGACCCGGGCGCCCTATATGGTCCGAAACGCTTTTTCGGCGCTGCCCGCAATATTGAAAACGGCGGCAGCCTGACGATCGTCGCCACATCCCTGATCGAGACCGGATCCCGTATGGATGAAGTGATATTTGAGGAATTTAAGGGAACCGGCAACATGGAAGTGTATTTGGACCGCAAATTGTCGGAGAAACGGATATTTCCGGCTATCGATATCAATAAATCCGGTACCCGCCGTGAAGAATTGCTCATGAACAACAAGGAGCTGGATGCGGTATGGACGATCCGCAAGGCCTTCAGCCAATTGGATACATCGGCCGTTACGGAAGCCATTATCAATTTGCTTCTGAAAACGAAAAACAATGAGCATTTTATTTCGTCGGTCAATGTGTCCTTTAATGACAAAAATGTCTTTGAAGCCATGCGCGGAACCAGGCCGGGCTCACAAACCGGATCCGGCGGCCCGGGCGGCCAAACAGGACCCGGCGGAGCGGGCGGACAAACCGGTCCCGGCGGAGCGGGTTACGGCAGTTACAACAATACCGGTTACGGCAGCAACTACCGGCGCAATGTCAATAACGAGGATGATTGACATTCGGATCGATTTATAATAAAATCAACTCCGCAACGTCTAATTCTGGTGCAGCATACGTATCGAAGCTTTAAGCGGATACGCGCCGCATCCCATGAGAGGTGATAGATATGAAAGAGGGCATTCATCCCAAGTACGGCAAGGCGATTGTCAAATGCGCCTGCGGGGAAACCTTCGAGACCGGATCCGTTAAGCCACATCTTAATGTTGATATCTGCTCGAAGTGTCATCCGTTTTTTACCGGACGTCAGAAATTAATCGATACAGGCGGTCGGGTTGACAAGTTCAAGAAACGGATGGAGCAGAAATAACTGCAACGTGGAGGGAGGCTTTGACAAACGAAGCCTCCTTTTTACATTAATGTTATAATCTTTCTATATCCCCATAGAATATCCATGAGGTAAATCATGAAAAAAACAATGAACAAGCAGGACAAGCTGGTATGCCGGCGAAAAACAACCATTGGCGGCCAGGCGTTGATCGAGGGGCTGATGATGATCGGTCCGGAAAAGAAAGCCATGGCTGTCCGCAAACCAGACGGTAAAATCATGGTGGAGGAACTGCCGATGACCCGTTTCACCGGCGCGGCCAATCTCCTGTTCGTCCGGGGATCTGTCCGGCTGTTTCGCCAGTTGGTCAGCGGGACGAAAGCTTTACTGCGTTCAGCCGAGTTTGTCGAGGACGATCAGCCGCCGGTAAATCCCGCATCTGTCCAGGAGAGCCTGAATGCCGCGGATGAACAACCGTTTGCGGATAAACAGCCTGATCCGGCTGATCCGGAAAAACAGCCGCCGGCCAAAGAATCGTTCGGAAAAAAACTGAGCGGCCGGGTCGACCGTTTCCTGGAAAAACACAGCAGCCTGATGCTTTATGGATCGGCGGTGGTCGGCATCCTTTTCAGCGTGGTCCTCTTTATCTTGCTGCCCAATTTCCTGACCAGTTTCATCAAACAGCTGACGCGCCTCAATGATTATACCGGCCGCGGCGCGACGGTTCTCTTTAATCTGATCGAGGGACTGATCCGGATCGTCATATTTGTCGGTTATCTGGCCCTGGCTTCCCGGATGAAGGACATTCGCCGGGTTTGGATGTACCACGGCGCCGAACATAAAACGATTTCCTGTTATGAAGCAGAGCAGGAACTGACCGTCGAGAACGCCAGACTCTATAGCCGCTTCCATCCGCGTTGCGGCACGGCCTTCATGTTTATCGTCATCCTGGTCAGCATTATTGTCTTCTCTCTGGTCGGATGGTGGGGACGCTGGGTAAATCTCCTGATCCGTTTTGCCCTGGTTCCGGTTGTGGCCGGCATTGCCTACGAAATCATCCGCCTGGCCGGCCGGTATGACAACATCCTGACCCGGGCGATTTCTGCTCCCGGCTTATGGCTGCAGCGTCTGACAACAGCGGAACCTGACGACAGCATGCTGGAAGTTGCCATTTCCGCCCTGAATGCTGTCATTCCTGAAAAAGCACTCAGCGACCGCTGGTAAACAATGGACGCCGAGATGACAATTCGGCAGTTTCAGCGGGAATTATCCGGTATATTATCGGCAGCCGGCCTGAAAGAACCGAGGCATGAAGCGCTGCTGCTGATGGCCGGAGTTCTTGACCGGCCCATATCTTTTTTTTATGCTCATCCGGATGATACGCTCGATGAGCGGACAACCGAAAGCCTTCGCGCGCTGGCTGTCCGCCGGACGCGCCATGAACCTCTGGCCTATCTGATTGGCACGGCGGATTTTTCCGGCCTTACTTTTTCGGTTGGCCCCGGTGTTTTGATACCCAGACCGGACAGCGAAATTTTAGTCGAGACATCACGATCGATAGCTTTGGCCCATCTTTGGCCGACCCGAAAAACAGCCGGCCGGCCGCTGCGTATTCTGGATGCCTGTGCCGGATCGGGCTGTATCGGCATCAGCCTGGCGCATGTCCTGGAAGAAGCCGGATGCCGGACCGATCTGGTTTTTACCGATCTGGATCCTGTTCCGTTGTCTTATATCCGGCAGAATCTGCGGCGAAATCCCCTGCGCGGCCGTACGGCATTGTACCAGGCCGATCTGTTTCCGCCTGCTGCTGCCGAACCTGAACCTTTTGACCTAATCACTGCCAATCCGCCGTATATACCCAGCGGCGATATTGACGGACTGATGCCGGAAGTCAGTTGCCATGAACCTCATCTGGCACTGGACGGCGGCGCGGACGGGCTCGATATTTACCGGATGCTGATTGACCGGGCGATCAACCGGCTGGCGGCTGACGGTTGGCTGATTCTGGAGCATGGTTATGACCAGGCCGATGCGGTGCGGGCTATTCTGCAAGAAGCCGGTTATGAGTCTCTATTGCCGGTTATCCGGGACTTTGGCAATCAACCGCGCGTTGGCGGCGGCTGCCGCAGTTTGAACTAAGGAGGGAATATGCCGTCACGTTTTTATCTTTATCCATTCAAAGTCGGTGAAATCCTTCATTTAAAAAAGCAGCACCCTTGCGGCGGCTGGCTTTGGCAGGTGCAGCGGACAGGAGCGGATATCGGTCTGGTTTGCACAACCTGCGGCCATCTCATGAACATGCCGCGTCAAAAACTGGAAAAGGCCATGGAATCAGTGCAGCCGGTTTCTGGTGAGCCAATGATGCAGACTGAGCCAAATGAGCCGTTGCAGGCAAAAGAAACCGATAAAGACAGACAGGGGGGAATCAGACATGGCTGAACAAATCGACTGGCTGGATCAATGGCTGACCGAGCTGGACGGCAAACATCCTGCGGATTGGGCATTGCTGCCGGACATCGGCCTTTACATGGACCAGGTGCAAACATTCATCGATCGCCAGCTGGGGTTATACCGGCGGGATGACCATGAACGTCTGCTGACGCCGGCAATGATCAACAATTACATAAAAGACAATCTGATACCGCGCGCCGAATCGAAAAAATACGCGCCGACCCATTTGGCGCTCCTGATTATTATTGGTACCTTAAAACAAGTCTTGTCCATTCAAAATTTGAATCAACTCTTGTCGTCCTACCGTGATCCGGCTGATGTAGCGGCTCTTTATCAACACTTTCTGGAAGTCCAGCGTTTCTCCCTGCGGGAAAATGCGGCTCAGGTTCTGGCCGAAACAGCGCAGCTGCGTCAGGAAATACCGGCCGAAGGCGAACCGCAGGCCGACCATGCGACGGCTCTGCGCAATCTGGCGCTTGAACTCAGCATCGAAGCCCGGACGCGCATCCTGATTGCCGAGCGGATTTTAACCTTGCTGGATCAGGAAAAAGCTGGCGAGACCTCTGAAAAGAATGAAAGAAAAAAGGATAAAGGTAAATAAAAGCCGGCCGGAGATTCGATGACAATTGCTTCCGGCACAGGCAGTCAGTGCCGCGCAGCCCTTTTGGCGCAAAAAAACCCCCGCATTCACTAAAGAAAACGGGGGTTTTTGAATAAACGTTAAAATCAACCCTTCATGGCTTCCTCTACGGCGACGGCAACCGCGACGGTCGCGCCGACCATCGGATTGTTGCCCATACCGAGGAAACCCATCATTTCGACATGAGCCGGTACAGAAGAAGACCCGGCAAACTGAGCGTCCGAGTGCATGCGGCCCATGGTGTCGGTCATACCGTAAGAAGCAGGTCCGGCCGCCATATTATCCGGGTGAAGCGTCCGGCCGGTACCGCCGCCGGAGGCGACTGAGAAATATTTGCAGCCTTTTTCGAGACGTTCTTTTTTATAAGTGCCGGCGACCGGATGCTGGAACCGGGTCGGATTGGTCGAGTTGCCGGTGATGGATACATCGACGCCTTCCATATGCATAATGGCTACGCCTTCGCGGACATCATCGGCGCCATAGCAGCGGACCTTGGCCCGATCGCCTTTGGAATAGGCGATCTCGCGCACAACGGCGACTTTTCCCGCCGCATAGTCGAACTGGGTTTGAACATAGGTGAAACCGTTGATGCGGGAAATGATCTGAGCTGCATCTTTGCCAAGTCCGTTCAGGATGACCTTGAGCGGTTCCTTGCGGACCTTATTGGCTGATTTTGCGATGCCGATGGCGCCTTCGGCGGCGGCAAATGACTCATGGCCGGCCAGAAAGGCGAAGCAATGCGTATCTTCACGCAACAGCATGGCGGCCAGATTGCCATGGCCCAGGCCAACCTTGCGGTCGTCGGCTACCGATCCTGGAATGCAAAAGGACTGCAGGCCGACGCCAATGGCTTCAGCCGCGTCCGCCGCCTTCTTGCAGCCCTTGCGGATGGCGATGGCGGCGCCGACGATATAAGCCCAGCCGGCGTTTTCAAAGGCTATAGGCTGTGTGTCTTTGCAGATTTTATAAGGGTCAATACCCTTGTCGGTGCAGATTTGACGGGCTTCCTCCAGGGAAGCAATGTCATATTGGGCCAGAACGGTGTTGATCTGAGCTATTCTCCGATCATAACTCTCAAATAATGCCATAACAGTGAGCTCCTTTCGTGGGGGTCCGATTATTCATGACGGGGATCGACGACACGGGCGGCTTCGTCAAAACGGCCGTATGTGCCGATATTTTTCTTATAGGCTTCGTTGGCGTCAACGCCTTTTTTAATCATTTCCAGCATCGGCCCCAATTTCAGGAACTGATAGCCGATAACCTGATCGTCGCTGTCCAGAGCCATTTTCAAAACATAGCCTTCGGTCAGTTCGAGGTAACGCGGCCCTTTGTCCAGCGTGCTGAACATGGTGCCGACAGTGCTCCGCAGTCCTTTGCCCAGATCTTCAAGAGAAGCGCCGATCGCCAGTCCGCCTTCGGAAAACGCCGATTGGCTGCGGCCGTAAACGATCTGGAGAAACAATTCACGCATGGCAGTATTGATGGCGTCGCAGACCAGGTCCGTATTCAATGCTTCCAGGATTGTTTTGCCAGGAAGAATTTCTGCGGCCATGGCGGCGGAATGGGTCATGCCGGTGCAGCCGAGCGTCTCCACCAGAGCTTCCTGGATAACGCCTTCTTTAATATTAAGCGTCAATTTGCAAGCTCCTTGCTGAGGCGCGCACCAGCCGACTCCGTGGGTAAAGCCGGATATGTCGCTTATATCGCGGGCCTGAACCCAGCGGCCTTCCTCGGGAATGGGCGCCGGTCCGTGATTGGGACCCTTGGCAACACAAGTCATCTGTTCTACTTCATGTGTCTTGAGCATGGATTTATCCCCTTTCAAATATAAACTGCGGCGCGTTGACCGGCTGAAAACGCCGGATCTCAGCCGCAGCCGTGTTTTGTGGCCAAACCGTTTTTCATTATAACGCAGTCCCGGCCGACAATCCAGTGTGTAGAAGAGTTCGGTGTGGTATAATAATATGCCGGTTGAAGGTATCTGCGCTCTGTTGCCGGTTCCGGCCGGCGTAAGCCGCAATAAGGGAAATGAACAGGAAATAAAGCATGCGCGACAAGCTCCGGGCTGTTGAAAGCCGATTTGAAGAATTGAATTTACTGATTGCCGATCCGCTTGTTATGGCCAATCAGGAGCGTTACCGCCGCCTTTTACAGGAACATGGCGAATTACTGCCGCTGGTCGAAGATTACCGCAGCTGGCTGTCTTTGGAAGCATCTATCGGCGAGCATCGCGAAATGCTTTATCAGACGGACGATCATGAATTCCGCGAACTGGTTCGCGAGGAGCTGAACGATCTGGAAAGCCGTTATGAAATGCTGACCGGTCGGCTGCATGAAGCCATGACGCCTCAGGATCCCAATGATCAACGCAATGTGGTTGTCGAAATCAGGGCGGGCGCCGGTGGAGAAGAAGCAGCGCTTTTTGCCGCGGTCCTTTACCGGATGTATACGATATACGCCGAACAGCGAGGCTGGCGCAGCGAACTGGTGGACTGCAACGAAACCGAGCTGGGCGGTTTTAAGGAAATTGTCTTCCTGATCGAGGGACGCGGCGCATACAGCCGCCTGCGTTATGAAAGCGGCGTCCATCGGGTGCAGCGGGTTCCGGTTACGGAATCCGGCGGCAGAATCCATACGTCGACCGTAACCGTGGCCGTTCTGCCGGAGGCCGATGATGTTGAAGTGAATATTAATCCCAATGATCTGGATATCGATACTTTTCGCGCGTCAGGAGCGGGCGGGCAGCATGTCAACCGCACGGACTCGGCGATTCGGATCACGCACAAGCCGACAGGACTGGTGGTGACCTGCCAGGATCAACGGTCGCAATATAAAAATAAGGATCAAGCCATGGCGGTTCTGAAGGCGCGGCTGCTCGAACGCGAACGCAGCCTTCAGGCCGGAGCGATTGCGACGGACCGGCGCAGCCAGGTGGGAACCGGAGACCGCAGCGAACGGATCCGCACCTATAATTATCATCAGGGGCGGGTTACCGACCACCGGATCGGCCTGACCCTATACCGGTTGGAAGCTGTTTTAAACGGCGATCTTGACGAAATCATCCAGGCTTTGATGACGGCTGACAAAACCCATCAGTTAAGCCATGGCGTCAATGACCAGGAGCAAGAATAATTATGCAGGAACACCCGTATCAGACAAAAATCATCCCCGTGGATCCGCAAAACATCGATGACCGGCTGCTGATGCCGGCCGCCGAAGCTTTACGCCGCGGTGAGCTGGTTGCTTTTCCGACTGAAACCGTCTATGGACTGGGCGCCAATGCCCTTGATGCCATGGCCGTAAACCGGATTTTTGCAGCTAAAGGACGGCCGGCGGATAATCCCCTGATCGTTCATCTGGCTGATCTTGCCGCATTGCCTGAACTGGTCAGGCAGATCACGCCGCTGGCAGAAAAGTTATTTGCAGCATTTTCTCCGGGACCGCTGACCCTTATCCTGCCCCGTTCGTCCCGGATTCCCGACCAAGTGACGGCCGGGCTGGACACCGTGGCCATCCGGCTGCCCTCCCATCCGATTGCCCGCCGACTGATCGAATTAGCCGGCGTGCCGATTGCGGCTCCGTCGGCCAATCGTTCCGGCCGACCAAGCCCGACACGGGCCTGGCATGTCCGTGAGGATCTGGATGGCCTTATTCCGTATATCATAGATGGCGGCGATTGCCGTTTCGGTTTAGAATCGACCGTTGTCGATGCGACCGGCCGGATTCCGGTCATTTTACGTCCCGGCAGCGTCACGGCCGCGGCGATCCGGTCTGCAGCCGGTTCGGTGGCCGGGATCGGCAGCGAAACCGACGGCGGTCAGACCGGACGGCCTCAAGGAAACCGGCTGGAACTGGCCGGGATGACCAAGAACGGCACCCCGCGCGCTCCGGGTATGAAATACCGGCATTACGCGCCAAAAGCCCGGGTCGTTCTGGCTGAAAATCCGGAGATGGCCATCCGGCAGACCCTCTTGCGGCAATTACTGGAAAAATGGTCGGCTCAGGGCTGCAAAATAGGCGTTTTTGGCTGCCGGCAGCTGATCGGAGCGCTTCCGGAACGCGGATTGGAAGTTACAGCCGGCGAGTCTGCCGCCCGAATTAAACTGGCCGCGGAAATCAAAACCGATTATTATTATTTAGCTTACGCCGCCGAGCCGGATCCCGCCGCCGCCGGCAAAGCCCTGTTCAACGCCTTGCGTTTGCTTGACGAACTGGGCGTTGCCGTGATCCTGGCCGAGGGGCTGCCGGACAGCGGCCTTGGTTCGGCTTATATGAACCGTTTGCGCAAAGCGGCGGGTACGCCGGCCGATTTGCCGCCGGAGGGAACCTGACATGGACCGGACTGCCGAAGACGCGTTAATTTTATTTGTATGCTCCGGCAATACTTGCCGCAGCCCGATGGCTGCCGCGCTTTTTAATCATCCGCAGCCGCCGCCCGGCTATCGGGCCGAGTCTGCCGGTCTGGCTGCGTTTGCCGGCGACCCGGCTGCTGAACAGGCGGTCGCCGTCCTGCGCGAAGACGACGGCGTCGACCTGTCGGGGCATCGTTCGCGGCCTGTGTCTCCCTGGCTTCTTGAACAGGCGCGCTGGACGGCCGCTATGACGACAGCACAGCGGGACCGGCTGCGTCATGCTTTTCCCGAACTGGCCGGCCGGATCCTGACGATCGGCGAATTAGCCGGCGTACCGGACCGGCAGATTGCCGATCCATTCGGACAAGATATCAATGCTTATCGGGTGACCGCCGGACATTTGCGTGAACTGATAAAGCTGATAAAAGAACGGCTTTCTGCAGAAAAGTAATGAAATTATGGACAAATATCGGTTAGATACGAAAGACAGGCTTTTCTTTCTCCTTTATAATATCAACAGAGTCTGATGGTTCAGCTGCGTTATTTAGCCGATTGCTTAACATAAACAGGGAAGCCTGGCTTGACGGATATTCACCGTCGTGTTATAGTTTCTTCTGCTATGTTGTAACATGGCTTTTGTGAATCCTCGCTCTGCCTGAGTGGCAGAGCCGTTCAGTCCAGGAGGAGGTGAAAAAATGGCAAGGAAATATGAATTAATTTACATTCTGAACCCGGCAGTCGGTGATGAAGCCGTTCAGGCAACCACTGAAAAGATCCAGGCGCTGGTCGAATCATCCGCAACGGTTGACAAGATTGATGTTTGGGGACGCCGCAGGCTCGCGTACGAAATCAACGATCAGAAGGAAGGTTTTTATGTTCTGATCGACTTCAGCGCGGAAGCCGAATTCCCGAAAGAGCTGGAACGTGTGCTCAAAATTACCGATGGCGTTCTGCGGTATCTGGTTGTTCGTGCTGACGACTAAAAAAGTCAGAAAGGCAAGTGTATGAACAAAGCGATTTTGATGGGCAGACTGACCCGTGATCCGGAAATGCGTACAACAGCCAGCCAGGTGCCGGTTTGTTCTTTTACCCTGGCGGTCGACAGGCGGTTTAAAAATGCCGGCGGTGAACGCCAGGCTGATTTTATACCGATTGTCGCCTGGCGCCAGCAAGCCGAATTTTGCGGCAAATATTTCCGTAAAGGCTCGCGCATGGTTGTAGTAGGCAGTATCCAGACCCGCAGTTGGGATGATACGGAGGGCAAACGCCACAGCGTGACCGAAGTCATCGCCGATGAAATATATTTTGGCGATTCCAAACGCAGCGACGGCGGCTATGAAGCTCCGGCAGCATCCGGACAGCCGTCCGGCGGCAGCCAGGCTCCGGCCGGAGACGGCTTTTTCCCAGGCCCGGATGATGATACGGCACTGCCTTTTGATATTTGATTTTTCGTGGTCCGGTGAGATCATGATGAAAGGAGATGCGATTCATGGCTGAAATGAGACGCGGCGGAAACCGCGATTATGGCGATAAAGAAGGCGGCCGCGGTGGTATGCGGCAGAGAAGGACCAGACGTAAAGTTTGCGCTTTCTGCGCCGATAAAATCGAACACATTGATTTTAAGGATATTGGGAAACTGCGCAAATTCATCTCGGAGCGGGGTAAAATCCTGCCCAAGCGGATGTCCGGCAATTGCGCCCGGCATCAGCGCGAGCTGACCATTGCCATCAAGAGAGCCCGGCATATTGCCATGCTGCCGTATTCCGGCGAGTAAACCTGTTTGTCTTGCTATCTGACCGCGGCAGCTACCCCAATCGGAATCTGCCGCGGTTTTGCATACTTCAGCCAGATTATTTTAAGAGAATTTCGATAATCGTTTCAACCCGGTTCACAATTATATGGCCTGATTATGCTACAATAGGCAAAAGAGAGGTTGTTATATGAAAGTCATTTTATTAAAAGAAGTCAAAGGACTGGGAAAACCGGACGATATTGTAAACGTTCATGATGGTTATGCCCGCAACTGTCTTTTTAAGCAGCAGTTGGCGCTGGAAGCAACGCCGGCCAATATGAATGAAGTTAAAATCCGCAAACAGGCCGAACAAGCCAAACTGGCCCGTGAATTGGACGATGCCCGCAAAACGGCCTCCCGGATTAACGGTCAGCTTTTTACCCTGCCGATGAAATGCGGCGACGGCGGACGCCTGTACGGGGCCCTGACTACCATGGATATAGCTGCCGCTCTGGAGAAAGCAGGCTTTAAAGTGGATAAACGCGGTATCACGATCCGGACGCCGGTTAAAACGCTGGGCGATTACGAAGTCGATGTCCGCCTGCACACCGAAGTGACGGCGAAGATCAGCATCCGTGTTATAGCAGGATAAGTGGGAGTACAGCGCATGCCAAATCCGCCAGCAGAAGCATCTCCTAAAATCAGCGGCAAGGTACCCCCGAATAACCAGCAGGCCGAACAATCTGTTTTGGGCTGCGCTTTGTCGGGTGAACGTCCGTTGGCTGAAATAACGGCCATATTAAAAACCGACGACTTTTATCGTCCCGACCATCGCCTGATCTATGAAGCGATCTGCGCCTTGTATCTGGACAGCAAGCCGGTCGATATCATTACGGTTTCCGATTACCTGGAAAGCAGATCTCAGCTGACTAAATCAGGCGGATTATCTTATATCAGCTCGCTGCCGGATCTGGCTCCGGTTGTGGCCAACGCCGCTCATTACGCCGATCTGGTCAGGCAAAAAGCCATATTGAGACGCCTGATCGGTACGATGAATGAAGTAACCGGTTTATGCTACGAAGAAAAAGAACAAGCCGACGTCCTTTTGGACATTGCGGCCAAACGCATTTATGAAATCCGGGAAAACCGCGATGCGACAGGGTTTGAAAGCCTGAAGGATATCATGGGCAGGACAGTCAACGAACTGGCGGCCATAGCGCGCGGCAAGCCGCGGGAAAATATCGTTTTAACCGGATTTCACAGCCTGGACCGGATTCTGGGCGGCTTGCGGCCGGGCGGATTGATTATTGTCGCCGCGCGGCCTGCCATGGGCAAGTCCGCTTTTGCCTTGAATATTGCGCAAAAGGCCGCGACGCTGCATCATGTGCCGGCAGCAGTTTTCAGTCTGGAGATGTCCAAAGAGGAAATCGGCAACCGCATACTTAGCAGTCAGTCGCTGGTTAATGCGAAATCCCTGAATACCGGCGATCTGCAGACGGAGGACTGGGAAAAAATAGCCCGCGCCCTGCCGCCGCTTTATGCGGCGCCTGTTTACATAGACGATCGTTCAGGAACCAGCGTTATGGAAATGATGTCTAAATGCCGGCAGTTGAAGCTGGAAAATAAGCTGGGCCTGATTATTATCGACTATTTGCAGTTGATGAGCGGCAACGGATCCGGCCGCTCCGACAACCGCCAACAGGAAATTTCAGAAATTTCCCGTTCTTTGAAAATTATGGCCAAAGAGCTTTCTGTACCGATCATCGCTTTGTCCCAGCTCAGCCGCGCCTGCGAAATGCGATCGGACAAGAAACCGCTGCTTTCAGATTTACGTGATTCCGGCGCTATCGAACAAGATGCCGATGTGGTCATTTTCCTCTATCGTGATCATTATTACGCTACGGATCAGACGCCGATGGAAACAGAGGATGCGGAGATCATCATCGCCAAGAACCGCCAGGGCGCTACCGGCAGCGTACAGCTGCACTGGTGGCCGAAATATACTTTGTTTTTTGAACAAGATGACGGGCGGGTTCCCAGTGAACCGCCGCCTTTTTGATCGACAGACCTGAAGGGATGAACGCAGAAATATGGATGAATTGATCAGCCGAACAGGCCGGTTCATCAAAATGAATCATATGATCCCATCGGGCTCCATGGTGGTGGCTGCGGTATCCGGCGGCGCTGATTCTTTGGCTTTGCTGCTGATTCTCGACGAATTGCGAGCTTCATCCTTAATCGGGCCGTTTGATCTGGCTGTTGCCCATGTCCATCATGGCTTGCGTGGAACGGCTGCCGATGAAGATATGGCTTTTGTCCAGGATTGGAGCAATCGGCTCGGTTTACCTTTCTACAGCGTGAAAGCCGATGTTGCCGGCCGGGCGGGGCAGAATCATATCGGCCTTGAGTTGGCAGGCCGGCAGGCCAGACAGGAATTTTTTGCCGGATTAACCAGCCGTTTGGCTCAAACCGGGCAGCCCGGCTGTCCGGAGCGCGTTGTCCGTATTGCTCTGGCGCATCATCGGGATGATCAGGCTGAAACGCTCCTCCTGCATTTAGGCCGGGGCAGCGGTTTGGACGGCCTGACAGGAATGGGTCCGGTAACGGGCAGCCTGATCCGGCCGCTGCTGGAATTATCGCGTTTTGAAATCGAGCGGTGGCTGGCCGGAAAACGAATTTCCTGGTGTCAGGATGCCAGCAATGCCGATACCTTTACGATGCGCAACCGTATACGGCATCAGGTTCTGCCTGTCTGGAAACAGGCATTGGGATATGATCCGGCGCCTCTGCTTTGCCGGGCAGCCGATAATCTGGCGGTCGACCGACAATATCTGGACCGTCTGGCTCGCGACGCCTGGCGGGCCGCCCGGAATGAAGATCGTCTGGATGCCGTCCGTCTGATGGATCTGGATCCGTCCCTGCAGATTCGTGTCTTGCGGTTGTTTTGGCATGACAGGACCGGCACTACGGATAATCTGGCGAACTGCCATGTGCAGAATATTCTTGCCTGGCTGCCCGCCGCGCTGACCAAAGCCGGGCAACAATCGCTTGATTTGCCGGGCGGCCGGCGATTATGGCTGCGAAATACCGTTCTTTCCCTGGAAACGGCCGGCTTGCCGCCGATCCGGCCGGCGGCCGCGCCGCCGGAAGCAATGACCGGCGTGGTTGTCAATCTGCCCGGCGAAACGAAATGGCCGGAATTACACCTGAGTCTTTCCGCATTTTTCATTGAGAAAGAAAGTCAGATCGTTTATAATGACGCAATGGAGTATTTCCGGCTTGATCAGATCCGCGGCTGCGTTTTGCGCCTGCGGCAGCCCGGAGACCGGATTCACCCCTGCCGCCGCCAGGGCGGCAAGACTTTGAAGAAATTCCTGAATGAGCAGTTGGTTCCGCCCAGTCAGCGCAGCCAGCTGCCTCTTGTCGCATTAGGCCGGGAAATTGTCTGGCTGCCGGGATATTCGGCGGGCGCCGGATTTGTGGCCGGGCCGGGCGGCGGGGATCAGGGAATCATAGTGCAGCTGAGGCTGCAACGGGAACAATCGCCGGAAATGGTAACAGAGGACGCAGCCGGCGTGGGCCAAAAAGCGTAAACTGAATTATTGAGTCAGATAGAGGAGGCTTTTTTCATCAATGGCCAAATATGTCAAGGAAATCCTGATTCCTCGCGATGAGATCGCCAGGATGTGCCAGCGGCTGGGTGCGCAGATATCCGCTGATTATGCCGGCCGTGAAGTCATTTTGGTCGGTGTTTTGAAAGGCGCCTATGTTTTTATGGCCGATCTGGCCAGACATCTGACCATCCCCTGCCGGATTGATTTCATGTCTGTTTCCAGTTATGGCAGCGGAACCCGGACATCCGGCGTAGTCCGCATTACCAAAGACCTGGATTCCGATATATCCGGCAAGCACGTTATTGTCGTGGAGGATATTGTTGATTCCGGACTGACGCTCAAACATTTGCGCCAGTTGCTGGGAACCCGGAATCCGGCCAGTATCGTGTTATGTACCGCCTTTGACAAACCAGATCGCCGACGGGTCGATATAACGGTCGAATACGTCGGCATGCAGATACCTGATGAATTTATAGTTGGCTATGGTCTAGATTTCGACGGTAAATTCCGCAATCTCCCCGATGTATCCATCCTGGGGGACGACAGCCAAGGAGGAGAAAAATGAAACCCAAAAAAGCCCTGAACGGCATGTCCTTTTATGTGATCCTGCTTGCTGTCATTATCTTCCTTTCCTTTTTCATGTCGAGAATGACGCAGCCGGAACAGATTACGTTATCCGAGCTGATGGATCAGATCAATAACGGAAAAGTCAGCGAAGTGGTTATAACCGGCTATACCATCGAGGTTTCCTTAGAAAAAACCGCGACGACTCCGGCGAAAACTTATAGCAAATCTGTGCCGCCCCTCTACATGGGCGATTTAATTAAGAATCTGGTTCAAGCCAAGGAAGACGGCAAAATCAAGAATTTTGACTATAACGAGCCGACGGATATTACCGCATGGCTGAATATTATCCTGATTCTCGTTATGCTGGTCGGCATGGGAGCTTTCATCTGGTTCACATACAGCCGTCAGGCCGGCGATGGGAAGAATGCCATGAGCTTTGGCCGCAGCCGGGCGAAATTAAATGATCCGGCGAAAAATAAAGTGTCTTTCCAGGATGTCGCCGGCGCGGATGAAGAAAAGGAAGAACTGCGTGAAGTGGTTGATTTCCTGAAGAATCCGAAAAAGTATGCCGAACTGGGCGCGAAGATTCCGCGCGGCATTCTGCTGGTTGGTTCGCCGGGTACCGGCAAGACTCTGCTGGCCAAAGCTGTCGCCGGAGAAGCCGGCGTGCCGTTCTTTTCGATCAGCGGTTCCGATTTCGTCGAAATGTTCGTCGGTGTCGGCGCGTCGCGGGTTCGCGATTTGTTTGAAAATGCCAAGAAAAATTCACCCTGCATCGTGTTTATCGATGAAATCGACGCGGTCGGACGCCACCGCGGCGCCGGTCTGGGCGGCGGTCATGATGAGCGCGAGCAGACGTTGAATCAGTTATTGGTTGAGATGGACGGCTTCGGCCCCAATGAAGGCGTTATTATCATGGCCGCCACTAACCGGCCGGATATCCTGGACCCCGCTTTGCTGCGTCCGGGCCGTTTTGACCGCCGGATCACCGTTATGCGGCCTGATATCAAAGGCCGCGAGGAGATCCTCAAAGTTCATGCCCGCAACAAACCTTTGGATGCCGGCGTTAATTTACGGGAAATCGCGAAAATTACTCCTGGATTTACCGGCGCCGATTTAGCGAATCTCTTGAATGAGGCTGCCTTGCTGGCTGCTCGCCGGGGCGCTAAAACCATCGTTTATTCGGATATCTCGGAAGCGGTGTTCAAGATCATGATCGGTCCGGAGAAAAAAAGCCGGATCATCAGCGAGAAGGAACGCAAACTGACGGCTTATCACGAAGCCGGCCACGCCATTATCCTGCGCACCATTTCGGAAACAGACAAAGTCGAGCGCGTATCGATCATACCGGCCGGCGGCGCAGGCGGCTATACGGCGCATAAACCCCATGAAGACACCTATTACGCCACACGCGGCCAACTGCTGGCTGAGATCATGATCGCGCTTGGCGGCCGGGCGTCTGAGGAACTGATCTTCAACGAAATCAGCACAGGCGCTGCCTCAGATCTGCAAAGCTGCAACGGCGTCGCCCGCGATATGATCACCAAATACGGCATGAGCGATAAGCTGGGCAACCTGGTTTTCGGCAACGATAATGAAGTTTTCCTCGGCAAGGATTACGGCCATGTGCAGAACTACAGTGAAAAATTAGCCGGAGTGATCGATGAGGAAGTTAAACAGATCATTGATGACGCCTATGCAAAAGTGCTGAATATTCTGCGGGAGAAGATGGCCATGCTCAAGGCGCTGGCCGAAACGCTGCTGGAGAAAGAAAAGATCGAAGGCCCGGAATTCGAGACTTTGTATCAGACTTATACAACGTCTTCCGAACAGATTTCAGCATCAGAACCGGGAGCCGCCGACAATCTGATCTCGCCGGCAAGCGCGGGATTCGACAGCGGCAATCCGATTTAAACACAGGATCAGCCGGAATCTGCCAAGTCAATAAGCTCATAAACAAAGCCGCCTCATTTGAAGCGGCTTTGTTTTTTAGGGCGACAATACGTCTGATAAGGTTAAGCGCGCATCGGTGCCGGTTCCTGATAATGGGCTTGCGGCGGTCTGCCGGTCAATTCATCGGCAAATTCCCGGATGTTCTCCGGGCCCAGCACAAGAATCAGGTCACCCGGTTGGACCACTCGGTCCAGTTGTTCGCGGATAACCTGGAAATTTTCCGCGAAAATGGCATGGCCGCCCAGTTCATTGATCCGATCGGCCAGCATGCGTGAACTGATGTCGCCCGGATTTGTTTCCCGGTCACTGTAAATTTCGGAAAAAATGACCAGCTCGCAAGGCTTCAGCGCATCGACAAAATCGTCGAAGAGTACGCGGGTGCGGCTGAAGGTCAGCGGCTGAAAAACAACCCAGGTGTGCTGATGGGGAACATGGCTGGCAGCGGCCAGCGTAGCGCGGGCTGCCGACGGATGATGGGCATAATCGGCGATGACTCTTGCCCCGCGGTAACTGCCGGTTTCGGTGAACCGCCCTTCAGCGCCCTGGAAGGTATTAAGAACGGCTTCGGCCGCTGTTGGATCCGCTCCGTTCAAGCAGGCGCAGGCAACGGCCGCCAGGGCGTTGTAAACATTATGGCGGCCGGGAATGCGTAAATGGACCCGGCAGTAAAACGCATCGTTGTGCCAGATTTCGAAGTTCGGCAAACCTTCTTCAAAAATCAGGCGGCGGCAATAAAAGTCCGGCCTGACGGCGCCGGGGGCAGGTTCATCGCCAAAAGTGACCAGACGCGGTTCCGGACGGCCGGCGGCGGCGCGCAGCCGGGCAACTTCCTGAAGCATCGCCGCGACATGCGTGTCAAACGTCGGCACGACCAAAAAGCCGTCATCCGGCAGGTGGTCGGCAAAGACGGCGAAGGCGTGGACAACGGCGTCGAGACTGCCAAAGCAGTCAACATGGTCATAATCGATATTCAATACTGCGGCTGTGGTGGAGAAGAACTGATGGAAGCTGTTCATATATTCACAGGCTTCAGAAACCATAACCTGGCCTGGCGTTCCCAAATGGACCGTCCCATGGAACTGGCTTAGTTCGGCGCCTAAATGAACAGTTGGATTGACACCTGATTTCATCAGGATGAGCGAGCAGATGGCTGTCGTGGTTGTCTTGCCATGAGTACCCGAGATATTGACGATTTGCCGGAAGCTGCGGTTCAGCCAACCCAGGAAAGTGGCCCGGTCGATGGTTGTGATCTGCAGCGCGCGGGCGCGGATCAATTCCGGATTATCATTATGAACAGCGGCCGTATGAACGACCAGGTCGGGTTTGAATTCATCGACCCAATCCGGCTTATGGCCGGCATAGACCATGATGCCCTGGGTTTTCAGATAATCAGTCCGATAAGTCGGGTTCTTGTCAGAACCGGCAACCAGATGACCGGTCGCTTTGGCAATTTCCGCCAGCCCGCTCATGCTGATGCCGCCGATGCCAACGAAAAAGATGCGGGAGCCAGCCCGCAATGATTGCCAATCTTGTATGGTAGGTTTCTGCGTCATGCAGTGAAACACCTTCCTTTCCGACCTATTCTATCATAAAAAGCATAGCGTGAATGATATATTACTGTGGAATTTCCAGAAAGTATTAAAGGAAACAGATGAAACCCTATTCGGTTGGTGATATAATCATCTTGTGGAAAAACACGAAATTTGTATTCCTTTTCGGCCCATAAATTGTCAAATCGCAAAGAGTGGAGGAGGCAACATGGAAATTACCAGTATCACCATTCGGAAAATGGGAAACGAAGGAAAAATGAAGGCTATTGTTTCGGTGACTTTTGACCACGCGTTTGTTGTTCATGACATCAAGGTTATCGAGGGTACCAACGGTTTTTTCATCGCCATGCCCAGCAGGAAAACTCAAGACGGCGAATTCAAAGATATCGTTCATCCGATAAACTCTGAATTCAGGGAAAAGCTATCAACAGAAGTATTAAAAAAATACCGCGAGGCTTTGGAAATCGCTGAATCGCAATTGAATCATCCGGAATCGGAGGAATAACTTTCGGCAGAGGCCAGGAGGCCGGATATAAAATTGGACAATCATTCTTGTTAATCCTTGAAGAGGGCGCCGGTACGGCGCCCTCTTCGTGATATAATCGAATGAAGAATAAGATATGGATCGTATCGAAGTCTTTGCCGGATCAGAAGAGACCGGCTATAGATGCAATGACATTGGCGGAGGTACCCAATATGGCGGTTCAGTCCCGATATTTGCTGGCTCTGGATCAAGGAACAACAAGCTGCCGGGCTCTCCTGTTTGACCAGACAGGAGCTATAATCAGCAAGACCCAACGACCTTTTACCCAATATTACCCAAAGCCCGGCTGGGTGGAGCAAGACCCGGAAGAAATTTTGAGTGTTCAGATATCTGTGATGCAGGATACAGTGGCTAAAGCTTCGATTGACAGCCGGGAAATTGCGGCCGTCGGTTTGACCAATCAACGCGAAACCCTGGTGGTTTGGGATCGCCATACCGGCCGCCCGGTTTATCCGGCTATTGTCTGGCAGTGCCGCCGGACAGCCGCCATGTGCGGCCGGTTGAAGGCCGCCGGCCTGGAAACGGAAATCCGGGAACGAACCGGTTTGGTCATCGACGCCTATTTTACGGCAACAAAACTCATGTGGCTGCTTAGCGAGGTGCCCGGCTTGCGGGCCCGGGCAGAACGCGGCGAATTATTGGCGGGAACAATCGATTCCTGGTTGATTTGGCATCTGTCCGGCCGGCAGAAGCATGTTACCGATGTCAGCAATGCTTCGCGAACCTTGTTGATGAACCTTGGCACCGGCGATTGGGATGAAGTTTTGCTGCGTGAATTTAACATCCCAAGATGCCTTTTACCGGAGATTGTGCCGTCATCCGGCTTCATTGCCGCTCTTGATCCGGTTATCCTGCCGGGCGGTCTGCCGATTGCCGGCCTGGCCGGAGATCAGCAGGCAGCTCTTTTCGGTCAGGCCTGCTATCAGCCGGGTATGACGAAAAACACATATGGCACCGGTTGTTTTCTGTTGATGTATACCGGCCGTCAGCCGGTCCGTTCGCAAAACGGTTTACTGACAACGGTGGCCTGGGATTTGGGCCATGGCCTGGAATATGCGCTGGAAGGCAGCGTTTTCAATGCCGGTTCGGCAATCCAATGGCTGCGCGATGGCCTCGGTATGATTTCCCGTTCTGCGGAATGTGATGCTTTGGCTGCAACGGTAGAAAATAACGGCGGCGTTTATTTCGTGCCGGCTTTTACCGGATTGGGCGCTCCTTACTGGGATATGCAAGCCCGCGGCATGCTGGTCGGTCTGACGCGAGGCAGCGGCAAGGAGCAAATTGCCCGTGCTGTTTTAGAATCGATTGCCCATCAAAGCCTGGATGTTCTATCCTGCATGCAGGACGACGCCGGCTGCCGTATCCCGGTCTTGCGGGCTGACGGCGGCGCGAGTGTCAGCGATTTTTTGATGCAGTTCCAGGCCGATATCAGCGGCTTGCAGGTTGAACGGCCGGTCGTTACCGAAACAACGGCATTTGGCGCCGCTTGTCTGGCCGGCCTGGCTGTCGGCGTCTGGCCGGATTGTTCGGAAATGACTGCCATACGGCAGGTTAACCGCGTGTTTTATCCCCAGATGTCTGAACCGGATCGTCTGGCCAACCGGCAAGCCTGGCACCATGCCGTACAGACAGCCATGGCCTATGGCCGGACGGAGCAAACGCCATGCTGATGATTCATCGCCGGAACAGCCAGGTTCGCTTGTTACTGGCTGCAGCCGCGCTTGTTCTGGCTTTAATGCTGCTGATCCCGGATTTTTTGATAACAAACGCCAACCAGGGTCTGGTCCAGGCCGGCAGTCCGTCTGCATCGGCTGCCAGACCGGCCAACGCCGTTTTAATTATCCATGAAGATACATCTTCGTCGTCGGCATACCGCCTGATGCAACAAATCCTCTCTTCAGCCGGATATACCAGCCAAACGCTGGCCTGGCAGGAAGAAAACGGCACGCCGGAGTTTTCCGCCGCCCTGTCCGGCCTGGCCGCTGCGGCCGGCTGCCGTTCGGAGCAAGTGTGGGTCCTGGCAATCGGCGGCGCGGCTGCGCCGTCGTTCAAGCAGACCTGCCAAACCGCTGCAGCCGGCCTTATTCTTGTAACCCCCAGGGATTTGGGTTCCTTAACGGCCGCGGAACTGGATCTCTGGCCGGCCGACCGGCCTATCGACATTTTAGGTACCCACTTGAATACGGCGGCTGCGGATTGGCCGGAGCCTTTTTTTGAACGGCTGACCGGTGAAGACGCGACCTTGTTTGCCGGCTATCAACCGGCCGGACCTTTATCCGGCGTCACCCGCCTGTCCGCCGACGGCCTGGCCGCTCTCACCGTTTATCCGGTTTTATATTCCGGCCTGGCCGCGCTGTCGCCGAGGGTTATTACCGATATCACGCTGGAATTGGCTGACTGGCAACAGGTCGGTTCTGAACTGAATGCCGGCCAAGCGAATCCGGTTTTGCTGGCCCGGACGGCCAATGGACAGGCGTCGGTCTGGCTGGTCCGCGGATTGTTGAGCTTGCTGCTGCTTATTCTATCGCCCTTGCTGGCGAATGGATTCATTGCGGCGCCTCATCTGCCGGCTCCGGCAGAATACCGGCCCTGGCTGAGCGATCTGCTGCTCTGGCTGTTGGCTTTTCTTGCCGCAGGCGGCCTGGGTGTTGCTGCAGCCTGGTTAATCCATTGGTCGCACGGCTGGCCGGTTTTGGCCGCGGCGCTTCTGCCCGGCTGCCGCGGTTGGCTGGCATTGGCCGGCCGCCGGATCATGTGGGAGTCTGCAGATTCCGGCGTCAATTCCTATCACCGCAGGCCGTTCCGTTTGGCCGGATTCCTTGTGCCGCTAGCCTGGATAGCGCTCGCTTGTCTGATCGCTGCCCATTTTCTGGGGACTGTTCTGAGCCCGATCCTGCCTTGGTATATCTGGCTGTTATTCATGATCTTCAACGGGTCGGCCGGCCTGGCCGCTCCGGTTGGCCCGGCCGGCCATGAACCGGCCTCAGCTTCAGGACGGCTGGATTGGAGCATACGCTACCTGCCCTGCATACTGCTGCCGATCCTGTTTTTCGTGCTTCAAGGCTGGAGTGGCGCCTGCGCAGGCATTTTGACCGGCTTGATCTTCTGCTGGACGGTTAACGCCGGCAAGGCGGCCGCATCTTTGAGCCGCATGCCGGTCTGGTCCGGTCTGATTCAGTCGGTTCTGTATGTATTGTTGATTGAAGGGCCGCTGATCCTGCTTTTCTCTTAATAAATGGAAGTTACTTTTTCATTCAAGGTGATCCCGCTTGCCATGCCTTTTCACCGAGAAGCAATTGACAAGAACCGCCGACGATGATAAGATTACCCGGTGGCCGCATAGTCCGGGCTATTAAATGTTGCGCTTCTTGCACATGCCTGAGACCGGCGAGACTGATTACAGGAGGAAACACACCATGTATGCTGTTATAGCAACCGGAGGCAAGCAATATCGGGTTTCTGTCGGCGATGAGCTTTTCATTGAGAAGATCGAAGGCGATGCCGGCGCTGCCGTCCAGTTTGACAAAGTCCTGGCCTATTCCGGAGATGAAGGCCTGAAGACCGGCGCTCCTTATCTGCCCGGCGCCATGGTTGACGGCGAAGTCGTCAAACAAGGCAAACAAAAGAAAGTCATCATCTTCAAGTACAACGCCAAGAAAGGCTACCGTAACAAAAATGGACATCGGCAGCCCTATACCCGTGTTCGGATTACCAAGATCAATATCTGAGCGCGATAGACAATCTGCGGGTCATGAGAACCTGCGGGAATGGACATTGACATGATCACGATTACTTTGCAGCGGAAGCCGGACGGTTTCCTCAGCCGATTTACGGCGTCCGGGCATTCCGGGTACGCCGATGCGGGCTCCGATATCATCTGCGCGGCCGTCAGTGCGATTGCTGCGACGACGATTGGCAGCCTCCAGGAATTGGCGGGGATAGATCCCGAACGGCAAATGATATCCGGTCTGATCGATTTTCAGCTGCCGGATCCTGACACGCTGACCGACCGTCAGAGGCAGATTGCTTCCGTTTTGTTGGAAGCTCTGGTGATTGGCTGCCGGCAGATTCAGCAGAGTTATCGCGGTCCTTATGTCCGATTTAGAAAAACATCCAGTAAGGGAGGTGCGAAAGCATGATTTTAGTCAATCTACAGCTTTTGGCGCATAAGAAGGGCGTCGGCAGTACCCGTAACGGCCGTGAGTCCGCGTCTAAGCGGTTGGGCGCGAAACGGGGCGACGGCCAGGCCGTTGTCGCCGGTAATATTCTGGTCCGCCAACGCGGCACCAAGATCCATCCTGGCTTGAATGTAGGCATCGGATCTGATGATACCCTTTATGCCCAGATTGAAGGCCAGGTCAAATACGAGCGTTTAGGCAAAGACAAGAAACAGGTCAGCGTTTATCCGGCTCAATAAAAACAGACATTTACGGACGAACAAATCGGAATGGAGCGCTGAAGATTCATTTCGGTTGTCCGGACAACAAGGTCCAGCCGATTGTTTACGGCTGGGCTTTTTTGCTCTCAGGAGGAAGATATGTTTATCGATAGCGCACGGATCCAGGTTAAAGCGGGAGACGGCGGCGACGGCCAGGTTTCTTTTCATACGGCAAAATATGTGCCGAACGGCGGACCTGACGGCGGCGACGGCGGCCGCGGCGGCAGCGTCATCTTTATTGCCACCGCCGGCATGAGCACGCTGCAGGACTTCCGATATCATCGGATCTATGCTGCCGATTCTGGTGAGAAAGGCGGCCGGCGCAAGCAATATGGCCGGAGCGGAGCAGACCTGCGTGTGAAAGTTCCGGTCGGCACGCTGGTTAAAGATGCAGAATCCGGCAAGATCATTGCCGATCTGACCGCCGACGGCCAGGAAGTCGTCATCGCCCGCGGCGGTCATGGCGGTAAAGGCAACGTCCACTTTGTCAACAGTGTCCGCCAGGCGCCTAAATTTGCCCGAGCCGGCGCTCCTGGCGAGCAATTCGACCTTTTGATCGAACTGAAACTGCTGGCCGATGTGGGTTTGATCGGCATGCCCAATGCCGGTAAATCAACCTTGCTGTCTGTGGTCTCGTCGGCGCGTCCGAAGATTGCCGATTATCCCTTCACCACGATCGAACCGAATCTGGGCGTTGTCGCCGTAGGGGATGCCAGCTTTGTCATGGCCGATATTCCCGGATTGATTGAGGGTGCTCATATCGGCCTGGGCCTGGGTTTATCGTTTCTGAAACATGTTGAGCGAACCCGGCTTCTGCTGCATATTCTCGACCTGACGACCCAGGAAGGGCGGGATCCGATCGCCGATTTCGACATGATCAACCATGAATTAGCATCGTATGATGAACGGTTAGCCAGCCGGCCTCAGATTGTCGCCTTGAATAAAACCGATATGGCCGATGACGAAACGATCGGCCGGGTCGGCAGTATTTTACGGGATCGAGGTTATGCCGTCTATCCGATTTGCGCGCCGATCGGCGAAGGGATCAAGGAACTGATCCAAGCGGTCGCCGCAATGCTGCAAACCCTTCCGGTTACTGAACTGGCCGGAGATGACGGCGGAACCGTTCTCTATCAATATGAGCCGGAAACGTTATTTACCGTAGAGAAAATAGACGGCGTTTACCGGGTAAAGGGCGCCTGGATTGAAAATCTGGTGCAATCGACTAACTTTGATGATCATGAATCGCTGCAGTATTTTCAGCGCCTGATCCGGAAAAAAGGCGTCATTGAAGCTCTGGAGAAATCCGGTGTCCGCGAAGGCGACCTGGTGGCTCTGGACGATCTTGAGTTTGAGTATATTCCCTGATTAATGGAGGATCCTATGTTGAAGAGCAGACAACGCGCCTGGCTGCGAGCTCAGGCTAATTCTCTTGACGCCCGGTTTCAGATCGGCAAGGGCGAAGTAACCGCCACTTTATGCCAGAGTCTGGATGAAATGTTGACGACACACGAGCTTTTGAAAGTCAAGGTTCTGAAAAGCGCGGGCGATCAGGTGGCCGAACTGGCTGTTCAGGTTGCCGAAGCCGTGCAGGCGGAACTGGTACAGCAAATTGGCCGCTGCTTTGTGCTTTACCGCTTTTCCGATAAACTGGCCAAGCAGGGCAAGTCTTTGCAGCTTCCGGTTTTCCGGGATTAGGGTCCGCGCATAATCCAGCCTGGCGGCATGTCCGTTCCAGGTTGTGTGCATTTGTAACATTTGCGGTGGCTATTCGCGATTTGCCGCGTTATAATCGAAAACAGATACGGCAGTATCGATTTTATGATGAAAGCGAGGCCAACGTAATGAAAAAGTATGTATGCAACCTTTGTGGCTATGTTTATGACCCTGCTGACGGCGATCCCGATTCGGGCATAGCGCCGGGAACCGCCTTCGAAGACCTGCCGGAAGACTGGGTTTGTCCACTTTGCGGCGCCAGCAAGGATGATTTCAGCGCCGAGTAACTGACAGAAAAAGAATGAACAAGATGCCTGTCCGGCCGTTTTCGACCGGACAGGCTGCTTTAAGGAGTGATTCCGGTCATGTCGGTATTAGCAATCAGCGATCATGTTTTTGAAGTAGGCGCCGCTCATCCGGAACGGGAGTTGTTTGACTGCCTGATGCCTACGCCCCACGGTACGACTTATAATGCCTATCTGATCTGCGGAGAGCAGAAGACGGCTCTGATCGACGCGGTTGATCCGGAAAAGGTTGAAGTTCTGTTAAAAAACCTGCGCGAGTCGGGTGTCGATCATATTGACTATTTAATCCATCTGCATACAGAACAGGACCATTCGGGATCCAGCGAAACGGTTATGCGCCGTTTCCCCATGGCCCGCATCGTCGCCAACGCTAAAGTGAAAGAGATGCTGCAGAGTCATTTACACCTCGATCCGGAACAGATGATCACCGTCGGAGAAGGGGACACCCTTGATCTCGGAGGTAAAACCCTGCAGTTCTATATGATTCCGTTTGCTCATTGGCCGGATAATTACATGGCTTATCTGGTTGAGGACCGGATCCTTTTTTCCAGCGACCTGTTTGGCTCCCATTATGCCACCCAGAAAGCCTTCTCGACGTCCAGCACCGAACAGCGCATGGCGGCAAAATCTTATTATTCGGAAATCATGATGCCGTTTCGCAGCCATATCGCCAAATACACCGCCCGGGTGCGGGCGTTGCAGCCGCGTTTGATTGCTCCGGCGCATGGACCGGTCTGGTATGATCCGGACATGATTTTGGGCCGATATGAAAAATGGACCGGCGACGGTGTGAAAAAACTGGTAACCATTCCGTATATCAGCATGCATGACAGCACACGCCTGATGGTTGAGCGATTGGCGGTTAAATTGTCCCAGCTGGGCCTGTCGATTATCTGCCGTGATTTAGGCAGTCATCCCGACAGCCTGACTGTCGAAACCGGACATTTCATCACCGACCTGGTTGATGCGGCAGCGGTTATTTTAGCCACGCCGACCGTGTTGGGCGGCCCACACCCCAATATGGCTTATGCGGCTCTTATAGCCAACGCCATGCGTCCTAAAACGCGTTTTATCACTTTGGTCGGATCATATGGCTGGGGGACGAAAGTTGACGAGACGATTGCCGGCCTGACGGGGGCGATCAAGGCGGAACGGCTGCCGAGCGTTTTAGTCAAGGGCTTGCCGACTCTTCAGGATCTTGAACGGCTCGATGCCCTGGCTGTCGAACTGGCCGAAAAAATCAACGCTCTGCCGCTTTTAATCGACTGAATCGGCCAAACCGCTGAATCAGTCAAACAAAGATTGTTGTTGAGGGTCTGCCGGAAGTTCCGACGGATCCTCGTTAGTTTCAGCAGGTTCTTTGAAAACCAGATTGTCATAGGATGAAGATGTCTCCGGAATCAAAGACGGTTCACCGGTCAAAAGCGAAAGAAGGCCCAGATAAACGGTTTGCGGATTTCTTTTCCACCGCTCGCAGATCATCTGCCCCATGTTTTTATCCGGTATAGTTAAATATAGATCAATCAAATCCTTCAAGCCGTCGTTCTGCTTCAGGCGAACCTGATAGAAACCGTTGGCGTCCGGCTCACAGGAAGCCGACAAGGTATTGCGCAAGCGAATATCTTTTTGCCAGCCGGAGCAAGCTTGCGCCAGATAAGAGCGAATCGGCAGCGGAATGCGGTTTTCCAGCGTGTTGAAAACCGCTCGGCCCTGAGGCGTCAGATCGCAGCGGGTGACCGGCCTGCCGACTGAATCAAGAACGGTTTCACTTTTACGGACACTTTCCTGCGCCATATGATCACGGCATAGTTCCTCAAATGCCGTGGCAAAATCAAAATAGTCCATATAGAGGGTTTCCAGCGATAATTCTGTTAGTTGACCTAATGTGATGCCTTGAATACGATTGAGAATGGAAAGGATTATCAGCTTGTTGATAGCCAATTCGGCTGTTTCCAAAAAATCACGTCCCTTCCTGAACAGGGTTGGCGCCTGAATAAAATCATCTGTCACCAGTATAATGAAATATCCCGGATTTGAAAAGGCGCAAACTTTGTTCAGGAAGGCCGGTCAGCAATTAAATCCCCAGAGTGCGATATAGCCGCGGCGGAGCCAGAAGGCCGTCATCGATGAGCTGACAGTCGTCGGAAAAATGTTCTCCTTCGCTGACAAAATGATCCGGGCCGTAAAATTCCGATATTTTTGGATATAGGTGCAGAGGCCCGAAAGTATTGCGGCGGGTTAAGACGACTTCAACCGATAAGCCCTGATCAGACAGATAATCGCTGAAGCGAGCACGGAAAGGCCGCCAGGGCATGATCTTGTCCGGACCGTCTCCCGGCGCTTTTAGTTTAATCAGAGCGCTGTAGTCACTGGTTAATTCCAGGGTATCGGCATTTTCGAGCATCGCGGCCGGAATCTGGTAAGTAACGCGTCCGCTGTAGAAAGGCAGACCTTGTCCGGACAACGGCCGGCAGTTCAACCGATCCGGCAGCGCCGTAAGAACTCTTTTGGCCCCGCCCGGCAGCTGGACGGCGAAAGCGCCGATCAGATAGAGCGCTTCAAGATCAAAATGCGCTGTCCAGTCAGCTGTCAGAACCAGCGTGTTGGTCCCTTCCTGCAGCCAGGCTTTATCGATCGGCAGCCGGACGAGAGCTGGGTCGACAAACCAGCCTGCGGCAGCGGGACTGATCGGCTGCTGATTGATATTGAACCGCCATTTCTCCGGATGCTCCATAACCAGATCAATCTGGGCGGGCATTTGCTCAATATCCCAGGACAAGGTGAGCGTCAGCCGGCCGAGGACAGACGGCTGTTCAGAATCAAACCAGGGTTGAACCATGCTGCCGCCCCGGAAGGGGAGTCCCAGTTTCTGCCGCAGCCGGCGGTCCACTTGCAGGATTTCGCCCTGCATTTCAAACGACGGGCTGCCGTCAGCCGGTTGGAAAAGGGCTGAAACCGCGTCCAGCACACAGATATTCGGCTCGTCGAGCCGATAGGCCAACGGTGAGGTAATTTCGCCGGCCGGCTGTAAAACAGGGGTGGATATTATTTTTGTCCCTTCGGTCGGGCGCCGTTGCAGAATAAGAGCAACTGTGGCATTTTGTTCCAACCGGTAATAAGCGGTTAATTTATTGTTGCTGATGACAGCAGGCACGATCGCCCGGGTATTTTGCGCCATATCCCATAATTCAAGGCTCAGATCGTCTGTAAAGGGATCGCTGCCGATCCGGCCGGCAAGAACTTTGAGATCATAATCCAGCTTCAGCTCGATTGCCCGGTACCGTTCGGTGTTATTCAAGACGCTGAGGCAGATACTTTCTGTATCGGCGGCCAGCAGGCGGTTCATGACAATAACCTGCGTTGCCGCTTGTCCGGTGCGTTTGCTGTTGACAGCCAAGATGCGAGGCGTAATGCCGGACAGCAGACTGGTCAGATGGTTGCTGCGCACACTGGTCATATAGGACCGGCTGGCCAGACTGCCGACTGCGGATGAACGGACAGCGTCGACATGGAAGGGGATCGGCGTCGAAAAAACAAGCTGTCCGCCGGCAGCGCGGAATTCTTCGAGCAGGGACAGCGTCGTATGCCGTATCGTATCCATCGGCGGAACCAAAACAACCCGATAACTCATGTTGCCGATCAGCAAGCGGGTTTCTCCTTTATCGACGATAACCGAACCTTTGGACTGAAGAAAATCTTCGTCGCCGATGTCAAAATCAAAATGCCAGCCCATCAGCTGGGCTAAAATGTCTTTATATCCGAGATCCAGCCGGATGATCGCAGGATCCGCGGCGGACAAGCCGGATGACCAGCCGACGTGGACCTGGCACCAGACACTCTCGATCGGATTGATCACCAGAATCTGGCAGTCGGACCGCCCCTGACGCAGCAGCCAGGACATTCTGGCAAAATAGCGCTCCAAATAAGCATATTCAGGATACCAGGCCGACTGGCCGGAAATCGATGCCGGATAATCCCGTTTCGCTTCACCCTCCATGGTGTACCATGCCAGATGATGGCAGCGTAAGGTGATCCCCAGAAGGGTTTGCCAGTCCCCTGTGTATTTGTAGCTCTCAAAAGTCATTTGCCAGCCGGTACAGCCGTAAAGTTCGGACAGCAGTTCAGGTTTGCCGAGTTGTCTGCCGACAGACTGTAGTTGTTTGACGATACAATAATTCCGGTTGTTTTCACCAAGAACATCGACTCCCGGGATGTCCATGTGCGCATAAAAACGCATCAAGCTGCCTTGCATGGCCGTCTGAGCAGCCAGATTGTCTTCATGCAGGACATGGCCGGTCAGAAGCAGCTGATGATCATGACACCAATCCTGAATGGGTACGGCGAAATTTTCCAGAAACAGCTCCTGCAGCAATTCGACAAACTGCCATTTGACCCGGGAAAGATGCTTGCCGTTCAATTGAAAAAACAGTTCCGGAAGATCAGCCAGCAAATCGCCGCCAAACCGGGCGGCATACTGCGCGGGCAGCGCTTCGGTCCAGGGAACGGAAGCGTTGCCTTCGCCGCCGAACGGATCCATCAGCGCGCCGCGGTGCGGTTCGTCGGTAAAGATCCCTTTGATTTCCCTGCCGAAATACTGACCGCATTCGCGTTTATAAACTTCATGCGTCAGTTGGATAAAATTGCGGGTGGCATCAGCTTTTAAAGTATCCAGATAGGTCTGGCCATTGTAGAAAGATGACTGTTTCATCGGCCTGACCCGGAAAATCAATAATCGTTCATAGGATCGAGGCGCCGGATTGAATTTATGGTCATCGGCAAGCCATTGGAGGCGGTGAACCCCCTTGATCCGACTCCCGTTGAATTGCGCGGCAAAATAGGCGATGTCGCCGGCGCCGGCTTTAAACGCATTTTGATCCAAAATCAGCGCAAACAGATATTTCATCTGGAAGGCGGGATCGGCGGTTGCCATGCCGCCTGCGGAACCTGACGGCCAACGGTCTTCATCATAAAGCCAGGCTTCCATACCCCGCTTTTTCGCCTCTTCGGCACAGACCCGGATCAATTCGAACCATTCCTGCCCAAGATAAGGGGTGGATAAACCGGTGCGCGAATGCATGAAAAAACCGCTCATGCCCATCGTTTGCATCACGGCGATCTGCCGCAGAAGCTCGTCTTTCTGCAGACGCCCGTTCCAGGACCAGAACGGGGCGCCGGTATTGACCAGCCGGGGTTCGGAGAAGCGTTGAAAATCGAGAGCCATGTTGATCACCTGTTTCAATTCATAATAATCGCAGCATGATAAATATCGTTTGGAATTTTTCGCTTTCACTATTTTCTATAATAAAGGATCGCCTGCCAGGATGCAAGATCATCTTTTTAACTGTTTTTTCGCGTCAATAGGCCGAAAAGAAGTGAATAATTATACAAAATAACGAGAATAGTCGTAAAATGACGCTGATTTAGCCGGACTTGTTTTTACTCCGGATAGCTGAAACAACATAAAAAACGAGACTGGTAAAAATATATTTTTCGTCAAACAATGATGCAGATTGTTAAATATGCACACAAAAAGGCAGAAAAATTTGCTCATAGACATAAATTGAACGAAAACGGAGACAAAATTCTACTGCGATTTATCGATTATTGATGCTTAATTTTACTCAATAAAATTCCTGGTTGCTTTTGGTAAACGATATCACCTTCTGTAAAATTTTCTAATGAAGATTTGATTGCCAAATTGCACATAAGGAGCTAACATAAGAGTGACTAATTCAACAATATGTAAATAAAAACCGTTTTAACTAAAGGAATTTGGACCAACAAACAAGTTACTCGAGTAACTAAAGAGGAGGTCTTATTCAATGACAGACAGAAGGGAATGTGCGGTATGAAAAACCACACCAGAACAGATGTGGCTAAGCTTGCGGGCGTATCAACCGCAACTGTTTCCAATGTGCTCAATAACAAGAAAAACATTTCCGACGCTACGCGGCAACGTGTTCTTGCGGTTATTCAACAGTTGGATTATCAGCCCAGCATGGTTGCCCGCAGCCTCGTTACCCAGGAGACACGTCAGCTCTGCATTATTCTGAACGATCTGGAAAATCCCTATTACAGCGGCGTTGTGCAGGGCTTCGAGAATGAAGCCTGGCAGGAAGGCTATTTTGTCAATGTCTGTTCCGGTTACAGTGATCTGGCGACATATTGTGACAGCATTATCAGCCGGCGAGTCGACGGCGTTTTTATCACAACTGTCCGGCACGACAATGATGATGATCATATCCAGCGCTTGTTAAAAGCCGGCATCAAAGTGGTTGTCAGCGGCTGTGATGAAGTTGATCTGAAGCAAATCAGCGATTTGGAGATCGATTATTATGACGGCATGCATCAGATTGTGCATCACCTATACGGGCTGGGGCACCGCGAGATTTCCTACTTGAACGGCGTGCCCAAAACAACGACGGTGGATCAGCGTCTGGACGGCTACCGGCAGGCCCTGCTGGATCATAACCTGACCTACGGCGACGCTCTGCTGATCTTTAACCGTCCGCCCTTTGAGACAACCTTGCTCAGCGGCCAGCAGATGGTTCAGCGCTTGTTGCAGTCCGGACGATCTTTCAGCGCGATCATCACAACCAACGATCTGATGGCCATGGGCGTGATCCGCGGGCTGCACCAGGCGGGACTCCGGGTGCCGGAAGACGTATCGGTTGTCGGCATCGATAATATCCGTCTGGCCGAGCTTTGGGAACCCTCGCTGACCACATTGTCCGTACCTCAGCGGATCATGGGCGTTAAGGCTTTTCATCTGCTGTATACGAATATCAAAATGGGCAATACCGGTTACTTCAAATTGCGCCCGCACCTGATCGAGCGGCAATCCACCGGTTCAGCCAATCGCGGACATCTGCGTTCATGATTGGTTTTTTACCCGGTTAATCCAATACGCTGAAAAGTATTGCGATTGATAAATATCTGCTTTTAATTCAGAGAAAGGAGGATACCCAGCCACAATCGTACTCAAGACATGATGAAAAATAAGTAGGAGGTTGAATGATGAAAAGGTACAGTAAAATACTCAGTTTGCTGCTGGCTGTTGTTCTCTTATGTTCTTTAGCCGCCTGTGCCGGCAATCCCACCCAATCAACGGCCGCTCCGACGACAACTGGTAAATCAACGACGACGACAGCGCCGCAGACGACGACGACAGCCGCGCCTGCGCTCGAGGGAAAAGTTGTCATCAGCGTTCAGGCCGGAACCGGTGTTGCCGAAGCCTGGGAAGCTGTTGCCAAAGCCTATGAAGCCATCAACCAGAAGGTCGATGTGGTCGTTGATTTAAAGCCTTCTGAAGGTTACGATACATGGATTAAAAACATGTTCGGCACCGAAAGCCCGGAGGCGGACCTGGTAGCCATTAACCTGGCCGGTCCGGCCGCTAAAGACAAGGCGATCAATTTCATGGAATATGCTACCGACGTCAGCACCTATTCCGGCAAACCATGGAATGAACAGTTCAATTTCGAGATGCAGACGAAAGACCTTGCCCAGAACGAATGGACCAACATATCACTGGAATCGGTCCAAGTCCTCTGGTGCTATAACAAGGATCTGTTCGCCAAAGCCGGTGCCAAAGTGCCGACGACCTGGGACGAATTGATCGCGGCCTGCGAAAAACTGCAGGCGGCCGGTATCCAGCCGATTGCCTGCCCGGGCGATTTCAACAGCTTCTGGGCGATGCAGATGGGCTGGCTGGCTCAGATTTATGCCGACCAGACAACCCGCTCCATGTTGGATGTCTATAAAGCCCACGACGGCGATTATTGCTATGACCCCGATATCGACGGCATTTTCAAACTGGACATCAGCGATCCGTTCAATGATGATTCCTGGAAAGTCAACCAGAACATCGTCCGCGCTTTTAAAGCCATCTCCGACGGCACTTACAAGGCGGATTCCGACGGCATGAAGACTGTTTGGGCCAATTTCGCCAAAGTATTCCCGAAGTATGCCGGCGGCGAAGCCTTTTTCGGCACAACCGATGCGCTGCCGCTGTTCTATCAGGGGAAAGCTGCCATGTACATCGACGGCGCCTGGCGTCTGCCTTCCTTTAAACGGGATATGGACAAACTGGCCGCCGGCGAAGACGTTTCCGGCGCCGATACAGATGGCGACGGCAAACCGGATCCAATCGAAGGCGTACAGAAATTCGAACTGGGCACCTTCAATATGCCTTCTATGGCCGGCGCAGGCATTGAAGCCAAAGCCCGCACCATTGAAGTGGCTGTCGGTTTCCTCGGCGCCGTCAAGAAAGAAAAAGCCCATGACGACTTGGTTGTGGACTTCCTGATGTTCTATTCATCTAAAGATGGTTATTCGGCATACATGAAAGCCGGTCTGGAAAATGACTGGACGCCAAACGGACCGCCGCTGGTCAACGATGTTGAGCTGCCTGCGGAATATGCGGCCATGTTTGACAACCTCTCCTTTATCGGTAACTGCCAGAAAGGCTACGGCCAGATGATGGCCCGCGGCGCGCCGGGTGATGTACAAGAAAGCTTGCGTGAATGGTATGGCTATAGCCAGGAATTCCTGAGCGGCGATATCACAATCGACCAATGGGCTGCCGATCACAAGGCTAATGTCGCCAAATATCTGGATACGGCCATGACAAACTCTAAGGTGCAAAAGAGCGATCTGGACAACCCGCAGAATGCTCCGACCGGTAAATAATCGTTTCTGATTGACTTAGAGAACAAAAATGACGCGGAGGGGCCGGTTATCCTGCCCCTCCCCATCCGTTGCCGGCCTCTGTCAGGGCGGCCCCTGTTCCGGTTTAAATAGTACCGGATGAACCGTAAAGGAGGGTCTATCGATGAAAATACGGCCGATATGGCTTGTAATAATGATAATTTTAATCCTGGCTATGGCTGGACTGCTGATTTTTCAGCTCAATATCAATCAGCGCGGCGAATTGCTGGCGCCGGTGGCATCGAGCACCGGACAGCAGAATTACAGCGTCGCTTATGATGCCGGCCAGAAAATATTGCTGGTCGGCACCAATCAGAATGAGCTTTTTGCTTTTAACCAGGCGAATGAAAAACTTTGGTCATTCACAACCAAAGGCACTGTACGCAGTATGCAGATTGATTCGGCCGGCGGGCGCGTTTTCGTCGGTTGTGAAGACCGGAGCTTATATATCCTGAATTTGGCAGATGGTCAGCTGATCAACGAGATCAAGACCCAGCGCCGGATCTATAGTATTGATATCAACCAGGATGCTTCATTAGTCTTGATTTCAGCCGGCGTGAACACCCTGAAACATAATATCCTGATTTATAAGCCGGACGGAACGGAAGTCCTGAACGCTCCGACCGGCATCACCTGCCAGAGCGCCTGCTTCAGCAGCGACGGGCAGAGTTACTTTATAGCCAGCGACCGTGGTGAAATCACTCATTTCGATCTTACCGGCGCCGAACTGGGCAAGGTCGCCCTGTCGAGTGAATTGACCGGTATGACCGTCGTCAAGAGTGTCCATAAAATCATAACCACATCCGCTCATAATATTGTCAACGTCCTGAATGAAGATTTATCGGTAGAAGCTGAATGGCGGCTCTACGGCGAAGGCATGGCTGTAGCTGCGGACAGCAAGATGAATTCCATTGCAGTCGGCAATAAAGAAGGCTGGGTCTATATTCTGGATTCGGCCGGCAAAATGGTTTTGGAGAAGAAATTAGACTATTCGGTAACCGGTCTCTATTTCTCGGAGAGTACGCTCTATGTGACCGGCCTGGCCGATTTTCTTTATCAGTTGAATCTGGACAATCTGGCCGGCATGAGCTTTATCAACCAGTTTAAGTCGCTTGCGCCATACCTGTTTGCCGGATTGGGGCTTATGATCTTGATTACTATGATTATGGCTTTCGACAAGCTCCGTGATCTGACCCGCCGCTTCTTCCGGGCTTTGGTCAAACACCGCACCGCATATCTGATGCTGGTGCCAACCTTCGCTCTCCTGTTGGTTTTCAATTATTTCCCGGTTATTATCGCTTTTGTCCGGTCTTTCACCAACTGGTCGATTCAGACCAAGCATGTCAATGAAATTGCGTTTATCGGTTTCGATAACTACATTAAGATGTTTACCGAAGGCTATTTTCTGATTGGTCTTAAGAATCTGGGAATCCTCTTCGGCACTTCTATCATAAAACTGCTGACCGTGCCGCTGTTGGTTGCGGAGATTGTTTTCTTAATGAAGGGGGCGCGCCGCAAATACTGGTTCCGTTTTGCGTTCGTTCTGCCGATGGTGGTCCCGGGGATCGTTTCAACACTGATGTGGCAGCGCATCTATGATCCGACGATCGGTTTGCTTAATAACGTGCTGAGAATCGTCACCGGCAACCCCGCGCTGATGATCAGCTGGCTGGGCGACGAGCGTCTGGCTATCTGGGCAATCGTTTTTATGGGCTTCCCCTTTATCAACGCCTTTGCGTTTCTGGTCTACTACGGCGGTCTGATTGATATTCCGACCGATTTATTCGAAGCCGCGGCGGTCGACGGCAGCAGCGGCTGGTGGAATCTGACGCGGATTCATCTGCCCTTGCTGACGCCGCAGATCAAGATGCTGATCATCCTTAATTTCATCGGTGTCGTTCAGGATTACGGAGCCATTTTCATCCTGACCGGCGGCGGCCCCGGAACGGCAACCTATGTGCCGGGTCTCGAACTCTACTATAATGCGACCCGATTTAACCAATATGGTTATGCCTGTGCTTTGGGTGTTACGATGTTTATCTTTATTCTTGCCGGAACCATTCTCAATCTGCGCATGAAAACAGAGCATGCCAATTAGGAGGTGCTTGGATGAAACTCTTGCATTCACGAAAAAAAATGAGCATCATCGGCCAGATCCTGTTAGTTTTGGCAGCGCTGGTCTTGCTGATCCTGGCTTTTGTGCCGATTATCCTGATGATCATCCTGTCTCTAAAATCCAATGTTCAGATCTACGGCAATTTCTGGACGCTGCCGCACCCGATCGAATGGTCCAACTATTCGATGGCAATTAACTTGTTGTTGCCGAATATGATCAATTCCGGCGTCCTGGTTGCCATAGCGACCGCATGCACGGTCATGCTGTCATCCATGGCCGGATATGTTTTTTCACGGCTGTATTTCCCCGGTAAAAATGTCTTGTATCTGATGATCCTGTCCCTGATGATGATCCCCGGCGTCCTGACCCTGACGCCGCTTTATCGCCTGATACAGGACCTTAACCTCTTTAACACCTGGTGGGCATTATTCCTGCCCTGGATATCCGGCGGTCAGGTTTTCGGCATCATGCTCTGCCGGACCTTTATTGAAAGCCAGCCGGCGGCCTTATTCGAATCAGCGCGCATCGACGGCGCCACAGAGTTCAAGGCCTATCTGCATATTGCCCTGCCGCTGGCCAAACCGATACTGGCTACCTTAACAATCATGCAATTGATCGGTTTCTATAATGACTTTATCTGGCCTCTGATGGTTATCGACTCCAATGCCAAACAGATGATCACCGTGGCAATCCGGACTTTCCAGGCATCCACCGGTTCGATCAATATGGGCGCCATGATTGCCGGTTATGTCTTTACAACCATTCCGCTGTTGATTTTGTTCCTGTTTGGGTCCCGACTCTATATTGAAGGTATTACATCCGGCGCGGTTAAAACCTGATTGCCGGTCTCGCCGGCTCCGTTCCCCGAGAACGGAGCCGGTTTGCGAAGGAGCCTGATTTTATGGAAAAACAGATGCTGCGCGTCGAACAAATTCACGCTTTAAGGGACAATCTGATCTTTCAGCTGAACGGTCCGGTCTCGCCGGACGAATGTCTGATCCGCGAATGTCTGCCGCTGGCCGGACCGCTGCCGGGGCCGGAACTCTCGCTGAGCCGGCCGGTTCCGGAACCGGCGGGCGGCGGGCGGGAGAACGGCTGCCGGATAGCCCTGCCTCGCCGTGAAGGCGAACGGGACCGGCTGTGCAGCAGGTTTGAGATTTGGCGGCAGGGGAAGAAACTGCCGGGCGTCTCATTTGTCAGCGAAATAGAACCGGCGGAATGGGACTATCCTTATCCGCAAGGACGGACCAAGAAAGGTCTGCAGGTCCGATTTGTGGATGATGCCATCAAGCTTGGGGTGCAGCATGCGGCGTTGAATCTCAATTTGGGTAATGTCATGGCCGCGGCCGCCGGACCGGATACTGTGCCGTTCAGCTGGCAAGGCCGCGTTTTCCATATCCGCGAAGCCGCTTATACGGCGTTTGATCACCAGGTTAAATCATTGTCGGACGCCGGAATCGTGGTGAATCTGATTTTGCTGAATAGCCCGCATTGGGGCGGGGAGCTTCTTGATCCGCTGCTGGGAGAGCTGATCCTGCATCCTTGTTATGACCGGGAAGGGCTGATCAGCGCTTTCAATATGCAGACGGCCGACGGATATGCCTATTATCAGGCGTTCGTCGCCTACACGGCTGCGCGCTATATGCGGCCGGATCAACGCTATGGCCGCGCCTGCGGCCTGATCATCGGCAACGAAGTCAACAGCGGCTGGGTGTGGGGGAATGCCGGCGAATGCAGCGATGCGGCTTATGTCCGCGAATACTGCGCGGCACTGCGGACCGCCTGGCTGACCGCCCGCAGTTTTTACAGCCAGGCCAGAGTTTATGTATCCCTCGACCATTACTGGAATACAACTTTTCAACCGGCCTATCCGCTGCGTTTGTACCGCGGACGCCGCATCCTTGAATTACTGCGGGATCTGGGCGATCAAGACGGCGATTTTGGCTGGTGTGTCGCTTATCATCCTTATTGTGAGGATTTTAACCATCCTGATTTCTGGAACGACCGGACTGCCGCGTTTAATTTCAGCACGCCGCGGATTACCTTTAAAAATCTGGAAATCCTGCCGGCTTTCCTGGAACAACCGGCTTTCCGGTATAAGGACCGGATCAGGCCGATTATCTTCTCTGAACAAGGATTTCATTCGGACGAGACCGATCGCAGTGAAATGATCGGCGCAGCCGCGTATTGTCTGGCTTATTGGAAGATTGACCATCAACCGACCATCGAGTCCTTTATTTTACATGCCCATATCGACAATGCCCATGAATTCGGTCTTAATCTGGGCCTGCTGCGCCGGGATAAAGCCAGCGGCGATGAGAATCTGCCGGCCGGACCCAAACCGATTTACGAAGCTTTCCGTGTGATTGACGGCCCTGACGCCGATTCTTGGTATCAGCGTGCCCGCGAGATTGTCGGCGCCGAACTCTGGGATGAAATGATTCATCCTGTTTTGGATGCCAAAGATGAGAAACAGCCCGGCGATCTGGATCTTTCCTGAACAAACCTGAATTCATGCATACGTTCCTGGGAACGAGGAGGTGCAAAATGATCAACTGGCAAAAAAAAGGGGTGCTGAACTTTTTCGACCGGCATGCATCCTTGATTATCACGGACGAAAAGCAACTGGAAAGGATTATAGCCGATCCGCGCCAGCCATTTAATGTTGACGATAGTAAGGGATTCTCCCTGGAAACCCGGCGGCTGTATCCGGAGCCGCTGACGGTTTATGACATCTGCCGTCAGGGCGCCGAACAGGGCGCCGAACGATTGGAAGTTTCTTATGATTTCTTTTTTGGCGGCAGCAAACGCACGCTTTATCCGGATAGCCCAATGACCCTTCAGGCCTTCAAGATTATCCATGATATCGCCCGCTCTTTTGGCCTGGGCTTTTCAGCCAGCATCCTGTCGCCGCTGGATCTGGGCCCGGGTTATGCAAAGCTCAATGAAGAAGCCGGGCAGAGCTGCCAGTACCAGGAAGGCTTTCTCGATCCGGCGGACGGCCGTTACAAGGTACCGATGACCTGGCAGACACAATGGACGAATAACAAAGGTCCCATCCATCTGGAACCGGTGCGGACGATCGTTTACGCGTTCCATGAAGAACGATTGGGCGACTCGCGGTATTTCTATGTTGATCCGGATCAGATCGAAGACATATCGGCCACGGCGTCTCTGACCCTTGAACCTGATTCTGTGACGGTCACGCCAAACGGATATGGGTCGGGAAAAATGACGGTCTCCGGCTGCCTGCCTGCGCCGCAAAACGTCAAACGGCACGATCGCGTTCTGGCGGTGGTGGTTTACCGGACGCCGGAAATTGATTACTTCAGTCCGCGGGCTCTTCCTTATATTAAGTCGGTGATTGATCAGCACAAAGCTGCCGGCATCAGTTATCAAGGTTTCTATTCGGATGAAATGCACATCCAGTTTGACTGGGACCTGGAAGCTCATTTTGGCCTGACCGAAATTAACGCCCGCTATCTGACCGACAGCCTGGCCGCTGAATATGCCCGGCGATATGGCGGGCAGTATCGGGATCTGTACCGCTACCTGGTTTATTTTTCTTATCATCAGCACGGCTTTCTGCCCGGAACCGCCGGCTGTGAAGCTGCTCAGCATGTTTTTGGCAGAACAGACGCCGAAATCCATGCGACTATTCAGATGCGCAGCCGGTATTTTGAAATGCTGCAGCGTCAGGTTGTTGATCTGGCCCTGGCCGGCAAGCGCTATGCAGCCGAATTGTTTGGCAATGCCATCATGACGCGTGCTCATGCGACCTGGCAGGAATCGCCGACCTGCGACCGTTTTTATGAATCAAGCCTTTTCCAAAAAGCGGACGAAACAGCGCGTTCCCGATATGAATATACGCCGGAATATGTCTGGTCATCGTCGATCCGGGAGAACATTGCCGCTTGTTATGATTATTTTAAATGGAATGAATTTCTGACCGGCGGCGGATCAGATCATCCGGAAGGGGGTTTCATCGACCGGAATTATTATGCCCAGGCGCTTGCCGCCTCGTTCGGCATACTGAACGATGTTCCGGCTGCCTATTGCGCATCCTGGGGCAGTCCGCAGGCGGTGCACCGCCGTCAGGACGCAGTCCGGGCCGCTTTTGGCAATCTGGAGTGGTCGGCCTATTTATCCGATAATTTGGTTCAGGGCCTGCAGGCGCGGAGCAGCGATGTCCTGGCCTTATATCCGCTGGATCTGAATGCCTTTGAAGAACGATTCGGCAGCTGGATGATCCAATATGGCTACTGCGATTACATCACGGAAGAAAAATTGCTGCAGGAAGCGGATCTGGACGACCAGAACCGTCTGATCATCCGCGGCCGGCCTTATCGGGTTTTATTAATGCTGTTTCAACCCTTTCTTCAGGATAAGACGCTGGCTTTGCTGGAACATTGGGTGTCGCTCGGCGGCCGGGTTATCTGGATCGCCGCTCCCTTAGCCGCGGGACCGGCACCGGAATCATTATATCAACGCTGGCTGGAGCTATTTGGCCTCCTGGAGACGGCCCCGGCCTGGAAAGGCCTTGCGGCCGGCGGTCAGGAAATATCTTTCAGCGGTTTCCTGGCGGATATTCCGTCAATGACGGTCCTGAGCGATCTGCTGCCCGATCTTGTTTATCCGGTTCAGCCGGATTGTTCGTCTCAGGTTTGCGCCTGGCTGGGAAACCGCCCGATCGGTGTCAGCCGCAGAAACGCAGCCGGCGGCCAAACGCTGTACCTGGGGTTTCGTCCCCGGGATGACCAGTCTTGTTCGACAGGGCAGGACGTCGATACGCTCTTCCGGATTCTGAAGGCTGCCGGCGGTTATAATCCGGCCGGCGCTGAAATACTCTCCCGGCCGGCGTCTTCTCCCTGGCTGATTCAGGCTTTCCCCAATGGCGCCGTATCCATTGCCTGCCATTACCGGACTCTGGCTGAAAACTGGCCGGGCTCGTTTTTCCGTGACGCGGCTCAGGACGAACAGCTTCTGGCCGGCCGCGAATTGCCCCCCGAGAATCTGCAGCTGAAGCAGGAACGGATTCTCGGTCACACGCTCGATTATGAAGGAGTAGGCGTGATGACTTATCTGATTTCTGCCGACGGCGGCTTATGCGGATTTTCCGGCAGTAAAACGGTTGGCCTGACCGTTGACCAGAACACCTGGCGTTTTTGTGATCAGCCGGCCACGATTGCCTTTGGCTGTGTCCCTCAGTCCGTATTACCTGATCCTGATCAGCCGATCTGGCTGGTGTACTGCGATCAGGCGGTTGAGGTCCGCCTGCCGGCCCCGGCTGAGGGCTGTTGGCAATCTGTCTATACGGCGGACCTTCCATTTATGCGCCGGGCTGCCGGTGAACCGGCTGGCTCTGCGGTACCGGTAAAGCCGCAGCCAGATCCCGATCATGAAAATGCCTTGATCTGGCAGCTGACTTTCCCTGCCGGCGGCTGGCTGACTCTGAGCCGCGGATAGAAGGAGGACAAACCGATGAAAGAGCCTGCAAAAGCGCAGCCCCGGCAAGAAACAGCCGACTGCGATATCCGGTACAATTTCGGCCCCCTGGAAGCACAGGATGATCTGGGCCGCAAACTGCCGCTGCGAACCCGTGCCGGCAGCCGCCGGCATAACCGCTGGGTTGGAATGTTCTACTTCCTATGCAACCCGGCGAAGCTGGTTGAGGACAAGCCGGTTTACGATGTTTCAAAAATTCTTGCCGCCGATCCGGATGCGGGGAAGAAACCGGATTCGCCGCTGTGGGGACCTCCCGGATCCAGCCATTTCTGGGGAGAACCCCTGTTTGGCTATTATGCGCATGATGATGAATGGGTGATTCGCCGTCACATGATCATGCTGATTCTCGCTGAAATTGATTTTCTTGTTTTTGATACGACCAATTACGCCAGCTACCCGGAAACCGTAGAGGTGATCCTGAAAGTCCTGGAAGAGTACCGTCAGGACGGCTGGCCGGTGCCGAAGATTGTTTATTATACCAATTCGGAATCCGGCCGGCGTATTCAGGAAATCTATGATTTTCTTTATCGTCCCGGGCGATATCCGCAGCTCTGGTTCTATTGGGATGACAAACCGCTGATTATCGGCGATCCGGACCAATGCAGCCCGGAAACCAGAGAATTCTTTACATTCCGATTGAATCAGTGGCCAACGGAGCCGAATAAACCCGGCGGTTTTCCTTGGATAGCCTTTGAACGGCCGCAGCCGGTTTTTTACAGGGATAATGGCCAGCCGGAAGTGGTCAGCGTTTCTATTGCCCAACACCCGCAGATTCTGTTTGGCGATTCGGCGTTATATGGCGAACCGGCCAATCGTGGCCGAAGTTTCCATGAAGGCAGGAATGATCTGACCCGTGACGCCGGATTATGGGGTTACAATTTTGCCGAGCAATGGGAAAGAGCCCTTTCTGTCGATCCGGAGATCGTTTTTATCACCGGCTGGAACGAATGGACGTTCGGACGAGTCAATGGAGTTCCGGAACGGCCGATCGCTTTCATCGACGCGGCGTCGCGGGAGTTCAGCCGCGATATCGAACCGATGCGGGGCGGCCATTTCGATTTATATTATCTCCAGATGATCCGGTATATCCGCGAATACAAGGGAACGGCAGACCGGCCGGAAACCAGCGGCCCGAAGACGATCGATCTCGACGGCGGGACAGAGCAATGGGCGGATGTTCAGCCGACTTACCGCGGATTTCCCGGCACCAGCCTGCCGCGTAATCATCCTGGTTTTGGCAGCCGGCTTTATCAGAATTTTTATCAAAGCAATGAATTGCGTGTGATGAAAGTCGCACAGGATGATCAAAACATCTTCTTTTATGCCGAATGCAGCCAGGATATCGAACCGTACAGTTTTACCCCCTGGATGTGGCTGCTGATCGGGATTGTCGGCCGTGATGACGATTGCTGGCTGGGTTATCATTATTTAATCAACAATATTGTCCTCAATCAGACTGAAACCTTTTTACAACGCTGCCTGGGCGGCTTCCGCTGGTCCGTCACGACCCGGCTGGCCTATCGGCTGAGTGGCAAAACCATGCAGATCGCCATCCCCCAAAAGGCGCTGGGCCTGCCGGAAGGACAACAGCCGCTGACTTTGCGGTTTAAATGGGCGGATCATGTTTCTGAAGACCGGGTTGCCGATATCTTTTACTGTTCCGGTTCGGTTTCGCCATACGGCCGATTGAATTTTCTTTATCAGGTTGGGCCTTGACACGAACTGCAAAAGAGACCCCCGGCAGCCGGCCGGGGGTTTTCCATATACGGCCCGGGCTGATCTGACAACATTATTCCAGATACGATCAACAGATGATTCTTTTCAAAACGGGCGGGCCATGATATGTTTATTCAAACAGACAGACGGACGGTCAATGGAAGCGAGGAATGTTTGAATGAGTACGATCTTGGTTACCGGGGGCGCCGGTTATATCGGCAGCCATACTTGTATTGAATTGCTGCGTGAAGGGCATGATCTGGTTGTGGCCGACAATCTGTGCAACAGCCATGAAGAAGCCCTGCGGCGGGTCCGCCTGATCAGCGGCCGCAGCTTCCCGTTTTATCGGATTGATATTTGCGACAAAGCAGCTTTGACGGAGGTATTCCGCAAACACAAGATTGACGCGGTTATCCACTTCGCCGGTTTGAAAGCGGTAGGCGAATCGGTTTCCATTCCTTTACGGTATTACCGGAATAATCTGGACAGTACCCTGAATCTTTGCGAAGTCATGGAAGAATGCTCCGTGCGCCGTCTCGTTTTCAGCTCTTCAGCCACGGTTTACGGCACGCCGGAAAAAGTGCCGATAACGGAGGATTTTCCCCGCTCATGCACCAATCCGTACGGCTGGACCAAATATATGAATGAGCAGATTCTGCGCGATCTGGCTTTTGCCGATCCTCAGTGGTCGATCATGCTGCTGCGTTATTTTAATCCGGTTGGCGCTCATGAATCGGGCCTGATCGGCGAAGACCCGGCCGGGATTCCCAACAACCTGATGCCCTATATTACACAGGTGGCGATCGGCCGGCAGCCGGTCCTGCATGTCTTTGGCAATGATTATCCGACACCTGACGGCACGGGCGTCAGGGATTATATCCATGTGGTCGATCTGGCTCTTGGCCATTGCCGGGCGATCGGGCATGTCATGGCGAATACCGGCGTCGAAGCCGTCAATCTGGGAACCGGCCAGGGGTACAGCGTTCTGCAGATGGTTTCCGCGTTCGAGGCTGCCAGCGGACGGGCTGTGCCCTATCAGGTCGATGCGCGGCGTCCGGGCGACATTGCGGCCTGTTATGCAGACCCGGAGAAAGCGGCGGCTTTGCTTCATTGGCGGGCGGAACGTTCACTCGCCCAGATGTGTGCCGACTCCTGGCGCTGGCAAGTTAAAAATCCGGATGGATATCGGTTGAAAACGTGACGGACGATGTTGGTTGACTGCATATTTATAGCCATCTTGATTTATTTCGTTTTACTCGGCATCCGTATGGGGTTATTGAACATGTTGGGACGCCTGGTCTTGCTGTTTTTGTCACTTGGTTTGACCCTGCTGGCGCTGCAGCCTTTGGCCGGATTTTTAACACAGGCTCCTTTTATGAGCCAAATTGCCGAATGGATGACATCGCCGGTGCTGGAACCGTTACGCCAAACCGCAGCCAGCGTGGATGAGGCTATCGGTAAATTTGCCTTGCCGCCGATCCTGGATCAATTGATGCGCGCCAAAATAATCGATCAATCGGCATCGGTTCTGCAGGCTGAGCCGGAACTGGCGGCTGTCCTTTTTCGGTACGCCTTGACGGCAATCTTGTTTATCGTGTTGTTTACGCTGATCTCGCTGGCTATCCATACGCTGACCCGTTCTTTGACTCATCTGGCCGATGCTCTGCCTGTCCTGGGTTTGGTCAATCGTTTAGGCGGCACGCTGGCCGGCCTGGTATTCGGCCTGGTGGCGGTTTTGATCCTGCTGCTGCTCATCGGTTATGCCGCGCCCTATTGGCCGGCTGTGGCCGGTCAGGTGGCTAAGTCCCGCCTGGCCGGATATTTCTATTCCGTGAATTTTTTGATGGATTTCTTTTAACCTATTGACAAAAAAAGAGCGAAAGCCTATATTGATTTCTGAAGTTAGCACTCAGATGATTAGAGTGCTAAACCCCACCGAGGGAACAACAAAAGGCTAAAGGAGGCATTTACATGACCATCAAACCTTTGGGTGACCGTGTTGTCATCAAGATGATCGAAATGGAAGAAACAACGAAAAGTGGTATTGTCCTGCCGGGGACCGCAAAAGAAAAACCGCAGGTTGCGGAGATTGTTGCTGTAGGACCTGGCGGCGTTATAGACGGCAAGGATGTTACCATGCAGGTCAAAGTCGGCGACCGTGTTTTAATCAGCAAATACGCCGGAACAGAAATCAAGATGGATAATGTTGAATATACGATTCTCAAGCAGAGCGATATTCTCGCTATTGTTGAGTAAAAACTTGAGAAAACAGGAGGAACACGATAATGGCTAAAGATCTGAAATATGCGGAAGAAGCCAGACATGCTCTGGAGAGGGGTGTCAACAAACTGGCTGACACCGTTAAAATTACTTTAGGCCCGAAAGGCCGCAATGTCGTTCTCGACAAGAAGTTCGGCTCGCCGATGATCACCAACGACGGCGTGACCATCGCCAAAGAGATCGAACTCGAAGACCGCTTTGAGAATATGGGCGCTCAACTGGTTAAAGAAGTAGCCACAAAAACCAATGATGTTGCCGGCGACGGAACAACCACCGCGACTTTGCTGGCTCAGGCCATCATCCGCGAAGGCATGAAGAATATTGCTGCCGGCGCCAATCCGATGATTCTGGGACGTGGCATCTCCATGGCTGTTGAGATAGCTGCCAAAGGCATCCAGGAAAGTGCCAAAGCTGTTGCCGGGAAAAAGGATATTACCCGGGTAGCCGCTATATCCGCCAATGATCCGTTCATCGGAGAGCTGATTGCCGACGCCATGGAAAAAGTGACTTCGGACGGCGTTATCACCGTTGAAGAAGCCAAAACCATGAGCACAGAGCTGGAAGTTGTCGAAGGCATGCAATTTGACCGCGGCTATGTATCATCTTACATGGCGACGGATACCGATAAAATGGAAGCGACGCTCGATGATCCGTATATCTTGATTACCGACAAGAAAATTTCCAACATTCAGGACATCCTGCCGATTTTGGAAAAAATCGTCCAGGCCGGCCGCAAGCTGGTCATTATCGCCGAGGATGTCGAAGGCGAAGCTCTGGCAACGCTGATTGTCAATAAACTGCGCGGAACCTTTACCTGCGTAGCCGTTAAAGCTCCCGGCTTCGGCGACCGCCGCAAAGCCATGCTGCAGGATATCGCCGCGTTGACCGGCGGCCAGGTCATCACCGAAGAAGTCGGCCTGGATCTCAAGGAAACCACCATCGATCAGCTGGGCCATGCCCGCCAGGTCAAGATCCAAAAAGAAAATACGATCATTGTTGACGGCGGCGGAGATGAAAAAGAAATCAAAGCACGCATCAGTTCGATCCGCGCTCAGATTGAAGAGACCACTTCCGATTTCGACCGCGAGAAGCTGCAGGAACGTTTGGCCAAACTGTCCGGCGGTGTTGCCGTTATTAAAGTCGGCGCAGCGACCGAGACCGAAATGAAAGAGAAAAAACTGCGTATCGAAGATGCTTTGGCCGCAACCCGCGCAGCTGTTGAAGAAGGCATTATCGCCGGCGGCGGCACTGCTTTCATCAATGTCCTGCCCAAGGTGGCCGAATTGCTGAAGGATACGACCGGCGACGTGAAAACCGGCGTGCGCATCGTTCTGAAAGCTCTCGAAGAGCCTGTACGCCAGATCGCAGCCAACGCCGGCCTTGATGGCAGCGTCATCTGTGAAAAAATCAAGAACAGCAATCCGGGTTATGGTTTTGATGTCATGAGCGAAACCTATGTCAACATGATGGAAACCGGTATTGTCGATCCGGCCAAAGTTACCCGTTCGGCTCTGCAGAATGCCGCGTCTATCGCCGCTATCCTGCTGACGACCGAAGCCGTGGTGGCTGACATTCCGGAAAAAGAACCTCCGATGCCGGCCGGCGCTCCGGGCGGTATGGGCGGCATGTATTAATTCAGCCGCACCAATCCGGTTCAAAGCTGCTGTCTCATTTTAGCGGAATGAATGAGCCGGGAAGATTGCCTAAAAAAGTCCGCGCAAAGCGATATTTTGAAGGACAGAAAAGACCCGCCGAAAGAAAAGATATTCTTTCGGCGGGTTCTGTTATAGACGGACTCGGCTGATGATCGCACAGAATTCGTTCGGCAAATTCGCCGTTCCTAGCCGTCCCTAAAATAATCGTTCCTTTGGAAGGACAAAACCCCGTGCTGTCCACCGTTATCAGATGCCGCTGTACACTTCGCCGCAGTGGATATATTCCGCCGGAAATCCAAGCTCGGTCAGCTTCTTTGCTAGAAGCCGCATACCGGCGAATTCGGAGGTGCAATGTCCAAGTAAGAGCATTGATTTTTCGTAACCGAAGTACGTCATGTCACGAACATAGGCGCAATCGTTTACTTCCCCCACTTCTCCGGCAATCAACAGATCGCAATCCGGATCCATCAAAATATTAACCTGTTGTAACCCGATGGACCCCAATGCAAGGCAAACGGTTTTTACACGATTATCCCGACATCCTACGATACGCGGAGTTTCTGCGTTCAATTTTTGTTTTATCAGATTTGTAATCTCTATCGGCGTCGTTGTATCTTTCAATACATAGCGTCGTACGCCAAGGGATTCACGAGGATATTTATGCTCAATCTTCAAACCTATCGCATCCAAAAAACCTGCATGAATATAATCAGGGTCGGTCTCATGCGCATAATCGTGAAATCTTAAAACAACAAGCCCAGTTTCATCCAACAAGCGCCATTTTTCGAGATCGATGCCTCGAGCTTGTTCTCTTAATTCGCCAAAAGCAAACATCGGCTCGTGGGTAATGAGCAATTCTGCTCCCATTCCTGCCGCTTTCGATATCACTTCGGCAGATGCTTTAAAACATGTTGCAATAGTATGAATATCACGGTTTCCGTCCCCTGCCAAAACTCGGTCACAGGTCGTTTCACGAAGGGTTCCGCTGTCAACAATCAGTTTTTGCAATAATTCGTTAGCGGTCATTTTGTCAGTCCTTTACAAATTCCGATTTGTTAATCTGATTATATACACAGATTGTATCCCACGTCTTACGCTTGTACAAGCAGGGAATTTGTGTTATAAATTCCAAGTGTTTACAGTTTAAAAGGCTGCAGGTACTTTTATTCTTAGGAACATGTTCTTAAAACAGACTTCTTTTATAGAGGTCCGCCGCGCAAGGCGCTTCACTTTTTTAGAGCATACCCGTATCAATCCTCTGTTGATTCAGTTAAAATGAGAATAATCTATTTAAGGAGGTCAATACAATGAGTGATACCTTTATGGAGAAAATCGTTGCCCGACGAAAAACCGGACTGGATTTCCTCAAAATAGCGGGACTGCTGGTCGCGTCTTTCGTCCTTTTAGCCGTGATCATGCTGTTTGCCGCGTACATCAGCTTTTTAATTCCGATCCTGCTGGTCGGCCTGGGATATGGCCTATGGTTCTTGCTGACCAGCATGAATCGTGAGTATGAGTACATCGTAACCAACGGTGATCTGGATATCGACATGATTATCGCCCGGCGCAAGCGGAAAAGGGTTTTCAGCGGCAAATCGAAGGATTTTGAGCTGATGGCCAAAGTCGGCGGCGACGAATACCGCGAGGCTCAAAAGGGGCATTTTAAACTGCTGGATTGCTCGGCCGCGCCCCAGGCGCCGGACAATTGGTTCATTATGACGGATTATAAAGGCATGCGTACGATGGTTCTTTTTGCGCCGGATGAACGGATGCTTAAAAGTATGAAACGGTTCAATCCCAGTAAAATCAAGTACGTCCAATACGGTGCCTGACCTACCGCCAGGCAGGAGAGGATAGAGCCATGACACAGGCGCAGGCGCGGTCCGGCCGCTTTACACGGACAGAGAAAAGCTGGATTCTTTATGACTGGGCTAATTCAGTCTATGCAACGATTATCATGGCCGCCGTTTTTCCGATTTATTTTGCTGAAATTGCCGGAAAGGCCGGCATAACCGGCGATATCTGGTGGGGCTATGCCACGTCGCTGGCGACCCTTACCGTTGCCCTTTTGTCGCCTGTCCTCGGCGCTATCGGCGATTTCCGCGGTATGAAGAAAAAATTATTTTCCGTCTTTCTTTTTACCGGCCTGGCTTTTACGACGACCATGGCATTGACCGACCGCTGGCAGATGATGTTGGTCGGCTACATATTTTCCTACATCGGATTTTCCGGCTCCCTGCTCTTTTATGATTCCTTTATAACCGACGTAACGACAGCCGACCGAATGGACCGCCTTTCGGCCTGGGGTTACGCGATGGGCTATATTGGCGGCAGCACGATTCCGTTCGTCGTATCGATCGGCTTGATTCTGTTTGGCGCCCGGATCGGTATTGACGGCGTGATGGCGGTTAAGGCGTCCTGTCTGATCTGCGTCGGCTGGTGGGCGGTTTTCAGTGTGCCGATGCTGCGGCAGGTGAAACAGACGCACTATGAAGATAAGCCGGCGACCGCGTTGATCCGCATTTCTTTGCGCAATATGGCCGGAACGGCACGTGATATTTTTGCCAATAAAGCAATTTTCGTTTTTGTTTTGGCTTATTTCTTTTATATTGACGGCGTCAATACCGTGATTCATATGGCAACGGTATATGGTTCGTCCCTGGGATTGGGAACGAAAGGCATGATTCTGGCTTTGCTGGTCACCCAGATTGTCGCTGTGCCCTGTTCGATTGCCTTCAGCCACCTGGCCCGGCGATGGGGCGCTATCCGCATGATCCGGAGAGCCATCATCATTTACTTCATCATATGTACGGTCGGCTTTTATATGGGCTTTTCACTGGAACCGTCCCAGAAAGTTTTTACAGACGGTTATCAGACCGCCGTGGAGCATGGTGCGGCGACAGTTGATCTGAGCGCTTTGAGCGCCGCCGACCGGACGGCTTTCCAAAAACAGCTGGATGAATGGGTCCAGAATGGCGCCGCCATGCTGGCAGGCGCCGACCGGCGGACCGAACTGGCCCGGTCGGTTGAAGAAGCGGCAGCTGATTCGGCAGCCCATTATCAGGGTGAAACCTTGAATAAAATCCAATCGGTATGGCGGTCGGTCGGCAGCAGTCTGGATACTTATCTGGCCGATCCGGCGTCATCGGCCGATTTCGACCGGGCGCTGAAGCGCTCGACCTTGCTGTTCTGGGCCATGGCGGTGCTGGTCGGCACATGCCAGGGCGGTATACAAGCCTTGTCCCGTTCTTTCTTCGGCAAATTAATCCCGGCAAACCGGTCTAATGAATATTTTGGCTTTTTCGATGTATTCGGTAAATTCGCGGCAGTCATGGGACCGGCGCTCTATGCCCTCATAGCCCATTTAACCGGGCGGTCGTCCTTTGGCATCTTGAGCCTGATGGCTCTTTTTGCGATCGGACTGGCTGCGCTGACGATCGGCCGCTCTCATTTAGCCCGGGCGCAGAGCTTGGGCCAGGAGAACGCCCGCCGCAGTTTGGAAAACAATCAGAGAATGGAATGAAATCAAAATGACAGAATCAGAATCGATCAACACGGTAAAACCGGCGCCGGAATGGCGGCCGGATTATTCCGCTTCTCCTATGGGCCCGTATTCTTTTTCCATACGCGGCACAGATACCGACGACCACGACCGCTTGCATCTGTTCGCTTTATTTGCTTGTATGCAGGAGGCTGCCTATCATAATGCCAAAGCGCTGCAAGCCGGATCAGATGATTTCGATGCCCGCGGTCTTTGCTGGCTGCTGATCAAAATTTCGGTGCAGATGGAGCATTTGCCACACTGGGGCGAGATACTGACGATCGACACCTGGCAGCAAGGGGTTCAAAAGCTGGTTTTTATCCGTAATTTCCTCTTCTATGATCAAACCGGCCGCAAATTGGGCGAAGCAACTTCGGAATGGCTGATTGCCAGTCAGGATACGCACCGGCCGCAGCGGCCGGACCATGTCTGGCCGGAAGGGCTTTATCCGGCGCCCGATCGTCAAGCTCTGTCGTTCAACTGCCCCAAATTATTAAAACTCGATCAGCCCGATTTGGCGCCGATCCTGGTTAAATATGCCGATTTCAGCGATATCGACCGCAACCATCATGTCAATAACACCCGTTATGTCGCCTGGTGCCTGGATGCCATCTACGCAGCCGCCCTGCAAAAGGCGCAAAATGACGATTCTCGGGAAACGCCCGGTGAAGAATCGGGCGGATATGGCCGCGCCGGCCTGGTTATCCGGCAGTTCGACATCCACTATATCAATGAAGTTCGCGTTGGCACCAAGCTCTACCTTTATGGCATGCCGGATGACAGGGAAAAAAACTGCTGGCAGGTTGAAGCCCGCCGCGCTGCTGATGATGTCCGGATTTTCCGGGCCCAGGTCCGGATCGACCCGGAATGAACCCCTGCGGAACATCGTGCCGAAAAGCGGCTGAATTCTGAACAATTGTGAAATCTGCCAATCCGGAACCTTTTTTTTGTTATAATCAAAAACTGTGAAATCATGGACCTCTGTGAATCAAAAGTGAGCAGAGGCGAGGAGGAAGTAGGATGATTGAAATTCGCAATCTGGTAAAGTACTATGGCGACATGATGGCCGTCAACGATGTTACTTTTACCGTGAACAAAGGCGAAATACTCGGCTTCCTGGGACCAAACGGTGCCGGTAAGACCACAACCATGAACATTTTGACCGGCTTTTTGTCGGCCACATCAGGAACCGTGACCATCAATGGTCATGATATTCTGGAAGAGCCGCAGCTTGCGAAAAAGTGCATTGGCTATCTTCCGGAACAACCGCCTCTTTATCTGGACATGACGGTCATTGAGTTTCTGAAATTCGTTTCCGAACTCAAAGGCGTACCCCGTGAAGAGCGGATCAAGCAGCTGGCGGAAATCATGAAGCTGGTTCGCATCACCGACGTTTCCAACCGTTTGATCAAGAATCTGTCCAAGGGCTACCGTCAGCGCGTTGGCATCGCCCAGGCGATGATCGGCAATCCGGAGGTTCTGGTTCTCGATGAACCGACCGTCGGCCTGGACCCCAAACAAATCATCGAAATCCGCAACTTGATCAAAGAGCTGGGCAAAAAGCACACCATCATTCTCAGCTCTCATATCCTGCCTGAAGTCCAGGCGGTTTGCGAACGGGTCGTCATCATCAATAAAGGTGTGATCGCCGCGATCGACACGCCGGAAGGACTGGGCCACAAAATGGCCAAGACTTCGAAAGTCCAGCTGAGCGCGGAAGGTCCGGCCAAGGATATTATTCAGAAAATAAGGATGATCCCCGGCGTGCGCAGCGCTGAAGTCTTCCTGGAAAAAGAAGACGGCATCACAATTTTCGATGTTGAAAACGAGCCGGATCTGGATGTCCGCAAGCAGATTTTCTTCGAGATGGCCAGAAACAGCTGGCCGATCATCGAAATGAAATCGATGGATCCGACCCTGGAAGACATCTTCCTCCAGGTAACCAGCACATATCAGACCGGGAAGAGGGGGTAATCCTATGAAACGCATCAAAGCTATTTTCAATCGTGAATTTCTGGCGTATTTCCGTTCCCCCATGGGGTTTGTCATTTTTGCCATTTTCATGGCGGTCAGCGGACTTTATTATGCTTCCGGCATTATGAGCTCCTATGCCGACATGGTCAGTGAAATTAGTTTTATCCAGTCTTTCTTGTTTATCATCATCCCGTTGATGACCATGAGGTCCTTTTCCGAAGACCGCAAGAACGGCACCGAAGTTCTGCTGTTCACTTCGCCGGCCAGCACCCTGGAGATCGTTATCGGCAAATACCTGGCCGCTCTGGCTCTCTTCACCCTGATGACGGCCGGTACGCTGAGCCATGTCATTATTACCATCCTATACAGCGGTTTGATTGATGTCAGCGTACTTGGCGCTTATATCGGATTCCTTTTCCTGGGAGCCGCTTATATTGCCATCGGCGTTTTTGCTTCAGCTCTGACCGAAAACCAGATTATCGCCGCCGTTATATCCTTTATCATCATGCTGGTCCTGATGCTGCTTGATTTTGTATCCAGCATGCTGGGATCGGTCGTCTCCACCCTGGTCAGCAAGATCAATTTCATCGGCTTGTCCGACACTCAGATCGAGTCCGCGGGCACTGCCGTTACCAATGCGGTTCAATGGCTGAATCCGACAACCCGACTGAGCAATTATATCAACGGCATCTTCGAAATTTCGCCGATTTTGTTCTTTATCAGCTTGGTTGCGGCTTTCCTGTACCTGACCAACCGCATTATTGAAAAACGGCGTTGGAGCCAGAGGTGAGATAAGATGAGCATTTTCAAGAAAAAGAATCCCAATCTGCCGGCGGACGCCAAAGCGGATAAAAAAAGCAACCGCACCGTCGACAAACGCAATAAAAATTTGAAGACCATCTCCGTTACATCGACCATCCTGTTTATTGTCATCCTGCTGGTCCTGAATATCGTCTTCGACAGCCTTCTCGGCGATAAGCTGAAATGGGACTGGACAAAAGGCGGTCAGTATTCGATCGGCGATGTCAGTAAGGAAATCCTTAAGAATATGACCATGGATGTCGAAATCGTCGGTCTGTTCGATGCCGCCGCCGATACGAAATACACCTCGATCCAGCCGATGGTCGATGAATACGTTAAATACGGCAACGGCAAAATCACAGTCCGCTATGTCAATCCGGACATAACGCCGTCCATTTTGACCGAACTGGATCCGAAAGGTTATCTGGATCCCCAGGCCGATACTTATGTCGTTTATTGCAAAACAACCGGCAAAGCCAAGAACATTGCATACAACGACATTTATGATGTCGGTTATGACAGCAGCTACAACACGGTCCTGAACGGCATTACCGCTGAGCAGAGCATCACCGGCGCCATTAAATATGTCCAGTCGGAAACAACGCCGGTCGTCTATTTTACAGCCGGCCATGACGAACTGGATTACAACAGCAATTACAGTTCGCTGGTGACGATTTTGAAGAACAACAATTATGAAGTCAAGGATCTCGATCTTTTCAGCCTGACTGAAATTCCGGCCGATTGTTCCGTCATCGTCATGGCTTCGCCGAAAAAAGATATCACCACCGCCGAACGTAAAGTCATGTCCGCGTATCTGCAAAAGGGCGGCAGCCTGATGTTTGTTACCGATTTCAACACAACCTCATTCCCGGAACTGAACCAGCTCCTGATCGATTATAATCTGGAAGTCAGCGACAATAAGATCCGTGAAGGCGATACCGACCATCGCCTGCAGGATGACCCTTATGTCATCAGAGCCATCGCGCCGGTCAGCTCGATCAACACAAGCGACGAGATCGACGGCTTTACCTTGGTCGACAATGTCCGCGGCATTAATGAATTGAAAAACACCAAGGACTGGATTACCGTGGAATCGATTCTGACCACATCGGCCGAAGGTTATGCCGAAGCCAACGGCGACTCCAGCCAGGCTTCCGCGGCCGGCAAGCAGAATATCGCCATGGTTTCCGAGAATAAAGGCTGGGTCGACGGAACCAATGTCACTGAATCCGCTAAAGTCATGCTCATTGGCAGCAGCAGCATTTTCTCCGACAGCGTTCTGCAGACTTACGGCAATAACCTTTACAATGCCGGCTTGTTCTATTACGGTGTACAATGGCTGTCCAATACATCTGAAGCCGACAGTCTCTATATCGAATCGAAAGTGCCCGCTTCCTATTCTGTAACCAAGGGATCCAGCAGTATTAACGTCTTGACGGCTGTTGTCGTCATGTTGCTGCTGCCCGGCGCTTTACTGATCGCCGCACTGGTTGTCTACCGGAAACGCAAGCATTTGTAAGCAAAAGCTGGAGGCTTGATGACGTGAAGAAGCAATGGAAACCCCTGATCATCTTTGGCGGCATTTTGGTCGTCCTGCTCCTGGTCTGGCTCATTTCGGCCCTTGTGCCGAAAATGAGCGGGACCGGCGAAACGACGACCGGCACTTCGATCGCTGATGTGCCCGCGGTGTTTGAAGCTGCGGAGACAGATATCAGCCGCCTGGATGTAACCAATGCGACAGGTACTTTCACTCTGGTTCCTGAAGAAGCCAAAGACGCCCAGGGCAATGTCTCAGTCGTTTGGTCCGTCAAGGACAAGGAGGACTATCCTTTTTCGTCCTCTCTCGTTGAGGAATTGGCGAAGGTTGCCGTTAAAGTTTATACCAGCCAGGAGATCACCGCCAGCGCGGCCGATCTGTCTTCTTATGGGCTGGCCAAACCTGCGGCGACGATGAAAGTAACCTTGAAATCGGGTGAAACGCACGAGATTAAATTCGGCAATGAATTGTCCTCCGGTTATTATGATTATGTCACCGTGGATGATGCCGGGAGAGTCTGCGCGGTAGCTTCGTCGACCTGCGATAAAGTTAAGCAGGGCCTGACGGATTTCCTGGATACCAGTCTGGTGGTCGGCATCGACAGCAACGATCTGACCAACATGACCTTTGAACGAGCCAAGGACCAGCTGAAGCTGGCGACCGATGTGTCTTTGGTTGGCGAAGCGGGCAGCGACAGCGCTTATCTCGACTTCAAAATTACTGAGCCGATTAAACGCAGCGGGACTTCGGAGTCGCTGACAACCCTGGCTACCGAGTCAACCGGAGCTGCGGTCGTTAAGTTTATTGAACTCGATCCGGCAGACTTGGCCAAATACGGCCTGGATAATCCGCAATATACATTCCGGCTGAAGACTGCCGAAAAGACGGTCGTGCTAAAGATCGGCAGCAAAGCGGATGACAGCAATTATTACGCGATGTCCGATCAAGTCCCGGCGGTATTTACAGTCGCCAGCAGCACCTTCACAGCTATCGACATGAAAGTTATCGAAATGCTGGATCGTTTTGTCAGTCTGCAAAGCATCTGGAATGTCAGCAAAATCGAGGCCGATCTCTTTGGCACCCAGTTTACGACGGAAATTCAGATGACCAAGGACCAGAAGGCCGATGACGACGGCGTCGCTTTCACGCTGGATGGCGAAAACGCCCGAATTTTCAGCGAATCGGACAAGAGTCTGTACAGTACGTTTTATCAGCGGCTGATCAGCGTGATGATCGCCGGCTTGGATACGGAAGCCAAGCCGACCAACCTGCATGAAGCATCGATGAAGTTCTATATTAAGGCCGATGAAGAAAACAAAGTGGCGGCTTATACGAAACTCGTTGAATTTACCAAGCGGGATGAGTATACTTATTATGTCTTTATTGATGGGGAATATACCGGATTTTATGTCGATGGCGATGCAGCCTTTACATCGGCAAAGGATGATAACGAAGGCATTATTGTAGCCTACAAGAAAATGCGGTATGCCATGGATCATGCTGTGGACAATGTGTTTAACACAGAGGAAGGTTATCAGCTGAACTAAATGGATCATCGTCAGCCAGTCCGAAACAGCCAACGAAGCAGAGCCAGCTTGATCGTTTTGATCACGCTGGCTTTCCTGCTGATGGCAGCAGCCATTATTTTGGTCAATCAGCTTCCGGATGACAACGCCTGGCAGGTTACGGCGGACACGACGGCGGCTCCTGTCCAGCAGAGCGGCGGCTTTTCCTGTTCGGCGTCTGAAGCGCAGCAGCTATATCCTTTTGCCGATGGCGTTGCCAAGGTAACCGCCAACCGGATTGCTTATCTTGATGTGCATGGCACGGAGAATTTTGCTGTGGACATCGACTTTACCGCTCCCTTTGTCGTGATACAAGACCGGTTTTTATTGGCTGCCGATCGTGACGGCCATGCTTATGTGATGATTACGCCGGACGGCGAGTCTTATCGAGGATCTCTGAACGGCAGCATCAACGGCGCGGCGGTCAGCCCGGACGGCATGGCTGCCTTGATACAGGACCAGACCGACAGCACCGGCCTGGTTACGGTATTGGCCGCCCTGACTGGACAGAAATTATACGACTGCTATTTCCCGGAGTCCGGCTACGTTTTGTCGGTATCATTTACCGGCGACGGCGCCTTTTTCGATGTCGCCCTGGCCAATACCAACGCTTCGGTCATCCATCCGAAACTGAAGCGTTATAATATCGCGGGTGAGCAGCAGGCTTTACGCCAGCCGGATCTGGATTCCCTGTATCCGCTGATAACCTATGATCCGGAGGGCCATCCGGTTATTTGCGGATCATCCCAGATTGCTGCGATTTCCTATGACCAGGAAGATCTGCTCTGGCAGCGGCAGTATAATCAGATCCAATCCGTGGCGGCTTCCGGAGACGCGCTCCTGGTTTTAGCCGCCAATCAGACCGGCGGCGCTATCAGCCTGTATCGTATCGAAGCCGACGGCAGCAGCAGCGACGGCCTCGTCATCGGCGATTCCGCGACTTTCCCGGCGGTATCCGGACATTTGACGGCTATCGGCAGCGGGACAAGGCTGCTTCTTGTCGATTGCCGGAATGATCAGATTATTCTGGATCAGACTATGGCCGATGAAATAATCCGGGTCGGATTTGCCGGCAGCCGTTCTCTTACGGTAGTGACTCGGACCGGCGTATATAGCTTGCCGGTATCCGCGCAGTAATTCGATATAATCATAAGCAGAACATGCGTTGCAGCAGGCAAACGCAGAAAGAAGGAGAACACTATGGACACTGACACTCAACCTCCACGACGAAGCAGGGGGGAAATCCCCGAAATTTATCGTTGGCAGCTTGAGGACATTTTTCCGGATGACCAGTCATGGGAGACTGCGCTGGCCGCCATTCCCGATCTGTTGGAAAAAATTGAACACTTTCGCGGTCATTTAGGCGATGATCCGGCAACAATGCTGGCAGCTCTGCAGCAATCGGATCAGATCGATCTGGAACTGATGGAGCTATATGCCTATGCCCGCATGCGCCGTGACGAGGACAACGGTGTCAATCGCTGTCAGGACATGGCCGACCGGGTGACCAATCTTTATTACCAGGCGGCCGCGGCTACGGCATTTTTATCACCAGAACTGGCCGGCTTGCCTGAAGACCGCTTGTTGCTTTGGATGAATGAGCATACGTCCTTTCAGCCTTACCGGCAGGTCCTGCTTAATCTGATCCGGACAAAACCGCATATTCTGCCGGAAGCAGAAGAAGCGCTGCTTTCACGTTTCGGTCCGGTTACCGAAGGCCTGGGCAACGCCTATACGGTTTTTGACAATGTAGATTTAAAATTGGGTTCGATCAGCGACGGGGAAGGGCGAACGATAGAACTGACCCCTGCCTTGTTCAGCCAACTGCGTGAGCATCATGACCATTCGGTCCGCCAGGCTGCGTTTGCCCGGATCCATCAAGCTTTTGCCGATTATGGCCAGACTTTGGCGACTTTATATGCGACCCGGGTCAAAGCGGATCTGGTCTTTGCCTTAGCCCGCCATCATCAGGACAGTCTCAGCGCCGCTCTTTTTGCGGACAACCTGCCGGTCAGCATTTATACCAGCTTGATCGAAGCGGTTCATGATGGCCAGCCGACGCTTAACCGTTATCTTGAACTGCGCCGGAAGCAACTGAAACTGCCTGATCTGCACATCTCGGATACCTATGTTCCGATCCTGGATGTCCCTGACCGCCGGTATACTTATGAACAGGCCTGCAGCCTGGTTAAACAAGGTCTTGCCCCGCTGGGCCCCGAGTATTTGCACGTTGTGGAACAACACCTGAACAACCGTTGGATCGATGTCTATGAAACGCCGGGCAAAACAAATGGCGCCTATTCCTGGGGGTCATATAAGAGCCATCCTTATATTTTAATGAATTACGGCAGTATGTTATCGGATATTTTTACCCTGGCGCATGAATTGGGTCATAGCCTTCATACGTATTACACCAATCGAAGACCTTACCCGGAAGCCCATTATCCGATCTTTCTGGCGGAAATCGCCTCGACCGTCAATGAAATTCTCCTGATGCGCTCGCTTTTAGGTCGGTGCGACGAGTCGACGCCGGACGGCCGTCAGGAAAAAGCTTATTTGCTGAATCATTTTCTTGAGGAATTCCGGCTGACCGTTTTCCGGCAAACGATGTTTGCCGAATTTGAATGGCAGGTCCACCAAAAGGCCGAACAAGGTGAATCTTTGACGGCAGAGGTTCTTTGCTCGGTGTATCGTGACCTGCTGCGCCGATATTTTGGGCCTGATGTGATTATTGACGACTTCATGCAATGGGAATGGGCCAGAATCCCTCATTTCTATAATGCTTATTACGTCTTTCAATACGCGACCGGCTTTTCGGCAGCCGTTACCCTTGTCCGTCAGATATTAACCGAGGGGCAGCCGGCTGTCGATCGGTATCTGACCTTTCTCGGAGCAGGCAACTCTGATTATCCGCTGGCCGTTTTGGCGGCAGCCGGAGTCGATTTATCTTCACCGGCGCCGGTACAAGATGCCATGATGGAATTTAACTCGAGTCTGGATGAATTAGCTCGCTTAATCCAGGAGGATTGACATGGAAACCGAATTGAAATTGCGCTTTATACAGGATGGCGACCGATCATCATTCTTTACCGATCCCTGGATCGCCGACCTGCTTCTGCCGGATTCACGGCAAAATCTGGATATGCACAGCCAGTATTATGATACGGCGGCCGGCGCCCTGACTATCCGCCGGGCGTCTCTGCGAATCCGCCGTGAGGATGACCGGCGCATCGCGACGGTTAAATTGGGCAAAGCGGCCAATAACGGTTTGCACCAGCGTTTAGAATGGTCGGTTGTTTTGGACGACGATGCGATGGATTGGTCCGATCAGCCGGAAAAAGGCCTGGATGCGGCCTGGTTCCTGAAGCTGGCCGTCAGCGACGGCGATCCTGATGATCGGCTGCGCGAGCTGCTGCTGGAAATTGACGGGCAGCCGCTGCTGGAAATCTGCCAGGCCGATTTTACGCGGACGGCTTATGATATCGGTTATGGCGACACTTTGATGGAACTGGCGCTGGATAAAGGCGAATTGCGCGCCGGGCCGCTGACCGCGCAGATCAATGAACTTGAACTGGAACTCAAAGAAGGCGATGTGCGCGATTTAATGGCTTTGGGCGATGAGATGCAGGCCCGCTATGATGTGGAGCCGGAAAGCCAGAGCAAATATGCCCGTTGTCTGGCCTTGCTGCGGCAAATTCAGGAAAATGAAGCCTGATACCGGATCCGCCGCCGGCATGCCCGGCAGCTATGCTGTAAACGGCCGACTGGCTATCGTCGGCGGCGGCGCCGCCGGTTTAATGGCCGCGATTACAGCCGCGCGGATCCTGCGCGAGGCAGCAGGGAACGGCACGGAACCGGGCATTATTTTGCTGGAAGGCCAGGAGCGGGTCGGCCGCAAATTGCTGGCGACCGGCAACGGGCGCTGTAACCTCAGCAATAATAAACTATCGATCGACCATTATCACGGCCGGGATATCCGTTTTGCCCTGGGCGCTCTGCGTCGTCTGCCGGTGGTGTCGACTCTGGCTCAGTTTCGTCAGATGGGCCTCTTGTGCAGGGTTGACCCTGACGGCCGTATTTTTCCATACAGTTATCAGGCGGCGGCCGTACTGGATCTTCTGCGGTTATCGGCAGAACAAGCCGGAGTCCGGATTATTACCGATTGCAAAATCAAGCAGGTCCTGACATCTGGCCCATACGTCAAATCCAGCGAAGATCCGGGATTTTGCCTGTTGGCTCAGGATGGCCGGCAGTTCAGAGCCGATCGGGTTATTGTCGCCACCGGCGGCCTGGCCGCTCCGGCTTTCGGCTGCGACGGCAGCGGCTATCGCTTTTTCACGGCTTTAGGCCACCATCTGGTGGAGCCTTTTCCGGCTTTAGTTCAAATCTGCACAGAAACCGAGTTGGTTCGTGGTCTGGCCGGTATCAAATGTGAAGGAATGGCTTCCGCATCCCGAAAAGATAAAATAATCCGCTCGGAAACCGGCGAAGTGCTTTTTACAGAATATGGCCTTTCCGGGCCGCCGCTGCTGCAGCTGGCCCGGCCGGTCGCCGAATGGGCCGCCGGACTGGCCGACGGGCCGGTGATGATTTCTTTGAATTTCCTGCCCGATCTGACAAGCTCAGAATTACAAACCTGGCTGATTGAACGGCAGCAGATCAATCCCGAACTGCCGCTGGCTGATTTTCTGACCGGGCTGGTCAATAAGAAGCTGGGCCAGACCATCGTAAAAACAGCTGTCGGCCGTTCTTTGAACGGGACAGCCGGCAGCCTGTCGGCGCAAGAAATTCAAAAAATCAGACAGCTTTTGCAAAACTGGTCTGTCCGGGCAGTCGGCACACGGGACTGGAGTCAGGCTCAGGTGACGGCCGGCGGTCTGGCCACAGCCGATTTTCGGCCGGACACACTGGAATCGCGTTTGGTTCCGGGCCTTTTCGCGGCCGGCGAGATCCTCGACATCGACGGCGACTGCGGCGGCTTCAATCTACAGTGGGCTTGGTCTTCCGGCTATCTGGCCGGCAAAAAGGCGGCTGAGCAATGGCTGGCTGCCAATGCGGCGGGCGGCTTGCCTGGCCGGTTGGATAATCCGGGCGGACAGCGATGAAAAAGACCAGAATGATCAACGATCTTATCCTGCCGCCGGCGCACGACAAATCTGATCTGACCGCCGCATTGGCGCGTAAGGCTCAGATTCCGGTGTCCGACCTTGCCGCGTCTGATTATCGGATTATGAAAATGTCCCTCGACGCCCGCGATAAAAACAATATTCACTGGCTTTATTCGATTGCGTTATATCCAGAGTCTTTATCCCTGCAGGGTATCCGGCAATTGTTGCCGAATTTGCCGCCGTCCGGCCTGACCTGCGGCTCATCCGGCCTGCGTCCCGTAGTTGTCGGCGCCGGGCCGGCCGGTTTGTTTGCCGCGCTTTATCTGGCGATGGCCGGCGCGAAGCCGCTGATCCTGGAGCGCGGCCGCCGTATTGAAGAACGGCAGGAGGATGTAGCCCGCTTTTGGCGTGAGGGACGGCTGGATTTACAGTCGAATGTTCAGTTTGGCGAAGGCGGCGCCGGTACGTTTTCCGACGGTAAGCTGACGACCGGCATCAAAGATCCCCGCTGCCGGGCCGTTCTGGAAGAATTGGTTCTGGCGGGGGCGCCGGATGAAATTCTCTATCTGGCAAAACCTCATATTGGTACCGATCGTCTGCGTTCCGTCATGATCCGCCTGCGCGAACGCATAATCAGTCTGGGCGGTGAAATCCGCTATTCATGCCGCCTGACCGGCCTGATTGCCGATTCGTCCGGCCTCAAGGGATTGACTGTAGAAGGGGCGCCGGCCGGAAAACAGCCCTTTACGGATGAATTGCCGGCCGATCGTTTGATTTTGGCCATCGGCCACAGTGCCCGCGATACGATAACCATGCTTGAGGAACGGGCGGTGTCCCTGATCAGAAAACCGTTTTCTATCGGCGTCCGGATCGAGCATGCCCAGCAGCAGATCGACGTCGGCCAATATGGTATGGCGGCAGCGCCGGCCGGTTTGCCGCCGGCAGAATATAAGCTGGCTTGCCATCTGCCTTCCGGCCGGTCGGTCTATACGTTCTGCATGTGCCCGGGCGGCCAGGTTGTCGCAGCTGCTTCCGAAGCCGGCGGTGTTGTCACCAACGGCATGAGCTGTCATGCCCGCGATCTGGCCAATGCCAACAGCGCGCTGCTGGTGGGAGTCGAACCGGATGATTATCCGGGGACCGGCCCCCTGGCGGGCTTATTTTGGCAGCGAACCTTGGAGCAAGCTGCTTTCCGGGCCGGCGGAGGGCAATATCATGCACCGGCCCAGCGGGTGGGCGACTTCTTGCCCGGCCCCGGCGCGACCGGATATCAAAGCAGGCCGGGCGGAATATCGGACCGGCCTGTTGTCGAACCCTCATATCGTCCGGGTGTTTGCTGGTGCGATCTGACGGAATGCCTGCCGCCGCTGGTCAGTCAGGCCTTGAGGGAGGCTTTGCCGCTTCTCGGGCGGCGTCTTAAAGGTTTTGCGGCGCCGGAAGCTGTTTTGACTGGTATCGAAACCCGCAGCTCGTCACCGGTGCGCATTGTACGGGATGAGCATTGCCGTGCCAGCGTCGCCGGCCTCTATCCTGCCGGCGAAGGCGCCGGTTATGCCGGCGGCATCATGTCGGCGGCCGTCGATGGTCTGCGTTGCGCAGAAGCGGCTTTACTGCAATGAATCGCTATCTACCTGTAAAGTTGCCGAGATTTTTACCGATATAGCAGATGATATAATAAAGGCTAAATAATGGCAAAGGAGCGCATAACCATGAAGAGGCGAGTTCGAATCTTTCTGGTCTGCCTGATGGCCTGTGCCATGCTGTTCCAGAATCTGCCACATGAAATTTCGGCGACAACCAATCCCACAGCAGCGGGTTTGACCGAGTTTGCATTCAAAGCTTTGAATGAGAACTGGGGTTATGTTTACGGCACATACGGACAGACTATAACACAGGCCCTCATTGATGGAAAAAGAAATCAATATCCCAGTGTTTACGCAGAGATCATGAGCGACGGTCAAACCGCCTATGTGAACGCTGCCGACTGGATCGGCCATCGGGGAGCGGATTGTGTCGGTTTGATCAAAGCGTATTTATGGTGGCAGAGCGACAGCCTGAACCCCAAATATAACGCCGACCAGGATCGCTCGGCCAACGGCATGTACAACGCGGCGACCGTCAAGGGGCCGATCAGCACATTGCCGAATATCCACGGCGCTTTGGTTTGCCGGGACGGCCATATCGGCGTTTATATCGGCAACGGCGAGGTTATCGAATCGCGCGGCGTCGAATACGGCGTCGTGAAAACCAAACTGAGCGACCGTCATTGGACCAGCTGGTGCCTTTGTCCTTACATCGCTTATCCGACAACCGGCTGGGTAACCGTTCAGGATCAGCAGTATTATTACCGGGACGGCCAATATGTCACCGGCATGCAGTCGATTGATGGCAAAGTCTGGTTATTTGGTCCGGACGGCGCCCGTTTGACCGGATTCCAGACCACCGGCGGCCAGCTCCGGTATTTCTCCGGCAGCGGCCTTGTTTTAACCGGCTGGCAGATGATCGACGGCTCACGGTATTATCTTAATGCCGACAGTGTGCCGCAGACCGGTTGGCAGACGATCGACAGCAAACAATACCTCTTTGGCGAAACAGGAATTTTGCTGACCGGCTGGCAGCAAAATGACGATAAGCTCTATTATCTCGATGAAAACGGGAATCCGGCATACGGCGCGGCAACCGTGGACGGCAGGGCTTTGGTGTTCTCGGCCGGCGGAGCTTTGCTGACCGGGTGGCAGCAAACATCTGACAGCGGGGTCTGGCGCGATCTCTCCGGGCAGGCGCTGAGCGGCGCGCAGTTGATCGGCGGCGGCGCTTACCTGCTGGATGCCGGCGGCAGCCGCTTAACCGGCTGGCAAGATACCGGCGGCAAATCCGTTTATTATGATCCGGCCACCGGCGTGCGCGCCGCCGCCGGTTTACAGCTGATCGACACGGCCGGCCGGCTGATTTCGTCCGACGGTTCCCTTGCGGCTGCCGGACAATGGGTTTACAGTGAATCCGGTTTATATCTGGGCGCCAGCGCGGGCGTACCGGTAAAGGGCAGCCAGGCGCTGGCCGCTTCGGCGGACGCCGGCCTGTCCACACAAAATATTACTCTGAATTTTGACACGGAGACAGCTTTGTTGCAAATGGTCAATCAAAACGCCTTTACGGTGGCCGGCGGTCCGTTGATCCTGCAGATGCCTCCGGCTGCTCCGGCATCGACAACAACAGCATTAACGCTATCCGGCGCCGCTCCCGCGGAACCGGTCTGGCTGTCGCTGGATCCGGCCGTGGCTGCGGTTGATCAGACCGGCCAGGTTACAGCTGCAGGCGTTGGCAGAACGATCATCGCCGTGGTTGACGGCGCCGGCTCTTATGCGCTGACGACCGTTACAGTCCTGCCCGATATGGCCGGCCTGACCCTGACCGCCGCCGGCATAACGCTTGAACCGGGGATGTCTGCCGAACCGCCGGTTTCCGGCCTGCCGGCCGATTTGGCCGATGCCTGCCAATGGTCGAGTTCTGATCCATCTGTGGTTGAGGTGACGGCCAACGGCCGCCAAACCGCTTTGCAATGCGGTACGGCCACCGTCGGTCTGTCTCTCGGCAAGGTGCCGTTGTTGTCCTGGACCGTAACGGCTAAAAAACCGCTGCTCGGTTTATCGGCTGCCCAGACCGCCCTTATACTGCCGGTCGGCGGTGAAAAGGCCGGTTTGTTTTCCTTGATGCCGGCCAACGGTACCCAGCAAGACCTGACTTTGACCAGTTCTGATGAATCGGTTGCCGTCTGGGAAAACGGCGGCGTCATCAAGGCTAAATCGGTTGGCGCGACAACATTGACAGCTCAGTCGGGCGGTTATAGTGTCAGCTGCCAGCTGACTGTCAGCGGCCTTTTCCCCGTCCTGAAAAATGGTTCTTCGGGTGAAACGGTGCGTACATTACAGCAAAACCTCACAGATCTTGGGTATTTATGCGGCCCGGTGGACGGCCAGTTCGGCCCTCTGACCGAGTTTGCCGTTACCGCCCTGCAGCAGCGTCTGCAACAATCGCTGACCGGGACGGCCGGTCATGCTTTGCAAGTCATGCTGCTGGACGGCCTGGCGTCTCCGGCGGCCGGATTGCAGCAAGCCGGCCGATTATCCGCCGGCGACAGCGGCGAGCAAGTTTTTGTGCTGCAGAAACGTCTTTATGAATTGAATTTCTTAAAATCGTCCGTCGACGGACAATACGGACCGCTGACTGTTCAGGCCGTGACAACGCTGCAGGCGTTGAACAACCTCCCCCAAAACGGCGTGGCGGCCGCAGACGAACTGGCCTTGCTCTTCAAACCGCAGGTTATCGCCGGCCAGGCAACTTTGTCACTGGGCGACAGCGGTTATGAAGTGCTCCTCCTGCAGCAGCGTTTGAAGAATTTAAATTATTATAGCGGGGATCCGGACAGCACTTTCAGCACGGCTGTCGAGCAGGCAGTCCGTGATTTTCAGAGCCGCGCCGGCCTGGAAGTCGATGGGCATGCCGGTATAAAAACGCAAACCCGTTTATATGCGGCCGATGCGCCGGCAGCAATTCCGCCGGCGGCTCCTGCGGCTCCGGCGCCAAGTCCGGCGCCGGCCGTGTCGGCGCCGCCGTCCGCCGTTCAGGTATCGGCTCCCGCGTTTACCAAAGCGGTACGCCGCGGCAGCACAGGCCCGGTCGTTCGCCTGGTCCAGCAGCGCCTGATCGAACTGGGTTTCCTGTCGGGTTCAGCCGACGGTAAATTTGGCCCGGCGACAAAAAAGGCCGCGCTTGCGTTTCAGCGCAGCGCCGGTCTCAAGGTTGACGGGATCGTCGGCCGGCAGACTTACAACGCGTTATTCCAGGGGGCGGTCAGCGCGGCGCCGGCAGCCGGGTCCAGCCAGCCGGCGCCGGCTGCTTCGTCCGGTTCCGTCCCGACCCAGACTGTGCGCCGGGGCAGTCAAGGAACCGCAGTCCGCCTGGTTCAGCAGCGATTGATCGATTTAGGCTTTCTGCGCGGTTCGGCCGACGGCAAATTCGGACCGGCAACCCAGTCGGCTGTCAAAGCTTTCCAGAAAAGCCGGGGCCTGAAGGCCGACGGCGTCGCCGGCCCGCTGACCCGCTCAAAATTATTCGCTTAAAGGGTCGTCGAACTCGATATATTGATTATATCTTTGCTCCAGATCTGCCAGAACCTGCGCATAGCGCTGGTAATCCTCCGGATCGGTCCGTTCGCTGAAAGCAGTTTCCAGGCTGGATTTTTCTTGTTCCAGCGCGGCGATTTCCTGCTCCAGGCGGCGGACCTTTTCTTTGTGCAAGGCTGCTTCCCGCCGCTCGCCGGCCTTGTTGAGCCGTGACGCGGCAGCCGGCTCCACATTTGGCTGATCGGCTTTTTTGCTTGCCGCATCCGGTTTGGCGGATCCGGCTGAACGGACGGCCTGACGGTATTTTTCGAATGAATCGAAGGGCAGAACCCGGCTGTTGATAAAGCCGAGAATGGTTGATGAACAACGTTCGATGAAATACCGGTCGTGGCTGACCGAGAGGATCGCGCCCGGGAAATCGACTAACGCCTGCTCAAGAATTTCACGGGAATGAATATCCAGGTGGTTGGTGGGTTCGTCGAGAAAGAGCATATCCGGTTTTTCGAGCAGCAGGCATCCCAAATACAAGCGGGAACGTTCGCCGCCGCTCAGGACGGATAAGGTTTTAAAGACGTCAACCTCACGAAATCCGTATCGGGCCAGCAAATTGCGCGCCTGACCTTCGTCAAGCTCAGTCCGGCTCATCATTTCATCGAGAACCGTACGGTTTTCATCGTCGAAATTGACATGCTGGCCCATATGGCCGAAAACAGCTTTGTCCGATAAACGGATCTGACCATCAAACTGGCTGATCCGACCGAGCAAAACAGCCAGCAGGGTTGTCTTGCCGCAGCCGTTCGGGCCGCACAGGCAAGCTTTCATGCCGTTGCGCAGCGTCAGGGAGACTTGGCTGAATAACGGTTCTTCATTGTATCCGGCGGCCAGGTCGCGGGTTTCCAACAGGATACGTTCCGGATCGCCTTCCTGTGAGCCGGGTAAAAAGCTGAAATTCAACTTCTGATTGATGCGCCGGGCTTTAGCTGAAATATCGCTTAATTGTCCGGAGAGTTTGGCCACGACCTTTTCCCGGGCATGATAACCGGACATATTCCGGTGCGACAGCATGGTTTGCGTCACTTCACGCTGGTGATCCAGCTCGCGGGCCAGTTTTTTCATTTCCCGGCCAAGCGTCAGCTGTTCGGCGGCTTCCAGTTCCATAAACCGAGTATAATTACCGGGGCGAATCCTGAGATGTCCTTCAGCCAGCTCTGCGACGGCGGTAGCCGTCCGGTCGATAAAGGTCCGGTCATGGGAGATCAACAGCACTGTTCCCTTGAATTTGCGCAGGTAGTCTTCCAGCCATTCCATGGCAGCCAGATCCATATGGTTGGTCGGCTCGTCCAGTAAAAGCAGATCAGGCGATTTAATCAACAGCCGGGCCAGCGCAACCCGCATGCGTTCGCCGCCGGATAACGTTGACAGCGGTCTTTCAAGGACATCGCCGCTCAGGCCGAGACCGGCCAGCATCTCCAGCATCCGATGGCGGAAATCGTAGCCGCCCAGCGCTTCGAAGCGGGCCGTCCATTCGGTATATTGACGGAGCAGCGCTTTATGTGCCGAAGTTTCAGCGGCGCCGGCCGATGCCGGCCAGCCGGCCATCTGCGTTTCCATTTCGCGCAAACCGTCTTCCAGCCGGCTTAGCTCGCGATTGCCAAGCGGATCAGAATCTTCGGCAGCGTCATCTTCAAAATGCTGAGTCAGATAACCCGGTATAATCTGGGCAGGAAAATGGATGCTGCCGCTGTCCGGTTTCTCCAATCCGGTGATCAGACGCAGCAAAGTGGTCTTGCCGGCGCCGTTGTTGCCGATCAAGGCCAGGCGTTCTCCGCGGTCCAGCTGGAATGAAACCTGATCAAGAATAACGCGGCTAAAATAACTTTTACTGACAGCCTGAACGGTCAACAGACTCATAAGCAACCTCCCGATTCGCCACCTAAGACGAAAATGCGCCGTCAGTATAGCATAAAAAGTGATTTTTGGCCAAATTTAAGCATAAAGCGTGAAGAAAAAGGCCAGAGTTCACTCTTGTTGAAAACTTGCCGACCGGGTATGCTTATGGCATGAACCTGCCGGATACTTCCGGCAGCAGCTTGCAGCCGGATAATGTCCGGAACTGGATTGTCCGGCTGAAAAGATCAAAGCCGGCCCCCCGATCGAGGTGATCAAGGCATGAATAAACGCACGGTGGAAATTCTGGATACAACGCTGCGCGACGGCGCCCAGGCTGAAGGTGTATCCTTCTCCGTCAACGACAAATTCCAGATTCTCGAGACGCTGGTGTCGCTTGGCATATCGTATATTGAAGCCGGCAATCCCGGTTCCAATCCCAAAGACCGGGAATTTTTCACCCGCTTTCAGGAAACCCGGCCGGATATGGGGCAAAGCCGGCTGGCTGCTTTCGGCAGCACCAAACGCAAGGGCGTCCCGGCTGCGGAAGATGAGGGACTCCGCGATCTGCTGTCCGCTCGGACGCCGGTCGTCGTTGTTTTCGGAAAAGTCTGGGATATGGAAGTCCGTGACATTCTGCGCTGTTCCCAGAAAGAAAACCAGCAGATGATCTGTGAAACCGTCGCTTATTTGCGCGAACAGGGCAAAGAAGTCATCTTTGACGCCGAACATTATTTCGAAGCCTGCCAGGACAACCGCGCCTATGCGCTCAGTTGTCTGCAGGCCGCCTGTGAAGGCGGCGCCGGCGTCATCTGCCTGTGCGACACCAATGGTTCTTCTATGCCGGAAACGGTCGGCGCCATGACGCGGGAAGCGGTCGATTCGCTGCCCGACGTGCGGATCGGCATCCACTGCCACAATGACAGCGGCCTGGCGGTAGCCAATTCGCTGGCTGCCGTCATGGCCGGCGCCAGCCATGTCCAGGGAACGTTCACCGGCATCGGCGAGCGCTGCGGCAACGCCAACTTATCGACCATCATCCCGAATCTCCAGTTGAAATACGGGATATCCTGCATTTCGGAAAAAAGTCTGGAACGCCTGACGCCTGTGGCGCGCAAAATGGCAGAAATCGCCAATATCAATTTGCCGAATAACGACCCATATGTCGGCACGGCTGCTTTTTCCCATAAAGGCGGCATGCATGTTGACGGGGTTAAAAAGAACCCGGCGGCCTTTGAACATATCAATCCTGAGCTCGTCGGCAACAGCCGGCGGTTTCTCCTCTCGGAGATATCCGGACGTTCGGCGGTTCTGGACATTATCCGCCGCGTTCGCCCGGACATGGACCGGGATGCCCCGGAGGTGGCTCGCGTCCTGCATAAACTCAAGGAGATGGAGCATCAGGGTTATCATTTTGAAGGCGCCGAAGCTTCACAGGAACTACTGGTCTGCAAGGAACTGGGCTTGTACAAACCGTTCTTTAACCTGGAAAAACTGCGGATCGCCAGCGAACAACCACGCTCCGGCGCTTACAGCGCTTATACCTATATTAAAATCATGGTGGACGGCATCGGCGAAGCGACGGCGGCCGAAGGAGAAGGTCCGGTAAACGCCATGGACCGGGCGCTGAAAAAAGCCATGGAGGTTTTTTACCCCGAATTGACCCAAGTCCGCCTGACCGACTTCAAAGTCCGCGTCATCAACGCCGAAGCCACCGCCTCGCAAGTCCGGACTTTGATCGAATCAACCGACGGACGCCTGATCTGGCATACAATAGGCGTTTCGAACGACATATTGGAAGCATCCTGGCAGGCGCTGGTTGATTCGTTGGAATATAAGCTGATGCGCAGGCAACTGGGATGGGAGGAATAACCATGGGTATGACCATGACGGCAAAAATCCTGGCCGCACACGCCGGACTGGATCAGGTTGCGGCAGGCGACCTGATCGAAGCCAGACTGGATCTGGTTCTCGGCAACGACGTGACGACGCCGCCGGCAATCCGCACTTTGGCGGAAACCGGCGTGGATACTGTTTTTGACCGGACCCGCATCGTGCTGGTTCCCGATCACTTTACGCCGAATAAAGACATTAAATCAGCCGAGCATTGCGCTTTGGTCCGGCGGTTTGCCCGCCGGCATGATTTGGAGCATTATTACGAACTGGGTGAATCCGGCATGGGCATCGAGCATGTCATTTTGCCGGAAAACGGTCTGGTCGCTCCGGGCGACGCCATTATCGGCGCGGATTCGCACACCTGCACTTACGGCGCGCTGGGCGCTTTTGCCACCGGCGTCGGCAGCACCGATCTGGCTTACGCTATGGCGACCGGCAAAACCTGGTTCCGCGTGCCGTCGGCAATCCAGGTCGTGCTGGAAGGACGGCTGCAGCCGGATGTCACCGGGAAGGACCTGATTCTCCATCTGATCGGTCTGATCGGCGTAGACGGCGCGCTCTATCAGTCCCTGGAATTTACCGGGCCCGGCGTGGCCGCCCTGAGCATGGCCGAACGCCTGACGATCTGCAACATGGCCATCGAAGCGGGCGGCAAAAACGGGATTTTCCCGGTTGATGAACAGACGGAAGCGTATTTGCGCCAGTATGCGCCGGCGCGTTACGGGCAGGGCGCTTACCGGATTTTCCGGGCCGATCCGGATGCCGAATATACGCGTACCATAACCATCAATCTGGATGAACTGGCCCAGACGGCGGCTTTCCCGCATTTGCCGGAAAACACGAAGACTGCGGCCGGGTTTGGCGATGTTCCCATTGACCAGGTTGTTATCGGTTCCTGCACCAATGGCCGGCTGGAAGATATGCGGCTGGCTGCCCGGTGGCTGGAAGGCCGGCATGTGGCCAAAGGCGTACGCTTGATTGTAATCCCGGGATCACAGCGCGTTTGGCGCGAATGCCTGACCGAAGGTTTATTGGCAATCTTCGCCGATGCCGGCGCCGTCGTCAGCGCGCCGACCTGCGGGCCTTGCCTGGGCGGCCATATGGGGATTCTGGCGGCCGGCGAACGATGTGTGGCGACGACCAACAGAAATTTTGTCGGGCGCATGGGCCATCCAAAATCCGAAGTCTATCTGGCTGGCGTTCCGGTTGCCTGCGCGTCGGCTGTCCTGGGTCATTTGGCGGGAACAGCCGAGCTGCAAAGTAAAGAAAAAAAGGAGGGACTGTCCGATGCGTTTACAAGGCCATGCCTTTAAGTACGGCGACAATGTCGACACCGATGTGATTATACCGGCGCGTTATCTCAATACGGCCGAACCGGCCGAATTAGCCCGCCATTGTCTGGAGGATCTGGACCCCTCATTTATCGGAAAAGTACGTCCGGGCGACATTCTGGTCGCCGGAAGCAATTTCGGCTGCGGCTCCTCGCGTGAGCATGCGCCGGTCGCGATCAAGGCCAGCGGCGTCAGCTGTGTCGTCGCCCGGAGTTTTGCCCGGATATTTTACCGCAACGCGATCAATATGGGCCTGCCGATCCTGGAGAGCGCCGAAGCCAGCGCAGCGGTCGCGGCCGGAGATCAGCTGGATATCGATTTGGATACCGGACGGATCGCCGATTTGACCAGAAATCTTGTTTTCCAAGCGCGGCCTTTTCCGGCCTTTATCCAAAAGATCATCGCTGCCGACGGTTTGATGGGGACTTTACGAAACAAAGAAAAACAAGAATGAATGTCGATTGAACAGGCAGACCGGCAAGGAGCTGATCATATGGCTGATTTTAAAATTGCTGTCATTCCGGGCGATGGAATCGGACCGGAAGTTATCAATGGAGCGCGGTTGGTTCTGGATGAGGTTGCCCACTGCTTCGGGCATACTTTTCATTTTGATGAATGGCTGGCCGGCGGTATCGCCATAGACACGACCGGCGATCCGCTTCCTTCGGCGACTGTTGCCGGCTGCGGCAACAGCGACGCCGTGCTTCTGGGCGCGGTCGGCGGCCCGCAATGGGACACGCTGCCGGGAGACCGGCGGCCGGAACGGGCTTTGCTGGGTTTGCGGTCGGCTCTGGGTTTGTATGCCAATCTGCGTCCGGCTGTTCTTTATCCGGCTTTGGCATCCGCCAGCCCTCTGCGGCCGGATATCGCCGCCCGCGGCATCGATTTTCTCTTCGTCCGCGAATTGACCGGCGGCATCTATTTTAACGAGCATGGCCGCCGGGAAGGGCGTTTCGGCCTCGAGGCCTTCGATACGGAGGTCTATAGCGTCATGGAAATCGAGCGGATCGTCCGGATGGCGTTTAGTCTGGCTCAAAACCGGAAACGGCATCTGACCAGCATTGACAAGGCCAATGTCCTGGAAAGCTCCCGCCTCTGGCGGGAAACCGTTGTGCGTATCGCCGCCGGCTATCCTGACGTCAGGCTCGATCATCTATATGTCGATAATGCGTCGATGCAGCTGATCCGCCGGCCTGATGAATTTGACGTTTTGGTGTCCGGCAATCTTTTCGGTGATATTTTATCCGATGAAGCGGCGATGATAACCGGATCAATCGGCCTCTTGCCCTCGGCGTCTCTGGGCATGCCGGGCCGGCCCGGGTTGTATGAGCCGATTCACGGATCGGCGCCGGATATTGCCGGCCGCGATCTGGCCAATCCGCTGGCCGCGATTTTATCTGCAGCCATGTTGCTGCGTCTTTCACTAGGATTGCCTCATGAGGCGGAGGCGATTGAACAGGCGGTGGCTGCCGTGTTATCCGCCGGCTATCGGACCGGCGACATCCGGGATCCGGAAACGCCCGGCGACCGGCTGGTTGGCACCCAAGCCATGAGCAGGCTGGTTGCCGCCGCTTTATCCCGGACAAAAGAGGAGGCGAATCAGGATGATTAGCGACCAAATCAAGAAAACGCCCGGCCGAGCTGCCCATCGTTCCCTGCTTTACGCGCTGGGGTTAACGGAGGAAGAATTGGAACGCCCGTTTATCGGCGTGATCAATTCATTTAATGAAATTGTGCCGGGGCATCAGCACTTGAGGACGCTGTGCGACGCGGTCAAGGAAGGCGTCCGCAGTTCCGGAGGCGTTCCGTTCGAGTTTCCGTCCATTGCCGTGTGCGACGGCTTGGCGATGAACCATATCGGCATGAAATATTCGCTGGTCAGCCGTGATTTGATTGCCGACAGCTGCGAAATCATGCTGGCGGCGCATGCTTTCGACGCGGTTGTTTTTATTCCCAGCTGCGACAAAGTCGTGCCCGGCATGCTGCTGGCCGCCGCTCGTCTGGATCTGCCCAGCGTGATGGTCAGCGGCGGACCGATGCTGCCCGGCCTGCATCGGGGCGAACGGATCGGTCTGAGCAATCTGTTCGAGGCTGTCGGCGCCCATGCCGCCAACCGGATGAGCGAGGAAGAATTGCATGAAATGGAACGGTCGGCCTGTCCGACATGCGGCAGCTGTTCCGGCATGTATACGGCCAACACCATGAATTGCCTTACCGAAGCGCTTGGCCTGGCTTTGCCGGGCAACGGTACGATTCCCGCGGTCTTTGCCGATCGGCGCCGCCTGGCGCGCCGGACCGGTGAAACGGTCATGAAGTTGTTGAAGGAGAATCGGACGGCCCGGGCAATTTTGAGTCCGGCTGCTCTTCGCAATGCCCTGCGTGTCGATATGGCCCTGGGCGGTTCGACCAATACGGTTCTTCATCTGCTGGCGTTGGCCCGCGAAATCGGCGATCCGCTTGATCTGGCGGAAATCGGCCGGATCAGCGCCGCGACTCCGCAGCTGTGCAAGTTGAATCCGGCAGGCGCCGATTTTATCACAGATCTGGAGCAACAAGGCGGCATCCGCGCGGTTATGGCCGAATTGGCCCATACCGGGCTGCTTGATTTGAACGCTCCAACCGTTGACGGAACGATCGGCGGCCGCATCGCCGGCAGCCGCGGCGCCGACGGCCGGGTAATCCGTTCTTGTATTCAGCCTTATGCGCCGGACGGCGGCCTGGCTGTCCTTTTTGGCAATTTGGCCCCTGACGGCTGTGTTGTTAAAAAGGGCGCGGTTGATCCGGCTATGATGTGCCATGAAGGGCCGGCCCGGGTCTATGACAACGAGGAAGCAGCCAGCCGCGCAATTTTTGCCGGTGAAATCCGGCCGGGCGATGTGGTTGTGATCCGCTTTGAAGGACCGAAAGGGGGGCCGGGAATGCGTGAAATGCTGACGCCGACCAGCGCTCTTGCCGGCATGGGCCTGGACCGGCAGGTTGCCTTGCTGACCGACGGCCGTTTTTCCGGAGCAACCCGCGGCGCGGCCATTGGCCATATTTGTCCTGAAGCTGCCGTCGGCGGGCTGATTGCTAAAGTTTGCGACGGCGACCGGATCCGGATCGACATTCCGGCGCATCGGGTCGATTTACTTGTTTCGGATGACATTTTGTCGGCACGCCGCCCGGCGGAGTATGCCAGCCAGATTCCGTCCGGCGTTCTGAACCGTTATCGCCGGCAAGTGCAGGCCAGCAGCGAAGGCGCACGCCTGACGCCGTGAGAGAGGAGGCTTTGCGATGAATGGAGCCGAATGGATTGTCGATTTTTTAACCCGCAAAGGTGTTCAGCATGCTTTCGGATATCCCGGCGGACCAGTTGTTGTTCTTTATGAAGCAATCTACAAAGCCGGTTTCCCGCATATTTTGTCGCGCCATGAACAGGGGGCTGTTCACGCGGCCGAAGGTTACGCCAAAGTAACCGGCTTCCCCGGGGTTGTCATCGCGACATCCGGCCCCGGCGCCACCAACCTGGTTACCGGTCTGGCCGATGCTTATCTTGATTCCGTTCCCCTTTTGGCCATAACCGGCGCCGTCGCCCGCAAGGCCACCGGTACCGATGCTTTTCAGGAAGCCGATATAACCGGCATAACCCAGCCGGTCACAAAATACAACTATCTGGTCATGAACCCGGATGAACTGCTGCCAATTCTGGAAGAGGCCTGGCAGTTAACGACCGAAGGCCGGCCGGGGCCTGTTCTGGTCAATGTGCCGAAGGACATCCTGGCCAGTCCGATCAAACCGCCGTCAGGCCGCCAGCAAACCTATATCCGCCATCGGCCGCCCAAAGTCCGGACCTGCAGCTTGACCGATAAAATTTACAATGCAATCAGACTGTGCCGCAAACCGCTGCTGCTGGCCGGAGGCGGCTGCGTTATTGCCAAAAACGGCACAGATGACCTCCAGGCTTTTGCAGAGAGTCTGGGCATACCGGTGGCAACCACACTGATGGGCAAGGGCGCCATCCCGGAAAACCATCCGCTTTATCTGGGCAATCTGGGTATGCACGGGACGCCGCAAGCGAATACGGCTCTCGGTAATTGCGATCTCCTTCTGGCCGTCGGGAGCCGCTTCAGCGACCGGATCATCGGCGATCCGGAACTTTTCGATCGTTCATTGTCGCGGCGGACCCTGATCCATGTGGACATCGACCTGGCGGAAATCGGCAAAAACCTGCATACAGATATCGAAATCGAGGACGATGCCGCCGCCTTTTTCGAAGCGATGCTGGCCGCGCGGCCTGATGATGATTTCCGCCCGCTTTGGCAGCCCTGGCTGGACAGCCTCCTGGTTAAGAAAAAGCACTATCAGAAGCTGGTCTTATCGATGTACCGGGAAACAACGCCGCTGCTGCCGCAATATGTCATCCATCAGGTTGCCGAACGACTGAAGGGCACTAATCCGCTGGTGGTTACCGATGTGGGCCAGCATCAGATGTTTACCGCCCAGCACTACCCGGTGGAATCACCCCGCTCTTTTATTACGTCGGGCGGTTTGGGCACCATGGGTTTCGGCCTGCCTGCATCCATTGGCGCGGCTCTGGCGGCGCCGAAAAGAACTACGGTACTTTTCGCCGGCGACGGCGGATTTCAAATGACGATTCAGGAACTGGGCCTGCTGGCGCAGTTAAAGCTGCCGGTCAAGATCCTGATCATGGATAATTGCTGCCTGGGCATGGTGCGGCAGTGGCAGGAGTTGTTTTTCAACAAGCATTATAGCTGTACGCTGCTGGACCATAATCCGGATTTTGTAAAAATTGCCGAGGCTTACGGCATACCGGCCGGCCGGGCGTCCGACGGCCCCTCTTTACGGACCGAGCTGGAGAAAGCTCTGACTGTTGCCGGGCCTTATCTGATCCACTGCCTGATTGATCCGCGGGAAAATGTCTATCCGATGATCCCGGCCGGCAAAATGCCGCAGGATCTGCTGATGCCCGGTCTGGACAACGGTGAATAAGCTGCCTTCCGGTCTTTTGCCAGGATAGAAAAATACCCGGCGCAGCCTGTAAAACATCAAACGCCCCGCTCCTGCTGATCACAGGGACGGGGCGTTTTCTTCAACAAACGCTTACAGCCGGGGATCCGGCATCAGGGGATCTCGATTTCGCGATTCCAGCTCATCATAGCCCGCAGATCCCTGCCGATTTTTTCGACCGGATGCTCGGCTTCAATCCGGCGGCGCGCCAGGAAATTTGGCCGGCCGGCTTGATTCTCCAGAATCCAGTTGCGGGCGAAAACCCCTTCCTGGATCTCCTGCAGCACCTTCCGCATTTCCTGCCGGGTCTGGTCGGTGATGATCCGGCGGCCGATGCAGTAATCGCCATACTCTGCCGTATCGCTGACGGAATAACGCATCAGGGACAGACCGCCCTGGGCGATCATGTCGACGATTAATTTCATTTCATGAACACATTCATAATAAGCGTTTTCCGGGTCATAACCGGCTTCAACCAAGACGTCGAATCCGGCTTTCATCAACTCCGAAACCCCGCCGCACAGGACACATTGTTCGCCGAACAAGTCGGTTTCCGTCTCCTCGCGGAAGGTGGTTCCGAGCAACCCGGCTCTGGCGGCGCCGATCCCATAACCATAATCGAAAGCCAGGTCCTGAGCCTGACCGGTAAAATCCTGATAAACGGCAAAAAGGGCCGGGACGCCGCGGCCGGCTTTGTACTGGCTGCGGACCGTATGGCCGGGGCCCTTTGGCGCGATCATAAAGACGTCGATGTCTGCAGGCGGTTTGATCCGGCCGAAATGAATATTAAAACCGTGGGCGAAAGCCAGGGCTTTGCCGGCCGTCAAGTTGGGCAGCACGTCCTTCTCATACAAATCAGGCTGCTTTTCATCATTGACCAGGATCATCACGACATCGGCCCGCCTGACTGCCTCCGCGGCGATAAAAACCTGCATGCCCGCCGCTTCGGCCTTGCTCCAGGAACGGCTGCCTTCATATAAGCCGACGATAACTTGAAAACCGCTCTCTTTCAGGTTAAGGGCATGGGCGTAGCCCTGGCTGCCGTAACCGATGACGGCGATAACTTTGTGGTCCAGAGCGTGCGTCCGGCATTCCTGCTCTTTATAAATCTTTTTCATAAATCAACCTCCTCCGGTTCATCCGGATTTCCCGGCATATCCTGGCCGGGTTCAGGCGGCGTGACATTCATGACTTTGGTTCCGCGTTCAATGGCGATTGGCCCTGTCCGGACCAGTTCCAGGATGCCGTAAGGCTCGAGCAGACTTTGCAAAGCCTGGATTTTATCGTCTTTGCCGCTGATTTCGATCGTTACGGTCGTCGGGGAGACATCGATGATATGACCGCGGAAAATATCGGCGACCTGCAGAATTTGCGCCCGGGTTGCGGCATCGGAATGAACTTTGATAAAAACAAGCTCGCGCGAAAAAAATTCTTCGGCTTTCAAATGCCGAACCATGAGAACATCCGGCATTTTATGCAGTTGGCGGGTAATTTGCCGGACTAGTTCGTCATCGCCGGACAAGGTGATGGTAATCCGGGAAATAGCCGGATCCTGCGTGGTGCCGACAGCCAGACTCTCGATATTGTAGCCTCGGCGGGCAAACAGACTGGTGACTCGCGTCAGAACGCCAGCCCGGTTTTCAACCAGGACAGATAGGCTCTGCAGCATGATATCCCTCCTATTCATCCATAAAAGACTGATGGCTCCACGTTATCATGTTTCAGCGACGCCGGCAACACTCTGGCCGATCTCGTCGTAAAATGACAAGATAAATAACGATTTTAACACCCGCGCGGCAAAAAAAGGCCTGCCGCGGTGCCGGGCAGGCCTGTATCGGGATCGGGCGGTGTTCGTTTCAACGGTACTTCATGTCTGGCCGCCTTAGCCGGGCGGGCTGTATTTCAGATGATAAGCCTCATTTGTTTCCGCTTTTCAAAATGTCGCGGATTTCTTCCAAAAGTTGAACATCAGCCGGTTTGGCAGCCGGAGCCGGTTCCTTCTTTTTCTGCAGTTTGTTCAGCAAACGGATGATGAAGAAGATGGTGACGGCGATGATGAGGAACTGGATGATGACCTGGATCAAGTGACCATAAGTAATGGCTACTTCCGGTTTGATAATCTTGTCGTTTTCGAGAACGGCCTGGGTCAGGATAATTTTAAATTCCGAGAAATTAATGCCGGCTGTCAGCGCGCCGACAACGGGCATGATGATATCATTGACCAGACTGGTTACGACGGCGTTAAACGCGGCGCCGATAACAACGGCGACAGCCAGGTCTATGACATTGCCCCGCATGATGAATTTTTTAAAATCCGCCCACATAAGTCAACCTCCTTAGTTCAGCGCCTGCCTGCCGGCAAGCGGTTCTTTGAATCCAGTATAACGAAAAATCTGCCGATATGCCAGCCCTTCCATGCTATTCAGTCCAGTCCGGCGTTCCTGCGTGACGGCGGTTCTTCTTGCCGGACAGGAGGGGGGAGCAGACGTTTCAAAAAAGGGAACATTTGTTTGACATGGCCCCGGCTGCCGATTATAATGAAGACAGAATCTTTGATGGTATTGTGATGGCGATGAGTGATGGCAATGATGGATCTGATGCAGAAATTAACGATTTTAGGTGAATCGGCGCGTTACGATGTATCGTGCTCGACCAGCGGCGTTGAACGCCCGAACAACCGTCAGGGCATAGGCAATACCACCATCGGCGGCATTTGCCACAGCTGGACCGAAGACGGCCGCTGCGTTTCTCTGCTCAAGGTTTTGTTGACCAATTACTGCGAGTATGACTGTGCTTACTGCGCTAATCGCCATTCCAACGATCACCTGCGGACGGCATTTCAACCGGAGGAGCTGGCTGCGCTGACGATCGAATTCTACCGGCGCAACTATATCGAAGGGCTTTTTCTCAGTTCAGGCATTATCCGGGATCCGGATTATACAACGGAATTATTGATCCGGACGCTGACCTTGCTGCGCCATACTTATCATTTCAACGGGTACATCCATGCCAAGGCGATTCCCGGGACATCGGCGCTCCTGCTCGAGCAGCTCGGTCTTCTGGCCGACCGGGTCAGCGTCAATATCGAACAGTGCACGGTTGCTTCACTCAGTGCCCTGGCGCCGCAAAAGACCGCTCAGGCGATCGCTTTGCCCATGCGTTTTCTGGCCGAACGGCGCCAGGCCAATCAGGATGAGTTGGTGCGTTACCGCCATGCGCCTGCTTTTACGCCGGCCGGCCAGAGCACGCAGATCATCATCGGCGCCAGCCCCGAACGCGATCTGCAGATTCTGTCTTCCGCACAGATGATGTATGAACGTTATCGATTGAAGCGCGTCTACTATTCAGCCTATATACCGATCAACCGGGATACCCGGCTGCCGGCTCTGACCCAGCCTCCGCCTCTGCTGCGGGAGCATCGCCTGTACCAGGCCGACTGGCTGCTCCGGTTTTATCATTTCCGGGTTGACGAACTCCTGGACCCTTTGCGCCCGGACCTTGATCTGGAGGTGGATCCTAAATGCGCCTGGGCTTTGAATCATCTTGACCGTTTCCCGGTAGAACTGAATAATGCCGATCTGGAAACGCTTTTGCGTGTACCGGGAATCGGCGTCAAATCAGCCCGGAAAATCATTGCGGCGCGGCGGTGCAAACGCCTGCAGATTGAGGATCTGCACAGCCTCAATCTGGTTATGAAGCGAGCCGGCTGGTTTGTTACCTGCGACGGCCATTATGGCGCGGCCAGGATTCCGGCAGCCGATTCGCTGCGCATTCTTTTAGCCGATAAAGCCGGTATCAGGCGACAGTCGCCGCTGCAACTGCAACTGGAGGATCTTGGCCTTGTTTGTGATTTATGATTCGTCTTTCAATGGTCTGCTCTCGGCCATCGCCTGGTGTCTGCGCAACCGGCAAAAGCCGCTTGGCTTCTTGTCCGATCAGGATCCCGCGCCTTTGCTGGACTCGATTGCCATACCGGAAGAACCGCGGATCCGCCGGTTGTTTCGGCGCCATCTGGCGGCCGTAGCAGGGCAAACCGCCGGACCGGAAGTCCTTGACACCGTATACCGGGCTTTTTTGTCGGAAGCCGCGGGCATGGCTAATTGGATTTACGAATATCTTTGTCTGGCTCTGAACAGCCGCCGGAATCCAGTTGACCAGCTTTATCTGCCGGCGGTGGCGGCCGTTGCCGGCGCGTCCCGGCGGGTGGCCGGACAAGCTCATCAGTATTTGGGACTGCTGCGGTTCAAGCGCTTGGGCGATCATTTGTTTTTAGCTGAATTTGAACCCGATTATCATGTTCTGCCGTTGATACTGCCGCATTTTGCCGACCGTTTGTACGATCAGGAATTTGTCATCTGCGATCGCCGCCGCGGCATTGCGGCCTGGCACCAGGCCAATGGCGCGTGCTCGCTGCATCGATTGGCAGAGACGGGTAACGAGACCGCCGCCGGTCCGGATCAGGCGGCTTTGCCGGATTCGGCCGCCGCCGATCCTTTAACCGCCGCCGGCCTGCCCGCCGGAACGGCTTTGCCGGCGGAGACGGCCGGACAGCCGGTTTCCGGAACCGAATCCGATCAAGCCGCGAAAGACGATCCCGAATATGAGCGGATGTGGCGTCATTATCTGAAGCATCTGACCATTCCCGAACGGCGAAACCTGCTCCTTCAGCGCAGCCATATGCCGAAGAAATATTGGAAATATCTGACGGAAAATCCTTTTGTCCCATAAAAAAAGGCACGTGGCTGCTTAACGCTGCCACGCGCCCCGGCAATGATGTGAATTATACTTAACAGTACTGGCGAATGCCCTGAGGCAGGTTATCCATCTCGGCACTGAGCATTATCATGACACTAAAATTATCTTTCTCAGAAAACGCGTTCAAATCGTTGAGAAAGGTTTCCAGACCGGCAATATCTGAATCATTGGCGACTTTAAAAATGCTGTCGATATAAACATGGGTCAGATCATAATCTTTGGCGCTGATGCCGGCGATAAAACTCAGCAATTCGCGATAGCCCTTGACTGGGTATTCCGAGATATCCACCAAGCGGATTTTGTACTTGACCATGCGGTCCAACCGCCGGCCGGCTTCAATGCAAACGACGTTGGAGGCATCGCTGACGGCCTGCATATTCAGGTCATCTACCAGCCGGGCGGTTTTCCCGCTCCCTTTGCTGCCGACAATTATCTTGATCATAGGCACACTCCCTTGTAATCAATTTCCGGATCGCTCCGGCTCATTCTTATTGTAACGTAAAGCGTTAGCTAAAAGAAGTCATTTCCTTTTTTTTATGCATTGAAGCCTATCTAAAAAATGTGGATCTGATTTGTTTAATTG
>JAYFQE010000024.1:0-10702 GCA_034927345.1 Clostridiaceae bacterium
CATCGGTTTAAAGACCTGAAGAATGTCATGTATGCTTGTTTTCTGAGTGAAGACTTGATGATAGCGCGAAATTCATCAGGAGCGTATAAAATATACGACTTGGAAAAGATGGAGACAATTAAACAGTTCATACCCCCAAAAGTAAACTTGTGCTCGCAAAACAATATTTTTATCGCGCTGGCTGACAACGTCTATTTATATGACATTCTAGCGCATAAGCAATTTTCAGATGTCAGATTTTATAGAATCAATTATCGGACAGGAGAAATGAAGTCAATACAAATAGCTGAAGATATTCTTTTAACGCAAAATATGACTTATATTGAGGAAACCGGTAAAATCCGATTTATGCATTACGGTGCTGTGGACGATACGCAAGGGCGTGATTTAGTATTTTGTGAAATTATTGAAATTGATCCTGAACAAGAGACCGTTGAGATTATATACTCAGATAGAACTCCAATTAAGCAAATTGCGCTGTTATACTTTGACTGCTACTTCATATTAAAAAAAACCATGGAAATTATTGATATTCGAACCGGCAAGGTTGTACGTAAATTAAACTATAGTGTTGATGAACGCAAATGGGGGTATTTTAATAAGTGTGAACATTATAATAATTATATAGTAGTTCCGATGCATAAGAGAATAGATGTGCTAAATTTCCAGACAGACGAGATAGTTTATACTTATGAAGGAGCAGTATTTGATTTGTATGTATGGAAAAATAATATTTATATAGATGACATGTATAAAATTATAATATTTGAAGGCGTTCTATAAGTTTAGCAGATTACTGGATGGACATCGTATTGTCAGCATAACGATGAGATCGGCCACCTGCAGACGGCTGTGGTCGACGGCCGAACCACCGGCTACACCTATGACCGGACTACCGCCTTTGCCTACGACCTGATGAATCAGCTCAAGACCCTCACGACCTCCACGCCGAAAGCCGACGCGCAAGGCACCGTGACCTACGGCAGCGAGAGCACGACCAACACCTACAACGCCGCCGGCCAGCGCGTGAAAAGGTTTGAAAACGGCAAGACAACCAAGTATTATTATAGTGGCAGCGCGATCCTGTTCACCACCGACGTCAATAACTTCCTGCAGACGGAAAATGCGGCTTTAATAAGATTATTCATCTTCGATTATATCTATTTCGGTCCGATTTTGTAGAAAGCCTTAAAGATCTGACTCAAACGCCAAAAACTGAGTCAACCTAATCTTGTGATCTTATACTCACATATTCTTGCAAATAATTATATATTGCAGTACCGTTTTCGGTCCCAATACGATATTGTATATATTCCCCGTTATTGATCTTAACGGCGGCATAATCATTCCGAAGGAAATTATAACGGATGCTCGAATCATGGAAAACAAAAGAAACTCCGTAATAACCTCCGATAATTTCCGTGTCATCTTTCTCGATGTAATCGATTTTCTTGATAAATTCGCGCAATTCCCTTATCGTAGCTTCATCATCCTCTTGAGGAAGATCGATTCCCATAAGCCCGTTTGTTATGATAACCGATTCCGATCGCTGATCCGGCAACACGGGGAATGTATCCTTGTTGTTTATCCCACATCCGGAGGCTAAAAGAAGAATGGACAACAGAATCCCTGTGCAGACTAGCTTTCCTTGATTCATATTTTCCTCCTATGAGTAATATAGCCTAACGGTTTTGTCCCATTTGTAAGTATCGTTTCCATTCAATAATTTTATTTTCCAGAAGGCAATATTCTGCCTCTTGAATGTGTAAGTTATATATAAGAAATCATCATCGGCAATAATGGCAGGATAAGAGAATTCGCCTTCTCCGTTGCTTAGGTCCTGAACTTTTTTCCATGATTTCCCGTCGTCTTCGGATACTGCTAGTGAAATCGGCGTTCTCGGCCCCCAGTTGCTTTCTACCGGATTGTATATCAAATACAAAATTCCTTCTGAAGACTGGACCAGATCAATGCCGCTGTTGTTGGGCAATTCTGTTGGATAGGTATGGGTCCAGGTCTCCCCGTAGTCAGCAGAATCACTGCGGTAAATGCGTCCTTCTGTGCTACGAAGAAGCATATGCACCTGTCCTTCTTGTTTTCCTTCCCAAAGAGTGGGTTGAATGACGCCCCGTCTATAAAAAGATTGTTCACTTACAGGTATGTCGCCGGCTTCTTTTTAGCCGCTCGTTCTCCGTCATGAAAACATAGATGATCAATAAACACCTCTTTAGATTTTCGCCACGACTTTCCTTCATCATCAGAAATGTCCGCAAAGGCTTTCCATATCCCCTGTTCTGTGGAAGCAGGAGCAAGAATCCTTCCGTTTTTCAATCGAACGGGTTTATTCTTTACAGGACCTCTGCCGCCTCGGTCACCCGGTATTAATTCCTGTTCTTCTTCAAAGCTTTCTCCGTTATCATCAGATATTCGGTACATCCGTTTTCTTTGCCATCCAAATAGCTACGTCGCTGCTGCCTTCAACATTTCCGCCAAACCATGCGATAAGCAGCTGGTCGTCATCTACTTTCAAAACCGTTGATGCATGACACATTGAACTTGGGCATTCTTTCATGATCAGTTGCATATATGCTCTCCATGCGTTAGCGCAGAACGACGTTCTGCTTCCAGATCGTCAATGGCTTAAATTATGTATTTGATGATATCATCCTGATATAAAAACACAATGATTAAAATGCCTGCGTTTCCTATTGACAGGTATCCGGCTCTCATCTATACTTTATAAAAATATTCTATTCGAGAGAAGGCCGCTGGTTATATGCCGATGCTTTTTTGTCAAAAGCACATTATGGTTACCGGCGGCAGTCCGCACTGAATCGTGTGGGCTGCCGATGTTTTAAGCATCGGTGCGATCGGGGATTTATAGCGGACCGCGGCGATGTTTGACATCAACGCGGTTCGTTTTTTTAGTGCGCCACGCATGGCAAAAGCTGCCGGGAGGACTGGATTATGCAGGCGATTGAAGCAGAGGGACTCAGTAAAACTTATCGGACCCGGGTTAAGGAAGAAGGCCTGTCGGCCAGCCTTCGCGCCCTGGTTCATCCGGTTTACCGGGACATCGCGGCTGTCCGCGCGATCGACCTAACCGTTCAGCGCGGCGAAATCCTGGCTTTTATCGGGCCAAACGGCGCCGGCAAATCGACGACCATAAAAATGCTGACCGGCATCCTACGCCCGAACAGCGGAACCATACGGGTTTTAGGTCTGGATCCGGTTAAGGATCGCAGCCTTCTGGCTTACCAGATCGGTACGGTTTTCGGCCAGAAATCGCAGCTCTGGTTTCATCTGCCGCCGACCGACAGCTTTGCCTTGCTGGGCCGCATCTATGATGTCGACCGTACCGTTTTGCGAAAACGGATAGCCGATCTGACCGAGCGGTTTGATCTGGGCAGCCTTCTGGATGTTCCGGTACGCAAAATGTCTCTGGGACAGCGGATCCGTTGTGAAGTGGCGGCGTCGTTGCTGCACGAACCTCAGATCCTTTTCCTGGATGAGCCGACAATCGGGTTGGATGTGGTGGTAAAACAAAGCATCCGGGAGTTGATCATCAGCCTGAATCGGGAGAAGGGAACCACCATCTTCCTGACCAGCCACGACGCGGGCGATGTCGAACAGGTCTGCCGCCGCGCCGTAGTAATCGATAACGGACAGATTGTTCTGGACCAGCCGGTCAAGACGTTGAAATACGACTATCTGAACCGCAAAATTATTGCCGTACGCTTTGCCGAACCTTGTGCTTTGGAACCGCTGCCGGGCGTTACTTTGGAAAAAACCGGCGGCTACGGTTCTCGGATTTCGGTCGATACCAGAGTGCGGCCGATCGGCGAGGTTATGACCTGGCTGGTGCAAAAAGGCAGTGTGGCCGATATCACCGTTGAAAATCCTCCTATGGAGGAAATCATCGGCAGCATTTTTTCCCGTCAGAAAGAAGAGAGGACCAGCATATGACCGCAACGTTTTGGAAAAAAGCCGGTCTGTATGGCGCCGTTGCGAAGATTCACTGGCACAGTTCCTTTATTTACCGCAGCAACCTGATTGCCAGTTGTTTTTTCTATGCGTTATTTATCTTTGTTTTCTTCAGTCTCTGGCAAGCGATCTATCAAGGCGGCGAAGTCGGCGGCTATACCCTGATCCAGGTGGTTTGGTATCTGTGTATCACGGAATTGCTGGTCTTTGGCTGCCGCACCTCGGTTTTCGATCAGATGAATGAAGATATAAAAACCGGCGCTCTGGCTTATCAGCTCAACCGTCCTTATCATTATGTTCTTTATCAATTTTTCGGCGCTCTGGGCGGTATGGCCTTCAATCTGTTGGCGTTTGGCAGTCTGGCCGCAGCGCTTGGCTTATTGATGGTCGGCCCGCTGCCGGATTGGCAGCCGGCATATCTGCCGCTGGGCCTGTTGTCAGGCTTCCTGGGCCTGATGATCAATTTCTTTTTGCAAATGTGCCTGGGATTGACCGCCTTCCGGCTGGAAGACAACCGAGCGTTCTTTTTAATTTATCAAAAACTGGTTTTTATGCTGGGCATGTTCATGCCTTTGGAATTTTTGCCAGATTGGCTGCAGAAGATAGCCCGCTGGCTTCCGTTTCCCTATGTCGCCTGGGCGCCGGCCCGGCTGCTGGTTGCGTTTTCCTGGGATTTGTTTTGGCCGGTCATCGGACGTCAGTTATTCTGGACCGTCGTTTCGATCGGACTCTGTTTCTGGATGTACCGACAAGGGATTAAAAATATTCAGGCAAACGGCGGATGATCGGCGCAATAGTCCGGAAAGTTTGTGACAGGACAACCACATAGAAGGGAGCGACTGAAAGTGTTTCGGAACATTAAAGGAATGATCGGTCTGATCGGCCTCTATTTCAAAGTCAATCTGGCGTCGGCCATGGAATATCGCTCGGCTTTTTTCATGCAGGCCTTTGGCATGGCTTTGTCTAACAGCGCCTTTGTCTTTTTCTGGTGGATCGCCTTCAATCAAATTCAGGGGACGATTGGCGGCTATAATTTTCGGGATGTGATGTTTATCTGGGCGGCTACCTCGTCCGCTTTTGGTGCGTCCAACATTCTTTTTGCCAATATGAATCAGATAACCCGCCTGATTGTGTCCGGCGAACTGGATACCTTCCTGCTGCAGCCAAAGAATGTCCTGGTCAGCCTTTTATGCGCCAAAACGGCGCTCAGCGCCTGGGGAGATCTGCTTTATGGCTTTATTTTGCTTGGGTTGACCCAGGGCGGCGATATCCGCGCCTGGCTGATGTTTCTATGCGCCATGGTTCTGGGCGGCCTTTTGATGACGGCTGTGGCCGTGACGGCGCATACGTTGACCTTCTACTTCGGCAACGCGTCGTTTGCCGGCAGCATGGCGCTGGAGTTTGTGGTCAATTTCTGCATTTATCCGCAGGGCATATACCCGGGCGCGGTTCAGGTGCTGATGGCCACGGCTATTCCCGCTATCTGGATGGTCCATGTGCCCTTGCGGCTGGCCCGAAATTTTGAAGGGTGGCTGTTTATCGTGCTGCTGGCAGCCACCCTGTTGTATCTGGCGCTGGCTTATGTTTTCTTTTACCGCGGCCTGCGCCGTTACGAATCGGGCAATCTGATCATCACGCGTTTATAAGCCGGCCTGAGCGGCCTCATCGTTCAATCAGATTGACTTCGGTTATCCCTTCGTTCAGATCGGCCGGAATCAGAAAGGTTTTGATCTCGTTCGGACCGAACGCGGCGGTCCAGGAACGATTGAGCGCCGGCAGCGTGACGGCGGCTTCCGCCGCTTCTCCCTGCGTTTCGTAACAGCGGAGGATCATGCCCTGACCATCTTCCGTCGCTTTTAATACGGCGGCCATGACCGAGGCGGGACGGATCTCAAGTCCCGTCATCTGCTGCGGCAGCGGACCTTGATGATAAGTTTCATAAACGACAACCGGCGGCATATTAAAGGCCGCCGCCTTCCGCGGAATATCGGCAGTCCGCCGGCCGCCGCCATGCGGAACGAGCAGGAATCCGACTTCATGTTCGCCCTGCTCCATGAATTCGCAGGCTTCATCCCGAACCCCAAAATGATCGGCGTAGATCGGACTGCGTAAAATCGTCTGGCGCAATACACGGTCCTGGCAATCCAGACCGTAACTGGAATTGTTGATCAAAGCCAGACCGCCGCGGCTGCCGCTGATATCCGCCCATTGCTGCATAGGCTGCTCCGTGCCGTCCATTTTCCGTTCGATAAAACCATAGGGGATCTCGGCGGTAACCTGATCCGCATCGGCTTTGACCGGAAATTCGAGCTTGAGCAGCTTGTGTTTTTCCTGCCAGTTGATTTTCAGGCGAATTTCAATATCCGGCCGGTCGGCATAAATCAGGATGTCCTGAATCAGCGTCGACGCCTGATAACGGGCGGTCAGACGGACCGCCGCCCTTACGGGGCCGCGCTCGGTGACGGTCAACGACTCGCCGGTAAAACGGCCGATTACATCGCGGTATTCTTTCAAGCCATGCCCCCAGGTGTCGCTGTGGGTTTCGTCGATGACCAGCGCCACGGATGATGGACCGTCGGTATACGGCTGGCCGCTGCGCCGGTCGCGGATTTCTGCCAGGCAGCCTTGACCGGGATCCAGAAACAGCTCAATCCGGGAATTGGCCAGCCGTTTTCCGTCGTCGGTAATTTCCAAACCAAGCGGTTCCGATTCCGGACAAGGCGCCGCCGGCGGAGCGTCCGAACCGGCAGTTTCCCGATGCAGCCAGAAGGTCTTGTAGCCCAGAGCGGGCAGCGGGGCGATAAAAAGCGTGTTCCATTTGTCGGTCGCGCCGTTGGTGACAAGACTGCGTACGCGCTGGACTGCCATGGGATTCCCTTCGGAATCGGTGATACTGGAAAAGGTGCCGCGGACTTCCACCGGCCGGGCAGCCGGAAAGGGAAGCGGATTGAAGATGACAACCGGAGATCCCTTGCGGCCCAAGCCCCACAGGCACCAGTCTTCTTCTTTGGACCGCGGCAGACGGTCGCTGCCTAACGTGTCGACAGCCCAGGACAGCCGCTGCGCCGCGCCGTTTTGTATCTCGCCGGCGGAGCAGAGCGCATATCCCACGGTTTCACGGGCGTCGTCATAAACGGTTTTGATGCAGCAGCCGGCCAGAATATCGTGAAACTGACAGAAAAGAACCTTTTCCCAGGCTTTGGCCAGGTCAGCCGTGTGCAGGGGCGCTTGCAGAACCATATGCGCCAGCGCGTCGATACGCTCGGCGCTCAGCAGCCGCTGCTCGGCGCGTCGGTTCAGCTGCTTCATGCCCAGATTGGCGCTGTAACAGCCGATGGCATGCTGCTGCAGGTCATCTCGGATCACCGGCAAAGAAATATCCTGAGCAGCCATCTGACGTAAATATTGCGGCGGCGAGCTGAAAATCAAATTTTTACCGGCGTCTTGATTTTGCAAGTCATTGATTTTATCCAGAAGGGCGATAGTCGGACCGCCGCCGTGATTGCCGACTCCGTAAAAAAGCATCAAATCGAGATCCATCCCGGCGGCCGCCGCAGAGAATTCGTCGACTTTTTCCGGCAAGGACGCGGCGTCGGCATGAGTATAGGACTGGCGGATTTTAGCGGTCAGCACCCGGCTGCCGTCGCGGCTTTCCCACCAGAATAAGGATGGGACATTCGCTTTCTCCTGATCGCCGGGCCGCATAAACACATAATATTTCATGCCGCTTTGCGCAAGAAGCTGCGGCAGCATGCCGTTATGGCCAAATGAATCGACATTGTAACCGGTGTCGCAAATCATGCCGAAACGGTCCAGATAAAACCGTTGGCTATATAAAGCGTGCCGGGCGAAGGATTCGCCGCATGGAATGTTGCAGTCCGGCTGCAGCCACCATCCGTTGACCGGAATCCAGCGGCCGGCTGCGACATAACGCTTAATTTCCTCAAACATTTCCGGACAATTGTCTTCTATCCAACGATAATAGCACGCTCCGGCGCAAGTAAAAATAAAATCCGGATACTCCGCAAGGCGATCCAGCGCGGCGCGGAATGTCGCCTTTACCTCGCTGAATCCGTCGGTCCAGCGCCAAAGCCACGCCGGGTCGATATGCGCGTTGCCGATCAGATGAATCGTGTGACGGACGAAACCAGTTTCCTGTATTTTCATATGGAATCACCTCGTATTTTCCATTATAGAAATCGCGCGGCTAAAGTAAATAAACGATTCTGCCGTCATTTTGCGTAATAAAGACAATCGGCTGCCGAAGCCGGCCATGCCCCGAATACAGAGCGTGAACAGCTCAGGTCAAGGACGGCCGATGCGCCTTGCGGTATTGCGACGGCTGCAGATGGGTTGTATTTTTAAATAGAGTTGAAAAGTAGGACACTGTAGCGAAACCGGTCAGATCGCTGATGGTTTCAATCGGCAGGTCGGTTCTGATCAGCAGATCGATAGCCTTGTTCATGCGGATGCTGTTCAATTTTCCGACAATGGTCGATCCGGTTTCTTGTCTGAAAATCCGGGCCAGATGACGGTAGCTGAATCCGATTGAATCAGCCAATTCATTGACCTGCAAGGTTTTGGCCGAATAAGCGTCCAAATATAAAAGGACCTGCTCGACCAGTTTGCGGTGTGCGCTCAGGATAATGCCGGGTTTTTGGCTTTGACTGTCCGGGCACAGCGCGCGGCGGACTGCCGTCAGCCAATGGATAAACGTGGTTTCCATTTCTGCCGGCGACTGCCCGGTCAGATCGGCGAAAAGTTGGTCGGCGGCAAACATGACGCTGCAAGGCCGGCAAACGGATAAATCATGTATGATCGTTTCAGCGACCGGCCGGCAAAACGCCGCGGCGCCGCCGGTTGCCTCGGCCAGCTGCCAGCGGACGCAAAAACCGTCGTCGCCCTTATGCCCGTCATGCCGATGGCTGTGCACGACACCCGGCGGTATCAGAAAAAAACTGCCTTGGCTGGTCAGAAAAGTCCGGCCTTCCATCACGGTTATAAAAGAACCTTCCGACAAATAATTAAACTCATACCACGGGTGCCGGTGGCTGCCGGCTACCCAATCCTTGCTGTGGCGGGCTCCGATGACCTCCAGAAAAGTAATCAGCAGGTCATTATATTGTATCGGCTGCATAAGCAGCGGCGCCGCCAGTCCGGCCGGCTCATCCCAAGCGGACGGCAAGGGCGTCGCGCCGGCATCTGATATCTGATCGACCGACATGCTCCGTCCCCCTTGTCTGTCCAGCTGAATTTGTCAAAAAATCCGAAATCCGATCGTTCAGGTGTCCAGTTTAAAGGCGACTTCCAAATCCTTGATCTGCTGATCGTTGATCGTCACAATATTGCCGATAATCCTGGAGGCGATGATAGCTTTGGCACTATATTCGGCGACCTCCAGACGGTCGAAAGCATTGAGAAGACTGCTGCCGGTTACAATCAGACAGTCATTCTCAACCATCAGAATCGGCGTTTTTTTCGATAATTCATCCGCCGTCATACTCGGCTGCATAAAACTGACGCCATAAGGCAACTTGGGAATATTGCGCATCAGAATATAACTTTCGGGAATCGTCCGCGAATCGAGTTCGACATCGGTTACGGCAAAAGCCATGACATTCGGCGGATGGGCGATGATGATGGCGTTGACATGGGGGTTTTTCTCATAAATCCGGCTGTGCAAAATCGCCGAACGGCTGGGCGTCTTGCCGGCTTCCCGGCGGTCGTCGTCAATACGCACCAGATCCTCCGGATTCAGGTATTTGCGGTCCAGCGCATAAGGCGTGATGCAAAAAGACCGGCTATCCAGACGCTGGGAAAAAGTTCCCTGCGTGCTGGTAAAAAGCTGTTGATCATAAGCGCGGTGAATCAGCGAACACATCTCCCGGCGAACAGCTTTTTCCTGACTGCTGTAACCGCTGGGTATAAACTCGGCCATCTGGACATTCTGCTTCTGTTTAGATAATTCGACTTTTTCAGCAGTCAACCCCTGCGGTTTGCCGATGCGGCTGGCGTCAATCTCCAGCCTGGCGCAAAAATCCAAAGTTTCAAAAGCCATAAACGCTTTAAAAAGCGAAGAACTGCCGACAACAATACCGTGGTTTTCCAAAATGACGGTATTCAAGCCTTTCTCGAATTCGCAGGCGATTTTATCGCCCAATTCAATGCTCCCGGGCAAACCGTATTTGGCTAAACCGATTTGGCCGCAGACTTGGTGGACATTTGGGATCAACAAGGTGTCCGGAATGCGCCGGACAATGCTGAAAGCCACCAGCGCCGGCGGATGGGCATGCAAAACAGCCTTGATGTCCGGTCTGATCCGATACACTTTCTGGTGGAACGGCAGTTCACTCGAAGGGGTATAATTGCCCTGGATGCTGCCGTCAGCCTTGACGCAGATGATATCTTTCCTGGTCAGCGAGCCTTTATCAATGCCGGCCGGACTGATCCAGATATCACCGTTGTCATCCATAATGGATAGATTGCCGCCTGAAGTTGTCGTCATGCCGTATTTATAAATACGTTCCATAATCATCACGATCTGGTCGGCGGGATGCAAGATATCAAAATTCATAAAATCATCTCCTAGTATTATTAATTTGCGCAATCAAGCGCAGGTTATCTTGTTGCTTGATATAATGCACGCAGACGCTGTGGACTGGTTTCATCTCCTACCGCTCGACGGTTTGATTAAGGCTCCAGCCACAGCTTTTTGCAA
>JAYFQE010000010.1:0-77385 GCA_034927345.1 Clostridiaceae bacterium
ATGACTTGTTTCCTTGAACCGATATTTTGACGATTTCAGCACATCAGATTTTTGCTCTCAAATCTCGAAAAGCCCAGTAATACTGGACTTTTCACACACTCACTTATCAACCCTTGTTATCAATACGCACGTCTCAACATGTCCGCTCCACGGAAACATGTCGACCGGCTGGACGGCCTGCACCCGATATCCGGCCGGCTGCAGCAGAGCGACGTCGCGGGCCAGGGTGGCCGGATTACAGGAGACATAGATGATGCGCGGGGCGGCCAACTGGATCAGGGTATTGATCAGGCTGCCGTCGCAGCCTTTGCGCGGCGGATCGACAACGACCAGATCGGCTTTCAGGCCGTCCGCAACCAGGCCGGGCAGCAGGTCTTCCGCTTTGCCGGTGAGAAATTTGGCATTGTTTATGGCGTTGAGTTCTGCGTTGCGCCGCGCGTCGGCGATGGCTTCGCCGATCATTTCGATGCCCAGGACGTTGGCGGCCCGGCGCGCCAGCTGGAGGGTAATGGAGCCGGTGCCGCAATAGAGGTCGAGGGCCGTTTCGGAACCGGTCAGGGCGGCCAGTTCAAGAACGGCTGCGTACAGGCGCTCTGTCTGGAGGGGATTGACTTGGAAAAAGGCCAGCGGCGATATTCGGTAGCGCAAGCCGAGTATGTGCTCCTCGATCCAGCCTTGACCATAGATCATGCGGATGTCCGACGTCTGGATCACGTTGGTCCGTTCGCGGTTGATGTTCAGGTAAAAGCAGGTCAGCTGAAATGAAGTCGCGCCGTGAAAGCCGGCGATGACGGATTTCAGGTGTTCTACCCATTCGTCCTGGCCGGGTAAAGAGTCGCCGTTCAGGACCAGGCCGACCATCACGTCTCCGGTAGCCAGGCCCAGGCGGATGACCAGATGGCGCAGCAGTCCGCTGTGGGTTTGTTCTTGATAAGGCGGGATTTGCCAGGTTTTGATGTGTTCCCGCAAAGCTTCGCGGATGGCGTCGCAAATCGGATGCTGGATCAGGCAGCTTTGCGCGTCGACCACCTGGTGGCTGCCGGCGGCGTAAAACCCGATCTGTGGCCGGTCGGCGGCGCCGGTGACCGGCAGCTGGACTTTGGCCCGGTAATGCCAGGGGTCGGACATGCCGATAATCGGGCGGATTAATGAAGCGGCAGCGTCAAGATGGCCGATGCGCTGCAGGGCGTCGGTCACTTGTTGTTGTTTGACGGCCAGTTGGGCGGGATATGCCAGCGTCTGCAGCGTGCAGCCGCCGCAGGCTTTGGCCTGGACGCACGCCGGCTGGACGCGCAGCGGCGAAGGCTGGATTATTTTTTGGATCGATCCGACAGCATAATGGCTCATACGGCGATTGATTCGTGCAAGAACCCGGTCGCCGGGCAGTCCGCCTTCGATAAAGACAGTCAAGCCGTCATGATGGCCGATCCCCTGCCCTTCCTGGCTGATGCTGTCCAGTTCCAGAACCGGGCTGTCTCCGGCTTGCAATCCGTCCTGACTCTTTGGCGCTTGCTTATGATGCTTCACGTTTTATGCTCCTATTGCTGCTCCGCTTGGTGTTCCGATTGTTGTTCCTGCCGGGTTTCAAGTCTATTTAGCCGCAGCAATCCGATGAACCGCAGGACGGTTCGCTGCCGGTCAGCAAGCCTTTGAGGATGGCGGCGGCGCAGCCGACGCCGGCATGGACCGACAGCGCGCCGGAAGGGCAATTGCCGGCGCAGGCGCCGCACTCCATGCAGCGGTCGCGATCGGCCAGGACAGCCTTGCCGTCTTGCAGCTGAAAGACCAGCTGCGGGCAGACTTCCAGGCAGCGGCCGCAGCCGATGCATAAAGATGCATCAAGCGATAAAGTGGCGACGTTTTTTAAATAATATGGACGCATATTGGATAACACTCCTCGTCAGAATACGAGACGAACGATATCGCCGGCCAATAGCAGGGCCGCGCCAAGGCCGGCGATGATTAACAGGATCGGCAAGATCCGGCGCATTTCCTGATTGACGCCGGATAATGAGGTATAGGTTGAGCAGCCGGTGAAATTCATGGCCTCGAAAGCCGACAGGCCCGGCAGAATCAGGAAAAAGGCCAGGGCTTTCAGCCAAACGGCCGTCGACGGCGCCGGCCAGCCGCCGATCAGATTGATGGCCAATGCCCAGATAAGGCCTGGCCAGATTCCTTTAACAGCGAACATGCGGCCGGGCAGGACCGGTAAAAGGACCGGCGTGAGGACACAGCCGCAGACTAGGGCGCCCAGCAAGGCGATCAGGTCGATCAAGCCGTAATGGCCGAGGCCGGCGGCATTGAGGATAAACAGGACGCCCAGGCCGATCAGCGTTGGCTTAATCGATAAAACCAGTTCCATCGGGGTCAGGACAAACCGGTCCGCCAGATTGAAACGAACTTGGCGCATGGCGGGGGACGCTTTTTGTCCGGCGGCCAGAAAAGCCGGGATATCTGAAGCCCTGACCGGTCCATAGACGACATGGAATCCTGTCTCCCGGCCGACTTCATGCGCTTTTACGCCCGGAGCCCCTAATTGGGGCAGAATCAGCGTCCGGTGGGTGACCAGTTTTTCCAGGTGAACCAGGCGCAGTCGCCTGATGAGCTCTTTGGTGCCGAAAGTTCCTTTGCCGGCGGCGCACCAGACGTTGACGCCTTTGGTGTCCAGGACCAGAATCCAGACGCTGAGGCCTGTCAGTTCGCGGCGCAGACAATCAAAAGTCATTTTATAGTTGGCGGTCACCAGGACCGGCGAGGACGGATCCGGCTGCCCGACGGCATAGAGGCCGGGCTGAACCCGATAATTCATCCGGTTGATTCCCCAGCGGACTTTCCAGCTGCCCAGACGGTCTTGCCAGGTCAGTCGGGTCGATACGACCGGCACCGGGCCTGACGGTGTTTCAAGAACCGACCGGACCCAGGGTTCGTTGGGCGTCGGGGCCGGCCGGGCCGGCGCCGGATCGGCCGGACTTGTTTTTATCACGCCAATTAACCGGCGTTTACCGGGGTTGGTCTGTTGCATGATCATTTTACCTTTCTTCAGCGGCGCCGTCTTGTTGATCAACGGCGTCTTGTTGGTCGAACCTTATCGGGAACAGGTCGGACGGTCCGGTTGCGAGCTTAGCAAGTACAGCCGTTCTCATCATCCGTTTCGATCTGACTGACTGCGGAAACCAGCAGACGCAGGCTCTCCAGAACCGTTTCTTTCTTTTCCTGCGGTATGGCCGCCTGGATCTGCTGATAATGCCGGTTCATGCCGTTTTCCACACATTGGTAAGCCAGTTGGCCTTTTCCTGTGAGGCGGATAACCAAAAGGCGGCGATTTTGTTCGTCCAGCCGGCGGGCAACCTGGCCGCCTTTAACCATCAGATCGACGGTGCGGCTCACCGTGCTTTTATCCAAGCCTAATAAATCAGCCAAGCCGCTCAGCGAAACCGAACCGGCGCGGCCGATTTCCACCAGGGCATGACATTGGGTCATCGTTATGCCGCAGCAGGATTTTGCGTTGTCGTCGATCATCCCCAGGCGGCGTTCCAAAATACGCAAGAGTTCACGTAATTCATTTCGGTCTTGAGCCATATCATCATCCCCTCCAAATGATTGTACATCACAACTATTGTATTTTGCAACACTCGGGTTGATTTGATGATGAATGGGGAGTCCATTACTTGACCGCCGGGTCATACAGTTGATACAGCTCATAATAAAGGCCTTTTTGGGCCATTAATTCTGCGTGGCTGCCTTGTTCTTCAATGCCGTTATTCGTTAAAACAAGGATTGTTTTGGCGTGGCGGATCGTTGTCAGACGATGGGCTATCGTAAAGGTGGTCCGGTCATGAGCCAGTTTTTCCAGGGATTGCTGGACCAGGCGTTCGCTCTCGTTGTCCAGGGCGGAGGTCGCTTCATCCAGGATCAGGATCGGCGGATTCTTTAAAAATACACGGGCGATGCTGATCCGCTGTTTCTGGCCGCCGGACAGCTTGACGCCCCGCTCGCCGACATAAGTGTCGTATCCGCGCGGCAGCTGGCGGATAAATTCGTCGGCGCCCGCTTGTTCGGCGGCGCGGACAATGTCCTCCCGGTCGGCGCCCGGCCGGCCGTAAGCGATGTTTTCGTAAACCGATCCGGAAAACAAGTAGACATCTTGCTGAACAACGCCGATATTGGCGCGCAGGGAATGCAGGGTCAGCGTTTTAATGTCTTTGCCGTCGATCAGTATCCGGCCGGCCGACACGTCATAAAATCGGGGAATCAGATTGCAGAGCGTGCTTTTGCCGCTGCCGGACGGTCCGACCAGGGCAATATTGTCGCCCGGCATGGCGTGCAGCTCAATATCCGACAAAACCAGAGCGCCGCCGTCGTTATATTGGAAGCTGACATGATCAAACTGGATATCTCCGGAGACATCAACAAGCTCGGCCGCGTCGTCGCTGTCTTTCAAATCGACCGGCGCGTCCATGATTTCCAGAAATCGTTCGATGCCGGTCATGCCGCGCTGGAATTGTTCGGTGAATTCGATGATCCGGCGGATAGAAGCCAGCAATGTCGAAATATAGAGCAGATAAGCCGTCAAATCGGCCGGCGTCAGCTTGCCGTGGATCAAAAACAAAGCGCCGGCTATGACGACAAGGATATACATCAGACCGTCAAAGGTTCGGATCGTTGTCTGGAATCCGGCCATGTAGCGGTACATGACCCGCTTGATGTCCAGGAAATCCTGATTGCCCTTGTCGAATTTTTCCGATTCTATCGATTCGTTGGCAAAAGATTTAACCACCCGCACACCCAGCAGGCTGTCTTCAACCTGAGCGTTTAATTCGCCGATCTGCTGGCGCGATTGTTTAAAGGACGCCCGCATCCTTTTATTAAAGAACATGGAGCAAAGCAGCATCAGGGGCAGCATGGCGAAAATGATCAGCGTCAGCCACAAATTCATCGTCGCCAGAATGGCGAATGAGAAAACGATTTTCAGGCCGGCAATAAAAAATTCTTCCGGACAGTGATGGGCAAATTCGGTTATTTCGAAAAGGTCGCTGGTTATCCGGGCCATAATCTGACCGATTTTTGTGTTGTCAAAATAAGCAAACGGCAGACTCTGCAGATGCGCAAACAAATCATGACGCATATCGGTTTCGATTTTGGCGCCCATGACATGGCCGACCGAAGCCATATAAAAACTGGCTATCGCATCAATCAGGCGCAACCCAATATAAATAAAGCCCATTTGCAGGATCAGCTGAACCGTCAGGCTGGCCATGTCATTCATGCCGCGATCGATAATCTGGCGCACAATGAGCGGCAGAACCAGCTCGCAGACGGTTGTCAGAGCCGCGCAGATCAAATCGAGCAGCAGAATCAAACGGTATTTGCGGAAATAAGGCAAAAAGCGGCCGATTAATAAACGTGTCTTCATAAATCCCCCAGATGTGCAAGCCGGCCTGACTTAGCGCCGGCATTGTCTCAATCAGACCAGCCGTAACGGCCGATCAACTCAACAAATACGACCGGTTCGATCGCAGTCTGCCTGATACGGCCCTGGGCATCTTTAGTTATCATCAGCAGATCCTGCCAGCCACGCTGTCCCACCGGAATCAACATCAGACCGCCCGCGCCAAGCTGGCCGATTAATTCAGGCGGTACGCGGGAGGCGGCTGCCGTTACCATAATCCGGTCATAGGGGGCATATTCCGGCCATCCTTCGCTGCCATCCCCGACGCGGTAGTCCACATTGCGATAACCGAGCGTTTCCAGGCGGTGCTGCGCTTTCACCGACAACGCCGGAATCCGTTCCACAGTATAAACCTTTTCAGCAAACGCGGCAAGAAACGCCGTCTGGTAACCGGAACCGGTGCCGATCTCCAGAACCGTGCTGTCTTTTTCCGGCGATAACTGAGCGGTCATGGCCAGAACCAGACTGGGCTGGGAAATCGTCTGGCCATAGCCGATCGGCAGCGGTTCATCCAGACCGGCCAGTTCGCGGATGGCCTCGTCCAGGAAAAGTGAGCGATCCAAATGGCGGTAAAATTCTTGAAGCTGCCGGACATCCAATCCAAACACCTCCCTTACGGCATGATCTGCCGAGGGGCGGCCGTTAACGAGAGGTCGCCGGCGTGACCGGCCGGCCACGCGAGTCTTCGTCAAAGACCGCTTTTTCAAAGGGATCGATATAGAGGCTGATCGGGCCTCTGGCCATGTCTTCGCTGGTATGGAAGATAATATGGACGGCTAGCCGTCCTTCATGATTGATCACTTCAAATTCCGGTTCGCGCCAGTTGATAATCTGCGGGTCGCGCCCTGTATAATCATAAGCGATTTGTAAATATTGTTCGCCATCCAGATAGGTACGGAAAAAATACGAATAACCGATCAGCAGCAGGGTAAGGACCAGTATAAATATTCCGATTTTATGGATCCGCTTTATAACCATCAGCCACCACTCCAAATATTGCTCCGATCCCATGGGTATTATATCCACAGGATCACTCTTATTTTACCATGCTCAGCCGGACGCTGTATAATAGTCTTGTGCAGACTCATGGACAACAGGTTGGTTTTGTCTTGATCCCAGATAAGAGTTTTATACGAAGGAGGCATGACTATGCTGCCACGTATGGATTTCGTTCTGGCTTGCCTGATGACCTGCATCATCTGCCTTGCCGCGCCGGTTGTTTCTTCTGGCGTTTCCCCGGCTGCGCCGGCGAAGGCAGGAGATACGGCCGTCAACGTCCCCGATCCGAACCTGCGTACCGAACTGCGCCGGCTGACCGGCATTCCTGCTGATCAGGTTCTGTATCGCTCGGATTTGGCCGGTTTGACCGGAACGATTAATTTGAGTAATAAGAATATTGTTAATGCCGAGGGGCTGCAATATTGCCGCAGCATCGAAAGCCTGTATTTAGATCATAATTATCTCTCTTCCCTGCCCGACGGTCTGGCAGAAATGACCCATTTGCAGGTTTTGCACATGCAGGATAATGAATTCGCCGATATACCTACACAGCTTTTCACCTTGGAAAACCTGACGATCCTGGACATGAGCGAAAATCCGATATCCAGCATCCATACCGGGATAGCCGGCCTGAGCAGTCTGCGTGCACTGATTTTAGAGAATTGCCGGCTGATACAATTTCCTGCTGCGGTACTTGCGCTGCAGCTGCGCGTTCTCGATTTATCCGGCAATACTTTCGCTACTGTTCCCTCAGGCATCTCCGGTATGAAAAAAATGGTTATTCTATCTCTTCGGCAGACCGGACTGACAGAAATGCCCGGCGGTCTGTCCGCCTTACCCTACCTGGAACAGCTGGATCTCTCACAAAATAATATAACCGAATTGCCTGGTGAAAACTTACGTTTTGAGCAACTGCAAAGGCTTGATCTGAGCGGCAACGCTTTATCGCGGCTGCCGGACGCGATCGGCCGCCTGCCCCGGCTCAAAGAACTGATTCTGGATCAAAATCCGCTCACCCGGCTGCCGGACGCGATCGGCCGGTCCAGTCTGACGGTTTTATCGGTTTACGGCTGCCGGCTTAACAAACTGCCGAATTCTTTGGGCCAATCTGAATCTTTAAGCCATCTGGAGCTGGCCTGTAATCAACTGACCTATCTGCCGGCAAATCTGGCGACAAGAACATTCGAGTTTGTCAATCTGGACTTCAACTTTATTGATCTCACGCCCGGATCGTCAGCCAGCATCATCCTGGAACGACTGAATTGCGGGACTTTGTATGATAAACGTCAATTGAAGCCTGTCCGCGGCCTATCGGCCGACGCCGGCCTAGACTCGATAGCTTTATCCTGGCAAGCTGGGGAAAATGGCCAAGATGGCGCTGCTGCCTGGGAAGTCGATCGTTACCAGCTTTACCAAAATCGAGACGGCGTACTGGATTTGCTGGTTGAATCGGGTACGACTGCCTATACCCACAAAAAACTTACGCCGGGTACATCCTACACATATTGTGCCCGCATCGTCTATCACATAACCGATTCTGTCTCAGGGCTTGACCGCACTGTTTCTTGCGATACAACAATCAGTGTCTCGACACGGCCTTCAGCCGGACCGGGAACAACGGCAAAAGAGAAACCCGCGCCGGCATTTTCCGTGCCGGGATGGCCAATCGTGCTGACCGGTTTGGCTGGTCTTGGATTGATTATCGTCATGATTGTCTGGATTAAGCGCAGATTTTAAACATCTTGCCGTATCCGAAGCCAATAATCCGGCCAATCGGCTCAAACGAAGCGGTTTCAGCTCGTTTGCTTTATCCGGCTTTTTGCCGTATAATAGGTTTTACGATTTTTGACGGGTGGAAGGAGACAGCATGCAGCGTCAGAACATGGCGTCCGGCAATCCGGATACCAAACGAGCCGGCAAAGGCTGGCTCTTAATCACCAAATATCGCCGGCTTTTTATCATTTTCAGTTTAGTTATCGCTCTTGCCGGAACAGGAACAGCTGGATACCTATTAGGACGAGACAAACCGGTGCAGGTTCTTGCGTGGGACGATACAACCGGCATTGCCGCTTTTGCCGGTGAACTTGCTGATGAAGAAGACCGCTGCGCCGCTATCGAGCAGATTAATGTAGAAAATGAACTGGCTCAGGAAAAAGAAAAAGCTGCCGAATTATCCAGTTCGCTGGAACAACAGCAGAATGAAATAGCCCAGCAGCAGCAGGAAATGGATGATCTGCAGGAATCCATCCTCAAAGCCCTGATGGCCAATCTCTCAGATAACCTCATTTCCCGTTCCGGTACTTCGGTTGCCGCTTATAGTCAGGAAGCAAAGAATCTGATTTCCTTATCTCGGAAGCTGACGGCTTTTGAAAAAACGCCCGAAGCTTCCGAATTTGATTTAACGGAGTATAAAAAGGCAATTGACAAACGCCTGCTGCGTCTGCCGACCTTGAAACCGATACCCGGTAAACTGGACGGATATGGCATGCGTATTCATCCGATTTACAAGTACAGGCAATTTCATCCGGCTGCCGATATAGGCGCCGCGACGGGTACGCCCATCAAGGCCGCCGGTTCCGGTTATGTCGTCAAAGCGGGCTATGACAGTTCAGCCGGACGTTATATCAAGATCGATCACGGGAATGGTTTTACGACTACTTACATGCATTGCAGCAAGCTGTATGTTTCAGCCGGCGAAAGCGTCGTTAAAGGCGATGTCATCGGCGCCGTCGGCAGCACCGGAACCTCTACTGCGCCGCATTTGCATTTTGAAATCCGTTATTATGATAAACCGCTCAATCCCAATCAGATGATCATGGAATGAATGCGGTCATCTTCCGATTATTGAAAACATGAGGAGGCATCAGCGTGGCTGTTGATCGAAAAACTTATGCTCCGCCGCCGCGCCGCCGGTCGAGCAGCGTTATAAAGAGAGAATATCGCAAGCGTTTGAGAGGCAAACCGACACACAGCAGCACGATGCTTTCTATTCCGCATGTCATCGGCATAGCGCTCAGCCGGGCCCTTTTGTTGGTCGTTTTAATTCTGGTTTTAGCCGGATTTACTTTAGGCGGCCTGGGCGGCGGCATGTTGGTCGGCTATATTACGACGGCGCAGCCGGTTGTGACGGAACAGATTAAAAATACTAATGAAACATCGCGGGTCAAAGATGTTTCGGGCAATGATGTCGCCATTCTGACAGGCAGCCAAAATATCAACCGCGAGTATATTTCATTCAGCACAGTCAAGTCGACTTATATTGACGAAGCCTTCAAAGCGATTGAGGACGAACGGTTCGACGATCATTTCGGCATCGATCCCAAACGGATCGGCAGCGCCATTCTCAGCGCCTTGATGAACGGCGGTTCGGCCACGCACGGCGGATCGACGATCACTCAGCAGACTGTCAAGCTGATTTCCGGCCAGGACCAGCGGTCGGCCCAGCGCAAGGTCCAGGAGTGGTACAACGCCATCCGTCTGGAGCAGCAAAAGAGCAAAGATCAGATCATGGAACTGTATATCAATTTGGTGCCGATGGGCAACAGCTATGTCGGTATCCAGTCGGCTGCCAGAGCCTATTTCGACAAAGACGCCAAAGATCTCAATCTGGTTGAATGCGCCTTTTTAGCCGGAATCCCCAACCGGCCTTCCACTTATAATCCGCTGACCGAGACCGGCCGGCGCAACGCCTTGCGCCGGATGCGCATTGTCCTGGGCAAGATGATGGAGCTGGGCAAGATTACAGCCAAAGAATATCAAACGGCTCTGGATACCGAGCTGCAATTCCGCAAAACGCCTCTGACGGTATCGGCGACTCAGGTAAATTCCTATTTTGTCGATTACGCGATTGAGAAAGTCATTGACGACCTCGTTGAAAAGCGCGGCTACAGTAAGGAAATGGCTTCCATAGCCGTGTATAATTACGGCTTGACGATCGAAACCACCATGGACCAGAACGTTCAGTCGCAGGTTGAGCAGACCTTTAATACCCAGGAGCTCTTTATATCCGATCCGAATGTTCTGATCGATTTGCCGGAAAAACCGAACGGCAGCATTGTGGTTATCGAAAACGCCCCAAATGCAGGCCAGATTAAAGCTATTGTCGGCGGTTACGGCGAAAAGACCGGCAACTTTGTCTTGAATCGGGCGATCAATTCCTATCGGCAGCCGGGATCAAGCATCAAACCGCTGGCGGTATACGGCCCGGCGATCAATACCGGGAAAATTACGGCGGCATCGATTTTTACCGATCAGGAGATGCATCTGGATAAATCCGATCCGACTAAGGTTTATCCGAAAAACAGTTATTCGAAACCGCCTTATAAAGGGAATCTCAGCGTTCGCGACGCCATCAAGTATTCCAGTAATACGATTGCCGCTTATATTTGGATGAATGTTCTCGGCGGCGATACTTCCCTCTCCTATTTAAAACAAGTCGGCATTGACCGTACGAGTGAAAACTACGTCGCTATCTCGCTCGGCGCTTTCAACAAAGGCATGACCACGCTGGAAATGGCCGGCGCATATGCCACTTTTGCCAATGAAGGGCTGTATACCGAGCCCTATGTCTACACCCGGGTGCTCGATGCCGACGGCAAAGTGCTGCTGCAGAACACGCCGTCTTTCAGCCAGGTTTATACTCCGGAAACGGCCTTCATCATAACCGATATGTTGAAGGGCGTCTTTTCAACCGGCGGTACGGCGGCCAGCGTCGGCGGCCTGGACAATATGCCGGCGGCCGGCAAAACCGGTACGACCGATGAAAACCGCGACAAGTGGTTTTGCGGATATACGCGTTATTATACGGCCGCGGTTTGGTACGGCTATGACAATCGGCTGGGCTATACGGTCATCCAGGACGGCGACAAGTCAAATGCCATCAAGATCTGGAAAGACGCGATGAACCGGATCCATCAAGGCAAAGAAGTTTTGGATTTTGAAATCCCGAAGGGCGTCATTACCATGACCATATGCAAAGATACCGGATTGAAGGCCTCGCCTAATTGTCCGAATACTGCGGTTGAATACTTTACCCCGGACGCGATCATGAATCCGCAGGATGTATGTACCTATCACGATCCGCTGCCCACGCCCACACCGGCGGCAACCGTACCTTCGGCGGGTACGCCGGGAACAACGGCTCCGGCTGTCAATGGCGGCTGAATCTCCAAAGATCACCAAACGCCCCCTTAATCCTTTAAAGGTTTAAGGAGGCGTTTTTTTATTGCACAATAATCGGCCGGACTGGACTTTTACGCCTGAAACAGCGTGCCAACTTCCTGACCGCTTAAGATGGCGTCGATGATGCGCGGTTGCGATCCATTGGCAATCACGGTATTCATTCCGGCTTCGGTCGCGATACGCGCCGCGGCAATCTTGCTGCGCATGCCGCCGGTGCCGCGGCTGCTGCCTTCGCCGCCGGCTATTTTATCAATTTGCGGCGTTATTTTCTCCACGGTGCTGATCAGGCGGGCATCATCACGCTTATGCGGATCATGGTCAAATAAGCCGTCAATATCGGATAAAATGATCAGCAGATCGGCCTCGATCAATTTCGCAACAATGGCCGACAGGGAGTCATTATCACCAAATGTGCCGTTGTGATAAATTTCGCGGGTAGAAACCGTATCGTTTTCATTGACGATCGGTATGATTTCCCGCTCCAGCAGCGCATGAACGGTATTGCAGATATTTTCGCGGGTTATCGGATCGTCGATATCATCTTTGGTCAACAGAACTTGAGCGACCGTATAGCCATAATCCGACATCAGGCGGCTGTACATGCTCATGAGCTCACATTGGCCGACAGCGGCAATCGCTTGCTTTTCGCGGATTGTCTGCGGCTTTTTTGGCAGGCGAAGACGGCCGACACCGACGCCGATGGCGCCGGACGAGACCAGAATGACTTCTTTTCCCTGGTTCATCTGATTGGCCAATGACCGGCAAAGATGTTCCATATTGCTCAGGTTGAACCGGCCATTATCATAGGTAATCGTCGAGGTGCCAACTTTAACGACAATACGGCCGGCTTTTGCCAATGGCTCTCGGGATACAGAATTACCCTTCTGATTTATATTTAATTCATTCGGTTCTGCCATGTTAACCTCCCAGGCGCATCTCATTCCGAGTATCTGAGTCTCTTTGCCATCATAAGCCCAGTTGTGTGAAAAATCAATCTGAGTTTATAGGGGGAAAGGCGCACGATGGGGGTCCAGTCGCTCGAACAGTGCGGGCTTCGCCCGAACTCGCTTTGTGGACTCCCCCTGCGCCTTTCCCAGCTATCTCCTCAGATCGTTTTTCACAGGAATTCCTGGTGATCACGGAAAGCGCGGAACGCACGATGGGGGTCCAGTCGCTCGAACAATGCGGGCTTCGCCCGCTGATTGTTTTTCATTGACACAAGTGCTTCCTATTTGTATAATAGGCGTGCATGTTTAGTAATAGTAAACTCAATGTTTATTATTATCGCTACACAAAACGGAGTAAAAAGGGGCGGTAGATGTGAATATTGGCGAAAAAATCAAATTTCTCCGCCAGGCGAACAATTTGACGCAGGAGGAACTGGCCGACCGCTGCGAATTATCCAAAGGTTTTATTTCGCAATTGGAGCGGGATATGACTTCGCCTTCCATAGCAACGCTTATGGATATTTTGGAATCGCTGGGAACAGATTTGCCCCATTTTTTTCAAGAACAGACTGATGAGAAAGTTGTTTTTACTCAGGACGATTTTGCCGTCAAAGATGATGCCGAATCCGGAAGCCGGATCTGCTGGTTGATTTCCAACGCCCAGAAGAATGAGATGGAACCGATTCTGGTGACCTTAAATCCTGCCGGATCAACGTATCCTGATAATCCGCATGAAGGCGAGGAATTCGGTTATGTTCTGGATGGGTCGATAACGATCCATCTGGGCAATCGGAAGTTTAAAGCCCGGCGTGGCGACAGTTTTATGATCCGGCCCAATGAGCCCCATTATCTAAGCAATAGCGGCAAGAGAGCCGCCCGCATTCTCTGGATTTCAACGCCACCCAGTTTCTGACGGAGGATAGACGCATGATTTCATTCGCAAAAGACAAAATTGTTCATTCAAACCAGACCTCAACCCATGAAAACCATCAGGTTCTGGCGGATTCAACCGGGTCTTCGCATATTATCGAAGTTGTCGGCGTGAATAAATATTTTGGCGACGCCCATGTTCTGACGGATGTGACTTTTTATATCCGAAATAATGAATTTATCACTTTACTGGGCCCCAGCGGCTGCGGCAAGTCTACAACCCTGCGCATTTTAGCCGGATTTGAACAACCGAATTCCGGAGATGTCCTGTTTGAAGGCAAGAGTATCCTGGCGACGCCGCCTTATCTGCGTAAAGTCAATACCGTTTTTCAACGATATGCCTTATTCCCTCATTTGAATGTCTATGACAATATCGCTTTCGGACTGGCTGTTAAAAAGATCCCCAAGGCCGAAATGAAAATGCGTATCGAACAGGCATTGCATACTGTTGACCTGGAAGGATACGGCAGCCGCTGGGTCGATCAGTTGTCCGGCGGTCAGATGCAGCGGGTGGCCATTGCCCGGGCTATCGTCAATAAGCCGCAGGTTTTGCTTCTTGACGAACCGCTCGGCGCTCTGGATTTAAAGATGCGGCAGGATATGCAAATCGAATTAAAAGACATGCAGCGTCAGCTGGGCATTACTTTTGTTTACGTAACGCATGACCAGGAAGAAGCCCTGACCATGTCGGATACGATCATTGTCATGAAAGAGGGTTTGATCCAGCAGATCGGCACCCCCATTGATATCTACAACGAACCTAAAAATGCTTTTGTCGCCGACTTCATTGGCGAAAGCAATATTCTGCCTGGCAAAATGGTACGTGATTATGAAGTAGCTGTCGCCGGCAAGCTTTTTACCTGTGTTGACACGCGTTTTCCGGACGAGGACGTGGATGTGGTTATCCGGCCGGAAGATGTTCAGATGGTTGAGCCCTCTGAGACAACTATTAACGGTCTTGTCACTTCAGTCGTTTTTAAGGGCGTTCATTATGAAATGCTTGTCGAGGCCGACGGCTTTGAATGGATGATTCAGAGTACCGACCGGGTTTCCGAAGGTACGCGAATCGGTTTGACCTTTGATCCGGACGAAATCCATATCATGCGCAAGTCTGCTTATTCGCCGGATCGTATAAATAAACAGGAGGATCAGGAGGAGCCGCCTTCTGCATCTGTTGGGGAGGCGAATTGGTAATGAATCTGCGCCGTCTGGCTTATCCTTATATTCTGTGGATGCTCGTTTTTACTCTGGCGCCATTGCTGCTGGTCGCTTTTTATGCTTTTACCGCTTATGACTCAGCCGGTCATTTATTTTTCACCCTCGACGGCTTTCGCAATGTTTTCAACATGGCCGATACGGTCGCGTTGAATATTTTCGGCTTAAATAGCCTCTTTGGCATCAATATACAAGTGCCCATCTATATCAATGTTTTTGCCAAATCGCTGGAAATCGCACTTGTCAGCACGCTGGTTTGCCTGGCTATTGGCTATCCGGCAGCTTATTTTCTGGCCGAACGGTCGAAAAAACGGAGAGGCAGCAGCAATTTCCTGCTCTTCTTGTTCGTTATGCCGATGTGGATGAACACGTTGCTGCGCACCTATGCCTGGCTCGCTCTGCTGGAACCGAAAGGCATCATCAATACGTTTTTAGGTTTTCTGAATATCAGCCCCATCCAATTCCTGTACAACGATTTTGGCATCGGCTTGGGTATGGTCTACAACTACCTGCCGTTTATGGTTCTGCCCATTCATTCTGTTCTTGTTAAAATCAATCCCAGTATCGTGGAAGCCGCGGAAGATCTGGGCGCCAATCAGATTCAGACTTTTACGCGGGTTATTTTCCCGCTCAGCCTGCCCGGTATCATGTCCGGCATCAACATGGTTTTTATGCCGGCCATGACGACTTTCCTCATTCCGGATCTCCTGGGCGGCGGCCGCTACCTCTTGATCGGCAACGCCATCGAGCGCCAGTATATGGTGTCGCGCGATATGACAACCGGATCCGCCTTGTCCATATTGCTTTTGATTTTTGTTTTAGCCAGCATGCGAATGTTGTCGAGTTATGAAAAAGAAAGCAGCGAAGGAGGCGGACTGATCGGATGAAAAAACTCATTAAAAATGGCTATATGGCTTTGGTTTTTCTCTTTCTTTACGCGCCTGTCGTTGTTCTGATCATCTTTTCCTTTAATAAGGCCAAGTCGCGCGCCGTATGGGGCGGATTCACTCTGGACTGGTACCGGAAGCTTATGCAAAATGACGATATTCTGCAGGCGCTGCGCGTGACTTTAATCGTCGCTGTTGTGTCGGCGCTGGTTTCCACCATAATCGCCACCATGACCTGCATCGGTTTAAATGCCATGCGCCGGCGGCTGCGTAACCTGATCATGAATATAACTTATATTCCCAACATTTGCCCCGACCTGGTAACCGGTGTCGCTTTGATGCTTCTCTTCTATTTTATCCACATGCAAACCGGATTTACCACCTTGCTGCTGGCGCATATCGCTTTTAACATTCCTTATGCTATTTTATCCATATCGCCCAAGTTGAAACAAATGGACCGCAATCTGTTCGAAGCGGCCCTTGATCTGGGCTGCCGGCCGCGTCAGGCTATTATTAAAGTCATACTGCCGGAAATCATGCCGGGAATCATCACCGCATTGATCCTGACTTTTACTTTATCGATCGATGATTTTGTCATCAGTTATTTTACCGCGGGCAATCAGGTTTCCACTCTGGCCATCACGATTTATTCCATGGCGCGCAAGAGTGTTAATCCTCAGATCAACGCCCTCTCTACTTTGATGTTCGTCAGCGTCCTGGTTCTGCTGCTGCTTGTCAACATTCGCAGCAACCGCGGCCTGAAGAAAAAGACTAACGGAGGAATGCACCCATGAAGAAAAAAGTCCTGATTCTGTTGCTGGTTTTCTGTTTTCTGGCCACGACAATTCTGACAGGTTGTCAAAGCGCCGGCCAGAAAAAAACGCCGCTGGTTATTTACAACTGGGGCGAGTATATCGCCGGTGAGGAAGACACCTATACCTTATACGGCAAGGATTATCCGATCAAGGATGTGATCGCCGAATTTGAAAAGGCTTATCCGCAATATGACGTCAATTACCAGACCTTTGATGATAACGAAAAGATGTATCCCAAGTTGGATAAAGAATCGTTCGACATCATTGTGCCGTCCGATTATATGGTGGTCCGCCTGATCAAGGAAGGCATGCTTCAGCCGCTGGATATGAGCAAGATGCCGAATGTCGGCAAATATCTGGATACGCGTCTGAGCACGCTGCAATACGATTCCGACAAGAGTATCAGCGATCAGGTGGCGAATTATGCCGTGCCTTATATGTATTGTACGGTCGGCCTGATTTACAATCAGGACGTTTTAGGCAAGATCACCTCGAATAAGCCGCAGGATGTCTGGAAAATTCTTTTTGATGCCAAACAGGAGAGCAAGATCGGCATGTACAGCAGCATGCGCGAATCGATCGGCGTGGCGCTCAATTATCTGGGATACAGTTTAAACAGCATGGATGAAAAGCAACTGGAAGAAGCCAAACAACTCTTGATCGAACAGCGCAAAACGGTCAAGCCGCTCTTGGGCATCGATGAGTTGAAGGATAAGTATGTCAGCGGCGAATTGGTCGCCGGCGTCGCCTGGTCCGGCGATCATGCCGTTTGCCGGCAAAAGCTCGAGGATGGCGGCGAAGATCCCGAAACGCTGCAATATGTTCTGCCGGAAGGATCGAATCTGTCGGTCGACATGATGTGTATACCGAAAAACGCCGTCAATCCGACAGGCGCCATGGATTTTATCAATTTCATGTATCAGCCGGATATTGCCTTGATGAATGCCGTCTATGTCGGTTATTCCTCACCGAATACGGCTGTTATCGAAGCTTTGCCGCCGGAAATAACGAATAACAAGAGTTACTATCCGGATGCCGAAACGATAAAAACACTGGAAATCTATTATTCCAGCGATGAGATCGATTCTACTTATGACCGGATCTGGCAAACAATCTTAGCCAACTGACTGTCCCGGCCATAGCAACATCGGCGGCCCGTTTTATAAACGGACCGCCGATGCGAATGCCTGATTGAAAACATCCTGCATCGTCGACACCAGAATCAGATTGACTTTACCTAGAACCGTCTGAGGAATCTCGGCGATATCCCGCTCGTTCTCGATAGGAACGAGAACCGTATCAATGCCGGCCCGATGGGCGGCTATAACTTTTTCCTTAAGGCCGCCGATCGGTAAAATGCGGCCGCGCAGGGTAATCTCGCCGGTCATCGCGACATTATGGCGGATAGGCCTGCCGCTCAAGGCGGAGGCCAGAGCGGTGGCCAGAGTTATGCCGGCGGAAGGGCCATCTTTGGGGGTAGCGCCTTCAGGAACATGGATGTGAATATCCTTGTCGGTGGCAAACTTGCTGTCTATGCCCAGATTGTCTGCCTGTGAACGGATATAGGTCACTGCAGCCCGCGCCGATTCTTTCATGACATCGCCCAGTTGTCCGGTCAGTTCGAGCTTGCCGGTGCCGGGCATTACGTTGACTTCTATCATTAAAGTATCGCCGCCCGCAGTTGTCCAGGCTAAGCCGGTCGCAACGCCGATTTGGTCCTGTTCCTGGGCTTTCTCATAGCGAAATTTCTTTTTGCCGATGATGTCTTCCAGTTTGTCCTCTGATATATGAATGCTCTTCTGCTGTTTCTCGGTTATCATGATTGCTGCCCGCCGGCAAACATGGGCCAGTTCACGTTCGAGCTGGCGAACGCCGGCTTCGCGCGTATACCAGCTGATTATGCCGCGCAGGGCTTCACGGGTCAGGGTAAGCTGCTTCTTCGTCAACGCATTTTGCTTGAGCTGATGCGGCAGGAGATGGCGGACAGCGATTTCGATTTTCTCTTCTTCGGTATAGCCGGAGAGCATAACAATTTCCATTCTGTCCAGCAAAGCCTGCGGGATCGTCTCGGTGGTGTTTGCCGTTGTGACAAACAGCACATGCGACAGATCATAGGGAATCTCAAGATAATGATCCCGGAAACTATTGTTTTGTTCCGGATCCAGGACTTCGAGCAAGGCAGAAGACGGATCGCCCCGAAAATCGCTGCCCAATTTATCAATTTCATCAAGCAGGATCAGGGGATTATCCCGGCCGACCTGGCGGATCGCGTTAATGATCCGCCCGGGCATGGCGCCGACATAGGTTCGGCGATGGCCGCGGATCTCCGCTTCATCACGGATACCGCCCAAAGACATACGCACATATTTGCGTCCGAGCGCCTGGGCCACCGAACGGGCGATCGATGTCTTGCCGACGCCCGGCGGGCCGACCAGACAGAGGATCGGCCCTTTAAAACTGGTGTCGCCGGTCTCCTGGCGCAGTTTCCGTACAGCCAGATACTCAAGAATCCGTTCCTTGACTTTTTCGAGGCCATAATGATCCCGATCGAGTATTTTTCTGGCTTGCGCGATATTCAGCCGTTCCTGATCCATCTTGCCCCAGGGCATTTCAAAAAGTAAATCCATGTAGCTGCGCAGAACGGCGCCTTCCGGATATCCGGCAGGCATACGGGCCAGGCGGGCGATATCCTTGGCAATCTTGCTTTTTAAATCATCCGGCAGATGCAGCTTGATCAGCTGTTTCATGTAGGCGTCCTGCTCCTGCTGCGAGCCTTCCTGTTCGCCCAATTCCGTCTGTATGGCCTTAATCTGCTCTCGCAGGTAATATTCTTTTTGATTTTTTTCAATGGTTGTGCGGACTTTTTCGCCGATTTCTTTTTCCAGTTCGGCGATATACTGCTCCCGGTCGATCAACATGATCAACTGGCGAATACGCTCTGATGTTTCTATGGATTCCAAAAGCTGCTGCTTTTCCTGGATATTGATGTTCAATTGTCCGGCAACCGCGTCGGCAGCTAATGAAGCATCCGTGATGTTGTTCAGGGCAATGATCGTTTCCGGTGAAACGCGATTGCTGCTGGCGGCATACTTTTCAAAGGCTTTCATCAACTGGCGCCGATGAGCTTCATTGATGGGGAAATCCTGTTCCGGGACTTCGGCCGGGTAATAACTGACATCGACGCGGTAATAAGGATCATCAGCGTTAACGGCAACCAGGAACGCCCGATTGCGGCCTTCGACCAGTAATTTCATGGTCTCGCTGCCCGGCAGTTCCAGGATCTGACGGATGCGGGCAACACAGCCAAACGGATAAACTTCATCGGGAGCCGGCCAATCCTGGGTTACATCCTTCTGTGCCGTCAGGAAGACCATTTGATTGCTTTCCATGGCAGCCTTGACCGCTAAACGGGATTTGTCACGGGCAACATCAAAAGTGAGACTGACACCGGGAAAGACAGCCAGTCCGCGTAGAGGAATCATGGGTAAGGTAAGAATCAAGCTTTCAGTCTTTTTCGCGATCTGATCCTTCTTGGCAGATGCGGCCTTTTGACGGCGTTTACGGGGTTTATCCACAGCGGTATCGAGTTCTTGCTGTTCACTCATCATTTTCACCTGATGCCTTTTTTGATGTCGCAGAATTTTTCTGCTCATACGTTCTATTATAACATTCTCCCGGCTCTGAACGGTATTAAAAGAGGTGCCCCGTTAAAGATCGGGGCACCTCCTTATAGATATGGATATAAACCAATTACTCGATAATCGAGGAAATTGTGCCTGAACCAACGGTTTTGCCGCCTTCACGGATAGCAAACTTCAAACCTTGTTCCATGGCGATCGGGGTAATCAGCTTAACGGTAATCGTTACGTGATCGCCCGGCATGCACATTTCAACGCCGGCAGGCAACTCAGCAACACCGGTAACATCGGTGGTGCGGAAATAGAACTGCGGACGATATCCATTGAAGAAAGGTTTGTGACGGCCGCCTTCAGCCTGGGTCAAAACATAAACTTGACCGGTGAAGTGGGTATGCGGTTTAATGGTTCCCGGCTTGGCAATAACCTGGCCGCGCTCGACTTCTTTGCGCTGAATGCCGCGGAGCAGGCAGCCGATATTATCGCCGGCCTGGGCCTGGTCAAGCAGTTTGCGGAACATTTCGACGCCCGTGATAACTGTGGCTTTCGGCTCATCGGCCAAGCCGACGATTTCCACCGGATCGCCAACCTTGACGACGCCACGCTCAACACGGCCGGTGGCAACGGTGCCGCGTCCGGTGATGGTGAAGACGTCTTCAACCGGCATGGCAAAAGGCAGGTCGGTCGGGCGGGCAGGAGTCGGAATGTATGCGTCGACGGCATCCATCAATTCATGGATGCATTTGTACTTCGGATCATTCGGGTCGGTGCTGGTGCACTCAAGCACTTCAAGAGCAGAACCCTGGATAACCGGAGCATTGTCGCCGTCGAAGCCATAGGTGTTCAGCAGTTCGCGGACTTCCATCTCGGTCAATTCGATCAATTCCGGATCGGCCATGTCGCATTTGTTCAGGAATACGACAATGGAAGGCACGCCAACCTGGCCGGCGAGCAAAATGTGTTCGCGGGTCTGAGGCATCGGGCCGTCAGCAGCAGATACAACCAGGATAGCGCCGTCCATCTGAGCGGCACCAGTGATCATGTTTTTGATATAGTCGGCATGGCCTGGGCAGTCAACATGGGCATAGTGGCGAGCTTTGGTCTGATACTCGACATGCGCGGTGTTGATTGTGATACCACGAGCTCTTTCTTCCGGAGCCTTGTCAATATTGTCGTATGACGTATATTGCGCGGAACCTTCCATTGCCAAGACCTTCGTGATTGCAGCGGTAAGAGAAGTCTTGCCATGGTCAACGTGGCCGATGGTCCCGATGTTTACATGGGGCTTAGTTCTTTCGTATTTTGCCTTTGCCATTTGAGCGTATCCTCCTTTGTTCAGCATTTGCATGCTGATTCTTTTCCATTATTGGCGTTTAGCCATTATAGAACATTGTACACTATTTGCCGGATTTGGCAATCATTTCAGGCCTTTCCGGCGCTTGCAGCTTGTCATTTTTTCAGAATGGATTCCATCAGATTGCGGGGAACTTCTTCGAAATGATTGATCTGCATCACGAAAGTTCCGCGGCCCTGAGTGCGCGAACGCAAAACGGTGGCATAGCCAAACATCTGCGACAGCGGAACCTTGGCGGTGATCGCCTTGACGCCCGAGCGGTCTTCCATGCCCTCAATCCGGCCGCGCCGGGCGCTTAAATCGCCCATGACGTCGCCCAGATAATCATCCGGCACGATAACATCCACACGCATGATCGGTTCCAGGAGAACCGGATCCGCTTTGCGGCAGCCATCTTTAAAGCCCATCGAACCGGCGATTTTAAAGGCCATTTCCGAAGAGTCGACTTCATGGAACGAACCGTCGACAACGGTCGCGCGAACGTCCACGACCGGATACCCGCCTAAAACGCCATTGCCCATAGCTTCCTGAATGCCGGCGTCGATCGGGGCGATAAATTCCTTGGGAATAGCGCCGCCGATAACCTTGTTGACGAATTCATAACCGGTACCGGGTTCCAGAGGCTCCAGCTCCAGTACGCAATGACCATATTGGCCATGGCCGCCGGACTGACGAATGAATTTACCTTCGGCGCGGACCTTCTTACGGATGGTTTCCTTGTAGGCAACCTGGGGCGCGCCGACATTGGCTTCCACCTTAAATTCACGGAACAGGCGATCAACAATAATATCCAGATGCAGTTCGCCCATGCCGGCTATTAAAGTCTGACCGGTTTCCTGATCGGTATAAGTCCTGAAAGTCGGGTCTTCTTCCGCCAGTTTGGTCAGGGCGGCCATCATTTTTTCCTGACTAGCTTTAGATTTCGGTTCGATGGCCACTTGGATAACCGGTTCGGGGAATTCCATGGACTCGAGGATAATCGGATGGTCTTCATCGCACAGCGTATCGCCGGTTGTTGTGTCCTTAAGACCGACAGCCGCGGCAATATCGCCGGAATAGACCCTGTCAATATCCGCGCGGTGGTTGGCGTGCATCTGTAGAATGCGGCCAATACGCTCGCGTTTGTTTTTAACGGAGTTCATGACATATGATCCGGCATCCAGCGCTCCGGAATAAACCCGGAAAAAGCACAATTTACCGACAAACGGGTCGACCATGATCTTAAATGCCAACGCCGAAAACGGCGTGTTGTCATCGGAATGGCGAACTTCTTCCTCATCCGTCTCAGGATTGACGCCGGTGATCGGCGGTATATCCAAAGGCGACGGCAAGTAGTCGACAATCGCGTCCAGCATCATCTGGACGCCTTTATTTTTGTACGATGATCCGCAGCAAACCGGTGTTATATGGCAGGCGATTGTCGCGCGGCGCAGAGCGACCTTCAATTCCGGGATTGAGATTTCTTCTCCCTCAAGGAATTTCTGTGTCAGTTCGTCGTCGGTTTCGGCAATCGATTCCACCATCCGGTCACGCCAGGATTTCGCCGATGCCAACATTTCTTCAGGGATATCTTTTTCCTGAATGTCTTTGCCCATGTCATCGCCATATACTTCCGCCTTCATGGTCATCAGGTCGATTATTCCGGAGAAGGTTTCTTCTTTGCCGATGGGCAGTTGAATCGGCACGGCATTGGTTCTGAGCCGTTGCTTCATCATATCCACGGCACGGTAAAAGTCGGCACCGAGAATATCCATTTTATTGACGTAAGCGATGCGGGGAACGCCGTAATGATCGGCCTGCCGCCAGACAGTCTCTGTCTGGGGCTCAACGCCGCCCTTTGCGCAGAACAGCGTGACGGCGCCGTCCAAAACGCGCAGTGAACGTTCGACCTCTACGGTAAAATCGACATGGCCCGGCGTATCGATGATATTGATGCGCTTGCCTTTCCATTGGGCGGTTGTCGCAGCGGAAGTAATGGTTATGCCCCGTTCCTGCTCCTGCTCCATCCAATCCATGGTTGCAGCGCCTTCATGGACTTCGCCGACTTTGTGGATTTTGCCTGTGTAAAACAAAATCCGTTCGGTTGTCGTCGTCTTTCCGGCGTCGATATGGGCCATAATGCCGATATTCCTCGTATTTTCTAGCGAGAATTCTCTAGGCATCCAGTAAAGCTCCTCCCTGAATTACCATCTGTAATGAGCGAACGCACGGTTGGCGTCCGCCATACGGTGTACATCTTCTTTTTTCTTGAATGCTCCGCCGGTGCTGTTAAAAGCATCGACAATCTCAAAAGCGAGGCGTTCGCACATGGTGCGTTCGCTGCGGCTTCTGGCGGTCGCAACCAACCAGCGGAGTCCAAGGGTCTGCCGTCTCTCCGGCCGTACTTCAATCGGGACCTGATAGTTTGCGCCGCCTACGCGCCGGGCTTTTACCTCCAGCATAGGCATGATGTTCTCCAGGGCTTTGCTGAAAACTTCCAGAGGATCCTGACTGGTACGCTCCTTGACAATATCAAAGGCGCCATAACAAATTTTCTGTGCTACGCCCTTTTTCCCGTCCAGCATAATGTTGTTGACCAGTTTGGTCACGCGAACATCATGATAGATTGGATCAGGAAGTACTTCTCTTGTTGGGACATGGCCTTTTCTTGGCACTTGTCTTCCCTCCTCTCATGATAATGCGGGCTCGTGCCCGATACCATAGGTACTCACGATTTGGACCGTGTTTGTGCAGCTCATGCCATATCCACTTCCGTGTATGATGACAGTGTACTGATCACGCTATAGTCCAACCTGGCAGCTCCTATTTCTTAACTTTGGCTGCCTTGGGTCTCTTGGCGCCATACTTGGAGCGGCCTTGCAGCCGGTTGGCGACACCAGCCGTATCCAGGGTACCCCGGATAATGTGGTAACGCACACCAGGCAGATCCTTAACCCTGCCGCCTTTGATCAAGACGACCGAGTGCTCCTGCAGGTTGTGTCCGATTCCCGGAATGTAGGCTGTAACCTCAATCTGGTTTGTCAGACGAACCCTGGCGACTTTCCGCAGCGCTGAATTCGGCTTCTTCGGCGTTATTGTTTTAACAACCGTGCACACGCCGCGTTTCTGCGGTGAGGATAAATCAATCTCACGCTTTTTCAGCGTGTTCATACCCGATTGCAGAGCAGGTGAAGAAGACTTATAGCTCTTGGAAGATCTTCCCGTTTTAACCAATTGGTTGAACGTAGGCATCAATACACCTCCTTTCTTGATTATGCCGTCTTTTCAGGCGTTCTCCGGCTGTTTACCAAACCTTTGACCACATAAAAAGACCCCCTGTGGGGTTTCAGGCAATTTAGTATATCACCGATCTTTCGAAAAGTAAAATATAATTTTACTTCTTAAATCCCTTCTTAAATGCCAAGTCAAACGCCGCTTGATAAATGGGGACGACGCGTTTAGTCCGGCACAGGCATAAAGTAAAATGGCAAATCATGACGCCGTCAAAGCTGCGACTGGTAGATCTGCCGGCCCCATGAACCAATATCGTCCGCGAGTAAAAACATGGCGGCCGCGTGCATGCGGTTACCGGCTTTAATGTACCGGAGAATAGCTTTCTGCAAGTTGGTTGTCGCGTTCAGCTGCCGGATATCCGGCGATACCACGTGGAAAACCCGTTCAAAGGTCTGTTTGTCGTCAGACCGGATCGGATAAAGGTACAACTCCCGCTGAAAGCGGCTGATATTGGCGCTTTCATCCAATATTTGCTGCAGCTGCGGATCCAGAAGCCAGGACAGGCAGACAAACGCGTGAATTTGTTTTTCCGGGAAATGAGTCTGAAAAAAGGTCAGCGCCTGTTTGATGGATTCTCCACAGGCCGCATGGTCCAGGCGGCCGTCTTCCGGAATGTGGACATCCAGAACGCCCATGCCGGGAGCCAGCACTTCCCGCCACTGATCCTTCATTAATACAACCGGCGTTCTTTGCGCATTGCCGTCGGGCGTGACCGGATAACCCTGAATCCGGTCATCCTGTTCGGTCAGGGTTGACGTCCAGGCATTCTGCCGGTCAAACATGCCGTTTGTTCCGTCGACCTGACCGTCGCCGCGATAGGTCATCCCGCCGACCGAAAGCGCGCAGACGTGCCGGCCGGTTATCTGGCGGTAAGCTTTGACAGATCCGTAGAAATTAATATAACAATACTGCAGCCGGCCGATTCGGAACAATTTGCCGAGAAAATGGCCATAAAGCCACCAATACTGGGCTAAGCCGTAACGGCCGTTTTTTCGGTTATAATCATCCATCCAGATCCGGACATCGCTGAGCGTCGAACGCAAGATATCCGGACTAATCGCTTGTTTTTGGTAATAGGCGGCCATTTCCGGCAGTCCGGACAAGATGATCAAGGCCGGCATCAATCCGGCCAGATTGGCCATCGCTTTGTAAGGTTCCGGCATCGTAAACCGTTCGCCGCCGTATTCGGTATCCGAATGATAGAGCAGGACATGGTTGACCAGCAACAGCGCTTTTAAACCGGCGTTTGACTTGACCAGTTCCGCGGCCTGAGTCAGGGCGGCCAAAGAAGCCGCATCAAGCTGCAAGAATTCATTCATTTCCTGCAGATAGTCGCTGTCTAGAATTTCCAGTTCGGGTTGTTTATCCGAAATTTGCAGATCGGCCCATTTTTGTTGCCAAATTTCCGGTATCTGACGTTGATCAAGTCCCAAATCGATACAGATCCGGCTGAGATCTGCCTTGGTTTCTAAAGTTTCATGATTCATTCTATCATTCCATCTCTGTTATAAAGGATCAATTGCTGCCTTTTAGTATAGCACAAGCATTCTGCCCATGCAGCATCAGCCTTTATAAATTTCAATATATATTCAGGCAATTGCCAGCTAACCCGGCATCGGGTAAAATAATTCCGGCCTGTTTTACAGGTTAACAAGGAGGCAATTGAATGACTTATCGACTTTTGGTTCTGGATCTTGACGGAACATTGCTCCGTCAAGATAAATCGGTTTCCGACGCGAATCGCCAGTCCATACGCCTGGCGCGGCAAAACGGGGTTCGCGTTGTCTTGGCAACCGGCAGGCCGCCGGTTGGCACACGGGCAATCCAGAAAGCCCTGGGGCCGGAATGCGACGAGTATTTGATCGCCTTTAACGGGGCTTTAATCCAAAATCAGCATACCGGCGCCGTACTGAGCCGGCATCATCTATCCCGGACTGATTATGATCTGCTTGCGCCGCTGGTTCATTCACTGGGTCTGTTTTGCTATGCTTTCACCCAGGATACCTGCCTTGCTCCGGAATGGCATGAAATCGTTGATATTGAACGCCGGGTCAATGGAATTGAGATCAAGATCCAGAAATTTGCCGATCTGCCGCCGGAAGAGCCATTGATCAAAATCATGGCGACAGGAACGCCCGAAGAACTGGACCGGGCCATGGCGGTGATTCCCCGGGTCTGGCGCGAACGCTACTCTGTCGTCCGCTCAGCGCCGATTCTGCTGGAATTTCTCCATCCTATGGCCAGCAAAGGGCAGGCGGTACGTGAATTGGCAGCCAATTTGGATATTGACCGCCAGGCTGTCATCTGCATCGGCGACGCCGGCAACGATGTCGATATGATCACTTTTGCCGGCCTCGGCGCAGCTATGGGCAACGCCACGACCGACGCCCTGGCTGCGGCCGACATCATCACCGCCAGCAATGAGCAAGACGGCGTGGCTCAAGTGATCAACCGATATATCCTGAGTCAGAACTGATATTTAAAGAAAAACGGTAATCGCCAGAAAATGGCAGGCAGCGCCGGCGTTAACAAAAAAATGCCAGATAACATGGGCATAACGGCGGGATTGCGCGAAGAACAAGATACCGCCCGTATAGAAAATGCCTCCGGCCAGGATCAGCCAGGCGAAGACCGGATTGGCTTGCCGGATGAAAACCGGCAGGCAGATCACAACAGCCCAGCCCATGAGTAAATAAAGTACAGTCGACAAGATCCAGGTCAGCCGGTTCTTTTTGAAGGCCAGGACCTTAAAAAGAATTCCAACGAGAACCAGAATCCATTCCATAATCAGAATAGATTGTCCGGTCCGGCCGCCAATAACCGCGATGGCGATCGGCGTGTAACTGCCGGCTATGGCGAAAAAAATGGCCATATGATCCAGCCGGTTCAAAACTTTTTTAGCTGCGCCGCCGGCCGGCAGCCCATGATAAACAGCTGAAACGCCAAACATCAAAATCAGGCAGCCGCAGAAGACCGCTACGCCGACGCCGTTGCGTAACGAAACGCGGCCGGCATTCCAGACTGCCCAGGGAAGCATGAGCATAACAGCCGCAGCCATGATTCCATGGGTCAGGACATTTAAATGCTCCTCATACTTGGTTTGCGCATAAGCCACAATGTCTTCCTCCAGCAAAGCTATACCCGAATATCATCAAGTTTCTCTTACGTTATTTATTGTATTCTGTCATATAGTTATCATTATTATATGTAATAGCATGAGATATTATATTTAACAAGCCAGCGGCCGGCATCTTGTTGCCGGCCATAAAATGAGCGATAATTAAGCTCACACAAAGTGTTGAGACGGCGGCAATATCGATAAAATTTTACAAGGAGGCAGGTTATGAAGGAATCAACCCGTTTTGATTTTTCCCATACCAGACATTTACTTGAACGTTATGTCCAGCTGGGTTCGATTGCGGGCGCAAGTCTGCAAGTCACACAGCATGGTGAAACTATTTTAGCAACACAAGTTGGATACGCAGATCGCGAACGTCAGAAAATTATGACGTCGGATACCATTTTTCGCATTTTTTCCATGACCAAGCCTCTGACGGTTGTTTGCTTTCTCCTGTTGTGCGAGCAAGGCCTTGTTCATGTGAATGATCCGGTCAGCGCCTATCTGCCGGGATTCCGGGACACAAAGGTCTGGGTCCCCCAAGGCCAGCAGTGGACGGCGGAACCGGCGGAACGTGAACTGACGCTGCATCACCTCCTGACTATGACTTCGGGTATTCCCTATCCGCATGATCCATCGCCGGCCAGCCAGTCGATAACGGCGTTGCTGAAGAAAGCCGCCGCCGCCGCGGCAGCCGGCCAAGTCATCGATTTGCCGGCTCTCGCCAATCATGTCGGCGCCATTCCGCTGAATTTCCAGCCGGGTTCCCACTGGCTGTATGGCTTATCGCTGGATATTATCGGAGCTGTCATCGAAGTTGTTTCCGGCAAGAAATTGAGTTGTTTCATGCAGGAGCAGCTGCTGGATCCGCTGGGCATGAAAGAGACCGGTTTCCAGATCAAGCCGGAGAGTATGGAACGTCTGGCCGGCCTTTATGCCGAGAAAGAAGGCGTGCTGATCGGCGACGCGCCCAATGATCTGACTCCGGGCGACCCCTGCCAGCCGCCGATGATCGAGTACGGCGGAGCAGGACTCTTCAGCACCCGCTCGGATTATACCCGATTTGCCCGGATGCTTCTGGGCGGTGGCACGCTGGAAGGCTGCCGTATCCTCAGCAGCAAGTCGGTTGATCTGATGCGCAGCAATCATCTCGGCCAAGTCCAGATCGCTGATTATAACTGGGATACTTTGAAAGGATATGGCTACGGTCTTGGTGTCCGCTGTCTGCTGGATCCGATCCCGGCCGGCACGATGGTCAAGCCCGGCGAATTCGGCTGGGACGGCGCCGCAGGAACCTGGTTCAGCGTTGATCCCAATGAGGATATGACCATCGTCTACATGGTCCAGCGATTCCCGGCTAATCATATCCGCTTCATCCCGCGGCTGCAGGCAACCATTTATGCCGCGCTTTGAATCAATAAGGATCACGCAGGAGGACAGCCTATGGAATGGATTGCCCTGGGTTTGTTTGGAATCGATTTGATCATACACCTGACCTGGCCGCGCCATTCGATCATCACAAAATGCCTGTTGATACCTTTACTGACGGTCTATTATCTTCTGGCGGCCAGCCAGGCCGGTTTATTTGTCTTGCTGGCTTTAGCTGCCTGCTTTATGGGCGATTTGCTGCTTGCCCTGTCCGGCCGCAGCGGGTTTTTCATAACCGGTCTGCTGTTCTTTATGAGCGGCCATTTTCTGTATGCCGTCCATTTGCTGCAATCAACCCGGTTCTTGCAGGATCTGCCCGTTTGGGGATGCCTGCTGGTTTTGCCGTATCTCTTGTATCTGGCCTGGCTGTATGTTCGGCTGCGTCGATCTATGGGACCGATGCTGCCTTGCTTCTGGATCTATGGCCCGGCTATCTGCGGGATGAGTTTTCTCTGCCTGACCCGCGTCTTTTCTTATGCGGGCCCGGCTTTCTGGCTGCCCTTGCTTGGTTCAATCCTGTTTATCGCCTCAGATACGATGCTTGCTCTCCACCATTTTCGCAAACCGCTTGATCATGCCGATTTGAAAATCATGTCGACTTATGGACTGGCCCAGTTGTTTTTGATTCTGGGTTTAGCCGCTTGACGATCAGGCGATAAACAAAGTGTCTGTCTTTGCCACAACCCTTTACCGCTGCTCCGCGAATAAGATAAGATAGATATGACAAGAGCAGCCGTTTAGAAAGAGATATTGATCAGGAGGACCCTATGGCCAAAATTATTGTCGAGGTCTGCGCCGGAACTTATTGCACGATGCTGGGATCTATGGATATTATCGACGCGATTGCTTCGTTGACGGAAATCCGGCATGAACATGATCCTGAATGCGAGATCGAAGTGAAGGCGATTCCCTGCCCGGGCTTATGTGAACAAGGCCGGCGCGCTCCATTGGTTATTGTCAACGGCACGCCGATTTTTCAGGCTGACAGCGAAACAGTCATGGCTATGATCCTGGATCAGGCCAAATGCGGCGGCAGCCGATGAGGTACGCCCCATGAGAGGAATTTTCACACCCATCACGAAAATCCGGCGCCAGGTTTTTTCCGAAATCGCCCGTTTTGCTTATGAAAGAGATTTGGCCGGCACTGATTTCAGCTATTTTTATGAAAGCGCCTATCGCATCATCCCCGGCGAAATACCTCAGTATCGGGAAAGCGTCTTTAAAGAAAGAGCGATTATCCGTGAACGGATCCGCCTGGCGCTCGGTCTGGCCATGCGTCCGACAGGCACACATCAGGGATTTACCGACGGCATGGCCGCCTGTGCCACACAAAATAAATGTTTGCAGGAACCGCTTGTCAATATTATTCCGTTTGCCTGCGAGGCTTGTCCCACCGACCGTTTTCAGGTCAGCGACCAATGCCGGAAATGCCTCGCCCACCCCTGCACCTCGGTATGTCCGGTTAAAGCGATTACCCTGGGTAAGAACGCGGCGATGATCGACCAGGATAAATGCATCAAATGCGGCCGCTGTGTTCAGGCCTGCCCCTATCATGCCATTCTCCGCTTCGGACGGCCTTGCGCCGAAGCGTGCGGCGCCGATGCCATCGGCAGCGACGAGCTGGGCCGGGCCAGCATCGATCAGCAGAAATGTGTCGCCTGCGGTCTGTGCATCGTCAGCTGCCCTTTTGCCGCGATTGCCGATAAATCGGAAATATTTCAGCTGATTACGGCGATTCGTCAGGGAATCAAGGTATTCGCCGAGCTCGCGCCTTCTTTTGCCGGTCAATTCGGCCCTTTGGCTACACCGGGGAAAATTGTCGCCGGCCTCAAAGCGCTTGGGATAGCGGATGTTATCGAAGTCGGCTGGGGCGCGGATATCGGCTCGCTGCACGAGGCGGACGAATATCTGGATCATGTTCCGGAAAAGCAGCCGTTTCTCGGCACCAGCTGTTGTCCGGCCTGGGAATCTTTCGCCAGGAAGACGCAGCCTGAGTTGGGCGGGTGTATCGCCAGTTCCCATACACCGATGGTGGCTGCCGCCAAAAAAATCAAAGAACAGAATCCAGATGCCCGGGTCGCCTTCATCGGCCCCTGCGTCGCAAAAAAGCTGGAAGCCCTTGAAGATGAGGTGCGGCTTTATGTCGACTACGTTATTACTTTCGAAGAATTAATGGGGATGTTTTCCGCCCGGGCGATCGAGCTGAACGATCTGGCGGAAGATCCGCCGACCGCCCTGGCTTCCTGCGACGGCAGGCAATATGCCGTTGCCGGCGGCGTAGCCCAGGCCATCATTCATTGCATCCGGCACCGTGATCCGGAGCGGGAAGTTCCTTTTATGAAAGCCGACAATTTGCGGGATTGCCGGAAAATGCTTTTGCTGGCCAAAGCCGGGAAGACGCCGTCTTATCTTCTGGAGGGTATGGCCTGCCCCGGCGGCTGCGTCGGCGGGCCGGGAACCCTGACCCCGATCCAGAGGGCCGGCGCCGCTGTCCAGGCCTTCGCGCAAACATCGCCTTATCCAACTGCCAACGACAGCCCCGCCGCCGAGTAATTATTGCCGGATGGCCGCGCCGTCAGGAAGCGGCAGGAACCGGAGATTGGATGTATTATTGAGATGGTCAATGTTTGTTATTATGATAAGGACGCGTTTGATTGTCAGCAATATGACCGGCTGACCGATATTCACTGGCCGACCGAATCAAAATTGTGGATCGACTTTTCCGATGAGCCTTCCGAGGATGAAATTCACTGGTTATCGGAACAACTTGGCCTGCACCCGATTGCCATCAAAAGTCTTTTTGACGCTTCCCGTCATTCGCGGCTGCAGGAATTTACCCAGCAAATCTATCTGGGAACATGGGTACTCACAGATGAAGATCCTTTTTCAGCCAATGAAGGCGCTTCGGCGCCGGACGATCAGTCTGAACTGCAAGTCAAGCATCTGGGGCTGGTTTTGGGCGGGCAGTTTCTGATTTCCGCTCATTCCGGTCCGCTGGCGACGATCGAACGCAGCCGGAAACGACTTCAAGACGATGCCGGCGAAGTCCGCAGCCAGGCGCCTGATTTTTTGCTGTATCAGATAATGGACGGGGTTGTCGATGATTATTACGAAGCTGTCGACCGGATGTCCGAACAAATTGACGATCTGGATACCCGGATGGACGAACCCTACGACCGGCGGCTGCAGCATGATGTCCTGGTCAGCAAACGCCGCCTGTTGGTTTTGCATAAAGCGATTACGCCGCTGCGCGATACGCTGTTGAATCTGCGCCGGTTGGACCATCCGATTATCAGCCATCACACCGACATTTACATGCGTGATATTTTTGAGCACATCCTGCAGCTTCTGGATACGATCGATACCTATCGCGACGTCTTGTCGAATACGGTCGAGCTGGGTATGGCTGCCGCCAGCAATCGTATGAACGAGGTGATGACGGTCCTGACGGTCGTCACATCTTTCTTTATCCCGCTCAGTTTTATAACCGGTTATTTTGGCATGAATCTGGCTATGCCGGAAATGAACAATCCGATCACTTACCCGATTGTGATCGGCCTCATGCTGGCCACCGTCATCAGCATGATCATCTGGTTCAAGCGAAAAAAGTGGCTTTAGGCGCCAATTTGATTATTGCTTCCGCAACCCGTGTTACAGCGGTTCTTTTTACCCATGTTAAACTGGTTTTATAACCATATAAACATGGGATAGGCGCCGGGTTATTATCCTGGCGCCAAGCGGCATTGGTCAGGATCGCCGGCAAAATGCCGGCAAGGGAGGTCAATCATGATACAGGAATTATTGATCACTAAAATCTGGGCGCGGGAAATCCTTGATTCGCGGGGAAATCCAACCGTGGAAGCTGAAGTGGAAACGGAAGACGGCTCGATCGGCCGTGCTGCTGTTCCATCCGGCGCTTCAACCGGCGCTTTTGAAGCTGTGGAACTGCGGGATAAGGATCCCGGCCGATACCTCGGTCAGGGCGTTCAGAATGCCGTCCGCCATGTCAACGAGTTGATCGCGCCCGAGCTGGAAGGCTTTAATGTCATGGATCAACGCGGTCTGGACCGTTTGCTGATCGAGCTGGACGGAACTGAAAACAAAGGGAAATTGGGGGCCAACGCCATTCTGGCTGTATCTCTGGCCGCGGCCAAAGCAGCAGCTCAAGCCTGCGGCCTGGAATTGTTCCAATACCTCGGCGGTCTGCAGGCCCACATTTTACCGGTTCCGATGATGAATATCGTTAACGGCGGCAAGCACGCCGACAACAGTATCAATCTACAGGAATTTATGATCATGCCGGTAGGCGCCGGGAGCTTCCGGGAAGCTTTACAATGGAGCGTTGAAGTTTTTCATACGCTGAAGAAGATTCTGAAAAGCCGCAAATTGGCCACAGCAGTCGGCGATGAGGGCGGATTTGCCCCCAATCTGGAAAGCGACGAACAGGCATTGGAGTTGATTGTCACGGCAATCAAACAAGCCGGATTCAGGCCGGGAACCGATATAGCGATCGCCATGGATGCCGCCGCCACGGAGTTGTACGACGAAGCCAAGGAAGCCGGCCATGAAGGCCAGTATTTATTCTGGAAATCCGGCCAATTGAAAACCAGAACCCAGATGGTTGATTATTGGGCTGATCTGGCCGAGCGCTACCCGATCAAATCCCTGGAGGACGGGCTGGCCGAAGATGACTGGGAAGGCTGGCGTTTGTTGACAGACCGTCTGGGCAAGAAAATTCAACTGGTTGGCGATGATCTATTTGTTACCAACACCGAACGTATCCAAAAAGGCATTCAACTTGGCGTCAGCAATTCCGTATTGATTAAACTCAATCAGATCGGAACTTTGACTGAAACGCTGGATGCGATCGAAATGGCGATGCGCAACAACTGGACAGCCGTCGTATCGCACCGTTCCGGTGAAACTGAAGATGTCACGATCGCCGACGTTGTCGTCGCCATGAACGCCGGGCAAATCAAAACCGGCGCGCCGTCGCGGACCGACCGGGTAGCTAAATACAACCAGCTGTTGCGTATTGAAGAGGCGTTAGGCCACGCGGCGGTTTATGCCGGTTCAAAAGCCTTCAAATTTTAAGCAAACGCCGGATCGGATCATGCCTTGAGCGATTCGACTGCCTGCTGCAGGCGCTGCAGCCCGGCCGCCAGCGCGGCCTGGGGCAAAGCAAAATTAATCCGCTCAAAACCGGCGCCTTCTTTGCCAAAATAGATGCCTTCCATAAAATAGAGGCCGGCCTGGTGTGTAAACCGCTCCAGGCCGGCTGAGTCAAGCCCGGTCGCCCTGGCGTCTATCCATCCCAGATAAGTGCCCTCGGTTTGACAGACCGGCAAGTCCGGCAGATGCTCCGCCATAAAGGACAGAAAATAGTTGCGATTGGCGGTCAGATAGCGTATAAGCGCCTGATACCAGGCTTCTCCCTGCTCATACGCCGCCTGGCAAGCCACAGTGCCCAGATAATTGGCGCCGTGGATGCCGATCCGGTCGGACATTTGACGGAAAGCATTTCGTTTTTTCTCATCCGGAATAATCAAATTGGCCGTCGCAAGGCTGGCCAGATTAAAAGTTTTGCTTGGCGATGTGCAGATCACACATTGCCGGGCCAGTTCCGGGTCAAGTCCGGCCAACGTGATGTGGCGGTTCGGGGCGTATACGAGGTCGGCGTGAATCTCGTCGGAAATCAGCATAACGTGATTTTCCAGGCATATGCGCGCCGTCTCGGCCAGTTCGGCGCGGGTCCAGACACGGCCTACCGGATTGTGCGGATTGCAGAGGATCATCATTTTGGTTTGCGGATCTGCCGCTTTCCGCGCCAGATCGTCGAAATCCATCTCATAATGCCCGGCGCGGCAGATCAGCGGATTACAGACCAGGCGGCGCTGCTGGTTTTCAACAGCCGAGAAAAAGGGCGGATAAACTGGCGGCTGAATGATCACGCCGTCGCCTTTTTCCGTACAAGTTTCCACCAGATGGATCAAACCGTAAACAACATTGGGAACTTGAATAATCCATTCCGGCCGGCAGTTAAATTGGTGCCGGCGGGCTTGCCAGTCGCACACCGCCTGATAATACTGCGCGGTAGGCGTACTATAACCAAAAATGCCATAATTGGCAGCGCTGCAAAGCGCCGCTTGAATTTCCGGCGCAGTTTTAAAATCCATATCGGCAACGGAAAACGGAAATACATCAGCGGCGAAATCGCGTTTTCCGTCTCTCTGCATGATCGCCCATTTATCAGCGCCCTGGTTATGCCGGGGATAAAACGTATCGAAATCATAAACTTTCGTGTTGTTTTCCTGATGTGTCATTTTTATATGACCTTCCTTCGCTTGAGTTTCACTCGGCCATTTAGGCGTTTTCGCTCATTATACCAAAACCGCCCGGTTCCATACACGGAATCCGGGCGGTTCAGTTCTATCGGGTTAACGAAACGTATCCTTACATGACCCAATTGGATGTCGGGCACAAGTTCAGATCAATTTGCCCATATAAGCCAGGCCCAGTTCAAGACCTTCGTATATCTTTTCCGTGCTGGACTCATAGAGCGGATCCTCATGCTCGATGCTGATTACGCCCTTATAGCCGATTTTTTTCAGCTCGGCAACCATGCCGGCGAGATCAACCTGTCCCAGGCCGGGCATGCGGAAACGCCAAAAACCGGTGCCCTGGGTATCCGGCAGCAGCTTGTTGAAGATGCCGTAGTATTTCAGTTTTTCCGGAAATAATTCGGCATCCTTGGCATGAACATGGAAGATGCGGTCCTTGAATTGGCTGACCAGCGGGATAGGATCGATCAACTGGTAGAAAAGATGCGACGGGTCGAAGTTCAAGCCGAAATTCGGATTGGGAACGCGGCGGAACATTTCCTGCCACAACTCCGGACTGAAGGAGATGGTGCCGGGTTCGAGCGGAACCTGCCAGCCTTCCATCGGGCAATTCTCGATAATGATCTGAACGCCGGCGGCTTCGGCTTCAGAAACAATCGGTCCGAAGACTGTCTCGAATTCGTCAAAATTGTCGGCGATGGTTTTATTGATATTACGGCCGACAAAAGTGCCGACAGCCGGAACGCCAAGCATTTTGGCGGCTTTAACACACTGGCGGGTATGGTTGTTGACAAATGCCCGTTTGGTCAGATCGGCATCGAGGTTGTTGTCATAATAAGCCAGCGATGAAATTTTGAGACCGAGTTTATCCATCATGGCCCGGATCTTATTGGCTTCGATTTGCGTCAGCTTGGCCACATCAATGTCCGAACTGGCATAATCGCGATCGTTCAACCGCGGCCAGCAAGCAATCTCCAGAGCCTTAAATCCTTTAGCCGCGGCCCATTCCGCCTTCTCTTCCAACGAAACCTTGGGCAGGCAGGCTGTAAGAAAACCAAGATACATAGTCTTATCCTCCAATTAATAGGGTAAAGTCTTTTCCTGTTCTGCAGAAAAGGACGATCAGCCGAAGTATACGGGTTTGCCGGTTTTGCTGGAGGTGTAGATGGCTTCCAGGATTTGCGTCACAACATAGGCCTGTTCCGGCAGAACGACCGGAGCGGTATTATTTTCGATCGCCTGGTAAAAACGGAGCGCTTCCAGCTCATGCGGTTTCTGTTCTTCACCGTCGAAGAAAGCCACGCCGCCGGCGGACAGATCCGGCTTGGTCGTATACATGCGGCCGAATTTCTCGCCGTTGATCCGCAGTCCGTCTTTCATATCGGCGCCGCCTTCGGTTCCGCACAGGGTGGTGGTCGCTTCTTCAACATCGAGCGTGTTCAAAGCCCAGCTGGCTTCCAGAACAATGGTCGCTCCGTTCTTCATGGTAATGAATCCGAAGGCCGAGTCTTCAACGGTGAATTTTTTCGGATCCCAGGGGCCCCAGGCATTGGCGGAATTCTCATTGTCGGCCAGCTTGCGGTAAGTCTTGCCTACAACATAAGCCGGCTCATAATTATTCATTTCCCACAACGTCAAATCCAGAGCATGTGTGCCGATGTCGATCAGCGGACCGCCGCCCTGCTCTTCTTCGTTCAGAAAAACGCCCCAGGTCGGAACGGCGCGACGGCGGACAGCATGAGCCTTGGCATAATAGATTTCGCCCAGATCGCCGGCTTCCACCATTTGCTTTAAGTACATCGAATCGCTGCGATGGCGGCTCTGATAGCCGATCGTCAATTTTTTGCTGGTCCGCTTGGCGGTATCGACCATGGCTTTGGCTTCCGCGGCCGTTTTGGCCATCGGTTTTTCACACATGACATGTTTGCCGGCTTCCAGGGCCGCGATGGTTATCGGCGAATGGGATTTATTGGGGGTCAGGACATGGATGACATCCAATTCAGGCAAGGCGACCAGTTCATGATAATCCGTAAAGATTTTGGCGTCGGGTTCGCCGTATTCTTTGGCGGCTTTTTCGGCCTTTTCCCGGACGATATCGCAAAAAGCGACAATTTTCACCTGTTTCAGTTTCTTGAGCGCCGGCAAATGTTTACCGTTGGCAATGCCGCCGCAGCCGATGATACCAACTTTAAAAATCTTCTCTGACATAAATTTTACTCCTCTGTTTTTGCTGTGTGGGTTTTCCGGCCGGGCGGCCGGTTTGCCTGATACGGGCCTTAAGCCAGCATTTTCTTGATGTTATCGCAGCTGATCTTGATGCTTTCGAACATGTCGCGGGTAAAAGCTTCTTGTTCCACGATGAAGCCCTTGTCCAGGATGCCGTTGCGGCGGGCTATCGCGACGATGGCCGGGAAATCGACCATGCCGTTGCCGACCTCGGCGTTGATCTCGTTTCCGGCCTTGCTCTTATAATCGGCATTGATGTCTTTGAAATGCAGGGGGCCGGCCTGGCTGCCCAGACTGTCGATAAAGGCCACAGGGTCGACATCGGCATACTGGACCCAGCAAGTGTCGACTTCTGCCGCCAGTTTGATGCCGGCGTCATTTTTCAGGATCAGATTGAAAATGTACTGGCCGTCGATCTTCGCCAATTCACGGTAATGGTTATGATAACCGACCCGGATGCCTAATGGCGCGAGTTTCTTTGCCGCCTTGACGAGGATGGCCGAGATCGCGCGGCAATCATCTGCCGTCTCGATCGGATAACCCGGGCAGATGACCCAGGACAAGCCCAATTCTGCGCTATAAGCGGCAACTTCGTCGAGATGCTGATCCAGCTGTTCATATCCGACATGGGAAGAATACGCTTCCAAACCAATACGATCCAGTTCCTTTTTGATTTCCGCCGCGGAATATCCGCCGTAACCGGCAAATTCCACACAGTTGTATCCGGCGGCCTTTACTTTTTCCAAAGATCCGAAAAAGTCATCGGCCATCGCGTTGCGAATCGAATAAAGCTGCAGACCAATTTTTACATCCATATTTTGTCACCTCATGTCATTATCGGTTTATGCTGCCGGCCATAGCCTGCTTCACATAAAAACCCAGGATACATTGACGTTATCAGATGAGCTGCTTTAGTTATAGCCGGATGCTGTCGAAATATATCAAATATTTGTCCTGTCATAACCCGTCTTGCTGTAATCTCTTTTCATGGTATATAATCTGAGCATGGCAGAATTTTGTCGAAGCTGGTCGCCAAGGCCGGCATACCGGGAGGCCGGCTATGAATGAACCTTATTATGAAGATCAAAAGCCGGCTGACGGCCGGCCATATTATCCTTTCCACTGTCATTTGCAGTCTTACCTGGAGACGCCGCTCATGTGCGCGGCGCACTGGCATTATGCCATTGAAATTCTTTATGCCACGCGTGGCAGCGCGACGGTTTTCCTGAACGGCCAGGCCTATACCTTTAAAAAAGGCGACATGATCCTGATCAACGCCCGCGACGTCCACGCGATTTGGGGAGAGCCGAAAACTCAGTATGTCTGCATCAAATTCGACCCGGAGATTTTATATACGGCTTCCCGTTCGATTTTTGAATCGCGTTATGTGCTTCCTTTCACCATGGCCAAAGAATCGCCGCAAAAGCTGTTCCCGGAAGAAGAAATCGGCGACACGCCCTTGCCGGGCTTGATTGTGGAGGCTTTGCGGGAATTTGCCGCCCAAGCTTACGGTTTTGATCTGGCAGTGCGCACCAACATCTGCCGGATTTTCCTTTGGGTTCTGCGCAGCTGGCAGTCCAAAGGATTGAAGGCCGAACCGGGCTATAGCCTTAAAGAGAAGGATATGGAGCGTTTGCAGGCCGTATTCGATTGTCTGGACCAGCGATACATGCAAAACTTGACCGCTGAAGCCATGGCCCGGCAATGCAATATGAGCTACAGCTATTTTTCACGATATTTTAAATCGGCTATCGGTAAAAGCTTTACGGCCTACTTGAATTATGTCCGGATTACCGAAGCTGAAAAATTGTTGCTGTCCACTGATAAAACCGTCACGGAAATAGCCATGGAAACCGGTTTCTCCAGCGCCAGCTATTTCATCAGCCAGTTTCGCCTGCTCAAGAAAGTTTCACCACGGCAATACCGGCAAAAGCTGGCGTTAACCTGATTCATATCAAAGCCGGCATTACGGAGGTTATTTGCCTTTGCGCCTTAAAGTCGGCAGCTGGTTACGCAGAAGCGTTATATCGGCCGACGGCCAGATTTGTTTTTTCTTTGGCCGCTTCAGCCAACGGCGCAGGCGCTGCAGAGCTTCCGGATAACGCAGGGAATGCAGGTCCGGGAAGGCTTCCAGCAAGCGGCGCTGAATCGGATTGATTTTTTCTGAAAGCTTGCTCCAATCCCGCAGATTTTTCGTCAGGAATGCCAGCCGCTGCTGCATGTTTTCACCAAACTCGCTGTTTTTCCGGCGTATCAGGGAGGCTATGTCCTGGAGCTTGGCCAGCTGGCGGTTTAAATTGATCGCTCCGATAACCGTCGTCGTCAGATCAATAAAAAACAGGATGATCGCAACTGCGGCCAGAATCATCTGCCAGGTTATGGAAACGCTGCCGATCAAACGGTCGGCAAGCGGATTCAGGCCGTAAACCAGGACGATACTGAGTACGCCCCAGGCTAAGGAGTTTAAGAGGCAGATGCGTCCATGCAGATTGAAGCGGCGCCGACTATAATCCCACCAGCGGGTGTGGAAGATTGTTTCCATCAGCCAGCCGGTCAGGTATTCAAGCGTCGTCGCTAAAACAATGCCGGCCAATGCCAGCAAGGCCGGAGCGTTTTGCAGTGGGGTCAGAACCAGGAGTATCAATACCGCGCCGGAGCCATATATCGGACAAATCGGGCCCGCCAAAAAGCCGCGGTTGACCCAATGCCGCGCTTCGATGGTAAACAGGATCGTTTCCATCAGCCAGCCGGCAAAGCTGAAAAGGATAAAGCGCCAAAACCAGAGCAAAGCGATTTCCACGGCATAAACCTCCATGAAGTTGTGTTCATAGTTTATCACAATTTATGGCTTGGCATCTGGTTTTCTTTGATATGAATCGTTCAGGATTGAAACAATTCGCCGTCGACGATGCGGACAACCCGTCCGGCAGCCTTGGCCACATCCATATTATGGGTGATCATCACGATCGTGTTGCCCATATCATTGAGGCGCTTAAATAATTTTAAGACTTCATGACCGCTGGCGGTATCTAAAGCGCCGGTCGGTTCATCGGCCAGCAACACAGCCGGTTCGCCGACCAACGCGCGGGCTATCGAAACACGCTGCTGCTGACCTCCGGATAATTCGGACGGCTTGTGTTTCAGCCGGTTATCCAGGCCCAGCAAGCTCAGAGTGTCCATAGCCTGGGCCTCTGCTTCTTTGTGGTTCATACCGCGCACTAACAGCGGCATAATGATATTTTGCATAACAGAATAAGTCGGTATCAGATTGTAATTCTGAAAGACAAATCCGATCAGTTCATTGCGCAGGCGGGTCATCTGAGCTTCATTCATAGCATGAACAGCATGTCCGTGGAGAAAATACTCGCCGGTATCCGCTACATCGATGCAGCCGATGATATTCATCAGCGTCGATTTGCCTGAACCCGATGGACCCAGAACAGCAACAAATTCACCTTGATCAACGGTAAAATCGATGTCCTTAAGAACATGCAGGGTTTCTTGACCCATTTCATAACTTTTATTAATCTTGCGGAATTCAATGGTTGTTTGCGTCGCCATCGGTCTACCCCACAATCCAGACGGCAACCGCCGTCTGGCTGCCGTCGCCGGCTGTCTCCATCAATATTTTAACAACATCGCCTACTGCTAATCTGGAAAAGGTCGTTACGGTTCCCGCTTGCGTCGTCACTGCTGTGCCTACAGGTATCCGGACCGATGCGGTTTCGCCGGTTAATGTATAAATAATCTGGCTGCCTGAGCTGCTTTGCCCGGTTCCATTTTGCGCCGAATTTGCTGCCTGGCCATCCTGACTGCCCACGTTGGGCATCTGACCGTTAAAGTCGCCGCTTGGCCTGGCTTGACCGTCGCCGCCCATTCCGCCGCTTGGCCTGGCTTGACCGTCGCCGCCCATTCCGCCGCTCGGCATCGCCTGACCGTCGCCGCCCATTCCGCCGCTCGGCATCGCCTGACCGTCGCCGCCCGCTCCGCCACTCGGCATCGCCTGACCGCCGCCCATTCCGCCGCTCGGCATAGCCTGACCGTCGCCGCCCGCTCCGCCGCTCGGCATCGTCCGGCCTTTGCCGCCTTGCTGCCGGCCGCTGTTGTCGCCGCTGGATTCGCCGCTTGCCGTTTCATTGGCGTTGTTCGCGCCCAGACCGGTTTCTTGCGCTAAAGCCAGGGTTACATCATTGCCGTTGAGTTCGGAAATCTGTCCGATCATCAAAATCTGGTTTTCTCCGACAGATATCGATGTTGTTGCCGCGGTGTTGGAACAAGCGCTTAAGAACAACAGACAGGCCAGCAGGCAGACCAAAATCTTCTTCATAACCTTTTCCTCCGGTTTACCGGTCATAACGGCAGCCGATCTGCGGATGATGCCGCGGATGGCCGGGGTATGACGTTAAATATCGCTTAATGCCTGGACAGGAATCAATTTGGACGCTTTGATTGCCGGGTAGAAACCAAATGCGGTACCCGTGACTATGGCGAAACAGACCGCCAAAACCGCGCCGATAACCGACAGTTCGACACGTACAGACAGCAATTCGATAATCGGCGTAATCAATATGCTGACGGCCACACCCAGGATGCCGCCCAGGATGCTGATAAAGCAGGCTTCAAAAAGAAATTCCAGCAAGATGTCCCGCTTGCGGCAGCCGATAGATTTTAAAATGCCGATTTCTTTTGTTCGTTCCTTAACTGAGACAAAGAGTACGTTCATGATGCCGATACCGCCAACGATGAATACGATGGCGGCCATCGCGAACAAGAGCAATGTCAAGGTATTGTTGGATGCTGATGCCGCAGCCATTTTGCTGCCGGCATCCGAAATCGTAAATTCGGCATTGGGGTAGCTTTCAGCCAGCGTCTGTTTGATATTGCTGATAACGGAAGCTACGCCGTTTACATCGGCGGCGATAACCGTGATGGTCGGACTGACGCTGGTTCCGGCAATATACTTGACGCCTGTCGAATAAGGAATGAAAATTGCCTCGTCAGGACTGATGCCCGATGATATGTCGCCCATAGTCTGTAAAACGCCGTTGACAACATAGGGCCTGCTGTCGATATAAATCAAACTGTCATACGCTTCGGTAGCGCTGCCGAAAATTTCTTCGGCTATCGAAGCGCCCAGAACACAAATTTTTTCAGCATTTTCTTCATTGCCGTCGGTTATAAAATCCCCGATGGCTACATTCAGGTTGCTCATGCCGGCATAATCGCTTTTTACGCCGGCAATCGTGTAAGTCGTCTCTTCTTCCAGATCGCCGCCGTCAACCGCGGCGCGGGTCGTATAGGAGATGGACGCCTGAGCCAGCCCGGGAACAAAGACTTCCAGATCCTCGACATCTTCCTCCGACAAAGTGATCCGTTCAAAATTGACCCGGCTGTCGGCATTGGAATTGCCGCCGCCAAAAATAAACCGGTCCATAGCGTTGTCTTGCGGCATTGATCCGGGAGCGTTGTTTGTACTGCCGCTGCCGCTTGCGTTGCCGCTGTTGCTTGCGTTGCTGCCGCTGCCGCTTGCGTTGCCGCTGCTGGAGCTGCTGCCGTTGCTTTTCTGCGGCATAAATCCGCTGTCTGATCCACCCATGCCGCCGGGTATGGCAAATCCTCCGGATTGAGAGTTTCCCGACGCAGAATTCGGATTCTGCGTGTTCATGCCATTATTCATGGCATATGAAATATCAATCGCTCCGGCATTTAAATTCTTAAATTGGTCAGCCACATCCATCTGCCCGCCCCGGCCGATGGCAATGACCATTACAATGGTCGCGGCGCCGACGACAATACCAATGGAGGTCAATATTACTTTGAATTTATTCTGAACCAGATTGATAAAAACCAGGCGGAGGATTTCACTCAATTTCATGACGCAGTCACCCGGCTTTCGATCAATACGGTGTCGCCTTCAGCCAGGCCTGATTGTATTTCTACTTGATAACCGTCGGAAAAGCCGGTTGTTACTTCAACGGTTGTCGTCGAACCGTCTTTTTCTTTTTTCTTGACATAGGATTTTGTCCCCTCTGTCGTAATCGCCTTGTTCGATACATAAAGAACATTCTGGATTTCTTTGGTTATAAAGGTTACATTGCCGGTCATGCCGGCGTAGATCGCCGAAACATCGCCTTCCACCAGCACGGTAACCGGGTAGCTGACCGTGGTTGTCGACCGGCTGGTTGTCGTTGTCGCCGAAATCGCCGTAACGCTTCCTTGAAAAACCGTATCTTGATAAGCTGTAAATTCGATATTGACTTGATCGCCGACAGCAACGGCCGAGATATCATCCTGCGCGACAGATACGGTCAGCGATACGGCGGCGGCATCTTGATATGTTGCCAAAGCGGTCGATGCCGCGAGTGTGTCGCCGGCCTCATATCCGATGGCCGTAATCGTGCCGGAACAGGCGGCAAGGATTGTCCCGTCGCCGACAAATTGTTCAAAATCCTGCAAATCAACCTGAGCGGACTCCAGGGTGTCGGTTGCGCTGTCGACGCCGGCGTCGATACCGTCAAGAGCGATTTTATAGAGCTCGTCGGCATTCTGATAAGTCAGGATGTTTTGGTCGTATTGCTCTTTCGCTGTAATCGATTGCGTTATTTTGTTTCTTTTAGCCTGGGCTAATTGCGCTGTTGACATTTCGTATTTGTCCTGGGCATCGGCCAGTTCTGTATCCAGGGCTTCAATCTGGCGGTTTAAGTCCGATCCGGTACTGCCGGCAGCTTCCTGCTCGCTTAATGCGTCAAGCTTGGCTTGCAGAACCGCGATCTCATCCGGGATCTCACCGATTCGGGTTGATGTTTCTTCGATCGATTTTTCGGCGCTGCTGATTGCCAGATCAAGCGAATCCAGCGTCGCCTGATAACTGGATTGGGCTGTGCTGCCTAATGCTTTATTGGCTTCGTATTCATACTCGGCCTGCAATTTTGCTTTATCGCGGTCAATGATCGCCTGCTTCAAAGCCAGTTCGGCGCTGGCTGCCGACGCGGTCAGAGCAGCGCGTGCCGTTGTTATGCTCTCATCGGTCAATTTCATAAGCGGGTCGCCGGTTTTCACAACTTGTCCGGCTGCCGCAGAAACAGACTCGACGACCAGAGACAATGCCGATGCCGTGCCGGAAGACGATGAAGACGATGAAGATGCGGCAGCCGTCGAACTGCCGCCCATGGAGCTGCTCTGGCTGCCGGAATTGCCGGCGCCCGAACTGGCGCCGGTATTGCTGTTCGAGACGGCGCTGACTGCCGCGGCGCTGCCGACGGTCAAGTCGTACGACTGGGTAACCGCGCCGATGCTGACCGAGCCGCTTTCCGTAACGCCGACCGTTAAATTGCCAAATTCGACATTGGTTTCTTTATAAGCGATCTCTTGGGTTTTTCCGGCATTTTTCGTCTGACTGATGACAAGGACGACAGCACTTAACGCGATGGCACAGACACAGAATAGAATTACTATTTTTCCGGTTTTTTTGATGCTCTTCATGTACACCCTCCACGATTAGCTCAGGACTGTTTAACAAAGCTGACCTCGCCGGTCAGACCGCCGGACAAAGCCGATACATCACCTTCAAGAAGAACGGTCACGGCATAGTTGACATCCGAGGCGCTGACCGCGCCTGAGGTTGTCGTGACCGCGGCTACTTTCCCTGTATAAAGCTGACGGCTGACCGATGAAAATAAAACGCCGGCTTCATCTCCGACTTTTATACCGGCTATATCGGTCTGGTCGATTGTTACCTGGATGGTCACTACGTTGCTGTTCGCATAAACGGCAACCGCGGTTGACGCGGACAGGATATCGTCTGCTTCATAACCGACAGTGTCCAGAACGCCGGCATACCGGGCATCCAGAGTTCCATCGCCAAGTTCTGATTCGAACGCGGCCAGATCAGCTTTTTGATCAGCTAGGGTTTGCCGGCTTGCAGCCAGGGTTTGTTCCAGATCCTGAACTGCTATTTCATAAATTGTCTGAGCGTTCGCGGCAGTCAGCAAAGCTTCCTGGTATTGTTGCCTGATTGTCAGCGACTTGTTCTTTTCATCAAGTAGAGCCTGCTGATAACGGATCTGTAAAGCGTCCAAATTGTCCTGAGCCTGGCTCAAAGCCTGCTCCAGTTGGCTGAGTTCCTGATTCATGCCGGTTATCGATCCATTGATAGCAGACTGTGCGTTTTCACACGTTTTAACGGCTTGCTGCGCTTGATCGGCGGCAGTTTTCGCCGCCTGATATTGTTTATCCAAATCGGCCAAAGCAGCCGATTTGGCTTGAGCGTCAGCCTGGGCTTCAACGACCAGACCGTTGAACAGCGCGCCTGCCGAGGCCAGGCCGCCGTTTTTAGCCGCGTAGGCCAGGGCATAATCGCAGACAGCCTGAGCCTTATCAGCATCGTTCTTTGCGTCGGCATTGGTTTTCTGAGCCTGTGCCAGATTCTTCTGTTTTTCCTGCAGATCATTCTGCGCTTGAATCAAAGTTTGGTCAGCCGCATTCTTTTCTGCTTCCGCGGCAGCTATTTTGTCTTTTTTTTCCGCTATCAGGGACGGATTATCTGCCAGGACTTCCTTGGCCTGATCAACAGCCTCTCGCGCATTGGCTGTCGTTGCTGCTAAATCTTTCAGGGCCTGATCATATTCCGCTTTTGCTGTCGATCCCAGCGCCTGATTCGCTGCCAGATCGGCTTTGGCCTGCACGAGCGCGTCTTGATATTGAATTTCTGCTTTCGATAAAGCTATGGACGCGTCCGATACGGCTTTTTCTAATTCTGTCCGAGCCGCGGCTACGCTTTCGCTGCTGATTTTCAACAGCGGGTCGCCAACGGCGACCGTATCGCCGGCAGCGGCGCAGACTTCCGCTACGGTCAGTTCTTCGCTGCCCGGCGTCCAGGACAAGGATTGCGTCAGGGCTCCCAATGCCGAAGTTCCGCTTGCTGAAACGCTTGTTGCGCCACTGCTTTGCTGAACGGTTTCTTTTTGTTCTTTTGAAGATGCTGATCCCGCCGACCAGGGATGTAAAAGAACCAAAGCCGCTGTTCCCGCGGCCAGAATGATACCCGCCGTAATCCATGCCGCCGTTTTGATCCGATGCTTTGGCTTGTGCGTTTTATTTTGTTCTTTACCGGACATCCACCCCGCTCCTTCCTGACCTATGACTCATTTCATAAACAAATCCTGTTTTATCGTAACCGATGCATGTGATTAACACGTGAATACCGGGTGAAAGCTAATAACAAGCCGCTCAATCCGAAGCATAAAAAAACCGCAGGGTTCCGGCCGGGCTCCGGCATTCCTGCGGTTTAATACCATCTGTTCTTTCCGGCGGGGCCGGCTTACTCCGGCGGCTTAGTATTGCCGGTTCGGATCGACTGTCTCCGGGACAGCGGTCGTGCTTTGCATCAGATAATGCTGTCCGCTTGCCGACGCCTGCAGAAAGCCGTGCATGGCTTCGAGTACATGTAAGGCCAGATCGCCGGACGCCCGATGATCGTTTCTGCCGGCGGCCAGCGCGCGCGCCATATCGGCAATTCCCAGGCCGCGGCTGTTATCGGTATATGAACGGGTTATCGGCACTTCGCCGAAAGTATCCTGGCCGGCAAGCCGCATGCGGACCGGACCGCCAAAAGTGTTGGGATCAGGCACAGAAAGCGTTCCCAGGCTGCCGTAAATTTCTATATGCGGCAATTCGGCGGACCAGACATCGAAGCTGGTCAGAATTGTGCCGACTGCGCCGCTGACAAAATCAAGAATACCGGCGACATGGGTCGGAACTTCGACATCGATCAGCTGTCCCTTCTTTTTTTCACTGGTAATCGTCCGCTGCGGAAAAGATATCGCCGCGCTGCCAGTTACGCGGCGAACCGGGCCAAGCAGGGCAAAGAGGGCGGTTAAATAGTAGGGTCCCATGTCGAACATAGGCCCGCCGCCGGTTTGATAATAAAATTCCGGATCCGGATGCCAGCTTTCATGACCGTGGCTGGTCATGAAAGCAGTGGCGCCGACCGGCCGGCCGATAACGCCGGACCGGATCAGATCAAGACAAGTCTGGATACCGGCGCCCATAAAGGTGTCAGGCGCGCCGCCCAGCAGCAAGCCGCGTTCGGCGGCCAGCTTTTGCAAGCTGCGGCCGTCTTCCAGACTGATGGACAATGGTTTTTCCACATAAACCGGTTTGCCGGCCAATAAAGCCCGGCGGCAGATCTCCGTATGCCCTTGCGGGGTCGTCAGATTCAAGACCAGGTCGATCGCCGGATCATGTAAAAGGGCTTCTGTTTCCAAAATCCGGGGGACGCCGAATCTTGCCGCCTGTTCGGCGGCGCGGCCGGGTATCAGGTCGGCCACGGCGTCTACAGTCACCGTTTTAAACCGTTGATTCAGGTTTTTTAAATAGATGCTGCTGATATTGCCGCAGCCGATCAAGCCGATTTTGGTCCGTTCCATCGTTAAGCCTCCTGATTTTCAAATTCATCCAGAGACAAGCCTAAAGACAGCGCCCGGTCTTTGCCGGCAGCGGCCCAGAGGAAGCCGCGGCGCATCAGTTCAAGCGGTTCATGCTGCCGGAAGATATCCGCGTGGTGACCGAGCGAATTGTAGAAAACGCGGCCATGCCCCCAAAATTTCGTCCAGACTACCGGAATCTGCGCCACCGGATTGGTCATGTGGAATCCGCGGGCAGCGGGATTGGGGAACAGCGTCGATGCCAGAACCTCAACAGCCGGATCGACATGAACATAATATTGCTCGCTTATGACTGAAAAGTCAGACAAGCCTTCCGTTATCGAATTGGACACCGAACGGATGTTGACCTGGTATGGCGTCCGGTCATTGCCGGGATGCGCCACCCATTGGCCGCCGGTCATAAACTGCCAGTCGACATTTTGGCGGAATGAATCGCACATGCCGCCATGGCAGCCGGCTAATCCAACGCCTGAAGCGACGGCGCGGACGGCGTTGCGGCACTGTTCATCGGAAATGGCGCCCATCGTCCATTCTGGAATCAGCAGATGGAGCGAACGCAGATATTCCAGATCCAGAAGACTATCCAGCGTGTCGGAGATTTGGACGGCAAAGCCTTCTTCGGTCAGGACACGGGCAAAAATCTCTGCAACCTGAACCGGTTCGTGTCCATCCCAGCCGCCTTGGATTATTAACGCTTGTCGCATGCTTTTATTCCTTCTTTCTTAAATCCGGCACGGCTGTCCGTATAGAAAAACCGTCCCTTCAGTTTTATCTTCATCATAGCGAAAGAAGACTTACATAACTCGCCATTTCATGCTATGCTATGGTCAATTTATTGCATTTGACAAAGAGTGGTAAATCATTCATGAAAGCTTTCCACGAACAGCGATTTTATCCAGGATCCCTTCATCTTGCGGTTTCGCAATCAAGCGGCATGGACTTTTTAGCCCATTGGCACGATGAGTTTGAATTATTTTTCGTTTTTAAAGGATGTCAGGGTCTGGGGATCAACAACCAGCTCTTAACGCTGACCGATGGACAGATTGGCATCGTCGCACCCTGGGACATCCATTATTATGAACGCACCGGCGCTGTTGACGGCATGATGCTGATCTTCCCTCCGGAATTGCTTGGCAGCCGTCTGCCGCTGCAATCGGGCTTTTGGTCGGATCCGGACCAGAGCGGATGCGACGGGCGGCGGCAGCTGTTGGAGTCGCTGCTGCTGGAAACAACGCGCCGGGAATCTTATTATGAACTCATGGCCGCCGGCCTTCTGCACATGATTCTGGCCGGCTTGCTGCGCGCCGGATCCGGTCTTGTTTTTACGCCGATCGACTCGGCTCGTTCAACAGGTTTTCAAACCATGCAATCGATTCTTTCCTACCTGGCGGAGCATTATCGCGAACCGGTCACCCGCGAGGCCTTGGCCGCCCGGTTCCATCTCTGCCCGTCCCATCTGTCGCGGACCTTCAAAGCGGCAACCGGGCTGCCGCTGCCGGAGTATGTCACAAAGCTGCGCCTGGAAAATGCCTGCCGGGCCCTCCGCCAAACGGACGATCCCATCATAGAAATCGCTTATGGCAGCGGATTTGAAAGCATCCGCACGTTTAACCGGGCTTTTCTGCGCTATGTCGGCCAAACGCCGGGTTCGCTGAGGAATTTAGGTTAAGGCCTTTTAAGCGGCGTATTTGCGGACAAAGATCTCCAGTTCATCCATCGGCATAGGCCGTCCGATCAGATAACCCTGGCCTTTATAAAAGCCGGCTTCTTCCAGCAGTTCCATTTGCTCGGCTGTTTCGATGCCTTTGGCGCAAACGGTAATATCGAGGACTTGAGCCATTTGCAGGACGGCGACGGTAATCTTCAGCTCACGTTCGAACTCGGTAATCCTGGCGGTAAAATCCCGGCTTAATTCCAGCATGTCGAAGGGGATGCGCCGCAGCAGATCAACATTGGAATATCCGGTTCCAAAATTACCGAGCACCAGGCGGATGCCGAATTCATCTTTCAGCCGAATCAGATTGGCAATGCCGGTTTCATTGAGCGGCTGGGCCTCGCTGAGCTCAAACTGCACCCGATGACTGTCCAGTCCGGTTTTTTTCAGCATGGCGGCCACTTTATCGACAAACTCGGGTCTGTTGGCCTGGAAGCCCAGAATATTGATCGAGATGTTCAGATCCATCTGCAATTGATCCATCAATTTAGCGCCGCTGGCAAAGGCTTTTTCCAGAAACCAGCTGCCGAATTTCATGGTCAGTTCTTCATCGGCTTCGATTATGGGAATAAATGCCTGTGAGGGAACCCGTTCATTATTCTCCGCAATCATGAGATCAATAAAAACCTCATAGGTATTGCAGGTATTTTTTCCGAAAGTCCATTTAGGCTGCCCGAAAAGCTGAAAACGGTCGTGAGCCAAGGCGTCGAAGATGTTTTGGCGCGTAATCTGTGTCATAAACAGTCCTCCTTTATGCTTTTCGTAAAAATGGCGACGAAGTCAGACAGGCTGTCCGGATTGAAAGATATTCCTGTGGGTATAAACTTATTATACACTCATCGTCGAAGGCGGCGTATAATGCTGATAAAAAAACAGGAGTATTCAGGATGCTGCAGCTCTATCTGACCCGTCACGGGGAAACGATCTGGAATACGCAAAGCCGGATGCAAGGCCGGCAAGATTCGCCGCTTACGCCGGTCGGCCTGGAACAGGCCGGCCGTTTGGCTGACGCGCTGGCTGACGTTCCCCTGAGCCGGGTCTGGACCAGTCCGGCGCCGCGCGCCATGCAAACTTGCCGGATCGTTCTGTCCCGCCAGAAACAACCGCCTGTCTGCCAGGTGGATCCGAGGATCCATGAAATGGATCTGGGAAGCTGGGAAGGCCTGTCGATCGGCGAGGCCAAAGCTCTCGACCCGGATAATCTGCTGGCTTTTCTTCATGATCCGGAACGATTCAGGCCGACGGGAGGCGAGAGTTATCGTCAGGTCAGCGCGCGCATGGCTTCATTTCTGACGGATCTGCAAGACCTGGCTCGGCAATGCGAGCAGGACGGCTGTGAAATCAACGCGTTGGTCGTCAGTCACAATATTACTTTAAAAGCGCTGTTTGCCCTGATGGAGCGGCGGCCGCTGGCCATGCTGCGCGACGGACCGCCGATCCGCCAGGCAGCCTTGTACCGGGCTCAGTATGCCGGACGCTGGCTGATCAGCGGTCCGGCCGTATAAGCGGCCGGTCTGCGGCACATGTGATACAATAGCACTAGACGAACCAAAGTCCGCCGGATCTGCATCAGGCGGCAGAGCGAGGGATATCTATGCAAGATGGTTTTATCAGGGTTGCGGCCGCTACGCCGGCGATCAAAGTGGCTGACTGCGGCTATAACCGCGATCAGATTCTGGATTTGATCCAGAAGGCAAACCAGGAAAAAGCACGGCTGGTCATTTTTCCCGAACTGTGCTTAACCGGCTATACCTGCTCCGATCTTTTCCTCAGCCGGGTTTTGCTTCACGGCGCCAGGCAAGCTTTGCTGGATCTGATGGCGGCCACGGCAGAATTGGATCTGGTTTGTGTCGTCGGGCTGCCTTTAGCCGAGGGTTCCGCGTTATACAATATCGCTGCGGTTTTTCAAAAGGGCCGCTTGTTGGGGTTGGTTCCCAAACGCCATATTCCGAATTATGCAGAATTTTACGAAGGCCGGCATTTTACGCCGGGCCCTGCCGTCGGCGGCTTGCCGGATCATATTCTTTTTAACGGCCAGGTCGTTCCCTTTGGCAGCGATCTCCTTTTCACCTGCCGGGAACAACCCGATTTCCGGCTGGCTCTGGAAATCTGCGAGGATCTTTGGGTTCCGGATTCGCCGTCCCTGGACAGCGCCGCAGCCGGAGCAACGATTATCGGCAATCTTTCCGCCAGTGACGAAGTCATCACCAAAGCCGCATACAGGCGGTTACTGGTGCAAAGCCATTCGGCGCGCCTGATCAGCGCCTATATCTATACGGATGCCGGCGAAGGCGAATCGACGACCGATCTGGTTTTTGCCGGGCACAACCTGATTTATGAAAACGGCCGCCGGCTCGCGGAATCAACGTTATTCAGCACCGGCCTGACGATGGCGGATGTGGATGTCCAGATGCTGATTCAGGAACGGCGGCGCCAGAACACTTATCCGGGACAGACGCGCCGGCCTTCCGGCGCGGCCGCCGCTTTCCGGGAGATCCCTTTCTCCTGGCAGCTGGAACCGCTGGATCTGAAAAGGCCGGTTGCGCCGCTGCCCTTCGTTCCGGCCGACCGTCATGATCTGGCAGAACGCTGCGAAGAAATCCTGACCTTGCAGGTACAGGGCTTAAAGAAGCGGCTGGCCCATACCGGCTGCCGCTCGGCAGTTATCGGTCTTTCCGGCGGCCTTGATTCGACGCTGGCTTTTATGGTCACAGTCAGGGCTTTCGATGCCCTAGCCCTGGACCGGCGGGGCATCACCGCCGTAACGATGCCCGGTTTCGGAACGACCGACCGGACTTACCGGAATGCGCTGACCCTGGCCGACAGTCAGGGCGTCACCACGCGCGAAATATCAATCAGTCAGGCGGTCATGGGGCACTTTGCCGATATCGGCCATGACCCGGCCGTCCAGGATGTCACTTACGAAAACGCCCAGGCGCGCGAACGGACGCAGATCCTGATGGATCTGGCCAACCAGACTTGCGGCCTGGTCATCGGAACCGGCGATCTTTCTGAACTGGCGCTGGGCTGGGCCACTTATAATGGCGACCATATGTCCATGTACGGCGTGAACTGCTCCGTACCGAAAACACTGGTCCGCCATCTGGTCCGCTATGCTGCCGAGCAAAGCGCCGGCGACCTGCGGCGTATTCTTCTGGACATCGTCGACACGCCGGTCAGCCCCGAACTGCTGCCGCCGCAAGACGGCCAGATCGCTCAAAAGACCGAGCACATCGTCGGCCCCTATGAACTGCATGATTTTTATCTTTATTATCTTGTCCGTTATGGATTTGAACCGCGAAAAATTCTCCGGCTGGCCTGTTACGCTTTTTCAGGCCAATATCAGCCGGATGAAATCCGCCATTGGCTGACTATTTTCCTGCGCCGGTTTTTTGCCCAACAGTTCAAACGTTCCTGCCTGCCGGACGGTCCGAAAATCGGCAGCGTGACCTTGTCGCCGCGCGGTGATTGGCGGATGCCCAGCGACGCTGTCGTCACGTTATGGCTCGATCAGCTGCAAAAAGACTGAAGTAAATTTACAATTTTCAGGGCAACCGGTTGAAAAGCAGGTTGACAGCCTGTCCCAGGACAGCGCCGATCGGTTCGCGGATGATGCAGCCGGCGTTGTCGTCATAGGCTGTCGGCGTCCGGTTGATCAGGACCAGATTATCGCCCTGGAATGCGCGAATGAGCCCGGCGGCAGGGTATACGGCCAACGACGTGCCGCCGACAATCAAAAGATCGGCCTGCCGGATCGCCCGCAGGGCATTTTGCCAGATTTCATCATCCAGCATCTCGCCATAAAGAACAACATCCGGGCGGACTAAAGCGCCGCAAGCCGGGCAATGCGGGACCGCCGCTGCCTGCAGGAGCCATTCCAGATCGTAACGGGCTTTACAGCCTGCGCAGTAATTACGCCATATTGAACCATGCAGTTCAAAAACAATCCGGCTGCCGGCCATTTGGTGCAAACCGTCGATGTTCTGAGTCACAACGGCGCACAGACGGCCGTCTTGCTCCAGCCTGGCCAGCGCCAGATGCGCGGCATTGGGCCGGGCGGCCGGGAAAATCATCTTTTCACGGTAAAACTTGAAAAACAATTCTGGCTGTTGTTCCAGGCAATCAATGCTGACTAATTCTTCCGGCGACAAGCCGCCTGGCAAATCCTGGCGGAACACGCCACCGGCGCTGCGGAAATCGGGTATGCCGCTCTCCGTTGATACGCCGGCGCCGCCAAAAAAGACAACCCGCCGGGCTGAATGAAGCAAATCGGCCAGCCGTCCGGCATGGGCCTGTAGTTCCAGGCCGGCCTGCGGTTCCGCCGTTCCAGGCATCGTATCGGACTGCTTCATGATTTTATTGACCTCCCGTTCATTTACCGCAGGCACTTGTTTTTTGCCGGTCAATTTTGCGGCTGTAAAAGCAGCAGCAGAACTTTTTCAGCATAACAAGATGCTTCCGTCTGTATCGTATACCGCCGGTCACGAACATGGAAATCGACCAGATGAGCGCTGCAATCCAGCAATTTCAAGCTTTGCAGCGGCACTTCGAAACCATTTTCGGCGGCCAGGAAGATGATCCGCTGGTTGGTTATAACCAGTTCGCCGTCAATCCGGTCGTCCGGTTCGGCAGGCAGCAAAATTTCCTGCGGCCGGACAATATAATAGTATTGGCCGCCGGAATAACGGACAGCCAACCGGGTCGGATCGATCCGCAATTTATCCGGCAGCGGCGCGAACAGCAGCCTTTGCGCCGCAACAGAGAAATGGCAGACTTCAAATTCTTTTAAATCGATACGCGGATTATAACGATTAGGAAGCCGTCCGGCATCGATCAGTTTAGCCTGGCCTTCTGGAAATGACGGCGGATTATCCACATTTTCCGTTTGTTCATGATCTGACGCGTCCTGCAGTTTGCGGCGAAAATACATCAACCAGGCTAAAACCGCGGCAATCAGACATAACATACTGAAGACACGCCACCGGCCGTCTCCGGTTATCTGGCTGTAAACGATCGAAGCCAAGCTCAACAGGGAAAACAGGCTGGCCGCCAATAAATGGGTTTGTCGACCGGGTCTGTTCAAGGAAACACCTCCCATTTGGGCCGGCAAATATCCGCCAAGCCTGGAATCCGGCCAATCGACGCCGGATTTTCTTCATCACTCGTTCTGCCAGCGGTTGGTTTCCTGAACCAGCCACTGATCCAATTCGTCCAAAGGGCGCGGCAGTTTAACCAAACCGGCCAACGCATAGGGACGCAGGCGAGCCAGGCTGCTGCCGATCATTTCCAGCCGGCCTAACGCAGCTTCCGGCTGGGTAATCCGATTCAAGGCATGCAGGGATTGCTCAAGGACTTTCAAATCTGATTCCATTGTAAGATAATAATAGGGAGCGCAAGCTGCGCAGAGGCCGTTGAAATCAGTCTCTACCATAAACCCCTTATTGTGGCAACACTTACATTTTGCCATAATCGGCTTCCTCTTTTCGGTAGTTCGATTGGAACAGCCGCCTGTTTTTCAGATGGCCGCCGATCAACGCCGTAATCTATTATAACGCTAAATGGAGGCTTGTCATGCCTGAATTACCTGAAGTAGAAACCATCCGGCGCAGTTTGCTGCCCGTTCTGACCGGAAGAGTCATCGACGAAGTCCAAGTCCTGACGCCGGGCGTTCTGTTGGAGAGCGCCGGTCTGACCCTTCAAGGCCGGGAAATGCTCACGATCCGCCGGCGGGGCAAATATCTGCTTATCCCGCTTGGCAGTCCGGACGCGCTCACAGCCGGCAGAAAGCCGGATAACAGGGCGGCATCCGCGCAGTTGATCATCCATCTGCGCATGACTGGTCAGCTGCTGCTTCAGCCGGATGATTTACCGGCTGAAAAACATACGCACATCCGGATCAAGCTGGCTGCCGGCCGGGAGAGTTCGCCGATTTGGCTGATTTATCATGACACACGCCGGTTCGGCCGATTATGGCTTCTGCCGGATCCGACCGGCGATCTGCCGGCCGGGTTGGTTTCGCTGGGTCCGGAACCCCTTGATCCGGACTTTAACGCGGCTCTTCTGGCGGAACGGCTGGCCGGACGCCGCCGTTCAAACTTGAAAGCTGCTCTGCTCGACCAGTCGGTCATCGCCGGCCTGGGCAATATTTACGCCGATGAAGCGCTCTATGCCGGCGGACTTTGTCCGACCCGCCCGGCCGGCAGCTTGAGCGGCGAAGAAATCGCCCGCCTGACGGAAGCGATCCGGGCTGTGCTTATCAACGCTATTGCCTGTGCCGGAACAAGTTTACGCGATTATGTCGACGGTTGGAACAAACAAGGCCGCTTTCAAAACTGCCTGCAGGTTTACGGCCGCGCCGGCCTGGCCTGCCGTCAGTGCGGACAGATCATTAAAAGCATCAGGCTGGCAGGCCGGACGACCTGCTGGTGTCCCTCCTGTCAGCCCGAAAAGGCCGGTTCTTCACCGCAGCCTTAACGGCTGCCGGCAATGGACTTATCAATCCTCCAGCGCGATCGCCTCGACCGGACAGGACGTTTCGGCTTCGCGGGCTTTGCTTTCCGCTTCGGCAGGGACTTCATCGGCCAGAACCTGGGCAATCATGTCGTCGCCCATTTCGAAAACTTCGGGGCAGAGCTCAGCGCAAAGGCCGCAGCCAATGCATAAATCGCGATTCACAGTTGCTTTCATGGTCAGCACCACACTTTCATGCGCATTCGGTTTTCACCGTGTCTTTTATTTTATCAGGTTCTTAATAAGAAACAGTAGCGAGGGCTACGTTCAGCCTCTTTCTTCGATTAACGCAGTTCTCTTCTTCAGGCAGCCTGCCAGGCAAACCCAACAACCTGCATCGTGGCAAAATTGTAATAAACGGCGAAAGAACCGCCGCCGGTCTCATAGGCATAAGCAGCGCGCCCGATCAGGCCTTCCGTTGTAAAGCTGTCCGGGGTATCGGCCAGATCGGTCAGCCGGCAGTCGGGCGGCTGACGGCCGGCGTCATTGAGCCATCGGTTCAATTGCCGGATAAAAAAACCGGTGGCACGAGTGGCCTGCTGGCGCATGGCTTGATTGATTTTCAATTCGCCCTGCCAATATTGCTGGGTTTCGAGCTGAAGATAATCAAGACCATATACAGTATTATAAGCTGCGTGAAGCGTCCAGACCAATCCGTCGGCGGTTTTATACCGACGGTCGATAACCAGGTTGGTCACTTCCTGTCCGGCCGATGCTCCGGCGCTCTCGGAATCTGCGCTGCCGTCCGTTATGTCGTCGGCCGGTCCGGCCATTAATTCAGTGTCTTCATAAACGCGCAGGACAGCTTCATTTTCTTCATTCTGGAAGAGATCGGGATCAAGCATTTTCCAGCAGAGATAATCTACCCACCAGATCATGTCTTCATAATCCTGGCGATTGGTCAATTCATCCGGCGTGACGATCCGGCTGTTTTGGTTTGTCAATTGCTCAAAGGGCATCGTTGCCGCCTGGGTCGTTCCGGTTCCGACAGCGACCGCTTGGTCGGCCGATTGAATGCCATACCGGATGACCATATTCCTGCCGTCGGGAATCCAGCGGCCTAACTCCAGGGCGAAGGTCCGGCCGCCCAACAAAAGGGCTATCGTCAAGCCAAAGGTTAGCAGATTCCAGAAAATGGGGCTTAATCGCCGGCTTTTCATACGCTCGCCTCCCTGGGGAAAATAATCCTGACTTCGGTGCCTGCGCCGATCTTGCTCTCAATTACCATTTCAGCGTCATGTACCCGGGCAATTTCCTCGCAAAGCGCTAATCCCAGTCCGGCGCCGCCGGCTGAACGGGTACGGGCTTTATCCAGCATGTAAAACGGCTGGCGGATCTTGTCGATCTCCGATTCAGGAATCCCGCGGCCATAATCTTGTACGCTCAGGAAAGGACGATTTTGCGCGTCAATAGCGGCCTGTAATTTGATCTCGCCGCCAGGAGACGAGGCTTTAGCGGCATTGTCCAGCAAATTGGACAACAGCGACCGGATCAATTCCCGATTGACCCGGATTGACCCCGGACTGCTGCTGCCTTTGAGGACAAGCTGACGGCTGTCCATCATCGGCTGACTGAGATTGACGGTTTCATGAACCAGGTCAGACAGTAAAACTTGATCCAGATCCGGTTTTGTCCGGCCTAAAAGAATCAGTTCCATCAGCAGCCGCGAGATATGTTCCAGATGCTTGCCTTCACGATAGATATAGTCGGCCTGGCGCATGCGTTCTTCCGGCGCGATTTGCGGCGTCCGGCGCAGAATATCGGCAAAACCGATAATTGCCGTCAGCGGCGATTTGATCTCATGGCTGAGATTATCGATAAATCGGGTCCGGTCCTCGTTCATTTGCTGCAGGATTGTTATGTTTTGCTCAACGGCATCGGCCATGTCGTTGAAATCCCGGCCCAGTTCCGCTAATTCATCCGAACCCTTAACCGCCAGGCGTTGTGAATAATCTCCCGAAGCGATCCGGTTTGCTTTGGCTCTTAAAACGGCAATCGGCCTGGTCAGCAAGATGACCAGCAAGAGCAGGATCGCCGCGGCAGCGGTAGCGATAATCAACATCAGATCGGCATATTCCAGCAGCAGGCTGTCCAGTTGCGTGTATAAATAACTGACATCCCGCGCGGTCGATAAGCAGTAGGATTGATTTTCCAGTTGAATCAGACTGGTTACAAAAAGCCAGGTCCGGCCATCTTGTTCAATGAAAACGGTATTGCGGCCGGATTCGGACAGATCGGCTTGTTCGGGATGGCTGTCGGTTCTTGTAAAGGGCAGATTGCTGTATACCAATTGCCCGTCGGCATATAATTCGGCATATAAAGTTGGTTTTGACGTCGTGGATTTTGATCTGTGCCCGTACTGCTTATTATAAGATTCCGTCAAGCGGGCAAATGACTCCAACATGGCGGCCCGATCCAGGAAATGCTCTCCGGCCTGATAACGATCATGGATCAGGGTCGTCTGGACTGCCGTACTGAACAGATCGTGGGTCCGGATGCCGTTTAAACGGGTCTGGAGCAGATTTTGCTCATGCGTCTGCGCCAAAATAACCGTTGCGACCAGGCTGATGGCCAGGATCAGCAAAACCAGCGAACAAATGAAAATTTTCTGCCAGAAGCGCATCAGCGGTCCAGCCGATACCCAATCTTGATAACGGCTTTGAGTTTATGATGAAAATCGAGTTTTTTCCTGAGCTGCATGATATGCATGTCGACCGTCCGCGATTCTCCGATAAAGCAATAACCCCAAACGGACTGCAGGATCCGTTCCCGGCTCAGCGCAATATCCGCATGCTCGATCAGCAAGACTAATAAGTCGAATTCCTTCGGGGTCAGCTGGACGATCTGGTCGCCTTGCCGGACCACCCGTTCCAATTGATTGACTTCGATATCGTCATACTGGAGCGGCTGGCTGGCGCGGTCGCAGCGGCGCAGGACCACTTCGATCCGGGCTATGAGTTCCATCGGCTCAAACGGTTTGACGATATAATCTTCCGCGCCCATCCTTAAGCCTTTAACCCGGTCCGACAGTTTATCCCGCGCCGTCAGGAAAATGACCGGAATCTCCCGTCCGCGTATCAGTTCCATTAATTCAAAGCCATCCATGCCCGGCAGCATCACATCGAGCAGAATCAGGCTGAAGCGATCGGTCTGCAAGCAAAAAAGCGCGTCCGAACCGTTCGGGCTGATTTTCTGTTCGTAACCGGACATCGTCAGAGAAGTTGCGATCAAAGCCGCGATAGCCGGATCATCTTCAACAATAAGGATTTTCTGCATGGATTTAACCCATTCTCTTTCATCATTTTGACGCCGACAGGCTTGCCGGTTCTTCTTTGCCGGCAGGTACTTATCGCAATTTGAATAATTATAACACATTTTCCTGGCAGCCCGGCTGTAAACCGGCCGGCAAATTGTATATAATCCGTCAATTCTGTCCAGCTGTTTTCTATATATCCTGCTTGCCGCCCTATGTTATGATAATCTTGTCAGGAACAATGAAGACCGAAGATATGAATATCGAGGTATGAACGATGTCCTCTTATTATCAAAAGGAGCAAAATGGCTGCGCCGCGACTGATTCACCGGAACCGGCGCTTGTTTTCTTCGATATTGACGGAACCCTGGTCGGAAATCGGCCTGAACCGCCGGACTCGGCCGTGGATGCCATCCGCCGGCTGCGCCGCGGAGGGCATCTGGCTTTTATCAATACCGGCAGGCCGCTGTCCACAGTAACCCGGTCGCTCCTGCAGATCGGTTTTGACGGGGTTGTCGCTTCCTGCGGCGCTTATGTTTCATACGCCGGGCAGGAACTGCTGAACCGGACGATCGATCCGGCCATATTAGCCGTCGTATTGCCGGCTTTGTGCGAAGCAAAGATAGATTTCTGGCTGGAAGGGCGTGATCAGGTTTACATCAGCGACTACCGGCCGGGCGGTTCTATGGAACAGGTGATCGGCTGGCTGAAACAGGCAGACGCCAGAATCAGCGCCTGGCATGAACCACATCTTGAAGCCAATAAAATCAGTTTCCAGCTCTGCGGCGACAGCGATTATGAACGGTGCCGGCCAATATTGGAGCAGCATTTCCAGATCATCCGCCATAATCAGGAAAACGGCGAACTCTTGCTGCCCGGCTTAACAAAAGCCAGCGGCATTCAGCTGCTGCTTGAGCATCTTCATCTGCCGCAAAGCAACACTTACGCTTTCGGCGACAGTCTGAACGACCTGGATATGCTGACCTATGTCCATTACGGCATTGCCATGGGCAACAGCCGCGGCCAAGTCCGCCGGATATCCGATCACAGTACGGCCAGTCAGGAAGAAGACGGCATACTCCTGGGACTACGCCATTATAATTTGATTGAATAAATCAGAAACTCTTCCCGCTCAGCGTTTCGGCGTTATCTCCAGCCAGTAATCGTCCGGATCATGGATGAAATAAAGTCCCATGGCCTGATTTTCATAACAGATACAGCCCATGGCCTGATGCAGGACATGAGCCGCTTCATAATCATCGGCACGAAAACAAATGTGCGATTCATTGTCGCCCAGGTCATAGGGCGTTTGCCGGTCGCGCAGCCAGGTCAGCTCCAAACGGAAAGAACTGCTGCCGTCACCTAAAAACGCTAATTCAAAGCTGCCGTCCGCCGCCGGCGAACGCTGCATAACCTGAAGGCCGAGCGCTTCCCGATAGAACCGGATTGACCGTTCCAGATCCAGTACATTTAAATTGGCATGATCAATGGTAAATTCCATGATCGATATCCTCCCTTGGCATCCCATCCGGGAATCCGCTTATTCCCTCATCATAAGCAACGCTTTATCTTGCGTCAAGGCAATTGTTTTATATCCTGACTCAGCTTTCTCATCCTGTGGAGCAACGATAAGCGTCCAAAAAATCTATGGCATCGTTTAGACAATAATCCCTGTTTTTTTCAAAAAAATCCTATGGTATTATAGGTACCATGATCTGCTGTAAGGAGTGTGATGCTATGGATCTTTTCCAAAAATGCCGCGAGTACACCCGGGCCAAACAAGCGATGACCATGGGGATCTATCCTTTTTTTCATACCCTGACATCCGGACAAGACACAGAAGTGCTTATGGACGGCCATCGCACGCTCATGCTTGGCTCCAACAACTACCTTGGCCTGACCGCTGATCCGCGGGTCAAAGAAGCCGCTATCCGCGCGATTCAAAAATATGGATCCGGCTGTTCGGGATCGCGTTTTCTTAACGGCACGCTCGACATCCATGTCGCATTAGAACAAGATCTGGCGCGATTCCTGCAAAAAGACGACTGCTTGATTTTTTCAACCGGTTTTCAGACAAATCTTTCCATCATATCGTCGATAGCCGGACGCAACGACTACATTTTATCCGACGCCATGAATCATGCCAGCATTATCGACGGCACCCGCCTCAGTTTTGCTAAAACCCAAAAATATAAACACAGCGATATGGAGGATCTGGCCCGGCTGCTCGAATCATGCGCCGCCGATGAAAAAGGCGGCATTCTGATCGTTACCGACGGCGTTTTCAGCATGGAAGGCGAAATCTGCGCCCTGCCGGATATTGTCAAACTAGCCCGCCGTTACGGAGCCCGCATCATGGTCGACGACGCTCACGCCATCGGCGTCCTGGGAGAACGCGGCCGCGGTACAGCCGAATATTTCGGTTTGACAAATGAAGTTGACCTGATCATGAATACCTTCTCAAAAACCCTGGCTTCCCTGGGCGGCTGTGTCGCCGGAGACGCCGACGCCGTGCATTATATCAAACATACGGCCAGGCCTTTTATCTTCAGCGCCAGCATTCCGCCGGCACAAGTGGCCGCCGCCCACGAGGCTTTACGCATCCTTGAAGCCGAGCCGCAGCGAGTCCGGCGGCTTAACGACATAGCGGCCTATATGAAAAACGGTTTGAAGAACCTTCCTCATGTCAGGATCCGCGAAAGCGGCAATGACCTGGTGCCAATTATCCCCATACTGACCGGGAATGTCGGACGTACGCTTTATACCGCTAAAAAGCTGCTGGACCGCGGGGTTTATGTTAATCCTGTTTTCCCGCCGGCCGTTCCCCGCGAATGTTGTTTATTGCGCACCAGCTATACGGCAACGCATACTGACGCCCAGCTTAATGAAGCTCTGGAGATCATCGGCCAGGTTTTTACCGATATGGCCGAGGAAACGCAGGTCGACTTTGATGTCGATATATAAACGGCGTTTTCAGGCAGAACGATCCGTTTGACGAAATGCAAACAGGCCGGTTATTGGACAAAATATCACATATCGATAATATATATGAACGTTTTATGATTTTTCTCCGTAACGAATCCGTAAGTAAGGCCGTTATATAGGTAAAGCAGTTCAGCCTAACCTGTATAACGGCCTTTTCAGGCCATCCAAACAATGGAGGTGCGGATTCATGTCTCGATGGAACAAATGCTGGATTCTGATGCTGACAGCCGGAGTGATTGTTCTTCTGATTTTATTTTTACCGTCAAATCCGGTTGAAGCCGCGGTTATGGAAGACCAGGCGATGAGTGAACCGATCGTTCAGCCCATGTGGTACAACACATCCTGGACCTATACGCAGCTGACTTTTTCATCCGGCGGAGTAGCGCAATGCTCGGCCATTATCCAGGGACTGCCGGGAACAACCCGGATAACGGCTGTTGTCCTGTTGGAGCGGCAGCTTGCGGACGGATCGTGGTATCTCGTCAAAGCCTGGCGCGGCGTCGGCGTTTACGGTGATTTGCTGACCTTCGACGAAAACTGGGGTCCGGTCGTCTCCGGTTATACCTACCGGCTGACCATCAACGCCTCCGTCACACGCAACGGGGTCGTCGAATCGGTCACCAGCAGCGACCTGGCGACTCACTAGGCATAGCCGCCGCTGTTTTGCCGGTTCATAGATTCATATATTCCCGCAGGTGCGGAATCGACGAAGCGGCGCCGGCTCTCGTAACCGTCAGGCCGGCCGCTTTGACCGCCATGGACAGGGCGGCCGGATCATCCTGGTTATTATCGATCAAAGCAAGATAGGTGCCGATAAAGGTATCGCCGGCAGCCGTGGTGTCAACAACCGGGCCGGCATGCCACGCCGGCAGGTCCAGCCTGGTTGTCCGCCAGGCAAACAGCATGCCCCGGCCGCCCAGAGTCAGAATGATCCTGGCTTGCGGATAGCGCTGAGCCAACTGTTCCAGGATGCGGTCCGGCTGATCGCAGCCGGAAGCCGCGTCATAACCGAGCAGAGCGGCGCCCTCGCCCTCATTAACAATCAGGTAGTCGACCAAATTCAACGGCAGGGCCAGAGCCCGTTCATCCATCGGCGCCGGATTCAGGGCGATGCGGCAGCCTTTGTCTTTAGCCAGACACATCATCTCGGCGATGCCGTCAGTCTCATTCTGAAAAAGGACAATTTCGCTGCCGTTCAGCCGGGCAGCCGCTGCCGGCACGAAATCGTCCGGCTGATTGCGATTGGCTCCACTGTATAAAATAATGCAGTTTTCACCATGCTTGTCTACCTGGATAATGGCATGGCCATTACTGCAAGCCAAAGTGCTTACACCTGATACATCCACCTGATCGGCAGCTAAAAAATCCAACAGGAATCCGCCTTCACGGCCGATGCAGCCAACATGGCCGATATGGCCGCCGGCCCGGGCGACGGCTATAGACTGGTTCAGGCCTTTGCCGCCGGGAAAAATATCGAGTCGGTCTGCCGTATAAGTCTCGCCAGGCCTGATAAAATGATCCATAGTGTAAACATAATCGATATTGAGCGAGCCAAAATTGATAACCATTGCATCCTCCCATTGTTCCGGCATCTCCTGTTGTCCGCCTGACGCCCGTGATATAATGACACCAAAGCATCAGGCCGCTGCCGCCGGATCGATCTGATTATACTCGCTTTACGTCGGCAGCGGCAACCTGGAAATTTGAGGCTGTGAAATGGACATACCGTTTAAAGCAACGCCCCTGGTTGATATCATCCAGGTTGACGCCCTATATACACTACATTATTTTGAATATGCCCGGGATTATCTTTTTACCGGCGAAAAGCATGATTTCTGGGAGATGGCTTATATCGACAGAGGCGAAGCCGGCGTCATGGCCGACAATACCGGTTTCCAGCTAAAGGCCGGCGAAGCGATCTTCCACCGGCCTAACGAGTATCATAACATCTGGGCTAACGGCACTTTCACAAACGTCGTTATCGTTTCCTTTTCCTGCGGCAGTCCGGCGATGGCTTTTTTTCAGAAAAAAATCCTGCAGCTGGGCCCCAAAGAAAAGGAATGGCTGGCCATGATGCTGAAAGAAGGACAGGCGGCCTTCAAAGAAAGCCTGTCGATTGTCGATCTGACCGGTTTTACCGTCCGCGAAGACGCGCCTTTCGGCAGTTTACAATTGATCAAGATCCTGCTGGAACAGCTGCTGATCAGCCTGATGCGCGACGCAACGGCGATTTCCCGCGAGAGCCGTCAGTCTGCCGACACAAAAGTTCAGCATGAACAGCGGGTCGTCGAGCAGATCAACCAATATCTCGAGCAGAATCTGCAGCGCGCCATTACTTTGGACGAATTATGCAGTCACCTCTTGTTTTCCAGAACCTATTTGAAACAAATCTATAAGAAGTGGACCGGCGACAGCATCATGCACCATTTTCTATTAATGAAAATGAATGCTGCCCGCCGACTGATCAGCGAGCAGCAATACACCTTTACCGAAATTGCGCAAAAACTCGGGTTTTGTTCGGTCCACCATTTCTCCCGGACATTCAGCCGGCTTGTTCATTTAACGCCCAGCGAATACGCCCGTTCCGTCCAGTCACGCGGTATGCTTTGAGTCAAGTCATCCAGGCGCCGGACCGGTTTGTATCTAATGCCGGCTTATCATTCCAGTTCCAGGAATGCAGACAGTGTTAAACTGGTTGCCTCTGCCAGTTCCTGTTTTGGCATTTCGCAAAATATGCGCAGCAAGGGTTCTGTTCCGGAAAAACGGGCGATAATCCAGCCGCCGTTTGCAAAATAGACTTTGCAGCCATCCAGCCAGCTAACATGATCGACCGGTTCGGAAAATTCCGGCAGATGATGGTCGACCATCAGACTTTGATGGATAGCCTGTTTTTTCTCAGCCGAGAATCGGAAATCCTGTTCGGTCATATAGAGTTCTCCGAACTGGGCTACGATTTCTTTATACAGCGCCGAGAGGCTCAATCCTGTAACCGCCAGCATTTCAACCAGCAAAGACGCCGCGTAGATGCCGTCTTTGCCCGGTATATGGCCGCGCACCGTCAAACCGCCGGATGATTCGCCGCCGATGACCGCTTTGGTTTCCTGCATTTTTGCTGAAATATGCTTGAAGCCAACCGGAACCTCATAACAGGTTTCGCCGAATTTTGCCGCAACGCGGTCGAGCATGTGCGTTGTAGCCAGATTACGTACACAGGGGCCGCGCCAGCCCTTTCGCGACAGCAAATAATAATAGAGCAGGACGAGTATTTGGTTGGGATGCAGGAAATGGCCCTGATCGTCGATGATGCCGAGCCGGTCGGCGTCGCCGTCGGTGGCGATGCCCAAATCGCAATGATGTTCCAGGACAATTTGTTTCAAAGCGTTCAGGGTTTCAACATTGGGCGAAGGCAGCCGGCCGCCAAATAAGGTGTCGCGCCGTTCGTGGATCACTTCGACGTCGCAGCGGGCCGTCATCAAAATGGTCTGCAGGCTGGTCCGCGAGACGCCGAACATCGGATCGAGCGCTATTTTCAGATCGCGGCCGCGGATGGCGTCCATGTTGACCGCCTGAATGATGGCGTCGATATAGGCGTTGGAAGGATTGATCCGATTAACCAGCCCGCTCTTCTCCGCAGTATCGATCGGCAGCGTTTTGATCTGATCCGGCGAAACCGCGTCGATAAAGCGTTCCAGACGGGCGGTCACTTCGGCGTCGGCATCCCGGCCGCCGGCCGTAAACAGCTTGACGCCATTATAGATAGCCGGATTATGGCTGGCGGTTACAGCCAGGCCATACGCGGTCCCATATCGTTTAACTGTGAACATGACCAGCGGAGTCGGCGCTTCGCGGTCGATCAGCTGAGAGGTGACGCCGTTGCCGGCTAAAACTTCGGCTGCCCATTCCGCTGCTTCGCGGGACAGAAACCGCCGGTCGTACCCAATGATCACGCCGGTATCGGCCACCTTCTCCTGCGTCATCATATCGGCCAATCCCTGGCATAACAAGCATACGTTGGCTTTTGTGAATTCATCGGCGATTATGGCGCGCCAGCCGCCTGTTCCAAAACGGATCATGAGTGTGCCTCCTGCAAGATTCTTTCACAGCGAGCCAAATCCTCCGGCGTATTGACGCCGAGAATCTGATGATCGTCATGAATGATTTCTGTTTCAATCTGACCGCCGTTTTCCCGGATCAGCAGGGGAACATCGGTCAGGTAATATTCACCCTGGGCGTTATTGTTGCGCAAGCTGCTCAGCACCTGAAACAAAAGCTGACTGCGGAAAACGTATACGCCCGGGTTGACTTCATTGATCAGGCGCTGTTCAGGCGTACAGTCCTTCTGCTCGACGATGCCGGCAAACCGGCCTTGCCGGTCGCGGATGATCCGGCCGTAATCGGGTATCTCATCGGTTACCGCGGTCAACAGCGTACAATCGGCGCCGCTTTGTTGATGCTTGGCAACCAGGTCGCGGTAGGTTTCCGGTTTAAAAAGCGGCATGTCGCCGTAAATGACCAGAACGTCGCCGTTATAATCCTTGAATTGCGGAGCTGCCGCCGCGACGGCATGGCCGGTGCCCAACTGTTCGGTCTGCAGGGCATAGACATAGGCGCCGCCCATGGCTTGCCTGACTTTTTCCGCTTGAAAGCCGACGACCAGAGTAACGTCCTCCGGCCGGACAAACGACAGATTGTCCAAAACCCAGGCCAACAGCGGCCGGCCGGCGGCCATACGCAGCACTTTCGGCAAATCCATCGTTTCCGAATGCAGCCTCTTCCCTTTGCCCGCAGCCAGCACAATTGCCTTGACCGGCCGCGTGCCGGGATCTCCCTGCCGGGTTGTTTGTTCTTGTACCATTAATCATCCCTCCTGACGCCATTGTCTTGCCGCAGCAGCCTGGCCGGACAGCCCAGAGCTTCAACGGCGTTGATAATCCGGTCGGCATCGTTCAGATCGGCATAAACATAACAGCAGCCTCCGCCGCCGGAACCATTGACTTTTCCGCCATAAGCGCCATTGGCCATGGCGATATCCAGGATCCTTTCAATTTTAGGTGTCGAAATGCCCAGACCGTCGCGCAATTGCCGATGGTGATCGCTGATCAGGCGGCCTAGCAGACGGTCGTCCGCCGGCTGCTGGGCCAAAACCGCCAAACCGCAGCGCAACAGGCGATAATTCTCGATATTGGCCATCAGTTTCTGCCGGTGGAACCCGTCCAGATGATCCAGAACCGCCAGACGCTCATCATGGCCGAGGAAGTCGCGCACGCTGGATATTCCGTAAGGCTCAAGCTGGCGCAGCGCTTCCTGCGCCGGAATTTTCGACGCGGCCAGAACGCGGGTGGTGTCTTTTTGCTCCAGTGAATCAAACAAAATAAAACAGCCGGCCAACTGGGTCGCCAAACGCTCGATCTGGAAAGACCCGGAAAAATTCAGATGAACCATGCCGCCTAAAGCCGAGGTGTAATGGTCCATGCGGCCGCCCGGCTCATTGAACTCGGCGACTTCGGCCTGAAAAGCCAATTCGGCGATCTGGCGCGGATCATCCTTGTCCGGATGGCCAATGCCCTCCAGCAAGGCTTTGATCAGAACAACGATCATCGTGCTGGAAGAGCACATGCCTTTGCCGATGGGAATTTCCGAATCCAGACGAAGATCAAAGCCCTTTAAGGGATAACCGGCCTTCTGCAGAACCCGGACCGAACTCTTCAGATAATCACGGGCTTTGCCGTATATAATCGGCCGCGATAGATCGATGATCTCTTCTTCATATAAATGCTGGTCATTAACAGAATCGAGGCGGTCCAGACGGCTGTCCCGGATGGCGATTCTGATCAGCGAGTCGTCGCGGCGGGTTACCGCGGCGCGAAAACGCAGGTTGATCGCAACGGCGACAACCTCAAGACCTAAATAGTCTTGATGTTCGCCGAACAGGCAAAGCCTGCTGGGTGTGGAAACATGAAAATCTGCCGGCATGAGTCATCCTCCCTGCTGTCCCTTTTACGCATCGGACAGCCTGTTCTTATGATGGATTTACGTACACACTATAGCGCACGGCATCGGCCAATGCTTTAGCCTAAAGGGCATGATCTTTGCACAATCGGACAGGTCGTTTCATTACGCTAAAAAAAGAATTTTTTTCTGTATTCTGCCGGCATTCTGTAGGAACGTTCTTCCGCGCTATTTATTCCGTGGTATAATCATGATGCTGTAAACTCAGGAGCGGTACAGGGTCCTGCGTTCGCAAATAACTGGATAAGAGGTGGTTCTATGTATTCTATGAAAGCTGGTTTTTCCCGTCTCGATGTAACGCCGCCGTTAGGTATCGAAGTGGCCGGTTATTACGAATCCCGTATCGCTGATGGCGTCCTTGATCCACTGACCGTTTCCGCCGTGGCGATCAGCGACGGCGAGAATCGCTCCGTTTTACTGAGCCTCGACGCTTTGGGGCTGGATCAGAAAAACTGTACGGCAATCCGGAAAATGATCGCCGGCCGCACTGGACTTTCTGAAGAAGCGGTGCTGATTACCTGTACCCATACTCATACCGGTCCGATTTTGAATGACAAACGCAATACCCCGGATCCGATCCACAATGAATGGCTGTTCCGGAAAATGGCCGACGCGGCCGTTCTCGCGCTGGCCGATTTGAAACCGGCCGATATATACGGCGGCCGCAGCATCGCGCCCGGCATTTCGTTTGTCCGCCGTTTTCGCATGAAGGACGGCAGCGTCCGGACGAATCCGGGCGTCGGCAATCCTGATATCGCCGAACCGCTTGGTACGCCGGATGAAACCGTTCAATTAGTGCGTTTTAAAAGAACGGACGCGCCGGATATTCTGCTGGTCAATTTCCAGGTTCATCCCGACGTGATCGGCGGCTGCGCCTATTCGGCCGATTATCCTGGTTTTGTGCGGCAAACTGTCGAGCAAGCGCTCGGTTCCGTTCGTTGTATCTATTTTAACGGCGCCCAGGGCGACACCAACCACATCAATGTTCATCCGATAGCCGGAGCCGACAGCATGACGAAGGATTTCGACGGCGTCAAACGCGGCTACGAGCATTCCCGCCATATGGGACGCTGCATCGCCGGCGCCGCGTTGCAGATCTATACGGAATTGCGGCCATATCCGGCCGGTCCGGTCCGTTTTGGCCAAATCGAAGTGACGATCCCCTCCAGCCGTGTGCCGGCCGATCAAGTCCGTAATGCCGAGAAAATCATCGCTCTGCATGAGACCGGACGCGATAGCGAGCTAGGCTATCGGGATATGGAACTGACAACCGTCGTCGCCGAGGCTTACCGCATGAAGAGCCTTGAACAAGGTCCGGACGCTTTCTCACTTCGGATATCGGCCATTCGTTTCGGAGATATCGCCTTCAGCGGCATTCCCGGCGAACCGTTTACCGATATCGGCCGCCAGATCAAACAGGGTTCGCCGTTCCCGATGACCTGCGTCTGCTGCTGCGCCAATGGCTATGAAGGTTATTATCCGACCCGTTCGGCTTACGACGACGGCGGCTATGAAGCCCGCAGCTCCAGTTTTAAGCCGGGTGTCGCCGAACAGATGATCGATTCTTCTTTACAATTGCTGCACCAGATCCATTGATGACATATTATTGAAAGGACTTTTAGGCGAACATGGAAAAACATCCGATTTTACTCTACAACGCGCAATTAGTTTTATCCGATCGTGTTGCGGCCTGCGGTTGGCTTTTATTGGCCGACGGCCAAATCAAGGCTATGGGCGAAGGCCGGCCGGCCGACGGCGACCTGGCCGGTTATGCCGGGTCATCGATCCGGCGGTTTAATCTGGACCGGCTTCTGGTAACGCCCGGTTTTATTGATATGCATACGCATGGCGCGGGCGGCGCCGATTTTATGGACGGTACGCTCGCAGCCTGGCAGACGATCACCCGAACTCATGCCTGTCACGGCACGACAACACTTCTGGCAACCACATTGACCAGCACGTCTGACGAATTGAATCAGACGATGCAAATCTGGCGCGAATGGCAGGGTATCAAACCGGATGGTCCGGCAGACCGGCGCGGTTCCACCGTTCTTGGCCTGCACCTGGAAGGTCCGTATTTTTCCATGGAACAGCGCGGAGCCCAGGATCCCCGCTACTTGCATGCCCCCGATCCGGCTGAATATCGGCCGCTGATCGAAAACAATCCGGGGATCCGGCGCTGGAGCGCGGCGCCGGAACTGCCCGGAGCGCTGGAGTTCGGCGATTACGCCGCCAGCCGCGGCATCCTTGTTTCCATGGCCCATACTGATGCGCTTTATGAAGAAGTTCTGGCGGCTATCAAGCATGGCTATTCCCTCGTCACACATCTCTACTCGGCCATGTCCAGCGTGCGGCGGATTGACGGGCTCCGCCACGGCGGCGTCATTGAAAGCGGACTGCTTTTGGATGATCTGGATGTCGAGATCATCGCCGACGGCCGCCATTTGCCGCCCGAATTGCTGCAACTGATCGTTCACTGCAAAGGACGCGGCAAAACAGCCCTGATAACCGATTCCATGCGCGCGGCCGGACAGGATGTCCAGGAAAGCCTTTTAGGCAGCCTGCGTGACGGCCAGCCGGTCATCATCCGCGACGGCGTCGCCCGCCTGCCGGACGGCTCGGCGCTGGCCGGCAGCGTAGCCACCGGCGACCGTCTGGTCAGAACCATGCATCAGATGGCCGGTTTCTCCCTGCCGGACGCCGTGGCTATGGCCACCGAAACGCCGGCTCGGATCCTTGGCCTGAAACAGCAAAAAGGCACCCTGGCGGTTGGCCGGGATGCCGATTTGGCTATTCTGTCGGATGATCTCCAGGTACGGCAAACCTGGATCGGCGGGGAAATGATCTATTCCCGCTAATCGCGCCGCTGTACTTTAAAATCGCGCCGCTTTCTTTATGCCGCAGACAGATCCGCCGCTTTCAGCCTCATGCTGAAGCGGCGGGTTTTTCATAAACGAACCTTGACGACGACCTTGCGGACGGCAGCCGGCCGGTCGGCGGCCAGGCCCGGCATATGGGCGTCCTGCGGCAGCAGGATCATGAACATGCCCGGTTCCAGAACCAGATCCGATCCTTGACCGCGCAGAATCTGACAGTCTTTTACGGTATCGTAATCCTTAGCCGGCTCCAGGGTCTCTATATCGGCGTAGCCGATTATTTCCCGGCCTGAAACCAGATATTGAATGTCGATATAGCGGCGGTGAGCTTCCCATTTGCCCTCAGCCGGCATTTTGCTGTCATATTCCTGAACCATGGCGTACAGGCGATCGCCCGCCAATTCATAGCGGCCGGCCGCCAGTTTGCTGAAATCCGTTTGAGCCAGATAATCCAGACCGTCTTTCAAGCCCTGGCTGATTCCGGAATACTGTGCCGCGTTGCGGATATGGTCGATAATCATATTGAATCCTCGCTTTTCGTCATTTATTGGCGTTCATTCCAGATAATGGTCTTGACGACCTCCGACGCATGACCGGCCGTATATTGGAACGCTTCCGCCGCCTGGTCCAGGTCAAATTCATGCGTTATCAGAAGGTCGGTCCGGATCCGCCCGTCGGCAATCCACTGCAAGGCTGCCGGAAAGGCGTTGGCATAACGGTTAACGGCGACATAATCGAGTTCTTTGTCAATAAAGGTAGCCATGTTCAAGGTAACCCAATTGCCGGCCGGCCAACCGATCTGTACCGCGCAGCCGCCGGGCCGTACCGCGTCGAATAAGGTGGCGCAGGCTTTGGCAGAACCCGAGGTATCAAAAACAACGTCGACCGCCGGCTGCTCCGGGCCGGTTCCCGGCCAACGGCGGGCGCCCAGCTGTTCGGCCAGGTTCAATCGCCGCTCCTGTAAATCAGAGCACCAGACCAAACCGCCGCCGGCCGCCCGGAATGCCTGGATGACCAATAGCCCGATCGGCCCGGCGCCGATAACCAGCGCGTTGGCGCCCGGGGCAAAGCGGGCCCGTTTAATCGCATGAACCGCTACGGCGGCAGGCTCGGTCAGAGCCGCGTCGCGATAAGTCATGCCTTCCGGCATCGGCAGAACAGCGTCGGCCCGAATGGCCAGATAGTCGCAAAATGTGCCGTTGATCGGCGGAGCAGACAGGAAAACCACATCCGGGCAAAGATTGTATCGCCCGTTCCGGCAATAAGCGCACTTGCCGCAGGGTATGCCCGGCTCCAGAACAACCCGCTGACCGATGGATAATCCTTCGACGCCTTCGCCGAGGTCAACCACATAACCGCTGGCTTCATGCCCCGGAATATAAGGCCGGTCAACCACAAAATTGCCCAGCCGTCCCTCTTGATAAAAATGGATATCCGAACCGCAGATGCCGTTAGCCACAATCCGAATCAGGACCTTGCCCGGACCGGGCTCGGGGATGGCTTCGGTTATCAGATTCAATTGATGCCGGTCATTCAGATAAAGACACCGGTTCACATCTTTTTCATGTTTAACGCCCATCGTTTATTTAGCCTCAGGATTCAGCCGAAGACTCAGTGCCGATAAACAATTTTGTATTCATTGTCTTCGTTGCTGTCCCTCATGAGTTTAGCCGGAAAAAGCGCGTTTGAAAAGAGCTTTATGGCAAAAGTTTCAGATCGGGCATGAATCCATGGACACGCAAAGCCGTAAATCCCTCGGCGAATCTGCATCCGGCCTGCAAGCCCCTGAAACGGCCAAGGATCTCCGCATGCTCCAAAAAGCCATGAATCTGGAAGGTATCCATCCAGGCATATTGGCTTTTATGCAGAGACAAAGCAGCGATTTTATCCTCCCAAACATCACTGATATCGACATATACTTCCGGCGAAAAACCGATGCCGGCCGAATGGTCCCAGAAAAATACGCTGGGCGATTTGCTGATCGGCCGTTCATCTGCCGGCACCAGCTTTCCCGGCAGCGACAAAATGACTTCGCCGACCAATTTGGAAGTCATCGCATGATCGGTGCTGACATCCAGCGGGCTATTTGTCAGAATGACGTCCGGATCAGCCCAGCGCATGGCATTCAAGACAGCCCGTCGCGTCGCCGGCGTATCCTGCAGCCCTTCGTCATCAAAGCGCATAAAGCGTACTTCGGCGTCATAAAACCGGGCGGAAGCCAGTTGTTCTTTTTCACGTACCGCCGCGATTTCTTCCCGGCTGGCATGGATATTCGAACCGATGTTGCCGCTGGTCGTCAAGGCGATGTAGACCTTATGTCCGGCTGCCTTATATTTTAAAAGCGTGCCGGCGCAAAATATCTCAAGATCGTCAGGATGCGCGCAAATTGCTAAAACATTCATCACATCAAGTCCTCTCATAACTCTTTGACGACTGTCAAAATCCGTTCGGCAACCGCGTCGATTTCATCCGCCGTCGAACGGATGTTGATGCCGAATCCGGCGCCTAATCCTTTATCGACAACGCCGACGCTGATGTTGACCGCCCGGTCCAGAATACTGTCCGTCTGCGGCAGCATATGAGCGTAATAATCTATATCTTGCCCGTAAGCCTCGCAAACATAAGGGCAATGATAACTTGTCGACGTCTGCTTATTGAGAATCTGCTCCATGTTGTTATAAACATGCCAGCCCGAACCGGCTACTGTCCGGGAACCGATGCGCGCCGCAAAACGATCAGCTTGCTCTTTGTTGTCAAAGAGCAAAGTCAGGATGGTCGCGCATTCGCCCAGGACATCGTTAATCACCCGGAAGCCGATGCCCGGCGCGCCGGCCAGACGGCTCTTCAACGCCATCTTCTTCTGATGCAGCGTTTCCAGAATAAGGTCGATTTTGCGCAGCTGAGCCAGAGCCACCGCCCCCGTTAATTCATTCATGCGCATATTCATGCCGATTATGCTGCGGTTGCCGATTTCCACTCCGGTCCGGTTCGGCTTGTGCCCCTGGTCATGAAATCCGAACGCCCGCTCATAAAGCCGTTCATCCCGGGTCACGACTGCTCCGCCGTCGCCGGCGCTGATGGTTTTGAAAACATTCAGTGAAAAAGCGGCGATGTCGCCGATGGAGCCGACTTTCCGGCCGCGGTAAACCGCGCCGGCCGCCTGGCAGCAATCTTCGATGACAAAGAGGTTATGTTCTTTGGCAATTTTCATGATCTCATCCATATCGCAAGGATTGCCCAGCATATGAACCGGCATGATCGCTTTGGTTTTCGGCGTAATTTTCGCTCTGACGCTTTGCGGGTCAAGAGTCAGCGACTCGTTGATTTCAGCCAGGACCGGGATAGCCCGCGACAAGATGATCGATGAAATCGAAGCGATGAAGGTGTATCCCGGTACGATGACTTCATCGCCGGGGCCGATGCCCAAGGCAGACAGGCAGCACAAAAGCGCGCCGGTCCCGCTGCTGGTCGCCACACAATAAGGAACGCCGATAAACCGGGCAAATTCCTCTTCAAAACTGACTACTTTCTTTTTGAACAACGGGTCTTCCTCAGCGCCATAACGAAACAAATAACCCGACTCCATAACATCCAATAATTCCTTTTTTTCTTCCTCTCCAAAAAAATAAGACCCTGGTCCGCCAGCCATGATTACCCCTCCCATATGCAAATCGTTTTATATCCATCAATGATGATATAATTGTTGCCATTTAACCGTTTCTAGCATATACATACCAATACATTTACAAAACGTTTTGTATTTTCATTTAACGCCAAGCAGAGATAAATGTCAATATAGCCGGGACCTATTACCAGGATAAATCCGTATGCCGGCAGGCGATGCCGCAGCCAATTTACAAACGCATTGTATTCTTGACAAGCTGCCGGTATAGCCATAAACTTCCTTCATGATCTAAAAGAAAGCTGGCAGTAAGCCGTTTGAAAACTCGATTATTAAAACAAAACACGGAACAAAGACGAGATTTGATTTTAAACGGTTCGATCTCCACCACGATATTTCTGCTGTCCTTACCGGCATTGATGATGGGTCTTGTACAATCGGCCATCCCGGTTGTCGACGGTCTCTTTATTAACAATATCGCCGGCACCATTGCCGCCAGCGCCGTAACCTATTGCGGCCCCATCGTCAACATGTTCGGCGCGCTGGCTCAGGGTTTAAGCGTGGCCGGAATGGCCATCATCGGCCAAGCCAACGGCAAAGGCGACTTTGACGACGCCAAGCGGGTTTCCACACAAATGGTCATTTTCGCTTTTTGCTCCGGCTTTATTCTGGCGCCGATCCTGGTTGCCATCTCATTCCCGATATCCTGGCATGTCAATGCCGCCATATCCCATGAAGTTTTTCTTTATCTCGCATTAAACGCCCTGGTTCTGCCCTTTTCCTTCATGGAAGCCATATACAACGCGATAAAAAACGCCGGCGGCAAGCCGGAAGATACTTTTATCCGAATGGTCATCATGCTGGTTTTGAAAATTATTTTCAACGCTTTATTCATCGCGGTATTTCACTGGGGCATCATCGGCGCGGTCATGGCTTCGCTGGCATCCAACATTCTGATCAGCGCCTGGATGTATTATGAATTGTTTATAAAGAAAAGCTGCGATCAGTTGATCTTATCCGGTTTCAAATATGATAAGCAAATCCTGTCAGATCTGATTCGTGTTGGATTTCCTTCGATGCTGTCCAGCTTAATCCTCAACCTGGGCTTTTTCCTGATCAATAACGAAGTGCAGAAGTACGGCGCAACAGTCCTGAACGGTCAAGGGATCGCCAGCAACATCACATCGGTCTGCTTTATCGTACCTTCCTCGTTCGGTTCTTCGGTAACAACGCTGGTCAGCATGAATATCGGCGCCGGAAAAGCTAAGCGGGCCCGTTCGTCCTGCCTGGCCGGCTGCATCATCAGCAGCATTACGGCTGCTATCCTGATTGCCCTTGTCGTGCCGTTATCTTCCCGCTTAACCTTGTTTTTTACCAGAGATTCGGATGTTTTAACCGTCGCGAACAACGCCTTGCATATTTATACTTATTCCGTCGTCGGATTCGGGGTCTGCATGGTTCTGCAAGGAGCCTTCATCGGCTTAGGCCACACCCGGATCACTCTGGTCATCAGCATCTTGCGCATATGGCTCCTGCGGTACATCTTTATCCTGGCCACCGAGCAATATCTCAGCTTTTATTCTGTATTTTGGGGAAATTTATTTTCCAACTATATGGCCGCGCTGATAACGATGATCATGATCTTCCGGGTGAAATGGGTTTCGGTCATTCCGCCCAGAAAATCAACCGGCGGCGAATCCATACAACCCGACTAGAAGCGAGGAGCCGGATATTTACTGCTTTGCGGCAGCCGATTCGGACAGCTTGGTCATGAGGTTCCATTCGTTGGTTGTTCTGTCAAGATAGCTGCCATCCTTGACTTCCAGCATGGAATAGGCATCGCTGCCAAGGAAATATCGTCTTCCATCGTCCATTTTACCTAAAAAGATCAGGTATGGATGATCAAACAAAGGATCCGCCTGATTCAGGCCTTGAAAAGACGAGTCTGTAAAATAGTTTGTGCTAATGGCTAAACCATATAAAATAGAAATATGGAGGCCGAGAGCAATGGACAAACTATGGACGAAGGAATAACTGAGAGCATTTATCAAGGACAATAATCTCAAGTCAGCAGACGATGCCCAGAAAGCGCTGAAAGAATTATTCAAAAACACCATCCCAGAGATGCTGGAGGGGGAACTGGATACCGAACTCGGATACGAAAAGGGCGAGA
>JAYFQE010000009.1:0-170327 GCA_034927345.1 Clostridiaceae bacterium
TTGGGGGATGAAGCTATATCTGAATATGAAGCACCTGGAGTCGATGGACCTGAGTGAGGAGGTGGCTACCGATCTGACAGCTGGCTGATGGTCAGTTAACCAAGTGAGAACAGAAAGTGCGCATAATCCTTGACACGACCGATTCGGATTGCTTCTGCAGCCAGTTTTCGCCCCATTATCCGATAATCGGAAGCAAAGCCGGCCATGTGATTGAGATGGTTGATATCTCCGCTGGCACCGGCGACATAAACGGATACAAAATCTTCGCCATATTGCGCCTTGAGCTGATGGGAAAGCTCGGAAGAATAATCGCCGCTGAACTTGGTTCCGCCGATGCAGTCCTGATGGCAGGCAAAACTGAGTAAAGCGCCCAGCGGTTTACCATTCTTATCCTTGGCAACCAAGAGCGGCAGTTCCGGATCGTTCTCCGCATAGGGCCGGACAATGGCACCGGTTGATTTTCCGGGGTTGGTGCAGACAGAACCGTCGCTCATGACATAATCGCGGTTGAAGGAGATGCCGTCTGCCCGGCCGGTTCCGAAAAATAGGGCGCAGGGCTGAAGCTTCTGCTGTGCCAGAATCACGCAGTCTGCCGCGAGTTTGCATAAGAGCGACATAAAATCAGTATCTTCGGCCGATCCGATCGGTTCGCCGGCAGGTACGCCGAGATGCGTATGTGTCGCGCATACGGCGATATTGGCGGGAGCGATGCCAACCGATTCCTGAATCCGCAGGGCAATAGCATCAAAAATTTTAGCGGGCAGTTCGACGGCATCGACGGCGATAAGGGCCGTTTGTACGGCTCCGTCATCAAAAACGACGGCTTTCACGTACAGTCGATCCAAAACGCCGGTGCTGACGCGCTTTGCATAGTAACCGGGTATTTCGCTGCCGAGTGGCGGTGTAATTTCTTTTTCATAAAATGCGCAACGAATCATAGTGTTACATCCTTTCGTTTCTCGTCTTATTTTCCGTCTTTGGCTACCTTTTGATAGGTCATCCGGCAATACTCCCGCAGTGGCACGCCGTAGTATTTCGGAAAAATGCGACTGACATAATTGACATCGTTATACCCGACGCATTCGCAGGCTTGTTTCATGGAATAGCCGTAGCGGGTCATCATCAGCAGCATGCGGTTCAATTTCACGCGGTTGATGTATTCTGTCAGTCCGATGCCTTTATATTTGGGGAAAATATTGATCAGGTAATTCTTGCTGATCCCCACCGCATCCGCGATTTCCTGGATCCGAATGTGTTGTAAAATATTGCGTTCAATATATTCTTCAGCCTTTTTGCAGCTGGTTTTATACTTAAGGATTTGGTTTGAATGGGTTTGCTCAATCGGATCGGAGGCTTTCCGCAACGCTTCAATCAAAGAACAGAAATCCGCGGACTGCTTAAAAAAACTTTTTTTGATCAACAGAGTCTGATCGGCAGCGACCTTGCGAATTTGGTTCGCGATCAAATGACCGGCGGCGGAGGAGGGGATGAGATATGGCAACGCGATTTGATTGCCGGAAGATGAATCATTTACTTCATTGATGTCGCTCCAGCGATGGACTGCCACACGCGCGTCGATCATGTATTCCGATGTAATGTGCTTGTGTTCGCCGCTGTTTTTTGAATGAACAGAAATATCGTGATTGGGAGGAAAGATAAAAACATCGCCTTCTTCGGCGGTATAACATTCGCCTGTTGTGTGATTCTCAATGACCAACGGATTCTTGACAACATATCCGATCTCGATCACGCCGGAGGTTTCGCTTTCAGGTGCGCGATAGATTCCGAATCCGGCGGTGGAAAAAGAAAATTGATAATCAACAACCGTCAGGGCATGTGCGTAGGCGATTTGATGAAAACCAAGATATTCCATGGAAAAATAACTCATGTGCCTGCTCCTTTTCGCTATAATTCTGCCGCCGGAGCATTTTTACCTTGTTTTCCGCCGCCGGCTGCCCGGAAATCCGGAATACGGCAAGCGGACTCTGTACGATATACGGCGCCGGTCTTGTCTGGAACGAGAAGACCGGCGCCGTTTAATCATGACAATGCGTAAATTTATAGATCAGATCATTTAAACGTAAAATCCGGCATTAAAAATTATAGCTGATTTTCACCGGGGCATCAATTCGCGCGGATTCCACTGCGGCGAGACAAGCGACAACCGTTGACGCGCCTTCCTGGCCGGTTGTTTTGACCGGCAGATCGTTTTTGATCAGATCCGCGAATTCGTCCAGTTCGCCAAAGGTATTGTGATTATTAACCTGCACCGGAATCATCTTCGGCGTCGTAAACTCGTCTTTATCTTCCGTCACCTGAAACAGCTGCAATTCCTTCGAGGTGTTATCGCAGATGATCGTTCCGCGAGAGCCATAAAGGACGGTACGCATGGTGTATCCGCGCTTGCAGCCGATGGAAACGAAGACTTTGCCGATCACGTTGTTCGGAAATTTCATAACCGAGATGGTGCAGTCGTCAACCGGCCAATCCGTCAGCATTTTACGGTTTGCGTAGGCAAAGACCTCTGTCGGATTACCCGCGATCCAGCGCAGCAGATCGACCGCGTGGCAGCCGCCGCCCAAGAATCCGTGGCGTTCCGGGGTGCGGCGCCAATTCCCCGCGCCGCCGATCTTGCTGTAATCATGCGCGTATTCGCTTTCCACAAAGAAGAGCTCGCCGATGGCGCCTTCGTCCACCAGTTTTTTTGCGGCGATGAAGCCCGGCGTATAACGGCAGATTTGGCCGACCATCAGTTTTTTTCCGGTGCGTTTTTCAGCAGCGATCATTTCGAGGCAATCGTCGAGTGACAGGGACATCGGTTTTTCACACAGGACATGCTTCCCGCTCTCCAGGGCATTGATCGTCATTTCTTTATGCAGCTGATCTGGTGTGCAAACGACAACGGCATCGATGGTTTCATCTTTGAGCATCTCTTTATAGTCGGTATAAAGAGCGGTTACGCCATATTGCTCTCCCGCTTTGGCCAGTTTATCCTGATCGATATCGCATATCGCCGCCAGCTCCAGCTTTGGATCCTTGACGATGGAATCCATATGAGCATGAGCCATTCCGCTGGCTGAAATCATGGCAATGCGTACTGTTCCGTTTTTCATGTAGAAATTCTCCTTTGTTATGAAAGATTTTGGCTTATTTTAGGCATTCAAAAACCTTGAAAATGCATGCCAGAATAAATATTGATCATAATAGCGTTCCAGGTATATTTCTTTTTCCGAAAATTCTTTCTTGAGTTTCTGAGCCGATGCCGCCATGCCGATTTGATCTCCGAGCGCTTTCTTTTCGACCATCTCGGCAATCCCGTTGACAAAAGGTATGTGTTCGGCAAGCAATCGCCAGGAAACCGAGGCGGCGCGGCTGCTTTGATTCTTGTTTGCCGCAATGACCGCGGCAAAATCGGCGGTGATTTTGCTGATCTCAGCTGCTTTTTGCGCAAATTGGGGATTGTAATATTTGCCTTTGCTTTCGTCCGCGGAACATAGCCCGGAAAGATAGGCGAAATCAAGGCGATCCCGCAGGCTTTCCAGATAGGCGACAACTTCGCGCCATTTTTCTCCGAAAGCGTGGCTGAAATAGTCTTCTTTCAATGTTTCATAGCTGACAGACGAGTCAAACAAAGTCTCGCCGTATACATAAAAGGGAAAACCAGTCGGGAAGAAGCTGCGTTGAGATCCGTCTTCGACGATGCCGTTGAGCCCGTGCTTTTTTAGTCCGGTGATATCCTGGTAGAGCAGTTTGGCCAGGTACATGCCGCTGGGATCATAATATTGATGCAGCCAAAAATGATATTCATAGCAGAAACAATCGCCCGGCCAGACTTTTTTCCATTCATCCAAGTAACCCAGACATTCCGCCATCCCCTGGGGAAGCGTATTGTGGTTCAGGTTAAAAGGAACAACCTTGCCGGTATCCGCATCTTCATGATACGTTTCTGTATAGAGGCGGCTGATCGGCGCGTAAAGCATGGTGAAGCGTTTGGTATTCAACAGCTTGGTTTCTTTCGCCCGCCAAAATGTATCGACATACACGATAAACACCAGGTGCGTGTTTAGTTTTCTCGCCGTTAGTATCGCGTCAATTTCATTAAGCAAGATTAAGTACCAGTCGGAGACATCTTTTTTGCGGCAATCGTCGCATTCGCAATGGTTGTTCGTCGCATCGGCAAGCCAAATATGCAAAAAATCCACGTTATTTTGCTTTTCGGCATAATCGGCGACATACTTGGCGATGATTCGCCGGACTTCCTGATTGGAGAAGCAGACGTTGGTATTCAGCGGTACTCCTTGAAACAGGCTTCTTTCGCCGTTTATTTGAGCCAGAAAAGGAACGGACTCCTGCGGAACGCGGCGTTCATCCATTTTCTCCCAGCTGCCGTTGCTCTGAATGCCGAGCGGCTCCGCCGTCCAGCCATGTCCCATATCATGAAAATGCAGGCCCCGTTTCTGAATTTCGACCTCGCATTGCCGTTTCCATTGCAGAATCGTTTCATTCGTAACCGGCTCCGCTTCGCGGACGGAATTTTCTCTATGCAAATAGTAGTTAAAATAATAGGAGGTCGGCACATCAAATTCCAGCATATAGGTATTCATGCCGATTTTGGGCGTAAAATCGATGGTTTCCATCATATTCTGCTGATATTCGGCGCCCTCGTTGCACTGGCCGCGATAGCGATGATCCGCTTTTTTCCGGTAATGGACGGCCGGCAGAGACAAAACCGTCGGAATCGATTCGCCGTCGATTCCGGGAAACAGCCAACGGCAGCCGCAGAAGCGAAGATAGCGGTAAACCGCGATCAGCAGTGCGCCGGGATTCGATCCGGCAATGATTCCGCCGTTATCGTCAGCCTGAATAAAGACAATATCATCCAGCTGGTCATCTTCGGCGTCGGATGTATCCAGTTCGAAATCCTTCATCAGTCCTAAACGGAATCCGTTTTTCCCATTCGGCTGATAGGCGATCGGAATCTCTCCGCAGCGCGGCATCATCATGCGAAGATATTTCTTCAATTCCTCCGCGGCATAATCGATGGTCGGGTGTGAAACGACTTTGCAGATTGTATACATATCGATTTCCATACCTTTCTGCCGAACCGCAAAATTTGCGGCGGTTTCCAATTCTTATATGATATTAATCTATCAAATTCCAGACGAAATGAAAATGCACGGAACTAATTTATCTGGACAATATACAGATGAGTTTGATAGCGTTGTTACAGATCGGCCGTTTGAATCAGGCTATGACGACACGAACAAAACGCGCAATCTTGCGGTTATACGCTATTTAGCCGTAAGAAGGCACGTTTTGTTTCATATCATGATTTATCCCTTTACGGCGCCGATCATGATTCCTTTGACAATGTATCTTTGAAAGATCGGATAAACAATCAGCACCGGCAATACGGTAATCATCGTGACGGTCATGCGGACGGTATAGGGCGTCAGTTGATTTTGCAGCTGCATACTTCCTGAGCGGGTATGCTTAAGCTGTTCGGTCAGCCGCGTCGCTTCCTGCAGGTAGTTGTAAAGCATATACTGCATGGTCGTTAAGTTCTTGTCGTTGAAGGTGTAAATATGGTTGTCGAACCAGGAATTCCATTGGCCGACGGCTGAAAAGATCGCAATGGTCGCCACGATCGGCATGGAGAGCGGGAAAATGATTTTTGTGAAAACGACAATCGGACCGGCGCCGTCGATTACGGCCGATTCTTCTAGCGATGCCGGCAGCTGTTCGATGAATGTTTTAATGAGAATGACATAATAAGCTGAAATCAGCGAGGGGACTATATAAACCGCAAAATTATTCAGCAGTCCGTAAGAACGGAAAACGAGGTATGTCGGGATCATGCCGCCGCCGATGTACATGGTGATGATCATAAATCGGTAAAAGAATTTGCGCGCCGGCATCTTCTCTTTGGTAAAAACGTAACCCAGCCACATGCAGCAGATCACGGTTCCGCCGGCTCCGATGACGGTTCTTAAAACGGAGATCAGCATGGAATGGAACAAGCCTTCCAGCGCAAACACCTGCGTAAAATTGGTCAGTGTAAATCCGCGCGGGAAAAAAGTCACGCCAAATTGCTTGGCCAGCTGCGGTACGCTGATCGAATAACAAGCGACATACCACAGCGGGTAAAGACACATAAAGGTAAAAAAAGTAAAAAAAGTATAGTTAAAAATATTGAAAACGACTCGTGAAGGAGTCAGTTTTACGACAGCCATTTCTGCTCCTCCTTTATATAATGGAATTGCCGCGTATTTTTTTAGCAATATAATTCGCGGTAAACAGCATGAGAATGCTGATGGCAGATTTTGTAATGCCGACAGCTGTTGCATAGGAATAATCCGCCAGCTGCAGACCCATACGATACACATAGAGGTCAAGAACTTCGATTTTCGGGGCTGTTATGGCGTTTTTAAATAGAAAGTACTGTTCGTAGCCGGTATTTAAAATATTGGCTATATCGAGCATCAGCAACACGACGTAGGTCGGCAGGATACTGGGAATCGTTATGTGCCACGCGCATCGAAAACGCCCCGCGCCGTCGATCAGCGCCGCTTCGTACTGTTCTTGATCGATTCCGGAAATTGTGGCAATGTATATGATTGACGCCCATCCGAGATTTTTCCACTGGGCAATTGCCGTCTGGACCCAATAGACTGCGTTTGAATCCGCCAGAACATTGGTCGCGAACTCGGGCCCCCCTAATTGCTTAATGATTATATTCAGCACACCGTCCGAAGAAAACAAAGCAAACGCAATGGAATAGATGATAACCCAACCGATAAAATTCGGTAAAGTCGTCATGGTTTGCGCAAATTTACGAAAGCGGCTGCGTTGAATTTCGTTCAGCAAGATGGCAAAGGTCATAGGAAACCACGAAATAGCAAAACAGATCGCGGAGAAGACCAGTGTGTTTTTGATAACCGTAGGAATATTCCGATCGGTAAAAATCATTTTGAAAAACTTCAAGCCGACAAAATCACATTGGGCCAGTGATTTTCCTGCCCGGAAATCAAAGACGGAGAGAATCCAGCCCCCGATCGGAACATAGTTGATCAATAAAATTAAAATCATGAAGGGAAGCGTCAGCCAGAGCAGACTCCATTGTTTTTTCGGTTTCCGCTTGAGCGGGATTCCATTTGTGCTTAGCACATCGCTTTGCGCTCTCATGGTATGCAATTTCAGCACCTTTCTTAAAAAATGGAGCGACGTAAACCGTTCAGATGATCGATCGGTGCGTCGCTCCATCGCTTTACCATTAAAGAAACAATTTCTGCGGGGTAAACCGATTATTTCACGGCTGCTTTGGCGTTTTCAAAATTCTTCTGCGCCCATTCCCACGTTGTATCCTCGCCGGCAGCTTTCAGATCAGCGAGTACCTGGGCTTGAATTTGTGCAAATTCGCCGTCGGTTTTCGCTTGAACAAGCTTGGGTACGGCCTGGAACAGAATGTCGTTGCACTGGGTCAGAATACGTTCCATATCGGTCGGCGTGGTTTCCAGGAAACCGACCAGTTCAATATAGTCCGACAGGTCGTTTATTTTACCTGCTTTAACCAGCTTCATGCAGGCCTGTGCCGGGTAATCAACCTTATAAAAATCGGCATAATCCTTCTGCAGCGGATTTAAGCTCTTTGCGCGCATTTCATCGGTATCAAACAGATCGAGCGGATAACCGTCGTCCGCAAGGAAGCTGCCCTGTAAAAAGCTCAGCGGCGAGTCTCTTTCAACGCCGACCTGTTTCCAGGCGTCTCCCGCTTCCGAGTAAAGGGCGATCGCTTCGTCGGTCAGTGTCGGCACGCCGTTAACCACATTCCACTGTTTGCCTTCCACGCCCGATTTCATCATCCGGTTTACATCAGGGTCATGCAGCACATTGAGCAGGGAGAGAACGCCGTCTGCCGCCTTGGTCTGTGCTGAAACCCAGATCTGGTAAGCCGGGAAATAGCCCAGAGGCTCCTGATAATTGCCGTAGACGATATTGGCTTCGCTGGGGATATCGATCATGCCGGCTACAGTATTCGGATCGATAGCTTTTTGCGCCGTATAAAGATCCTCGTTGGCCCAGCCCATTTCCGCGACATATTGTCCGGCGGCAGATTTTGCTTTGCGCTGTTCATCCGTCATTGTAAAGCTGTCGGGATCAAGCAGCCCCTTGTTGTACAGCGTGTTATAGAACTTCATGTCCGACCAATAGCAGGAACGTTCCGTATTGGTATAGGCGTTGTAAAGAAGGCTGTCGTTAAATCCTTCCATGTACAGATAACCCATAAAGGTATAGGGCTGCATCAATGCCGGTTTGCAGAAACAGCCGTTGAAATACCAGCTGGAAAATCCAGAACCCGCGACGCCGGTCGCATAGACTTTTTTGCCGTCCGGGGTAGTCGGATGCGCGGCGACCATTTTTTCCATCGCTGCGATATAGGTGTCGCTGTCCTTTATTTCCGGAGCGCCGATTTCTTTGTAATAATCCCAGCGTACGCTATATCCGCGCAGGCTCTGGGTGCCGCCGTCTCTTAGTTCGACGCCGCAGCAATCGCTGAGGAAATAGAGCGCGTTGTCCGCGCCGCCGTAATATTTGCTGATCGCTTCGTTGCGTTTCTTAAAAATATCGCTGTCAATATTGGTGTAGGTGCTTAAATAAGGCTTAAGATCAAGCGCTAAGCCGCCTTCAACGATATTGGTGATCTGGTTGGGATAATACGCGAAGATCAGATCAGGCAAATCGTTGCCGGAAAGAAGGATATTATACTTGTCCTGATCGTAATAAACATAAGAATCAATGGTGACATTTGCCCGCTTTAATATTTCTTTCCAAACATCGGTCTCGTACCAATTGCAGGGTGTGGTCTGGAACTGCCAGGTGGACCCCATTGAAATTTTCACAGGCTCGCCTGCGGGAACAGCACTCTTGGTTTCTGTGCCGACGGCGGCGCTGGTGCCGGCAGCGGTGCCGCTGCTTTCTGTTCCGTTGGCCGCTTGACAGCCTACCGTCAGAGAAAGCGCCATCAATACAGCCAAGGACATCGTGATCAATCGCTTTGCTTTCAAAATAATTCCTCCTTTTGTTTTATCACTAATTTCATATCGATGAGTCAGGTTCGATATAGGAGAGAAACAAAACAGCCGGCTGCCGAACACATACTCCCCGGATATGAAAATCAGTTTTGTTTTAAGTATAAATAGGTTTTCGTTTTGGCTTGCTCAAAGTGTATAATGACCTCGGTTATTTTTCAATGAAGGAAGTATCGCAGTTTTTTTAATGAGAATTTATGGAAATGTTCAATTTTTCATGACGGAAGCGATGTTGTTTTTGGTAAATATAGACTATTACCGTGGATTTCTTCAGTTTGATCGTGTATTTGTTCAAATTCAGGGACGTGAGACGCATACGAACGCCCGGGAATCTTTTTTGCCGGCCCGATTATCCCCCGGTTCGCGGCGTTTGCCACTTTTCGATATCGGTCATGCCGGCAATAATATTGAAAAACAGAACTATTTGGTGAATTTTTGAGCAGATTGTTGTATACTCACCATCATGTAATCCCTTCCGGTTAACGATGTGTTTTCCTCGGCAAGCATTTCGTCATATCGGGATTTCTTCTTTAATCTTAATCCGGAAATAAGGATATGCGAACAACCTTCATTGGGGCTATGAGGGAGGAAACAGGATTGTATAGTGTAATGATCGTGGAAGATGAACTGCTGGTTCGCATGGGGCTTTGCACGTCTATTCCTTGGGATTCACTGGACATGCAGGTGATTGCCGCGGAGAACAACGGCGCCAGCGCATGGGAAACCTTTTGTGTTAAAAAGCCGGATATTGTTTTGACTGATCTTCGTATGCCCGGCATCGATGGCACGAAACTGATTCGCAGAATCCGGGAAAGCGATTCTACCTGTGAAATCATTGTGATTACTTGTCTGGAGGAGTTTGAAATCCTGTATCAATTAATGCAAATGCACATTACCGGCTATCTCCTCAAAGCAACGATGTCACAAGAAGACATTCTGAATCTCCTCCGGCAGGCAAAAAAAAATCTGGCGGAGGAAAAGCACTCGAGTATTCAAAACGACGCGCCTTCCATGGAAAACGAACTGTTGAAAAACCTTCTGCTGGACCATCATGACCTTGAGCGTTATCATCAGGAATGCTTACGCATGAATCAGATACCCATGGCGATTCGGACTGTTTTCATGATGAGCCTGGATCTGACTTCGCCGGAGCCGATCCTGGTGCCAACCCTGCAGAAGCTGTTTTTGGATAAACTTTCCACATATGGCGCCTGTGTTGGTTTCTCAAATGATAATCATCTGGTTTATGCCCTGCCGGAGGCAATCGATCTGTCGTCTTCTGATATGAGTGCTTCACTGTTGGAATTGGCTCGCTATAGTTCAGATATTTTAGGTGTAAAACCCCGTATGACGTTATTCACGATCGACCCGGATGGGAAAAATATAAATTCCTTATGGGAACAGGGGAAAAAGATACTGCGCGAGGCGTTTTTTTACCCGGATTCCCTCACGGTTTTAAATGGAGACTCGCTTTCAATACCCAAAAAGCTGTTGAAAAAGATCAATATTTTTCAAGAGCAAGTTCAATTGATACCCTGGAAATCACCCAAACATAAAGAATTGTTTTTTACTCGGTTGCAGGATTTGCGGCGTTCTCTGGAAAATAAATCCGCGTTTCTGCAGGTAGCGGCGGAGCTTGTCTATTTGTACAGCTTTTCCTTTTTGGCCGAGCATATGCCGGAACCGGCGGATTTTGATATAGACTTGGCTAATGCGAAATCTGCGGAAGCCGTTATTCAACTCCTTTCTGAAAAGCTCCTGCCTGCGCAAATGAACAGTCATTCGATCTATGAAAAAAAGATGTATGAAACCATGCGCTATGTCTGGGAACACGCAGGAGAAGCGATTAATCTGGCCAGTCTGGCGGATATGGTTGCCTTGAGCCCCAATTACTACGCGACGCTTTTCAAGCAAACGGCAGGATGCAGTTTTTCTGAATATGTCGGTCATGTGCGTATGGAAAAAGCCTGTACGCTTTTGAGCAATAAAGAGCTTTCAATCAAGGAAATTGCTTCCCGCTGCGGTTATTCGGACATGACGTATTTTATCCGTTTCTTTAAACAAAAAATCGGAGTGCCCCCTCACCGATGGAGAAGGGGCGTTTAAATTGAAAGAGAAAAATCAAAATGTTCAAAACGCTTAAATCCCGTTTGATTTCTGTTTCGCTGCTGTTCCTGATCGTCGGGATTATTTTGCCCGTCGTGATTACATCGAATATTTTTGTTAAGCAAATTCAAACTGAAAATGAGAATTCAACCGTATTAAATTTCTCGCGCACAGCGTCCCGGATTAACGAGATGTTAGCTTCCGCCGCGGTATCTGCTTTCCGGGTGCAAAATGAAAATGAGGTCAATGATTATCTGGTCAGCGGTTATCTGGAAAAGGATCCGTCGCAAAAAACACTCAAGCGGATTGACTTTTATAAATCCGTGGAAAAAGGGCTGAGAATGAACGACAATTTGAACGCCATATTGTTTATTCGCAGCGACGATACCATGTGCGGCGTTTCAAGTACCTGGCATTTTTTTGAAGATGGCAACAACAAAATCGCTGCTCAAATGAATCAGCGCAGCAATGTCAGTCAGTCCGGCTACAGCAGTGCAATCAAATGGCTTGGCGCTTTCCCGAAAACAGACTTTACAGAGACGCAGCTTACCGGCACGCTTTCTTCGAGTGATTTGTTGATTTGCGGCGTGCGTAAATTGACCAATTCGCTGCAGCCGGCCGGCCGCGACGCGATTACAATGCTTGTTTCAGTCAAGGAGACTTCCTTGCAGAAATGCTTTGAACTTCTTGCCGACGCGGAAAGTTCTGTTTGTTTGCTGGATGAAACAGGTATGCAGATTTCCGGCACAGATTTTTCTCTATTTGGCACAACACCCAATTATTATGACATGATCGATAAAAATTCGCAGTACGGCAGCAAGATTTATACCTCAGATAATAAAACAGAATATCAGGTTATTTATTACCACCTGGGGTATCCAAATTGGATGCTCGTTAAAATGATGCCGACCAGTGTGCAGCACCGCAGCACAAACATGCTTCTTTCAACCGCCATTGCCATCGGCTGTGCGCTTTTGATCTTAATGACCGTCTTATATACGATTTGGGCCATTCATTTTACCGAGCCTGTTAATCAGGTGACGAAAGCTCTGCTGCGTGTTAAAGAGGGAGATCTCGAGCTTCAGATTGCAGAATCCGCGAACACGCAGGAGGTTCTGACGATGCAGCAGCAATTTAATCAGATGATTCGCTCAATTAATGAATTGCTGGAGCAAAAAGAAAAAAACGAACAGGAAACGCTTTTGCTCGAAATGCAAAATCTGCAGACGCAAATCGACCCGCATTTAATTTACAACTCGATCGCGTCCATCCGTTGGATGGCGATTTTTGCAGGCGCAGATAAGGTTTCTGATATGCTGGTTATTCTCAGCAATCTGCTGCGCCCGATTTTTAATGATTGGACATTGGTTTGGAGCCTTGATGAAGAGCTGAAATTTACAAACAACTACATCAATTTGGTCCGTATGCGGTACGGCGACTCGATCAATATAAAAATTCAAATGGATTTGCTTACCCAGGATTTAGAGTCGTTTCAAATTCCGCGCTTTACTTTGCAACCCTTGCTGGAAAACAGCTGTGAACACGGGATGCGCCCGGAACAGCCGTTGGAGATTACCGTGCGGTTTACCTGCGTCGAGGATTTGCTGACCATTCGGGTTGTGGATAATGGCGCCGGTATGGCTCAGGATACCATGGAATGGTTGAACGCCCGCTTTGCTGATCCGGTTTCGACTCAGCTGCCCAAGGTGCATAAAAGCGTCGTCCATTCCAACGGGATCGGGATGATCAATATCAATCGCCGGCTCAAGCTGCAGTATGGAGAGTCTTATGGGCTTCGGCTTTCTGTTCCGGAAAATGGCGGCACCTGCGTTGAGGTGCGGCTTCGCGTCTGAGCGGGGCGCGCCGCGGCTGCTTGATTCCCATTTTGTTCTGAAATATAATAAATCAAATTTAAAGTTAAGCGGATGGTAGACATGGAATCGAAATCTATGCCGATCAATAACACAGGCAAGTGACTGCATGAAAAAAGAGTTGACCTCAACTCATTAAAGTGCCAACAGAATGAAAGGAGTGTATGACGATGCTGCAACAGGTTATGACGGCTCCCGGCGAAATCATTTTTCGGGAAATCGGGAAACCGACCCCCCGTACGGGCGAGGTTCTGGTCAAGATCATGAAGATAGGCGTCTGCGGGAGCGATATTCATGTTTATCATGGAGAGCATCCGTTCACAAAATACCCCATTACACAGGGACATGAGGTCTCCGGACGGATCGAAGCGCTTGGCGGCGGCGTGAAGGATTTACATATAGGCCAAAAGGTGACGATCGAGCCCCAAGTCGTTTGCGGAACCTGCTATCCTTGCCGCCATGGCAAATATAACTTGTGCGAAAGCCTGAAGGTGATGGGTTTCCAAACCACCGGAACCGCGAGCGAATTCTTTGCTGTCGACGCGGCAAAAATCACGCCGCTGCCGGACGATATGACCTATAACGAAGGCGCGCTGATCGAGCCGCTGGCGGTGACGATGCACGCGGCGAAGCATTTTTCCGGGATCAAAGGCGCAAAAGTCGCGGTTTTAGGCTGCGGGCCGATCGGCATTCTGCTGGCGCAAAGCTGTAAAGCGCTCGGCGCGGCGGAAGTGCTGATTACCGACATTTCCGACACCCGGCTGGCTATTGCCAAAACGTGCGGGATCGATTATACGGCCAATACCAAGAATACCAACTTCGGCGAAGCCATGACAACCTGTTTTGGTCCGGACAAGGCGGATGTAATCTATGACTGCGCGGGCAACAATATAACCATGGGGCAGGCGATCAAATATGCGCGCAAGGGCAGCAAGATCGTGCTTGTCGCAGTATTTGCCGGTATGGCGGCGATCGATCTCGCCGTTCTGAATGATCATGAGCTCGATCTTGACACATCCATGATGTATCGCCATGAAGATTACCTTGACGCGATCCGTTTTGTGCAGGAAGGGAAGGTTCAGTTGAAACCGCTGATGTCCAGGCATTTTGCGTTTCAGGACTATCTTTCCGCTTATCAATACATCGACGCGAACCGGGAGAGCACCATGAAAGTGCTGATCGACGTGGACGCCAACGAAGAGTAGATAAGGGGCACCTTGCGACAGGAGGTTTTCGATGCTTGAGGCACTAAAACCGCGAAAGGAAATTCCTATAGAATTAACCTGGAACCTGATGGATCTCTTCGTCAATGAAGCAGCCTATGAGGCTGCGCTGACGGAGCTTTCAACATTGACCGCGTCATTTGCGGAACGTTATCAAGGCCGGATCGCCCAATCGTCTGCTCCGGATTTTATTCTGCAGGCCGTAAAGGATCTGGAACAGCTTTATGTCCGGCTGATGAACTGCGGTTCATACAGCCGGCTTGACGTTGCGGTCGACATGACCGACGAAACCGGCGTAGCGCGAAACCTGAAGTTTGAAGCGCTGGCGGCAGAGATAAGCAGCCGCCTGGCGTTTTTTGACAGCGAACTGATGGAAGCGGCGGATGAAGTCCTGGAAGCGGCGATTGTTCTTGATCCGGCATACAAGACGTTCTTCGGCGATATCCGGCGGCGCAGACGGCACAAGCTGGAGCCGGAAACCGAAAGAATCCTGGCGGCGTTGTCGCCGGCTCTGGAATTGCCCTATACGGCCTATGAACAATCAAAACACGCCGATATGGATTTTGAATCTTTCGAGGCAGACGGTGCGATTCATCCGCTCAGTTATGTTTTGTTCGAAAACGAATATAGCCTGGATCCGAATGCGACAATCCGGCGCGCCGCCTTTAATGCGTTTTCCCATACGATCCGGAAATACCAGAACACGGTTGCCGCGCTTTACAACGGCGAAGTACAAAAACAAAAAATTATAGCCGGACTGCGCGGCTTCGACTCCGTTTTTGATTATCTTCTGGATGATCAAAAAGTAGACCGTGCCCTTTATGACCGCCAGATCGATACGATCATGACCGGGCTGGCGCCGGCCATGCGCCGGTACGCAAAACTCCTCCAGGCGGCAAACGGCTTGGAACGAATGACTTTCGCCGATTTGCGGATATCATTGGACCCTGAATATGATCCCCGGGTTACGATCGGGGAGTCAAAACGCTATATTTCGGACGCCCTGAAAATACTGGGCGATGAATACCATGAACTGATTATGCGCGCTTATTCGGAACGTTGGATTGATTTTGCCCAGAATATCGGGAAATCGACCGGCGGTTTCTGCGACGCGCCTTATGGAACCCATGCTTATATCCTCTTATCCTGGAACGGCGGGCTCAGCGAAGTGTTTACCCTGGCTCATGAACTGGGGCATGCCGCTCATTTCATGCTGGCCAGCCAAAATAAGTCTTTCTTTAATTGTGATCCCTCGCTTTACTTTGTCGAATCGCCCTCGACCTGCCATGAATTACTGCTTTCTCACGATTTGATGCAGAAAAATGCCGATCCGCGGTTTCAACGTTGGGTTCTTTCGTCAATGCTGCAAAATACCTATTATCATAATTTTGTCACCCATTTTTTAGAAGCCGTTTACCAGCGTGAGGTTTACCGGCGGGTGGATCGGGGAGAACCCTTGCAGGCCGCAGATCTGAGCTCGATAAAACGTCAGGTCCTGGAGCAGTTCTGGGGTGATGCTGTCGAAATCAACGAAGGCGCGGAACTGACCTGGATGCGCCAGCCCCATTATTACATGGGTTTATATTCCTATACATATAGTGCCGGGTTGACGATCGCAACAGAAGTCAGCCGGCGGATTTTGAGCGAGGGCCGTCCGGCGGTCGAAGACTGGCTGGCGGCGCTGAAAGCGGGCGGAACCGTTAATCCGGTTGAATTTGCCGCGCTGGCGGGCGTCGATCTCACAACCGACGCGCCGCTGCGGCATACGATTGCCTATATCGGCCGGATTGTCGACCGGATCGCCGAATTAAGCCGCTAAAACCGTTGTCGCTGATCCCAAACGGATTTTTTATAGCCCCCCTTATTCGAATTTTAGAGAATTAAGGCTTGTTTGCCTTGCTTATTGACAGTTCATCGGCCTTGGCATAGAATAGCATTGATCGCACCGGGTACGATACCGGAACTTTTTCGGATACCGATTCCGGGTGACGATCGGAACCGAATTTACTGTATATGACGGTAGCCAATAGAGATCGGAAGTTGGTTGGTGGATATGGATGGATTGTTGCTAGGTCTGGATATTGGTACGACAGGCACGAAGTGCCTGGCGGTCGATGCCGACGGAACGATTATTCGCCAGGCATACCAGTCTTATCCGACATCTACGCCTCAGCCTGGCTTTGCCGAACAAAATGCCGAGGATTGGTGGCAGGCTGTCCTGACTACCGTGCGTACTTGCCTGCCGGAAGAGGAATTGCGTCATGCCGTTACGGCTATCGGGCTTTCCAGTCAGGGCGGATCATTGGTGCCGATTGACGTTAACGGAAGCCCGCTGCGGCCGGCTATCGTCTGGCTGGATCAACGGGGCGTACAGGAAAGCGCTTATTTTCGGGAGAATTTGCCGGAGGATTATTTTTATCTGGCCACCGGCTGGAATCTGTCTGCCGGGCTTAATGCCGTGGAAATACTCTGGTTGAAAGAACATGAACCGCAGATTTTCGCCGGGACAGATAAATTTCTCTCGACTCTGGATTTCATTACCGGACGTCTGACCGGACAATATGTGATCGATCCTTCAAATGCCGGTATTTCTCAACTGTACAACATAAATGAACGAGATTGGGATCGCAGAATCCTTGATTTGATCGGCATTACGCCGGACCGTTTGGCTAAAGTCATGGATTCCGGCGCGCCGATCGGCACGCTTTGCAGCCGGGCGGCCGACGAGCTGGGCCTGCCGCGGCAAACTGTTGTTGTGAATGGCGGGCATGACCAATATTGCGTCGCCTTGGGAGCCGGCGCTATTCATGACGGCGATATCATGCTGGCGACAGGAACGTCCTGGGTTGCTCTGGCTGTGTCGGATCAGCCGCAGTTTAACAGCAGAACCCACGCGGCGCAGAGTATTCATACCGTAAAAGGGAAGTGGGGTTCAATCCAGTCCCTGTCAAACGGCGGTATTTGTCTGGAATGGTTTCGTTCGAAAATGGAGAGAAAACTGCCCGATCAAGCTGTTCCGGCACTGTGCGGCAGCCTGGAATCTTACCAGGCGCTGGATCATTTTATCGACGGCCGTGGTCCGGCGTTACAGGGCCCGCTGTTTTTCCCTTATTTTAACGGATCACCGGAACCCAACCACGCGACTCAGAACCGGGGAACTTTTCTCGGCCTTGACCTGAGCCATGACCGTTATGACTTGATTCGGGCCATTATGGAAGGCGTGGTCTACCAGACCGTCTGGATGATGGACACGCTGCGTCCTGCCGGCCAGCAAGAACCGCTTTTGCTGAAAATGCTGGGCGGCGCCGGGAATAGTACAGTTTGGACACAGATGGTTGCCGATATTCTGGGGAACCCGGTGCAGAAACCCGGCATGACCCAGGCAGCCTGTGCCGGAGCGGCTATTCTGGCCGGCCTGGCTACGCGTCAATTCCGGACGCCGGCCGAAGGGTATAAAAAATTGGCCGGTGAGGATCAGATCATTTATCCTGATCCGATCCGGTCTGAACGATATCAGCTGCTTTTCGCCCGGTATAAGCGGCTGGCCTTGACGCTGGCTGATTGTTATGATGTGTGGCAGCCCTGAAATCAGGGCATTTACAAGCGTTATCTTTTTTTATCCCGGCCGATGTACGATACCGGAAAACAAGACCGGCCGATAGCCTTTGCAGCATAAAGTCAATTTGGCACAAGCCGTAATATTAAGGAGGACAAATCGATGTCAATGTGTGGAAGAGAAATCAAAATGGGCAAGCTGTTTAATAAGGGGGAGAATGCAGTCATTATCGCCGTCGATCACGGTTATATGGATGGGCCTGTTCCGGCCATGATTGATCTGCCGGATACAGTCAGGCAGATTGACAGCAGCGTAGACGGCATTTTAATGAGTCCCGGCATGTTGAAAAATTGCCAGCATGCTTTTAATTATAAAGGCGCGCCTCTGGCGATCGTCCGTCTGAATTGGAGTACGGTTTTCTGTTTTGAATGGCGCTATCAGCATTCTTACACGGTTCAGGCATTTTCACCGGCCGACGCGCTGGCTCTGGGCGCCGAGATCGCCCTGATATCGCTGACGCTCCATACCGGTGATGAACGGACCGATGCCGACAATATCGAGCTGTTCGGGAAAATGGCCGGCGAATGCCGTCATTGCGGCCTGCCGGTTATCGGCGAATGCTTCCCGGCCGACAGCGACAACCTGAACGACGAACAAATGCATGATGTAGTCCTGCGTGGAACGCGGATTCTGGCGGAAATGGGAGCCGATATGATCAAAACCTTCCATACCTGCAATTTCCAGGCCGTTACGGCCGGCTGTCCGGTACCGGTTTTTGGTTTGGGCGGACATACAACGCCGGATCCGCTCGATTCTCTGATTCTGGCGCAGCGGGAAATCAAAGAGGGCGCCAAGGGGGTCGTTTTCGGCCGCAACGCGATTCAGAGGCCGGATCCGCGGGCTTATCAGCAGGCTTTATGCGAAGTGGTCAAACAGGGTCTTGATCCGCGTCTGGCGGTTGCCAAATACAACTTAAAGCCTTGAGGTGAGGAAACATGAATAGCTTGTTTGATGTTAAGTTGGTTGACCGGCAGTTTTACCAAGAGAAACTACAGCCCTTTCTGCCGCCCAGAATGATCGACATCCATACTCATGTCTGGCTGGACCGGCATCGCGTCCATACCGAAGGCCCGGTCAGAACCGAGTCCTGGCCGTCGCGCGTGGCCAGGGAAAACCCGATCGAAGATCTGATCGAAACGTATCGTCTGCTGCTGCCGGAGCAGAAGGTGACGCCCTTGATTTTCAGCAACATAAGTCCCGGCGACGACGCGCCGGCCATGAATGACTATGTCCGCAGGGCGGCGCAGGACCATCGGTTGCCGGCTCTTGTTTTTGCCCTGCCGGAATGGAGCGGCGAACGCCTGGAGCAGGAGATTCTTGCCGGCGGCTTTTATGGCTGTAAAGTTTACCTCAGCCTGGCGGCCGCTTATATTCCCGCCGGTGAAATTCGTATCTTCGACTTCCTGCCGCCTCATCAGCTGGAGACGCTCAACAAACACGGCTGGATCGCGATGCTCCATATCCCCAGGGACGGCCGTCTGAAGGATCCGGTCAATCTGGCGCAAATGTTGGAAATCGAAGAGCGCTATCCGAATGTGAAATTGATCATCGCTCATGTCGGCCGGGCTTATTGCGAGGAAGATGTCGGCAACGCTTTTGAAATCCTGAGCCGGGCCAGCCGAATGATGTTTGATTTCAGCGCCAACTGCAATGAAACGGTTTTCCGGCAGCTGATCCGGGCTGTCGGGCCGAAAAGGATTTTGTTCGGCAGCGATATGCCGATTCTGCGGATGCGTACACGGCGGATCTGCGAAGCCGGCCGATATGTCAATCTCGTGCCGCGCGGCCTTTACGGCCCGGTTGACGGCGACAGCCATATGCGGGAAGTGGACAGCCCTGAAGCGGATCGTCTGACGTTCTTTCTTTATGAAGAGCTGGATGCTTTCCGGCGGGCCGCCGGGGCATGCGGCCTGAACGCGGCCGATATTGAAGACATCTTCTACAACAATGCGAAAAAACTTCTGGATACAGCCGGCAAAGGCTGATCCGACAGGGGGATACTGTTTATGGATAAACCGGTTATTGGTCTGCTGCCCTTTTATCTGGCGCTCTATGATGACTTTTCATCTGAATATCGGCCGGCCGTTGAACAGTTTTATCAACGGATCGCCTGTGAACTGGCCAAACGGGGCCTGGATGTCCGGACTGCAGGTATTTGCCGTCTGGAAACTGAATTTTGCCAGGCCATCGCGCATTTTGAAAGCGTGAAGGCGGATCTCCTGGTTACCTTGCATCTGGCTTATTCGCCTTCTCTGGAAGCTATAGGCCCTTTGGTAAAAACGGATTTACCGTTGGTGATCCTGGATACGACGCCGGATTATGCCTTCGGGCAAGACCAGGATCCGGATAAACAGATTATGGCCAACCATGGTATTCATGGGGTACAGGATCTCTGCACGATGCTGCTGCGGCATGGCCGGAGTTTTCAACTGGAAGCCGGCCCCTGGGAAAAATCGGATGTTCTGGACCGGGTAACCGCCTGGGGATACGCCGCCCGGACGGCCCGGATCATGCGGGCATCGCGGGTCGGCCTGATCGGCAAGCCTTTCCGGAGCATGGGGGATTTTTATCTGCCGGCGGAAGAATTGAAACGCCGGATCGGCATCGAAACCGTTGCCGCGTCGCCGGCCGAACTTGCCGCGATACCGGTGGCAAAGCAGGAGATCATCGATGAATTGGCCTGCGACCGGCTGACATTTCCCAACAGTCCGGTAGATCCGGCTATTCACCGCCAGACTGTCCGCGCCGGCCTGGCCATTCGCAAATGGCTGGAAAAAAACAATTTATCGGCGTTCACTTTTAATTTTCTGGATATCGACAGTCAATCCGGCCTGCCGGCCGTACCTTTTCTGGAAGCCAGCAAAACCTTATCCCGCGGCCTGGGTTATGCCGGTGAAGGCGATGTTCTGACATCGGCGCTGGTCGCGGCGCTGGCATCGCAATTTGCAGAAACGACTTTTGTCGAAATGTTCTGTCCGGACTGGGAACACGGCAATGTTTTTATCAGCCATATGGGTGAAATGAATTTAAATCTGACGGTTAAAGAGACCTTGCGGCTTGAAAAGACCGGATTCCCTTATACCGATATCGGTCAGCCGGCAGTGGCTTATGGACGGTACCGCGCCGGAGCGGCTACGCTCGTTAATTTGGCGCCGGGCCCTGACGGGCGATTTCAGCTCATGACGGTACCGGTTCAAATGCTGGACCCGGATAGACCTGATTTATTTGTTCATACCGTACGCGGCTGGTTTAAGCCGCCGTGTGAACTGTCGTCATTCCTGGCAGCATATAGTCAGAGGGGCGGCACGCATCATTCGGCCTTGGTTTACGGCGATCAGGAAAAAGAGATCGTGGCTTTTGGCCAATTAATGGGCTGGGAAACGGTCAGCCTTCATTGATACAGCCGAAAGACCTGCTGTATAATAAGGCGCGGAGGTCGGGATTGATGACGAACAGTGAAGTAACCATAAAGGACATCGCCAGACAGTTGGGCGTATCGCCGGCAACCGTGGACCGCGCCGTTCACAACAGGGCGGATATCAGTCCGGAAACCCGTGCGAAAATCCTGTCCAGAATCAAGGAACTGGGTTATCGGCCCAACAAGATCGCCCGTACGCTGGTCAGCGGAAAAACGACCCGGATTGGCGTTATTTTACCCTTAGAGCCGCTGTTTTTCTGGTCGGAAGTTGAACGGGGCGTTAAATACGGCGAAGAGGGCTTTCGTGATTTTGGGATCAAGATCTCCTGCTATCGGATCCAGTACAGCACGGCCGTTTTAAAATACACCATCAATAAATTGATGAACGACGGTATCTGCGCCCTGATCCTCAAGCCGATCAATGATCGTGAAATTATTGCCCAGCTCCGCGAATGCCGGGAAAAGGGCATCCGGATTGTGACGTTGAATGATGACCTGCGGGAAGTCGACCGCCTCTTCTATATGGGTTCCGACGACGCCGAAGCCGGCAGAGCGGCTGCCCAGCTGATGGCCTTGTTTCTTAAAGGCGCCGGTAAAGTCGGTATCGTCAGGGATTATGGGAATCGGTCCTATTCGCTGGAACAACGTTATGCCGCCTTTAAAGAAACGGCGGCGCAAATAGCGCCCGAACTGGAACTGATCGATGATTCCGGCCGCCATTATGAGAGTATCGGCGAGTATAACGCTTACTTGATGACGAAAGATTATCTGGAGACGGTGCCGGACTTGGCCGGCCTTTACAATGACAGCGGCTCGATATATGAAGTGGCGCTGGCTTTGAAAGATGAAAAACCGGGAAGAAAGATTGTTCTCATCGGTCATGAAGTATCGCCGGAAGTCAATGAATTGGCCAGTCAGGACCTTATCGACGGCCTGGTGGTTCAGGATCCGTTTTCCCAGGGCTTTCGCGCAATGAAAGTTTTGTGTGATTATCTGATTGACGATAAAGAACCGGAAATGGATGCGTATACCGCGCATGTTGATATTATCTTGAAGAGTAATTTGCGTTGCCGTAAGGACGAATAAACCGGAATTTATCTGGATTATTCTGATTTTAAGCCGGAACACCGATGTTCCGGCTTTTTTTTCATTTCCTAAATTCAACATATGACTTATAATGTCAAGTAAAATAAATGAGGAGGATGCCTATTTATTTAGGTGTCCAGGAGTCAGGGATGACGGCTGTTCTTTGCCGGGGAGGTAACAACTTGCCCAGACCAGTTAAGTGGCGCAAAATTGAGTTTATTCCAATAATCAGTAAATTCGGTCCACTCGATCCGCAAGCTGCACAAGGAGAAAACGCGTTAAAATTGGAGGAACTTGAGGCGATTCGCCTTAAAGACATGGAAGGATTGGAACAGGAGGTCTGCGCCGACCGCATGGAAATATCGCGGCCGACGTTCCAGCGGATTTTATTGGCGGCGCGCATTAAAATTGCGGACAGCCTGATTTATGGCAGAATCATCCGCATTGAGGGCGGGAATTACACCCGCAGTATCTGTACGATACATTGCCTGGACTGCGGCCGGGAATGGAATGAACGTATTGAAAATCTGATCATCAGGGAGAATCCGGAAAGCAACCCGGCAGCCGAACCCAGCTGCCCCAAATGTCATGCCCGTCACTGGGAATGTTGCTCAGATAAAAATCATAAAGACAATGCTCTTTGCCGGCAAGTATGCCGGCAGCATACCCGGAAATAAAGAATGCATCTTGGTTAACGGCGGCCTTGCTCCTGTTTTGACTTTTATTTCTATTATCACTATGATTAAAGTCAAGATTTCGCAGGAGCCGTGCTATGAACAAGATAAAAGTAATCCATTGTGCCGATTTGCATCTGGGTGCCGAACTCTCGTCGCTGGGACATTTGGCCAGAGTGAGGCGTGAAGAGCATGTTATGACTTTTACCCGGATCATAGACCTTTGCCGGCGCGAGAAGGCTGATCTGCTGCTGATTGCCGGCGATTTGTTCGAAGGCTCGTGTACAGATCAGCCGATTGTCGACGCTGTGCGCGAAGCTTTTACCCGGATTCCGGACACCCTTGTCGCGATAGCCCCCGGCAATCATGATTTTATTGCCCTCGATTCTCCGTATGAACGCGAGCGCTGGCCGGACAATGTCGTCATATTCAAAGCGGGCTATGAATCCGCAGAATTTGCCGACCGGGGTTTTTGCTTATGGGGCGCCGGTTTTACCAGGACATATGCCGCCGAACCGATGATGCCGTCCGGTGCGGACGCAGAAAACTCATTGATCAATATCGGCGTGCTGCATGGCGATCTGGTCGCCGCCGGCCAGGCCAGTCCCTATAATCCGGTTACGGTTTCGCAGATCATCGGCAGCGGTCTGGATTACCTGGCCCTCGGCCATGTGCATAAGCGGACGGATATCCTGCAGAGCGGGCGGACCTTTTATGCTTACAGCGGATGCCCGGAAGGCCGCGGCTTTGACGAACTTGACGAGAAGGGCGTCTATATCGGCTCGGTGAGCAAGGGTAAAGCCGACATGGCCTTCCTGCCGGTATGCCGGCGCATGAATCTGGAATTGCCCGTAGATATCAGCCCGGCTTCAACCCAGAGTGAAGCTGCCGAAATCATCCGCCGGACTGCTAAAGAGCGTTATGGCGAGCAATATCCGGAGCATCTTTATAAAATTATCCTGACCGGAGCTCTGACCGAACGCTTTGTGCCGGATTGCCTGGCCATAGCGCTCAGGCTCCAGGACTGTTTTTTTTATGTCAAAGTTTATGATCAGACACATCCGGCGATTGATGTTGCGGCTCTGGCTAAAGAGATATCTCTGAAAGGCATTTATACCCGGAAAATGCTGGAGCAGATCGACCATTGTCTCGCTTCCGGGCAGGAAACGGCGGCCGGCCAATACCAGCGGGCTTTATATCTTGGCCTAAAAGCTTTTGATCAGGAGGTGAATCTGAATGAAGATCAAGACTATTGAGATTCATCGTTTTGGCAAGCTGGAGCATTTTACACTGGATTTAGATGACGGATTCAATATGATCTATGGCCGCAACGAAGACGGCAAAACCACAATCATGACCTTTATTAAAATGATGTTCTACGGATCGTCCGGCAAAAGCACGGATCTGGCAAAAAATGTCCGGAAAAAATATACGTCCTGGAACGGGATGAAGATGTCGGGCAGCATCGAATTTGAGGACCAGGGGATGCGGTACCGCCTGGAAAGGCAATTTGGTGTTTCGAATACGTCGGACAAGATCCATATCTGGAATCTGGCCGCCGGCCAGGAGGAAAACATCGCCGGCGGAACAGACCTCGGGCAGCGTTTTTTCGGCATGGGCGCCGCGGCTTTTGAAAAGAGTGTTTATATCGGCCAGGCCGGCAGCGTGACCGACGGCATTCAGGATAAAGAAGATGAGATAACCGGGAAATTACTGAATCTGGTTTCAACGGGCGACGAGCGGGTTTCCCATATGCAGGTGGACGGCCGTCTGCAAACCGCCAAGGAAACATTGAAATCCAGAAGCGGCCGTATCGGCGTCTGCGATAAATTGAATCAGGAACTGGCCCGGCTGGCTGAGGAGAAAGTCAGAGCGCAAGAAGACGAGGCGCAGGAGAAAACCCTGGAAAATACCTGTCTGGAACTGGAACAGCAAAAAGAGATTCAGGAGCAAACCGGCCGCGCACAGCAACATCTGCTCGATCAACAGCAGCTGTTGGATCAGGCGCGGCAGCTGGACGGTATCCTGCAGAAATGGCAAATGCTGGACGAGCTGGACCGGGCTGAGGGATTGATCCGCCAAAAACTGAAAGGCCGCGAAATTCAAGCCGACCAATCCTTTATCGACGATGGCGAGAAGCAGGCCGCGCAGGTCCAGGATCTGACCCGAATCTATGACGAGCGGCAGCGTTATCTGAAAGATCTGGCGGCAGAGCAGCTGGATTTGCAGCATCAGGAAGTTCCGGGTGTGTCTTCGGAGACTGCCGATCAAATCAAAGGTCAAGTCCAAAAGCTTCAGGATCACAAACAGAACATACAAAATTTGCAGCAGGCCATGCAAAAACAGACCGAATGGCAGGCAAGACAAAGCGCGCTCATGGAAGCCGAAAAACAGCTGGCCGACCTTAATCGGGAAATTGACCGCTGCGAAAAACTGTCGGAACAAACCCGGGTTGACCGGGATGCTGCCCGGCATAACCTGACGGAATGCGAAGCGCGGCTGACTCAGGCCGCGCTTGCGGCGGACGACTTGAAAAAGGAACGGGAAGCGGCATTTACGAACCTGCAGGTAGCGGCAAGCCATCAACGCGATGTCGGCCAATGGTCGGCCCAACGTCTTGAGGCTGCCGCGGAACAACTGAAGCAGGCGTCGGTTCCTAAACAGGTGACTTTCAGCCGTCAACAAGGCCGCGGGATAAACAAAATCCTGCTGAGCGGCGCCGTGATCCTTTTGCTCCTGTCCATAATCGGCGGCCTCTTCGTTCATCCGGCCTGCTATGCCGGAATTTTACTGGCTCTGGCCTTGGGCGCGGCCGTATTTGGCCGTCCCGGCACGAAGCAGACGGCGACGACCATCGTCGATGAAAACGCTGTGCGGCAAGCCCGGATGCAATACGAAAAGACCAATTTAGCCGTGCAAAAGGAGCAGGAAGCGGCAGATGCCCAGGTTTCGGCACAGACAAAGGCCGCGGAGGAAATCGCCGCCGGCGCGGAACAAGCCCGGCTGGCTAAAGTTCAGCGCGAAGCGGCGCGGGACACGGCGGCCGCGGCTTTTCAACAACTGGAACAGATCCGGAACGAGCAGGCTATGGAACTGGAATTCCTGCGGAAAAATCAACTCGGTCTGATGGAAACCGTTGCCGGCAGGAAAACGGCGGCGGGAGCAGAAGGCCCCCTTGCGGAATCCGGCAGCCTGGAAGACCTGCAAAGCAGCCTGGATCAGGAGAAAACCGCCGCAGTGAACCTGGAGAAAGATATTGCGGCGCAATTAGCCGCATTCAGCTGCACTTCGCTGGATGATCTGCAGAATAAAGCCATGCTGCGGCAAAGTTTTCTTGCCAAAATAGCCGCGAAAAATGAAAGCCTGGCCAAAGCGCAAGCCGATGAACAACAAGCGGGCGAAATCCTGGCCCGGCAGACCGGCCAGTTTATTCAATGGGTCGGCCGTTATCAAGCTGTATCTACTTTGGCCGAGGCGCAAACTGCACTCGGGCAGGCACGGCAGGCCATCAGGGAATTAACCTTGGTCGAAGCCAGGCGGGAAGCCACCGGCTGCAATACCGACGAATGGCGCGGCAAAACGCGGGATCAGATCGAACAGGAAATCATCGCCGTTAAAACTAAATTATCGGAAGGAAACCACGGCGTTCTGCCGGAACTTATGCCGGATGGCGAACGCGAACAATTAAAGGAGCATTTGCGGCAAACACAAATCCAAAGGCAGGCTGTTCAGGAAAAGCTGATTCAATTGACGGCGCAAATCAAAAATACATTCGGCCATAAACCGAATGTCAGTCAGGTCGAAGCCGATATAAGCCGCCTTAAAAACGAACTGGCCGATCGGGAAAAAGACTATGAATGCCTCGAACTGGCGCAGCAAACATTAACAGCCGCTTTTAATGAAATCCGCCAAAGCTTCGGCCCGCTGCTCAATGAAAAGACGGCGGCTATCCTGAGCCGGCTGACCGGCGGCAAATATCAGAATGTTCTGGTATCCAGGACATTCGATATTCATGTTCAAGATGCGCAGGACGCCATGTCGCATGAATGGCAGTACTTAAGCAGCGGCACAATCGATCAGGCGTATCTGGCCTTGCGTCTGGCCGTCGCCGATCTTTTGAGCCAGAATCAAAAGCCGCTGCCGCTGCTTTTGGATGATGTTCTCATGCAATATGACGATGCCCGAGCCGAACAAGGGCTTCGCTTTCTGGCTGAATATGCCGAAGATAACAACCGCCGCCGGCAGATCCTGCTCTTTACCTGCCATGAAAACCTGCTGCAGTGGGCGGAAGATAATCCCCTGCCGATTGCAACCCGCCGCTTGTTTCCGTCCGATCACGGCTAAAACCGGCCGGCAAGCCGCCGTAAATGGCAGCCAACAGACCGGCAGAAGACTATTTTCAGATCTTCGGAATTTGAATCGCAACCTCCCGGTGTTCCGCCGAAGAACGGATAATGCCGTCGATAATAGCCTGATTATAAAGAATCTGGCTGGTCGGCACAGGCGCTTTGCCGCCTGATATCACGGCGTCGACAAAGTCGCGAACTTTTTTCTCGAAAAGACTCGGCCCCTCATTTTCCGCCAATGGGATGGGTGTTTCAGTCGGTACGCCGAATTGGTCATGCATATAAAAGATTTGGCCGATCGGACCGTCCCAGGCGCCGCCCCACCATTTCATATGCGGCTGGCGCACCTTGAGGCCGCCGTCGGTGCCCAGAAAAATGAAATCGCCGGTGGTATCCATATGCATAGCCCAGGACATGCGAAAATCGAGAATAATATCGCCTTCCAGCCGGATAAAGGCTGCTGAAAAGTCGTCGACCTGGAATTGGCCGGCATTGGGATAATACTTTGGATTCGTACCGAAATAATTGCTGGCATAAGCCGATACAGTCAAAGGCCGGGGATAACCAATGGAATTCAAGGCAAAATCCAGGGCGTAACAGCCAATATCGGCCAAGGCGCCGACTCCCGCCAATTCCTTATTGATGAAAGTCCTGCCCGGGATGCCGCGCCGCCGGCCGCCGCCGGTCTGAATATAATAGACCTTGCCCAGCGCTCCGCCGGCGATAATGCTCTTAACTTTTTGGGTGTTGATATCGTAGCGCGGCTGGAAACCAATCGATAAGATTTTACCGCTGGACGCTTCCGCCCGCACCATGCTGACGCCTTGCTCCAACGTGATCGACATGGGTTTCTCGCAAAGAACATGCCGGCCTGAAGCCAAAGCCTGGATAACACATTCGGCGTGCGTCGAATTATAGGTGCAGACACTGACTGCATCAAGATCCATTTTCAATAAATCCTCGGCCGATTCAAATGCCATGGCGCCGGTCAGGTTAAACTCATCCAAAAAAGCGCGGGCTTTGCCAGGTACAATATCCGCCCCGCCGACGATCTCGACCTCCGGAATAGCCAGATAGGCCCGGGCATGAGAATGAGCTATTCCGCCGGTTCCGATGATACCGATTCTAAGCTTGTCCATAAGTGCAAATCCTCCTGATTAAAGATGATGGTCTCTCCGCAAATGATTATAACATCAACCGGAGGATATTGACTTTTCAAAAAAGATAGAGTAATTTCAATACAATTGAATAAGGTCTTCCGGTTGGGCAGGCAACTGCTTCAAGTCTTAAGCTTAAGGGTGGAGAGCTTCTTATGAAGTTCTCTGCCCTTTTTTAATTGCCGGCAGACTATAGGAGGCTTATCGATATGAAAGTACATTTTACCGAAACGGTATTACGCGATGCCAATCAATCGCTTATCGCCACCCGTATGCCTTTTGCCGATTTCGAAGGCATATTGGAGCAACTGGACGACGCCGGCTATTATTCTCTGGAATGCTGGGGCGGCGCCACTTTTGACGCCTGCTTGCGTTATCTCGGGGAGGATCCGTGGGAAAGACTGCGGCAGATCAAAGCCAAGGTAAAAAAGACGAAATTGCAGATGCTTCTGCGGGGACAGAATATCCTTGGCTACAAGCATTATCCCGACGATATTGTCCGGCTGTTTGTTGCCCGCGCCGCGCAAAACGGCATGGATATTTTCCGCATTTTTGACGCCCTCAATGATTTCCGGAATATTGAAGTCGCCGTAGATGAAACCCGAAAACAAGGCGCTCATGTGCAAGGCTGCATCTGTTATACAACAAGCCCGATTCATAATCTGGATAAATATGCCGAGATAGGCAGGCAGCTCGCAGATATGGGGGCTGATTCGATATGTATCAAGGATATGGCCGGCATTATGGGTCCTCAGGAAGCTTTTGACTTGATTCAGGCACTGAAAACGAATATAAAAATCCCCATTTTCCTGCATACTCACTCTACGACAGGATTGGGGCCAATGACTTATATCAAGGCGATCGAGGCCGGCTGCGACGGCATCGATACGGCGATCTCCTCATTTTCCGGCGGAACATCCCAGCCGGCAACGGAAACGCTTCATTATGCCCTGCGGCAGATGGGTTTCGTAACGGAATTAAATGAAAAAGTCCTCAAAGATATCAATACCTTTTTCAAGCCGCTGAGATCGAAATATATCGCCACCGGCCTGCTGGATCCTTTGGTTATGGCGACGGAGACCGACGCCCTGATCTATCAGATACCGGGCGGCATGCTGTCAAATTTAATAGCCCAGCTGAAAGCCCAGAATGCCCTGGACAGACTGGATGAAGTGCTGGCCGAAACGCCGGAAGTCAGGAAAGACCTGGGGTATCCGCCGCTGGTTACGCCGATGAGCCAGATGGTCGGCGTTCAGGCCGTATCCAATGTTCTGGCCGGAGAACGGTATAAAAATGTATCCAAAGAAATCAAAGCCTATCTGAGAGGCGAATATGGCCGGGCGCCAGGTCAAGTCGACGACAAGCTTATGCAAAAGGTTCTGGGCGGCGAGAAACCGATCGTAACCCGTTTTGCCGACACGCTTGCTCCGGCTTTCAACGATGCCAAAACTGCGATTGGCAGCTTAGCCCGCAATGATGAGGATGTTCTCTCCTACGCCGCTTTTCCTCAGATCGCTGAAAAGTTTTTCCGGGAACGGGAAGAGCGGTCGGTTAAGACGGTCGTTTATTCGATCAAGAAAAAACAGGAGGGCAGCGTATGACGATCGGGGAAAGCCTGGCGGTTGCCCTTTTCTGCATGGCCATGGTCATCGCTGTTTTAGGGATTCTCTGCCTTTTATTAAAATTATTTTCCTTCCTGATCGGGGGCATTGCGGCTTATGGCAGGAAATCGGACTCTGGCAAAATACCTGATTCTCCGGCGCTTCAGCCGGAACTTGATTCAGGCGGCGGCTCTGTCAGACTCATCGGCGTGGATGAACCGACCGCCGCTATGATCATGGCGATTGTCAGCGATGAATCGGAAATACCCTTATCTGAATTATGTTTTAAGTCGATTAAGGCGCTGCCGGATCAAGAACAAGCCATTGAGGGAAAGTGAGAAAACAACATGATTTATATCGTGACTATAAACAACAAATCTTATGAAGTCGAAGTGGAAAAAGGCCAGGCTAGTCTTGTGAAAACGGAAACGGCTGTCTATGCCGCGCCGGCAGCCCTGCCCCAGCCGCCTCCGGCTGCCCAAACCGCGGCCATGAATTCTGTTCCAGACGATGACCCGGCAGCCGGCGGCGCCGGTGTCCGCAAGATCCAGTCGCCTATGCCCGGAACTATTCTCGACATTAAGGCCCAGCCGGGAAGCCCGGTAAAAAAAGGCGATGTGCTTTTTATTCTAGAAGCGATGAAAATGGAAAATGAAATCATGGCGTCCGCAAGCGGCGTTGCCGGCCGGATTTATGTTGCCAAAGGCGCGTCGGTGGCCACCGGCGACTTGCTAATGACGATTAACCAGGAGAAATGATATGTTTATTGACGCACTAGTTAGAATTTGGCGGGATTCCGGATTTGCCGCGCTGACGCCACAACATCTGATTATGATTCTGATTGCTTTTGCATTGGTTTATCTGGCGGTTGTTAAGAAATTTGAGCCGATGCTGCTGCTTCCGATCGCCTTCGGCGTTCTGCTGGCCAACCTGCCGTTGGCGGGCCTGATGAACGGGCCGGCGTCGCCCGATGAAGCCGGCGGATTGCTGTATTATTTGTATCTGGGTGTCAAAAAAGGCATTTACCCCTCCCTGATCTTTCTGGGCATCGGCGCCATGACGGATTTCGGTCCTCTGATTGCCAGGCCTTCCAGCTTGTTTTTGGGAGCAGGCGCTCAGTTCGGCATTGTCGTCGCTTTTGTCGTGGCGATCGCTTTGGGATTTACGCCGGCGGAAGCTGCGTCAATCGGGATCATCGGCGGCGCCGACGGCCCGACCGCGATCTATCTGACGACGAAACTGGCGCCGGAGCTGCTGCCGGCCATCGCCATTGCGGCTTATTCCTATATGGCCTTGATCCCGTTGATTCAACCGCCCATCATGCGAGCGTTAACGACGAAAAAGGAACGGGCGATTGAAATGAAACAGCTTCGGGAAGTATCGAAGTTGGAGCGAGTCTGCTTCCCGATTGTCGTCACGGTTCTCTGCGTCCTGTTGCTGCCGTCTGTGGCTCCGCTCATCGGGATGTTGATGCTGGGTAATCTGTTCAGAGAATCCGGCGTTGTCGAACGCTTATCCAGTACCGCGCAAAACGCTTTAATTAATATCGTGACGATTTTTCTGGGCGTCACGGTAGGAGCCACTGCGGTTGCCGACAAATTCCTGAAGCCGGAAACCCTGAAAATAATCGGCCTGGGTTTGATGGCTTTTATTTTCAGCACGGTCGGCGGCCTGCTTCTCGGTAAACTCATGTGCTGGCTGTCCAAGGGTAAAATCAATCCGCTGATCGGCTCGGCCGGAGTATCGGCGGTTCCTATGGCTGCGCGTGTTTCCCAGGTGGAAGGACAAAAGGCAAATCCCGCCAGTTATTTGCTGATGCATGCCATGGGGCCGAATGTTGCCGGCGTTATCGGATCTGCCGTAGCCGCTGGCATCCTTCTCTCCCTGTTTGGATAATTGAATTGTTGGGGATGTCTGGCGGTCCGACCATTGCAGTTTACCGGTTTATCAGATGATCGAGGAGGGAAATCAGTGAAGAATATCGGACTTATCGATCGCATTGTTCGAATTTTAGTCAGCATCGGTTTATACAGCCTGGGATTTATTATGACAGACGGCTGGCAATATATGGCTATCTTCGGCGTTTTGATTCTCATGACTGCTCTTGTGGGCGTCAGCCCGCTGTATTTACTCTTTAAGATCAGCACATGTAAAAAAAAGGTACAGAAACCCTGAACGTAAAAAATTTAAGTATTCATTGGCGGCATTTTCTTTTATGGCGCCGGCGGCAGGCTCTGTTGTTTTTTTAGCTCCGCTACTTTCGCCGCCAGATTTTTACCGGCCAGACACACATAGCTGCAGCTGCCGCAAGATAGGCATTGTTCAGGATGAAACCGCATGGCCCGCTCCGGTTTGCCTTCGTCGACAAAAAATGCCAGTTCACGCACCGGCAGCCGCGCCGGGCACACGGCGCTGCACAGCCCGCAGCGCGAGCATTGAAGCGATTCTATATACTTGGGATATCTGCCGGCGGCCAAGAAATTTACGGTTTCGCCGACAACCGCGTCAGCGTCGGCGATCCGGGCGTTCATTATCCCGCCGCCGATAAAAATGCCGGCAGTTCCGGCTTTCTCCATCACGTCCTGGACCTTTGAACCGAGGCGGACCCGCATAACGCGGCCGGTATTCGCATTCATATCGGCAAGGGTTATCAGGCGGGAGTCTGCCGGGCGATTCAGGCTGACAGCCTCATAGATGGAGAACACGGTCTGAACATTCAGAACCAAAATCCCCTCTGCCGCCGGGATTACGTTATAGTCCAGATTCATCCGCAGAATATTCCTGATCAATATTTTTTCGGCGCCGGCTGGATAATAATCCGGAACCCGACGCAGACGCACCGGAGGAGAAAACGCCAATCCGGCGATGTTTTTGGCGGCGACGGTTATTGTGGCGAACGGAACGCATCGGCGCAGCCACTCTATTCCCTGCATGATCGCGTCGCTTCGGTGCGTTAAAAGCCATTTGTCATGAATCAGGCCGGGATCACATTCGGCGCCGTTGACAATCAAGTGCTTCTCAGAAGCCTTCGCGTTCATAACCGTACGGATCTTTTGTTCTGTGGGGAATGCCGCTCCGCCGAACCCAAAAACTTTGCTGCGCCCAATACGGCGCAGAATTTCATCGGCCATCATATCGGCCGGCATATCGGCAGCGATGCCGGCCGGCGGAGCATCGCCGGACATATCGTGATAAGCGGTGTTTTCACGGGAAAATAGAATTTGCCGGCGCTTTTTAAATTTCAAATGGACCGGCATGCCGGTCCGGCTGCTCAGATGGTCTGCCGCAGCCGAGAGACTGTTGGTCACTAAAACGGCCAGCGCCATCGCGGCTGTCGAATCGCCGGCCGCCAGAGGGGCGAATCCTGCCAGTATGCCGATGACAAAGCCTTCCGGAGGCTTGGCTGTTGTTGTAACCGGATCAGTAATCACCAGGCAGCTCCACAACACAACGCCATAAGAAACAAGGCCCGCCCAGGTGAGATTCTGATGCAGCAGCAGAGCCGCCGTCATTCCGCTCATCATGCCCAGAGCGGCAAAAGGCCGGAAGGCCATAAACGGCAAAGACAAGACGATAGCCGGCAACAGCCAGTAGGAAGCGATAAACACCGGCATCTTGACCTGGAAAAGCAGCCCTAAAATCAAAAGGCCGACCATGGCCGGATTTATGGGATTTTTACCGGCGCCGCCCCAAATATGCTTACCAAACAGCAGAGCCGCCATTAGGGCAAGCAATTCTCCCCATACGGGCGCTCCGGGAGAAAGGGTATATTGGATAAAAACGGTGATGGCAGCCGACACGGCGCACAGGGGGCGATGAAACCGGAAGTAATTTACAGCCGTGTCCAAAACCAGACCGAACAGCAGCAGAAGCAGCGCGCTCCCCACATCGGCCGGCCGGGCGATCCACCGCGGTAAATTGTACAGGATCAATACCGACAGGAGCGCCGTCATGAGCCGCTCGTTGGACAGTCTGGTTCTGATTAATGGGAATGAAGTCATTAACGGACGCCGGCCAGCTTAGCATGGAACCAATGGATCCCTTTGCCAAAGATCATCATCGGGCAGGCAACGGCTGTTTCCAGACCGACTTTTTTGCATTCGTCCAGTTGCCGCGGGTCGACATCCTTCTTGCTGTGGAACAGGATCCGGGTGATCCCGGCAGCGGCAAGCGGCTTAATCCACGCGTCGATGTCGCCCTTTTCCAGATAAATGTATGCCGTTTTCGGTATTTGGGGCAACTCATCGAGACCGGCGTAAACTTTGATATCCGCATCGCCTTTGGCTTCGCTGTTTTGCGCAAACACCTGAATGCCGTTGTTGAGAAAGGCTTGCAGAAGCATCGGCATGGAAGGATCCGCCTTCAGCGGGTAACCCATGATCAGGACCTGATTGTCGATAAAAAAATCCTTGCTCAGTTTCGCCATAGTAGAACCTCCGCTTGTGAATCATCTGTTGTTTTTTACTCTTATTTTAGCATAAGATCAGCGGCAGCAAGATGATAAATTGGATGATCCGGTTCCACTTTTATCCCATTGGCCGTATAATAAAGATGAATATTGTTTCCGGGGCTTTGCCAGGAGTGCTGTCTGCCGTATGTAACGAATGAGATTTCTAGCGGGCATGTATTTTCGGATCATTTTAAGTCGGTAAAATGATCGCCGCCGCATGAGCGGCTGCCTTAAATGAACGGAGGCAATATGAACATTATCCTGGCTTACCCCGAGTTCCCGGATACATTCTGGAGCTTTAAATACGCGCTCAGATTTATCCGCAAGAAAGCAAGCACGCCGCCGCTTGGCCTGTTGACTGTGGCCGCCATGCTGCCGCCGGACTGGGAACTAAAACTGGTTGATCTCAATGTCGATTCGCTATCCCAGCAAGATCTCGTCAAGGCGGATTTTGTCTTCATCAGCGCGATGATCGTGCAGCGCCGGACGGCTCTTTCACTGATTGCCCGCTGTAAAGCTGCGCATATAAATGTCGTTGCGGGCGGGCCGCTTTTTACCATGGAATATGAACAGTTTCCCGACGTGGATTACTTCGTCCTGAATGAAGCGGAAATAACTTTGCCGCAATTCTTGCGCGACCTGGCTGACGGGCGCCCACGGCGCGTATACAAAACAGCTGAATTCCCGGATATACGCCAAACGCCCGTACCCCTTTGGCATTTGGCCAATCTCAGGCAATACAGCACCGTAAGCATACAATTCTCCCGAGGCTGCCCATACAGCTGCGATTTTTGTAATGTGACGGCGCTGTTGGGACATCAGCCGCGGACTAAATCGGCCGGACAAATTATCCGCGAGTTGGACAGCCTCTACTCGCTGGGTTGGCGTGGCGGCGTCTTTTTTGTTGATGACAACTTTATCGGTAATAAAAAGCAGCTCAAATCGGAATTGCTTCCGGCATTGATCGAATGGCGCAAGGGTAAAATCGGTTTCCCGTTCAATACGGAAGTATCGATCAACCTGGCTGATGATGCCGAGCTGGTCAAAATGATGACTGCCGCCGGATTTGACACGGTTTTTGTCGGCATCGAAACACCTGACGAAAACGGCCTGGCCGAATGCCGCAAAACACAGAATGTCGGCAGGGATTTGGCAGAAAGCATTCAGTTTCTTCAGCGATCCGGATTACAGGTCCAAGGCGGATTCATCGTCGGATTTGACAGCGACACGCCCGCGATTTTTCAACAGCAGGTGGATTTTATTCAGCGCTGCGGCATTGTAACCGCCATGGTCGGCTTGCTGCAGGCTCCGCAAGGGACGCCGCTTTTCGAACGCATGACGCGCGAAGGCCGTTTGACGAACCTGATGACGGGCGACAATGCGGATGGCTCAACCAACATCATTCCCAAGCTCGGTCTGGAACGGCTTCGCCAGGGTTATCACAAAATTCTGAACCAAATCTATTCGCCGCAAGTCTATTATGAGCGGGTAAAAAGCTTTCTTAAACAGTACCGGCCGCCTAAAATACGGTACCACCTGGAACTGCAAAGCGTCCTGGCTCTGGGACGGTCGATTTATTGGCTCGGTATTCGCGGCATTGAGCGGGCCCATTATTGGAAGCTGTTTTTCTGGACGTTGTTCCGACATCCGCGGCTGTTTCCGCTGGCTATAACCTTTTCCATCTATGGCTTCCATTTTCGTCAGGTAGCTGCGTTTCACGTGAACTAAGCGTTCTTTAACCAGATTGGGCAGAAGGCGTCTCTTGACAGAACCGGTGGCCCATGCTAATTTGTATTTGAATAGTTGTCTATGCAACTGATAGTCAGACAAGCAGCCGCAGGATAACAGGAGCTTTTATGGAACGGATTATGAAGTACATCAACCGCATCTACCGGACATCCATTCTGGATCGTCAAGATGCTTTTGCCAATACCGGCCTCAACGGTTACCAAGTGAGTTATATTCTCCAGATCTGCCGTCATCCGGGCATTTCCCAGGACGGACTCGCCAAACATATCTACGTGAACAAGAGTACGGTCGCCCGTCAGCTTAACCAACTGGAAAAGAACGGATTTATCATCAGGCAGTCCAATTCGCAAGACCGCCGCCTGATGGAACTGTATCCAACAAGTAAATCCAGCGCTTTGCAGCCGGACATTCTCCGGGTAATCCAGGGCTGGGACGATGAATTGACTTCTGTATTAAGTCAGGAAGAAAGAGAACAGTTTATCGGCATGCTTAAACGGGTCGCCGCCCGGGCGACGCTTCGGATCGAACATAAGGATCTAGCCGGCTGCCGTTGTTCCACGGAGGATGAAGTCAAGGCCGAAGGGTATGAGGCGGCCGGGGAAGCAGGTGACAGGCAATGATACGCCGCTATCTGCGTCCTTTTTATAAACGGATGGCCGTCGGCGCCACAATCAAAATGTTCGGCACGTTGTTCGAACTGGTCATGCCTGCCATTCTGGCCTACATCATCAATAATCTGGTTCCTTTGAAAGTGATGCAGCCGATTTTTATCTGGGGCGGCATCATGATTTTAGCTTCCCTGGGCGCATGGGGCGCCAACATTATCGCCAACCGTATGGCTTCCTGGGTCGCCGCCAACGCCGTAAAAAACATACGCAGCGATCTTTTCACGCGGATCATGGCGCTTTCGGCCAGACAAATCGACAAACATACCATTCCGTCGCTGGAATCGCGTTTAACGACGGACAGCTATAATGTCCATCGTTTCATCGGGAGCATTCAGCGGATCGGCATCAGAGCGCCGATGCTTTTTATCGGCGGCATTATCTTCTGCCTGATCATGGAATGGCGTCTGGCTATGATCCTCATTGTTCTGCTGCCGCCGATCGCCTGGGTCACGATACACATTTCACGAAAAAGTTTCCCGCTTTTCAGCAGCCTGCAGCGCGCGATAGACCAAATGGTCCGGGTTGTCCGCGAAAATATCAGCGGCATCAAAGTCTCCAAGTCTCTTGATAAAACGGAATACGAAAAGGAGCGGTATGCCAAAGTCAATCAGGAAGTGGCTGCCCGTGAACGTACTGCGACTTTCCATATGTCCATAACCAATCCAACCATCAATCTGATCCTGAACACAGGATTGACTTTGGTGATTATCGTTGGCGCATCTATGGTGAAAGGCGGCCTGACACAACCTGGAACGATCATCGCTTTTCTCTCATACTTCATTCAGATTACCAATTCACTGCTGTCGTTAAACAGCATCTTTGTTATTTACAACCGCGCTTCCGCCTCTTCGGAACGTATTGACGAAATATTGACTCAGCCTCTGGCAGAGGAACAGAAAGTCCTGCCGCCTTTCGCAGATGAAAACCGGCCGGCGGACCAAGCTGCGCCGAAACCCGCGGCCGATTGTCCGGCTCCCCATATTGTTTTTGATCATGTCAGTTTTGCCTATACAGATCAGAAGCTTATTCTGAAAGATATCAGTTTTACGCTGCAGCATGGAGAAACCCTGGGCATTATCGGCGCCACCGGAAGCGGTAAAAGTACGATAATCCAATTATTGCTGCGCCTTTATGAGCGCAGCAGCGGAACAATATTGATTGACGGCCGGCCAATCGAAACGATTCCGGTTGACGCGCTGCACCAGATGTTCGGGATCGTCTTCCAGAATGATTTTCTATATGGCGACAGTCTGGCCAACAACATTGATTTCGGACGGGGGCTTCCTATGGATAAACTGCAGAAAGCCGTGCAGGATGCCCAGGCCGTTCATTTCATTCATGAAAAGGAAAACGGCCTGGAATACCGGCTGACCAGTAAGGCCACCAACCTCAGCGGCGGACAGAAACAACGCATCTTGCTGGCCCGCGCCCTGGCCGGATCACCAAAGATCCTGGTTCTCGATGATGCCTCGAGCGCCCTCGATTTCCGGACCGATGCCAGGCTGCGCCGCGCCCTGGCTGAGCATTATGCTGATACCACGACGATTATCGTTGGCCAGAGAGTCAGTTCGATCATGCAGGCCAAACATATTCTGGTGTTGGATAACGGCCGGACCCTGGGTTATGGCAACCATGCCGAATTGCTGGCCAATTGTGCCGTTTATCGCGAAATCAGCGAACAACAGATGGGATCTGTCCCAACCGCCGGCAGACCGACGCCGGAAGGCCGGCCGCAGACAAAACGGCCAATGCCGCCGCCGGCAGAGTTTTCAGATAAAGGAGCCAGTACTTATGCCGCCAGGTCCTAGTTTGCCCGGGAAAGGTGTTCCGGATAAGCCTAAAGATTTCAAGAAAGTCATACGCCGGCTCGGACATTATGTCCACAGGGAAATTCCGCTTATTCTGCTGGCTTTTATCATGACCGTCGCCGGCAATATGCTGGGCCTTCTGGGACCGGATCTTTCCGGCAAAGCCATTAACGCCATGGGAATTAGTCCGGCGCAGGTCGACATGGCGACCGTCGGTTATTATGCGGCATTTATGCTGGCCGCTTATCTGGGTTCTTCGGTCTTTTCCTTCCTGACTTCTCGCCTGATGATCGTTATCGCCCAGCGGATTGCTGCCCGGATGCGTCAGGATACGTTTAATAAAATCGTCGAATTGCCCTTGAGTTATATCGATAACCACCAGGCGGGCGATTTGGTTTCACGGATTTCGTATGATATTGATGTCATTAACACGTCCCTGACCAATGATATCCTGCAAATCGCGGCATCGGTCATCACCATCATCGGTTCCTTAATCATGATGCTCCGCATTTCGCCCAGTTTGTCCTTGATCTTTGTAGTTACTGTGCCGTTATCGATCGTTCTGACCCGCTATCGGGTCCGCAAAACCCGGCCATTATTCAGCCGCCGTTCACGGGAGCTGGGCGCCATGAACGGATATGTCGAGGAAATCCTCACCGGCCAGAAAACGATCCGCAGCTACAACCGGGAAGAGATTTTTACCAGCCGTTTTAATGAACGCAATTCGGAAGCCACCAAAGCCTATTATGAAGCAGATTATCAGGGCGCGATCAACGGTCCGACGGTCAACCTGATCAACAACCTGTCGCTGGCGATGATCAGTATGTTCGGCGCGCTGCTGTATCTTGCGGGGAAGCTGCTGATCGGCGACCTGTCGGCTTTTGTTCTCTATTCCCGCAAATTCTCCGGCCCGATCAACGAAATCGCCAATATTACCGGCGATCTGCAGTCGGCCGCCTCGGCCGCCGAACGTGTCTTTACCCTGCTGGATCAGCCCTCGGAACCGGCCGACAGCCCCGGCGCACTGACCCTTGCCGATGTCCGGGGCGACGTGACGCTGGAGCACCTTCGTTTCGGGTATATACCCGGAACGGAAATCATCCACGACCTTAGCCTGAAGGCGTCGAAAGGCAGCCTGATTGCCATCGTCGGGCCTACAGGCGCCGGGAAAACGACATTGATCAATCTGCTGATGCGATTTTATGATCCGCAATCGGGCATCATCACCGTTGACGGCCACAATACCCGGGAAATCACACGCCGGTCGCTTCGCCGTTCCTTCGCCATGGTCCTTCAGGATACGTGGCTCTTTGAAGGCAGTATCAGGGATAATATAGCTTACGGTCGGCCGGAGGCCAGCCTGGAGGAAATCAAAGCAGCGGCCACCGCCGCGCATATGGATCATTTTATTGAAGCGCAGGCCGATGGGTATGACACCATTATCAGCGATGGCGCCAATAATATATCGCAAGGCCAAAAACAGCTGCTGACGATTGCGCGTGCGATGCTGCTGGATGAACCGATGCTGATTCTTGACGAAGCGACTTCCAATGTAGACAGCCGGACAGAACGGCAGATCCAGGACGCTATGAATAAATTGATGGAAGGCCGGACATCATTCGTCATCGCCCACCGCCTTTCCACCATTCAGAACGCAGACAATATTCTCGTGGTCATGAACGGCGAAATCGTTGAACAGGGCAGACATCAGGAACTGCTTGACCAGAACGGAACCTATGCGAAACTCTACCAGGCCCAGTTTCTGTAAGGAAGCCATGTTATTTTTGTGGCATGGCAGAATTTACGGCATGTTTTTATTTATTAGTGAATCAGGTAAAATTATTCGTGCTATAATGAAGGTTATCCACACAAGATACGATGGTTAACCTGATTGGTGATAAGGAGTGAAAAATAATGGGCGACAAGAATCCAAAGAAGATGAAAAAGAAGAAGAAAGTCGTTGAAAAGACCGTTGCGCAGCCGGTTACTGTAACGGAAGCCGTTACGGCCAAGAAACCTAAAAAGTAATCAGAAGAAGCTTTCATGTTGTCCACATGCAACACTAGAAAACTGGCAATTTTTATTGCGAGGTAAAATTATGGATGCATTGATTTACATTTTGCTTCCTATAGCGGCAGCTCTGGTCGGCATTATGATCGTGTTGAAAATTATCGGATTCAGAATCATTCCAAATAATAAAATAGCGATTGTCGAAAAATGGTGGTCCGGCAAAGGATCTCTGAACGAGCAGATTATCGCCCTCAAAGGCGAAGCGGGATATCAGCCGCAGATCGTGCGCGGCGGCATCCATTTTTTAACGCCGCTGATGTACAAGGTTCACATTTGTCCGCTCGTCACCGTCCCGCAGGGGCAGATCGCCTATGTCTTTGCCCGTGACGGCAAACCGCTGGAGCCGATCCAGACACTCGGCAAAGTGATTCCGGAGGGCAGCAATTTCCAGGACACCCGCGGCTTTTTGCTCAATGGCGGCCAGAAAGGCCCGCAGCGGGGGATCATCAGAGAAGGTACTTATGCCTTCAACCTGGCCCAATTCATCATTATAACCGAGGCTAAGATCTATTATCTGCCGATGGGAACCAGTTCTGAAGAATCGACGATCGCCAGGATGGCAGAATTGCTCAGAGACCGGGAAGGCTTCAAACCGCTCGTCATCAAAGGCAGCGATGATAAAGTCGGCATTGTAACGGTTCACGATGGCCTTTCCCTGAATCGCGACGATATCATAGCGCCCGCCGTCGGCGATGATCCGAATTATCCGGATATCTATCACAATAATTTTCAGGATCCTGAAAAATTCCTTAAAGCCGGCGGATTCCGGGGCCGGCAGTATCAGGTTCTGGTTGAGGGAACTTATTTTATCAACCGGTTCTTCGCAACCGTGGAACTGATCGAAAAAACGCTGATCGACGTCGGCTATGTCGGCGTGGTTGTATCGTATATCGGTCCCAAGGGCGTCGATTCAACCGGAGAGGATTACAAACACGGCGAATTGGTGGAAAAAGGCTACCGGGGCGTCTGGCGCGAACCGCTTATGCCCGGAAAATATGCCTTTAATACCTATGCCGGCCATATTGTCAGGATTCCCACAACCAATATTATCCTGAAATGGATCAGCAACCAAATGGGATCTCATAAATTTGATGAAGACTTGAAAGAAGTCAGCCTGATTACCAAAGATGCTTTCGAGCCGTCGCTGCCTCTGTCGGTCGTCATGCATATCGACTACAAGAAAGCGCCGCTGGTTATCCAGAGATTCGGCGACGTCAAGATGTTGGTTAATCAAACGCTTGATCCGATGGTTTCAGCCTATTTTAAGAACATCGGCCAGACCAAGACGCTCATTCAGCTGATTCAGGAAAGAAACGAAATCCAGAATACATCTTCCAATGAAATGAAAGCCAAATTCGAACACTACAATCTGGAACTGGAAGAGGTATTGATCGGCACGCCGTCCGCTTCGGTCAACGATAATAAGATTGAAGTGATCCTGACCCAGCTGCGCGACCGCCAGATTGCGATCGAGAAAATCGAGACTTATTCGCAACAGGAAAAAGCCGCCGGAAAAGAAAAGGAACTGCGTGAAGCTGAATCCAAGGCTTTGCAACAAAGATTCCTGACCGAATCGGATATCAATATTCAGATTCAAAGCAACCAAGGTAAAGCGGACTATCAGCGTTCCCTGCAGGATGCCGCCAAAATCAAGGCCATCGCTGAAGCGGAGGCTGAACGGGAGGCCAGAGTCGGTATCGGCAAGGCCATCGCCATCGACGAGCAGGTCAAGGCATACGGCGGCCCTCAATATCAAGTCGTTCAGGATGTCATGAATAAATTTACGACTGCTATTGAAAAGTCCAAAATCGATATCGTCCCCAAGACAGTTGTCAACATGGGCTCGGGTCAAGGACAGGGCAGTTCGGTCAACGCATTTGAAATGCTTCTGGGACTTCTGATCAGTGAAAAATTGGGCGTCAAATTTGACCAGGGCAACAAAGAAGAAGATGCGCGGGTAACCAGCATTAAGGAATCCATCATGAAAACCATTGAACAAGGCGCCCAACCGGCCGGAGAGACGAAAGAACCGCCGACACCGGCTAAAGGGAAATAGAACGTTCAACGTAAGCCTGTGGACGGCCTGGCCGTCGGACGGATACAACAAAAACAGTATCGGCGAAGTGAATTCGTTGATACTGTTTTTATTAACACAAAAACGCGGCTTTGCCGCCCTTATATCCGATAACCGGTCAAGCATGTTAGAATAGAGAAGCATGGCCGGACACCCGGCTGCCGGCAGGGATCAAATGAAAGGATGGTAAGCATGTTATTCACCTGTAATATTGAAAACACAACTGTTTCGTTTGGCGTGTTTGACGGAGACATGATGATCTTCAATGCCCAAATAGCCACGTCCTGTGAGAAAAGTTCAGATGAATACGCCATTCTGATCAACAACGTTTTTTCCATGAATCACCTTGCCTTGTCTTCGGTCGACGGCGCCATTATCTCCTCGGTCGTTCGTCCGCTTAATGAAACGATAGGCCAGGCCATAGAGCAGCTTTTACGCGTGAAGCCCCTGTTTGTAGGCCCCGGCGTAAAAACCGGGCTGAATATCAAGACCGACTTCCCCTCGCAGGTCGGCGCGGATATCGTGGCGAACGCTGTGGCGGCGCTCTCTCTGGTGAAAAGTCCTCTGGTTCTTCTGGATTTTAATACGGCAACGACCTTGACCGGCATCAACGAGAACGGCGAGCTTTGCGGCGTGCTGATTTACCCGGGCGTTCGGTCTTCTCTGAAGGATTTATCCGATCATGCGGCGGAGCTGCCCCGTATTGCGCTGGACAGTCCGAAACATCTTCTAGGAAAAAACACCATCGATTCTATGGTCAGCGGAATCATTTATGGCAACGCAGCCATGATTGACGGCATACTTGACCGTTTGGCAGAAGAGTGGAATACTATGGAACTAACAGTGATCGCGACTGGAGGGCTCGCCGACAAAATCATAGCCTACTGCCGATGCAAACATAAAATCCAATACGAACCCAATCTGACCCTGCTTGGTTTGAAAAAGATTTATAGTTTGAATGATCGGCATAAACATGATGTAAAAGCGGAACCGCTTTTATAAATAAACCAAAGCGTTGCACTCGTTCAAGCGAGGCGACAGCAAAGGAGCCAATCATGAAAACTCAGACTCACACCAAAACGCTGTGGATGGTACAGACGGCCATACTGGCAGCAATCCTTATTCTTATGGCGTTCACGCCGCTTGGTTATCTGAAAATCGGCACAATCTCCATTACTTTTTTAACAGTCCCCGTCGTTATCGGCGCCATTCTGCTCGGTCCGTCATGCGGCGCTGTTCTGGGCGGCGTATTTGGCATCACCAGTTTTATCCAATGTTTTGGCATGGATGTGTTCGGCACAACCCTGATGGGGATAAACCCGCTGTTCACATTTCTCATGTGCATGGTTCCCCGGATCCTGATGGGATTGTTCGTCGGGCTGATCTTCCGCGCGTTAGTTAAATTCAATAAAACCATGACATGGTCGCTGGCACTGGCTTCGCTCAGCGGCGCGGTGATCAACACGGGACTGTTTATCGGAGCGCTGCTCCTGTTCTTCGGAAACTCAGATTATCTGCAGGGATTTGGCGATAATCTGCTGGCTATATTAGGCGTATTGATCACTGTAAATGCTTTAGTCGAAGCCGTTGGCTGTATGATTGTCGGCACCGCGGTCACGAAGGCCTTGAGTCTGATTATGTTAAGAAAACCCCAAATAACACCTGAATCCTGAGACAGACACAAATCACTCAGCGCAAACAATCCGGGTATATCGCCGCAAGGGGTATTCGCCGTCATGCGGCGCGCCGTTATAAGCTGAAGACATCCGCTCTCCCGGGCATACACGGACGACGCCGGATTGCCAAAGCAGCCGCGTCAACTCGGCGCGTTCGTCTTCACCGCAAAGAAGCCCCGCCGTTTGCAGGTAATTTTTGTAAGGACGCAAAACCGGCAGCAATTTGGTTCTTGGCAGTGCTCTCACCCAGGCGTTGCCAAACTGGATCGCCGGATTCAAATGGCTGTCCGGATAAGCGATCAAGCTGCAGGAGTTGCCTTTAAATACTCTGCTGTTTTGATAAAGCGATTCGAGTTCTTCACAATAAAGCTGCAGCGCAACTTGTGTTTCAATGCCGATGTCCGTTTTTTTGGCATGAGTCTGCATAACCGTTTCTAGAACCGGTAAAAAACGCCGGCAAAAATCATCAATAACAGCCGGATCGTCGGTATCGACAAAGATACCCTGGCAGGAACTGCATAAGAGCTGTCCGGTTTCGGCAATATTATTCGCCAGCCCGGTCAGGCCGGCCTCCGACAGGCCGCGCGCCGTGACATAAGCGAAACTGACCTTATGCCCCCACTCGATCAGTCTGGTGTTTGGGGGGACCAGCCGGCGCAGCGCCGATACTGCTTCAGCTCCGCCCCACATGACAACAGCGTCGGCTAAAGCGATCAATTTCGACAGCTGTACGATATCGCGTGAGGAATAATTAAAAACATAAATGTATTCGGCCAGATCCGGTTCGATTTCGATTAAATCACGCAGCAGCCTGACCGATACGCCGCCCTCTGCGGCCGGCAGCTTGAGGATGTTGATATTCCCGGTAAGCAAGCCTTCCAGCACACTAAAAGCGGGGAGCCCGTCGGCGTTGCCTGCGGCAATATGAAACAGCACGCCCAGCGGCATGATCTGTTCCGTGACAGAATAGGATTGGCGCAAGGGGGTAAATACAATGCTCTGTCCGTAATGCTCGCCGAGTTCTGTTTTCAGACGCTCGCGAAGACTCTGTCCGCTAAACAAAGAACGGGCTTCGTCTATATAACGCCGGCCGAGTGTTTTATCAATGCCCAGACCGGTTATAACCTGCAGGTAAACGGCTTCATCCAGGTTCGCGACAAGCCGGCTGCACGCGGAAATGACGACTTCCGGATCCAGCCGCTTTTTCTGCAGGGTATTTTGGATACGCTGCCCCAACGTATCCAGAACAAGATCACACGTCTTTGCATCGATGATTTGCCCGTCTACCAGATTCATCAGCCGCCGCCTTTCTGCTTGACACTCAGAAGTTCGGCCGCCCCGGCCGCACAGGTTTTTAGGTCTGCCAGGCCGACGCGGCCGAGAATTTCGAAATAAGGTGACTGAATCCCGCAGCCGCAGGCTCGGCCGTCATGCATAACGGCCAGGTCATCAGTCATAACGCTGCTGAAAGGCATGCTTGTCATCATCGGTGTTAAAAGATTCAAGATTCCCGGCCTGTCAAAACCAACCGGCTGAAAATGGGTGTCTCTGATGATGACCCGGGAATAGACCGGCACATGAAAATGATGGTTCGGGCAGTCGAAATAAGCGATCGGATGCTCAACAGCGCCGAAAAACTCCCGGATGCGGTCGCCGCCGATTCCCAAAACCTCTTTGGACATGGCATATAAGGTCGGTTTGTCGACACGCTCGGAAAAGAACTGTTTCCAGCCGCCGGCGAGTATAACCATGGACTTGGGATGCAGCTTCAGTTTAACGGCCGATTCCTGCAATTCTTTAATCAGAAACATGAAGTATGACGGAAAACCCATAAAACGCACCGGCAGCCCGCGTTTCTCATAAGCGGCCAGCGCTTTTTTCAAACCGTCAAGATTCAGGACATATTCCGATCCGGTATCTTTTAACGCATATTCACGATGAACAGGCGGAGCGGCAAATGTTGTGGCATAAGCAGTTTTAGCGGCGCCGATCTGATTCCGTTTCGCCGGCTCATAACCCAGGACGATATAATTGGCAGGACAAGCTGAAACCAGCCGATGCGTGAAAAAGGTCCCGAGAACCATACCCAGGCCTCGCCAGGCCGATGGCCAGTCAAGCCCCATTTGGCTGGTTTTCCCGCTGGTTCCTGAAGTGGTCGATTTTAAGATCAAGTGATCGGGTGACGATGAATAGAGTGTATGCTGTTTTAAAAACAAAGTGGGAATTGGGGGAATCCGGGATAAATCCTGGATCGTCTTCAGATTGTCCGGCGAAAAGCCTTGCTGAACGAGCAGTCTGGCATACTCCGGGCACTTGGTTTGGTGATGCTGTACGTTTTCATACATAGCTTTAACAAAAAGCTCATTGGTTCCTTCTGTATCGTACAGGTTCCGATGGTAAAACAACCGGTTTCCGTAATTCATCCATGACACTCCATCGTTATCTTCACGCAATTGTCAGCCGGGGGCCTGGGTTTACTGATTTAATAAAGCAATTTTATTATATCACAGGCCGCGGCATCTGTGGTATGCTGACAGTATATACAGGAGGGTTAATAAAATGGTTGATCAAGAAACCGAAACCGGTGAAAATACAGCAGAACACGCCGATACCGAACGTCAGGCGCCGCAAGCGAAGGATATTATCGACGCCATCAAGGAAATCTGGAAGAGAAGCAACGCCAGCCGGCTGGATATTGAGAAAGACGGCAAAACCGTCCTCAGCGTGTCGCTGGCCGTGGGGACAATAGGTTTTGTCCTGGCTCCGGTCGCGGCGATCATTGGCGTCGGCGCGGCACTGATTACCGAGTACACGATTAAAATTACGCTGGACAACGGCACGGTGATCGATGTCAATGAATTCGCCATGACACACAAGAAATCTTCGGAACCAAAAAATGCCGGACCTTCATCGCCGGACGGAGAGAAGCAGGAACAATAAACGGCATCGGCTTTACTTCTGTTGATTAACCGATAATTCCGGCAATCCAAGCAGGCGGCGGGCATTATGATCCAAAACGGCGTTTTTTTCCGCGGCGGTCAGGGTCAGATGGTTGATGAACGTAATTTCCTGCCCGGGATTGCTCCAGGGCGTATCGCTGCCGAACAAGATGCGTTCAACGCCATGCTCCCGGATTATCCGGTTAACCAGCGGTAATGGAATCGTACCATAACTGTATGCCGTATCAAAAAAGATGGGTTTGCCGACTAATTCCCGTTCCACTTCTTCCCATAACATATAACCGCCTAAATGAGCGGCTACAACCGGCGCTCCTTCAAAATAAGGCAGGATTCTGGCTAAAGCGGCCGGCCGGCAGCGTCCGGGCACATCAAACCCGATATCCAGACCCGCATGGAAGACCGTAATAAAGCCCATTTCAGCAATCATCTGGTAGACGGGCAGTACCTCCGGATCATCAACAGAAAAATTCTGATACTCGGGATGTAACTTGATTCCGCGGATCCCGGCTTCTTTCAGCATTTGCAGGTTCTTGCGGATATTTTTGGAATGCGGATGAACGGATCCAAAAAACAAGAGGTTACCGTGACTGTGTTCAATGGCAAAGCGGTTGATCGCCGTTTCCTGCTCCGGTTTTGTAGCAATCATCAGAACGACGCCGTTATCGATGCCGTTGCTTTTCATGAGTGTCTGCAATCCGGCCAGCGTACCGTCAAAACACGGCTCAAGACCGCCGCTGTTGCGCGATATTGTCGATAAAGCCCGGCCGGCTAATTGATCCGGAAATATATGCATGTGAAAATCGATCATAATTCGTTCTGCCTCGTTTACTTTGTCATTATAGTTTTAAAAGGGTGAAGTGACAAGGGATTTATATCTGAGCATGCAGCCATTTCCCTTTGATATAACGGGTCATCCCCATTGCGGCACGAATAAATAAACTGATAATATTCGCTCCAAAAATCCCCAGAACACCCAGATTTAAATAATAACAAAAAAGATAAGTCAAAGGAATTCGGATAAACCAAACGCCGATAATGGATGTAAACAAGACGAATTTCGTGTCTCCGCCCGATCGAAGGGCCGGATCGATGACATTGATGGAAAGAGCCGGAACGCAGAGTAAAAACAATGCCCAAAGCAGCATTGCGCTTTCGGCAGCCACGGAGGCATTTGAGGTATAAAAAGAAGTGATCGATTTCCCGATAAGCGATAATGGGAGACAGATCACGACAGAAGCGGCTAATCCGATACACCAGATATTTCTTATAGCCGTTTTCGTTTTCTGAAATTCTCTAGCGCCGATCATCTGCCCTACTGTAATCATGGATACGACGGAACAGATGCCTTGGGGGAGCGAAAAGAAGGTATAAATCGTATTGGAAACCTGATAAACAGTAGCGAGCCGGGTACCCAAACCAACCGCCATGGCGTTGGCGACAAGATAGCCGCCCTGTACAAGAAGCTGCTCGATTGTCGTAGGAAAACCGAGCCGGAAAACTCTTGCAAACAAAGTGCGATCTGGTTTGAAAATGTTGCGGATATTGACGTGGTAATGGGTATGGCTGCGCAGGACGGCAGCCAATATGATCAGCATCCCGAAAGAACGGCCGATAATATAAGAAATGCCGGCGCCAAGCAGCCCCATCGGATATACGACAATGAGTAAATAAGCGGATAACAATTGAATGACATTGGTTGCCACCGCGGTAATCATGGGAATGACAGAATTACCTGCCGCACGCATGATATTGGCCAATACTGAATAAACCATCAACAGAGGAAAAGACAGAACGAGGATTCTGAAAAAACACACCGTTTCATCAAATAGAGCTTTTTCAGCAGAAGGCATTAAGAAGCGAATAAACGAAGGCGCGCCAAGTGTAAAGATAATCGTAACAAGAAGACTGCTGACGACCGTAAGAAAAATCGATTGTTCTATGATCGTCGAAGCATCATGGCTGTCGTCAGCGCCAATCGCTCTTGCGGTCAGCACCGACGAACCGCTTGTCAACATCGCAAAAGTTGATGTGATAAAGGCTATCGCAGTATTGGATATACCGGTTGCCGCCAGCGCGCTGCTGCTGACTTTACCAATCAGCAGCGCCGCGGCCAGGCCGACAAAAATGGCCAGTATGTTCTCGGTTATGATCGGATAGGTAAACCGTATAATACTGCTTGATTTCAATGACACTCCTGACTAGCGTCGAAAAGTCTGTTAAGCAGACGCAGATTCTCGCTGACCATATAATTGTCGGCATCGTCGACCAGCTTATAAGTATGCCCATAACGAAAATACCAAACTTCATAGCCGCCGCGGCAAATTTGATCCTGCGAGGGCAGGTAGGCCATCGAACCGTTGGCGTTGCTTAAGCAAAGCGTATAGGCGAATTTGCTGAAATTACGGAGCCGCATTGTCATATCGATAAACATTTCGAATTGGAACGGAATAAACACCACGGGACCTGCTGCCAGGATGGTCTGATGGAAGACATAATGCGTCTTTCTCGGCTGATCCGATACATATTCATGAACAATATTCTGCCAGCGGATAAGCTCGTTGATTTCGGAAAACCGCTTCTGCGACCGCAGTTGTTCTTCTGTACCCAACTTGGTCATTTCAGCCAGCGCCACATCCTTGGCGACAAGCGGTTCATAAGGAATTTTTATATCGTCAGCGATTCTGTGTACCGGAGAATCGCGCCATTCCTTAATAGAACGCCAGGCCCGCACCGCGTCGATGCCTGCCTTATCGCCCAGTTCAAGCGCCATTTTATAGGTTCCGGTTGTCTGCCCGTTAGGAAGATTCGGGCCGGTTTCACCGATGGAACCATTGAAAAACGCCGTCATAGCACCTGATTCGCGCTCCAGCATATCAGTCATCGGGCCGGGCCAGTCACGGGTGATCTCAGGATTGCAGCCGGAAGCAGTCGCATGAGCGCAATAATGGATCAGGTTGACGATCGGTTTATCATTTTCGGCGTCTTTGAAGGACAGAACCGTCATGGTTGTGTCTCTTAGCCCCCATGGATTTTGTCCCAGCACGATTCTGCCATCCGGCAAAGCCTGCCGCCGGTTAGCCGCGACATCGCTTTGCGTTGTCCCGATTCCCATCAGCGCCGGACGCCGGTTGGCGACGGCGTCTTTTGCAGCGGCAAGCGAACCTGGGATAAGAATATTCTCTACATAAGGCATATCCGGATCTCCCCAGCCATTATGCGTGGAGGTGTTAGGTCCGGAATGTGTATGGGTCGTGGAACAGATGATGTTGTCTGAAGGAATGCCGGTTATATGGCTTGTCTGATCGCGGATGTCCGCGAAAATCTGCGGCGCGATAACACAGAGATCGGCGGTAAGCAGCAAGGCCTGAGTATCTCCGGATCCGATGGCAATCGCCGTGACATAAAGATCATCGCCCACCGATTCCGCAGGCCTTCCCGGCGCGTAACCGAACAAAATGGTTCCAAGTGGAGGAGTTATTTTGGCGCGTCCGACACCAACAGTCAGTTTCGAATACATAAACATACACCCCTTTATATCTATTATAAATAAATGCAGCTTATTAAAACAACAATAATGAATAATATGAAAAAACTCTCTCAAGTATATTCACTACAAACATTTAAGTCAATATATTTACGCTGTTTTTATTAATCGAATATGAAAAAGATGCACATTTTAAGCCAATAACAAACAGTTGCTTTTATAAAGTAACTGGATGACCGATCGTTCAAGCCTTAATCTGGCCGGTGATGAAGGAAGCAACCTGATCCGGCTGAATGTCCAGAACCAGCGCGAATTCGCAATAGAGCAGCTGCTCTGCCGATTTCAGGGTGCTGATATCGGCACTCAACAGTTTTTTCCCCTCTTTCTTCAATGCAGCTTGACGGCGATAGAGCGTCTTGACCAATTTAATCAATTCTTGCGGTTTACAAGACTGGACTGTTTCGGCAAAAACCGCTTTCCGCAGCTGGTCATCGCTGATCCATTCACGCTCCATATCCGGTTCGATATTAATTAAGGCATAGATTTCATCACGCGTCATCAACCGGCGCATTTTAAGGTGGTCGCTGTCTGTTGGTATATAAATCGTTGAACCATTCGTATAGACTGGATTTAATACATAATATTCACGATCTGTTTTTCCGCCGAAATTGTCCGTGATAATATCCATAATCTGGCAGACTCCAGTAGCGCCACAAACAACATAGTCGTTTACTTTCAGCATTCTGTATCCTCCCGAAATCAGCGATAAATTGAATAAAAAAAGCGCGGTTTTCACAACAACTGGACTTACATTAATGAAAACTGCACGTTGCATGATCATTCTACCAATTTTCAATCTTAGCGTGTCATAGGTTAAATAGCGAAAATTCAATGAAAACAAGAAGCCTTATATTCTTGAATTGCCTAAAAAAGACGAGAATATCGGGAATATCCCGTTGACTCATCCTTTTTTATTCGAGATGAAAGAATAAATTACGCCTTTTGATCAGCGAAATTGATTTCGCCATTGACGTCTTCTGCGCAGATTGTTGATCTGGTTACAGGCATCTTTCCAGAAGAAAAGCGCAATATTGGCCAGAGACACCAGCAAGGCGATCCGCTGCGGCCATCCGGAAATGATCAATAAATAAGCGAAATAAGCTGCGTCGAGATAGGCCAGCCATTTGATTTTAACCGGCAGGATAAAGAACAGACGGAGCTCAACATTCGGATACAGGATGGCAAAAGCAAAAAATAACGATAAATTCAGGTAATAATTAGTCGCAAAGCCTGTGATCAAGCCGGCGATGATCGTACCGATAATCCCGATCAGATAAAACAGATTAAATCTGGCGACACCCCACTCCCGTTCCAGCGATTCGCCGATCAGCCAGTAAAAATAAAGCGTAAAGATGATAAAAACAGGGCTGCTGTCGATCGGAATGAAAATGAACGAAATAAGCCGCCAGATCTGACCGCGCCAAATTGCCGCTTTATCGAACATCAAAAACGTGCTGAGCAGGCCGCTGAAAACAAAGTCAAGGATAAATACGGCGCCCATACTGATCACGATGTATTTCATCAGGCTTGGGATTGCCAGCCGTCTCATTTTAATAGCCAATTTATCGAACCACATTTGCAGTGTTTGCTCCCTTATAAAGATGTCAATATATTATCATAAAAAAGATGATTTGGAAATCGATACGGCATTGTTGTATAATATTAATCACTCAATGACAAAGGAGGTGAACGCATGATTTTATCAGAACGATTTTATTATTCTGATAAATTTGATCATCAATCGTTAACTGCCCTGGAAACAGCCCTGGAGACCGCGCCGTTGTACAAGGATTGGAAGATGCACGATCCGGGCTCCCAATCACCGGTTAACGCCAGGTACGACGCTTTGCCGGAGCTCACCAAGAAAGCTATGCGCGAAAATTTTCCGCTTGGGTTAGTTACCGGCCACCTTAATGTGGACGAAGCTTTAGCCCGGAATGAAATTGATTATACTTTTACCAGCGGCACGACTAAGGAAAAAGTGATCAACCTCTGGAACCAAAAATGGTGGAACAGCGCGGAAGCGGCTTCCTGGAAATTGAATGCCCATACCGCCTGCCTTGATTATCCGCAGAGAGAAGCAAAATTGGCCAGTTCCCTGAACGTGGGTATTCATTGTGAAGAAGATCTTCCAATGGGAAATCGCATCCTTGGCCATACGTTGTATTTGAATGAAAGGATCAGCCTGATCTCTTGGCAGCCCCGTCATATGAAACGAATGGCGGACGAATTGAAAATATTTCAGCCTGTCGTTCTGGAAGCCAATCCTTCGCTTCTTGCCCGCCTGGCTTATTGGGCCTGGGATGAAGGCGCAGAACTCTATTCGCCGGCTGTGATCGTGTTTACCTATGAAGTGCCGTCCAAAATTCATCTGGCGGCAATCCGCCGGGTCTTCACATCGCCTTTTGTCAGTTCCTACGGCACCACGGAAACCGGCTTTGTGATGGAGCAATGTGAAGCGGGCGTATTCCACCAGAACGTGGATTTTTGCCGCATCGATTATCATCCGCTGGCAGAGCAATATGGCGGACCCGAGCTGGGGCGGATTCTGGTGACGACGTTTAAAAATCCCTGGTCTGCCGTACTGAAATTTGATGTGGGAGACTTGATTCGTCTGCATCCATCAGGCCGGTGCGCATGCGGCCGAAATGAAGGCTTCATGGCACAGGCAATTGAAGGCCGGACATCCAATGCCACCTTTACCACCGGCGGGATGCTGGTAACCACGGCGGCGCTGGATACGCAATTGGCGCAGATTCCGGAAATCCGCGATTATCATTTTGAACAGCAAGACCGCGGTCATTATATCTTGAGCATTATGCCGGCTGAGCAACCGCAGGAGGTTTTAGACCGGATACGCCTGGCATTGGCCTCTTTATACGGGCAGGACGGTCAATATGCGATTGTGCCGGTTCCCAACATTTTACCCGGACCTTCAGGAAAATTCCGCCGGACCCAGGCAAATTTCGATTTTGATCTGAGAGGACTGTTTCAATGAATCCGATAAAACCGATATTTTTATTAGCCGGCGGCCATCCCCTTGATTCGGCGAGTATGGTGTCTTGTCTGTCAAGCGCCCTACAGGCATGTGGGAGAGAAAAACCGCGGATCGCCTACATCGGGACCGCCAACAAGGATAACCTGTTCTTTTTTACAGCCATGAAAACCCTGTTGCATGAGGCCGGAGCGGGCACAGTGGCGTTGATCCGCCTGGCAAAACCCAAACCGGATATTCAGGCGGCAAAAAAAGAGCTGGGCGAGGCGGATGCGGTCTTCCTGTCCGGCGGGGAAGTGGAGGACGGCATGAGTTGGCTTGCCCGGCATGAGCTTACCGGTTATTTAAGAGACCTGTACAGCCAGGGGAAATTGTTCATCGGCTTGTCGGCGGGCAGCATTATGATGGGCACCCATTGGGTGCGCTGGGCGAAGCCTGATGATGATGCCACAGCGGTATTGTTTGACTGTCTGGGGCTGGTTCCGACTATTTTCGATACCCACGCGGAAGACGAAGACTGGAAGGAACTGAAAATGACTTTGCTGCTTATGGGGCCGGATGCGAGCGGATATGGCATCCCCCGCGACGGCATGGTCCGCGCAGATGATCAAGGCCGTCTGACTCATTCGGGTAATGACCTCCATTACTATGTCAACAACAAGGGGCATGTTCAAAAAGCACAGGACGGCTGACACAAGGCCCGACATTATTCCAGTGTGAAAGATTCGGGAAGCCTGCTGATCTGTCCGAGCCATTTTTTCAATTTTTCTGCCGGATAAGGAGGGAAACCGGCCATATAGTGGCTGCCGTATTCCCGTCCGCCGGTCTCCCAGCGGATCAGCCATAGACTTTGGCGGCTGATTATGACATCCAGCTGGCCGATTTCGGCATTTTCGCCGGCCGGTACGTTCCAGATACCCTGAAAACCGACTTCCCCGGTATCGGCGTCGGTTATGCTCAGGTTCACCGTCGCTGCCGCGCGGGTGTCGTTGCTGATAATGACGGGCTGAAGCCAGCCGGATACTTCGCCAAGCAACACAAGCACCGGCTGCTGGGCGCGTTTCAAATAATGGAAGGCCAGTTTTTTTCGGAAATAGTAATCAACAACAGCATCGGAAATCTGCGGCCAGCAATCCAGCATATTCCACCAGATTATTCCGGTTCGCCGGCCTTTGAGCGCCCGGGCGCGTTCGATAAAAAACTTCATCGCCTCGGCTTGGGATATCTGCGACAGCAAAGCGAAATCGGCAAGATCATCCGGTATGCTGCCGGCCAGCAGCCGGACTTGATCGATCATCAGACAGTTGCGTTTATTGAGAACCGGCTCGATGCGGACATCTTCGGTACTGTGCATCGCCCAGACGAGATTATCCGGAGGCCAGAGCTGACCGGCCGGTATAAAGCGGCGCAGACTCGAAGGCGCCGGGCAGCCATGATAACCGGCTTCGCTGATGAAATGCGCCGAAGCATTTTTATAGTAATCGTCTTTATACCAGGCGCGGGCGCCCCAGGTATGTTGTTCCGGCACATTGTCCGCCGTGAATCCGGCCGGGATCTCCGGCGAAGAGGCGATGAAAAAACGATAGGGATCGTTGGCCTGCACCAGCCTGGTCAGTGTTTCGCGCGAAACTCGGTTATACCAGCTATCGGCATGTGGATATTGGTATCCCTGGTTTTTATAATCAATTTCATTATCGCCCGACCAAAGAACCAGGCAGGGATGATTGCGCAGCTTGCGGATAATCATGCCGGCTTCTTGTTCAATAACCGTGGCAAAGTCCGGTGTCTGCGCATAATTGGTATTACCCATCGCGAAATCCTGCCAGACCATCATTCCGGCCTGATCGCAAGCCTTGAAAAAAGCGTGGTCTTCATAGACATTGCCGCCCCAGCAGCGAATCGTATTGCATCCGGCTTCGACGCACAGCTCTATTGCCTGGTCCAGACGGCCGGCATCCCGACTGTGCAAGGCATCCAACGGGACCCAGTTGGTACCTTTGACGAAGATGCGGCAATCATTGACAAAGAACTGGAATTCCTGGTCGCCGGGCGTGAAGCGGCGTTCCAGGCGGAAGACCCGCAAACCGATCTTTTCTTCATGAACGGCGACGACAGCGCCAAAATGCAACAGTTCCATACGGACTGTATATAATGGCTGGCTGCCGTAACCGCGCGGCCACCACAGGCAGGGATTGCGGATCAGGCACTCATGGTTGGCGCTGATAAAATGCGCCGCTTCCTCATGAGCAAAAGCAGAGTCGCCGCAAACGCCGCTGACCCGCACCCGGAAACCCTCCAGTGTGTCGGCATCTGTGGCAAAACGATAGCCGTATTGCAGCCAGATGCCATCCGGCGCAAGCTTCGGCGTGGCGTAGTAAGTTTCCAGAAACCGCGTGCCGGGCAGCAGTTCCAGCGACACATCCCGCCACAGACCGGCCGATAGGAGGCGCGGTGCGATATCCCAGCCGAAACTGTGCGGCGCCTTGCGCAGCCAGCCTATTTCATTGCGGTGTCCGGTGCCGCGCATCGCCATCGTATAAACCCGGCTGCGGGCTTCATTCATGGCGGCATGAATATGGACAATAATTTCATTCCGGGTCTGCGGCCGGATTTGGGCCGTAACATCGAAATTTTGTTCGATCAGCATATCGGCCGCCTGTCCGACTCGCTGACCGTTGCAATAAACATCGGCTATGGTGTCGATCCCGCCGAACCGCAAGATAATCCGGCATCCGGCAGAACCGGGGAGAAAATCACCGGGTACGGTGAATTCACGGCGGAAAATCCATTGGCAAAATTCGTATTTGGCGAATTGATGCAAATTTTCGCCATAGAAAGGATCCGGCTCGACCCCGGCCCGCATTAAATCCAATTCAACATTCCCGGGAACGATCGCCGGTACCGAAGGCCATTTTGACAGCATGGCCGGATCGTAGACCTGAGGCCGGCCGGCTGTTTCCGGATGATAATACAAAGTCCAGCCGCCGTTTAACGAAAACGGCTTCCCGGTCGGGAAAAGCTCACATGGATACATGAGTATGCCTCCGTCGTTCGATGATGCTTCGTGATTAGCCGAACAATAAACAACTATGACTAAAATAGCACGGAATCTATAGATTGCCTGCGCATATCAGGGGGATAATATTGCATATTGTGTGATTTTGCCGAAAAATTATCAGCGGTCAAGGCGAAATATATGCAGGCAGGAGCATTTTATGGCAAAATAATATTGATCGGTTTCACACCCGGAAAGGAGTTGGATTCGTGATACCTGCAGCCAATCCCATCACCGTAAAAACGATGGCGGCTCTGGCCGGAAACCGGCCGGCTGCTCACGGGCTGCTTCTTGCCAAATCCGGCGTGCCGCATGATTTCCCCCTGCATAGTCATGATTATTATGAACTGGAATTGATTCTGGAAGGCCGGGGAACCCAATGGATCAACGGCCGTTCCAGTCCGTTGTTACCCGGTTGTATCTATTTCCTGCGTCCCAGCGACCTGCATCGTCTGCAAGTCGAATTACCGCTGCGGCTATATAACTTAAAGATCGCCGTTACCCGGCTGCCCCGGGAACTGCGTATTTTACTCGAATCGCAGTCCGGCCCGGCTGCAGCTTTTCTGGAACCGGAAGCCCTGAGGCAAACGCTGCAGGATTTGGAACGCCTCCGGATTGAATTATATGAAACCGATCTCTGCCAGGACAACCGGCTGCATGCTTTACTTCTTTTATTATTGACAGATCTCTTCCGCGTGGCGTCGGTGAGTACGCCGGACGCGTATGCCAAACCGTCGTTTAAGCGTTTCCAGATTTGCCTGCAGTATATCCGCTTACATTACCAGACGCAGATCAGCTTGAAGGACGCCGCCGCTGCCGCCGGCATTACGCCGAACTACCTGAGTCATCAATTTCCCGTGATGGCCGGCTGTTCTTTTGTGGAATATGTTAATCGGCAGCGGTTGCAATTGGCTTTATGCCTGTTGTCAGCCGGCGGCGATACGGTCACCGGTATCGCTTTTACCTGCGGCTTCGGCAGCCTGGCAAATTTCCTGAGAACCTTCCGGCGGATCTATGGGATGACGCCTGGCCAGTACAGCGCCCGGCAGACTAACAGAGCAGGTTCGCAGAATGGAGCGATGCAATGAATATCCTGGAAGTCAGTCATGTTTGGAAAAGTTATAAAACAAAAAAGGATACAACAGACGTTTTAAGGGATATAAACTTATGTGTCGGAGAAAATGAAAGGGTCGCGGTCATGGGGCCTTCCGGCAGCGGAAAAACCACGCTTCTGAATCTGATCAGCGGGATAGACAGAGCGGACGGCGGCGAAATCATCATTGACGGGAAAAATACATCCGATATGAAAAAATCGGAAATAGCGCTGTTTCGCAGAAAAAAACTGGGTATGGTGTTTCAGGATTACAACCTGCTGGAGTGCCTGAATGTTCGGGAGAATATCCTTATTCCCATGGCTTTGGAAAAAATATACAGCGACGAACAGGAGGCCCGGCTTGAGCATGTTGCCAAAGTTCTTTGTATCAGCGATATTTTAAATAAGCGTATTCCCGATATTTCAGGCGGACAGAAGCAAAGGGCCGCAATCGCTAGGGCTATCATCAATACGCCGGCCGTTATTATTGCGGATGAACCGACAGGAAACCTGGATTCCAAATCCGCAAAAGACGTTATGGAGTACCTTATGGAGGCTAATGAGAAATTCGGCACCAGCATTCTGATGGTGACCCACGACCCTTTTGCCGCCAGCTATTGCCAAAGGGTAATCTTGTTAAAAGACGGTGCCATCATATCCGAATTGGCTAGAAATGGATCAAGGCAGCAGTTTTTTCACGACATTCATAAAATGCTCGTTATGATTGGCGGTGGCGATCAGAATGACATTTAGGGAAATATCAATCAGGATGCTCAGGAACAACTATAAAAGATACCTGCTGTATTTTTATTGCAATGTGTTGACGATAGCGATATTTAATACTTTTTCCACAATTTATACCAACGATGATTTTATGGATCCCCGTTTGGTGAACCCCCTGATATCAAGCAATATTATTGCGCCGATGGTATTTACTGCCATCTTCATGTTCGTGTTCATTCCATATTCTTTCGGCGCTTTTTTTGAAAAGCGGAAAAGCGAATACGGGATTCTGATGACACTCGGGATGACCGAAAAGGAAGTCCTGGCTAATATGCTTTTTGAGAATCTGACGGTCAGTTTGCTTTCCCTTATGGCAGGAATGGCCGCCGGCACGTTTTTATCGCTCTTGTTTTTAGGGATCATCCGAAACGTGATCGGGATAGGCGCGTTTTCGTGGAACCTGAGCCTTGAGCCCTATGCGTTGACCGTGAAGCTGTATCTGGCTGTCGTGGCATTTACATTACTCATTCAAACGCTGTGTTTTGTAAAGACGCAGATCACTGATCTGCTGAAAGCAAAGTCGCGTGGGGAAAAGGAAGTAAAACATTCAGCGTTTTGCCTGGCCGGCTGGCCGGCAAGCCGGCCTAAGGTTGTAGACGTGGGAAAAGCTTTTGTCATCCGACATTTCCGGTCGTACAGAACAGTGACGTTCATCGCTGTAAATTTGTTCGGTATCGGCATCTTTTTAGCCGGACTCAGCCTGGTAACTTATCCGAATCTGCTAAATAATGCTGAAAGCTATTCTCCCTATGACCTTGTTTATGTTCAGGCCGGCGGCAAGAATGAGATGACTTTAGAGAAGGCGGCTGAATTGCTTTCAAAATATGGCGTAACCGTTACCGCTTCGGCCAAAGTGCCGTTTTTAAGGAACGGCGCGTTTAATTTATTTCCCGTGTCCGGGATTAACTGCCGGACAGGCTCGGATTATACTGTCGATCCGGGAACATATCTTGCGATTTACCAATACGATCTGAACGACGGGTACGAGTACGAGATGAACCTATCCGGCAAAATCAGTTTTAAGCTCAGTTCGGGAACGCGGCAGCTTGAATATGCGGGGCAGGATGTGCGGATCCTGTTCAACCGCAACAGTTTTGCAGACATAACATTGCTGCTGAACGATGCGGATTATAAAATGATTGAAGAGCAGGGAGACGGATATATTCCTGGCGTCATCCTGTGCTTTGCCTTTAGCAGCTGGAGAGATTCAGGCCGGGGGCTATCTGCCCTGCAGGAGGCGTTGTCGGCTCAAAACGATTGCGTTGACGCCTCTCAGGAGGAATATTTCAAAATATCGTCGAAGCTGGAAGAATACGAAACGGCGCGACAATCAGCACGTTTCCTCATCTTTGTCATACTTTTTGTTGTGCTATTGTTTTATATATCCGCAAACACCATCATTTATTTCAAGATTCAAGGTGAAGCGGAGGATGAAAAACGCCTTTATCACGGCCTTTACCGCATCGGCATAACCGCTGATGAAATGCGGGGCATTCTAACACGCAAGAATAAACGCTACTGCCTGATCCCCCTTTATTCCGGAGCCGCGGCAGGTATATTGTTTTGCTTCGCAATAAGCGCGCCGAATGGCTACGGCCTCGCCGGGATCGCCTTTGCCGCCGCTGCTTCCGCCTTCCTTGCGCTGCTGCAAGGCTTGATGTCAAGATACATCACACACTGTGATGAAAAAATGCTTGGCATTTAAGCAATAATCAGCATTGGCAGCGATCAGTCGAAACGAACAGCCGTTTTTGTATCCGCGGATAATTGCGTCTTCAGAGCTGCTTCTGTTGTTTTATAAACATCTTCAAAAGAAACCCGGCATTTCCCTTTACCTTCGATCTGATCGAGAAAGGAAGAAAACGGGTATTCGTCAGCAGGGCAGGCAACCTGCCTGATGCCGTCTCCATCAGGATTGATCAACGTCAGCGAGTTCTTTAATATTTCCAGAACACCCCTCGTGCCAACCACCCGGATTCGGTCATCCCCATGCACAGGGGCTTGCGGAGGATTAAAATAGTCCATGGTCAGAGAAGCAAGAATTTCATGATCCATTTGATACTGCGCAATTGCGCTCATTTCCAGTGTTCCGTGGCCACAATTATATAAAGAAGACTGCGCCGATGTAACAGAGAGAAATTTTGCTCCGCTCATCCACGATATCCAGTCGATTCCGTGAATGCCAACCCACAAAATTGTGCCGCCATAGGTTTTGCGATCGCCTGTGAACGGCGGTCTGGTACCGAGCTTGTATGACTTTTGAGCGCTCAGAAGGCGAACTTCGCCGATTTCTCCTTCCTGGATCAGCTGCCATGCTTTGTAAAATGCGCCGTTATATCGGAAATCAAGCATGGCTGTCATTTCAACACCTGCTGAATAATATTTTTCCCGGATCAACGCAAGCTGATCTAAACTGGTTGCGACCGGTTTCTCTGAAAAGATATGACAGCCGGCTTCAAGAGCTGAAATATTGACCGCTCCATGATCACCATAGTAATTATCAACGATAACAATATCCGGTTTCTCTCTTTTCAACATTTCACGATAACTGTCATAGGATTTGGGATCACCCCCGAATTGTTTCATCATCGGGAACAGACTGTCAATATTTTCACCAACACTCCCGGGCGCGGCAGCAACAAACCGAACGTCGTCGCGCCCTTTACAGTCCCGAAAAACCTGGACGCCATGCCCGCTTGCTCCAACAATACAAATTCTGATCATGCCCATCCTCCAGACTGTGCTGTGGTACGCCGGACCACAGCCTCATATCTTGCCTCGATTTCGTTTCATTATAAACCATACAATGATCAGTTAAGTCGATTCGTTGACAGCATTATTCACAAGAATCGATGTGTTCAAGTCCCAGTTCGATGCTTGCGATCGCTTTTTCATAAAGCTGCGCAACCTCGGCAAGAATCGGCGCGACCGCCCGGCTTCTCTCTTCATCAATTCCCCAAGGTGAATGCCACCCCAGATAGGGTTCGCAGCGTTGAAACGCCAGGGCTTCCTGCTCCATATAAGCCGCGGCATCCTCCAGATGCCTCCCGGCCGTTTCATGGAAATCGCCGGTAATCTCCCTCAAGAATCCGGGAGCCGCGGCGTGCGTCGAATGATAGATGTCAAAGCAATAGGCGTCCGCCAGGTCTCTGTCTTTTCCGGCGGTTGCATACGCCTCCGACCATTTCCGCAAGGCCTGTATGCCTTCGTAGGCATACCAACCGCCTTCCTCCGGTTTATCCTTAATGGTTTTCGCATGTGACACGGCATCTTTCAAGGCATTGATCTCGGCCTGTCTCGCGTTAAAAGGGTTTTTCTTTTCGCCAATCAGCACGGCGCCGAAAGCGGGGCATATGTCTATTGCCTGTTCGGCTCTGTCCCAGGCCTCCGTGTGGTAACCGGCCATCTCAGGCCCCCAATACGAACCCCTGCCAAAAAAGATTTGCTTGTCTTGGTCATATCCGCAGACCACATCCCATTCGGCGCTGGTCATAGCGTGCCATACGAGAGCCGGTTTTCCCGCGTCGATCTGCTCTCGGATCGCTGCAATCATTTTATCGGTCAGTTTTTCACCGTTCGGCCCGTAACAGGGGTATTCTTTATAGTCATATCCCAGCAGCTTGATCAAGTCCGGCGTCCACATCATCATGCAGCATGTCGGCCTGCTCGGGCAGCCGGTCGCGATGCGAAACGCCGCTCCGGATATCCCCTGGATATACTCGGGTGTATAGGTTTCGCCAAGGAAATTCATGATAACCCGCACGCCCTCAAATAAAGGCTCTTTGACTTTATACGGTGATACGCCTGTTAAAACTTTCATCATTTTCCCTCCTCATCCATGATAGGCCCAAAGGGATCCGGATCTCATTGCACAGCTTTATATCTGCTTACATATTATCATTCACCCATATTTAACGATACAACATATCTGATTAAAAATATGCTCCCCCCTGACGTCAGCAGACGAAGTAAGAGAACGTCTGAATCTGAAGGGGAGAGCATATCTGTTTTAAAGCATATACATTTTTTACTCGAGCCATTATATCGTGTAATCATCAAGTAATGTGCCATAATCTACTTGTGAATCACAATGCTGCCGCCGCCGATTTCCTGAACATTGGAAGCATCGTCAGCTGTACCGGACATATTGTCGTAGATAATAACTTCATCAGCATCCCAGATTTTAATGCGGAATTTATCCGGACTACCATCTGTGGCAAAGATGATAAAACCATAACCCTCGACACCATTAAGCGTTCCTGTTCCTTTATACTGTGCTTTTGAGCCGGCAACGACTAACCACTGGTAAGTTTCGCTGTGAAAATTCAAGTTGGCGACACGGAACTGGAATTCTGTTTGGCCAACAGGAACAGCTGCTCCTTTTTTATATTTGGAAACAAAACCGAATGATGCTTTTCCTGATAAACTTGGATCAGGAAGATATGCTCCAGGCAATGAATTTATCCAACCGCCACCCGTTACAAATCCGGCGCTTGGATCATAAATGACGATCTGGATGTCCTGTTGATTTGAGACGCCAGAATCATCATCGGCTACTGTTACCTTAACATTGTAAATACCTGCTGATGAATAGGATTTATTAACACTGTAAGCATGAGGATTTGAACCGGATGAAACAGGGATCGATTCCGTGCCGTCGCCCCAGTCGATATTAATATTAAAGGTATCGGCAACGCCTGGATCGGTCAATGTGCCGGATAATGTCAGTTGCCCGCCCATCTGGTAAATATTTCCGGCAGACGCCGGGGACACCGTCGGCAGATTGAGCGTAGGCGCTACGTTGTTGACATTTACAGCCGCTGTGCTAAATGCCTGGAGGCCATGTTCGTCAGTTACTTGCAGACCGACGGTCAAGCTGGCCGGGCCGTCTGATGCCGCTGCGGAGAACGTTGCCGTACTGCCGGATGTTTCATAAGTTGAATTGTTATCCAAATCCCATGCATAAGTCAAAGCATCTCCATCGGGATCGCTGCTGCCTGCTGCATCTAAGACAATGCTGCTGCCTTCATCGACAGAATAAGGACCGTTTGCATTCGCAACAGGTGCTTCATTCTCAGGCCCGATAGGAGCATCGGCAATAACAACACAGTCATACCAACGTACGGCAGTAGAATTATTATCCCAAATATAGCCGCAATTGATGAGAGAAGTGTTGTTTAATCCTGTCTTAGAGACATCAGTCAATTCATTTCCATCAATAAAAATTCTTGATTCTCCCCCTGTAGCTGATCCGGACAAACCTTCGACTTCAATACAATACCATTTGTTCAATTCAATCGGCTGTCCTTGATTTGAAACAACGGTATTATGACCGCCATTATAGTACCGAAGAGCCCATTTTACAGTTCCGCCGACATTCCGGATCCTTGCTTCGGCCATGTATATGCCTGATAGATTATAGACGCCTAAAACAGCAGTTTCAGTTCCTGAAGCAGGAAAAGTCTTAAACATAACGTAGGATCTCATACAGACATAATTCCGAGGCTCCAGGGTAAACCTGACTTGCGCATACTCACCGCTGGCATCGAGTATAGCTTTGTAAGTCCCATCGTGTGCATCACCGCTTGTCACTGCCGGGGTACCAACGACAGGATTCCATTTGCTGAAATCTCCGGTTTCAAATCCGTCTGTAAAAATCGTTTCTGCGCTGACTTGATTTGTTACCAGAATCGGAAATACGAATAATGCAATAGCCGTTAGAAGTACGAAAAATCTCTTCATCGATCGCGTCATGATTTTCAGCCTCCTTTTTGTACTCTGTAAACAAATCCTTTTAAACGTTTGATTCATTGACTTATAACATCGCCCTCCTTTCCCGGAACAAACAAAACCGACCTAAAGACAATCAGGTCGGTTTCGCTATTGGCTCTGCCTAGAAAAAGCGTCCAAATAACTTCTTGGCTTCACAGCCACCTTCTTGCTCATTATAGCACGATATTTGATCATTGGTGAGGAATTAATCAGGCGACTCGCAATAATTTAAAAAACACCCGTAATATCGACAACCAGGCGATTTCGACTGCCTGACCTAATCGAATATTTCAATTTTAAACATAAATATATTAATATGTATAAATCATAGAAAACGATGCTTCTTGCCACAACGCAGGCTCATTCGGCCGGCGGGAAACGCCGCCGATGTCATGATCTGCGCATTAGCCGATCAGTTCGATGCTGAGAACCTTGTCTAAATTTACGTTATCGCCTGGCGGATCGAGGTATTCGTCGGAATTTTGCCATATTACCTTGACTTTCTGACCGATGTCCAGCGTCTCGACCTCGACACCGGGATATTTCAAAACGAAGAAATCGTATGTCGTGCCATCGTCGCCAAGGATGCTGACATGCAGATAATCGCCCCACTCGTATCCTTGGAACGTGCCGGTCAGCGTATTGGCCCCGGATATCACGGGTGCGGTTGCGCCGGTTGTCGTTATCGTGGCGGTTATCGTCGTTGGTTCTGCAGATGCGGTCTGAGTTGTCGGGGCCTGCGTTGCGGTCTGGACTGTTGTCGGGGCGGTGGTCGGGATTATCGTAACTGCGGCTGTCGTGTTCAGAGCAGCAGCCGTCGTTTCAACAGACGGCGAAAAATGAGAAAGGTAAGAACAGGCGGTGAGGAGCAAAGATAAACTGAGCAATGCGATGATTAAAATTCTTTTCATATCAATTCTCCATTTGTCTGTTTAGTCTGCCATTTCTTCACTTTCAGTATATCATTCAATAAGCGCCTTCTTCAAACGTATCTTGCCGGAATTTTCATGGCGTGTTAAGATAACCTGACACTAACGATGAAAGGTGGTGAGAGGCATCATGCAGTCTGTTGATTTGCGTGCTAAGGAATTATTTCCCGGCAGCGATATCGTACGTAAATACACTTATAAAATAGCAGGCATCAGGGATACGTATACCCTTTTGGCAAGAGCGAACCATACGCTCGCAATGGATTTTGCCATTTTAGGGGATCAGTGTGCCCATTTTCCTGAGAAGATTGTTTTGAATGCCTGTTACCACATAGAATAGCAGCTAGTCTGCTCCTTTATGTTTGAACACCCTGTGCAGTCAAAATAATCTGCACGGGGTTTTTTATATTCAAATGTAGAGGAGAATATTTTATGCATACCAGTAAATATATCATGACAGCCAAGACCGCTTTGCGAGGTCAAACCAACGGCGGGATTGTCTACATGATCCCGCAAATAATCTTGAAAATCATCTATCTCGTACCGCTGTTATTTATCTGGCGCATACTATCGGGAAATGGGATAGATGTAGGCATGAGTTTGTCCCAGTTGTTAAGCTACACATATATGAATGCTTTATTAACCGATTTACTGGTAGTGAAAACCTATATGTCCGATTGGGATTATGACAGCAAAAGCACGGCTTTATTTACCCGCCCGATGCCCGTGTTCGGCCAAGTCATTTCACGTACGGTCGGCGAATGGGTTCCGACGCTGCTCTTTTTTTCGGCGCCGATGCTGGTTATAGCTCCGCTTTTCGGAATACAAATCATCCCAAGGACATTTTGGTTTATACCGTCCTTGTTATTATGCGTATCCCTCGGCTTTGCTTTCGAATTTCTATTTTTCTGCGTCACCATAAGGCTCAGGAACGTTGCATGGCTGACGCAGGTAATCCGGTCGGCGATCGTTTCATTTTTTTCAGGTACTGTAATTCCCTTTAAGATATTACCGTTCGGGCTAGACCAATGGATCAGCTATCAGCCTTTCGGAAGCCTGGGCGGCGCGCCTTTATCTTTGTTTATTGGCACGGCGGAACCCGGACAAATCATTTTTATGCAAATATTCTGGAATATTGTCATCTGGAGTATGGCAGCCGTATGGTTCGGCAAATCAAAAGAAAGGATGGTGAGTTTCGGTGGGTAAGATGACGCTTGGCCGGTATATAAAACTTTTGGGGATATATGCAAAAATGGATTTGGCATCGATCCTGCGCGATACCAAATTCATGGCCGTTGTTATTGTTTCAGAAATATGCGCCAACATATCCTCGATATCCGGCGTATTTCTGCTGGCATGGAAATTTGGCGGTATTGGCGGGTTAAATCAATTCGAAGTGCTGTTTATGCTGGCTTACGGCAACATCGTTATGGGCGCGCTAAACGCCATGGGCGGCTGCAACGCCTTGTTTCCGAGCAGAATTATCGGCCGCGGACAATGGGAGCACATGTTTATCATGCCGCTGCCATATCCTGTACAACTGACGATAGGCATATTCCCGTTTACAAGCTCAAGCAATTTGATTTCCGGTATTGGTTTAATGAGCGTTGCGGTATGCCGTTTGGAAATGATATTGCCGTGGTGGTGGATTTTGTCCCTGCTTGGAAATATTCTGATCAGCATGGTCATCATGGTCGGGCTTTCTTACTTCGCTTCCAGTTTCGCGTTTTATGCTCCGGTTCAATGCGAGGAACTATCCAGCGTAGTTATCTACAGCATAGAACACACCATGACATTTCCCCTTTCCGGTATGCCGCTGTATATGAAGCTGCCGCTGCTGACTATTTTTCCGGCAGGACTTATGGCATGGCTGCCTACATTGATTATCTTCGGCAAAGTGCCGGCCGCCGCAAATTTTTACCCTATCCTGTTCGCGGTATTGATATCGCTCTTAGCGGCCCATTTTTTTCAGAAAGGATTTAAATATTATGTTAAAAAGGGAATTAACCGTTATGTGTCAGGCGGACACCGCCGTTGACGTGAATAGCGTCACTAAAATATTCACTCAATGGCAGCGTGAAAACGCAGGAAGGGAACTGCTAAAAAATTTACTTAAACCACAAAAGAAAATGATTCATGCCTTGGACGATGTTTCATTTACTGTCGGCCGCGGCGAATTTGTCGCCTACGCCGGACCAAATGGCGCGGGTAAAAGCACCACGATGAAATTATTGGCGGGCATGCTCCAGCCGACCGAAGGCAGTATATCGGTACTGGGACTGTCGCCGGAAAAAGACCGGATTCATTTAATGTCAAAGTTAGGCGTCCTGTTCGGGAACCGTACGGAATTATGGTGGGATCACCCGGTTTCACAGAGCTTTGAATGGAAAAAGGTTGTCTGGGATATTCCAAGCGATGTTTACAAGCGCAATCTGGATCGGGTGATCGATCTTCTCGATATAGGAGACCTCATGAAGACCTTTGCCCGCGAGTTATCTCTCGGTCAGCGTATGAGAGCCGACCTTGCCATGATGCTGCTGCATTCGCCGGATCTGATCCTGCTTGACGAACCGACTCTGGGACTTGACGTCGTGGCCAAACGGCAGATGATTGAATTTCTCAAAAAAATGAACCGTGAAAACGGTGTGACAATCATCGTCACAAGCCATGATATGGACGATCTTGAGGAGATGGCTAAACGGGTTTTTATGGTTGCCGGCGGAAAAATCGTCTATGACGGCTGCTTTGACGGCCTGCGTGATATTACCGGCAATCTGACGCGATTGACCATCACAACCGAGGGCGTCGTTCCTGAATTGGAGCATGGGCGACTGATTAAGAATGAAAAAAGCGTGTTTGAGTTTGAGGTGGACCTTGCTAAAACGCCTATTAAGTCGTTGCTCAAACGACTGTCTGAAACAGAGGGCATCAAAGATGTGGAAATTAAAAAAGCGCCGATCGAGCAGGTGATCGCTGAGCTCTATAAAAAGTGGCGATAAAAACCCTATCAAATACATTTACGCCTCCCTGATTCCGTGTTATGCTTTTGAGCGGCATTGCCGCTTTATCAGATGAAAGCGCATAGCCGGGGGTAAGCTTTATGGGGGAGACTGTTTGATTATGGCGGCTTTAGACACCGGCCACTTGTTTACGCTTTCGTTGATCTTTTATGGCCTGGCGGCTTTAACGGCCTTGATTCTGGTCCGGAAACCGAAACTGGGCAATACTCTGGCCCAGGCGGCCAACCTGCTGGGCGCCGCTGCCGGTTTGGGCGCCGCGTTGGTCCATCTGCTGGGAAGGCAGCCGGACAGGGTTCTGGCTGAATTGCCGTCGGCGGCTCCTTTTCTGTCCCTGACCGTAACGCTGGACAGCCTCTCGGCATTTTTCTTGCTCGGTTTATCGATCCTGACTTTCTGCGTGGCTCTTTATTCGATATCTTATATGACGCATTATTGCGGCCGTTACAATGTCGGCGTTTTTAACGCGCTCTTCGCCTTGTTTATCGCCGCCATGGCGCTGGTGCTGACCTCGGGCAGCACGGTTCTGTTCCTGATCGCCTGGGAGGCGATGTCCATCTTATCCTATTTTCTGGTCGTCTTCGAGTCGGATCAGGAGGATAATCTGCGCGCCGGCTCTCTTTACCTGATCATGACCACCATCGGCACCGCTTTCCTGCTGTCTGCTTTCCTGCTGCTTTTCCATTATACCGGCAGCTTCAGTTTAAACGGCGATTTCACGATGATACCGGCGGTGGGCCGGAATGTTCTGTTTCTAATGCTCTTGATCGGCTTTGGCATCAAAGCCGGCGTCGTGCCGCTGCACATCTGGCTGCCCCGGGCTCATCCGGCCGCGCCAAGCAATGTCTCGGCTTTGATGTCCGGCGTCATGCTCAAGACGGCTATTTACGGGTTGCTGCGCTTCGGTCTGGTTGTTCTGGGCGCCGGCGAAACCTGGTGGGGACTGCTCCTGCTGGCAATCGGCGTCGCTTCCGCGCTGATCGGCGTTTGCTTCGCCTATATCGAAGGCAATATCAAACGCTTGCTGGCTTACAGCAGCATCGAGAATGTCGGCATTATCCTGATTGGACTGGGCGTCGGATTCATTGCCGCCGCGCAGGATGAAAAGGAGATCGCGGCGGCGGCTATTGCCGCCGCGCTGTTCCATACTCTGAACCATACGCTTTTCAAAGGCAGCCTTTTTTTAGGCGCCGGCTCGATCCACTACGCGCTGCATACCAAAGATCTGGAAGAAATGGGCGGCTTGATTAAACGCCTGCCGGTTACCGCCTGCCTGATGTTAGGCGGATCACTGGCCATTTCAGCTATGCCGCCGTTCAACGGCTTTGCCGGCGAATGGCTCATCCTGCAAGCCATTTTTCTAAGTTTTCAGCCGGGAAATCCCGGCGTCAATCTGGCGCTGATGCTTACCATCGCGTCTTTGGCGCTCGCCGGCGCCCTGGCGGCAGCTTGTTTTCTGAAACTATTCGGCGTGGCTTTCCTGGGCCGCCCGCGCAGCCTTAAAGCCGCCGACGCCAGGGAAGTGCCGGCGCCTATGTTGACCGGCAGCGGTATTCTGGTTGTCCTTTGCCTGGTGCTGGGCCTGTTTCCGACGTTGTTTCTTCACCTGGCTGATCCGGTTGTCGCCGGCTTGACCGGCGTCGGCTTGAATGGAATGATGCAGGGTTGGCTCAACCTGCAGACCGGATCAACCGGATCCGGCAGCCCTGCCGTCTTCACGCCGGTTCTGGTTTTGGCCGCGTTAGCCGGCATTATTGTCCTGAGCCTGATCGTGATCCGACTGATCGGCGGCCGTTATATCGAGCGCCGGTACGGTACCTGGGACTGCGGCTTTGAGGCTTTGAACGCCCGGATGCAATACAGCGCCATGGGATTCGCCAAGCCTATCCGGATTGTGTTCCGTTTCCTGTTCCGGCCGACCCGTGAACTGAAGGTGGGCGGCAGCCTGGCCTATCACCCGGAACGTTTGGAATATACGGTTCATACCGAGTCGCTGATCGAGAAGTACCTGTACGAGCCGTTGATTGTTTTTGTCCGCAAAACTTCAATCAAGGCTCGGGCGACCATCCAAACCGGCAGCATCCGCCGTTACCTGGCGTACATGCTGCTGGCTTTACTGGCGGTCATGCTTTATAACATTCTTTATTGAAAGGAAGGCTGACATGCAAACGTTCAGCTACGTCCTGATCCAGACCCTGGTTGTGCTGCTGCTGGCTCCGCTGGTCAACGGCATGATCAAGAAAATCAAAGCCTTTACGCAGAAACGCAAGGGGGCGCCGGTTCTGCAGCTGTACTATGACCTTTATAAGTTATTGAAAAAGACCGCCGTCGTCTCCGAGACGGCTTCCTGGATCTTCAAAGCCGCGCCGTGGGTGGTTTTCGCTACCGCTCTGGCGGCCGCGCTGCTGGCGCCGATCAGTGTCAGGCTGCTGCCAGCAGCCTTTTCCGGCGACCTGATCCTGTTGTTTTATCTGCTGGCTCTCGGCCGCTTTTTCCTCGTCCTGGCCGGCATGGACCCCGGCAGTACTTTCGGCGGCATGGGCAGCAGCCGCGAGGCTATGATCGCCGCCCTGACGGAACCGGCTGTCCTGGTGACCGTTTTCACGATCGGCCTTTTCGCCGGCACAACGTCGGTCTGCGGCATATTCCAGGCCGTACAGGCGGCCGGCCTGCCGCTGGCGCAGCCGATGTTCATCCTGACCGGCCTGGCCTTGTTCATCGTCATCCTGGCCGAGACCTGCCGGATTCCGGTCGACGATCCGGCGACGCACCTCGAACTGACGATGGTCCACGAAGCTATGATCCTGGAATATTCCGGCCGTCACCTGGCGCTGATGGAATATGGCGCCGCGGTCAAACAGCTGGTCCTGATGAGTCTGTGGGTGAATATTTTTCTGCCGCATGACCAGATGATCCTCCTGGCCGGCGCGGCCGGCCTGATTATTTCCCTGACCATATATATTCTTAAAATCGCGTTGCTGGCAGCCCTGGTTGCCGTGACGGAGACCTGCACGGTGAAGTTCCGATTTTTCAGCGTGCCGAATCTGGCTGCACTGGCCTTCATTCTGGCTTTGATCGGCTTCCTGCAGTCCTTTATCCTGGGGAGGTGAGCAGCATGACATCGTGCAGCATTGTTTTGTCCGCCTTGATCCTGCTGACCGGATTTCTGATGGTAGCCAGCAAACGCATACGCTCCTATATCGTCATCTTGCAGCTGCAGAGCGTTCTGTTGGCTGTGAATACCGGCCTGGCCGGCGTGGAGGGGATCCGCACCCATGGCCGCGTCGACGTCCTGGTCATTACCGTTCTTATCATTGTCCTCAAGGTCTGGTACATCCCGCGTACGCTGCACCGGACCTACGCCGGAACCGAGTACAAGGTCGAGAAGGACTTTTTCCTGAATATCCCGGCTCTGATTTTGGTCTGCTGCGGCATCGTGGTCTTTACATCTTTTGCGGTGACCGCGGTAGCCGCGATCAACCGGCCGGACGAAGGCGTGTTGCTGGTCAACTCGATCGCGCTGGTCCTGATCAGCTTGTTTTTCATCATCAGCCGCAAGAAAGCCATCGGGCAGATTGTCGGTCTGCTGGCGATTGAGAATGGCATTTTCATCACTGCCATGTACGCGTCGGACGGGATGCCCCTGATCGTTGACCTCGGCGTTTTCGTTGATCTGGTGACGGCTGTCCTGATCCTGAGCGTCATGGTTTTCCGGATCAATACGGCTTATGATTCGATTGACACGGACAAAATGAAAGATCTGAGGGGATAGAGGACATGGGTTTACTGTTATGGATCATCCCGCTCGCGGCCATCGCTCTGCTGGCTTTGCCCGGATCGCGCGGCTTCCGGCACGCGGTCAGTCTGGGCGCCGCCATCTTGCAGGCTGCCGTTGCTGTTCCGCTTACCCGCGCCGTGCTAATGGACGGCTCGGTCCGGTATGGCTGGCTGGGCGGTATATTCTATCTGGATCCGGTCAGCATCGTGCTGCTGGACGTTATGCTGGTCATCAGTCTGCTGACCGGCGTCTACACCATCGGCTATATTGAAGCGGAAATCCGCCGCGGCGATCTGCAGCCCAAACGCGTACAACTGTTGTATATCCTGATCAACGCCTTCCTCCTGACCATGATCTTGTCCCTGACTGTCAGCAATCTAGGCGTGATGTGGATCGCCATCGAAGCGACCACGCTGGCCTCCGTTTTTCTGGTTGGTTTTCATTCCGGTAAAGCGGCCGTCGAAGCGGCCTGGAAATACATCATCATTTGCTCGGTGGGCATCACCATAGCCATGCTGGGCATTATCTTCCTGCACAGCGCGGCAGCCGGCGTCCTGGACGAATCGGCTACACTGGACTGGCCGGCGCTGCTGGCCAAGGCCGACGCCCTGGATGGCCGGGTTCTGCGTTTGGCCTTCTTGTTTATCTTGATCGGCTTCGGCACCAAAGCCGGCCTGGCCCCGATGCACACCTGGCTGCCGGACGCGCACAGCCAGGCTCCATCGCCGGTCAGCGCCCTGCTGTCGGGCGTCCTGCTCAACGCCGCCATGTACGCGATCATCCGGACTGTCGCTATCGTCAACAAATGCTTAGGTGACAGCCGCTTTACCGGCAATCTGTTGATCGCCGCCGGCGTCCTGTCCATCGCCGCGGCCGCGGTCTTTATTCTGACCCAGAAGGATTACAAACGCCTTCTGGCCTATTCCAGCATCGAGCATATGGGCATCGTTGCTCTGGCCATCGGCTTGTTCACGCCGGCATCATTGTTTGCTGCTTTCTTTCATCTGCTTAACCATTCTTTCACTAAATCGATGCTGTTCCTGGCTTCGGGTACGGTTCTGCAGAAATATGGCACACGGGAAATCAGCAAGGTCCGCGGCTTGCTCCGCGTGCTGCCGGTTACCGGACCCGTTTTCTTGATCGGCCTGATCGCTATTGGCGGCACGCCGCCATTCAGCATCTTCACCAGCGAATTCAATGTCCTGGCCGCAGCTTTTCAGAATGGCCGGCTCTGGCTGGGTTTTATCGTTGCTGTTTTGCTGGCGCTGGTTTTCGCCGGCATGATCCACACTTTGTTCCGTATGTTCTTTGGCCGCGGCCGCTCCGGCGAAGAACCGGCAGGACTTGATGACGGAACGGCCGACGGCGCCACAGCCCGTCCCGGTGAAGAGAACCGCGCCGGCGCCGCCATCCTGGTCATGCTGTTGATCGTTGTCGTCGGATTGGGTTTGTTCCTGCCGTCCTGGCTGAAAAACCTGCTCGAAGATGCCCGGCGGATCATTTATGGAGGTTGAACGTATGGATTGTGAGTGGATTACCGACCTGAACAACCATTTCTTGGGTGACCTGTCTAAATTCAGTTTGACCGACGATCGCCAAGCCGATCTGGATATCCGCCTGTCGGCTGTGCCGGCAGTCTGCGCCTGCCTGACTGCCGAATATGGCTGCCAGTTGGTCGATCTTTTTGCTGTGGACGAACGGGAACGGCTGAAACAATTTACCCTCTGTTATACGTTCGCTAACCGTCCGCTGGGCTGGCTGCTGACTCTGCGGGCGGCTGTTGATCCGGCTGATCCGGCGTTCCCGTCGATCAGCGCCACCGTTCATGCCGCCACCCTGTACGAACGGGAGATCCATGATCTCTTTGGTTTGTGGCCGGAGGGGCATCCGAATCCCAAGCGTCTGGTGTTCCACAGCAATTGGCCGGAGGAGCAGCATCCGCTGCGCCGCGACTTCGACCGGAACTGCCGGCTGCCGCGGGCACAGGAACCGATCCGTTTTACTCATGTCGAAGGCGAAGGCGTTTATGAGATCCCGGTCGGACCAGTGCACGCCGGCATTATTGAACCGGGGCATTTCCGCTTCAGCGTAGCCGGCGAACCGATCATCAACCTCGAAGCGCAGCTGTATTTTGTCCATAAAGGTATTGAAAAGCTCTGTGAAGGTGAAAGCCTGGAACGTTGCTTCTATTTCTCCGAACGGATTTCCGGCGATGAGACGTTGGCCAACAGCCTGGCTTTTTGTGAAGCCGTCGAGAAAATCGCCGGCGTAGCGGTTCCCGCGCGCGCCGCGTACAGCCGGGTCATCTTCGCCGAATTGGAACGGCTGACCAGCCATCTGGGCGACCTGGCCGGTATCTGTCTGGATGCGGCCTATGGCTTCGCGGCGTTTCAATTCCGGATGCTGCGCGGCTGGGCCTACTTGATCGCCGACGAGCTCTGTGGCTCGCGTTTCTTGCGCGGCGTCAACCGGCCGGGCGGCGTTCGCCGCGACTTTGTAACCGGCAAGGAACAGAGTGTCGTCGCTCAATTACGCAAGCTGCGGCAGGAATTGGCCGATACCGACGCGATCATCCGTGCCAATCCGCTGTTCATCGATCGGGTGGAGAACACCGGCATCCTGGAGCGCGAAATAGCCGCCGATCTCAACGCCGTTGGCCCGGGCGGCCGCGCCTCCGGCATCCGCTGGGATGTGCGGCGGGACTTCCCCTATGCCGCTTATAACCGGCTGGATTTCCAGGTGCCGGATCATCATAACGGCGATGTGAATTGCCGGATGAACATTAAAATCGAAGAATGCTATCAAGCGATCGGCCTGATGACCCAGGCTGTCGAAGCCATGCCGCAGGGTAAGGTCAGCGAGCCTGTCCGCGGCCTGCCGGCCTATACCGCTGCATACGGCCTGGTGGAAGCGCCGCGCGGCGAGACGATCCACTGGCTGATGACCGGTGAGAACGACACCTGTTTCCGCTACAAGATCCGGACAGCGTCCTTCTGCAATTGGCCGGCGGTCTGCCATGCCGTGCGGGGCAACATCGTTCCCGATTTTCCGCTGATCAATAAGAGCTTTAACCTGTCCTATGCAGGCAACGATTTGTAATCAGGAAGGCGCCGTATGAACATGTTCCGTAAAATGCTGAAATATCCCCGGCTGACCCAGGCCTACCCGAAAAAACCGCTGGCCAACAGCGACCGTTTCGTCGGCAAACCGGCGATCGATCCGCGGCAATGTACCCGCTGCGGCGTTTGCGCTGCGCATTGCCCATCGCGGGCGATCGACCTGACCTTGGACCGGCCGATCGGGATCAACCTTGACGAATGCATTTTTTGCGGTTTATGCGCCGAACTGTGCCCGACCAGCGCCGCCGGAATGACCCATGCTTTCGAGCTGGCGGAAACCCGCCGCGAGCGTCTGCGCAGCGCGCCGCTGATCATCACGGACACCCGGCTGCCGGCGGAAACGCCGGAGGAGACCGGCACCCGTCTGGAAGCCCGGATCCGGAAGTTATACAACCGCAGCCTGCAAATCCGCGAAGTGGACGCCGGCTCATGCAACGGCTGTGATAATGAGATCAATGCGTTGAATAATCCCTTCAATGACATCGAACGCTTCGGCATTCATTTCGTGGCGTCGCCGCGTCATGCCGACCTGCTGCTGGTTACCGGCACCGCCACCCGCAATATGGAGCTGGCCCTGATCAAGACCTGGAACGCCACGCCCGATCCCAAACTGGTGATCGCCGTCGGCGCCTGCGCTTGCAGCGGCGGCATCTTCCGCGATTCGTACGCTGTCCGGAACGGCATCGACACGTTGATTCCGGTCGACGCTTATATCCCCGGCTGTCCGCCGCGGCCGCAGGCGATCCTTTTCGGCATCCTCAAAGCGCTGGAGCGGCGGTAAATCTGCCGATCGGTATATCTGCTCACTGATATGCTATGCCTTCGTGATCGAAAACACGCTCGATCGTTTTGCTGAACGTTTTATCATACTCAAACACGTATACATTCAGCTGATTATAAAACTGTGTGTTCTCAGATATAGCCATATACGAAACACTTTTGTCGGTCGGATCGCCAAATGGAAGGAACACCAGGTAGTGGAGATAAAATTTTTTAATGTCGTCGGGGGCGTAAGCCTCTGTCCATATAAAAGGCTCATCATATTTGAAGCAAACAAGATAAGTGCTGTCATCGATCAATGAGTCCATATTGCTGAGCACCTTTGCTAACACATTTTTCTCCTCCGGTCGGAACCATTTTTGTTCGATGGATTCATAAATGCTTCTATAGTCCGGATCGGAAGGAATAATTGTCAAAAGAATATTGTTGAACTCACCTTTGCTATTGACGTTTCCGATCAGAATCGCCGCAGGCGGGGTTAGTTTAAACTGCGGATATATATTCATCCGCTCTTCTATCTCCGACGAACCAACCGTCAGTTCAGTACCAGAGGAATGACTATCCTGGCAGGCCGCTGAACTTATGAGTAAAAAAATAAGACAGGACAATGCAAGGGTACGCTTCAACTTGACCATAAACACCTCCGATAATCAATATGCGGACATGACTCTCGTTGATCCATATTTTAATTTAGAGAAGTCTTAATAACTGTTTTATTCAATAAACGAAGAGTACAACAAAGCTGCGGGTTCTGTGAACGGTTGGTTTAGAAATTTTATCCTTTGCTCTTAACTTATTCTGTTACACTATTTATTTTTAATATACCATTAATACGGCTCTGGTGTCAAAATATTCAAAAAAAGTTAATTTGATATTTTTCGCAAAAAAATTTTCTTAATCAATTGAGAGTGATTTATTATGTCGTATAGTGCTAATTTAACCAGTCGTCCGAATATTTCCAAGTCTGACTTTAGTACCCGGCCGATCTTTGTTTTATTGAAAACATATATCGAGACTCACTCATTGAAGCTGCGCTATCAGGTCGTTTCAATCTGTCTGTCGATGTTTCGAATGAGCGCGTCGATTAGTTTTTCCACGATTCCGGCCGGACGTTCGCTGGGAAAATGCCCAACCGACAGGCCGATCCGGCCTTGGTAACCGATTACTGCCAGCAGCAAAGCCGGCGCATGCATGGCCGGGCCATAAAAATCTACTTGATTAACCTTATTGTCGCCAAAGTTCATGGTTTCCTCCGGCCATCGGCCCAGATTCGATAAAACCGGGGCGGCGTGCTGGGTTTCACAGGACTTTTGCCAGGCGGCCGACAACATATTACGAACCTCGGCATATGGGCGGCAGGATAGCAGCTGCAGCATAGCCGCCGAATGCAGGTCCGCCCGCTGTTTTTTTAAGTCTTCTAATTGTCGGCCAAGCTGCCGCAACTGCTCCGGCATAAGCGGCGTCGATGCCGCTTGGCGGCAAGCAGACTGATCCGGACCAGCGGTCTGTCCGGCCGGAAGCTTCATCGGCAGCATGCCCGAAAGATTGCCGATGATCATCGCCTGATCGGGCGGCAGATATCGGCGCAGATTGCTGGTGACCTGAATGATTCGGATCGCTTCCTGATCAGGATTGAGAAATTCTTCCAGTGTTTGGCTCAAACCGGCCAGCAACAGCGTCGTCAGGGTCACGCCGTATGTTTTCGCAGCCAACAGCCAGCGGGCACTTTGTTTATCATCGAGCGCCCGCCGGATATAATCCGGCCGGTTGTCAGCATCAGGACTCGCGTGACCCGGCAGGCCCCAATCTGCATGCAAGGCGGCAAGATCCGGACGAAACAGCCGACGCGGATCAGGGCTGCCGACAGCGGCGAATAAAGGCCGCATAGAGCGATTCCCCGGCTTCGGCAAAGTTTCAGACGGGTTATCTCCCAGCAGCCGGTACCGCTCCGCCAGAAGGATGATCAGATCGCGTAAACCGGCAGCATCCATCAGAGCGTGGTGAGCTCGGACCAAGAGATAGTCGGTTGACGGCATCGATGTTTCAGGCGAACGGATCACTTGAACTTGCCAGGATTGACCGCTGTCCGGCAGCGGCTCGGTTATCAGGCGCCGGATTGTCTCGTCCGGCGTCCGGCTGATGGCCAGGGTACACCAATGTTCATCGGATAATTCAAGCGGACGCCAGACGGGCGGTTCGCATGAATCGTCAAAACGGCAGCTCAGCACCGGCTCATCCTCAAGCAGCCGGCGTATGGCTTGCCTGAGCCGATATATATCCAACGGTTGATCCAGTTGCAAGCCGGCTTGCATGACGGACCAGGAACTGCCGTCGTCGGCGATCTTGTTGATCCAATCTTGACCGGTGGTTGGATATCCCCCGGAGACCATAGCGGCATTATTGTAAACCATAACTGTCACCTCTTCATTTTAATATATCAGACTGATATATTATGTCAAGAGAAAATGACGGATATAGATCAAAATGATCAATAATAAACAGCAGGCTGTTTAGTCCGCGTTATGCAAGCATCCTATTGAATCAAACAATCGCATAAGATGTCTTATTCTATATATCTTCCGTATAATACTGTGCCTGTGCAAACCACAGTTCATGGTATTTGCCGTTCTCGTCGACGATAAGCTCGTCATGGCTGCCTTGCTGAACGACTTGACCATTATCGAACACGGCTATGTCGTCGCAGAAGCGGCAGGATGAAAGACGGTGGGAAATGTATATGGCGGTTTTATCTCCTACGAGCTTATCAAAATTCGTATATATTTCTGATTCTGCGATCGGATCAAGGGCAGCCGTAGGCTCATCGAGTACGATAAAGGGCGCGTCTTTGTACAGCGCTCTGGCCAGCGCGATTTTTTGTGCTTCACCGCCGGATATATCAATACCTTGCTTACAAAAATCCTTATACAGATACGTGTTTAGATCGTCGGGCAATTCTTTCAGCCGATCGCCGAATCCGGAGTCAATTAAACACTGTTCAGCCAACATTTTATTATAATCCGCCTTTGTGGCGACATTCTGGCCAAGATCGTAGGCAAACAGCCTGAAATCCTGAAACACTACCGAAAAGACGGACATGTATGCCGCATAATTGTATTTCCGGATATTGATGCCGTTTAGCAAGATTTCACCATCGGTGGGATCATAAAGACGGCAAAGCAGTTTAATAAACGTTGTCTTGCCGCTGCCGTTCCGACCTACGACGGCAAGCCGTTCGCCAATGCGAAATTCCATGGAAACGTTTTTTAAAGCATAAGTATTGCTCCCGGGATACTGAAAAGAAACGTTGCGAAACGCAATTTCATAATTACGGGCTATCCGCTTTTCAACCGTCAGGCTACCCTGATCCATTCGATTGGGTATATCGAGAAATTCGAAAATCAGCTTGAGAAATGAAGCATTATTGCGCATGCCGCCTGCAGCTTGGATCAAAGAAGAAACGCTGCCGGACAGCTTGGTAATCGATGCTACATATTGTGTAACGGCGCCGATGCCAAAAGCGCCGCCTAACGATTTCAAGCACACGAAAGCATATACGACGCCGGTGAATAAAACAGAGATCCCGGACGAAGCGGAACTGTAAAGTCCCATGGGGCCTTTTGCCAGTTTCGCAAACATACCTTTTGAACTGAAAACTCCGGTTTTGTCGCCGATATATTTGTCACAAATAAGATCCTGGCGATAGATGCGCACATCTGCCGCCAGATTATTATCATAACCAAGCCAGCCGAAAAATCCAAACAGGCGATTTCCCAAATTGTGCATGTCGGAATTGAGAGCAAAATAGCTGTCGGCTTTGTTGGAAAGCATCGGAGCAAGGTAGGTGATGGTAAGCATCACCGCAACAATCAGCAAAATAAACAAGGGGTTATTCAGTAATGTAAAGTTTCCGGCGGTTTCCGGTATGCGGCTGGTAAAAAGAGTAATCGTTAAAGCAATGCCGCCGGACAATGTGAGCACAGCAGAAAAGATCCCCTCTATGTGCTCATAGACCTGGTTCAGCCCCCAACCACCGCCGTTGCGGTTTTGCTCAATGGTATCGTACATCTCATGTGTTTTGGCGCTGTCGGCATCTTCATAATCCATACTCATCATTTTTTCGGAAAAAATCTGCTGCACCTGGTAATAGAGACCGACACATTGGATATCACGCCATTTATGAAGAACGGCTGCTGCCAGCGAAATGACCGCCGCCGAGCAAAGCGTGACGAGAACAAGCTTGGTCAGCACAGAACGGTTTTGAGCCCCGGCAAGCTCTGTAACCAACAGCGCTGAGAGATAGATGCCGACATACGGCGTTAACGCATCCCAAAAGATGCATATGAGCCGGGAAATGATCATTTGGGGGCAACGTTTAAAAATCAAAGCAAAAGCACGTTTGTTTAGATTCCCTGTCTCACGCCAAGTCAACAGCTTCTTTTCCTTTTTCACAAACTTCCCCCTCTCGATAATATTTGCTTTGTATCTCGAACAACTGCGCATATTTTCCGCCAAGCTTCAACAAATCCTTGTGGGTTCCTTCTTCGACAATCCGATGATCGTTGATGAGCAAAATTCTGTCACAAAAACGAGTAGACGCAAGCCGATGAGAGATGTAGACGGAAGTGCAGCCTTGAGTCATTTCATGATACTTGTTGTACATATCGGCCTCTGCAATCGGGTCAAGAGCGGCAGTCGGCTCATCTAAAATGATAAACGGCGCCTGCTTGTAGAGAGCCCGGGCAAGCATCAGCCGTTGGGTTTCTCCCCCGGAAAGCTCGCAGCCATTTTCATACACGCAGCGGTTCAGATAGGTTTCATAACCATCTTTTAAAGTGTTGATTTTTTCGCTAAGCCCCGCTTTTTCAATGCATTCCTTGATGCGGGAAACATTCTGTTTCTCTTCTGTTTGCGCCACATTGGCCGCCACTGTTCCGGCAAGCAATGAGAAATCCTGAAAAACTGCGGAGAACAGCGCATAATAATCTCGCCGATTGTATGCCCGGATATCTTTCCCGTCCAGAAAAACCGTCCCTTGAGTAGGGTCGAAAAAACCGCAAATGAGTTTTACAAGCGTTGTTTTACCCGCTCCGTTCAGACCGACTACGGCGATTTTTTCACCCGGACGAATGGTTATATTAACATTTTCAAGCGTATATTTTTCTGCTCCCGGATACTTGAAAAATACGTTTTCGAGTCGTATCTCATGTTGTGTGTTTGGCGGAAGCGATAATTTTTCCCCGTTTTCGAAAACAAAAGGTTCCGGATATTCAAGAAACTCTTTAACCGTGGAAAGATCCAAACTTTGGCGGTAAAGCGTTGTCATGCTGCCAAGAATTCCGCCGACCCAGGCTGAAAACCCGCCGACCGCAGAGAAATAAAGAAGAAACTGTGCTACGCTCAGCCCACGGTTCAACACCAAGCCGATAAGATACGCATAAGCAAATCCGTTGCGAACGAAAGCCAGCGCCAAGTCCAAAATGCTGCCCCATATGTAGATGTTATTGGCCCGTTCATGAAAAGCTTCAAATGCGGCCAGCGCTTTAGCGCTGATTTCTTCCATCCAGGGCTTCATGCCGAAAATACGAATGTCTTTTGCGGCCTGATAATTTTTGGCCTGCATAATCTGATACCAAAGCTTCCCCGATATGTCGCCTTCTTCTTCACGGTGACGGTATCCGTATCCGGTAAGCTTTTTATTGACAACATATCCGATTAAAGATGCTGCCAAAATAACAAGCATCAACCAAAAATTCAATGATAAAATCAAAATCATATAAATAATAAAGCCAATGACATTTTGCAGGAGCGAAGTAAGCGTACCCCAGATTGCCTCTGTTGCTTCATGATTGCTTTGAGTAGCCTGGCCGGATTTGGAGCGTAATTTTATAAATTGATCATCTGTCGTATTGGGATAAGAGGTTATGCAGGATTTCTTATTGATCGCCGCGATAATCGCACACCGGACACTGATTCTGCCGTATAGAACATTCGAATTTACATAAGAAGATGCCGCGGCACAAAACATAATCAATATGACGAAAACCAGAATCGTCGTCAACAATTCCGCATAGGACGCTTGTCGTTCCACTGCAGACAGAATAGCGGGCGAGACATAGAGACTGACCAAATTGGAGATTACAGTCAGGAGCGCCTGCAACAGGCATAAAACTAAAACCTTCTTCTCTTTTTCATGCCAGGCAAGACCGATCATATAACCGGAACATTGCCACATATTATATTTTGGCTTCGGCGACTTTTGTACCTTTTTAATAGGCAAAGTCATTAACTCCTCTTGCGTTTTTCTAAACTTTATTTTATCACAAGCATTCGGTTATTGGAGCTCTTGAATTTGGTTTATACGGTATTAAATAAGTTCAATGTCCCCGATTCTCTGCACAATCAAATCTTTTGTTTTCATCTTGAGCTCATTTGATAAATATGAACGATCACATTCCGTCAGAAAATTTTCTCTCAGCGAACAGAGCTTATTCAGCATAGCGTTGGCAGATTTTATGGAAATGCTGCAGTTTTCCGCAAATTTTATAAAGTCTTTTCTTCGTATGTTTCTCTTTTTGCCATTCAGAGTAAGCGCCAGTTGTTCATTGTCTTCGGGCATAATAATATTGACCGGAAGCATGTCATACGCTTTTGATAAACAGTAGCGTCTGCTTGCCGGTTCCATTTCTTTAAGTGAAAAATTTTTCAGATGCATATCTGAGTTTCCGATAGCATAAGAAAAAGCCACTCTTAGAAATAATTCAGACAGATCCAACCCGGGACGATAGGAATATTGCCTGATGATTTTTCCACAGCTTTCATAGGAACCTTTATACTTATCCTGCGTCAACCGGTTGGAAAGCTGGCAGAAATCCTCCATCGCATACATATTCACGGCATCGCCTTTGATATCTCGATCAATTCTTCTTGTTATATAAGCAAATTCTCCATTCAGTTTGATAAGCGCATGAGGAACTGTCTGTATCCCGGTCATTTCAGCAAGACGCATGGCCAGGTCTTCAAACTCCGGAAGCGAATCATATTCTTCTGTTTGTGGCTTAAGAATAAATCCAGTTGGATAATCTACAAGGGTGAGCCGTGCATCTTCATCACCTGACAAATGCAGTGACAGCTTTTTTTGCACACCTGGGATGGTCAGCCCTTGATTCACTGCAGCTTTGACCATTTCGACCAATTGTGTTTTAGAAACATCAATCGCCGGCATGACACGCGTATTAAAAAAGGATTTTATGCACTTTCTATGCCAGCCATTCTTTTTTTCATCGTCGGAAAGAGAGTCATTGATCACCTTTCCACAATACAAGCATATCAATGTTCTTCCTCATTTCTTATGCTGACATCGCCTATGCAGTCCTTACACGCAATCAGCAATAATCCAAATCGGTCATTTCGATCGATTTTCCAATTTTTAGTAATAATGTCAAGCAACCATCCCTCTGGAATCAAGCCGTCAAAAAACGGAAATAATATTGTTGATTTATATTCTGTGTCACGAAGTGGCAAAGTCAGACTCATTGAGAGCGGTTTTTCTATCTGTAAATATTCTGGTTTGTAAGAAAACGTATACCCTTCATCGGTTTCGGCAATGCTTCCAGCGCAGATATTTTGAATATAGACAATGCCTTTTCGGTATTCTGATGCCAAAATTTACGCCTCCTTCTTCCCGGGGACGGCTTCCATTCCGAACATGGCCAGCGCCTGATTAACTTTATCGAGACGCACGGTCTCCTTGCCTTGTTCCAGTTCTCTGACAAAGCGCAATCCCAAGCCCGAACGCATCGCAAACGCTTCCTGCGTCAATCCGGCTTTTTTTCTTTCTTCTTTTATATATTTGCCAATCGCATTCATAATAAACATATTAATCCCTATAGGGTATAATATCAAGCTGATTATTATATTTAACCCCTATCGGGTACAAAATTGACTAGAATTAAGTAATTATACCCGATAGGGACTATTTGCGTTGTTATATACTTGTCATAGATAGAACTGAAAATAAGATTAAAACTAATGATATATAATAATACAATATAGTTACTGTTTTATAGGAATGGGCTTCAACAGATTCATTCAAGCACACGGAGAGCGACTATATTTTTGCTCTCCATACGGATTAGGAGATGTTTTATTGAAAAATATAATCATTGCAGGCCCAAGCAGAGCCGGTAAATCAACATTGGCAAGAAAAATAGGCGAAGAATTGAATTGCTTTGTTATTAGTGTCGATAAACTTGTCGCCACATTTCAAGGAGCATATCCGCAATTGAACATTAAGCTTAATTGGAATAGAGAAAAGACCACCGACAATATAGCGCCGTTTCTTGGGCATTTTCTGGGTATGTTTTCTTCGCCTGATGGACGCGGGCTGCTGCCGTACAGTCATGGCGCTGTAAAAGATAATCGGTTTGTGTTGGAGGGCGGGTATTTTAATTTTGAGCAGATATCATCTATTCTGAAATCATATGGGATAGAAGACTTAAAAGACAATTTTTTGCTTATCGGGTTGGTGCAAAACAAAAAAACAGTTGACGAGTTCGTCAGTGATTTCAAAAAGTACGATACGGAAGACGATTGGACTTATAATTTCAATGATGATGATCTGAGAGAAATATCTGAAGACGCCCTTTCATTTAGTCGATCTATGACGGATCATTTAGTGAAATACGGCTTTACGATTTATGATACATCTACGGAACGGGAGCAGGTTTTGAATCAAATCGTGGAAGATATTAAGTCGAAATTCGTATAATGCAACATGACCGGCGGTAGCTTATAATGAACGTAACGTTCTTTACAGGGTCAAAGATTACCGATGTGTATCAGACTCAATATGAACGGTCTATGATCTGTAATTTGCCGTAACCTGTAACCGGCTAAATATGGAGGAATCTAGATTGACTGAGTTGCTTAACAAGGAGATATTTAATAAAAGCAGAGAAACAATACGGACGAACTACAAAGAAGTCAACTGCTGGGATCCGGAAGGTATGCCATATGATGAGCTGCGTCTCGGCGCAGAGAACCAGCATCAATCTTTGCAGGGACAGGATAAAAGAATTGTTCAAGCCGAAATATTTTCATATTTGCTTAGGAATACGCAATTTTATATCGATAAATATGATTTGTTTGTAAGCAAGATAAACTGCCGAGGACTACTTAACCGGGTTTGTGGTTCGCCTTATGACTCGCTGAATCATCCGCAAATATCTGAGATATACATCCAAGAACAGCAAGCCTGGTCGATAGGAGCATATCGCGGCGGTGCTGATTATATGCATACTGTTCCAGATTGGAACAGTATCATGAGCCTTGGTATTCCCGGTTTATTGAAACGTATTAAGGATGCTCGATATAATTTAAGTGGTAAATTCGAATCAGAGCGGGTGTTTTACATCAGCTGCGAAATCGTTTTGCAAGCCGTGCTGGATTTACTGCTCCGTTTTTCTGAACAAGCCTTACAAGCTGCTGAAAAGTCCGACGGCCAAGATGCCCAGAGATTATCCAGAATTGCCCAATGCTTAAAGAATCTTGCATATAACGCGCCAAAGACACTGCATGAGGCTATGCAGCTTTCTTTACTTTATTATGTTCTCGAGGAACATGTCGAAGGTATGCGTATACGTTCTCTTGGCGGGCTTGATCGATTATTTAACTGCTTTTATTGCGCCGATATAAATGATAAACGACTGAGTAAAGAGCAGGCGATAGTGTTATCTTTATATTATTTTAATCATTTTCATATGCTTGATGTGATTGCCAACATGCCGTTTTATTTCGGGGGAACGTTAGCAAACGGCAGTTGTGGTCTGAATGAGTTGTCCTATTTGCTCCTTGATGCCTTTTGTGAACTCAATTCTGATAATATAAAGGTGCATGTGCGTGTCACGAAGGATATGCCTCAGGATTTTTTACGACGGATTTATAAAGAGATACGACAAGGTTTATCCGGCTTCGTTCTGATAAACGATGAAATAGCAATGAAAAGCCTGATCCAGGCAGGTATTGAGCAACAGTATGTTCATGAATTTACACCTACAGGCTGTTATGAAACGACAGTAATGGGAGAAGAGGTGGCATGTACTGAGTGCTCAGCGATAAACTTATTGAAAGCGATTGAGCTCAGTATAGGAAACGGTACGGATTTATTGACTGGAATTGCGTTTTCTCCTCAGACCGGTGAAAACTTTATAAATTTTGAAGAATTTTACAATGCTGTAAAAAAACAAATAGCGTATCTAATTGATAAGACTCTATCGGCAGTGAGGGCAGCTGAAACCTTTTATCCAGAATTCGGAATTTTCCCGCTTTTTTCCTCTACATTTGAAAGCTGCGTTAAGAGCGGTTTGGATGCTTATGCTGGAGGCTGCCGGTATAACAACAGCGGCGTTGATGTGGCCGGCATAGGCAGCGCAGCCGACGCGCTTTATGCAATTAAAAATCTAATATTTGAAACAGGTAGAGTATCATTAAGCGAGCTTCGGGAAATACTTAAAAACAATTGGATAGAGCATGAGATACTTCGCAGATATGCGCTCCTGAAAATACCCAAATGGGGTAATAATGATTCGCGAGTTGATGATCTGGCGATTGACCTGGCCAAGTATACGGCACATAGGATCAATGGCCAGAAAAATGCACGCGGCGGTGTATTCAAGGCGGCTTTATATTCCTTTGACCGATATATTTGGTTCGGCCAACATACAGCAGCTACACCCGACGGAAGAAAGAGCGGAGAGCCGCTATCGAAAAACCTTTGCGCCGCATCTTCCATGAACAAAAACAGCATCACCGCTGAGATTCTTTCGGTAACAAAGATCGACTACTCTGATTTTCCCAATGGTTCTGTTCTTGATATCCTTTTCCATCCCAGTGCTGTCCGCGGAGAAGACGGAGTAATGGCAATGGCAGATTTGGTTCGGACCTACTTCAGACTTGGCGGATATGCGGTTCAGATGAATGTTTTTGATAGGTCAACCTTGGTCGACGCTCAGAGGAATCCGGAAAAATATACAACATTGCAAATACGAGTGTGTGGATACAATGAGCATTTTATAAATCTGGATAAGGCCCTTCAAGATGACTTTCTGGACAAAGCAAAAGATGGTGAAGAATGATGACCGGTTTGATATTTAATGTAAAAAGATTCGCTGTACATGACGGCCCCGGTATCCGGACGACACTGTTTCTTAAGGGATGTCCGCTAAAATGCAAATGGTGTCATAATCCGGAGGGGTTATCCCCTTGTCCTCAGCTGGCATATTATTCAAATCGATGCGTTCAATGCGGGGAATGTGCGCGTATATGTCGATCAGGCGCGCATATTATGACGATCAAAGGGCATGCTTTTGATTTTGATAAATGTGTCGCATGCGGCAATTGCGAATTAGTGTGCCTTGGTGAAACTTTGAAGTTTTTCGGCAGACAAATCAGTGTTAACGATGCGCTTGATTTAGTTTTAGAAGACAGAGAATTTTACATAGAGTCAGGTGGTGTCACTCTTTCGGGGGGTGAACCGCTCTTGCAGATAGAATTTTGCAGCGAACTGCTTGCAGCCTTAAAAAGCAAGGGGATACATACAGCAGTCGATACTTGCGGTGAGCTACCATGGATAAATTTTAAACAAATTATGCCGTATACCGACTTGTTTCTATATGACATCAAGCATAGTAACGCAAAGAAACATCAGGAAGGGACAGGAGTAAGCAACGAGCGTATACTTGAAAACCTTTATCGACTTTCGGAGTCTGATGCCGCGATCGAAATTAGAATGCCACTAATCCCTGGATTTAACGATGATGCTGATAATCTTAATAAAACCGGTGAAATTATAAGCGGATTAAGAGGGATATCGGCAGTAAAGATTTTGCCATACCATTTTTATGCTCAAACCAAATACTCTGCTTTAGGCCTTAATAGAATTCTGCCCAATGATCCAGTTCCTAGTGAAGCAAAATTAATGGCGACAGAGATTATAGAAAAGTTTGGATTGAAGGTCAGTTACTGATAAATGAGATTCGGAAAAACGGATGAATAAGTTATAATACTCTTATGATCTTTCCGGTTTGCATCCGGATATTGGGATGGTGAGTCGGGTGGAGCAAACAAGTTGTCGGCCGCTTATAATTGTTACTGTTCTCAAAGAAGCAACGGAAACCAGTGGCGTAGTATGGCTGCAAGGACTCAAACGGTGCGGCAAGACAGCGTGAGGAAAGCGAATGCAGATGGGCGATTCGATGCATGTCTGTCATAAATGGATTCAGCAAATCGTCGACCTTCAGCATGATGATGGCTCGTGGGGGTGTTTCCACTCGCTCAGCCAGCCGACCAAAGAGCAGCCCATGACAACCGAGCAAGCGCTCAGGCGTCTTCACATCCTTGGCTTAACCAAGGATGACGAGCCGATTGCCCGTGCGCTGGCGTATATGGAACATAACCTAAAACAACCGTACCCCACGGTTTTTCACGAGAAAAAGCACGACTCAAAGACATACGGCGATTTGATGCTTGCGGCATGGATACGCCTTTTCGACCCTGACAATGAAACCGCGCTGATCATCGCAGCAATGGAGGTATTGTCTGCCTACCCGCTTGCGCCGCAAAAACTGGGATTTGTTGTAGAATGGTTAAAAAGTCAGCAAGATGAAAACGGGCAATGGGATATGGGTTCTGTTGTCAGAGACGGCATTCATTTCCCTCTATCTGAGTCTTGGCGAAAAGCTGATGATAGAAAGCGAGATTGTACAGCGAGAATCGGTATACTGCTGCGGAAATTGGAGGCCTAATAGGCTATATTTGAAAGGCATGGGGAGGTTATCATGACTAGAGAGATTATTATTGGCGATCTTTCCATCGATTGCGTCAATCCTCAGAGGACACGCGACTTTTATATCGCTCTCACCGGCTGCGAAAAACGGGAGGCTTACGGGTGCCCCGCCCTGATCAGCGATAACGGTTTATTGATATTATTTATGGGTTGTGATTTTGAATATATCCCTCCTGTCTGGCCGGAAGAGGACGGTAAGCAGCAAAAGCAAATGCACCTTGATTTTACGGTAGACGACGTGCCGTCCGCCGTGGAAGAAGCGGTCAGGTTTGGCGCGACTAAAGCTGTTTCGCAATATGGCGGGGAACATTGTGTTACGATGCTCGACCCGGAAGGGCATCCGTTTTGCCTGTGCAAACGGCAAAGTAAATCTGAATTCGAAATATGGTTTGAGCAGAGGGGATATTCTATGATTCCGAATCCCTCTATTAATATAGATTGCCCTGACACGAAAAAATTGCGCGAGTTTTACGCCGCGTTAACCGGGTGGGCTCAGGATTTTCACTGGACAGCGTTAGTTGCCGAAAACGGGATGGTTGTTCACTTTATGCAATGTGACTTCGACTATAGTCCGCCTGTTTGGCCTGAAGAACCCGGCAAGCAGCAGAAGCAGATGCACTTCAATTTTCAGGTTGATGATCTGTCCGCCGCTGTCGGGAAAGCGATCAATCTCGGCGCGACCAGAGCGATCTGCCAATATGGCGGGGAAGACTTCGTCACGATGCTGGATCCGGTCGGACATCCGTTTTGCTTATGCAGAAAATGAGGGAGAAAATATGAATTTTGAAAAAATCAATGAAACAATGAATAGTTATCTCGACAATCAAGAAATCGCTTGTGCCGCGCTCATCGTAAGAAAAGACGAAAAAGTAGTTTACATGAACAAGTGGGGATTTGCAGATGCAAAACAAAAAAAGGCGGTGGAATACGATTCAATTTTCCGCATGATGTCGATGACAAAACCCATTATAGCAGTAGGTATCATGCAATTAGCGGAGCAGGGAAAATTATCCATTAACGACCCTATAACGAAGTTTATTCCGGCATTTTCCCAAATCCGTGTTTCCAAGGACATACGCTTTTTGAACAACCCTAGATTAACATTGGATGATGTTTCTAATATGGCAGCGACATTTAATCCTGAGGAACTTGCTGTCGAGCTGCCCGAAAGAGATATCACATTACGCGATATTTTATCCCATTCTTCAGGGTTAGGACAGGGACCGGCCAGTATGCTCTATATGATGAAAAAGCAAAACTCCAGTAAAAATTTGGCAGAACATGCAGACTACTTTGCCCATTCTGTTCTTGATTTTCAGCCCGGAAAGGGAACCGGTTATTCAGCTGCCGTAGGTTTTGATATCTTAACCCGGGTGATTGAAGTTGTTTCAAATATGCCGGCGGCAGAATATTTAAAAAAGATGATTTTTGAACCTTTGGATATGCAGGACAGTTGCTTTATTTTGAATGATGAGCAGCAATCAAGGTTAGTTTCGATATGGAAACGAGAAAACAGTATTCTTGTCGATGTTACAGAAGCCTGTGATAATGCGGCGAATTCATTTAAAGCTCATGTTGAATATATTTCGGGAAGTGGCGGCTTGTTCTCCACGATTCTTGATTATGAGCATTTTGCCCGGATGCTCTGTGATAAGGGTCTGTATAACGGCAGGCGTTTTTTAAAGCCGGAAACTGTGGAAGCAATGCATACGGAAGCTTCTGTACAGCATATGGAATTTGCGCCGGGACAGAAATGGGGAATAGGGATGAGAATAGTCGATGATCCCCAAAAGAGCGGCAGTTTTGTAAAAGCGGGGACTTATGGCTGGAGCGGCGCCTATGGAACTCATTTCTTTATCAGCCCTTCGGATAATCTTGAGTGTGTTCTTGTCGTGAATCGAATCGATTTGAATGGCGCGGGATCATATATCAGCATGAAGATTGAGGAACTGGTTTTCGATGTTGACAACCTTTGTTGTTAGTGATCAATATAGATGATATGATCTGCTTGATTATACCCGGTGGGAAGCTAAATGAGGCGATTTGCAGTGAATACATTAAAAACATTACATGTCATGCCGCTACTGCCCGGTTATGAGGCTGAGCTTGCCGCAGATGCGGAAAATCTGGTGAAATCCGGCGTCTGCACCGATATTGCCTGCATCATGACCCTGGTTCCGGAAGGTAATCCGCCGGTCAATAAAGCAGAGATTTTAGGCAGCCACTTTTTGGCCTTCCGCAAAGCCTATAAAGGCGATATCTCCCGGCTTGGCATTCTGGTGCAGGCAACGATCGGGCATGGTTACGTGCCGGACGAACCTTCGGACTATCAGAAGATTGTGCGTCCGGACGGCAGCCCGATTTACCAAATGTGCCCTCTGGATCCGGCATTCCAGGATTATATCCGCGAGATGATCAGCTACCTGGCCTCGCTGCGGCCGGCCTTTATCATGATTGATGACGATTATCGCTTGTTGACTGGCCGCAATGGCTGTTTCTGTCCGCTTCATCTTGCCGAAACAGGCCGCCGTCTGGGCAGGAGCCTGACCCGAGAAAGCCTGATCGATCTTTTACGGCAAGATTCCGGGATTGCCCACCTTTATGATGATGTTCTTTTGGATTCACTAATGCGCCTGGCCGGGATCATCCGCGAGGCGATGGACGAGACAGATCCTGCTATGCCCGGCAGCTTCTGCACCTGTTACGGCGATGTCCGGCATGCCGGACCGATTGCCGGCAAGTTGGCCGGCAGAGGCAATCCCCGGGTTGTCCGCATCAACAACGCCCGCTATTTGAGCCCGGAGATGCGCACCTTCCCGGTCCGGATGTACCATGGCGCGGCTCAGATTGCCAGTCTTGATGCCGATATCACCATTCTGGCCGAGACGGATACTTGTCCGCAAAACCGCTACAGCACAGCCGCTGCTTTGATGCATGCCCATTATACCGGCTCGATCCTTGAGGGGTGTCATGGCGCCAAGCACTGGATCACGAGAACACGGACCTACCAGCCGGCCAGCGGGGCTGCCTATCGCGCCATCTTCAGCAAATACCATGGGTTTTATGAGACTCTCTTCAAAGCTGTGCAGGAAAGCAAACCCGACGGGTATGTCGCGGCAGCCTTGCCGTCGGTTTCCTTTTTCAACGCGGCGCCGGATTTCGGCGACCGATGCGGTTCAGAAAAGACCTGGGGCGCTCTGCTCGGTGTACTCGGCTTGCCGTGCAACTATGCCCGGATGCCCGATCTCCCGGTTATGCTAACCGGCGAGGATGTCGATTTGTTCACCGATGCGGATTTGCGGCAGCTGATGAGGAATGGCCTGCTGCTGGAAGGTCGGGCTGCGGAAAAACTTTGCCGGCGCGGTTTTGCCGCCGATATTGGGGTTATGGCCGAAGCTTTCCGGGGACCGCGCGTATCGGCCGAACGCTGGGGGCAACGGATGTTGGGTCCTGATACGACCTACACGATTTTACATCCTCTGGAACCGGAAACACGGGCGCCGGCTATCCTGCTGCACCGCAAATCAGGCGTCAGCGAGACTTTTACCGAAATCGGACCGGCCGCCACCTTGTTCAGGAACGCCGACGGCGGCCGGGTAGCCGTGCTCGCAGCCAGCTTTGGACTAAATAACGCGCTTTCGTCTTTTGGTTTTTATGAAGAAGATCGAAAACAGGAATTACTGGAGCTGCTCGCTTATATTTGTGATCGGCCGATTGCTTTTTATTATCCTGGCGACGCCGAGATTTATCTGAAAATGCGCCGCTTTGAGGATGGCCGTTATCTGCTCGCTTTTACCAATCTTGGCTTTGACCCGCTTGACATTCTGCCTGTCGCAACGCCCTATTCCGTGATCATGGCCGAGATGATCGCGCCGAACGGCGCCTGGGTAAAAGTCGCCATGGCAGACGGATGTCTGCAGACGCCGCTCCTGCCGGCTGAGCCCAAGATTTTCCGTCTGACTGTGGCAAAATGACGGGCGGAGGCCATTTTGTGTCGTAAATGTAACTGTTGTCGCTGCCGATCATCTCCATCGGTATGGTGTATTTTTGATATAAGACCATCTGCAGGCCATAAGAGGCCATCCCAAAGCATGAAAGCCCCTGAAATGAAAGGACTCCAGCATTGTATCAATAATGGAGTCCTTTTGTGGAACCTTTAATCGGAATCGAACTTAACTTCATCCTTTAAATTTTGTTTTCCGGCAATGCTTGCTATTGATTCTTGATATTTTCTTAACAGAGAAGCATCTATACTAAAGTATGAAAAGTACCGTGATTGAAGGGCCTTCGACAATCGACGGCTGGTATTGAAAGAGGATATATTATATGGCAATTGCAAGGATTATTGCCATTTAATGCTGAAGCGCGACATGGCGTTAAATGGGATCATGCTTTCAACACAGCCGCTAGCTTTGTTTCCAACACGAACTGGCAAGCTTACGCTGGCGAGTCAACATTGACTTATGATTGTAACAACGTTCCTTTTGTAGCAAATCAGCTAAAGTTAATGGACATGACAATGATTCCAACTAATGCGCTGACCAGGTTAGCAACAATGGCATAACCAACACGACGCCTTTTTCTATGTTGTTTAAGCAGGAAGGTAAAGGCCAGTGATTCGATAAGGATGATGATCAATTCGACCGGGATAAACAGCAGATAGGTAACGAAAATACCTTCTGTTATTGCTGCCGTTCCCAAGACCGCCGTCATCAGAACCTGAGTAGTCAGGTTGACAAGAAGAAAGGGCCAGAAATTCAGCCGCAGTGAAAATCTGAATAATAAAAGCAGCAACCCCTCAATGATTAATGTTGGCAGCAGTGTTGACAGGATTTGCAGCAAGTAAGCGATGACCAGCGAGCGTTGGCTGATTGCACCAGTTGCATAGTCATATGTTAAAGTCATATTGAAAGTCTGACGCCGCAGCACTTGCGAAACAATCACCTGATTATCCGGCGTTACGATGATGATCTTGAACATATCCGGCGTTCCGAAATAGCCGAAGTCGTGAACACAATCCGTACCTTGCCGTTTACCGACAAGATCACCCCAGAGCGGCATTTGTGTTCCATGAGCCAGTGCCGGAAACCAACCGTCCTGGTTATACTGCTCCAGCAATCCAAGCTTGACTGCATCTAATTGGCTGCGTTCGTTTCTCAAATTATCATAGTCCCGGTCTTCATTGATCAGCAGATCAAGGTAATATGTTTCAACGGGCGCGTTTTTGACGATAATCGTGATTGTCGGTTTTGGTCCTGTGTCAGCCGACACTGCCGCAGGCAACGATATAATTAAACTCAGGATGACAACGATGATAATCCAACAAGGACGAAAAAATGAGTTGTAAACAGAAGAAAACGCTTTGTCTTGAGATTTACATAAGCTAATATTCATCATATGCCCCGCATTCTGTATCTCTAGTTGGTTACCGGTTGATGAGGAGTTTATCAACTTACCCAGGATTGTCGTGATTAATAAATAACCTTAGTTCAGCTCGCCGGAGTGGAATAGGTTTGTTATTAAAGATCACATTGACGGCATCCTTGCCCGGCAGTCCTTCCTAATCGGGTTGTTTTGCAAAAAATCAGTAGTCCCTGTATCTTAGGATTTCTAAACCGCTGCCTGTATATTTAAATTCAACGTAGTAGTATGTACTGTCATCTGGTGAAAAATAGAGTCGGGAAAATAAGGTGTTTTTTTCTGATATTGTTGTGTATCTTAATTTTTTTGTTCCTTTAAACCCGCCAACTTCCTGGTAATAATCATTTCCGCCAACATACTTCAACACACTGACTACAAGTTTCCCATAGTCCTCGCCAACAGCCAGAAGGATCTCCATTTGCCCGTCCCCGTCCAGATCCTTACATAACACAGAAATTCCTATCCAGGAATCTCTCAAGAAACCACTGTTATCATTGTTATAACGTTGCATCCCGCTCTCCAGTATAATTGCGCGCATTTCATGAAAATCTTCCGAAACAAGGTTATACAGATTGATCCGGTTATCTTTTGTAATTAGATACACGCTCATATTCTGGAATTCATTATCATAATTCAATGCGGGATCTGCTTCGATGGATATGGTTTCGTCTTCTCCATTCCCGTCAAGATCGACATCAAAAGTTGTGATTGGACTTACCGCGTGCAGATACCATTCGGCCAGGTAACGCATTCCTTCTACATTTTCCGTTCGAATCATCCCTTTGTCCGACCACGGATTCACGAAGTTTCCTGTGCCGGGCAAGCTGCCTTTGATCATATCAACATCGATATATTCGACATCGATGCTGGGTGTGTCCGTATTGCTGCTGGTGGATGTAGTCGGCCTGGCGGGTGTTGACGTAAGCGTTGGTGTTGGTGTAGCGGTTGTTGGTGTAATGGTTTTGGCGCTTGTGTCATGCGATGTTTCGCCATCCTGATGATCATCTCCCTGCCAGCCGGCCAGCTTAGCAGTTGTAAAAGCTGTAATGACAATGATCAATAGAACCGTCAGGGCGCCGATCCAGAATCTGTACTTCTTTTTCATTCCAGACATGGGAACCGTTTGGTCATATAAAGCCACATTGGCGGTATTCTTGTTCGGTATTCTGATTCCGCAAACAGGGCAGAAATTAACATTTGGCGGCAGCGGCGACCGACATTGCGGACAAAGATCAGACGGAGAGGTGAGCTTGATACCGCAGTTGGCACAAAAAACACTGCCGGTAACATTTTCGCTATCGCAGTTGAAACACCTCATAGTTTCACCTCGTCAGAAACTCTATTTATTTGTCAGTGAATAAACATCGGATAATATATTTATATTCTTTCTATATGCTAAAGTCAAGCCCGGAAAGTTGGCGTAAATTTACTTTACGTTGTATCTGCACGATATGAATGATTGATGTATTCGGGCTCGTTTAGTAAATGAGTAGCTTCAATGCGGTCACACCGACTTCCTCAAACAGAAATTTAATCACAGTAGCGAAGGCTTCACTTGTTTAATCCTTGTACCATCATGCTTTGTCAATGCGGTAGGCAACGATTCCTTGGTGTCGTTAAGTCAACCTTCCCATTCCTTTAAGATACAGCATATTCAATAACGCGCCGTTGCCTTTCCACCAGTTCTTGCTGATTGCCCATTCATCGGGGTAGCCGTTCCAGCCCCAAGGAATATTCCATGAGCCGTCCTCAAGCTGCGATTTTATAATAAATTCGCATTCATATTCAGCGATGTCTTTGTTGTCTGCATAGAAAATGCTGCTGTTATTGTGGAAAAACTGCGACGGCTTGCAGATGTAACCCGTTTCCCATTCGACGGTGTTTTTTGTTATGCCATGCTGTACTTGCTCCCGCAAGCGCTCTTTCAACGCAGAAAGGTCAATAACATCAGCCGCACCTGTTTCGTCGCAATACTGCCAAAGTCGGATATAGCACGCTGCGGTATGCATATCGCCAAGTAAATCCTGCCCGATGTAAGCACCGTAGGCTTCTTTGGCAATCAGGCAGCCGAGGCGATACAAGTCGCTATCCCTATCAGCAAAGCGAATGATAAATCCGGCAAGGCAAGCTGTCGGATTGTAGGAGTGATGGCAAGCACTATTGCTATCGGTATGCCACCACGGCGCATGAGGATAATCGTTATTGCTGCTTGGCGCATTATCCCAAAACTGCCCCGTGAATTCCTGCCCGCTTGCAAGGTATTGGAGTATTCCTTGAATAATCGGATGTTGAGCATCGGTGAAGTCAATCTCTCGCAAAATCTCCGTTGCTGTCCATGTTTGTATAGGTGCGGAATTAGGATTCCAAGCGTCAGCTTCCAGAGCGTGACCAAAACCACCGTCCTCGTTCTGATAGGTGGCAAGCGCGGTCAGCACAGCTTCTTTCGAGCCGTCTTCAAAGTGATATTGCCATCGTGCTAAGTCGAGCGGACGGGCGTTACGGTAGATGAAGTTACGGGCTTTCTCATAAATTGCTTTATTTATCCTTATCTTGTCTTTAGGGATAAAAGGGGCAAGTTCTTTCCGGAAAAATATGCAACGCTCAGTCTCGGTAAAGCCGATACGGAGATGAAACTTGTAGCTCTCTGTATTATCAAGCAGACAATCGCTAAGAAACTCGCGGCAGCCATTATTGTACGCCCATTCTTCACATAAACCGACAAGCGAAACCGCAACACCGCATAAACGGTACTCAGGCCGGACATAGATAGCTTCTAAATAACCAGCAGTCCCGGCATATTCTTTGCCGTTTACATATTCGCTCCTGAGCGCACCATGACAAACGCCTATAGGTTTCGCACCGTCAAATGCAAGAAGCAACACTTGTTGCCTATTACCCAAAAGCCCTTTGTTTTCAACGAGTAATTCCTTATATGAATGGTTTTCATATAATTCACAGAGTAATTCCGTAAGTGTTTCAACGTCGCTTTGCTCAGCTTTGCGGTATTGGAAATTGTGAGTCTTCTTAGAAACAACCATACTCATCCTCCTACAGTGTTTTACGCATCATGACTACGTCATCATACTCGGCAACGGGCACTTAATCTTTCGAGAAACTGCGAAAATTCAGAATATTTCCGTCTGGATCTTTGAACTGGAACGACCGTGTTCCCCACGGGTGAGTAGTTGGCTGATTCAGCATCTCAGCGCCCAGTTTAGCAATCCGTTCATACTCTGCGTCCACATTATCGACATTGAAACCGACAATCACATTGTTAGCTCCGCCACCTTCGACGTAGCGAAATGCCAACATCTCCTGCAAATTCGGGGCATTGTCGAAACAAAAGGTCAATCCTGCTACAGTCAGTCCCGAATGCCACTCATCTCCCTCTGCTTCTACGCCAAACACAGCCTCGTAAAACCGTCGGAGCTTCAGCACATCATTAGTGATATAACAGACATCTGTGAATTGAATAGCCATTTTATTCCCTTCCCCGACATGATATTGGCGACCAGCATAAAGTAATTCTATAAATGACCACCCTTTGCCCAATCTTTCATATCATTATATAATAAATCCAAGATAATGAGCACCTTGAATAACACCAAACCCAATTATACCAATGGCTATAGGCCAACCCAATAGTTCACTGATAAATGGCCAAGAATTGTAATATTCAAATATGAGTATGAATATTTTTCGAGATTATATTGATCAGTAGATTATCCGGTCGCCAGCGTAACCTGCTCGCCATCCATCGTGATAAGAACCTCATAATAATAATACATGTATTCAGGCTCATTAAGCTTGATGGTGACTGACCAGTATTCTGAGTTGTCTTGATATTGTTTCTTATTGGCGGTATAGACAGGATCCACAACTTTCATTTCCGGTTTTGTCAGCAAGTACTCGGCGAAGCGTGACTTGGCAATCGCGATGGCCTGCTCAATATCGATCTCACCATAACTTGTTGTAATGTTGTCTACATACCTTGTTCCCGTAAAAGGAACATCATGGGGCAACTCAGTACCAAGCAACTTAACCAATGCGTCAAGAATTATTTCATTTTTACCAGAATACTCAACAACAAGATTTCCTTTAACATACAGGTGAACGGGCCAGATCCGATCGATAAGCGGATTATTGATATCTGCTAATCGATCATTAACGATTTTCTCAAGCGTCTGGTCAACAGCAAGTTCAGCAAAGACATGTTCTGAATCGACCTGCAGGATTCGTTGATGCTCAGTCAAGTTGCCGGACCTTTTTTGATTCTCCTGCTCGGTGATATCGACAACACTGCCGAGATGCCACTTGAGTGCGGCAGTAAATCCATCCAGTGTGGATAGGTCATCTTGGTTTGCGTTAATTGGTGGATTTGCCAATAAAGCAATTCCAGATATGATCATTAGGATAACGATCCCAATCATTACCCAGATAACAGGTTTCCTGAAGTTCAAAATATTCGTAACACGGTCTTTTATCCTGCTTTCCCCAAAAGAAAGTGGGCTGCCGTTGAACACAGGACGGTTAAGGGCCAGCCGAACGAGTGCCGCCCCGTAATTAGCCTTCTCCTCACGGTTCATCTCGACCACAACATGCTCATCACAACTCATCTCCATGTCACGGCTCATCAGTCGAAAGGCAATCCACATAAAGGGGTTGAACCAATGAATGGATAAAACCAGAAAAGCTAAGGGTTTAGTCACGTGATCGAACCGGCGAAGATGCGCCCGTTCATGTAGCAAAACATAGGATCGATTCATTTCATCCATACCAACAGGCAAATAAATCCTTGGATTGAACACGCCGAACACGAAAGGTGAATCGATTTTATCTGTTTCAAAAATATTTTCTGTGATTCTGGTCGCAGTATGAATCCTGTGTCTTAACTGCCGATGCGCGAGAATACTGTATATCAACATGATCAGAAAGCCGGCGGCCCATATCATGGCCATCACGCTGACCCAAACCTGAAGGGGATTGGCACTTGCGGTTTGCGAGGCTCCAGGCAGCGTGTCATTGATTATTTTGTTGATGCCAGGTATGCCGATATCGACTACAGGGACCGGCATATTCCCGATGTTAGAAGGAATGTATTCAAGTCTGCCATCATTCGTTGGTTTGAACATACGGCCTAAAAGAGAAAAAGAAGCGGTAAAGGAAACAGGGCAGACGAGGCGAACCAAGATGATTGACCAGAGCGCATAGGATGTCCACTTGGGCGCATGTTTGAGCAGCAAGCGGAGAACAAGAACGACAACCAGGACATAGGTTGCGGTAATGCTCATGTTGAGGACAGTCAAGAATACCCGGTCCATCATTTGCCCTCCCGGTACGAATCAATGACTCGTTTAATCTTTTCAGCTTCCGAATCACTGATCTTTCTGCCATCCAAAAATGCTGCGATGAACTGAGGCAACGATCCTGCGAACGTGCGATGGATGACCTGCCGGCTTTCAGCTTTTTGTATTTCTTCTCTTGATACTAATGATCTGACAAGAACATTTTCATTAATCAGCAGTTTTTTGTCGCAAAGCCTTTTTAGAACGGTATAAGTTGTCGTCCGTTTCCATCCAAGTTGAGTTTCGGCCAGTTTACACAGGCCGGGTGACAGGATAGGTTCTGAATCCCATACTATGGCAAGAAGCCGATGATCGGCATGAGTGAGTTTGATATCCATAACTACTATACCCTTAGCTACTCGTGGTCGACTGTTCCAGACAGTTTTAGTCTAACAATTTAGACTGTGACTGTCAATAGAGCATATATACATTAAATATATTATACGATGTAATGTATATTCCATGTCAAAGACATTTTCAAAGGTATAGATTTCAACCTTTGTGATGTCCACTTTCCCGAGTTAGCTGGCTGGCTTGATCATACTTGAAGCGATAGAGGTCAAGGATGCTGATAAAAATGAACTATATACTTACGCCGCTTTGGGCAATACTTTACAACAGATAGCTTCAATTATCTCAAAGCACGGTGTGTCATGTATAAAAGAAAAGTCTTTATGGGCTCAAGTGTACAGCAAATTATCAGATAGGCTTATGATGGAGATCAAGTGAGACAGATATCTCAATCAGCTGAAGATAACAGATACATTGCGATCCAAAGAGCACGTCGATGTATCCCAAGTCACAATCTCCCCTTGTATAAGCACCTTAAGGATGCCTTTCTTGTCTCCGAAAATAAACGATATGATGTAAGAGGTAAATCATTTTCTGATTATCCTTACAAATCTCACTGACCGGCGACTCTTTTCCGAAAGTCATTGTCAGAAAAGATATTGGCAAAAGATGGTTTGATGATAGAGGAATATTAAATATCGAACTAATCGATTTTCTTCTCGATGAAACGGTTATTTGATAAGGAGGACCATAAGACCGCTCCTGACCAAATATTGAAGAGTAAAAATAGACTCCCTGATAAGAGCTTTATTTCAATAGCTATTTGATAACCGACATTATCCGCAAATTCCATGAAACAATTAGCTGTTATTTTCGTCTAATAGATATTAAAGCTGCTAAACAAGTTCAAAGAGGTCGATTCAAATGAAAGAGATGAATAAAATCCTGTCCTGTTTACTGGCATCAGCATTGCTGCTGGCAATTTTCGCCGGTTGCATGAACACTACGACCAGTGAAACATCCGGCACAACCCCCGCTGGTACAACTGGCGAGACAACCCAGAAATCAGTCCCGTTCAAAATCAACGTGCTGCCCGAACAGTTGAAAGGCATGTCGATTGCCGGCCAGCAGATTGTCTACCTGATCACAATTACCGAAGAAGGCGGCACAAGCAAGACACCGGTGGAAATCGCTGCTAAAGCCGAAAGCGCTGCCATCAATATCATCCGCAAAAGCATTGTTGCGGGTCAAGTAGCTGAAGTCATCGTTGTTCCGGAGAATTCCAGCGTCGGTAAAACAATTGAACTGACTATCACCGGCAGCCGGGATGAATTCGAAGAAAAAAAGATCCTGACCTTTGAGGTGATCGAAGGCGCCGACGACCGCAAAGATTATGCCCTGGAACAACAGGCCAAGTTTATCAAATGGCTGGCAGAGAAGCATCCTGAACTGGGCATTACGAGCACCACTAAATGGACTGGTACCATAGTTAGCCCCCAATGGCTGGTTGTTTCCCACTATTTATTCTTTTCTGATGAATGGGAGATGCACATTGAATGGCATATCATGGTGGCTCCAAATGACTGGGTCCGGATTGACCTGCGCCATCGTTCAGATGAAACCAAACCGTCCTATGCCTTCGAAATCACATCGATTACGGCTAATGATGAGCCGAAAGCCATCGAAGTACCCGGCGAGATCTGGCGTTGATGCCTGAAAGGTATGGACATTCAGAGCGGATATCTTCATGTTCATTCTGGAGAGCGGCCTGCGTATCGGCGAGATCATAGCACTGCAGTGGGATCACATCAGCAGCCACGATGACCGGTTATATGTACACGTTCAGCAGACGGCAGCCATAACAACCAATGATGATGAAGACAATGGACTGAAAACAATGATTCATATCGGCCAACCGAAAACGGCAGCCGGCGAGCGGATCATCCCGGTAACGCAAAACGCTGCCCGGATCCTGGCCAGATGCAAAGCACGACAAAAGGTCAAAACAGACTTTGTGTTCGCCGCCAGAAACGGAAGCATCATGCAAGAGCGGAATATTCGCAGGGCGCTGGAATCGTTCTGCAAGCAGCTCGGGATTAACCATCTGACTGTACACGAGCTGCGGCACACATTCAGCACCAGGATGTACGAAGTCGGCATACCATCGGAGGAACGAGCCAGAATTATGGGCCATGCAGACAGCAGAACCACGGATCGGATGTATGTAACAGTCGATATTAACAGCCTCTCGACAGCCATGTCCAATTATGAAAACGGCGTCAAGAAACTGGACGGTTGCTACAAAACTGCTACAACCATGACCGCATCTCTGACATTTGAATAGCAAAAAAAAAGCCCGGGAGGTTGATTTCCCGGGCTTTTTGCTTGGAGCCTTTAATCGGAATCGAACTAGACCTCATCCTTACCCTGTCTGCTGATCAAAGCCGGATAGCCGTCGCCTGCCGTCGTCGCTGTCCTGATGCTGCGATGCTCACGTGCAAACGCACGTTCCGCGTCTCGCACAGTCAGCTCCTTGGCATGCTTGCCTCTGCGCCCGCAACCCCGTCCGCTGCGGCGTCCGGGAGCGCATCCATAGTAAGGAGGGAAGTGAGCGGTACGTATCTGGCAAAAAGCTGCAACGTAAAAAAGAGCCCCCTGGTGGGAGCTCTTTTTACGTTGGAGCCTTTAATCGGAATCGAACCGATGACCTCATCCTTACCATGGATGCGCTCTACCGACTGAGCTATAAAGGCGATTATCGGTGTATCTGGAGCGGGTGATGGGAATCGAACCCACGCGGTCAGCTTGGGAAGCTGAAGTTCTGCCATTGAACTACACCCGCACTGTATGTGCAGTTGGTATTATAACGAGCGGGTTTTGGTCTGTCAAGGGAAATATAGACTCGCTCCACTGTCTCCGCTCCACTGTCCTTTCCGCCCTCGGCTGTCCTCGCTCCGCGCTTTCCCGCACTTTCGTTCCTCGCGTCTTCGCATCCGAATGGAAAATAGCCAAACGCTTTGACAGAAAACCAGCCTTCATGCTCTGACTGTGAAGTTTAACGTATCTGGCTAGGATCATCGGACGAAACCTGAAAGATATATATTATATAATTGTTTAAAAAATATGATGGCTAATCATGCTTATAGAAAAAATATGATTTTACATGATCTACAAGCTAGCGGGAAGCAAAATTGCCGGTTTAAATGTTAACAAATCATTAAATATTGAAATAAATGAGGTAACATAGCGATACATATAAGGAAATATCACGATAAATTGTGAAAGTAATGACATAAAAGGTTGAAATATTTTTGATATAGAGTAAAATTAATTCAATCATAAATTTAGAGGGGAGATGTAATTTATGGAACTATCAACGTTGCTTGATCCGTATCCTTGTATTCGCGACATTCCTGGTTCGAACACCTGGATCAGCGTACATGAAATTTTGAATGGTGATTCTAACGAACGAAAATTTCGGGTTAAGAATCAAAACAGTCAGCGATTTATGATTCGCTTGGCTAAAAACACGCTATATGACCGGAAAAAGAATGAATTTGAATACATGAAACGCATACATGAACTAGAAGTTCCCATTCCTCAACCGATTGCTTTTGGCATATGCGATGGCGGCAAGTCCATATACACGATGCTGAGTTGGATTTATGGTGATTCGGATCCAAAAAGACTTGCTGCTTTGCCAAAAGAAATACAATACATGCTCGGTATCGAAGCAGGAAAATTTTTAAAGACGATACATTACAATATGTTTATTAACTGTCTTGATTATTGGTATGGCGAAATGGATGATAGAATAAAAAAGTTTCAGACTTATTGCAAGCGAGGAACCTTGAATAATGCCTGCTCTATAAAAATAATCGATTACCTCAAAGAGAATCAAAGTCTTGTTGCCAATCAGCCTCAGACTCTGCTGCACGGCGATTTTCATATGGATAATTTTGTATTATCTTATGAAAATAATTTTAATTTGATTGATTTTGAAAAATGTGCGATCGGCGATCCAATGGCCGATATGGGTCCCATGATATCCCGAATGCGTCAAATTAGCTTGCCTTTTATGATTGGTGTGCTTGATTGCTATTTTAATTATCAAATCAATGTGCAGGAATTGCGCCTGATTGCTTTTTATGCGTCAATGTATGCACTGGAACAAATGGTGGTAACGGCACGGAGAGGGGATGCAGAACACTATCAGGCTGCTTTTGAACGTGCAAAAATACTGGTGAAAGATTATAATGGCTTAAAAAGTTTCGTTCCCGCCTGGTATAAGTTGATGCCGCCCTTCAGACCGAAAAAGCGGATGAGTGGAAAAAAAGACGCTGAAATCCGGGATCCTGAGGAAGACGAGGACAACCTGCCGGAGTAAGTACGCAACGGGGAACGAGAAAGCGAGATAACCATGGATACAATCCTCGTTTCAGGCATCATACCTCCCGAAAGCATTAGCGCTTTACAGACTCATTTCCATGTTATTACGCCAATAGACCAGGCCTTCAGCTACGAAACGGTTATGAAGCATATTGGCTCTTGCCAGGGTTTATTGGCATATGGACTTCATGTAGACGAACCATTGCTGGCCTTGGCGGAAAATTTGCGTATTATCAGTACTTTCGGTGTTGGATATGATCATATTGATGTGGCTGCTGCTGAAAAGAGGCACATTCTGGTAACCAATACGCCGCACGCGGTTACCGATTCGACAGCCGACCTCGCCATGGCTTTGATTTTGGATGTCATGCGCCGGGTAACGGCATATGATAAGATAGCGCGGCAAATCGGCAATCTGGATGCGCGGCGCGCTATTGCTTTAGGACATGCTTTGCGGGGGAAAAAACTTGGCTTGCTGGGAATGGGCCGGATTGGCAAGGCTGTAGCCGGACGGGCCGCTTCTTTTGGACTTGACGTTATTTATTATCAGCGCCATCCGCTGCCGCCTGCGGAAGAAGAACAAAGGCATGTTTCCTATCGGCCGTTGGACTCGCTGCTTAAAGAAGCGGATATTTTGTCTTTGCATGTTCCGTTGAATCAAGGTACTTATCATCTGATTGGCGAGCGGGAGCTGGCGCTGATGAAACCCTCTGCCTGCCTGATCAATACGGCCCGCGGCGCTGTCGCCGACCAAACGGCCATGATCGCGGCGCTGCGGCAAGGCCGGCTGGCGGGCGCCGGTTTGGATGTCTTCGCGGAAGAACCCGAACTGCCTGCCGGGTTGTTTGATTTGGATCAAGTGGTGATAACGCCGCATATCGGTACGGCAACGCCGGAAGATATAGCGCAGATCGCCGACGAAGCGTCGCGGAATTTGATTGATTGGCTTTGTTATCAACGCGCGCCGAATCGGGTAACGGCTTAGATTATAAACGACGCAGCCGCCTGGCCAGCTGCCTGGGCAGGACGGCCGTATCGTCGGCAATTTCTCTGCGCAGCCACAAGCTGCCAAACGGGCAGGCTTGTTCGTCAATCCGGCTTATGGCATCGGTAAAATCACCGATTTCGTTCAGATCGGCATGGCGGTAACGGCCTTGAAAGGTCTTTTTGAACCAATGCCGCTGACAGCGGATTTCAGCTCTTTCAGTCACATGCTCGACCAGTTGGCGGACGATGTGTCTGCCAATTTCCTCAACCAGCGCTTTTTGGTCTTCTCTGGAACTAAATTGCATAGCCGCGTTAAAAGCATAAAAGTGCTGCGCCAGAGTCGCCGTCTTTTGTTTGGGCGTTAATAAATACCAGGTAGGCGTCGCCCAGGTCGAGCGGGCAAAGCCGCCGGCTTCTTCGGTCAATCTGGCGCGCCAAACATAGGGGCGCGGATCTTCGGGATTTTTATCAATAGCCTGGCGGCAATAACTGTTGAAAGCGGGCAAGCGGCGCTCCTGAGCTGCGGCTTTTGCCAATTCAAAGTAGTCGTCGGCCGGGCTTTCCTGTTCTGAAGGGATTGTTTCAGGTTCGCCGGCTGGCTGAACCGGTTCGGGCGGAGCATTGGTTTCGGCAATGAAGTCAGACAGAGAACGTGGTTTCGCCGGTCGGTTTTCTTCGTTGATGACCGGTGATTCCGGCGGGACAGCCGCAGGTTCAATCGTATTCTCCTGGCCGGCCCGATTGGCGATAATGCCGCGCAGACGGATTTGCTCATTGTCGCGCTGCATTAATGAGCGGTTGTTGCAATACGGGCAAGTCCAGTAAGCTTGCAGCGGACGGGAACTGTCCAAACTGAAGTGGCCGCCGCAATGCGGACAACTAAGATCAATCTGTGCCATGATAACCTCCTGCCGGCAGTCGGTTCTCGTATTCTTAACTTCCTTATTATATCACGCCGGATTAATCAAGCGAACGGCCGTGAGCTGCTTTCATCGATAAACCCAGTTCAATCAGCTGGTTATTGATTCGCTCCTGCTCCAGCGGCCGGCGAACCTTTAGGGTAGTCGTCTTGATCAGCTCTTGTTCTGAGAGAATAAAGTATTTAATTGCTTTATAAGAAGGCATCTTTTGGTTGATCAGTTTGATTTGTTCGGCGAAATAAGCACTGACCGCTTCAGGCTGCCGGTGTATTTCCGGCGGCAGCTCATCAGGATTGACGACCAGTTTGGCGCAGATGACGACCGCGTCGCGCGATGTGACATCACCCCAGACAATGGATTCCCGGATACCGGGCACATGGCTGAGCAGGAATTCAATCTCTTCGGGAAACGCCTTTTTCCCATTTGTTAAAACAATCATCGATTTGACACGGCCGGTTATATGAATGCAGTTTTTTTCATCCAGAAAGCCGATATCACCGGTTCTGAACCAGCCATCTTCAGTCATCACTTCTTTGGAAGCAGAAGGATTCTGGTAATATCCCAGCATAACGCATTCGCTGCGGGTGAGAATTTCACCGATAGCGCCCGCTTCATTCGATTCTGTATCAATGGCAACTTCGATAAAAGCCAGGGGATTGCCGACGCTGCCGAAAACATTGATATGTTGGTTGCAAGCGGCGACGACAGGTGCTGTTTCAGTCAGGCCATAGCCGCATAGGAATTCTATGCCGATATCATTGAAAAACCGAACGATATCCGCGTCGATCGCTGCGGCGCCGCAAACGCAGAGATTGAGGCCGCCGCCGACACCGGCGAGAATCTGGTGGAAAAGCTTCTTGCGCAGATCAATGTGGATTTTGCGCAAACCGTTGGAAAGCTTAAGCATGAAGCGTACAAGGTGTTCTTTGCCCGACTTCTGGATGTTCTTTTCGATTTGGCGGTAAATGTTCTCATATAGAAGCGGAACGGCCAGCAGGATGTTGATATGCCACTCTTTCAGATTCTGCGCCAAATACCGCAGACCGTCGTTGAAACAAATGCAGCAGCCAAAGGCCAGCATCATATACATGCCGACCGTGTTTTCAAAAGTGTGATGCAACGGCAGAACGGATAACGCCCGCTGACCCTGCGCGACGTGTATGGTACTGACGACGGCATGGACATTGCCGGTGATATTCCGGTGACTGAGCATAACCCCCTTGGACATGGCGGTTGTGCCAGAGGTAAAGAGCAGCGAGCAGAGCGCGTCCGGATCAATAGACGCATCCAGATAGCTGCGGTCGCCGTGTGCGATCAATCGTCTCCCCTGGGCCATGACATCGGCCAGATTGATAAAACGCTGATCTTTGGCCTGCAGATCGGCGTCGATGACCCCGGGCTTCATGCATATAAAATAGCGGATCTGCGGATTGGCTGCTGCCACGGCCAGAGCAATGGCGTGATGGGTGGCATTATAGATAAAAGCCTCGGTATTTCCGCGCGCGGTCAAGTGGATAACTTCCGGTTCCGGCAGCTGCCGGTCTAGCGGTACAGATACGCCGAGTCCGTTTACCACAGCGTTGTGGGAAACAGCCCATTCATAACAATTGGCGCCGATAATCACCATGTGTTTGCCGTTAAGACCCAGATGATTCAGACCGGTGCCCGCTTCATTGATTGCCGTCATGAAGTCGCGAAAACTATGGGTAATTTCCGGCCCGCCGGGTGTTTCGTGATAGCGATAAGCGTCCATATCGCCATAGCGGATGACACAATCACGCAGTAAATCACGCAATGTTTGAAACCGGGGACGATCATAGTACTTTTTCCCTGTTACAGTCTGCATATAAGATCCCTCCGAACAAAGCGCCATGCACTTTCTGCAGAAATTTAATTTGATTATCAAAGCATAATGATTTTACCATGTATAATCAGAGAAAACAATAATCGTTGATACGATTTGCCGGTTATTCAGAAAGAAATGTATCAAACGGCCATTTTCACGAATTCTGATTGGTTTTTTACTGATCTGCGGCGTGAACAGCATGACAGAATAAACAAAACAGACCAGCATTGTCTATTGATTTTGTTGTAATCATCGAATTGACAAGTCTATCAAAGGGACGTTAAAATGACAGCGTAAACGTTAACGAACTGGTAAATGCGAGAAATCGCATTATATTTAAACAGCGTAAACGTTTTCGAACAGAAATGACCGGATTGACTTGATCAGAACTGTTCGCGTAAAAGATGGAGGGATCGTTATGTCGGAACGTAAAAGGGAAATCAATGAAAAAAAAGACCTGGAAAAGTCGGCGCCGTTGGTAGAAAAGAGCCAAAATGATACTTTAAAGGCCGTAAACGTTGACGACGATATAAATCAATTGGTTCAGAAAGCCCAGATTGCTCTGGACCGCCTGATGGATTACAATCAGGAACAGATTGACGACATCGTCAAAGCAATGTCTACGGCGGGCTTGGCGGAATATATGACACTGGCCAAAGCTGCTGTTGATGAAACCGGCCGCGGTGTTTATGAAGATAAAATGACCAAAAACATTTTTGCGACAGAGTATGTTTATCACAGTATCAAGTACAATAAAACAGTCGGCATCATTAATGAAAATGATTATGAAGATTATATCGAAGTAGCAGAACCGGTCGGCGTTATCGCGGCGGTCACGCCGGTAACCAATCCGACATCAACGACTTTATTCAAAAGCCTGATATCGATGAAAACCCGCAATCCGATTATCTTCGGTTTCCATCCGTCGGCGCAAAAGTGCAGTAGCCAGGCGGCATCTGTTATGTATCAAGCGGCTCTGGCAGCCGGGGCTCCTGAAAATTGTATTCAATGGATTGAAAATCCATCGTTGGAAGCAACGAATAAACTGATGAATCATCCGGGCGTCGCGTTGATTTTAGCCACCGGCGGCAGCGGGATGGTGCAGGCTGCTTACAGCGCCGGCAAACCGGCTTTAGGAGTAGGTCCCGGCAATGTGCCATGTTATATTCACCATACGGCGAATATCAAAAGGGCGGCTACAGATTTGATCATGTCCAAAACCTTTGACAACGGCATGATCTGCGCATCGGAGCAGGCAGTTATTGTTGATCGCGAGATCGTACCGGAATTTGAGGCTTTTATGCGGGAAAACGGCTGCGTGTTCCTGAGCCGCGAGGAAACAGCCCAACTGCAGGCTGCGATTATTAAACCGGGCAAGGTTGCCGTGCGGCCGGAAATTGTCGGCCAGCCGGCAGCGGACATCGCCCGTATGGCGGGCTTGGATGTGCCGCAGAATACGAAGATATTGTTGGCTCAGTTGGATGGCGTAGGGCCGGACTATCCGCTTTCAGTGGAAAAGCTGAGTCCGATTTTAGCTTATTATATTGTTGAAAACGAAGCCGAGGGCATACAAAGAGCCGAAGAGGTCCTGGAATTTGGCGGTCTGGGGCATTCGGCGGTGATTCATACCGAGGATGAAACGGTCGCCGGCGAATATGCCAACCGGTTGAAAGCCAGCCGGCTGATCATCAATTCGCCTTCATCTCATGGCGCGATCGGTGATATCTACAATACGAACATGCCTTCTCTGACCCTGGGCTGCGGTTCTTATGGCCGCAATGCGACATCTTCGAATGTTACGGCTGTAAATCTGGTCAACAAAAAGCGGGTCGCCAAACGGAGGGTCAATATGCAGTGGTTTAAGGTGCCGGAGAAGATTTACTTCGAGTTTGAGTCAACACAGTATCTGGAAAAAATGCCCGACATCAGCAAGGCCTTTATCGTAACCGACCCGACGATGGTTCGTTTTGGCTATGTTGATAAAATTCTTTATTATCTGCGAAAACGCCAGCATTATGTTCATTGCGAGATCTTTTCAGATGTTGAGCCGGACCCGGATATTGAAACGATCTATCGCGGCGTGGCGGCCATGAACCAATTCCAGCCGGATGTCATTATTGCGCTGGGCGGCGGCTCGGCCATTGATGCGGCGAAGGGCATGTGGATGTTTTATGAGAACCCCGGCCTGGATTTCAAACAGCTGACTTTAAAATTTATGGATATCCGCAAAAGAGTCGTCAAATTCCCGCACATGGGCCGCAAAGCCAAACTGGTGGCTATTCCGACAACCAGCGGAACGGGTTCGGAAGTGACTTCATTTTCGGTCATTACCGATCGTTCGACGCAAACCAAATATCCGCTGGCTGATTATGAGCTGACGCCCGATGTGGCGATCATCGATCCGGATTTTGTCATGAGTGTGCCAAAATCAATTACAGCAGACACAGGTTTGGATGTTTTGACTCATGCTATTGAGGCTTATGTCTCGACTTTTGCTTCCGATTATACCGACGGCCTGGCCTTGCATGCCATCAAACTGGTTTTCAAATGGCTGCCGACGGCCTATGCCGATGGCAGCAACCGGACTGCCCGCGAGAAGATGCACAACGCCAGCTGTATGGCCGGCATGGCTTTCAGCAACGCTTTTCTGGGCATCAACCATTCGCTCGCTCATAAACTGGGCGGCGAGTTCCACATCCCGCATGGCCGCAGCAATGCCGTTCTTCTGCCTTTTGTTATTGCCTATAACGCGCAGAAACCCAGTAAATTCGTTTCTTTCCCCAAATATGAGACCTATATTGCCGACCAGCGGTATGCGGAAATAGCACGAACCATCGGCTTGAAATTCGATACGGTCGAGGAAGGCGTCCAGGCCCTGATCGCAGCCATCCGCGACCTGATGAAACAGATGAATGTGCCAATGCGTTTGCGCGACTGCCAGATTGATGAAACCAAGTATCGGGCTCTGGTGCCGAAGCTAGCCGAAAAGTCTTTTGCGGACCAGTGCACCGGAACAAATCCGCGTATGCCGCTGATCCGTGAATTGGAAGAATTGCTGCAGCAGGCCTATTAATGACGGACAGGCCGGATAACGGCAAGGGTTAACCTTAGACAAGTACAGATCAAGAAGAGGATGTCTCAAAAGGATTATTTAGTCCTTGAGATATCCTCTTTTGCATTCTTATCACAGTCACCACAGAATCTCATTTTGAAACAACTGCTCGTCAAGGCTATAATAGGTCTGAGTCTTTGACATGATGAAAATATTGGAGATGCAATACGGAAAAATGAAAAAGATGATGACGAATGCTCTGCGTCAGCTGGATCAAGCCGGCATTGCTTATGAGGTTCGCACATATGAATATGATGAAGCCGATCTTTCCGGCGTCAAGGCCGCGTCGGTTCTGAATCTGCCGATGGACCGAATGTATAAAACCCTGGTGGCGCAAGGCGACCGCAAGGGTTATCTGGTATGCTGCCTGGCCGTTGACCGGGAAGTCGATCTGAAGCAGCTGGCTTTATTAAGCGGCGACAAGCGGGTGGAACTGATTCCGGTCAAAGAATTGCTGCCGCTCACCGGTTACCTGCGCGGCGGCTGTTCGCCGGTCGGTATGAAAAAGAAATGGCCGACTTTTTTTGACGAGCGGGTGCTCGGCCAGGAACACATAGCGGTGAGCGCCGGTCAGCGAGGGGTCCAAATGATTGTTGCCGTATCGGACCTGATTCGCTTAACCGGAGCAAAAATCGGTTCTTTTTCGCGATGCGCGGCTGATGGTTTGCAAATTAATCCATAGTTTTGCAATTAATGTTGCTTTTTCTGATAAATGATAAAAAACCCGTTGTTTTTCCCGGACTGCTCTGACTATAATGACCCCGTGATCTGTTAAGATTTTTAACGGTCCGAATCGATTTTGCAAGACTGATCGTCAAGGGGATCTGCCAGAAGAGTCCGGGAGGTTTTTCATGCAAGTAGGTATTGTCACACGAAGTTTTCCAGAGATGAACAATCAACAAGCTGCGGAATTTATGGCAGCCAGAGGTTTTACCATCACCGAGTTGTGTTTGTCGCAGACGGACAGCAAGTATTGGGCCTATAACGGGACAGCAGACATCAGCGGCTTGTCCGGCCGCCGTGTTCTGGAGATTGCCGATATTTACCGGGGACAGGGCATTCAGGTTCATGCGCTTGGCGTTTTCACGAATCTGATCGAGACGGATCCGGAAAAACTGCAGGGTAATCTGTCGTATTTTGAGCAGTACATGCAGTTTGCCCAAACGGCCGGCATACCGTTCGTTTCTACGGAATGCGGCTTCGATCCGGCCAGCCGGGGGATCCGCGCCGATCTTTATGAAAGCCGGTACGCGCTTCTTCTGGACTCATTGAGCAAGCTGTGCGATCTGGCAGAACGTTATCAAGTTGGCTTGGCGCTGGAACCTTGCGTGCTGGATGTTGTCCCCAGTGCCAAACGTATGGCCGACACGATCCGCCAGGTGGGTTCGCCGCGTTTGAAAGTCTTGCTGGATCCGGCTAATCTGATCGCCAATTCATCAGAACGGGATATGTTTGCTTACTTAAAGAATGATGTCGCCTATTTTCACGGCAAAGACCGGAAAATCAATGACGCCTACGGCCGTAATGTCGGCGAAGGCGATATCGATTGGCCTTTATTTTTCAGCCTGTATCATCAATATAACGAAGGAACCCCATTTATCATCGAGTATCCGCGGGCCGACAATTGCGTCGAAATCCTTAATCGGGTTTTGGATTTTGATCGTCAGGCTTTGCAAGATCAAGGAGGAAAATCATGATCAGTCTTGGCGTAAACACAGTTCTTTTCAAGGCCTTCAGCTTTGCTGAGGCAGCCAGGGCCATTAAAATGGCCGGGTATGACGGTTTGGAAATTTCCGCGATCAAAGGCATGTGCGAGCATTTGGATCCGGAGAACTACAAGGCGCAGAAAAGCGAAATCCGCGAGGCTTTAGCTGAAACCGGATTGAAACTCCTGTCTGCCGAAGTCGCATCGCTGGACGAGGAGCGTCTGGAAAAATCATTCGAGGCCGCGGCTGATCTGGGCATACCGGTGATCAATATCGGGCCGGGCGGCAAGAGCGGCGACGAAGCGACGCTCAAAGAAAGCCTGGAAAAATTAACGCGTTTGGCTGAACGGGCTGCGGCGTATGGCGTGACTTTATGCTGCAAAGCCCATGTCGGCGCCGCTATTTATAATACGCCGACAACGCTGCAAGCGATGGCCGCTATCGGTAATCCGGCTTTTGGCATCGATATGGACCCCAGCCATATTTACCGGGCCGGCGAGAATCCGGAACTGGCTCTGCCGGCGGTATTGTCCCGTACCCGCCATATTCATGTGCGCGATTGCCTTGGCCGGGGTCCGGCTCCGGGCGAGCCGGCTTTACAGGCATGCGGCCGCGGCGATATTGATCTTTACGGCTATTTTAAAACCATGGTCGACGGGCGATACGACGGTCCTGTCTGCCTGGAAGTGATCGGTCCCGAACTGACCATGCCGCAGGCGGCGACGATCGCGGCTGAAAGTTACGGATATATGAATGCATGCCTGAAGCATCTGGCTGCGCGTTGAAAGGGGATAAAACAAGATGAAGAAACCAAATCTTCTATTTTTCGGTATTGACAGCCTGAGAGCGGATCATATGAGCCTTTATGGCTATTCCCGCCTGACGACCCCGAATATCGACCGTTATCTGAACGATGGCGGCATTGTTTTTGATCATTGCTTCAGTCCGAGCATTCCGACCACGCCGGGTTATTCGTCCATGTTGACCGGTATGGATTGTTTTAATACCAATGTTGTGGCGCTTCGCCATGAAGGCAAGATCGCCGATGGCGTTAAATCTCTGGCCGAAGTGCTGAGAGAAAAGGACTATAACACGACTTGCATCGGTTTTACAGGCAATCCGGCAGCTCAGGGCTTCGACCGTTATCTGGATTATGAAGGCTGGAATGCCAGTCCCGATGGCCGCGCTCATAAAGCAGAGAACCTAAATGTCGTCGCTTCGTCCGAGATGGAGCGCCTGGCGGGTGAGGACAAGCCGTTTTTCCTGTTCCTCCGCCACATGGATCCCCATTCGCCTTATCTGCCGCCCGAGCCTTTTCACAAAATGTTCTACCAAAAAAATGAACTGGATCCGAATAATCATTCTTTGGAACCGGTGTATGCTTTTAAGCCGTTTTGCGATTATTTTTACAGCTGGTTCCCGGACGGCTGCACAGACAAGGATTATATCATCGCGCAATATGACGCGGAAATCGCCTATATGGACAACTGTATCCAAACTTTGCTGGAAAAGCTCGACACGCTGGGCTTGAAAGAAAATACGATCGTGGTCTTCACGTCGGATCACGGCGAGACGCTTTATGATCATGACTGCTATTTCGATCATCATGGTATGTACGAGTGCACCCTGACGGTTCCTTTTGCCATTCGCTACGAGGGTAAAACCAAATCGATGCGTATGACGGACATCTGCCAGGTCAAGGATGTCATGCCGACGCTTCTTGACATGATGGGCATAAAAACGAAGATCCGCTTCGACGGCCGCAATTTGATGAAACAGGTGCGCGGCGAGCCTTTGGCGCAGGAAAGCGAAATGTACATCACGGAATGCACCTGGATGCGCAAGCATGGCTGGCGGACACCGCAATGGAAATTGATGGTCGCCCTGGAGCCGGATTTCCATTATAAACCGGAAGTCGAGCTGTACGATCTGCTTAATGATCCGCAGGAATTGCACAACGTAGCCGAAGAGAATCCGGAAACCGTCGCTTATCTGCGGGAGCGGATGCTGGCGCACATAGCCGGCCGCACGGCCGCCACAGGCCGGGAAAATCCGATGGACACCAATTTGAACTGGCATGGCATGGGCTGCGGTCCTTTTAAGACATCCGATCAGGCATACAACACCATGCATATCGGTGATCCGGCCGCGGCGCGACGCCTGCAAGCTAAAGGTAAATAACAAATACTACGGCTTTTTCAGCTGTCTGGAGGCAATAAAATGCTCAGGGTTTGTGTGATCGGCCTTGGACCGATCGGGAATACGCATGCAACGGTTTATCAATCGCTGCCGGAAGTGGAGCTGGCCGGTGTCTGCGACCGGCAGGAAGACCGGGCCCGCAAGGCAGGCGAACGTTTCGGAGTTGCCTGGTATCTCGACGCCCAAACGATGCTTGATGAACTCAAGCCGGATCTGGTCAGCGTGGCAACCGGAGGGTTCGAATATTCCAGCGATCATTATGAACCGACCTTGCAGGCGCTGCATGCCGGCGCCCACGTCCTTTGCGAGAAGCCGATCTGCAACGATCTGGCCAAAGCGGAGGAAATGGTGCGTACGGCGAAGGAGCTGGACCGCTGTTTTGCACTTGATTTCAACCATCGCTTTACCCCGGCCGCGCGCACGGCCAAAGAGTGGCAGCGCGAAGGCCGTCTGGGCGAACTGCTTTTCCTGAATATGAACCTGTGGATCGGCCGGTTTGGCGAATTCGACACGGAGTTTTACCATTTGAAGGCTTTAAATCCGCACAGCGTGGATTTCGTCCGCCATTTCGGCGGCGATATCGAGGAAGTGCAGTGTTTTGCCATGAAAGCTGCCGGGCGGGATATCTATTCTACGCAATCGATGAACTTGCGTTTCGCTTGCGGAGCGGTCGGCCATATCACCAGTTCATACGATATCAGGCGCGGCCACCCTATGGAACGCTGCGAGGTTGCCGGAACAGAAGGCCGCCTGCTGGTGGAAGACATGTGGCGCGAGGCAACGCTCTATCCGGCGGATTCATGGGTCAAGCAGGTTTATACCAATCCGGTTTTCGGCGGTTACGGGCAATTTTTTGACACGTTTGCCGAACGGATCGCCACATTTGTCCGGGAAGTCGCAGCCGGCGTGAAGCCGGCCGATATTGACGGCAGCGGCCGCGACGGCCTGGAAGCCAGCCGGGTGATCCATGCGGCGATCGAATCGATCAAACGCGGCGGCCAGCCGGTCGCCGTGGCTGAGATCATCCGATAGGCGGCGCAGGGTCCAGCAGCCGGATCATCCGGCAGACAGGGGGATTCAAACATCATGAATGCGAATATGACGCTGGCGTCAGATTATTTTGATGCGGACGAATTCCCGCTGCAGGTGATCAAGAATGAACATCACGGCACAACCAATCTGCATCGCCACGAGTTTTTCGAGCTGGTTTTTATCGACCACGGCGTAGCGCTGCACAGCCATGAAGGGAAAACCCAGATTTTAACGGCCGGCGATGTGTTTATTATCTTTCCGGGTGAAGTGCACAGCTACATCAGCGCTAATAATACCGGGCTTTATAATTGCCTTTTCATGGCCGAGGCGTTTGCCGGGCTGGAAAAAGAGCTGGAATCGGTGCATGAACTGGACTGGCTTGTCAACCGGCAGCCGCGGACTGTTTTCGAACGGGTGCATGCCGGCTTGACGGAACGGCAGGAATTGGTTCTGGTTCTGGAGCAAATTATCTGGGAAAAACTCAATCGGCCTATCGGCTGGGCTTTGAAGCTTAAATCTTTGCTGTTGTCGGTTTTTGTGATATACGCGCGTCTGTGCAGTAAACGCCAACTGAGCAACAGCGAGGTCAACGCAAATTTTCGCCAGATCATCAAAGCGGTTACCTTTATCGAACAGCATTACAATCAGGAAGTAGCTGTCGACGATATGGCGCGCGAGGCCGGCTTGTCCGTCGGTTATCTGTCGCGTCAGTTCAAGAACTATCTGGGAACTTCGCCGTCGGAATATGCGCGGAATTTCCGCATTGCCAAAGCGGCCGAGATGTTGCGGATGAATGACAAGTCGGTCGCCGACGTGGCGCGGGAATTGGGCTTTGGCGACATCGCGCTGTTTTCCCGGCAGTTCCGTCAGGTGACCGGCGTTTCACCGACCGGTTTCCGAAAAAACCAATAAGGACGCGCTTCGTGAAACGGCTGCTTTTCTGCAGAAAGAAAGTCAACAAAAATCAAAATGATCTTGACAGAGATCAATGAATCAGGAGGATAAGGAAATGGCATTAAAAATCGGTCTGGTCGGCATGGGCGGCATAGGGAATACGCATGCCGACGTATACAGCAAGGATGACCTGGCGAATCTGGTAGCCGTCTGCGATGTCAAGCAGGACCGCGCCGATGCGGCTGCTGAAAAATACGGCGTGCCGGCATATTATTCGCTGCAGGATATGCTGAAGGCAAAGCCGGAACTGGATATCGTCGATGTGACGACATCCGGCTATGAAAACGGCAGCTGGCACTATGTGCCGGCGATGGAGGCATTGGCGGCCGGCAAGCATGTCCTTTGTGAAAAGCCGATTTCCAACGATGTCCGCGAAGCCCGGGAAATGGTGCGTTTTGCCGCCAGTCAAAACCGTTATCTGGGCTGCAACCTGAACCATTTTTTCACCAAGCCGGCCTCGCGCGGCGAACAACTCATTGCCGACGGTAAGATTGGCGAACCGGTTTATATTATTCATAAAATGGGCTTCAACGGCGGCGAAGCAGGCTACGGCGGCGTGGGCTCCCTGCGCTGGCAGCGTCCTTATTCGCACCTGAAAGCCTTTCTGGCGCATCCTTTCTCGGTCATGCGTCATTTCGGCGGCGATATCACTCATATCCAGGCTTATCTGAACAAACCCGGCGTCCGCAAGACGGCCGATGACCTGATGTATTCGATCAACAGCATTCATGTCCGTTTTGAAAACGGCAGCACCGGCTATCTCCTGTCCCAGCGCGGCGACGCCATGTTCGGCCTGGGCGGCTGGTGGAGCTTTGAGATGGCCGGCACCAAAGGCACTTTTGTTATCGAAAATTGTGTGGAGAAGCTTTATTACTGGGACGCGGAAGCGCCCAAGAGTTCGATGGCCACTCCGGAACCTAACGAGGTGCTCGATACCGGCATAACCGATTTCGGCGCGACATTCCCGGCCCGCATCCACGCGTATCTGGAAGATGTGACCAATCAAGTGCCGCTTGAGCTGCTGCGCGCTTCAGGCCGCGACGCTCTGGCAACGCTGGAATACACCTTCGCCGCGATCCGTTCCTTTGAGGAGGGCGGAACGGTAGTCCGTCCGGAACCGCTGCCCAATCTGCATGGAGACATCTATAAACCGATTTAAGGAAAATGATGACGATGAAGGCCAGAACCCCCAACTTTTTACTGTTGGTCGCCGATCAGCACCGCTGGGATTGTGTCGGCGCAGCCGGCCGTTTATCCATTCGAACCCCCAATCTCGACCGATTGGCAGCGGACGGCGCTTTTTTCGAACAGGCTTATACGCCGATTCCCGTTTGCGCGCCGGCCCGGCAGGCTTTGCTGTCCGGGCTGGCGCCGGACGAATTGGGAGCCCTGTGGAACCCGGATTTTTTACCGACGCCGACGCTGGCGCCGGATGACGGCTTTTATACGGCGGTATTAGCGCAGGCCGGCTATTGCTGTTCTCTGGTCGGTAAATGGAATACGTCGCTGACCCATCAGCCTGCCGATTTCGGATTTACGCATCATATCGATTATAGCGGATACAACAGCTTGCTTAAGGAAAAATACCCGGACTTGACTTATCGGAACGGCTGGTTCGGCGAACCGAGTCCGGTTGCGCTCGAGGACAGCAAGACTCACTGGGCGGCGCGTGAGGCTTGCAGCCTGATTGAGGCAAGCAGCCGGCGCAGCGAACCCTGGCTGGTCCGCGTTGACTTTTCCGATCCGCATCTGCCATGCCATCCTTCTGAACCGTTTGCTTCCTCTGTTGATCCGGATGGCTTGGAACCCTGGGACAGCTTCGGCGATACACTGGACCATAAACCGTATATTCAGCGCCAGCAGATTATCAACTGGCATTTGGAAGGACGGTCCTGGGCCGACTGGCGGTCAACGGTCGCCTGCTACTATGCCATGGTCGGCCAGATTGACGACGCGGTCGGCCTGATGCTCAATAAATTGGATGAACTCGGCCTGCGGCAGGATACGGTCGTCATCTATACGACCGATCACGGCGACCTGTGCGGCGGCCATGGCATGCTGGACAAGCATTATGTCCTGTATGACGATGTAACCCGGGTCCCTTTGATTATACGCTGGCCGGCGCAGATCGCGGCCGGGCAGCGCATCCCCGAATATGTTTCCAGCTGCCTGGATATCGGAGCGACAATCGGCTCCCTGAGCGGGCTGCCGGATGTAAAACCGGGGCATGGCCGATCCCTGGCCCCTCTGCTGCAAGGGACGCGGCAGCCGGAACGCGATTTCGCCGTATGCTCCGGCAACGGCCAGCAATTTGGCCTTTATACCCAACGCAGCATCCGCACCGCGGAATGGCTGTATGTCTGGAACCTGACCGATCATGACGAATTATACGATGTCGGCAAGGATCCCGGCCAGAAAATCAACCGGGCTGATCGACCAGAACTTCAGGATGTGATCCATAGCTTGCGCCGCCGGCTGCACGCCGAATTGATCCGCCGCGGCGACCCCTTTGCCCGAAGCGGCTGGCTGGAAGGCCAACTGCTGGAAAATAGAAAAATTTGAGGAGAACAGGTATGAAAAAAGCACTCATTATCTTCATGGTCCTGATCATGGCGATGACCGGCCTGGCTTCAGGATGTCAAACCGGCGCGGCAAATTCCGGCAGTCCTGTGACGCTGAAATTCGTCCGCATCGGCAATGATGAAGCAGAAGCCAATTACTGGAAACGGCTGATTACGGATTTCAATGCTAAAAATTCCGGAATTGTCGTCGAGTATGACGACGCGGCCATCGGCGAAGCCATGGAAACCAAGCTGAATTCTATGTTCAGCGCCGGCATGGGTCCGGATATTATCGGCCATGGCATCATGTCGGTAGCGGCCCGCGCCGAAGCGAAAAATTACCAGCCCATCACCAAGTATTTCAACGAATGGGAAGGAAAAGACGACTTGATGGCCAGCGTATTGGCCAATGGAACCTATAAAGGCGAAATTTACGGCCTGGCCTATTCAACGACGCCGTTTGTCTTTGCTTATCGGAAGGATTTGTTCACGGCGGCGGGGCTGGATCCGGAAAATCCGCCGGCAACCTGGGACGAATTGAAATCGGACGCCCTGAAATTGACCGTCAAGGACAGCTCCGGCCAGATCACGCAATCAGGTTTTGCCTTCCCTAAATCAGCCGGCAATTTTGTCGAGTTTGACACGCTGGTTTTTGGCAATGGCGGCTTATTCTATGACAATGACGGAAATCCGACGCTGAATACGGCCGATAAGGTTGAAACCCTGGATTTTCTGGCCAGTTTCGTCAATGATGTCGGCATTCCCTACAACAGCAACGAAACCAACCCTTTTGTCGCCGGTACGGCGGCCATGACCCTGATCAACAACGTCGCGCTGACGCCGATGCTGAAGAACGCCGATTATCAAGGCAAAATCGGCATAGCCCTGCCGCCGTCCAACAAGGAACCCGCTACTTTCTGCGGCTGCAACATGCTGTTTATCGGCGGCGACTGCAAGAACGCGGACCAGGCCTTTAAATTCATCGCTTTTGCGCTGACCAAAGAAGAAGTGCTGACCCGGGCGAAAGAACTGAATATCCCGGTTACCCGCCAATCGCAGGTCGACGCTTTTGTCGCGTTGGATCCGATGAATAAAATCCGCTCCGAATGCGTAGCCAAAGGCATCGGCATGCCCCGAACCACTTGGGCCGCTTCCTTCCAGAAGGTCAGAAATGATCTGGTGCAGCAAGTCCTTTATTCGAAAAAACCAGCCGCGGAAGCTTTGGCCGCCGCACAGCAGACTTTAGAAAAAGAGATCGCAGCAGATTAATGATGAAGCCGGGTCAACGGACATCCGCAGAATCTAAAAAGAACCGGCGCAGGCTGGGCGGCGACGCGCGCGCCGCCTACCTGCTTATTCTGCCTTTTTTTATCTTTTTTACTTGTTTTGTTCTTTATCCTTTATTGCAAAATTTCTGGTATAGTCTGACCAATTATAATCTGGCTGAGCGTTCTTTCATCGGTCTGGCGAATTACCGCCGGCTGCTGGAAGACGCCAGCTTTTTGCATGCGGTGCGCAACACCCTGGTCTATGCTTTGTTTTCTATAGCCCCGATGATGTTTTTGGGCTTTATCGCCGCGCTCTGCGTCGATGGCCGCGGCCGGGCGATCGTGGCCTGCCGGGCTGTATTGATTTTCCCTTATGTGTTGTCGATGGTCTCGGTTTCCATGATTTGGCTCTATATGTTCGAGCCGGCCTCCGGCATCTTTAACAAAATCCTTAATTTTTGCGGCCTGCCCGGAAGCGATTGGCTGTTTGATGAGCAATTGGCTTTACCCTGTCTCGTCATGATGAATATCTGGAAGAACATCGGCTATGTGATGATGATCGATCTGGCAGCTTTACAGGGCGTGCCGCAGAGCCTGTATGAAGCGGCGCGCGTGGACGGCGCCGGATCGTTCCGGCGTATCCTGCATATTACGCTGCCGGCCATCCGCCCGGTCAGTTACTTTTTACTGGCGACGCTGTCGATCGAGTGTTTCAAGACCTTCGAACAAGTCCGCATCATGACTAACGGAGGTCCGGTTGACGCGACGACGACGATTACCCATCAGATTTATATGCGGGCTTTTTCCGAGTTTAAGTTAGGTTATGCTTCCGCGATGTCGGTCGTGCTCTTTTTTATGGTTCTGGTTGTAACCTTGATCAATCTGCGGATCGGCGGCCAATTGGACGATCCGGGAACGGAGTCCTGACATGCGGCGGCGGGTGTTTCAATGGCGGCGTTTGCCGGGTGTCCTGATTCTGGCTGTATTTTTACTGGCAGCCGGATTCCCGTTCCTGGTCATGCTGTCGGTTTCGCTTCAGGATATGGACCAGATTTATGCATCGGGCCTGTCATTATGGCCTGATCCCCTGGTTTGGGACAATTACCGCCGGGCGCTGACCGGCGGCAACTGGCCCCGTTATCTGGGCAACAGCTTTTTTGTGGCCGGTGTGGCGACGGCGATCAGTCTATTTATCAACGCCATGACCGGCTATGCTTTTGCCAGAATCCGCTTCCCTTACCGCCGGGCTCTGTTTGTTCTGGTCTTGGCCGGCATGATGATTCCGACCCAGGTGACCCTGGTGCCGCTGTTTATCATGATCCGTCATTTTCCCCTCGCCGGAGGCAACAACCTGTTCGGACAGGGCGGCACCGGTCTGGTTGATACGCTGACGGGGTTGATCTTGCCATATGCCGCCGGTTCTTTCGGCGTTTTTATGTGCCGGCAGTTTTATGTTCTTTTTCCGGCAGAATTGGATGAAGCGGCGAAAATTGACGGCTGCAGCCGGTTCGGCGCCTTCATATCCATTTATTTACCTTTATCGGCGCCGGTGCTGGGCGCTCTGGCAGTCCTGAAGTTTACCGGCGCCTGGAATGAATATACCTGGCCGCTGGTTATGACAAATACCGGATCGGACCGCATTACAACCGTTCAGCTGGCCCTGACCCGCTTCCGAAATGAAGGGGAGATATTCTGGAACCAGCTGATGGCGGCGACTCTGACATCGACGCTGGTGATTCTGGCGGTTTTTTTATCCATGCAGAAATATTTTGTCAGCGGACTACTGGCCGGCAGTATCAAAGAGTAAGCGGAACCGCTCTGATTACCAGTTCTGTTCCTGGATCAGACTGCCGATGTCGGCGGCCATCTGCCGGCGTGAAGGCCCGAAGCCTTCGTCCAGGTCGGACAGCTGCCGCAAGGCGTCGGCTAATTCCGCCGAATGAAAACGGCAGCCGGTAAACAACGCCGGCAATTCGGCGATCAAATCACAGTCCAGGGCATCGGAATACGCTTTGGCCTGCCGGACCATCCCTTTGTCGATCCGGAATCCCAACTGTAAAAGCCCCCAATCAAATTTACGCTCTACGGCGGCGTCGAAAGCTAAAGACTCGCCGTACCGCCACTCCCAAGATGCATAATGATCATGAAGCTCCTTCAAACGGGCATTGGCGCGGTATATCGTGTCGTCTGCCCGGATGATGTCGTTCCCGGCGCCCCCGGATACGGCATAATGCCGGATAAAGGCTTGTTCCATGGCCTGATCCAATGAGGCGATGGTTATATCGGGATTCAGGACCTGCAGATTTGTGATGCGCGACTGGACGGAACTGACGCCCTTGGCTTGCAGCTTTGCCGGCGACACGGTTAGATAGCGGGCAACGCGGCTGAATTCGGAATGGACCAGCAAGGTGCCGTGATGCAGGCCGACTGCTTTGCGCAGGCTGAAGGCATTCCCGGAGAACTTGAGCCCGTTGGCCAGAATATCGTTGCGGCCGGAACGTTCGGCCTGAATGCCCTGGCTGGCGACAGCTTCCAGAATCATATCGAAATTGTGATCCAGATTGAATTGGCTGCGCGGCAGGATCAAGGAGAAATTCAAGTTGCCCAGGTCATGGAAAACGGCGCCGCCGCCGGTGCTGCGCCTGGCCAGCCGGCCGCCTTCGGCCTCGAGCTGGCCGGTCAGACATTCGGCCCAGGCATTCTGATTGCGGCCGATGACGACTGTGTTGTCATTTTGCCAGAGATAGAGAATAGCCTGTAATTCGGCGGCCGGATCCTGACTGCCAGGCGATTGGTTATGTTGGGCCAGCTGCTCCATTAAAAATTCTTCCAAGGCCAGATTGAACCAGGGATCATGTTGTGTGGCGTGAATAATAAGCGTATGCGTCATGTGAACCTCCTGAAGGCCGCCGGGAAAACCTAAACGAGCAGAACATGGGCCTGTTTGGCCGCCTTTTGGTAATCGTCCGGCAAGGGCTGATCGCTGATCAGCGCATATAGATTCTGCAGCCGGGCGAAGGTATAGGGCATGCCGGTATTGATCTTGCTGGAGTCGATCAACATGACAACCTGCCTGGCCCGGTGGACGATCAGCCGCTTCAATTCGGCTTCATAATAATCGCCGCAGGTGAATCCGTTGTCCAATGAAAATGCGCTGGCAGCGATGAACGCCAGATCAATATTCAGAGATTTGACATAATCAGTGGCGTTGAAGCCTGAAAGGGTCAATGTATCGCGATTCAACTGGCCGCCGGTCAAGTTGATTTTAACATTTGGATTTTTAACCAGTTCCAGGGCTATGTTTGGCGCCGGCGTCAACACAAACACATTTTGGTCCGGCAGCCGCTGGGCCAGACACATGCAGGTCGTGCCGGAATCGATATAGATCGAACGTCCCGGCGAGACCAGCGTGACGGCTTTGTCGGCAATACTCAGTTTGGCCACCGTATTCTCGGCTTGCCGCTGAGTATAGGCCGCTTCCTTGAGCATCGACAAGTGCGCCAGAGATTTGGCGCCGCCGCGGATCCGGATGATGCGCCCCTGGTGCTCCAGATTTTCAAGATCACGGCGCAAGGTCATACTGGATACATCAGGATAACGGAGTTCCAGTTCCTGAAGCCGGACCTCGCCTTTGGATTGTATATATTGGTTCATATCGTCACGTCGATCGACTGGCATAAATTACCTCCGGATAATAAGGCGAAAAAGTATGTTAACTTTACAAGCGATTTTATCATAGCACAGCCTTTTCCAGAATTCAAGAATCGGCTGAGAAATGAAAAATTTTGTGCTTAACCCTGAAATAAGGGCGTTTCAAGAATTGTTCATTTTATGGATATCGGAAAAATCAACAGGATAATGTAAATTCAGGAGTGATAATTTCGTGAGAATATTTAACATTTAACTGTTAACAATGAACAGATATATGCTATAATTGAACAGAAATAATGGATCCAGGCAACAATCAGGATCAATGGACCTTATTATCCGTACTGTAATGAGCCCCGGGTAGTTGGGCAGAGGAGGCAAAATGAAAACCAAAGCAGTCAGATTATATGGAAAAGAAGACTTGCGGCTGGAAGAATTCGAGCTGCCGTCGATTAAAGATGGCGAAATCCTGGCTAAAATCATATCCGACAGCATTTGCATGTCATCGTACAAAGCGGCCATGCAGGGCGCCGACCACAAGCGGGTGCCTAAAGATGTGGCGACAAATCCGGTTATCATCGGCCATGAGTTCTGCGGCGAAATTGTCAAGGTCGGCAGCCGCTGGGCCGACCAATTCAAAGCGGGCGACCGCTTCTCGATCCAGCCGGCCATCAACGACCCGGCCAATGTATACGCCGCGCCGGGCTATTCTTTTGCCCATATCGGCGGCGCAGCCACATATATCATCATCCCGGAAATTGTCATGTCACGCGGCTGCCTGCTCCAGTATAAAGGCTCGGCCTTCTACTTCGGCTCTTTGTCGGAGCCGATGTCCTGCATCGTCGGCGGTTTCCATGTCAATTATCACACCACGCCGGGTAACTATCAGCATCACATGGGCATTGTCGAAGGCGGCAACATGGCTTTGCTCGCCGGCGTAGGCCCCATGGGCCTGGGCGCCATCGATTATGCGATCCATAATCCGCGCCGGCCTGCCCTCCTGGTTGTAACCGATATCGATGAAACCCGGCTGGCCCGCGCAGCGTCGCTCTATACGCCGGAAGAAGCCGCCCGCAACGGCGTCCGCCTGATGTATGTCAATACCAGCGGCGTTGAAGATGTCCCGGCGAAATTACTTGAACTGGCCGGCGGCAAAGGCTATAACGATGTTTATGTCTATGCGCCGGTATCCGCTGTCGTCGAACAGGCCGGCAAGATTCTCGGCTACGACGGCTGCCTGAATTTCTTTGCCGGACCGACCAATCCCGCTTTTTCAGCTCCGTATAATTTCTATAATGTCCATTATAATAACACCCATGTTGCCGGCAACAGCGGCGGCACAACCGAGGATCTGATCGAGGCTCTCGATATGATGACCCGCGGCGTCGTGAATCCGTCATCAATGATCACCCATGTCGGCGGCCTGGACAGCGTTGTGGAAACCACGTTGAATCTGCCGAAGATTCCCGGCGGCAAGAAACTGATCTATACACAGATCAGCATGCCTTTGACCGCTATTGCCGATTTCCGCAAATTGGGTGAAACCCAGCCGGTTTTCCGGCATCTGGCCGATCTGGTCGAAAAGAATAACGGTCTCTGGAATACGGAAGCCGAACAATATCTGCTGGCTCACGCCACAGCTATTTAAGGAGGCCGGGCATGGCAAATTTAGAATGGATTGAACAGGCCGGCGGCGTCAACCGCGCCGCAGCCGCGATCGCGCCGGCTATCCGGGGATTATTCGCCGGCGGAAAACCGCTGCAGGTCGTGTTTTCTGCAGAGCAGGACAAAAAGGCCGATATTCACTGGCAGGCCGCTGAGTTTACAGCTTTGGACGATGTATACAGCCGGCTGCGTTCTACGGCCGCTATACCGCAAAAACCTCAATCCATAACGATTGAAGGTTTAGGCAGCTATAAGTTGAAAACCGATATCCCCGGCGCCGGCAAACGTCTGGACGGCCGTGTCTGCCTGGTAACCGGCGCCGCTCAGGGCTTCGGCGAAGGCATCGCCCGCGAATTGGCGGCGGCCGGCGCCGTTCTGGTTATTGCCGATCTGAATATCGCTTTGGCGGAAACGGTGGCCGGTTCTTTAAACGATACCTGGGGCGCCGGTACGGCTATCGCTTTAAAGGTTGATGTCAGCCAGGAAGAATCGGTGCAGAATTTGGTCGACGAAACCGTTCTGGCTTTCGGCGGCCTGGATCTCCTGGTCAGCAACGCCGGCGTTCTGCGTGCCGGCGGTCTTGAAGAAATGACCTTGCAGAACTTCGAGTTTGTAACCCGGATCAACTATACGGCTTTCTTCCTGGTCACCAAATACGGTTCGCGGCCGATGAAGCTGCAAGCCCGCTTTGCGCCCGATTACGCAGCCGATATCGTCCAGGTTAACTCCAAGTCCGGCCTGGAAGGCTCGAATAAGAATTTTGCTTATGCCGGCGGTAAATTCGGCGGCATCGGCCTGGTTCAGAGTTTCGCCAAGGAATTAGTCGAAGACCGGGTCAAAGTCAACGCGGTATGCCCGGGCAATTTCTATGAAGGCCCGTTATGGAGCGATCCCGAAAGAGGCTTGTTTGTCCAGTATCTGAAAGCAGGCAAGGTTCCCGGGGCGAAAACCGTTGACGATGTTTATCAGTTCTATGTGGCAAAAGTGCCGATGCGCAGAGGCTGTTCTCCGCTCGACGTCACCCGGGCCATCCTTTATTGTGTTGAACAACGTTATGAAACAGGCCAGGCCATACCGGTAACCGGCGGTCAGAATATGTTGAAATAGGGAGGATATAAAACATGGCAACAGCAGTGATTATGCCCAGACAAGGGCAATCCGTGGAAAGCTGCATCATCGGTAAATGGCATAAGCAAAAGGGTGATCCGGTTCAGGTCGGCGACATCCTGTTTACTTATGAGACAGATAAGGCTACGTTTGACGAAGCGGCCAAAACCGCCGGCGTTTTACTGGACGTTTTTTTCAATGAAGGGGACGATGTCCCCTGCCTGACCAACGTTTGCGTGATCGGCGACGCCGGCGAGAGCACGGCCGAATTCAATCCGAACGCCGGCTCGGCCCCGGCTCCTGCCGAAACCGCTCCGGCTGCCCCCGCAGCTGCGGAAGCTCCGGCTCCATCCGCCGCTGCTCCGTCCGCGGCAGCCGTATCGGGCGTTTTGCCCGAGGCGATCAGCCCGCGCGCACGCGGATTGGCCGGCCGCAGCGGCGCCGATCTGCGCCTGGCCGAGGGCAGCGGCCCGCAAGGCCGCGTCATCGAGCGCGATGTCCGTAAACTGATCAATGAGGGCAAAATGGCGACTGCCGGCGCCGGCTCATATCCGGCCGAACTGGCCGGAACCGGCATCGGAGGCCGCATTACCTCGGCCGACGTATTACACGCCGCCGCGCCTGCCGCCCCGGCCGCAGCGGCCCCCGCCGCTCCCGCGCCCGCCGCTGTTGCGCCCGCTGCTGTTGCGGACGACGCGCTGGAAAGCCGCACCGAAAAACACACCAACATCCGCAAGGTCATTGCCCGTTCCATGCAGGCGTCGCTGTCCAATATGGCTCAGCTGACCTTGAATACAACCTTCGACGCCACGGATATTCTTGCTCTGCGCAGCCGGCTCAAGAAAGCCGCCGAGAAAGGCTTGAACAGCGAACAGGGCTTTGCTCTGGCCGAAACGGTGCCGACCCTGAACGACATCATTCTGTATGCCGCCTCGCGGGTTCTGCTCCGTCATCCGTCCTGCAACGCTCATTATGACGATGAAAAGATGACCTTCTTTAAACATGTCAACATGGGCGTCGCGGTCGATACGGCGCGCGGCTTGATGGTGCCGACCGTATTTAAGGCGGACAACATGCCGCTGGCTGCCATGTCCCGCTCGGTCAAAGAATTGGCTTCGGCTTGCCAGAAGGGGACCATCAGTCCGGACGCGCTGAAAGGCGGCACATTTACCGTGACCAATCTCGGCACGCTGGATGTCGAGTCGTTCACACCGGTTATCAATCCGCCGCAAACCTGCATCCTGGGCGTCTGCACCCTGATGACTCGCGTGCGGGAGAAAGACGGCGTCATTTCCACCTATCCGGCCATGGGCTTATCACTCACTTTCGATCACCGCGCAGTCGACGGCGCGCCGGCCGCCCGGTTCCTGAAAGATCTGAAGCTCGCTCTGGAAAATTTCTCACTGATGCTGATGCAATAAGGCCGACGCCGGCTCCCCGGAGCCGGCCTGCCAAGATAGCTTTACAAAAAAATGGGAGGCTTAATCTATGTATGATCTGATTGTGCTCGGCGGCGGACCAGGCGGTTACCTGGCTGCCGAACGAGCCGGAGCTGCCGGTTTGTCGACGCTGCTGATCGAAAAAAACAAATTAGGCGGCGTCTGCCTGAACGAAGGATGCATTCCTTCTAAAACACTGTTGAACAGCGCGAAAATATATGACCACGCCCTGCATGGTCAAAAATACGGCGTAACGGCAGAACAGGTAAAGATCGATCAGGCGGCTGTCGTAGCCCGGAAAAACAAAGTGGTCCGCAACCTGGTCGCCGGCATCAAAGGACAGTTGAAAGCCGGTAAAGTGACGATCAAGGAAGGTTTCGGCCAGATCGTCGGCCGCGAAAACGGCGTCGTCAAAGTTTCTGTCAATGACGAAATTTTTGAGGGCAGCCGGCTGTTGATCGCCACCGGATCAGAGACCGTCGTGCCGCCGATCCCCGGCGTCAAGGAAGGCCTGGCGGACGGAACGGTGCTGACCAACCGGGAGATCCTCGACCTGCAGGAAATCCCGGCGACGCTGGCCGTTGTCGGCGGCGGCGTCATCGGCCTGGAAATGGCCTGCTATTTCCAGACTTGCGGCTCTCAGGTCACGGTCATTGAAATGCTCGACCATATTGCCGGCGCTGCCGACCGCGAGATGTCGGCGGCTCTGCAGAAAATGTTCGAGAAGCAAGGCATGGTTTTCCACCTCGGCTGCCAGGTCACCGGCATCGGCAACGGCCAAGTGACCTATACCGACAAGGGTGAAAGCAAACAGGCTGCAGCCGCGCGCACTTTGCTCAGCGTCGGCCGCCGTCCGGTAACCCGCGGCTATGGTCTGGAAAATCTGGGCGTGCTGCTTGAGCGCGGCCATATCGTAACCGACAGCCAGGGCCTGACCAATGTGCCGGGCGTCTATGCCGTCGGCGATGTCAACGGCGTCTGGATGCTGGCTCACGCAGCTTATCGGGAAGCCGAAGTCGCGATCAATAATATCCTCGGCCGCAAAGACCGGATGCGTTATCAGGCCATGCCGTCCGTTATTTATACGAATCCGGAAATGTCCTTTGTCGGTGAAACCGAAGAATCCTGCCGCGAAAAAGGCTTGAACTACAAGAAGGTAACGCTGCCGATGAATTACAGCGGCCGCTACATGGCTGAAAACGAAGGCGGCGAAGGTCTGATTAAATTGTTGATCGATAAGGACAGCGAGCGGATCCTGGGCTGCCATATGATCGGCAGCTATGCTTCGGAGATCATTCTGGCCGCCGGTTTCCTTGTGGAAACAGAAATGCGGCTGCAGGATATCAAGGAATTTGTCTTCCCTCATCCGACCGTCGGCGAAATCATCCGCGAAGCGGTGTTTCATGCCTGAACAATTCCTGTGAAAACAGCGGCGTTCCCGATACGGGACACCAGCTACAGTGGAGGTATAAGAGACCATGACCAAACAATTATTTGTCAGCCCCGATGAGATCAGAAAACCAGGCTGGATTAAGTTCCAGGACATTCCGGTCAATCAGTACAGCAAAACAATCAAAGATGAAACCGCTCAGTTCAGCAAAGATGATTTTCTGCGCATTTACCGCGACATGCGGATCATCCGCGAATTTGAGACGATGCTCTACTCGATCAAAACCACCAACAGCTACAACGGTCTGGACTACAACAACCCCGGCCCGGCTCATCTTTCCATGGGTCAGGAAGCGTCTTCGGTCGGCCAGGCTTATCTGCTGACCGCCGACGATTTTATCTTCGGTTCCCATCGCAGCCACGGCGAGATCTTGGCCAAAGGACTTTCCGCGATTCAGAAACTCTCGGACGCTGAATTGCTGACGATCATGGAACAATTTCTGGGCGGCGCAACCTGGCGTGTAATCGAACAGGCCAATAAAGGTCAGAACCTTTCCGTTAAGGAGCAGGCCGTTGATTTCCTTATCTATGGCGCCTTATCGGAAATATTTGCTAAACAGACCGGTTTCCATAAAGGCCTCGGCGGCTCCATGCACGCGTTCTTCCTGCCGTTCGGCATTTATCCGAACAACGCGATCGTCGGCGGTTCAGGCGATATTTCCGTCGGCGCCGCCCTGTTTAAGAAAATCAACCGCAAGCCCGGCATTGTTGTTTGCAATATCGGCGACGGTTCTTTGGGCTGCGGCCCTGTCTGGGAAGGCTTCATGCTTTCGGCTATGGACCAGTACCGCAAGCTGTGGGACGACGACATGAAAGGCGGCCTGCCGCTGATTTTCAATATCATGAACAACCAGTACGCCATGGGCGGCCAGACACGCGGCGAGACCATGGGTTATGATTTCCTGGCCCGCATCGGCGCCGGCATCAATCCGGACCAGATGCATGCCGAGCGCATCGACGGCTACAATCCGCTGGCCGTGATCGACGCTATGCGCAGAAAGCAGGAAATCCTCAGGCAAAAACGCGGCCCGGTTCTCTTGGATACCCTGACCTATCGTTATTCCGGTCATTCGCCGTCCGACGCCGATTCCTACCGGACTCAGGAAGAGAAAGAAGCCTGGCAGGAGCAAGATTCCATCAAGGCTTTCCGCAGCCAGGCCGTTCTCGCCGGTGTGGCCGCAGATAATGAATTTGAAGCGATCGATGAATTTGTTGTAAAAACGATCACTCAAGCCGTCCGTCTGGCGATCGATCCGGCTGTTTCACCCCGTATGGATCTGAACAAGACGCCGGATGCCATTGAAAAGATTCTGTTCTCCAACCAGCGCCAGGCCAAGATGGAAGATCGGCCTGCCGAAATGCTGCAAACCCGCGAAGAGAATCCCCGCGTCCAGCAGATTGCCCGCAAAGCCCGTTATGCTTATGACGAGCAGGGCAAACTGGTATCCAAGAACAAGGTGTTCCAGCTGCGCGACGGTATTTTTGAAGCTATTCTGGATAAATTCTATGAAGATCCTACTTTAGTCGCCTATGGCGAGGAAAACCGCGACTGGGGCGGCGCTTTCGCTGTTTACCGCGGCTTGACTGAGGCTGTGCCTTATCATCGTCTGTTTAACTCGCCGATTTCCGAAGGCGCGATTGTCGGTTCTGCCGTCGGCTATGCCATGAGCGGCGGCCGCGCCCTGGTGGAACTGATGTACTGCGACTTTATCGGCCGCGCCGGCGATGAAGTTTTCAATCAGCTGCCCAAATGGCAGGCGATGTCCGCCGGAATCCTGAAAATGCCGGTTGTCCTGCGCGTTTCTGTCGGCTCCAAATATGGCGCTCAGCATTCGCAGGATTGGTCATCGCTTTGCACCCAGATCCCCGGCTTGAAAGTGGTTTATCCGGTCACTCCGTACGATGCCAAGGGCTTGATGACCACGGCGTTGAACGGCACTGATCCGGTTATCTTCTTCGAAAGCCAGCGGATCTACGATATCGGCGAACAATTCCATGAAGGCGGCGTGCCGGCTGAAAGCTATGAAATCGCCATCGGCGAACCGGATATCAAAAAGAGCGGTTCCGACCTGACCATTCTGACCATTGGCCCGACCTTGTACCGGGCGCTGGAAGCCGCCAAAATTTTTGAAGAGAAGTATGGCATCAGCACCGAGGTTATCGATGCCCGGTCAATGGTGCCGTTCAATTACGAGAAGGTCGTCGCCTCAGTACGCAAGACCGGCAAGATTATCATCGCCAGCGACGCCTGCGAGCGCGGCTCTTATCTGAATGATATGGCCCGCAACATCAACGATCTGTGCTTCGATGATCTTGATGCGCCGGCCGCGGTTCTCGGGTCCCGCAACTGGATCACCCCGGCCCATGAACTGGAAGACCATTTCTTCCCGCAGGCCAGTTGGTTTGTCGATCTGTTCCATGAGCGGATCCAGCCGATTGCCGGCTATGTGGCCGGTCAGAGCTTTACCGATGTCGAACTGATGCGCCGCAGCCGTTTAGGCGTCTGAGCGCCAAAGAGCGTTAGTTCCTGTTTTTTCAATCGATTGAGGCTTTCATGCCGGTTTTTCGGCCGGCATGGAAGCCGAAAAAGTTTATTTCTGATACAATAGAAAAAAAGAGGAGCGTTCTTATGGATAAAACAGACGAGCAGCTTTTACTGCAGCAACTTAACGCCCCAACTTGTGTCCAACGCCTGGACGCGCTCCGCCAGCTGAAGGCGTTGTTGGACGCCGGCCGCCTGGCCCCATCGCCTGTTGGCCGGGATGTCAATAATCATATCCATACACAATATTCGTTTTCGCCATATTCACCGGCCAAGGCAGTTTGGATGGCTGCCCGGGCCGGTTTGTCGACTGCCGGCATTATGGATCATGATTCGATCGGCGGCGCCCGCGAGTTTATTGAGGCCGGCGAAATTATCGGCCTGCCGACGACGATCGGCGCCGAATGCCGGGCTTCTTTTGCCGGTACATCCCTGAACGGCCGCCGGATTAATAATCCGGACCAGCCGACGGTGGCTTATGTGGCGCTGCATGGAATTCCTCATAGCGAGATCGATGCCGTGGCCGATTATTTTCGCCCCGTACAGGAAGCGCGCGGCCGGCGCAACCGGCTGATGACCGACCGGTTGAACCGGCTCTTGCAGCCGGCCGATATCCGGCTCGATTATGATCGGGATATTGTTGTTCTGTCCTTGGCCGGCGAAGGCGGCGAGGTAACCGAAAGGCATTTGCTTTTCGCCGTTGCCGGCAAACTGCTGCAGCGTTTTGGCGCCGGCAGTCAGCTGGTTGAATTTTTAACGGCTGTATTAAAGATACCGGTTCGTGAAAAAGCGCAGGCTCAATTAACTGATCCGGCCAACCCCCACATCGCCTATGATTTACTGGGCGTGCTCAAAAGCGACCTGGTTGAGAAATTTTACCTGGAAGCAACCGAGGAATGTCCGCCGATTGACGAACTGGCCGCATTTGCCCAGGCGCACGGCATCATCCTGGCTTACGCTTATCTTGGCGATGTCACGGCTTCGGTGACCGGCGATAAAAAGGCCCAGAACTTTGAAGACAGTTATCTGGATGAGCTTTTCACGGTTCTGCATCAAGTCGGCTTCAACGCCGTGACTTACATGCCTTCGCGCAACACCCGCGAACAATTGCTGCGTCTGCGCCGTTTATGCGAACAGAACGGTTTTTTCCAGATCAGCGGCGAAGACATCAATCAACCCCGCCAATCGTTTATATGCACAGCCATGCGCGATCCGCTTTTCGCCAACCTTTACGACGCTGCCTGGGCCTTGATCGGACATGAACGTCTGGCCAGCCGTGACCTGGAACAAGGCCTGTTTTCCCGGACAACCTGTCGGGAATGGCCGGACTTGGGTGGCCGGATCGGTCATTTCCGTGATGCCGCGCTGACTTTATATGGTATTCAATGAAAGATAATAAACAGGGAGGATAAACCGATGATAACACCCGAACTGATCCGTCAAAATTACCAAGCCGCCGCGGCGCTGTACGCCCAATATGGGGTTGATACCGCTGCCGTAATGGAACAGATGAAAAAGATCCAGATATCCTTGCATTGTTGGCAGGGTGATGACGTTACCGGTCTGGAATCTGTCGTTGGCGGCGTTTCCGGCGGCATTATGTCAACCGGCAATTACCCCGGCAAATCCAGAAACGGCGACGAGCTGCGCGCCGATATCGATAAGGCGATGAGCTTGCTGCCCGGTAAACAAAGAGTCAACTTGCACGCCAGCTACGCCGAACTGAACGGCGAAGCGGTAGATCGTGACGCTTATGAAACCCGGCATTTCAACCGCTGGATCGAATGGGCCAAGGCGCGCGGCCTGGCGCTCGATTTTAATCCGACCTGTTTCGGCCATCCGATGGCGGCCGACAATCTGACCCTTTCCCATCCTGACGAGAAAATCCGTCGTTTCTGGATCGATCATTGCAAAGCCAGCCGCCGTATTGCCGCCGATATCGGCAAAGCACTCGGCCAGGCTGTCGTCTGCAACATCTGGATTCCGGACGGCATGAAAGACATGCCGGCGGACCGGACCCTTTACCGCCGTCTGCTGCGTGATTCGCTGGATGAAATCCTGGCGGTTGAATATCCGGCCGAGGTGCTTGTCGACGCTGTCGAGTGTAAATTGTTCGGCGTCGGCGTCGAGAGCTATACCGTTGGTTCACATGAATTCTATATGGGATATCTGGCTCATGCCCATGCGCTCGGCCATAAGAATCTGATTTTAACTTTGGATATGGGCCATTTTCATCCGACCGAAACCATTGCCGACAAGATTTCCGCATTGCTCCTCTTTACGCCGCAGCTGCTGGTCCATGTCAGCCGCGGGATTAAATGGGACAGTGATCATGTTGTTATATCCGACGAAAATGTCCAGGATGTCATGCGTGAAATCAAACGGGCCAATGCTTTCAACCGGGTTTACCTGGCTACCGATTTCTTCGACGGCAGCATCAATCGCATCGCGGCCTGGGTCATTGGCATCCGGGCGACACAGAAAGCTGTCCTGGCGGCGCTTTTGGAACCGACTGCCTTGCTGCAGGATGCTGAACGTAAAAACCGGTATTCCGATCGTCTTGCGTTGATGGAAGAATCCAGAACGATGCCCTTCGCGGCGGTTTGGAATCAATTCTGCCTTGACGAAGGGGTTCCGGCCGGCAGCGATTATCTGGAATCCATTCATCAATATGAAGATCAGGTTTTGTCGAAAAGAAGCTGACATCAAATGAAAAGCCCTGCGCCGGCCAAAGGATGATCTGCCGGCAAAAGCGGCCTTTGTGGCCGGATGAATATGAGGTGCTCATTATGACCAATGATTTTTTAGCCCGGAATCAAACGCGTCTGGCCGATTTTGTCCGGATGTCGCAGTGTGCCGGCAGCCGTTCGGATTTTGTCCAGGGTGGCGGGGGCAATACGTCATGTAAGCTGGATAAGCAATTGATGGCCATTAAAGCTTCCGGCTTCCGGCTGGACCAGATCACCGAGAATCAAGCGTACGCGGTTTTGGATTATCAGCTGCTGCGGGATTTTTATCAGAAAACCGATCCGGCCGGCCTGGCTGATGTGGAAAAAGAAGGATCGGCACAGGCTAAATCAGCGATAAAGCCTGTCGAAGGCTTGCCTTCGCTGCGTCCTTCTGTAGAAGCCGGCTTCCATTCTTTGCTGGAAACCTATGTTTTACATACCCATCCGGTCTATGCCAACCTGGCTGCCTGTTCCGCCGAAGGTCCGGCTCTGGCGGCGGCGGCGCTCGCCGATATGCCCGCCGGTTTTGCCAGCGTCCCCTATATCAATCCGGGCGCGCAGCTGACCTTTGCCATTGACCAGGCCAGAAAACAAGCGGCCGCAGCACAGGGAAAACTGCCCGCCGTGATTCTGATGCAAAATCACGGACTGATCGTCACCGCCGATGATATCGAGACCTGTCTGGCCTGGCATGAAGAGGCTAACCGGCGCATCGCCGCCGCTTATCATGTCAGCAGCCTGGATTGGCCGGTGATCAGCCTGGAGGCCGCTTCGCCTGCCGCTCCGGGCGCGGAAGCCTGGTGCTCGGCGACCGGCTGGCTACATGACCGGCTGCTGGATACGGCTTGGGATCTGGACTTTTTTACAGGTCAGCCACTCTATCCGGATCAGCTCGTATTTCTTGGCGGCCAGGTCGGCATAGCCGAAAAAGGCAGCCTCAATCAGTTTTTAATGGATAAGAAGCCTCTGCCGGATAAATGCACGTTGTTCCGGGAGACCGGCGAGGTTTATTATCAATGTGGACAGCGCGAAGCCAGGACGTTGGAAGAAACGTTATGCGCGATCCTTTTCATCGTCCGGACCATTCGTCAGGCCGGCATGACGGTCTGTACCATGAGCGAAGCCGGCCGCAGTTTTATCGACGGCTGGGAAAGTGAAAAGTACAGAAAGAACTTAGCTGCAAAATAAGAGGAGGTGCCACCATGGCAGAAGCCAGACAATTATTAGCTTTTGATTTCGGCGCATCAAGTGGTCGGGCGATTCTGGGCCGTTATGACGGCAATCGGATCGAACTGGAGGAAATCCATCGTTTTTCCAATGATCCGGTTCAGGTTGGCGATACCCTTTTCTGGGATGTTCTGCGCTTGTTTCATGAAATCAAGCAAGGCCTGATCAAAGTAAAATCACACGGGCCGATTGACAGCCTGGGAATCGACACCTGGGGCGTTGATTTTGGTCTGATCGACAGCCGGGGATATCTGCTGGAAAACCCGGTGCATTATCGCGATACGCGAACTCAAGGCGTGATGGATGAAGTTTTTAAAATCATTCCTAAAGAAGAGCTGTATCAGCGCACCGGCACCCAATTTATGAATTTCAACACCTTGTTTCAGCTGTATTCCCTGAAACAGCAAAGGCCGGAATTGCTCGAGCGGGCCAGCCGCCTCTTGCTGATGCCGGATTTGTTCCTTTATCTCCTGACCGGCAGGAAACAGTCCGAGTTTACCATCGCCTCCACGGGACAAATGTTGAATCCGCGAACCGGCGACTGGGATTTTGATCTGCTGTGCCGTCTGGAATTGCCGGTAGGCATTCTCTGCCCGGTGGTCAATCCCGGCACGATGGCCAGCCCGATATCCCCGGCCATCTGCAGCGAATTGGGCATCAAGCCGATCCCGACCGTCGCCGTGACGTCCCACGACACGGCTTCCGCCGTAGCAGCCGTACCGGCATCCCAGGATGATTTTGTCTATATCAGCAGCGGCACCTGGTCCTTGATGGGGATCGAAAGTCCGGTTCCTTTGATTAATGAAAAGACTTTCGGTTATAATTTTACCAATGAAGGCGGCTATAACCGGACGACGCGTTTCCTGAAGAACATCATGGGCTTATGGCTGATCCAGGAATCCCGGCGTCAATGGATCCGGGAAGGCGCCGAGGTCAGTTATGCCGATCTGGAACGGGAAGCTCTGGCCTGCGCTCCGTTCAAATGCCTGATCGACCCCGACGACGACAGTCTGGCGACACCGGGCGATATGCCGGAACGTATCCGCGTCTTGTGCCGCAAATCAGGCCAACCGGTTCCGGAAAGCCGCGGCGAAGTCGTCCGCTGCATTTACGAGAGCCTGGCCTTGAAATATCGGATTACCAAGGATCAGATCGAATCGGTAACCGGCCGTCATTATCCGGCGCTGCATATTGTCGGCGGCGGAACCAAAGACGGACTGCTGTCGCAATTTACGGCCAATGCCACCGGCAGCGCGGTTATTGCCGGCCCGATCGAAGCGACGGCCCTGGGCAACATGGCTGTCCAGCTGCTGGCTCAAGGTGTCTTGCACAACCTGGCCGATGCCCGGCGGATTATAGCCAATTCGTTCGATCTGAAGCATTATCAGCCGCAGGATCAGGCAGCCTGGCTGGCTGCCCTGCAGCATTATCATCAGTTATATCCCGTTTTGAAGTAATAAAAATACCGGCGGGGGGGCCGCCGGTATCAAAAGGAGGGGGTTATGAAGTAAGGGGGTGCTTCTTTGAAGCAATTTAAGATTAACAAGAATTTGTATCGTTATCGTGGTCGATTCGTTAATAAAATGTTAATCTATATGATGAGTCATATTGAGGTGGTATAAGGGTTTGAAACTTGAGGGACGGATTTTTAAAGCCAACTTGATGCTGCAGGAGTTTACGGTCAGTATTCCGGATTCCGGCGAACGGTTTACGGCCCGGCTGGAACGGTGTCTGATCATGCTTTGTCATCAGCTGGAAATTCCGATTCCGCTTTGGCTGGAAAAGAATACGCACGAATTTGCCCGCTTTCATCAAACCTTGTTTTTTGCCGAACAATTTTCCGAACCGATCCATTTTGATCGGTTCCAAATCCATTGGATCGAGTAAAGCCTGACTCATCAAGCCAGGACCGCAGGCGATTCAAAATTAAACGCCCAGACAGGATGTCGGAGATCATTCAGGAGGATTCACCATGCCCCAAGATTGGCAATCGGGTTTGCCGGCTGCAGAAGATTTTCAGAATAAAGAGCATTATACGATGGAAGAACTGTTAACCATTATGGCTTTTTTACGCAGCGACCGGGGATGTCCCTGGGACCGGGCTCAAACTCATGACAGCATCCGGAAAAACTTGCTGGAAGAAGCTTATGAAACGATCGATGCGATTGAAAGCGGCAAGCCGGAACGGATTTGCGATGAATTGGGCGATGTGCTGATGCAGGTTGTTTTTCACGCCCAGATGGCCCGCGAAGCCGGTTCATTTGCTTTTTCGGATGTTGTCGACGGTATATGCCGAAAACTGATATCCCGCCATACCCATATTTTCGGTCAGGATCATGCCTCGACTCCGGATGAAGTGATCGATAATTGGGAAAAAAACAAGCGGCAAGAAAAAGGACTGCGCAGTCAATCTCAGGTTTTGACAGATGTCCCGCGGTCCCTGCCGGCTTTGCAGCGCAGTTATAAAATTCAACAGAAAGCAGCGCAGGTGGGCTTTGACTGGGATGACGCCGCGGGGCCGCGCCAGAAAATCGATGAAGAACTCGGGGAGATCGAAGAATGTGTCCAGAAATGCCGGCATGCGGTTGACGATGGAACCATGACTTCCGAGGAAGCCGGACACTTGATTGCAGACGAAACGGGCGACCTTCTGTTTGCCGCTGTTAATTATGCAAGGCATCTGCATGTTCAACCGGAAATGGCCTTGAACCGGGCGAATGAGAAATTTATCCGACGTTTTGCCGCTGTCGAGCAATTAGCCAAAAAACGGTCTTTAGATCTGGAAGTCATGTCGCTGACCGAGATGGACCGGCTCTGGGACGAAGTCAAACAACAAGAAAGATCAGGTGGGGATGATGCGACTTGATAAATTTCTCAAGGTTTCGCGGGTGATCAAACGCCGAACCGTCGCCAATGAGGTTTGTTCATCCGGACGGGTCATGTTGAACGGCCGTCCGGCGAAACCAGGCGCCGAAGTAAAACCGGGAGATATTCTGGATATTGGTTTTGGCTCGGGCAATTCGCGTATTCGCATCCTGGCGGTCAAAGAAACGGTACGCAAAGAAGAAGCCGCCGATCTGTATGAAATACTGGAAGCAGGCGATGCGCTAAAACCCTGAGCATAGGCGTGTTTTATCTTCGATGGCCTTCGGCGGCGGGCGGAACAGGGCCGGCCGGTACCCCGAAAAAGCTGTTACAAGAATATTACAACACGATTAAATTGAACAAGCAACGATGAAAAGAGCCGGCAGATGATTGTCGGTTCTTTTTTATTATTCTAAAATGAAGCTATGATGACAACAGAACTGACTGGCGGAATAAACCGCGGCCGGTGAGAGGAAGCGAAAGAATGGAAGCCGTACGCAGAAGGACAACTAAACCGATCAACAGCGGCCGGATCTTGATCCGGATTATTCTGGGTATGTTCTTAGTATTTGCCATTGCGTCGGCGATTGCCATTTATTTCGATCAGGAAACGCAGATGGTCCGGATCAATCAAAAAGCCGCGACGCTGTCGAGTGAACTGGATGACGCCAACGCCGAACTGGCCGACCTGCGCGAATTGCAGAATCTGGCTGATTCCGACGCCTATGTTGAGCGTGTTGCCCGTGATCAGCTGGGTATGGTTCGTCCCAACGAGATTATCTTTGACAATTAATAGCTACAAAATGATATATTCATTGCTTTGAATTCCTGTGTTTATGATATAATCAACCTATCAAACCTGCTTGCTGATTCTTCAACGTTTGAATAGGAGGTATTTGTGTGGCTTGATATATCCGGGAAGCTTTAGACAGCGAAGATTTTTGCATTTCTATCAGTGAAACCAACCGGCGAATCAACATCCATATTCACGTTTTCTTTTAACCGATGAATTTTAAGCAAGCGCAGTATTCCGGTTTCAATTCTTTTATTCCAGACACCAGGCAATAAAACAAAAGAGGAGGAATTTACTAATGAAGAACAATCGATTCATGAAAGCTCTATCTATCGTTCTCATGCTTGCACTTTCGATCAGCCTGATAACCGCTTGCAATCCGCAGACAACATCAACGACAGGACAAACAAGCCAGGAAACAACAAAAGCGCCGACAACAACAGAAACCGCTCCAAAGTCAACGGCTCCCCTCGTTGTCGGGTATTCAACATTCAGTGAGAAATTCAGCCCGTTTTTTGCCGATACGGCCTATGACCAAGACGTGGTTGATATGACAGCAGTTCCTCTTTTGACCACAGACCGTACGGGTGCGATTGTGTATAATGCCATTGATGGTGAAAAAATAAAGTATAACGGCACCGAATACACCTACAAGGGCATTGCCAACCTTAAAGTCGATTATGACAAGACCGCGGACAAGACCGTTTATACCTGGACGATCCGCGATGATATCAAATTCAGCGACGGCGAGAAGCTGACCGCCGACGATATTATCTTTTCCTATTATGTATACGCGGATGCCACTTACAATGGTTCCGTAACGCTCTATTCCGTACCGATCGTCGGTCTGAAAGACTACCGCACCCAGACGACCAGCGCGGTTTATGACAAATATAGCGCCCGCTTTGACAAGATCATGGAAAAAGGTGAAAAATATAAGCTGGCTTCGGGTGACGAATGGACTCAGGAACAACAGGATTCAGCCTGGACGCTGGTTAAGGAAGCCTGGATTGCCGACGTACAGGCGATTGTCGATTATGTCAACGCCAATTATGCCAGCTCGGCCCAGGAGAAGACCGGCTTTACAGCTGAAGAAATTGCCGCCGAAGACGGACTGAAGATCATGTTCGGCATGGTCATGTGGGGCTACGGCACGGTTGAGAATAAAGTTTTGACGGCCCCATCCGGTAAAACCTGGGATTTGTCGAAAAAGGCATATCCAACCATCGAAGATTATTATAATGAAACCTACGCAGCCTATGAGGGCGATGCCGCGGCTTACTGGAAAGTCGAAGCAGCCGACGACGATTCGGTCCTCGACGCCGCCAAGAACGCATTTATCTTGAAATGGGGCCCGCTTGATGCAGAGATGGGCAGCAAAGGCATACCGAATATCGAAGGCATCAAGAAGAACAGCGATACGGAAGTTCAGATAACGGTCGACGGTTTTGACGCGACGGCTGTCTACAACCTGGGTATTACTGTTTCACCGCTTCATTATTATGGCGATAAAACCAAATATGATTACGCCAACAACAAATTCGGCTTCGAACGCGGCGATCTGTCGTCGATTAAAGCAAAAACAACAACGCCGATGGGCGCCGGTCCGTATAAGTTTATCAAGTTTGAAAATAAAGTCGTTTATTTTGAAGCCAATGAGTATTTTTACAAAGGCGAACCGATAACGAAGAATCTGCAGTTTAAAGAAACAAATGACGACGACAAGATCTCCGGCGTCGGCACCGGCACCATCGACCTGACGGATCCATCTTTCAGCACGGCCGCGGTTGAGGAGATCAGCAGTTATAACAGCGACGGTAAAACGACCGGCGACAAACTGGTAACCACCACGGTCGATAACCTGGGTTACGGCTATGTCGGCATCAACGCCGCTACGGTCAATGTGGGCGGCGTGCCTGATTCAGATGCCAGCAAGCAACTGCGCAAAGGCATCGCCACGATTTTGGCCGTCTATCGCGATCTGGCTATCGACAGTTATTACGGCGAGCGAGCGGCGGTCATCAACTATCCGATTTCCAGCACCTCTTGGGCCGCGCCGCAGAAAACCGACGACGGATACAAGGTTGCGTTTTCGACAGCCGTCGATGGCAAGGATATCTATACTTCCGACATGAATGCCGATGCTAAATACAAGGCGGCGTTGACTGCTGCGATCGACTATTTCGTAGCGGCCGGCTATACCTATGACAAAGCATCCGGAAAGCTGACTGCGGCGCCCGCCGGCGCCAAACTGGAATATGAAGCGATTATCCCCGGCGAAGGTAAAGGCGACCATCCGTCGTTCATGCTGCTGACCAAAGCCAAAGAAGCCATGGCGACCATCGGCATCAATCTGATCATCAACGACCCGGCCGACGACAATGAGCTCTGGGATAAAATCGACGCCGGTACGCAGGAATTGTGGTGCGCGGCCTGGGGCGCGACGATCGACCCCGACATGTATCAGATATACTATTCGGGTAACATTGTCGGTAAACCCGGCTCGTCGGAATCCAACCATTATCACATTGCCGACGCTCAATTGGACCAGCTGATCATGGATGCCAGAAGCAGCGCTGATCAAGCATACCGCAAGGCAACTTATAAAGCCTGCCTGGACATCATTATCGACTGGGCGGTTGAAATCCCGATCTATCAGCGCCAGAACTGCTTCCTCTTCAGCAAAACCCGCATTAATATGGACACCGTGACACCGGATATCACAACCTTCTGGGATTGGCAGAATGATATTGAGAAATTGGCAATGAACTGATCAAAGCTCTATGAGAAAGGGGCGCGGGACCATCTTCATGGTGGTCCTGCGTCCCTGACTGTCATAAGCTTGATTGGATTCTCGAGTTGTTAGGATAGAACACATGCGTAAGTATATTATCAAGAGGCTGCTGTTGTGTATTGTCATCCTGTTTTTTGTTGCGCTGATCATCTATACCATCATGCGCTGCATTCCCACCTCGTATGTCGAGGCGATCGCCCGTGAACGGTCCAATTTGCCCGGTTCGAAAAGTTACAAAGAATGGCTGGCTCAGCTGAATCAGATTTATGGAATGGACAGCAGTATTCCGGAAGGTTTTGTCCGCTGGCTCGGGAATGCCGTCCGCGGTGATTTCGGCGACAGCTGGCGCTTTAATGTGCCGGTAACCGAGAAATTTGCCGAAGTCATCTGGTATTCCTTTGTCCTGGGCTTGATTTCCTTTATTCTGGAAATCGTAATTTCGATACCGTTAGGTATCTTGTCGGCGCGCAAGCAATATTCCCGGACGGATTATACCATTACCGTGGTAGCGCTTCTGGGCATATCCCTGCCGACTTTCTTTTTTGCGACGATATTAAAACTGGTCTTCTCCATCAAACTAGGCTGGTTTGATTTATACGGCATCGTCGGGCGTTATTACGAACAGCTTGACGCATTCGGGAAAATTATGGATATGGCCAGCCATTTGATCTTGCCAATCGCTACGCTGGTGATCATCAGTATTGGTTCCCTGATGCGGTTTACCCGCACCAATATGCTTGAAGTCCTCAGCTCGGATTATATCCGCACCGCCCGGGCCAAAGGCTTGTCGGAAAACAAGGTTATCAATTACCATGCTTTCCGCAACACGTTGATTCCGATCGTGACGATCGTCGGCGGCACTCTGCCCGGTTTGTTTTCCGGCGCGCTGATCACTGAAACGCTCTTTCAGATTCCCGGCATCGGCTATACCTCTTACCTGGCAATGACTACGGGCGATATCCCCTTTTCTATGTTCTATCTGGTTTTCCTGGCCGCGCTGACACTCCTGGGTACGTTGATCTCGGATATTTTGTACGCCGTAGTCGACCCCCGTGTCAGAGTAAGCTAAACAAGGAGGATCAGATGAGCAATCAAGACAATCTGAATCACAAGACCTATATGAAACCGGATGAGGACCAGCATATCAGCATATCCCAGTCACTTGACGATGAGCAGCGAATCAAGGTCCTTTCGCCTTCCATGCTTGTTTTTAAACGGTTCATCCGTAACAAGCTGGCAGTAACCGGCGTCATCTGCATCGGCCTGATGTTTATTTTCTCCTTTATCGGCGGCTGGATCATGCCGTATGGCGAAAGTCAGGTTTTCACGGAATACAGGGATATGTCCAAAGACTATGCCAGCGCCATCCTCAATACGGAGTTCAGATACACCGAAGCAGACGGAAAGAGTTTTCCGGCCGCCGCTCGCGCCAAATTTGTCAAAGCCATTAATGATAAAGCGCTGCTGTTTGAATCGCAAGGCCAGTCTTATACCTGCGAGAGCCAGGGCGATGACTTTTATCTGGTTTCCAGCCTGATTGAAGTCGCTACCGCGCTGCGTACCGGCAAGACCTATGATATCACTGCGGTTGGCGGACAGACGGTCAGCAGCGACTTCAAGACGCAGTTCATGAATGCGCTCGAGTCAGGCAGCGTGTCCTTTGAGGCTGATGGAAAAACTTATACGGTCACCAGCAACAAGAAATTATATTCGGCCAATATCAGCGAGACGATCGCCCTGGCGACGAAGAATGTATTTGATTATGCCAGCAGCGACACGAAAGATTCTTTTGAATTCCAGTATCAAGCCGAGTACGCCTTGAATCAGAAGCAGAAGCAGTTTACGGTTGCCGGACAGGATTATCAGATAAACATTGTCGACGATTCAGCGGAAATCAGCCTGATAAACGGCAGTGAGAAAACATATTACGCCACGCTGTCAAATTATATCGTGCAGGCGGCTTATCCGGATGTGTTTTTAACGCCGGAGTTTCTGAATGTTGTCAAACAGGCAATCGATACCGACCAGACATCCTTTAATTTCGCCATCAACAACAGCGAAGTGGAATTTACCATTGTCCGCAACAATGATCGCTGGACCATCCGGAAGATTGACGAAACGCTGGTTATCAAATCATACGAATATCCGTCGTCGGTTCATTTTCTGGGAACCGATGATAACGGCATGGATATCATCACGCGCATGATGTTCGGCGGCCGGATATCCTTAATGATCGGTTTCATTGTTGTATTTATCGAAACCTTTATCGGCATTATCCTCGGCGGCGTCGCCGGTTATTTCGGCAAATGGATTGATAATCTGCTGATGCGCCTGGTCGATATCTTCAACTGTATTCCGTCTCTGCCTCTGATCATTATCATCGGCGCGATCATGGATTCATTAAAGGTTGATCCCCAGGTGCGCATGGTCTATCTGATGTTGATCCTCGGCTTGCTGGGCTGGCCCGGTATTGCCCGGCTGGTGCGCGGTCAGATCTTGTCCCTGCGCGAACAGGAATTCATGGTGGCCGCTGAAGCAACCGGCTTATCGGTATATCGGAAAATATTCCGCCATCTGATCCCCAATGTTGTTCCGCAGCTGATCGTTGTGGCTACAATGAGTTTGGGCAGTACGATTCTTACCGAATCGGTGCTGAGTTTTCTCGGTCTGGGCGTCAAATTTCCTTTTGCCTCCTGGGGCAATATTATCAATGCGGTCAGCAATGTTCATGTTATGACAAATTACTGGTTTGTATGGATCCCGGCAGGCTTTTGCATCCTGATAACGGTGCTTGGTTTCAATTTCATCGGCGACGGCCTGCGCGATGCTTTTGATCCAAAAATGAGACGATAAGGAAGGGCACTGTGGCAAACGGATTATTAAGAAAAAAGAATATCAAGAGCGCTAATTATCTGTCGGTGAAACAGTCACGGCTGATTACGCGCCATAATCGCAAAATCATGCGCGAGCTGGAAAAACGGAATAATCGCAAGAATGTTCCGGAATCAGAATATTTGACGACGATGAAGAATCCGGCGAATGTCGTGGAATTCGACAATCTGCACACTTACTTTTTTACGGATACCGGAACGGTTAAAGCGGTCGATGGCGTTACCTTTGACATTCCGGCCGGTAAAACCGTCGGCGTCGTCGGTGAAAGCGGCTGCGGCAAGTCGGTCATGAGCCTGTCGCTGATGCAGATTGTACAGCGGCCGCAGGGGCAGATTGTCGAAGGTTCGATTCGTTTCAATACGGGCGATAAGGTTTATGACATCGCCAGGATGCCTTCGGAAAAAATGCTGGAAATCCGCGGCAACAAAGTATCGATGATCTTTCAGGAACCGATGACCAGCCTGAATCCGGTTTTCCGGATCGGCACGCAGGTGGATGAGGTTATTAAACTGCACAATCCGCAGATGAACAAAAGCGAAGTGAAAGCGCGGACGATCGAGATTCTGGAAATGGTCAGTATTGCCAACAGTGAAGGCGTATACCGGATGTATCCTCATGAATTGTCCGGCGGTATGCGGCAAAGAATCATGATTGCCATGGCTTTAGCCTGCAATCCGCGCCTGATTATTGCCGATGAGCCGACGACAGCTTTGGATGTGACCATCCAGGCCCAGATTCTGGACTTGCTGCGGAATCTGAAAAAACAGATCAACAGCAGCATCATGCTGATCACCCATGATTTGGGGGTCATTGCCGAGATGGCCGATTATGTGGTTGTCATGTATGCCGGCCGTGTCGTCGAGCAAGGAACCGTTCAGGAAGTTTTTAAGAACCCCAGCCATCCGTATACGATAGGCCTGATGGCCTCTAAACCGGCAGTGAATAAAAAAGTCGACCGGCTGTACAGCATACCGGGCAAAGTGCCTAATCCGATCAACATGCCGAATTATTGTTATTTTAAAGATCGCTGCGAGAAAAGATTTGAGTGCTGCGAAGGTGAATATCCCCGGAACGTCAAGCGATCATCGACGCATTTCGTCAGCTGCTATCTTTACGAAGATGTCCGGGAGGAGGAGCTGAAGCATCGTGAACAGCGCAGATATCAAAATCCTAAATGAATATGAACCGATCGTTCATAATGACCAGAATATTCTTGAGGTTAACCACCTGAAAAAGTATTTTCCGATAAAGGATGGCGTTTTGCAGCATATTGTCGGCTATGTTAAAGCTGTGGACGGCATCTCCTTCAACATCAAGCGCGGTACCACCATGGGCCTGGTCGGCGAGTCGGGCTGCGGCAAAACAACCGTCGGCCGTACGATTTTACGGCTGACAGACAAGTCGGGCGGCCAGGTGCTGTTCAACGGTTCCGAGATCCATGAATTAAGCAGGAAGGATTTGCGGGCTTTGCGTCCGAAAATGCAGATCATTTTTCAGGATCCCTATTCCAGTTTATCACCCCGGCTGCCAATAGGCGAAATTATCGGCGAAGCGGTGCGGGAGCATAATATCGTTCCGCCAGCTGAATATGACCATTACATCGACCGGATTATGAGCAGCTGCGGATTGCAGCCTTACCATAAAGACCGGTATCCTCATGAATTTTCCGGAGGGCAGCGGCAGCGGATTTGTATCGCCCGCGCCCTGGCCCTGAATCCGGAGTTCGTTGTTTGCGACGAACCGGTATCGGCGCTGGATGTGTCGATCCAGGCCCAGATTATCAATCTGCTGAAGGATTTGCAGGAGCAGTTTAATCTGACATATCTGTTCATCTCGCACGACCTGTCGGTTGTCGAGCATATCTCCGATACAATCGGCGTCATGTATCTGGGTGATCTGGTTGAATACGGCGGCAAAGAAGCGATATTTGCCCAACCGCTGCATCCTTATACCAAAGCGTTGTTCAGCGCCATACCGGTGCCCGATCCCGATGCCCGGATGAACCGGATCGTCCTGGAAGGCAGCATCCCGTCTCCGGCCAATCCGCCTTCGGGCTGTAAGTTCCATACCCGCTGCGCCTATTGCATGGAACAGTGCAAAACAGAAATACCTCAGCAAAAAGAAATAGAGCCCGGCCATTTTGTTGTTTGCCATCTCTATAATGATGAACATGCGCATCCATTCAATTAAGTCCAAAAAGAAAACAAAAATAAAGGACGGCGATGATCCCGGCACGGTCATCGCCAATATGAATGTCGATGGAATGCCCTGGTATACGGCGATGAAAACAACCGGCGCCAAGGGCTCGGCCGGCAGGGAAGAACCCGGGGAGCCTCCCCTGATGACCCGGGGCGAATCCTGGCGTTTGATCATGTATACGGTCGGCGCGGCGTTATTGATCGGGCTGGTTTTTATTGTCGCCGCGCTGCTTTTTATCCTGTTCTGTCTTCATGTCTGGCTTAAGTAGTCGCTGCCGATAACGGCAAACGATAACGACGCTATATAAAGACGGTTTAAATCCGCTGAATCCGGTCAGAGGATTTCACGCCGCCCTTCCATAGCCCGGGCCAGCGTTACCTCATCTGCATATTCGAGATCGCCGCCCATGGGAATGCCATGGGCGATACGGGTCGTTAAAATACCGGCAGGTTTCAGCAGCCTCGCGATGTAGAGGGCTGTAGCTTCGCCTTCGACAGTCGGATTGGTAGCCAGAATGACTTCATGGATCGAATCATCATTACGCAGGCGAGCCAGCAATTCACGCAGCCGGATTTGATCGGGCCCGATGTTTTGCATCGGCGAAATAGCTCCGTGTAAAACATGATAAAGCCCCCGGTATTCATGAATCCGCTCCATGGCTGCGACATCGCGGGGGTTTTCCACAACACAGATCATCGAACGGTCGCGCGTTGTCGCCGAACAGATTTCGCAAGGATCCTGATCGGTCAGATTACAACAAACGGAACACAGGCGGGTTGACCGGCGCGCGTCAAGTATGGCTTGCGCCAGCGTTTCAGCCTGGTTTTCCGGCTGAGCCAGCAGATAAAAAGCCAGACGCTGAGCCGATTTGCCGCCTATTCCCGGCAGCTTGCCCAATTCTGCAATCAGGCGGGCTATGGATGGCGCGTAGCGGGCCATCAGAAGCCTAAGGGCAAACCGCGTCCCCCGGTTACCCGGTTCAGCCGTTCGGAAGACATATCTTCAAATTTCTTCTGGGCTTCATTGACAGCTGCCGTGATCAGATCCTGCAGCATCTCGACATCATCGCTGTTTACGACGGCAGGATCGATCGTCAGTTCTTTTATTTCGTGCGATCCGTTAATAACGACCCGGACCGCTCCGCCGCCGGCGGTGGCTTCAACCGTCATCAGTGCGATTTCTTCCTGTGCTTTTTCCATTTCGCGCTGCATCCGCTGCGCCTGAATCATCATCTGATTCATATTGCCGCCCATACCGCCGGGGAAACCTCCGCCGCCGCCGTGAAAACCCTTTGCCATGTTTATTCCTCCACTTTTACAGGTATGCCCAGATTTTGAGCTGTTGTTTTCATCTTCTGGATCCACTCATCTTCCTTCGGCGTTTCAGGCAAAGCATCCGCCGTCTCCTGACCTGCCAGAACCAATTGTATATTAAGATTGGCGCCAAAGACCTGCGCTGCGAGAGAGCGCAGCAGCTTCAAGTTGGCTGCCTGGTTGACTTCCTGGTAATTAATGATTTCAGCCGAATCGAAAAACAGCTGCAGGGAATCTTTTTGCAGACGAGGACGAGCCGGCCTGCTGAAAAGATATAATGTCATCTGACCGGCGTCCAGAAGACCGGTCAAGATGCTTTGCCAAATACCGGCCGCATCGGACGGATTGGCCGCCGCTTTAACCGACTCGGCAGCCGGAACGGCGGCCGTTTGTTGTTTTTGCGCCAGGCCGGCTTCCGGTTCCCAGGCCGTTTCTTCGGCAGGCGGCGCGTCGTCGGGCCAGGGAATGCCTGAGGGATCGACAGCTGCGGAATCATCTTCAGCCGGCAGGTCTGGCGCGGCAGTCCTGTCAGCCGGCAAAACCGCCTGAGGCGCCGGAGGCGGGGAAACGGAGACCGGCGCTTCCGGCGCTGCGGCCGGCTTGCTTTCAGGCATGGCTGCCTTGGCCGGAGCCGCCTGCGCCACCTGGGGCGCCGGGTTTACCGGGAGCGCCTGTGCCGATACGGCGGCTGTCTGCGGTTCGCTCAAGCCGGCCAGACGGATCAGCCCGACTTCTAAAACGGTTCGTCCGTCAGCCGCCCAACGTAAATCCGACAACAAAGCGGATAAACCGCGAATCCATTCAATAAGCCGGTTATTGCTGACCTTGGATGCCAAACGGCGCATATCGGCTAAAGTCTCGGAATTGGCCCGAACCAGCAGCCGGGGATCTTCAGAAACCTGGCAAACCAGAATATTGCGAAAATGCTGGGCCAAATCTGTGACAAAACGCGCCAGATCCCGTCCCGTCATAACCAGCTGTTCGATCTGAGCCAGAAGCTGCGGCACTTGTCCCTGAACCAGAGACAAGGCAACCTGCTGCAAAAAGTCATCGCGAACAATACCGGCCAGGCTAAGGACATTGTCCCGGTCAATCGTTCCCGGGAAACTGGCTTTGGCTTGATCGAGGAGACTGATGGCGTCGCGGAGGCCGCCGTCGGCCAGCGACGCGATGGTCTGCAAGGCATCCGGCGTGACCGGGATTTGATCGGCACGGGCGATTTCAGTCAAACGCTCTGTCATGCTGTCAACCGGAATCCGGCGAAAATCGTAACGCTGGCAGCGGGACAAAATCGTTGCCGGAATACGGTGCGGTTCGGTTGTCGCCAGAATGAAAACGGCATGCGCCGGCGGTTCTTCCAAAGTTTTCAGCAGGGCGTTGAACGCACCGGTTGAGAGCATGTGAACTTCATCAATAATATAGACTTTATAGCGGGCTTGCGAGGGCATGAAAACGACTTCGTCGCATAACCGGCGGATGTTGTCGACACTATTGTTGGACGCGGCGTCCATTTCTACGACATCTAAAAGGTTTCCGTCCAGCATGGCGCGGCAAATGTCACATTGGTTGCAGGGATTGCCCTGATCGGGATGCAGGCAGTTGATGGCCCGGGAGAATATTTTGGCCAAAGTGGTTTTCCCGGTGCCGCGCGTGCCGCTGAACAGGTAAGCATGAGCGATCTGTCCGCTGATGACAGATTGGCGCAGGGCATAGACCGCCTGCTTCTGTTCGACTACTTCATCGAACGTTTTTGGCCGCCATTCCCGATAAAGCGCCAGATGCGCCATGCAATCGCCTCCCTGTGATTCTATTTGAAAAATCGCCATGTCTGGCCTGCAGCCGTCGCAGGCAACCCTGCGGCACATACGGTTGACCGCTTACCGCTGCTTCCTTCCGGACCTGACGGGGTTCACGGGCCGCATCGCACAGGACCAACGATCGGCTGCAGGCCAGACACGGCGTGTGCTGACGCTCAATGATTATAACACAAGAATGCCAGGTCTGTCAGCCGAAAAATGTGGGAAAACCAATTCTGCCGCTAATTTCCCCGGCGGGGTTAAATGGCCGGAATAAATATGATAAGATCATGAGAGGAGGATAGTAAAATGAATATATCGCGATCGTTTCTGACTAAAATCCGGTTCGGTCGCACCGCCTGGATCAGCGAAAGCGTTCAGCTGCTCATTGGCAGCCTGATAGCGGCTTTTGCGGTCAATGTGTTCTATGTGCCCGTCCGATTGACCATGGGTGGTGTATCCGGTATTGCTTCAATCATATACCAGCTGACAGGCCAGGGGAATTTTCTCTCATTTGGCGTGCTGGTTATCCTGCTGAATATCCCTTTGCTTCTTCTGGGCTGGCGGATGATCGATTTGCGGTTTATCTGGCGCAGCTTGATCGGCACGGTATCCTATTCGTTTTTTATTGATATATCCGCTCCGGCATTATCTGAATTTTACACCCGCTACATCAATCGGCCGTTAGCCAACGGCGGCGCCGATCCGCTTATATTCTGCCTGTTCGGCGGCGTTTTGTATGGAATCGGTTTGGGCTTGATATTCCGCGGCAATTATACAACCGGCGGCACCGATATCCTGGCCATTGTGATTAAACGGCGAATTCGCATGTTGAGCATCAGCCAGTTTTTAATGATTATGGATGCGATTGTTGTCATCGCCTCGGTTGTCGCCTATCGGGACGATAGCGGCCCGGGCATCCTCATGGCCATGTACTCGTTTATTGCCATGTATTTGACATCCAAAAGCATGGATATTGTTCTGGAAGGTTTCGATTATTGCCGGGCCGCTTATATCATATCGGACAAAAGCGATCTGATTGCCGGGCGGATTATGCAGCAGCTGCAGCGCGGCGTGACTTCGCTTCATGGCCGCGGCATGTATACCGGCCGTAATAAGGATGTTTTGCTTTGTGTCTTATCGCGTAAACAAGTCCCGGATATCAAGCTGATCGTCGGCGAAATCGATCCGGATGCCTTTGTTATTGTTGTGGAAGCGCGTGAAGTACTGGGTGAAGGATTCGGCAGCGGCACAGATTATTAACCGGACTCTCCGTAGCTTTATAAACGCTTGTCCCTGTTCCGCGGGGACGGCAAATTGCGTTATTCAACCCGGGGCGTCAGGCCGGTTTGGCATTCATAGAAAATACGCGCGATATCCGCTTGAATTTCATGGGCCTTGGCAGCGCTGGCCATCTCCGTCATAACACACAAGACGAAGGGTTCAGATGTAAAAACGATGCCGACGTCATTTTCGGCTGAATAAGTTCCATTGGTGCCGATTTTGTGAGCAACCCGGATATCCGCGGGGATCCCTTTTTGTATGCCGAAATCAAATTCAGTCTGGCAAAGGTCATCCACTAAAGGTTGATAATGGTCCGGATCGGCTTGCCAGAGCCGGTAAAGATTGACGGCCTGTAACCCGAGATCCAGGGCGCAGGTCCGGTGACGGCCGTTTTTAGCCTGACCGGCATAATTTGTATAGGATACTTCTTTCCGATAATCTACTTTGCCGCTGATCTGACTGAGCCAGGGATTGATGGCGTCGATGCCGCCCAGCCTGCGGATAACCATATTGGTTCCGCAGTTATCGCTGATGCGAATCGATAAGCCCGATGTTTCGCGAACCGTCATTTTTGTTCCGTTGGCCATGCTCTGGATCGTACCGGTGCCGCCCTCATAATCTCCGGTCGGATATGCCCGGTTATCATAAGCCAGTATTTCGTCCGGCGATATTTCACCGGAGGCTATTTTTGTATATAAATAGGTATTGATGCCCAATTTGATCGAACTGGCGGCAACGAAAGGTTCCTCTTCCTGGTAAGCCCAGGTTTCGCCGCCGGTCAGGCTTTGGTAAAAAATGGAAAAGCGGCCTTCGGTATGGCCTTGCAGCAGCTGGGTTGCTTCGGCGCCGGCAGCCGTGATCCGGGACTGGCGTTCAGCCGGGCTGAGCGTTGACTCGGCGGACGTGGATTGGCTTGTTTCGCCGCCTGCCGTGGTGATCGCCGATAAAAAGGTTGTTGTGCCGGAAGAACCGGAGGCCGTGTCTGTTGCCGTACCTGGCGCCGTTGAACCGGCCGGCACGGAACTGCCTGAAGAAGGGCTTGAGGAGAACAGGGCGGCCAGCCGGGGCCCGATCAGGAAAAGCAGGGCCGCCAGGACGGCGATAACCGCGATGGCTGATAATGTCCGATGTTGCCGGCGTTTATGCCGGCGGACCTGATGGGGTGACCGGCCAAGGGCGCTCATGGAACGATCGTATCCATAATCGTCGATATGCCCGCCTTCAAAAGAAGAATGGCTTTGAGCCTGCTGCGTCTTTTTCATGAGATCCTCCAATGTTTAAACGTAGCGCGCCGTCCGCAAGTAAACAGCCGGCTTAAAAGAGGCCGCTGACCCGGCCGGAGGCGTCAATATCTATATTTTCCGCGGCGGGGAGTTTGGGCAGACCGGGCATGATCATGATATCGCCGGTCATGGCGACAACAAATCCGGCTCCGGCGGCCAGACGGATTTCACGAACCGTTATCGTAAAATGTTCCGGACGGCCGAGTTTTGTCGGATCATCCGATAAGGAGTATTGGGTCTTGGCCATGCATACGGGCAGCGCTCCATAACCGAGCGCCTCAATCGACGCCAGTTCTTTGGCGGCGGCGGTTGTCAGAACGACATCGTCGGCGCCGTATATACGGCAGGCTATCGTGCGCATTTTTTCGATCAGCGGCATATCGGCCGGATAAAGTAAATGAAAATCAGCCGGATGGTTTCCCATTTCGGCCAGAAGCGTCTGGGCTAATTCAATACCGCCGGCGCCGCCTTGCGAAAAGACTTCGGAACAGGCCAGCGGCACGCCCATTTGCTCGCAGAGCGCGGCAATCTGTCTGATCTCCGCCGGCGTATCGCTGGCAAAACGGTTAAGCGCAACGACACAGGGAACGCCGAAAAGCCTGATGTTTTCAAGATGCTTGATCAAATTCGGCAATCCGGCCGTCAAGGCTTCCAGGTTTTCCTGGCTTAAACTGGACTTGGCCGCTCCGCCGTTATACTTGAGCGCCCGAACCGTGGCGACCAAGACGACGGCGTCGGGTTTCAGTCCGCCGGCCCGGCACTTGATATCGAAGAATTTTTCAGCGCCCAGATCGGCGCCGAAACCGGCTTCGGTAACCAGAATATCACCCAATTTCAAGCCCAGGCGGGTTGCGCGCAGACTGTTGCAGCCGTGTGCGATGTTGGCAAATGGACCGCCGTGGATTAAAGCAGGAGTCCCCTCCAGTGTTTGAACCAGGTTGGGCTTTATGGCTTCCTTTAACAGGACGGCCAGAGCGCCGGCGGCATGCAAATCATTGGCCGTCACCGGTTCGCCGCTGTATGAGTAGGCGACGATGATGCGGCTCAGGCGTTCCCGTAAATCGGCCAGATCCACGGCCAGGCAAAGAATAGCCATGATCTCGGAAGCAACGCTGATGGCAAAACCGTCCTCGCGAGGCACGCCGTCGGCTTTGCCGCCAAGACCGGCGACAATATGGCGCAGCTCCCGGTCATTCATATCCAGACAGCGGCGCCAGACAATGCGCCGGGGATCGATCTGCAGCCGATTACCCTGGTGAATATGGTTGTCCAGCAGAGCTGCCAGCAAATTATTGGCGGCTGTTACGGCGTGAATATCGCCGGTAAAATGCAAATTGATGTCTTCCATGGGCAGCACCTGGGCATAGCCGCCTCCGGCCGCGCCGCCCTTGATTCCAAAAACCGGTCCCAGAGACGGTTCGCGTAAAGCAATAATTGCCTTATATCCCAGTTTGCAGAGCGCCTGCCCCAAACCGACCGTCGTCGTCGTTTTGCCTTCGCCGGCCGGTGTCGGATTGATCGCTGTAACTAAAACCAGTTTTCCGTCTGCCTGCCCGGCCAGACGCTGGATTAAAGGATCATTTAACTTGGCTTTATAATGGCCGTAAGGCTCCCAATCTTGTTCTGCCAGTCCTAATTGCCCGGCAATTTCCCGGATTGGCTTCATGGTCGCTTGATTGGCAATCTCAATGTCAGATAGCATAAATCATTCCTCCCGGCCGCTTGGTCTGCTTAGGCAATATGGTGAAAAATGCACCATATTTTGAGCAATACGATGAATTATACCACAATAAGTTGTGTTCGTCATTTGACTTTAGTTTACGAAAGTGATACAATTTCACGCATGGGGTTTGGGGGCATGAACAGGGAATATCGGTTGCCGGAGGTGTTGTTCAGATGATTGTGAAAGCGGATCTTGATGTCTGCAGAAAAGGAATGGAAGCCTACGTTGGCAAACGGGTGAAACTCAAATCCAGTGGAGGAAGGAAAAGGACCATTGTCCAGGAAGGCATACTTGACAGTTGTTATCCCAATGTTTTCACCGTTCGCTGCTCGAAAAAGAATGCTTATCAGGAAATGATCTCATATAGTTACATTGACATTTTAACACGGGTAGTAGAAATAGCCATTGAGCCGGATCTGGAATGCCGCTGCGAAATGGTCCACTGAAACCGGTTGACAGCCCACGGGAAACCGTGGGCTTTTTTTAGGAGGAAACATGCAGCGCCTGACAATCGACGCGCCGGCAAAAATCAATTTATCTCTGGATGTTGTCGGCCGTCGTGACGACGGATATCATCTTCTCTCTACAGTGATGCAGAGTCTCGATTTATCGGATACACTTTGGCTGGCCGTCTGCCCGGATACCGGTTCTCTGACCTTGACCTGCGATTCTTCCGAAATTCCGACCGACCGGCGAAATACGGCTTATCGTGCCGCCGAACAATTTCTTCAGGCGGCTTTTTCAGCAGATGAATGCCAACCGGGGCTGCAGATCCATATCCAGAAAAGAATTCCCGCCGCCGCCGGCCTGGCCGGCGGCAGCGCCGATGCTGCCGGCGTTCTCTGCGGTTTGTCCCGGCTGTTTCCCGGACGGTTGACCCGGCGGCGCCTTTTTGAACTGGCGGCGGAAATTGGCGCGGATGTTCCTTTTTGCCTGCAGGGCGGGACGGTTCTTTGCGAAGGAATCGGCGAACAGCTGACCTTGCTGCCGGCCTGGACCGGCCTTTCCGTGCTTCTCTGCAAACCGCGGCTTGGGTTGTCGACAGCGGCGGTTTTTAGTCGGCTCAAGCTGGATCAGCTTGGCCGGCGGCCGGAGCAGGACCGTGTTCTGGAAGCTGTCGGCAAAAAAGATCTCGGATTGCTGGCCGATGCGACCGCCAATGTTCTGGAGGCCGTATCGACGACGTTTATGCCGGAATTAGCGGCGACGCGGTCTTTTCTAGCTGCCTCCGGCGCGCAGGCTGTTCTGATGAGCGGCAGCGGACCGACTGTTTTCGGTCTTTTCGACCGACCGGACCAATGCGAAAAGGCTGCCTGGCAGCTGGACGGCTGCCTGCCGTCGGGGACCTCATTATGGATTGCCAGAACGACTGCTGAAGGGCCGCGTTTGACATCGATCAACAGGGAGCAGATCCAATGAAGCAAAGTAACGTACATCAGGCGCGCGTTTATCGCGACGGCTGGAATGATAAAAACCGGACCGGCGGAAAACGCCGGCCCAGACGGCGAACAAGCGTAAGCCGGCTGTTGGCGTTGATATTACTTTTAGCCCTCGTCCTGGTTTTGGCTATCGGCCAGCTGGTTCCCGATTTATGGGACGGACTATCCGGCACAATGGCGGGATTGGCGTCCACGGGCACATCGCGAGATCAACAATCGAGCCTCTCCGCTCTTGCGACACCGGCGGCTTCAACGGCCGAATCCACTGCGGCGCCGACTTCTTTGCCGACTGCGACGCCGACGCCGGAACCTTCTCCGGCGACAAAACCGGATGCGTCCGTCACTCTGGCGGCGGTAGGCGATATTATCCTTCATCAGAAGGTCATTGACGGCGGGTTGGTCAGCGGCGGCGGCAATCCGGTTTATGATTTCAATCCCGATTTTCAATATGTTAAACCGATTATTGCGGCGGCGGATTTAGCCATGGCCAATTACGAAGGCACATTGGCCGGCCCGCCATACAGCGGATATCCATTTTTCTGCGCGCCTGACGCAATTGCCGACGCTTTATACCAAACCGGTTTCCGGGTTGCCTGGACGGCTAACAACCATACGATCGACAAAGGCCTGGCCGGCGTAGTCCGGACTGCTCAGGTCTTTCGCGAACGCGGATTCCAGGTCGTCGGCACCCGGCCGGATGAACAAAAATCCGCTGACGGGGTCGTGGATGTCAAGGGGATTAAAATCGGCTTGATGGCGTATACCTTTGAAACAACCGGAACAGAAACGCAGAAAACCCTGAACGGCAATCCGATGCCGGCCGCGGCCGATCCTTTGATCGACTCCTTCAATCCGAACCGGGATACCGCGTTCGAACGCGATATTGCCGTTATGCTGGAGCGCGCCGAAGCTTTACGCAGCCAGGGGGCTGAGCTGATCTGCCTGTCCCTGCACTGGGGTATTGAATACCAGACCAAAAGCAACAGCTTTCAGCGCAAGATGGCCCAGCGCCTGGCCGATGCCGGTATTGAACTCATTATTGGCCACCATCCTCATGTCCTGCAAGAAATCGATGTCCTGACATCGGCCAAAACCGGCCGGCCGACGTTGGTATTTTACTCGCTCAGCAATTTTCTGCATAATATGGATTATGAAACTCACGGTTCAAACGGCCATGCGCAGGATGCTGTCATCGCCAGAATAAAAATCGCCCGCAGTCAGGGTTTGGTCAGCATTACCGGCGCGGAGTACATTCCGACTTATGTTGTGCGAGTCAGCAAAGGCGATCAGCTGCAGCATTTGATTGTGCCGGTCTTGCTCGGCCTGGCTGATCCGGCGGCTTATCAGACAACCACCCGGGAGATGACGGCGGCAAGAGACCGGATAGCCGAAGTTCTTGGCGGGTCCCGGGGCAATGATCGCATTCCGGTCCGGGAAGCCGACGGAAGCAGTGCGGGTTGACATTTACTGTTCCGGGCTTGTATAATCTTATCGCTATTGTTTTGATATCTGTGGAGGTGTTTACATATGAAAATGACTTACCAGCCCAAGAAAAAACAGAGGTCCAGAGAGCATGGTTTCCGGAAACGCATGCGCACAGCATCAGGCCGGGATATACTCAAAAGGCGGAGACTGAAAGGCAGGAAGCAGCTGACCGCTTGAAGACCGCAGGCCCTGTGGTCTTCTTTTTTCGCTGTTTAGCCGAACCGGTTTCCGGGAAGGGAAATAACCTGGCATGAAGCAGACAAAACCGCTGCGCATGAATTATGAATTTTCCCGTGTCTATCACAAGGGACGTTATTTGTCCGGGCGCTATGTTGTTCTGCATTATTTACGGCGCAACAGTTCGGGCAATCGGTTGGGCGTCACGGCCAGCCGGAAGATCAACGGCAGTGTCGGCCGTAACCGGATCAAACGTCTGTTGCGGGAAAGCTACCGCCAGATAGAAAATCAGCTGGCGACAGGTTATGACCTGATCCTGGTTGGCCGCGAAACGGCTGTGCCCCTGAACCTGAACCTGGTTTTGCCCGAAGTTGTCCGCTTGCTGCAGCGGGCCGGTTTGCAGCGGCCGTCGGCTGAGACGAATCCGACTGTCGGGTCCGATTCGCCGATTGAACGGTCCGGTTCAGAGCCATTGCCATGATCAGGCGACTCATGATTCGCATGATTCGCTGGTATCAACGCAATCTCTCCCCTGGACTGGGCAGTTGCTGCAAATATTTGCCGACCTGCTCGCAATATGCTATTGAAGCTATTGAACGTTATGGTCCGCTTCGCGGCGGTTTGATGGCTCTTTGGCGTATCCTGCGCTGCAATCCGTTTAGCCGGGGCGGTTATGATCCGGTTCGCTGACCGTTCTGATATCAGTCCGAGCTGCTGCGTTTTCATTAAGCCGCTGACTGATGCCGGCCTTGCGGGGCCGTAAAAAAAGGAGTACCCGAACATGAATCTGGCTGTCGTATCTCTGGATCTGCTTGAGCCCCTGTATATCGCCTTTGGCTGGGTTATGCGGGTTTTATATGACCTGACCGGCAATTTCGGCGTGGTTATCATCATCTTTACGGTTTTACTGCGCGGCCTGATGATTCCGCTGGGTATCAACCAACAGAAAAGCAGCATCAAACAACAGGCTCTGCAAGGTGAAATCGCCGAGATACAAAGATTATATCCCGATGATAAAGCCAAACAAAGCCAGCTGCAAATGGAGCTTTATAAAAAGCACGGCGCGTCGCCGCTGTCCGGCTGTTTACCTGCGATCCTGCAATTGGTCATCATCTGGCCGATTTTCCGGATCATCCAGGCGCCGTTGATTCACGTCATGAATGTTACGAATGAAAACATTCAGGCTATCGGTGATTTTCTCTTCAATCTGAAAAACGCGGCCGGCAATCCGCTGATTGATGAGCTGACCAAAAATCGGGTCATCACGGACAATATTCCGCTGATTAACGCTCTGAACGGCAATTCGGCAGCTATGGCCGATGTTGTCAATACCGGCAAACTGCAATTGAATCAACTGATCAACCTGGATTTTTTAGGCATGAATCTGGGGTTGAAGCCCAGTTATGATCCGAGCGTCATATTCGGCGCCGATACCTGGAAATTGTACCTGCCCCTGCTGATTATCCCGCTGCTGGTTGTCCTGACAACTTTGGTACAGATGAGGATTACGCGTCTGACCATGCCAAACCGCAAAAAGAGGGCTGAGGACAAAGAGCGCGAAAAAGTGAATCCGGCGCGCGCCGGCCAGACACCGGAAGATAAATCAGAATCCATGATGAAGAGCATGAACATCATCATGCCGATCTTCATGCTGGTTACAACGTTTTCCATGCCGGCTTCAATGGGCTTGTACTGGATTATCGGCAACATCATGATGATTTTGCAGTCGGTGTTGATTTATTACCTTTTTACCAAGAAACTGGAACAAGCCGGCAATGAACAGGACGAAGACAAAAATAAAGACACAGCATTAAAGACGGAAACTCCGACGGTTCAGCACTGAACAAGCGGGTTTTGGTCCAGGAGGTGTTTTAATGCCCATTTCGATTGAAAAAACCGGAAAAACCGTTCAACAGGCAATCAATGATGCGTTGGAAGAACTCGGTCTGACAGACGATGATGTCGTTATTGAAGTCCTTGACGAAGGCGATAACGGCGGATTGCTCGGATTAGGCCGCCGGCCGGCCAAAGTACGCGTTACGGCTGAGGATCAGTCAGAAATACCGGCCGATGAAGGTCTTCCGGCCAATGAATACTATGGCGATGACGACGAATATGCCGGCGATCCGGAAACGCCTGAAGAAGCGGAAACAGCTTCCTATGTGGCCGCTATCCTTTCGGGAATCGGCATACACGGCAAAATCAGTTCTTTCCGCGACGGCGAAACTTTGCATATCGAGGTTAACGGCCGCGATTGCGGGGCCGCCATCGGGCGGCACGGCGAAACGCTGGAAGCCATCCAATATCTGGCGTCGCTGGTAGCCAATAAATACAGCGAAGAACGAATCAGAGTCATTGTTGATATCGGCGGTTATCGCCGCCGCCGCGAAAACACGCTGATCAACCTGGCTGAAAGAACTGCCGATAAGGTTTTAGACTCCGGACACAGCATTAATCTGGAACCCATGAATCCGGCGGAGCGGCGGATCATCCATTCGACCTTGCAGGATTATCCCGGCGTGACAACCTACAGCGAAGGCGAGGAGCCTGAGCGTCATGTCGTGATTGCGCCGGTCCAGGAGCAGTAACCGGCGGTTTTAGACAATGACTGGCAAAGTCGGCAAGCAAGCTTTGCGGTTCCCGGGTGGATAGGGCCTGTGAACCGCTTTTGCTATTCCAAGGGAGCTGCAGATGATATGTCCTTGAAATCCCCCAATGATATACAAGAATACCCGTTTTACGGCGCTATCTGCGCCGCGGCCGCCACGCCGCCCGGCCAAAGCGGGCTGGCGGTGATCCGTCTGTCCGGACCGCGCTGCGCTGAAGCTGCGGCGCGGATTTTCAAGCCGGCGGGCAATTTTCTGCCGGTAACGGAGATGGCCGGTTACACCTGCGCGCTGGGTTATATTGTCGATCCGGCCGATCATAAGGTTGTGGATCAGGTTATTCTGACCCGCTTTATCGCGCCGCATTCATACACCGGTGAAGATGTCATTGAATTGTCTTGCCATGGCGGGTCCGCGGTCAAGCAGACCCTTTTGCGGATCCTTTTCGATATGGGCATCCGGCCGGCCCAGCCCGGCGAATTTACACGGCGCGCTTTCATGCACGGCAAGATGGATCTGGTTCAAGCCGAAGCCGTTATGGATTTGATCCAGGCCGGCGCCGAACGAAGCGCGCAAGTCGCAGCCGGGCAGCTGCGTGGCGCTATTTCCCGGCAGGTCAGGCATCACGCCGATGATTTGTACCGCCTGTTGGCTCAAATTGAGCTGATTCTCGAATATCCGGAGCATGAAGATACCGCGGCGGCGATTCAGCCGCTGGCCGCTCAACTGGCCGGACAGGCCCGCGCCTTACAGGAATGGGCTGCCAGTTTCAGCCAGGGACGATTTCTGCGCGAAGGCATGACTGTTGTGATCGCCGGACGGCCCAATGTCGGGAAATCCTCGCTTCTGAACGCATTGGCGGGTCACGAGCGTGCTATTGTTACGGCCATTCCGGGTACAACGCGGGACACGGTTGAAGAAAGAGTCGATCTGGCCGGACTGCCTGTACGGCTGATCGATACGGCCGGACTGCGCGAGACCGGCGATCCGATCGAGAAGATCGGTGTCGGCCGGACCAAAGAAGCCGTCCGGGACGCCGATCTGGTGTTTTGGCTGCTGTCGCCGCCCATGGAGGATCTCGAGGCTGAAATCGAAGCGATGAAAACAGCCGGCTGCCGTACGGTCATTCCGTTGATCGGCAAGGAAGATCTGGCTGACAGCGCACAATTCCTGGAACGGGTGCAGACCCTTTTGCCGGACGGAGCATTCCTGACCTGTTCAGCGCAAACCGGCGAAGGACTGGAACAAATTCGCCGGACGATCCTCGATCATTATGAACAGGCCGGATCAGCGGCCAGCGATGAACAATTGATAACCAGCAGCCGGCACAAGGCTTGTCTGGACAGAGCGGCCGACTGCGCGCGTCAGGGCTCCGATGCCTTGACTGCCGGGCTGCCGCTGGATATTGTCGCGTCGCTGGTGCGCGGGTCTCTGGATGCCCTGGCGGAATTAACCGGCGACGCCGTCAGCGATGAATTGATCCAAACCATCTTTTCCCGCTTCTGTGTCGGTAAATAAACCGGCAGGATCAGTGCGGACGATAAACAGGGAGGAATTTGCATGACCAGCCTGAAGCAGGCTCTGGAATACCGCGGCGCTTTCATTGGCGGCGATTTTGATGTGATTGTTGTCGGAGCCGGCCATGCCGGCTGCGAAGCTTCGCTGGCGGCCGCCAGACTGGGCCGGCGGACACTGCTTCTGGGCATGAATCTGGATTCCGTTGCCAATATGCCCTGCAATCCCAATATCGGCGGCACCGCCAAAGGACAGCTCGTCCGTGAAATTGACGCTCTGGGCGGTGAAATGGGACGGGCCGCCGACCGGGCTATGCTGCAATTCCGCATGCTGAATGCCTCGAAAGGACCGGCAGTCCTCTCGCCGCGCGCCCAGATTGATCGCCGCCGTTACCAGGTTCTCATGAAGCAAACGCTGGAACAGCAGCCTGGACTATCCTTGCGCCAGGGCGAAGCTGTCGAATTGCTCAGTGAAACAAGCATGGGCAAGCCCCGCATCTGCGGTGTCCGTTTACGGACATCGGCCATATATACCTGTCAGGCGGTTGTTATTTCGACCGGAACTTACCTGGAAGGCCGGATCATCATCGGCGATTGCCAATACAGCGGCGGACCCGACAATCAATTCGCCGCTCATGGCTTATCCGATTCACTGCGGGAATTGAATCTGCCGGTACAGCGTTTTAAAACCGGCACGCCGACTCGCATCAACCGTTTGAGTGTCGATTTTCACACGCTTGAATTACAGGCCGGCGATCCGCAGGTTGTCCCGTTTTCTTATGAACACGAGAACCAGGACCTCTTTAGCCGGCAGGAACAGATGCCCTGCTGGCTGACCTGGACGACGCCGGAAACACGCCGGCTGGTCAAGGAAAATTTGCATCGGTCACCGCTTTACAGCGGTGTTATCGAGGGGATCGGTCCGCGTTACTGTCCTTCAATCGAAGACAAATTCGTCAAATTCCCCGATAAAGAGCGCCATCAGGTTTTTATCGAGCCGATGGGCCGTGAAACAGAGGAAATGTATCTTTCCGGGATGTCCAGCAGCATGCCCGAGGATGTTCAATTAAAAATGGTTCGTTCTTTACCGGGTCTTGCCGAAGCTCAGATCATGCGCAGCGCCTATGCCATCGAATATGATTGCCTGGACCCGACTTGCCTGAAACCGTCGCTGGAAACACAGGCGGTTGCCGGCTTGTTCTGCGCCGGCCAGATCAACGGTTCCTCCGGTTATGAAGAAGCGGCGGCGCAGGGTCTGGTGGCCGGCATCAATGCCGCGCGTTTTTTAACCGGCAGCCAGCCTGTGGTTATCGATCGTTCCCAGGCTTATATCGGCGTGCTGGTTGACGATCTGGTGACCAAAGGAACCTCGGAACCCTACCGCATGATGACAGCCCGGGCCGAATACCGCCTTATGCTGCGTCAGGATAATGCCGATGCCCGTCTGACCCCGCTGGGCCATGACATCGGATTGATCGGACAGGAACATTGGCAGGCTTTCAAACTCAAGCAGCAGCATATCCAGGAAGAATTGGATCGCTGCCGCGTTGTGCGCATAAAGCCATCAGTTCTGGCAGACACCATTTTTGCCGCGCAAAACAGCACGCCCATCAAACAGCCGGCGCTTTTGGCGGAATTGCTAAAAAGGCCGGAACTGCATTATGCCGATTTGGCTCCGCTTGATGAACAGCGGCCGGTCTTAACGCCGGCCGAGCAATATTCGGTCGAAGTCCAATTAAAATATGAAGGTTATATCCGGCTGGAACAAGAACGTATCCGGCAGTTCCGCAAAACAGAACGGCGTTTGCTGCCGGAAGATCTCGACTACAGCCAAATCAGCGGCCTGCGTCTGGAAGCGCGGCAGAAGCTCAATCGCCTGCGCCCGTCTTCTGTTGGCCAGGCCAGCCGCATATCGGGCGTATCGCCGGCCGATATCTCGGTTTTGCTGGTTTATCTGCAAACGCTGGGAAACCAGCCGGAACAAGGAGATGCCGGACATGAGTGAATCGCCATTAACCTGGTCCGGCTGGCTGGATGAGATCGGCCGCAGAACCGGCCGCCCTTTTACTCCGCTGATGTGTGAACAATTAACAACTTATATCGGGCTTTTGCGGACCTGGAATACCCAGATGAATTTAACGGCTATTCTTGACGACGAAGGCATCGCCATCCGCCATTTGCTGGATTCGCTGGTTTTGCTGCCCACCGTCGAATCATTGGAACAAAACGGCCTGAACAGGCCGCTGCGTCTGATCGATATAGGAACCGGAGCCGGGTTTCCCGGTATCCCGTTAAAGATCGTCCGGCCGGAATGGCAGATCACTTTACTGGATTCTCTGGCTAAGCGGCTGCACTTTCTGGATGTTGTCATCCAGAATCTGAATCTCACGGGTATTCAGACCTGTCATGATCGGGCCGAGGATGGCGCCCGCCGCCGGACGCTGCGGGAAAACTATGATATTGCTGTTGCCCGCGCTGTCGCTGCTTTGCCGGTTTTATGCGAGTATTGCCTGCCCTATGTCCGGATCGGCGGATTATTCATAGCCATGAAAGGCAGCCTGGAACAAGAATGGCCCGCAGCAGAGCAAGCGGTCCGCCAGTTAGGCGGAAAGCTTGAGAATATCCTGGAATTTCCTTTGCCGGGAACAGATTTTCAACGGTCGCTGGTCGTCATCCGCAAGGTTCGGCCGACGCCGCCAATCTACCCGCGCAAAGCCGGCAAGCCGGAAAAACAACCGCTTTAGATACCAAAGCCGGGCATTTAATGGTATAATAGATAAGATCGGTTATTTCGATAAAGAGTACTAGGAGGAGTGGCTTGCATGGCGGATCAGCTGGATCAAAATCAGAAACAAGATAATCTGGACAGGAAAGACGCGCAGAAAAAAAAGGAAGCTGCCGTTGACGCCGCCTTCAGAAATCCCAATACGATAATCCCTGTTGATCTGGAAGATGAAATGAAAAAGTCGTTCATCGATTATGCGATGAGCGTTATTACCGACCGCGCATTGCCGGATGTCCGCGACGGTTTAAAACCTGTTCACCGGCGTATCCTCTATTCTATGTATACCCAGGGCTTTACACCGGATAAAACCTATCGTAAATGCGCCACAACGGTCGGCGATGTGCTGGGCCGTTTCCATCCGCATGGCGACGCGGCAGTTTATGATTCCCTGGTGCGTCTGGCACAGGATTTTTCCATGCGGCATATGCTTGTAGACGGCCATGGCAACTTCGGATCCCGCGACGGCGACCCGCCTGCCGCCTATCGTTACACGGAAGCCCGTCTGTCACGGATTTCCATGGACATGATGAGCGATATTAATAAGAATACCGTCGATTTCAAGCCAAATTTCGACGAGCATGAAATGGAACCGATTGTTTTGCCATCCCGGTTTCCAAACCTGCTGGTCAACGGATCGACCGGAATAGCCGTCGGCATGGCAACCAGCATCCCGCCGCACAACCTGGCCGAAGTCGTCGACGGCGTGGTCATGCTGATCGATCACCCGGACGCGACCGTCGAAGAATTGATGACTGTCATCAAAGGCCCTGATTTCCCGACCGCCGGCACGATCATCGGCCAGTCCGGTATCCGCGAAGCTTACCGTACAGGGCGCGGCCGGATCGTCGTCCGGGCCAAGACCGATATTGAACCGATGAAAAACAACCGGCAGCGGATTATCGTCCATGATCTGCCCTATATGGTTAATAAAGCCCGTTTGATCGAGCGGATCGCCGAAATGCTGAAAGACAAGAAGATCGAAGGCATATCCGACCTGCGGGATGAATCCGACCGCAGCGAGGCCGTCCGTATTGTTATTGAACTGAAAAAGGATGCCAATGCCAACGTCGTTATCAACCAATTATATAAAAACACCCAGCTGCAGGATTCTTTTAACGCGAATATGCTGGCTCTGGTTCCGGACGAACTGGGCCGTTTTGAACCCAAGGTGGTCAACCTGCTGCAGATCCTGCAGTATTATATAGCGCACCAGAAGGATGTCATCAGCCGGCGTACAGCGTTCGAACTGGAAAAGGCCGAAGCCCGGCGCCATATTGTTGAAGGCCTGCGGATTGCTATCGATCATATCGATGAAGTGATTTCGATTATCCGCAGCTCAAAAACCGAAGATATCGCCAAAGAACGTTTGACCGACCGATTTGGCTTCAGTGACCGTCAAGCCCAGCATATCGTTGATATGCGGCTGGGCCGCCTGACCGGACTGGAACGTGAGAAGCTGGAAAGCGAATATAATGAGCTGTGCGGCAAGATCGAGCATTATCAGCGGATTTTATCGGAAGAACCCCTGCTTCTGTCGATTATCAAGGATGAGATCATCCAGGTGCGCAACAAATACGCGGATGAACGCCGGACAACCATCGAAGCCGGCGAAGATGACGATATCGATGACGAGTCCCTGATTCAGGAATCGGAGATGGTTTTCACCCTGACGCATTTCGGTTATGTCAAACGGATGGCAATGGATACCTATAATATCCAGCATCGCGGCGGACGCGGCATCAGCGGTATGCAAACCCGGGAGGAGGATTTCGCAGAAACGCTTCTGACGACCTCGACCCATGCGACGCTCCTGTTCTTTACGAACCGGGGGAAAGTATACCGGCTCAAAGGATATCAAATACCGGAAGCCAGCCGTCAGGCCAAGGGAATGGCCATCATCAATCTGCTGCAGCTGGACGGCGGCGAGAAGGTGCGGACTTGCATACCGATCCGCGATTTTAGTCAGGGCGGCTGCCTGATCATGGCAACCCGAGAAGGCGTCGTTAAAAAGACCGATCTGACCGAATACGCCAACATTAATAAAAACGGCCTGATCGCGGTCAATCTGCGGGAAGAAGACGAACTGATCGGCGTTCAGCTGGTCGAGTCGTTCCATGATATCATTCTGGTAACCCGCCATGGCATGTCGATCCGGTTTGACGAAGACGAAGTGCGCCAGACCGGCAGAAACACCCAGGGGGTGCGCGGTATTCAACTGGACGACGACGACGAAGTCATCGGCATGGCTCCGACCGTTGAGGGACGGACTTTGCTGGTGGTATCGGAAAAAGGATTCGGCAAGCGTACGGAATTGGATGAGTACAGAGTCCAGACCCGGGGCGGTAAAGGCCTGATTACCTATAAGCCTTCGGAGAAGACCGGGCTTCTGGCCGGTATTGCTTTGGTCGACGATGATCACGATGTTATTCTGATCAATGATTCGGGCGTTATTATCCGCATGGCCGCCATAGAGATTCCGATTTTAACCCGCATTACACAAGGCGTAACGCTGATGCGGACCCGCGAAGGCAAAGTCGTCGATATCGCTGTGATCGATCATGAAGAAGAAGCTGCCGCAGAACATATTGCCGAGGATGCGGATATGGCCGGGGACAGCGAAAGCGCAACGAACCGGGAAAATCAGGATGAAGAATAACGGATTCTTGCCTATGGGAATATAAAAATGAATCTATAAAGAAAGAGGGCTGCCGCGGCAGCCCTCTTTCTTATAGATTCTGTATTATCCGGATCCGGCAATCGCCGTTTACGATTGTTTTTCAGATATCTGATCGATGACCTGACGAACCTGATCAGCGGAGAATGTCAGGAACCGTTTTTCCTGATCGGTCAGCTCAAGCTCCAGAACCCTTTCCACGCCGCTGGCGCCGAGGACGGAAGGAACATTGACCACGACGTCGCGCAGGCCATAGGCGCCGTTCATGACCGTACCGACGGTACGGATGGTGCTGGCGCCTTTCAGGATAGACTCGACGATCGTATTGACCGCAATGGCGATCGCATAAAAAGTGGCGCCCTTGGTCTTGATGATATCGGCGCCGGCTTTCCGGACATGCTCGGCGATTTCCAGACGGTCGTGGTCATCGAAAGTGATGCCTGTCGTACGGCAGTAATCGTCGATACTCAGACCGGCGATATTCGTCGCGCTCCAGGCCGGCAATTGAGAGTCGCCATGCTCGCCGATGATATAGCCGTGAACATTGCGGACGTCGATGCCCATTTTCTGGCTGAGCAGATAACGGAAGCGGGCGCTGTCCAGAACGGTACCCGATCCGATCACGCGGCCGAAAGGCAGGTTGGTCCATTTACTGATCATATAAGTCATTACATCGACGGGATTAGAAACAACAAGAATGACACCGGTTGTGTAGTATGGCATAAAGCCGTCGACGATGGATTTGCCGAGGATCACGTTCTTGCGGGCCAGATCGAGACGGGTTTCACCCGGCTTGCGGGGAATGCCCGCGGTAATAATGATGACATCGCAGTCCCGGCAATCGGAATACTCGCCGGCGCGGACCCGCATCTGACCCAGAAAAGGCAGTCCATGATTAATGTCCATAGCTTCGCCGATCGCTTTGTCCCGGTTGACATCAATAAGAACCAGATCGCTGCATAATTGGTTTATGGACATGGCAAATGCTATAGAAGCACCAACAGATCCTGCACCAATAACAGCGACTTTTGTGCCGCTCTTTTTATCGGTTGTTAACATAAAAAATTCCCCCATTCTTAACAATCAGAGGTATTGTATGACCATTTCACTAATGTTGCAATGGTTTTTTTGAAAATTATCACCAAACACCCGGCGACGTTGTTATAATCGAAAAATTCTTATTCAAAGTTCATTGACAAACCCCGGTTGCTTCGGTATACTCAACAACCGTTGCGTCTGATCACGCCGCAGCCTGATCCTATGAAAGGGCGGCGAGAAGAGGGCAAACACCGGATCCTCAAACTGAAGAAGATTAAGGAAAAAGGTGTTGACAAAGCCAAACTTCGGTGATAAGATAGCAAAGCGCCTTGCGGGAAGCAAGGACCGGACCTTGAAAATTGAACAGTGAAAGCAAACAAAGACGAGCCAAGTTCAATTCAAATTGAGTTGAAAAAATTAAGTAAACAAAGAGCCTAACGGCTCTCAAATACATTATTTGAGAGTTTGATCCTGGCTCAGGA
>JAYFQE010000001.1:0-182153 GCA_034927345.1 Clostridiaceae bacterium
ATATTATAACGCGTCATACCCGCTCTGCAAAGCCGGCGAATTCCCGGAAGCCTTCAGATAAGCCTGATGGCGGCCAATGATCTGAAAGAATGGCAGCATTCGGCCGGGGTGGCATTGTATGATCGGGTTCAATTTGGCATAATATCAGGAGGGTTGATTAGCACAGAGGTAAACGGGCATTAGTGACAGGGAGAAGAACATGCAGGTGAAGTGCGGCACCGACTTGATCCGGATCGAACGGATCAGCCAGGCAATAGCCAGGATTGGCGCGCCGTTTTTATATCGAATCTGGACGGCTGAAGAATTAAGTGACTGCCTGCCCGCGGATTATACTCCGGGTGAATCTTTGCCGGGACCGGCCGCCGCGTCGCTGGCTGCGCGTTTCGCCGCCAAAGAAGCGATTGCCAAAGCTTTGGGGACGGGTATTGGGCCGATGGGCGTCGGCTGGACGAATGTGAGCGTCCGCAGAACAGAACATAGCGCGGCTCCGGAAGTCTGCCTGACCGGCGCCGCTTTGAGCCGCTACAAGAGTCTGGGCGGCGAATCGATCAGCATCAGCCTGACACATGACGGGCCGTGGGCCATGGCCTTTTGCGTCCTGCTGCAGCAATCCGGCGGACAAGATTGCATTTACGAAGAAAAAAACAGGGATGAGGCCCTGAGATGATGAAAGAACCTTATCAATTGCCACGCCAGGAAAAAGGACGGCCAGCCGGGAAACATCAAAAGGTTCATGGTTATGTACCGCCGAAGACCGTGGATAATCACTGGAATTTCTATAAAAAGGGCATATATATTGCCAAACCGGGCAGCGGATTGCCGGGTTGGTTTTTACCTTTGCTGGCTTTGCTGTTCATTGTGGTGCTGGTTTTTTGGGCTGCGCCTTCGGCGATAGCCCGCTGGCAATCCGGTCAGCAGGCCGTGCAGAATAATGAAGCTAATGCGGTCAAGATGATTTATGGTCAGAGTACGCGTGTGGTCATCCGTTCGGTGGCGGATGTGTTTGAACAGCCGGACCTGAAAGCGGCGCGCTTGACCCAGGCGCTTTATAACGAACCGGTTACCCTGCGCGAGACTGCTTGCCCCTATGGTTTCGCCGCTGTTCGGCTGACGGACGGAACCGAAGGTTTTATGATGACCAAAGACTTGACGGAAGACCGGACATCGGTTGAACCGGCTTTATATACCCAGAAGCTGGTGATCGCCTCGGCGACCAAGCGCGTCATGTCGCACGCCACGCAGGGGACGATGCTGGTTGAAGTGATGATGGGAACGGTTCTGTACGCTGATTATCGCGGCGACGGCATTTCGCGCGTCCATTTGCCGGACGGGTCGGAAGGCTGGATCAGCGACGAAGGCGTGATTATCCTGCCTGTTAACGGGCAGATCGAAGTGCCGGCGAATGGCGCCCGCTATTTCTGCAGCAGCGCCCTGACCTTCAAGCAAGTAACCGTTTTATCCAACGGGCAATCGGTGCGTGGCATTTCGACCACCGGCATTGTCCGTCTGGCGGCAGCTGTCAACGGCATGACGGTTCCCCGGACGCTGGCCGGTCTCAGTACCAGCGGCCAGGCGTTGTCACTGATTACGCAGGAGGAAAGCGGCCTGGTTGATCTGAGCCAGCTGCAGGCCGGCGATCTGATTTTTCTGGCCGATACCGCCCAGCCGGGCCAAATCGGTGATCTGGCTATCTATACAGATACCAACCAGATCTTATATGCCCGGCCGATGCACTCCTCGATCCAATTGCTCGACTTGACCCAAAATGAGGATTTGTGGAAGAGAATCATTCTGGTGCGCCGTTTATTCTGATTTCAGCCGATATGCTGCCCAAGATACGATATGCTGCGCAGACGGTCATGAAAAAAGAGCCGTTCCGCGGCAGATCCGATCTGCTCTTGAAACAGCTCCCTTTTTTGTGAAACAATCCCGTGCAGCGACAAAACTGTCGTCAACGCGGCATCAGGCCCTCTTGACCGCGTTGGAACGGAGGCACCTGGTGCAGACATGCATCGTTGTGGGCGTTCCATCAATCATAACCCGTACATTACGGACATTAGGCTTCTGCCGAACTAATGCTCTTCGGGAAACCTGCGAACGGGTGATGCTGATTTTTCTGCCGAAAAACATATCTTTCTGACAGATATCACACTTCGCCATCTTGTACACCTCCTTGCGTTTTGTTGCTAAACGCGCAGATGAAATATTATCATAACGGACAGAAAAAAGCAAGGGAAACGGCTCTTTTTACGTTAAAAACTTCAAGGCGCTTCAAGGTTGTCACGACGTAATCTTTCCCGTCATGGCCGCCTGATCGCTGGTCCGCCGAATCAGCCCGTTCTCGTCCTGACCCAGCAGGAGACCATGGCAGATGGCATGGGTCGGACATACTTCCAGGCATTTGCCGCAGTGGGTGCATAATAACTGATCAATGCTTGCCAGCGGGCCGTCCAGGGTAATTGCGCCGGCCGGACAAACCTGATGGCAGCGACCGCATCCGATACAGCCGGTTTTGCAGTTTTTCCGGGTTTGAGCGCCGGGCCATTTATTGCGGCAGGATACAGTATAGGCTTGGTAATGCTTGGGTATGATGGCGATCAACGATTTGGGACAGGTCTTCACACAAAGGCCGCAGGCTTTACAGCGCGAGCTGTCGACATGGGCTATGCCGCCGGCGAGATAAAGGGCATGGTAGGGGCAGGCCGCGACGCAATCGCCGAAACCAATACAACCATAGGTGCAGGAATTGGGCCCTGAGAAAAGCCCCTGAGCCGCGTCACAGCTGATGGTGCCGGAATACGCATAGCGCTTTTGGGTGTTATCGACATTGCCCTGACAAAAAACATGGGCAACCTGCGGGATGAAGGATGGCGGCGTCAGCCCCAGCATACCGGACAACTCCAGAGCCGTATCCTTGCCGCCGACCGGACATTTGCCCGGATTGGATTCTTCTTTTTCGTTGAGCGCCGTCGCGTAGGCATCACAGCCGGAATAGCCGCATGCCCCGCAATTGGCGCCCGGCAGCGCGGCGCGGATTTTTTCATAATGCTCGTCGACCGGCAGGGCGAAAATCCGGGAAGTCACGACAATGAAGACGCCGAGGATCAAAGCAATGCCGCCGCACAGGCCGATGGGCAGCAATATGGATGTCCAGGATATGAGAACGCTGACCGTTAACATGAGCATGCTCCTTGATGATATGGATTTCAGCTGCCGATCAGCTGAATAATTTCTCGATTAATCCCTTAAAGCCGAAAAATGTTATGGAAACCAAAGCTGCTGATACGAGGGTTATCGGCAGCCCTTTCATAAATTTGGGGACATCGGCATGATCAACTTTACTGCGTACGCCGGAAAACAGGAAAAGCGCCAGCATAAATCCCAGACCGGCGCCGAAACTGTTGATCAGTGATTCGGCAAAACCGTATGAGCGGTCGATGTTCAGGATGGTTACGCCGAGAACCGCGCAGTTGGTGGTGATCAGAGGCAGGTAAATACCCAGCGCCCGGTAAAGCGTCGGAATCGATTTCTTGAGAAAGGTCTCGATGATCTGGACCAACGCGGCAATGATCAGGATAAAAAGGACGGTTTGCAGATAACTAAGGCCTCTGGGAAAAAGCACATAAGTATAGATCGGCCAGGTAATCGCCGTAGCCAGCACCATGACAAAGATGACGGCCACGCTCATACCCATGGCGGTTTTCAGATTTTTGGATACGCCCAGGAAGGGACAGATCCCCAGAAATTTGGATAGGACGAAATTGTCGACCAAAATGGCGCTGAAAAAGATGATAAGAAAATCTTTCATGACTGCCGGCCTCCTTTCTCCGGACCGCTTTGACCGGCTTCGTCAGATCCCCGGTTATGATCCGATTCTTTCTCTTGTTCGAGCACCCGGGCCTGGTTGGCCAGACGGTCCATATCGCCCAGGCCGGCGCGTCCGATATTGCAGCCCCCGCAAAGCAGGCAGGCTGTTTTGTCGGATATGGCGCCGGCGCAAATCTCCGGATCGATCTGATCCTTTTTCTTGGCTTTTTCAGCCAGGTGCTGGGCCAGCGCGACCAGAAGCCCGAAAACGAAGAAGCCGCCCGGCGGCAGGATCAGGATCAGCATCGGCTCGATCTCGCCGCCGGCCTGTAAAACCGGCAGGCTGATGTCCATGAAGGACCCGTTGCCGATAATTTCCCGGATTGAGCCCATGCAGAATAAAGCCGCGGTATAACCGACACCCATGCCCAGTCCGTCGACAATGGATGGCAGAACGGCATTTTTACTGGCAAACATCTCCGCGCGGGCCAGGATGATGCAGTTAACCGTGATCAAAGGAATATAGATTCCCAGAGCGTCGTTAAGGGACGGCAGATAGGCTTGCATCAGAAGCTGAACGATCGTGACAAAACCGGCGATGACCGTGATGAAAGCCGGAATACGGACTTTATCGGGTATGATTTTTCGCAGAGAGGAAATCGCCAGGTTAGAACAAACCAGGACGAAGGTGGCAGCCAGACCCATACCCAGTCCGTTCTTGACGGTCGTCGTGACGGCCAGGGTCGGGCAGGTTCCGAGAATCAGGCGCAAAACCGGATTTTCCACGATCAGGCCTTTGGTGAATTCTTTACTCAGCGGTACTTTTTTGACAGGCGCCATCTTATTGACCCTCCTGGTTCAGATTTTTATAGAAGAGAACAGCCGCGTTAACCGCATCCGTAACCGCCCGGGAAGAAATGGTGGCCCCGGATACGGCGTCGACAGACTGTTCGCCGTTGTCGACGACTTTCAGAGCGAAGGGACGGGCGGCGTCCTGCTTTAAAAATTTGTTAAGAAAAGCGCCGTCGGCTACTTTTTTCCCTAAACCGGGCGTTTCGTCATTGGTCAGGACGCGGATGCCGCTGATCAGCCCTTGTGGATCAACGGCCAGCATGATCGGCACCTGACCGCCGTAGCCGCGCTTTTCGCTGACGAAAAGGTACCCCAGGCATTGGCCGCTCTGACCGAGCGCTTTATAAACTTCATTCAAACCTTCGGGCGCCGTGCCGTCTGCAGGCAGTTCCAACGCTTCAAAACTGGCGGCTTCCGGGAACAAAGCCAGCCGGATGGCATTATCGGAAGCCGCGTTTTGCCGATCGCGTTCTTCCTGGGTTATATCGTATGTCAAAGCCAACAGCCCGGTTGTGATCAGACAAATCAGACAAAGGATGACGGCGGGTTTCATTTGGCTAAACTTTGGCATGGCGAACACCTCCAAACGGGACCGGAGTTGTCCAGCGGTCGATATGCGGCGTTAATATATTCATAAAAAGAATAGCAAAGGATACCCCTTCGGTCATACTGCCGAACAGCCGGATCATAGCGGTCATCAAACCGCAGCCGACGCCGTAGATGATTTTGCCCTTGCGTGTCAGCGGAGAGGTGACATAATCCGTGGCCATGAAAAAAGCGCCGAGAAATAATCCGCCGGATAGAATGTGATACAGCGGATCCTGCCCGGCCAGAGCGGTTGCCGCCGCCACGGTCAGGATATAGGCGCCCGGGATCCATATAGTAATGACTTTACGGGCGACAAGGTAGATAACGCCGATAGATAAAGCCAGAATGGACACCTCGCCCAGACAGCCGCCTTTGGAACCGATAAACAAATCCAGATACCCCGGCATGGCGGTTCCGCCGATTCCATTGGACTGCTGCAGCAGATACAGAGGCGTGGCGGTCGCGATCAGATCCGTTCCGCCGGCCGCTTCGCCGGCGCGGCCGGCCATGATCGCCCAGCGGGTCATGGCCGAGGGAAAGGACAAGGTCAGAATGATGCGGGAAGCCAGGGCCGGATTGACAAAATTCTGGCCAATGCCGCCAAACATCTGTTTGACAATGACAATCGCGACAAAAGAACCGATAACCGGCATCCAGTAAGGCGCGGTTACCGGCAGATTGAATGCCAGCAATAAACCGGTGACGACAGCGCTGAAATCGCTGATCGAGTTATAACGTTTCATAACCTTACGGCTTAAATATTCAAACAGGACGGCCGATGAAACCGCGATCAGGATCAGGATCAGGGCGCGGCTGCCAAACAGGATAACGGATGCGACCAATGCCGGACATAGGGCGATGATAACATCCAGCATCAGCCGTGATGTTTTTACATGGTCGCGGATATGCGGGGATGACGAGACTTGCAGCATCATGTACGGGCAGCCTCCTTTGACGATAAAGCCAGACGGACATCAGATTTACCATTGCGGATACTTTGAACCAGATATCGCTTGGCCGGGCAAACATAAGTACAACAGCCGCATTCAATACAATCCATGACATGATAGTGAAGCAGGCCGTCAATATCTTTGTTTCTGGCCATGACATCCAGATTGGTCGGCATGAGTCTCATCGGGCAGGATGAGACGCAGCGGCCGCAGCGGATGCATTGGGTTTCCTGTGGAATGGCCGCTTCTTTCGGACCGAAAACCAGAATGGCGTTGTTGTTCTTGATAACGGTCGCGTCCAGGCGGTCCAGAGCGACCCCCATCATCGAACCGCCCATAATGACTTTGCCGGCTTCCTCGGCCATGCCTCCGGCTGCTTCGATAACATCCGGAATCAAAGCGCCGATCGGGACGTTGACATTGCAGGGGACGCGCAAGCCGCTGCCATCCAGCGTCAGACGCCTGCGTACCAGCGGCATGCCGGTTTTCAAGTATTTGGAGATGAAACGGACGGTGCTGACATTCAGCATGAGCACATGCACGTCATGCGGCAGGCCTCCTGAAGGCACGGCCCTTTTGGTCAGGGCATAGATCAGCATCTTTTCCGCGCCTTGCGGATAAATCGTTTTCAAACTGATAACTTTGATATTGGGCTTGACATTAGCCGCCAGATTCAATTTGACTAATTCATAATTCAAGACTTCGGCCGCCAGCGGTTTATTATCCTCAACGCCGATCAGGGCGCGGGGAATGTCCATGTATTTCATAACCTGGACAATGCCGTCGATGATCTCATCCGGGTGTTCGGCGCATTGGCGGAAATCGGCGGTGATATAGGGTTCGCATTCCGCGGCGTTGATGATCAGCGTGTCCGGTTCTTTGCCTTGCGGCGGCTGCATTTTCATATAGGTCGGAAAACCGGCGCCGCCGAGCCCGACCAGACCTGAATCTCGAATCGCCTGGATGAACGACGCCCGGTCTGTGATCTGCGGCGGCCTGACGCTTTCATGTAAAGTATACTGACCGTCCGATTCGATTTCAACGACTTCAACCGCCCGGCCGGAACTGGCCACTTCTTTATGGACCGACCGGACAACGCCGGAAACGCTGGCATGAATCGGCACGGCCATCGGCGCGTCTGCCCGCCCGATTATCTGGCCGACCAGAACGGGATCGCCGGCTCCTACAATACAGGTACAGGGAGGACCGACATGCATGCTCATCGGCAAACGGACTGTTTTAAATTGATCAAGACGGATTGTCGGATAAAAGTGAGTGTTTTTATTGCCGCGTGGATGTACGCCACCAGAAAAATGTGAAAATATGGTCACACCATTAGCCTCCTGACCTGCATCGCATCATGAATAATGTCAACGTATAATATACCATAATCAACAAAAAATAGAAGATGATTGGCGATACTTCCTAAAATTTTGCGTCTGCAAGGGGCCATTATCGGTAAAAATGCAGATTGTAAACATTTACGGGAAAAATGCCAGGCACTTGTTGCCGGGCGAAGATACGAACGAGAAAATCAGAAAATTACCGCAAACGCTTACGGAACATATTTGTTTAGAAGGGGGCTTGTCAGATGTCGGGCATCGTGCTAACATATGAACAGATGTTCATATGTTAGCGCTTGAGCTGAAGAATGACGTTGCAAAGGACCGGTGAGCTAATGAATGACGCTTATTGTACAAAATTTGACACACATCCCGAACGAATCCGCGGAGCTGCCTACGCTATGCCGGACGGCCAGGATTTGCAGGAAGCCGGAGAACTCTTTAAAGTATTGGGCGATCCGACCCGCATGCAGATGATCAGCGCTTTGCTTACTAATGAATTATGTGTCTGCGATCTCTCGGAATTGCTCGGGATGAGCCAGTCGGCCATATCTCATCAACTGCGTATTCTGCGCCAGGCCCGTTTGGTCCGATATCGCCGCGAAGGGAAAAATGCTTTTTATCGTTTAGCCGACAGCCACATACAGCTTATAGTCCAGTTGGCTATTGAACACAGCAGGGAGATCTACAAAGACATTCCGGGAAAGGATCGGGATTTGCAAAATGACTCGTACGATGACGCGACAACGCTTTTATAATATCGAAAATCTTGGCTGCCCCAACTGCGCTGCCAAAATGGAGAAACAAATCAAGGGATTGAACGGCGTACAACAAGCCGATCTTGATTTTGCCACGGCTCGCCTGCGTCTGGAAATAGACCCTGAAGTGTCCGAGCCCGAACTGACGGAACAGATCCAGACGATCATCCATAGTCTGGAACAGGATGCCTGCCTGGTAACCGGCAAACTGGAAGACCCGCCGGCCGGCCGGACCGCCGGCCGGACAGCTCCGGCTGCGGCTGTGGGAGCGGCGCGGCAGCGCCCGGCCTGGCTGCAAAACATGCCCTGGCGCAGGATCGGCCGGTTTGCCCTCGGCCTGCTGCCTCTGGCGGCCGCTTTGATTGTCAGTCATAGGGGACAATCGGGGTTGATCCTCTATCTGGCCGCTTATCTTATCTTAGGATATGATGTTCTTTGGAAAGCCGTCAGTCATATCAATAAGAAACAGTTTTTTGACGAGAATTTTCTGATGAGTCTGGCGACGCTGGGCGCCTTTGCCGTTGGCCAATATCCGGAAGGCGTCGCGGTCATGCTCTTTTACCAGATCGGCGAGATATTTCAGAATATGGCTGTCAATCATTCGCGGCGTTCTATTCAGTCGTTGATGGCCATAAAGCCGGATTTGGCGATTTTATTGAGCGATGAAGGCCCGGAGCCGGTCGATCCGTCACAGGTAAAGCCGGGCGACCGTTTATTGATCCGGCCGGGCGACCGGGTTCCTGTCGATTGCCGTATTTTGGATGGCCAGTCCAGTTTGGATACGGCAGCTTTGACCGGTGAAAGCATGCCCCGGCCGGTTGAAACGGGGGATGATTTGCTGGCCGGCTGTGTCAATGGCAGCGGTCTGCTTACGGTCGAGGCTCTTCGTCCGGCAGCGGAGTCGGCGGTCAGCCGCGTTCTGGAACTGGTGGAAAAAGCGGCTGCCCGTAAAGCGCCGGCCGAACAGTTTATAACCCGTTTTTCAGCGGTATATACGCCGATTATGGTTGGTCTGGCCGTTTTATTGGCGGTCATTCCGCCTCTGGTCCTGCGCCAGCCGTTCAGCAGCTGGATTTACCAGGCTTTGATTCTGCTTGTTATTTCATGTCCCTGCGCGTTGGTTCTATCGGTTCCTTTAGGGTATTTTGCCGGACTGGGCGCCGCTTCAAAGCAAGGAATCCTGATCAAGGGCGGCCAATATCTTGATCAGCTGGCTAACGTCCGCAGCATGGCTTGGGATAAAACCGGCACGCTGACCCAGGGCGCCTTTACTGTTTCGCAAATAGAATCCAGACTGCCGGGCCGGGAAAAGGAGCTTCTGGAGATTGCCGCTCTGGCCGAATCTTTTTCGACACATCCGATTGCCCGCTCCGTTCAACAGGCCTGGGAAAAAAACGACGGTTCTGCGCCTGAAAAAAACCGGATCAAAGATTACCGTGATCAGGCCGGAAGAGGCGTTTACGCGGTTATTGACGGCCGCGAGGTCCTGCTGGGCAACATGCGGCTGCTTAGTGAGGCCGGCGTCAGCCGGCCGGCCGGCGCTGAGGTCAATCAAGCCGGCACATGGCTTTATATGGCTATTGACGGTCAATATGCCGGCTCCTTATGCCTTGAAGATCAATTGAAGCCGGAAGCGGCCGCCGCTCTGAGCGAACTGAAATCACTCGGCGTTGAGAGGCACCTGCTGCTGAGCGGCGACCGGACCGCCAATGTTGCGGGCGCAGCCGCCGCGGCTGGTATCGATGCTTACAAAGCCGAGTTGCTGCCGGAACAAAAAGTTGAGGCTATAGAAGCTTTGATGGAGAAATCCTCCGCGAAGCAGCGGGTCGCCTATGTTGGAGACGGCATCAACGATGCGCCTGTCCTGGCACGGGTCGATCTGGGCATCGCTTTGGGCGGCGGCAGCGACGCCGCGCTGGAACGGGCCGATGTCGTCATGATTTCGGCCGATCTGAAAAAAATACCGGCGGCAATCCGGCTGGCCCGGCGGACCAACCGGATTGTCCGGCAGAATATCGTTTTGGCTTTAGGCATAAAATCAGTGATTTTAATATTGGCTGTGTTCGGTCTGGGCGGCATTTGGCAAGCGGTTTTTGCCGATGTCGGCGTCGCCTTGCTGGCGGTCCTGAATTCTCTGCGCGTCCTGCGGCCGGGCATGCGCAACCGGTTGTCATGAAATATCAGGTACGGCTGCCCCATTGTACGGTCGGTTCTTTACCGCCCTTCGCCTGACGGATAAAACCGACGGCCGACATGCCGGCCTGGGCCCCTTCGCCGACCGCAACGGCAATCTGCAGCAGGCCGCCGGTACAGTCGCCGGCGGCGTAGAGGCCGGGCAGGTTGGTTTCCTGCTTGTTATTGACCAGGATGGCTTTGCCATCATTATCCAGTCCCAGTTTCAAGGCAAGATCCAGCGCCGACGCTGTGCCTTCGGCGACAAAAACCCCGTCGACATCGAGCGTTTTGCCATCCTGTAAAATAAGCCGGCGCACTTTGACGTCATCGCCCTCAAGCCGGACAACCGGATCGGTGATGATTTGAATCGCTTCGTCCCGCTGAGCCGCCTCATAAGGCCGGCCGTTGGTCATCAGATAAATCGCGCCGGCGAACGGCTTGAGCTCGCCGGCTTCTTTATACGCATATTCCCCGTTGCCGATTACCGCGACCGTTTTCCCGCGATAGAAAAAACCGTCGCAGGTCGCGCAATAACTGACGCCGCGTCCCTCGTAATCACTAAGCCCAGGCAGATTCGCTTTACGCCGGGGCATCCCGGAGGCCAGGATCACGCTGAGCGCCTGATGAGAACCGCCGGTTGTATCGACTTCGAAAAATTCATTCCAGGTAATGCCCGTCACTTCGGCCGACAGGATGACAACACCCAGCCGCAAAGCCTGGTCGACGCCGTTCTGCAAGAGTTCCGCCCCGCTTAAGGGTTCGGGAAAACCAAAGTAGTTTTCGATTTTTTCAGCCTTTTCCAGCGAACCGCGGTCGCGGCCGACCAGGAGTACATCCAGGCCGGCGCGGACGGCGTATATGGCGGCGGACAGACCGGCGGGACCTTGCCCGACAATAATCAGATCATGCACGATGTCACCTTCATCCTAAAACTGTTTTTAAATCAGTGTCGGCCGTTGTGATAGGCCGGATGCCAAATTGCGATACCAGAACATTCAGGACATTGGGCGATACGAATGCCGGCAGAGTCGGGCCGAGGAAGATGTTCCTGACACCCAGGGCCAGCAATGTCAGCAGAACACAAACGGCTTTTTGCTCATACCAGGATAAAAACAGGGTCAAAGGCAGGCTGTTGATGTCTGTCTGGAATGCTTCGGCCAGAGCTGAAGCCACGCGAATCGCCGAATAGGCGTCATTGCATTGACCCATGTCCATTAATCGCGGCAGCGTTCCGATTTTTCCGATATCCAGGTCATTAAAACGGAATTTGCCGCAAGCCAGCGTCAAAACCAGCGTATCGGCCGGCGTATGGGAAACCAGTTCGGTATAGTAGTTGCGGCCCGGCCGGGCGCCATCGCATCCGCCTACCAGAAAAATATGCCGCAAAGCGCCGGTTTTCACGGCATCGACGACTTGTCCGGCAGCCGCCAAAACACTCTCATGGCCGAAACCGGTCCATAATGTGCTGCCGCCGTTGATACCGGCCATCGTTACCGGTTCCGAATAGCCGCCTAAAGCAAGCGCCTTTTCGATAAGCGGTGAAAAGTCTTTGCCATCGGTTGTTTCAGGAATGTGAACCAAACCGGGATAGGATACGGCCGCGGTTGTATAGACCCGGTCGGCATAATCGGCTTTGGGCGGCATCAGGCAATTGGTCGTGAAAAGAAAAACGCCGGGTACTCCGCGGAATTCTTTCTGCTGGTTTTGCCAGGCGGTGCCAAAATGACCTTTCAGCTGCGGGTGCTTTTTCAATTCCGGATAACCGTGGGCCGGCAGCATTTCGCCGTGCGTATAAAGATTGATTCCTTTACCGTCGGTTTGTTCCAACAGCTGCTGCAGATCATGCAGATCATGGCCGGAAACGACAATAAAGGGCCCCGGCTCGATCGTCATGGTGACCGGCGTCGGCGCCGGATTTCCGTAAGCGCCTGTGTTGGCTGTGTCCAGCAGCTCCATGCAGCGATAATTATCGAGGCCGAACTGGTGGATCAGCTTCAGCCAGCCGTCTGTCGTATGGCTGCTGCCGACCGCCCGCATGCCGGAGAACAAGGCTTCGGTTACCAGTGGATCTTTACGGCCGAGGACAAAAGCGTGATAGGCATAGGCGGCCATGCCGCGCAGGCCGAGCAGAAGAAGCGTACGCAAGGCAACGGTGTCCGGATCGCCGGCAAACAACTGATCGCCGCGCTGGATCTCCGCCTGATCGCCGCAGAAACAACAGTTGCCGCAGCCGTTGTTGGTTGGGCAGGCAAGCTCGATAGTTTGGTTTATGAGCGCGATTTTCTGTTCAATCGAATGATCGTCGAAGTTAACATTGGTGATTGTGGTGAATAATCCTTCCATCATGAGTTCGGCCAGATAATCGGTAACGGGTTCATACTCTGTGGTGAAAGCGAGCCTGATCAAAGCGACTGTCAAATCATCCTGCAGTTTGGCCGTCGAGGGCTGCTTGCCGCAAACCCCCACTTTGGTGCAGCCTTTTCCACCTGCTGTTTGTTCACATTGAAAACAGAACATTTCCGACATTTTTTTGTCCTCCTTTATTGATGTTGACATTAAGGGGTGACAACCTGCGAAATTTCTGCCTGTCGTCCTGCAAAGCAGATCGGGCAGCCTGTGCAAAAGCGGCGCAACAGATCATTGCCATTCTGGTTATCATTATACTATCGATCGGATGGAGACGAAAGATGCCTGCCATTTGCCCCTGTCATCTCCTTGCCAATCCAGACCGGATTATATCTGTAATTTCCGCCGCAGATTGTCATCAGCTTGTTTTATGTTCACAGTGTACTATAATGAATCCAATGATACTGTTGCCCTGGCTACGAAAGGAGTGCGCCAATGTTTCGTGAATGGCTGCCGGTCCTGGTCCAGTGCCCGTTGTTCCGGGGTTTATCCCAGGAGAAGATTGAAGCATTGATGCCTTGCTTTACAGCGACTGTAAGATCCTGCGGCAAAGGGGACATTTTGAGGGCTGCCGGGCAGATGCAAACGGCAATCGGGCTGGTATTGGCCGGCGAAGTGCATATACAACAGGAGGATTTTTCCGGCAACCGCCTGATTATCGGCGTCTTCAGCCCGGGAGAATTGTTTGGCGAAGTTTCGGCATTCGCTGGGCTCGGTCGATGGCCGAACACTGTTTTAGCCAGTAAAGACAGCCATATCCTCTTTATTCCGATAGAGAAAATCAGCCGTCCTTGCAGCCGGGTCTGCGACGCCCATCAGACCCTGATCCGCAATATGCTGGAAATCGTCGCTGGCAAAGCAATATTCATGAACAACCGGATCAGCTACCTGAAAAGGAAAAGCATGCGGGAGAAATTGGCGGCTTATCTATACGATTTATATTGCCAGCAGGATAGCGAGCACCTGAATCTGCCCCTGAACCGGGAAAATCTGGCGGACTATCTGAATGTATCACGGTCGTCCATGTCGCGGGAAATGGGCCGGATGCGCAACGAGGGCCTGATCGACTTCCATCGTTCGTCGCTGGTCATTAAGAATATCCCCGCCATGTGCCGTCTCAATATGGCTTCTCTTGGAGAACCATGAAGCAAATCGGCTGAAAATCTTGCCTTTTCACGCTTCATCACATAAGATGGGTAAAAAAGATAAAAACCATAAGGAGGGCGTTATGCTGGATATAAATCAAATCCGCGAGAATCCGAATTTAGTACAGGACAAATTGGCGAAAAAGGGGTGTATCGTCGACTTTACCGAATTCCTGGCGCGCGATGAAAAGCGGCGCGGCCTGATTCACGCTACCGAACAGCTTAAAGCCGAAAAAAACAAGACGTCGGCATCCATTCCCAGACTGAAAAAGGAAGGGCAGGATATTGCGCCGGTTATGGAACGCATGAAGCAAATCGGCGATGAGATCCGCACCGGCGATGAACAGCTGGATGCCCTGATGCGCTTGCAGCAGGAGTTCCTTGACGCGCTGCCGAATCTGCCGGCCGACGATGTGGTCGCCGGCGGCAAAGAAAATAACCAAGTAGTCCGTATCGTCGGCCAAAAACCGGAATTCTCTTTTACACCCCGCCATCACGTCGACTTGGTCGAGAGCCTCGGATTGATCGACTATACCCGCGGCGCCAAATTAGGCGGCAGCGGCTTCTGGGTTTACCGGGGCCTGGGCGCCCGGATGGAATGGGCTCTGTTGAATTATTTTATGGAAGAGCACCTAAAAGACGGTTATGAAATGATTTTGCCGCCGCATATTTTAACGTATCAGTGCGGATATACAGCCGGCCAGTTCCCCAAGTTCAAAGACGATGTTTTTCAGCTGCGGCGCGACGAAGGGGAAGACTTCAGCCATTTTATCCTGCCCACGGCGGAAACCGCCCTGGTCAATTTGTACCGTGATGAAATCCTGGACGAAGCCGCGCTGCCGTTAAAGCTGTTCGCCTATACGCCCTGCTACCGGAAAGAAGCCGGCAGCTATCGGGCCGAAGAACGCGGCATGATCCGCGGACATCAATTCAATAAAATCGAGATGTTCCAGTATACTTTACCCGAGCATTCGGAATCGGCGCTGGAGGAACTGGTGGACAAGGCAGCGCGTCTGGTTGAGGGCCTTGGCCTGCATTTCAGAATCAGCAAGCTGGCTGCCGGCGATTGCAGCGCTTCCATGACCAAAACCTATGATATTGAAGTCTGGATTCCCAGCATGCAGGAATATAAAGAAGTCAGTTCGGCATCCAACGCCGGCGATTATCAGGCGCGCCGCGGCAACATGCGGTTCCGCCGCCAGTCGTCCGGCAAGCTTGAATTTCTGCATACCCTGAACGCTTCCGGTCTGGCGACCAGCCGGATCTTCCCGGCCATCATCGAACAATACCAGCAGGCGGACGGCCGCGTCGCGGTGCCGGAGGTCTTGCGCAAATGGCTGGGCGGTATCAGCGAACTGAACCTTGCCGAATAAATCGGCCGTCCCGTGCAATTGTCCCCGTTCGGCTTTCATGTTAAAATGAAGTATGCGAAAGGGGGTGTCGATTCATGTTGGTGCGCAATTGTTCCGGAGGTCTTGTTTTTTCGGGCGATAAAGTTCTTTTGCTGATGAATGAGAAACACGAATGGGTTTTTCCCAAAGGTGTGATCCGAAGCGGCGACTTCCCGGATGAAGTTGCCGTGCGGCGTATTTATCTGGAAGCCGGCATTAAAGCGCGGATTATTTCATCCGCCGGACGGACCAATTATGAATTTTACTCTATTTCGCGGCAAAGGCCGGTTTGTAACAAAATCGTCTGGTATATTATGACATCCGAGCAGGACCAGGCTGTGGTCAACATGACGCAGGGGTTTCTCGACGGCGGTTTTTATACGATCAGCGACGCCATGAATAAAGTAACCTATAGCCAGGATAAATCACTATTGATGATGGCTTATCAAAAATATAAGGAACTGGTCTGATCAAAGGAAATGCGTGAACAATACCGCACAGTAGCCCAACAGGCCAGAATTGAACTGGACGAGCGGAAATCAAGGTTTATCGCTGTTTGCAGGCCGCTGGAAAATGAGCAGGCGGCTCAGGCTTTTGTTGATAGCCTGAAACAGGAATTCCCTGATGCTTCCCATCATGTCTATGCCTGGATTCTTGGCGGCGAGCGGATCCTGCAGCGCTATTCCGACGATGGCGAACCGCAGGGCACAGCCGGCCTGCCGGTTTTGGACGCCCTGCGCCGTCAGGGCATCGACCAGGCCGGCATTGTCGTCGTCCGGTATTTCGGCGGCACCCTTCTGGGGACCGGCGGTTTGAGCCGGGCCTACAGCCGCGCGGCGGCGCAGGCTGTCGAAGCGGCTTTGCCGGTTGTATATCGTCTTTGCCGGCAGTTCCGGGTGACGGCCGGTTATGCCGGACAGGAGCTCCTGTCGCGCGCCTGGCGGCAAAAATGCTATGAAACGAGTCATATTTCCTATGGCATTGATGTTGAAACGCTTATCGCCGTTCCTCAGTCAGAATGCGCTGATTTTGACCGGCTATGCGCCGATCTGACCCAGGGCGCTGCGCTGATCGAGCCGCAAGGACTGGTATACCGGCCGCTGCCGCCGCCGGATCCTCCGCCTGTTTCCAGCGTCTGAACAACGTTTGAACCGGTGATTCGGCAGTCGATATGATTTAGGAGGAGTAATATATGTCCGGACATTCAAAATGGAATAATATCAAACGCAAGAAAGGCGCCGCCGATGCTGTGCGGGGCGCCATATTTACGAAAATCGGCCGCGAACTGCAAGTGGCTGTTAAAAATGGCGGACCTGATCCGGAAGCCAACTCGCGGCTGAAAGATGTCATTGCCAAAGCCAAGGCCGCCAATTTACCCAATGACAATATTATGCGGAGCATTAAAAAAGCCGCCGGATCCGGCGACGCGGACAATTTTGAAGAAATAACCTATGAAGGCTATGGACCGGGCGGCGTAGCCGTCATGGTCAGAACCCTGTCCGACAACCGGAACCGGACGGCCGGCGATATCCGGCATATTTTCGATAAATCCGGCGGCAATATGGGCACAACCGGCTGCGTCGGCTTTCTGTTCCAGGAAAAGGGCACGCTGATCCTGGACCGGGAAGAAGCCCCGGATGAAGAAACGGCCATGATGGACGCTTTGGAAGCCGGCGCCGAAGATTTCGCCGCCGAAGAAGACGTTTTTGAAGTTACGACGGAGCCGGCGCTGTATGGCGCGGTCCGCGAGATTCTGGAAAAGAAGGGTTATGCATTTCTCGACATGTCGCTGGGTCCGGTTCCGGTAACCTGGACCGAACTGAACGATCCTGATCTTGTTGAAAAAATGGAAAAACTGATCGACCGCCTGGAAGAACACGACGACGTCCAGGAAGTCTATCATAATTGGGACCGATAAAAAAGGAGCGTGGTGAAAACGGCGATCCGCTTTGACAAGCACCGGAAAATCGAACATGAGTCGGCAGAAGAACATCTGCGGGATCATTTAGACGGAACGGCCGGCCGCAAAGTCGAGAAAACTGAAAAAATCGACCGGACCGGTCCTTTCAAGCCTTTCGGCAAGCTTGCGGAAGCCGTCAACCGCTCTTATTCGGAGCGCAATGCCGTTGCTGTAGAGAAAATACGCGACGATGCCAGGGATGTGCTTGTTCAGATCGCTGTTATTGCCTTCGTCGGACCCAGCGGAACCGGCAAAAGCACCCGGGCAATCAGCGTAGCCCGCCAATACCAGATTGCCTATCTGATCGACGACGGCCTCCTGATCCACGGCACCCAGATTGTTGCCGGCACATCAGCGAAGAAAGCATCGTCGAAACTGGAATCGGTCCGTCAGGCGCTTTTTGCCGATGAAACCCGCGCGGCTGTCATGCGGCGGGCTCTGGTGGCTCATCATCCGGCCACATTGATGATTCTCGGCACTTCGGACGGCATGCTGGCGAAGATCTGTCAGAATCTCTGGCTGAATCCGCCGTCCATGCTGATCCGCATCGAGGATGTCAGCACAGATGAGGAGATGCGCCAGGCCAAGCAAACCCGGATGTCCGAGGGCAAACATACCATCCCGGTTCCCAGCATGGAAATCAAGCACGAATTCTCCGGTTACTTCGCCGATCCTCTTTCGCGCCTGCGCCGCCGGCGGGACCGCGATCGCAGCCCGATTCCTGCCCCCGACTCGGAACGGACCGTTGTTCGTCCGACTTTTTCCAGCTTGGGCGGATATTCCATATCTGATGAAGCCATGCGCATGATGGTCGAGATCATTTTGCGCCGGATCCACGGCGTCGCCGGCCTGGTCCGCTTCCAGGCCGAAAATGAAATCTACGGCGTGGTTATCGATCTTGAACTGGCTTTATATTATGGGTTCAGCGCCCAGCAGGTTCTGCAGGCCGTTCAGGAACGGGTCAGCAGCCAGATTGAAGAGTATACCGCCATTAACGTTGTAGCCGTCAATGTCAAAGCAAAACGGGTCGTTTATGCCCAGACAGCCCCGCCGGCCGCCAATGGCGATCACAGGAGCAGCTCATGAAAGAACAGATTTATACAATTCCCGTCAACGATGCCTATGCGGCCGGCGGATCCTGTCCGTTGTGCGTTTTAGCAGACACCCTGAATAAATCGCTGCTGGATTATTATTTGGGTCCCTCCCTGATGGAACCGGATGTCCGGAAAACAACCAACGAAAAGGGTTTCTGCCGTCACCATCTGAAGCAGCTGTATAATCGCGAGGAAAACCGGCTGGGCCTGGGACTGATGCTGCATACGCACACCTGCGATCTGGTGGGCGATTTGAACCCCGGTTTGCAAGGCAGCGCGCCCGGCGGTTCGGCCCGGCTGTTCAGCGGCCGGAAAAAGGATTATCGCCAGAATCTTCTAGCCATGGCCGGCCGTATTGAAGCCCGTTCCCGCAGCTGCGTCATCTGTGAGCGGCTGGAAGACACGATGGACCGCTATCTGGACGTCATTTTTTACGAGTACTTCACACAACCTGAATTCAAACAGCAATTTGACCAGGGAAAGGGCTACTGCCTGCCTCATGTTGCTATGCTGCTGCGCGGCGCCGCCAAATACCTGAATCAGAATCAGGCGGCGGAATTCGTCGGCAAATTGTCCGAAATTCAAAACAACAGCCTGGAAACCCTGCGGGATGATATTGAATGGTTTACCCTGAAATTCGATCACCGCAATTTTGATAAAGCCTGGAAAAACAGCAAGGACGCTATTCCCCGGACAATCCGAAAAATATGCGGCGACTGCGATTTGAAATAGCGCCGGTAAAACTGATCAGACGACAGGAGGACCAAAGGGTTGCCATGACCAAGCCAAAAGCAAAAAATGAGACCTTAAAAGCCAATAAGCAAGACAGAATGGATACGGCGGTAAAAACAGATACTCTTGATTTTTTACTGCCTGATCCGCTTCTGGATTGGCAGCCGTCGGGCGGCTCCGGTCTGGTCGTGGCCTTTCGGTCTGCCGAAATCGGCGACGGTTCCGGCCGGCCTGATTTGGGGAAACGCCTGATGTCGGAATTTTTGCAGGCTGTCAACCGTTTCGCTCCGCCGCCGGCGGCGCTCTTGCTCTACAGCGGTTCCGTTATCCTGACCCGGCCCGATAGTCCTGATTTGACCATCTTGCGCCAACTGACGGCTAAGGGAACTGAGATCCTTGTTTGCCGGATCAGTTTTGAGGCATTGGCAGAAGGCCCGGAACCGGCTGTCGGCCGTCTGGCCGGCTGGCCGGAGCTGGCAGACCGTATGCGCCTGGCCCATCAGGTTCTTTGGCCGTAATCAGGAAACAAGCGCTTGAACAAAGACTTGCGAGAGGGGTATAGGTTATGCTCTGGATGAAAAAGAAGGATTTTGCGAAAACCCCGTCCGAACCGGCAAAGAAAAATGACAGCCCTGCCTGGCGGCTGCGGCGCTTCGGATTTTTTCTGATCGGATTGGTTGTCTTGTGCGGCACGGTTTTTTTAGCGGCCAACGGCTGGTATTACCGGCAGACGGTTCCTTTAAGGAACACGCTGAACGATATAAAATCCCGGCTGGTTCAGGGCGTGCCGGACACCGCATTGACCGAAGCCGACAAATTGGCTTTTTATAACGATTGCGCATCGGATGCGGCCGATTTGCCGGCCCGTCTGACCGCTCTGAACCAGCAATCCTGGACAGCGATTGCCATTTTGAAAAATGACCTGCGCGACCAGGATCTTCAGGATACTCAGGATCAGATTGCCGCCGGCCTGCAGGCGGTAAAATCCTGCCATGAGATCTTGACGCAGCTGAATGAAAAGATCGCGGCTTACAGCCAGTTAACCGCTCAGGAACCGGCCGATGACCAGAAAAGCGGCCTGCCGGCCCGGCTGGAATGGTATCAGACCCGGATATCCGCTGTCAGCGCGTTAAAGGGCCTGTACGCGAGTCTGCAGGCTGTGCCGGACTTGGCGCTGGCCGGACATCTGGCGAATGAACAGGATCTGGGGCTGGACAAAATATACCAGGAGATTAAACCCTATCAGGAACCTGTTGAAAAACTGCTCCTGATCATCAGCGCAAGCAACGATCTGGAAAGCAGATTGGATGCTGTTTACAGCCAGGATCCGTCGATTGACGGGCTCGCTGATCTGGAAACGGCATTAAACGCCTGGCTGAACGATCAAAAACAGCAAATTTCAGATGCTGAAGGACTGCTGACAGGACTGCCGCAACCCCTGCAGGATTCCTATCAGGATTATTGCGCAGGTTTGGAAAATCGTTTATCTTTCGGCGAAATCTGGCTTCAATATCACCAAAGCGCGGCTCGTGTGCTGCGCAGTCTGCAGGCCGCGGCAACTGACCGGGAAACGGCCAGGCGGTATACGGAAGACAGTTTGAAGGAACAGGATGTCCAGGTCGCCTATATCTGGACGCAGACGGCGGAGAAATACCGGCAAAGCATGTCCGACACCCTTGACTTTACCAATATCTATATTTCTGAAACCAACAAACTGGCCCTGCAGGCTGCGGATTTGCGGCAGATCTATCGCCTGAAGCTCGGCCTGGACGGCAATATGCGCATTCTGACACCTTATGCGACGGTTGACGCCGTGGCATTCTGGCTGTCGGAATAAGATGGGAGTCTTATCATGATTGATCTTTCTTCTGTTTCTGACTGGAGTTGGCTCGGTTCTGTTTTTCTTCGGTTGCTGGTGGCCGTCGTTTTAGGCGGCCTGGTCGGATATGAACGGGAACAGGCCAACCGTCCGGCCGGCTTCCGCACCCATATTCTCGTCAGCCTGGGTTCGGCTCTGGTTATGGTGACCGCCGAATATATGACGAAAATATACAGCCCGCAGATCAATCTGGATCCGACCAGACTGGGCGCTCAGGTTGTCAGCGGCATTGGTTTTCTCGGCGCCGGCACGATCATCCGCAATGGCAGCAGCGTCAAGGGCCTTACCACGGCCGCCAGTCTCTGGGCCGTTTGCTGTATCGGACTGGCATGCGGCAGCGGCTTTTATGCCGGAGCGATCCTGGCTACATTGTTTACCGTCGTTACCCTGATTACCTTGAAGCGGCTGGAGAAACATTTATCGCATAAACACGGCGAAACAACCCTGCTGGTTCAGTTGTCTTATTACGGCCAGGATGTCCTGGATATTTTGAAAAAAGCCGATGATCTGCATTTGGTTATCCGAAAAATGCAGTTATTGCCGGCGGACGAAGATGAAAACGGCGTCAGGCTGCGGCTCGGCATAGCCCGGGCCAGCGAAGAGAATAAAGCCCGGTTGATTTTAGCCATGAAAGAGATGTCCTCGGTGCGTTCGATTTCCGATGAATAAAAGCGATCTTGCTAAATAAAAAATGCCCCATGGATCAAATCCATGGGGCATTTTTGTTGCGGGATTGAAAACCGGACCGGTCACAAAAACGGATCAGGCGGTTTGTTCTTTCTTTCGGCCGATAGATAACAGGAGGTTCAGCACGATGCCAACCAGAGCGGCGGTGGCGATGGCCGGCAGCTGCATGCCGAAGAAGGGGATCATGCCGCCTGCAAAACCATAATTGCCGCCCAGGCCGATGACCAGAATGGTGGCGATGACCGCCAGACTGCGCGAATCGAAGAGATCGACCTTGCGGTTGATCATGATGGCGATGCCCTGAGCGCCGATGATGCCGAACAGGTAAATGCTGACGCCGCCGATGACCGACCCGGGGATCGAATTGACCAGATTGGATAACGGTGTGAAGAAGGAGATGAGCATGGTGATCACAGCGGCAGCAGCCAGCACGGGAACCGAGAAGTTGCGGGTAATGGCCATGGTGCTGAGATTTTCGCCGTAATTGGTGCCTGCGGGGCCGCCGAACAGCGAGGATACGATATCGCCGATACCATCGCCGATCAGGTTCATGCCCAGACGGTTCTTGATGCCGTATGGCTTTTTGCCTTTTTCCTGAGCCAGATGATCAACATAAATGTCCAGCTGGTAGAGGTGGGCCGTAGATTCGGGTATTGTCGCGATGGCGATCGGCATGATGGCCGCGACAGCGCCCCAATTGGCTACCGGCAAGGTGAAATGAGGCGGCGCCACAAAAGGTCCGGTGAAAATCTTGGTAAAATCGATGACGCCAAGAGACGCGGCGAGGGCATAGCCGACCAGAATGCCGAAGAGAATCGGCAGCTGTCCCAGAGTTCCTTTCAGATAGACTGAAAAGAGGACCGTTGCCAGCAAAGTGACAATGGCGATAATCCAGGCCGTGTTGTTGGAAGCCGCGCCGGATGTTGTGCCGGCCGCTCCGGTAATGGCTGTGCCGGCTAAGGATATGCCGATAACGATGGCAATGGAGCCGGTTACTGTCGGCGGCAGAACAAATTCGATCTTTTCAGGACCGAAAAAGTTGATGATCAGGCCGGCGACAATCGATACCAGACCGGACATGATGATGCCGAACTGAGCCTGACCGATCAGGATGTCGGATGAAGCGACGCCGAAGGTAACGACGCCTTTGACGCCGGTTATGGAAGCGATAGCCACGATATACGAAAAACTGGAGCCATAGTAAAGGGGGATTTTACCGCGGGTCACCAATAAGAAACAAAGGGTGGAAAGACCGCTGGCGAAAATGGTGGTGGAAACGTGAAAACCGGTAAGCATGGCAACCAATACGGTTGCCGGAAACATGACGAGGATCTGCTGCAGAGCGAAAAAAATCAATTTCCAGATGGGCGGGCGTTCATCGGGCAGATAGCCGATGACGGTTTTGGGTGCTTGACTCATAACTTATCCTCCTTTAATCAGGTCGGCCGGATCATCTCGATCAACGTACCTCTTAAAACCTACTCTATCCAAATATTCTTGTCAATAATATCATTATGGAATTCAAACGAAAATTATGCCGCCGTAATCGTCCCTATAACGGAAGCTGCCGGAAAAACTTGAACAAAACCGCTGCAGCCGCTTGTCAGCGATCAAATTCTGCCGGATAATATCAAATAAAGGATTAGTGAGCAGGGGGATTCTCAGGCTTGAAAAAGAAATATTGCCCAGCCGGCAAAAGACCGGCATTATGGCTGGCCATGGCAGGCCTTATCGGCGCGGCATGGATGCTGGCGCAGCCGGTGGCGGCGCTTGCGGAAAGCGTGACGGACATAGGATCGGCAGTTTCTGCGCCGGCCGGAAGCCAGGTTTTTGATTCCAACAATCTTTGGGATGTGCCGCCGGACGGCTCATGGCCGGCTCTGGCCGACATTAACGCCCAGGCCTGGATCGTTTATGATCGCCAGACCGACCAGATTATTTTGGAAAATAATGCCGATGAAGTTTTGTTTCCCGCCAGCATTACGAAAATCATGACGGCGGTGATTGCCCTGGAAACCGGGAATCTGGACCGCGAGGCTACTGTTTCGCAAACAGCCGTCAATTTAACGTCCGGTTCGTCGAAAGTCGGTTTTTTAGCCGGCGAAACGGTTGTGCTGCGCGATGTTCTGGCCGGCATGATGGTTACCTCCGGCAATGACGCGGCCAATGTAGTCGCAGAAACGCTGGCCGGCAGCAATGAACAATTTGCTGTCTTGATGAACGAAAAAGCAGCCAAACTGGGGATGACCAACAGCCATTTTTGCAATCCCAACGGCCTGCAGGATTACAATCATGTTGTTACGGCCCGGGATATGGTTGCTTTGACGGATTATGCCCTGAGTATTCCGGAATTTCGGGCTTTGGTCAGTATAAAATGCTACGCCATGCCGGCTACAAATCTGCATCCCTATTTGGGCTGGGGCCTGTTTTATAATACCAATCGCTTGCTCTTGTTCGGCGACACGGCATTCCGTTCGGATTACATCAGCCAATATACCGGCGTAAAAACGGGCAGCACCGATATTGCCGGCAGCAACCTGGTTTCTTCGGCCATAACGATCAATGGTCACGAATTGATATCCGTGCTTCTGGGCGTTCAATCCAACAACAAGTACTGTACAACATTCAATTACTCACGGACGCTGCTGGACGAAGCTGCCCGGCTGGTTGTCGGCGGTCAGGTCCCGACCCGGGACAGCCAGGCGACCGGATCGGAAACCTATGACGGCGGTTGGGAAACGGCCGGTTCCGGGACAAATGATCCGGAAAATCAGAATCGTGAAACCGCAGCGTCTTCCACAGCCGATACAACCGCTGCAGACTCCCTGATCGCCGGTGAAGAACGCGGTGTGTCCGGCGGAACCGGGATCGGTCATTTTTTAACGGATAATCTCTGGCGAACCGCTGTCCTCGGCTTTCTGCTCGGTCTGGCATGCTGGTTCGGCTGGCGCCGGCGTAAACTGAAGCTGCGCCGCCGCCGCCGCGTTATCCGCTCGCTCCCGGTCAAGCCCCGTCGGATCGACGCTCCCTGACAGACTTGTTTTTTTAGCCGGCCATTCCACGATCAAGATGGAGGCGAAGATCAATAATCCTCCGACCACCAGGCGTGGAGTCAGCGGCTCAAAACCGAACAGCAGAGAAAAAAGACTGCCCCAAAGCGCTTCAGCTGCCAGAACGATAGCGGCTTTTGAAGAAGTGGTGTATTTTTGCGCAGAGGTCTGGATGAAATAAGCCAGCCCGGAACTAAACAGAGCCAGATAAAGGACAGCGGCCGCTCCTGCCTTCCAATCGCCGGCCGCCGCTCCCTGTACAAGCCGGAATCCGCCGTCGAACGGCAATATAATAAGCGAGCAGACCGTGGTGACCGCCATTTGCAAGAACAGAAGGATTTGGGTGTCGATTTTCCGGACTGCCCATTCGAGAACCAGAAAATGCGCGGCAAAGCAGAGCGCGCAGATCAGGGTCAAACCGTCGCCGACAGTCAGCAGGGCGCCGCTGGAACCGTCAAACGACAGGATGCCGATACCGAGCAAGCTGCAGCAGGCGCCGCCGAAAATCTTCAGGCCCGGTTTACGGCGCGTTATCAGCCAGCCCAGAAATGGAACAATCACCACGTAGGTTGCGGTTATAAAAGCGTTGCGGGCCGGCGAAGTCTGGCGCAGTCCAATCGTCTGAGTCATGAAACCGAAAAAAAGCAGCAGCCCGGCCGGCAGTCCGGCTGCCAGATCCCGTTTGGTTATCCGTCGTATATGGCGATAAAAGACAAGACCGAAAAAAACGGCCGCCAGGGCAAAACGATAGAAGAGGATTTGCGCCGTGGTAAATCCGGCATCAAGCGCAATCCGGGTTACAATAAAACCGGAACCCCAGATGGCTGCCGCGATAGTCATGGCCAGAATGGCCCATTGTTCTGATTTATTCTTGAAACTGTTCATCAAATCGCTTAACCTTTCCTTAGTAAGCCGGCAAACCGGCTCCAAACAGCATAACGCGAGCCAGACGGCAGGTCAAGGAGACAAAGGGCATGGATAAGGAAGCAAACGGAACACAGCGGGTCAGCCATCCCTTTGCGCCGGTTTACGACACCCGAAGCCGGGTTTTGATTCTGGGATCCATGCCCTCGGTTTTGTCCCGGCGCAGCGGATTTTATTACGGACATCCGCAGAATCGCTTCTGGCAGGTTCTGGCAGATCTTTACCAAACCGACCTGCCCCGGAGCCGGCCGGAAAAAGAAGGCCTGCTGCTCGATCATCATCTGGCGCTCTGGGATGTCCTTGAAAGCTGTGAAATTCAGGGTTCGGCGGACAGCAGCATCCGCTTGCCCCGCGTCAATGATTTATCGCCGATTTTATCCGCCGGTCCGATTCAGGCCATCATCGCTAACGGCCAGACAGCGGCAAAACTCTATGCCAAATATATTCAGCCGGCCACAGGACGTCCGTGCCTGATTCTGCCGTCGACCAGCCCGGCAAACGGCCATTTCAGCTTAGCGGATTTATGCGCCGCCTGGCGTATCCTTCTGCCGCTGACACAAATCACAAGTATCGATCAGGCAACAATCTGACCGGTATTGCCAACAAACGCCCCTGATTTGACGGCCAACAGGTATGGTATTTTGGAGAATAAGTAAACGTGTTCGGATCGGAGGCCCTGGCCATTATGAATGAAAAACAGGTGATAAATCCCCGGTATTGGCTCATCGGGCTGATTGATCAGGCTGTCGATGCCGGATTGATCACCCGGGACGACCGCTTTTATGCGGCAAATCAACTGAGCGACCGGCTGCAGCTGGAAGGCGATCCCTGGAGCCGGGCTGCCGCTTCAGGCCGGCCGGCTGTTGATCCGTCAATAGCTTCAGAGCGGCCGCTGTCGATTCCTGAATTACTGGATAACCTGACGGATGACGCTGTCGCCCGGGGTGTCCTGGAAGATTTATACGATTTGCGCGATCGCCTGCAAGCCGATCTGATGAATGTTTTTCTTGATAAACCGTCGACCGTTAATCGGCAATTCTGGACGCTGTACCAAGAAAGTCCCCGCCAGGCAACCGATTGGTTTTATCATATGAGCCAGGCCGGTAATTATATCCAGACTCGCCAGATTGCAAAAAACATTGTCTACCAGGCCAAAACCGAATATGGCGACCTCGATATTACCATCAATCTGTCTAAACCGGAAAAAAATCCCCGCGACATCGCGGCTGCCCGCAATAAGCCGAATTCCGGTTATCCGGCGTGCCAGCTTTGCGTTGAAAACGAAGGATATGCCGGCAGAATCGGTCATCCGGCCCGCGCCAATCATCGGATGATCCGCCTGGACCTGGCCGGCGAACCCTGGTATTTCCAATATTCACCTTATTCATATTATCCCGAGCATTGCATCATCCTGTCGGAATATCACCGGGATATGGTGATCAACGCATTAACTTTTACGCGTCTGCTGGCTTTTGTCACCCGGTTTCCGCATTACTTCGCCGGGTCCAACGCCGATCTGCCGATAGTCGGAGGCTCTATCCTGACGCATGATCATTATCAAGGCGGTTGTTACGAATTGCCGATGGCCCGGGCGAAAACCGCTTTCGTTTTTAGTCTGCCTTTATTCGGCACCGTAAAATGCTCCGTGCTGCATTGGCCGATGTCGGTGATCCGTCTGCAATGCCGGCAGCCGGAACCCTTGGTCGGCGCGGCCGATATGATCTTGAAAACCTGGCGGGCTTACAGCGATCAGGAATGCGATATCCTAGCCTTCAGCGGCGATACCCCGCATAATACGATTACGCCGATTGCCCGCCGGCGCCATGAAGATTATGAACTCGACCTGGTTTTGCGCAACAATCGGCAAAGCGCGGAACACCCCCTCGGTATTTTTCATCCGCATGCGGATGTCCATCATATTAAAAAGGAAAACATCGGTTTGATCGAAGTCATGGGACTGGCTGTGCTCCCCGCGCGGCTGCGCGGCGAATTGGCCGCCGTCGAGGATGACCTTTGCGGCCGGCCGGCAGATATCGCCGCTTATCATCAAGCCTGGGCTGAAGAACTGAAAAACCGCCATCCGCAAATCATGACGCCTGAAGAAGCCGCGCAGGCGGTGCGCCGGGGCGTGGCGGAGAAATTCGAACGCGTTCTGGCCGACGCCGGCCTTTACAAGCATAATGAAACCGGCCGGGCCGGGTGGCTCCGCTTTGTGGCACATCTGCAAAAACAAAGCGATTAATCAGCGCCTGTCGGCATAATCCTGCAGAACCCGGAGCTGCTGCGGATCCATAGCCGGCGTGCTGTCGAGGGAATACGGCCGGCCGAGCTGCCGCCATTTTTCAACGCCCAGACGATGGTAGCCAAGCAATTCGATGGATTCTAAATTCAAATCCGGCCAGAATTTCAGATAGGCCGCGAGGTCCTGAATGTCGGTCGGCCGGTCATTGAAACCGGGCAGGATAACCTGACGGATGCGAACCAGACAGCCGCTTTGTTCGCATAAGGAGATAAAACGGCGAAGCGGCCGGTCGGATTGGCCGGTCAGCCGGCGGAAGCGGTCTTCAGTCAAGGCCTTGACATCCAGGAGAACCAGGTCGGTTGCCCGGAGCAGGTCGAGAACGTCTGGATCCGGCCAGAAATCAGCCAGCCAGCCGCTGGTATCGAGCACGGTCGATATTTTTTCCTGCTGTAAAGCCTGGAATAGTTCGCAGACAAAGGGTAACTGCGCCAGCGGCTCTCCGCCGGAAACCGTAACTCCGCCGCCGCCTGTAAAAAAGGGCCGGTACCGCCTGGCGAAACGGACCAGATCCGCCGCGGACCGGGGAGAACCGCCCGCAGGATCCCAAGTTTCCGGATTGTGGCAATATCGGCAGCGCAGCGGGCAACCCTGCAGAAAAATGACCAGTCGGATACCTGGGCCGTCGAGGGCTCCAAGGGTCTCCAGGCCATGGATCCGGCCGGTATCGTTACAGCTGGCCATGAAACGTGCGCATCAGGATTTCATCCTGTTGTTCGCGGCTGAGGCTGTTGAAGAGAACGGCATAGCCGGATACGCGGATCGTCAGATTAGGGTACTGCTCCGGGTGGCGCCGGGCGTCTTCCAGCTGCCGGCGGTCCAGAACGTTGACGTTCAGATGATGGGCGCCCTGACTGAAGTAGCCGGTTAAAATCGTGATCAGGTTGAGGACGCGCGTCTCCGGCAGGCGGCCCAGTACGCCGGGCGTCAGCGTCGTCGTACAGGAGATGCCGTCCCGGCAGATATCAAAGGGCAGTTTGGCAACGGAATTAAGCGCGGCCAGAGCGCCGGAACGTTCGCGCCCATGCATCGGATTGGCGCCGGGGGCAAACGGCGCGCCCCGCTTCCGGCCATCCGGCGTCGAACCGGTTTTACGGCCATAGACAACGTTGGACGTAATCGTCAGAATGGATAAAGTATGCTTGGCGCCCCGGTAGCAGGGCGTCTGGCACAATTCGTGATAAAAAGACTCACAGACCTGCACGGCCAGGCTGTCCGCCCGGTCGTCATCGTTGCCGAAGCAAGGAAAGTCGCCTTTGATTTGAAAATCGGCGATCAAACCCTGCTCATTCATAACCGGTACGACCTGCGCATAACGGATCGCGCTAAATGAGTCGGTTATTACAGATAAGCCGGCCAGGCCGAAGGACATCATGCGGCGTACGGCTGTATCATGCAAGGCCATCTGAATTTTTTCATAAGCATATTTATCGTGCATGGTATGGATGACGTTCATGGTCTGGACATAGAGACGGCACAGCCAGGCTTGATAAAAATTGAATCGCCGCAGGACATCCTCATAATCGAGCGGCTTTGCGCCGACCGGTTCGCCGGCCGGCCCGATCTGTTCGCCGCTGATTTCATCCCGGCCGCCGTTCAATGCCAGTAGCAGCAGCTTGGGCAGGTTGCAGCGCGCGCCGAAGAATTGCATATCGCGGCCGATCCGGCCGGCAGATACGCAACAGGATATGGCGTAATCATCACCGAAACGCGGCTGCATTAAATCGTCGTTTTCATATTGCAGCGCATTGGTTTCCAGAGTCAGACGGGCGCAATACCTTTGAAAAGAAACCGGCAGGCGGTCCGACCAGAGGACGGTCAGATTGGGCTCGGGCGCCGGTCCCAGATTTTCCAGCGTATGCAGGAAACGGAACGTTGACCGGGTGACCAAAGTCCTGCCATCTTCGCCCATGCCGCCTAAAGATTCGGTGATCCAAAGCGGATCGCCGGCAAACAGCTCGTTATAATCCTGGGTTCGCAATTGCCTGGCCATCCTGAGCTTCAGGACAAAATCGTCGATCAGCTCCTGAACGCCCGGTTCCGACAGACGGCCGGCCTGTATATCGCGTTCACAGTAAATATCCAGAAACGTGCTGACCCTGCCCAGAGACATGGCCGCTCCGTTTTGTTCTTTGATGGCCGCCAGATAAGCAAAATACAGCCATTGAATGGCTTCGCGCGCCGTGCGGGCCGGCTTTGACAGATCATAGCCGTATAAAGCGGCCATTTGCTTTAATTTATCCAGAAAGTCGATTTGCCGGAAGAGTTCTTCCGCCAGCCGGATGTTTTCCTCATTCTGCTCCTGACGGCCCAGATCGAATTGATCTTGTTCTTTTTGCCGGATCAGGCGGTCGACGCCATACAAGGCGACGCGGCGATAATCGCCGATCAAGCGGCCGCGGCCATAGGCGTCGGGCAGCCCGCTGATCAGGCCGCTGTGCCGGACTGCCCGCATCTCCGGCGAATAAACACGAAAAACTCCGTCGTTATGGGTCGTCCGGTAGCGAAATTGTTCGCGGACTTTTTCCGATAAGGTATAGCCATATTCCTGACAGGCTTTTTCTGCCATCCGAATGCCGCCGAACGGATTGACACTGCGTTTAAGCGGCGATCCGGTCTGTAAGCCGACAATAAGCTCCCTTGAGCGGTCCAGATAACCGGCCGGATAATTCAACAGGGAAGATACCGTACTGGTATCGATATCAAGAACGCCGCCTTTGGCTTGCTCTTCAGCTTTGAGATGCTCAAACTGCCGGTTCAGATCCTTTGTTCGTTGGGTCGCCGGCATGAGAAAGGACTCATCGCCGGTATAAGGCCGGTAATTAGCCTGAATAAATGAACGCACGTGAATCGATTCCTGCCAGGCTCCCGGGCAAAAACCGGCCCAGGCGGATTCATGATCCGGATTATCAACTTTTGTTTGACTGGATTGCATAGACTATCCCTCCTGATCGATTGACCCGGGAGGAAAATAAAAAACCCGGGCCAAAAAATATTGGCCCAGGCGGTCGGCGCTTCATTTCTCCGGTTCCTTGTGGTTTCCCACTGATCCGCCAGTCCCGGAGTCTATAAAACCAGTATAGCGAAACGATGAATCTTGTCAAGAATTTTTGACTTGCATAAGCTGTATGATACGATATAATACAAACAACTTGTACTTTTTTCAGCTGCTTCGTTACGCAGATGAGAACTGATCGGAAAAACAGGAAGAAGGGCTTACATGCTGAATCTTGATCTGCAAAGCCGCATCCCGATTTTTGAACAGATAAAAGCTGGAATTACTCGTTTGATTTATCTCGGCGTCCTGTCGGGTGACGAACAATTGCCGACAGTCCGGGCGCTGGCCGAAGAATTGGGCGTCAATCCCAATACGGTGCAAAAGGCGTATCAGCAACTGGAAACCGCCGGATTTATTTATCCGATTGTCGGCCGGGGCAGTTTTGTCCGCTGCAACATGGCCGCGCCCCATGATCAGCATGAACAGATTCAAGAGGATTTGCGCAGCCTGGTCCGCAGAGCCAAAGCAGCGGGATTTCCGGAAAGTCTCTTAACAATGGTTGTCCGTGAAACCTATCAGGAGCGAGGTGAACAACATGATTGAAGCTATGCAGCTGACGAAAACCTTCGGCTCGATAACCGCGTTGAACCAATTGAACTGCAAAATACAGTCAGGATCCATATTCGGATTAGTCGGATCCAACGGCGCCGGGAAATCGACTTTTCTGCGTCTGCTGGCCGGCGTTTATAAACCGGATCAGGGTTGGCTGACCCTGGACCGTCAGCCGATATACGAGAATCCGGCAGTCAAGCAGCGGATCTTCTTTATCGCCGACCAGAGTTATTTTTTGCATCAGGCCGGCGTGCCGGAAATGGTTCGCTTCTATCAGCGCTTTTATCCGAAATTTTCCGTTGATATCTTTGAGCGTTTGAAAAAAATGTTTCCTGTCGATACGACCCGCAGCATTCATCAAATGTCAAAAGGCATGCAGCGGCAGGTGATCCTGATGATCGGGCTGGCCTGCCAACCGGATTATCTCTTGCTGGATGAAGCCTTCGACGGACTGGATCCGGTGGTTCGCCAACTGTTGAAACGGTTGCTGGCTGATTCGGTGGCCGGAAAAAATCAAACCGTCATCATCGCTTCGCACAACCTGCGAGAGCTGGAAGATATTTGCGATCATGTCGGATTGCTGCATCAGGGCGGCATTGTTTTCGAACAGGAGCTGGATTCGCTGAAACTGGGTATCCACAAGATCCAGGCTGTTTTTCGGGAGCCAACAAGCAGCGAAAATCTACATGGCATGAATATTTTAAAATTTCAAATGAAAGGGTCTTTGGCGGAGATTGTCATCCGGGGTCAGCGTGACGAGATCATGGACCGGCTGCAAGCCCGCAATCCGATTTTCCTCGAAGCCCTGCCGCTGACGCTGGAAGAGGTTTTCATACAGGAACTGGAGGTAGCCGGTTATGACGTCAATACATTTATCAACTGAGCCCTTGCGGCAGTCCTGGTCCGTCGCAAAGCTGGGATTTCGCAAAAACAAGACGACAGCGATAACCGGTTTGATCCTGATGCTGGTGACCGTGCCGGTTATTCTGCTTTTACAGCTGTCCGTTGCTCCGGAAAGTACTTATCTGGATGATATGTTCCAGGGCCTGATTACGTTCCTGATGCTGCCGATTTCGCTGATCATGCTGATCCTTGCCGCCGGCCTGATGTTCGGCTATCTGCATAACCGGGCGGCTCTGGACGTTTTTCACACCTTGCCGATCCGCCGCGTGCCATTGGCTGCCGGCCGTTTTCTGGCCGGATACCTGTTGGTTTTTATTCCGCAAGCCATAACTTTTCTGGTGATTTTCATTTTGCGGCTTGTCCGGCCTCTGGACGCGTTAAGCCTGGGTTTGCTGGGAAAAACCGCCGGTTCGGTTTTTCTGATGTCTCTGGCGGTTTACGCGGTATCGGTTCTGGCTTTTGTCATGACCGGAACGATTTTTGACGCCCTGTTCTTGACTGCTTTATTGAATCTGGCTTATCCGGCTACTCTGGCAACCCTGGAGTTTTTTATCGGCCTTGTTCTGCCGGGATTTACCATCGACATGCAGCCGGCGCTCGACCGTTATCTTCTGTTATCGCCCGTCGGCCGCTTTTTTACGGTCGTATACAGGGGTTTAAACCTGCTTGATTTACTCTGGTGGGTGCTGGTCATTGCGGCCATGATCTTTGGCATCCTCATCATTTATAAACAACGTAAAAGCGAGCGGGCCGGCAATCCCTTTACCTATCATATGCCGTTTTTGATCAACCGTTTTCTGGCGTGTCTGGTTATCGGCCTCTATTTTGGTTATTTATTCTACCAATTTAAAGCCGGCAATCTGATGTTTGCTATCGGCGTCCTGATCGGTTCGTTTACGACCCACCTGGTCATCGAGGTCATTTTATCGCGGGGATTTGGCGCATTCAAACGCAGTCTGGTCAGCTACGCGGTCTATCTGGCTTGTTTCATTGCCGGCTGCGCTATGATCATGAGCGGCTTTTTCGGTTTTGATTACCGATTGCCCGATCAGGATAAAATTGTCCGGGCTGAATTGACGACTAATGATTTGCTGCCCATCTACCAGTCGGGCGACCAATCGATCTATCCGGTATTTGAAGATGAACAGAATTTGCTGTTAATCAGACAGCTGCATGAGCATTATCTGGCCGAACTGCCAAAACTGGCGCCCAAGCCTTATACTCTATCAACGCTCAATAAGCTGACCGGCAATATGTCGGAATACGAATCGTCCGATGCTGCCGGAGCCGCCGACGGTACAACCGGCGGAAGCCGCAGCCGGACGTCCTGCCGCGTGGCTTACTACCTGGTTTCGGGACAAAAAATGGTTCGGACGATTTATATTGATTTTGCCCAGGAGCCTTATGCCGGTTTGTTAAAGCAGCTGCAGGCGTCCAATGAATATAAGCTCCAGCGATATGCCGGTTTCCTGCAGCCGGTCGGCCAGCTGAAATCCGTCGAGCTTTTTGACAAGACCGGTCAAACGCTGCTAACCTTGACGACCCAGACTTCCCAGAGCCTGGAACGTCTGGCAGAATTGCAAACGGCAGTCAAGGCCGATCTGGCGGCCGGCGCCGACAGTCAGGCCGGTCGGCTGGTCATCGGCTGCTTTATTCAGGATGGCAATTACAATTCGCCGCTTTATCTGACCGAAGCTTTCGGCCGGACCCTGGCCACGCTCAGGGCGATGGGCCTTTCGACCGATTTTAGCCAATTGGCCGCGCGCTATTCAGCGGCCTATGTTGTCGCGGATCCGGCGGATATGTCGGCTGCTAAGGATCTATACTCCATGGGCGGCGATGCCGAGAGCTTTTATCCGGCTCAATACCAACCTTACGGTGATTTGGGAGCGCCTTATCTGAATAATGAAGATCTTTTCGTCAAAATCAGCGATCCAGCCTTGATTGCCGAGTTATATCAACTGGGTGAGATCGGCTGGTCCGGTGAAACCGACGGATGTATGGTCCTTTTTGCCGTGAACGGCCAGGTCCAGAACGACGGGTCGGCCAACAGTCCTCTGCCAATGCTGTATCTGCCGGAAAGCAAAATATCGGAGAACCTGAAACAACAACTAGAACTCGCTGGTTTGAGCATTCATGACTAATGTGATGTTCAGATTGCCGTTCCGGCAGCGCAGCTCATCGAGAAAGTCCTTTTCCTTGATTTCATCACGGGTTGTAATCGTATAAACCAGCTCAAAAAGACTGCCGAGATCGGTTGTCTTCACTTTCACCAGATGGTGGGACAAGGTATATTTATCCAGAACATCCGTGAAGGCATCCTGATAGTCGAGATTTTCGGGAATCGTGATTTTCAGGACTTTTCCGGTCGCCTTCGGTTGTCCGAATTTTACAGTTTCCAGGATAAGCATGACAGCACATAAAATAACGGCTACGATAACCGCATAAAGCATATAGCCCATGCCGCAGGACAGACCGATGGCCATGGCGAAGAGAACATAGGCAATATCCTTCGGATCGCCGGGCGCGCTGCGGAACCGGATGATCGAGAAGGCGCCGGCCAGGCTGAAAGCGCGCGCAATGTTGCTGCCGACCAGCAGAATGATGATGGTAATGATGGCCGGCAGCATAACCAGCGTCAGGGCAAAGCTTTGCGAGGGATTTTTATCTTTATGGGTTTTCATATAAACGATACTGATTAAAAGGCCAAGAACGAAAGCCACCCCCAGAGCGATTAATAATCCGCTGATGGTGATCGTCGTATCGGCAGAACTGGCCGATGCCGTGAAAATAGACTCAAACATGTTGCATACTCCTTGCTGTTGATTCATATACAGCCGGCGTCAAAGAACCGGCTGCCCGGACTTTTTTCTCCGGGATTAAAATCGCGCCGCCGGCTTCGGCATCTTCCAGGAGCAGATGCTGATATTCGGCGCCATATTTGGAAAAGCTGGTCGGGTAAACCTGATATTCCGATAATAAACGGGCTAGCCAGATGGGCATGCTCTGGAATATTTTGATTTCCATCAGCCATAATCCTTTTTTCAATAAGGGCGTCCCGTAGTCGCCCGCTTCCAGCGCCAGATCTGTCCGGCGCGTCCGGATGCCCGTGTCAAAGGATATTCGCAGGCTGCGGTCGTTTTGATCAAAATAAGCCAGCCGGTCGTATGCCAGATAAAGCTTGGGTTTGAGCGGGTATTCCTGAAGCAGGTAGGCGATTTCCTGCAGAACCTGCCGGTTCTGGGCCGCATCCGGTTCCGGCAGAACGCCGGTCCGGATAAATTCATAAGCCTGACTGAGCCGCAGCGCGCTGCGGCGCTTATTAACCAGGCCGGAGAATTTTTTTTTGATTTCCAAATAGACTTTATCGTCTGCCCGGGGAACCCCGTAGCTGCGCAGCCGCAATTTTTCTTTATAGCGCGGTCCCTGAAGAGAGGCGTGAATCAGATGGCTGTCGTCGGTATCATAATAAATATTGGCAATGGTATAAGTCCGGCCGCTGCGATTATAGGCGTCAGGTTCCATATAGCCGGCTATCCGGCTTTGCAGGCTTGTCAGAATCTTTTCATCGATCAGGTACTTTTTTTCATGCCGGTTGAAGACTTCAATAGCCATAATCATCATCCTTCGGTCTTATTTGCTTTCATTATAGCCAGGCTATGTGATCGTAAAATGGATGTTAAGGATGGGTTATGTGAAGAACAGGCGAAAAATAAAATGGTTGGTCGGTGTTCATGATGATGTCACATTGTTTTGCTATTCTAAACCTTATTATTAAGCATCCGGGAGGCCTACGGCAGAATATGCAGGACTGGATTATCAACATTATGAATCAGTTTGGTTATTGGGGCATCTTGCTGCTGATCGCCATCGAGAACATTTTTCCGCCGATTCCCTCTGAAGTTATCCTGACTTTCGGCGGCTTTATGACAACCTATACCCACATGACCATTTGGGGCGTTATCGGCGTCGCGACAGCCGGATCGGTCCTCGGCGCCATCATCCTGTATGGTGTCGGAAGGCTTTTATCCGCCGAACGGCTGGAGCAGTGGCTGAACGGTAAAGTCGGCCGCTGGCTTCGTTTCAAACCCGGCGATGTTCTGATGGCGCGGGACAAATTTACGAAAAAAGGCGAATCGACGGTTCTTTTTTGCCGCTGCATACCGATTGTCCGCAGTCTGATATCGATCCCGGCCGGCATGGCCAGGATGCCGCTGCCCAAATTTCTGGTTCTGACAACTTTAGGTTCCCTGGCCTGGAATACGCTTCTGGTTTATTTAGGCGCTTTCGCCGGAGCATCCTGGAGCCGTATCGCGGGGTATGTCGACACCTTAACCATGGTTGTCGCGGTCATTCTGGGCGCGGCGGTTCTCGTGCTGGCCTTTATTTTCTACAAAAAGAAAATTGCAAAAAAGAATACGCAGAAATAGCCGCCTGCAACGCCGCGGCGCCGCTAAGGCGCCCGATAACGTGAAGGCGGCAGACCGAAGTGCCGCTTGAAGGCTTTGGAGAAATTAAAGACATCCTGATAGCCGACGCTGCGAGCGGCATCCTGGACCGAATAGCCTTGTTCGGCCAGATAATAAGCTGCCCGTTTCAAGCGGATATCCATCAGATAGTTTTTAGGCGACAAACCGGTCTGCATGGTAAAGATGCGGCACAAATACCGCCGATCGATGCCGATTAACCGGGCAATGCCGCCGATGCTGACCGACATGGCATAATTGGCCTTGATATAGTCGACGGCGCGCAGCACATAACGATTCTGTACGGGGAGCTCGTTTTGCGGCCGCTGCAGCATGGCGAGAATTTCATAAAGCCTGGCGCATAGGAAAAGCTCGAGCGAATGCTGCCAGAACCGGCAATCGGTTTGTATCTCTGTAAACAATCGGTTGAGATGAGGCGCGAGCACCGTCGAACGGTTGTCGGCAAAATCGGTCGCTTCGAGCAACTCGGCACATTTTGTCCCGTCAAAGCCCAACCAGACATAAAACCATGGATCCTGCCTGTCGGCCTGGTAAAATGTCAGTTCATTGGGCCGGATCAGAAAAAGAGATCCTGCGCTCAGATCGGTTCGGACTGAGCCGCGGTAAAAAGAGCCTTTACCGGAAACAACATAATGAAACAGGTAATAATCCCGCGCGGCCGGACCGTAGCTATGGCCCGGTTCACAATGCTGCCAGCCGCAAATCAGCGGATTGACGTCGGAAAAACCGCGGTTGATGATGGATAGATCCTGTTGCATGACGATCCTCCCTTGGTTACATAATGACATATTTCTCATCCATAAATCAATTCACATTTTTTGTTGAATGGTTAAACTGGACGATAAGGACTTACGATAATCTGGAGGAAACGATATGACTAAAATAACATTCATGGGCGCCGGAAGCACGGTCTTTGCCAAAAACGTTCTGGGCGACTGCATGTCGACGGAAACGCTGGCTGACAGCGAGATCTGTTTATACGATGTCAACGCCGACCGGCTTCAAGAATCGGAATTGATGCTGGGAGCCATTAACAGCAATGTCAATCAGAACCGCGCCGCCATCAAGACCTTTCTCGGTGTGGAAAACCGTAAAAATGCTCTGCGGGGCGCCGATTTCGTGGTCAACGCGATTCAGGTCGGCGGGTATGACCCGTGTACGATCACTGATTTTGAGATCCCGAAAAAATACGGCTTGCGCCAAACGATAGCCGATACGCTGGGCATCGGCGGCATCATGCGCGCTCTGCGCACCATTCCCGTTCTGGCGGATTTCGCCAGGGACATGGAAGAAGTCTGCCCTGACGCGTTGTTTATCAATTACACGAACCCGATGTCGATGCTGTCCGGTTTTATGCAGCGGTATACCGGCATCAAGACCGTCGGGCTCTGCCATAGCGTTCAATGCTGCTCGCAGACCTTGCTAACCGAGCTGGATATGACCGATAAGCTGGAGCGGCGCAAAGAATTGATCGCCGGCATCAACCATATGGGCTGGCTGCTGCAGATCCGGGACCGGCACGGCAACGACCTGTATCCGGAAATCCGCCGCCGCGCCGGGGAAAAGAATGCACAAAGCAAGCATCATGATATGGTGCGATTCGAATACATCAACCGTTTGGGTTATTATTGCACGGAGTCGAGCGAGCATAACGCGGAATATAATCCCTTCTTCATCAAAGCGCGTTATCCCGAACTGATTGACCGCTTTAACATCCCTCTGGACGAATATCCGCGCCGCTGCATTGAACAGATTGCCAACTGGGAAAAGCAAAAGGAAGCGTTGATCGCCGACCCGACCCTGAGCCATACCCGCACCCAGGAATATGCTTCTTACATCATTGAGGCGATTGTGACCGGCCGGCCTTATAAAATCGGCGGTAATGTCATCAACCACGGCATGATCGAAAATCTGCCGGACGAAGCTTGCGTTGAAGTTCCCTGCCTGGTCGACGGCATGGGCATTCATCCCTGCTATGTCGGCAAACTGCCGCCGCAGCTGGCAGCCATGAACCGGACGCATATTAATGTGCATCTGCTGACGATTGAAGCCGCGGTAACCCGGAAGAAGGAATATATCTACCAGGCGGCTATGCTGGAACCGCATACCGCAGCCGAATTGTCGATCGACGATATCGTCAGAATGGTTGACGAGCTGATCGCCGCCCATGGCAGCTACCTGCCGGCTTATCACTGATCCCCGGAAGCCCGGGCGGCACAAGATGCCGCCCGGGCGCTTATCAAGGCAATAATTCGTCCATAACCTGTTTGACCAGCGGCACCACATAATGGCTGCCATGGCGGTTTTTAACATCCTCGATGATCATGGCGACGGCCAGCCGCGGCTGTTCGGTGTTCATGGCGACAAACCAGCCGTTTTCCTCGGCGTCAACATCATCCAGATTCTTTTTCAGCTCGGCCGTACCGGTTTTGCCCAGCATTTTTGTCCGGGCGCCGTTTTTTGTATAGCCGGATCCAGCCGGATTTTCCACGACCTGGATCAAGTCGTTGCTGAGACGTTGAACATCGCCGGAGGCAACTGCCTGAGCTTTCCAGACTTGCGGGATGACCTCGCTGCCTTTTAACTCCAGGATCGGCTGCAAAATATCGCCGTTATTGGCCAAAGTACTATAAAACATCGCTATATGCAGGGGACTGACCAGAACTTCTCCCTGGCCGTAACCCGTATCGGCCAACAGGACGGAACTGGTCAGTCCCTTGTTTGATATCTGTGATGGATAAAAAGGATAATCAATCGGCAGATTTTCGCCGATACCGAAGCCGGCTGCGCCTTCTTCGAAGGCAGCCTGGCCGATTTTCAAAGCTTGTTGGGCAAAATAGATATTATCGGAATAGAGAAAAGCATCACTCAAGTTAACCGCTTTGCCGGGATCCTTAACCCGGGTTACCTGATAGGAACCCCAGCTGGAATCCAGCTGCCAGGTTAAGCCTGAGATCGATACGGCTTCATCCGGTTTGAGCGCGCCGGATTTCAAACCGATTGCCGCGGTTACTAATTTGAAAACGGAACCGGGAGCATATCCGATTTTGAACCGATTGGTGAAAGGGCTTTTAACCGCTTCATTCCAGGCGGTCTGTGTGGCGTCCGGCACGTAAGTCTGCAATAAGTTAGGATTGAAAGACGGCGTGCTGACCAGAGCCAGGATCTCGCCGGTTTTCGGGTTGACGGCCGCCGCGGCGCCGGCGTCGTTTTTCATGACCGAATACAGGCTTTGCTGGGTTTTCATATCCAGCGCCAGCGTGATGTTTTCGCCGTTAACCGGCGCTTTCATGGCAATTTGCTCTTTATATTGGCCGTCTGAGGTCGCCAGGTATATCTCGCCCCCGGCAGTGCCCCGCAGCCGCTTTTCGTAAACTTGCTCCAGACCCATTTTACCGATTTTGTCGGATTGGGAGTAGCCTTCATTCGGATGATCCGCCAGTTCTTCGGCGGTTATGGCGCCGATATAGCCGATAACCAGGCCAAAAGCTTCGCCGCCGGGATAAATCCGCCCTTCGGTTTTTTGGTATTGAACTCCGGCGATCGCCGTTAATTGGGCCGATAAATCTCCGGCGTCATCCGATAGGGTAACAAGGGGATAGAACCAGTCCGCGTTGGTCGCCGCATCGGCGATTTTACGAATTTTTTCTTCTGAAATTCCCAATATCTGGGCCATCTGGGGTATGGCTGTGTCTTTGACCGCGTTGAATTTACCCGGAACGATGCCGATGACGGTCAACGATCCGTTGGCGGCCAGCGCTTGTCCGCCGCGGTCCAGAATCTCGCCCCGTTTAGGCGTCAGATTTCTGGCCCGGACTTTATCTGTGGCATCCATATGCGGAAAAATCAATTTTTCATTCCAGTCCACCAACCAGACTTTCTGGTTGTTGACCGTTTCCTGAACCAGATTCATCGTATAGCCTGAAATAGCGACGGATCCGGCGAGCGTATCCATCTGGACATTAAAAGGTATGACGGCTTTGCCGTCGGTTATAACTGGCTTCGCAGAAGCGTCTACGGCCGTGACCTGCACATTCTTAGCCTCAATGCCATCGGTGATCGACTGATAGCGTTCAACAAAAGCGTCCTGGGTTAGGTTTGTTTTATCTTCAGTTGAAATCAGCTGGTAAAGCGCGGCAAAATCAGCGGTTTCCCAGGCCTGGGCATATGCGGAGAAAGTTCCCTGCGGCTCTTTCTCCACGTCGGATGCCGCCGTAATAGTCCCCTCCGGCTGTTGGTTGCCGCTTTCAGATGTGGGCGCAATGTTATTGGAACAAGCCGAAACCATCGTCATGGCTGATCCCATGGCCAGAACCAAGAGCAGGGCTAATAACCGGTTTTTATGTTTATCAACGATACGCATCTCATCATCTCCTGTTGTCGTCGGATCGGACATTCATCAGAACTATTGTATGCTATTCGGTTTGTTTTTACAAAAAACGCTCTGTTGGCCGATATCGACACATTCTCATTATTCCTACATGAATAATAAGAATAGCATAATATCACCAAGAATCATAAGATTGAGCAAGATTGAGCCTCCAGACAGCAGTATGTTGGGATTGTCGATAAAAATGGGTCTTTGGGAGGAATAAAAATGACATTAAAACATTATACGCAATTAGCCTATCACGACCTGGATACCTTCATTTTCGGACATGCCATTAATCCGGTCATCCTGAAAAACGGTTTGTCTATCGGCGGCGGCACTGTATATCCGGAGATAAATTTTACTCTGCCAACGATGTCGATCACCCGGGAGAGCATGCCGGAAGTTTTGCGCATTTATCGGGAAATCATAACCGGTGTGAGTCAAAGGGCAGTAGATATGGGCCTTGAAGGTTTTGTCGCTGAAGTGGAGCTTCTGCCGCCATGCACTTGGAATGTCGACTGGGGTGTCGATGTCAGCAAGGTTGTTCTTGAGACCCTTAAAGAATATGAGATAAAATACGGCGTAAAAACAGCTTTGCGCACAACCGTAATCGATGTGCGCGAAGGCCGGGATCTGGAACATATGTATCATGGCCGGCAATGGGAAAATGTCCTGGCTGCGTTCCGGGAAAACGGTAAAGCGGGAGCCGACATGCTGGCGGTCGAATCGATCGGCGGCAAAGAAACCCATGATGAAGCGCTCATGTATTGCGATATCCGCAAAGTACTGTTTTCCCTGGGCATTTTAGGTGTCCGCGATATGCGGCGGCTGTGGAGCAGGATCACCGATATTGCCGCGGAGACCGGATCGATCGCCTCGGGCGACACGGCCTGCGGTTTTGCCAACACCGCCATGGTTCTGGCCGACCGCAAGTTCATCCCGAAGACCTTTGCCGCCGTAGACCGTGTCGTATCGGCCGTAAGGAGTCTGGCGGCCTTGGAAGCCGGCGCTACGGGACCGCATAAAGACTGCGGGTATGAAGGCGTTTACGTTAAGGCGGTCACCGGCACGCCGATTACCATGGAAGGACGTTCCAGCGCGGTCGCCCATTTAAGCCCGGTTGGCAATGTCGCGGCCTGTGTCGCCGACCTCTGGAGCAACGAATCCGTCCAGTATATTAAACTGCTGGGCGGATTCGCGCCGACGGTTTCCATGGAACAGCTGATCTATGATTGCCGGCTTTTAAATGAATCCAGCCGCAAAGGCGCCGAAACAGCCAGAATTTTAAGGGATTTACACGCCGACAGCGACAGCCGTTTCGATCCGCAGGCGTATGTTCTGCGGCCGGATGTCGTATTGGCGCTGGCCGGGAAGATTATCGCCGACCAAAAAGGTCCGCTGTCGCGGTGCGTCACGGCAGCCCGTGAAACCATCGCCGAACTGCGCCGAGCCAGTCAAGCCCGTGAACTGGCGCTGGATGAACGCGATCAGGCCTGGCTTAATACGCTTGACAGCCAGATCGAGCATATCCCGGCCGATGAAGAAGCCTTTATCGCCGAAATGCTGCCGGAATGTGAAAAGTTGAATCCGCTGCTTTATGATCTGAAATAACTGCCCCTCGCCAACGACCGGTCCCGGATTGACTTTAGATTTTTATTTCCTGGCCGGCCTTGGCACTGGCGTAAATACCGTTAAGCATCCGCTGAACCTGCACGCCATCGGCGGCCGGAGAGAGCGGGTGACTGCCGGTTTTAACACAGTCGATAAAATGGCGGATTTCCTTATCGAATATCTCGGCCTGCTGGACGGTCGGTTTGTTGTCGGTCAGATAGCCGCCGTCTTCGCCGTATATGGCCAGAGGATCGAGCGTGGCGCCGGCCTGATCGCCATAAAGGCTGCTGCACAAGCCGCATTCGGCTCCGTTGATAGCCCAGCTGACTTCAAAGTTCATTGTCGCCCCATTAGCGAAACGAATCAAGCCGGCTGCCGAGTCTTCCGTGTTGAAAACCAGGTTTTCCTTGTCGAAAGCTTCCCAGCGGCTGACGCCTTTTGTCTGGTAGTCGCCAATCTTATAATGGGTGGCCGCGCTGACACTTAAAGGCTCCGGCTTGCCCATCATGAACCAGGTTAAATCGATCAGATGCACGCCGATGTCGATAACCGGGCCTCCGCCTGATTTGGCGGTGTCCGTGAACCAGCCGAGGGGGGTGCCGCGGCGGCGGCGTAAGCTGGCGTTGGCATAATAAATGTCGCCGAATTTGCCCGCTTCCGCCATATGCCGGATATATTGGGCGTCTTCACGGAACCGGTTGACAAACCCCATCATGAAAACAACGCCGTTTTTGGCGGCGGCAGCTTTCATGGCTTCAGCTTCGGCAACGGTCATTGCCATCGGCTTCTCGCAAAGAACATGCTTGCCGGCGTTGGCGGCGGCGATCGCCGATACGGCATGGGCATTATTCCAGGTACAGACACTGACCGCGTCAACATCCTTCAAGGAACAAAATTCATCCAGACTGGCGCAGGCATGGGCAATGGAATATCTTTGGGCCACTTCCTGTGTCCGGGCCGCATTCAGATCGTATACGGCGGTCAGCTCAATATCATCCTGTTTTAAATAGGCCGGAATATGTGCGTTTTGAGCAATGTTTCCGGCGCCGATCAATCCAATTCTAATTTTCCTATTCATATTTACCTCCCTGTAATGATCCTGATTATTCGTGGAACAGACGTCTTTAAATAAAAAGATGTCTCTCTTATTCTATGCAGATAAGCCCTGTCTGACAAGATAAACATCCTGATCCGGAGCAATTTGCCGGTATGATGCCGCCGGCTCTGTTAAAGATTTACATCGTTTCAACGATAATGTTCTATGACAAAACTTTCTCACAGATTTTTGGGGCGCTTATCCCCGCTCCGCGGGATGAAAGTTGAGTCAGAAGCCATCATGAAACGAGGTGAATCGCTAATGGGTGATGCTGCGACCCTGATCGGACTGATCATCGCACTCGTATCTGTTGGGGTTGCCATGGTCCTGAAGGGCGCCAATCCTTCAGTCCTCCTCAACCCGGCGGCTTTTCTGATTATTATCGCCGGAACCTTCGGCGCCCTGTTCGTTGCGTTTCCCATGAAGGAAGTAAAGAAGCTGCCGGGATTATTGAAAATTGCCATCATGGGCAGAACATTTCCGGATAAAGCCGATCTGATCCTCCAATTAATTGAATATACCAACCTGGCCAGACGCGACGGCATGCTGGCCTTGGATTCAATCAGTGAAAAAGTGGAAGATCCTTTTATGAAAAAAGGTCTGGCCTTGGCCATCAATACGAGTTCATCCGAAAGCCTGTCCCGGATTTTGGAAGCCGACATTGACGCCATGAAGGAACGGCATCGATCCGGCGCGACCTTTTTTACTCAGGCCGGCACTTATGCTCCGTCTTTGGGTGTTTTAGGCGCTGTTGTCGGATTGATCGCCGCCCTGGGGAATCTGAACGACATTGAAAAACTGGGACACTCAATAGCGGCGGCTTTTGTAGCGACTCTTCTGGGTATTTTTACCGGCTATATTTTCTGGCATCCGCTGGCTAATAAAATGAAGCAATTTTCCCGTATGGAAGTTGAGATCAAAGAATTGATTATGGTTGGCGTTTTATGCATCCAACGCGGCGAACGTTCGTTTTTCGCGGAACAAGAATTGCTTTCCTATTTGTCGCAGGAAGAAATCAAGCATTATGAGTTGAAGAAGGGCGCAAAGCATGGCGAAGAAAAACGAGCCACCTGAAGAGCATGCCGATGAAACCTGGTTGATTCCCTATTCGGATTTGTTAACATTATTATTGGCGCTTTTTATTGTTTTATTCGCTTCCAGCCAGGTCGACGCGAAGAAATTCAACCAGATGAAAGGTGTTTTTGTGTCTGTTTTCATGGGCGAGTCCGGCTCTGTTATCGGAGGAGACGGCTCCGGCTCCGGTTCGGGTTCGGGTTCCGGAACCGGCGACGGTAATGTTATTTACCCCAGCAGTACGAATGGAATCGTCACGCCGTCGCCTTCTGCCGCGGCTTCGGAACAGACAGCCGAATCGTCGGCCGGGAACGTCACGGTCAATACCGGCTCTGATTCCGGCGACGGCGTCGTTCTCGATCCACGCATGTCCGGGCTGCGCGAGCGGTTTGACCAATACATCCAGAATCATAGCTTATCCGATAAGTTGCAGACGAAAGAAACAGATCAGGTTATCATGATCGTGATCAACGACGTCATTCTCTTTGATCCCGGCAAGGCCAACATCAAAGACAGTTTTTATCAGAACATTCAATCAATAGCGGATATCTTTGCCGATAATCCCGATTTAGAAGTCCAAATAGTCGGTCACACCGATAATGTGCCGATCGTCAATCCGGCCTACGAAACAAATTGGGACCTGAGCGCGGCGCGGGCGCTTAATTTTATGAAGCTGCTGCTTAAGGACCAACGTTTGGATCCGTCGCACTTTTCGGCTATCGGCTATGGCGAATACCGGCCGGCTGAAAGCAACGATACGTCGGAAGGACGGGCGGCTAACCGCCGGGTGGAAATTACAGCCCGGTTTATCGATTAAGGTCCTGCAGATGATCGACCAGATCGTTGATACCATTTTTAAATAATTCCAAACGCGCTTTGGCGGCAGACGGATCATGATCATAGGCGCCGCAATAGACTTTTAATTTCGGTTCGGTACCGGACGGGCGGGCGCAGATCCAGTCACAGTTCAGGGGACCGCCCATTTCCCAGAACAAGACATCCGCCGGCGGGAAGCCGGTCGCCGCCTCATCCGATAAAAGAAAATCGCGGAACCGGATAATCGGCACGCCGTTCAGCAGACTGCCGCATTTTTGAAAATTCTGCCCGCGCAGACCGTCCATAACGGATTGTATATTTTGCAGGCCGGTCAATCCTGCCCATTCAAAGGAAAGCGTATCCTCCGCGGCATAGCCATATTGGCGGTATAACCGGTTCAGACGCCGGATCAGCGTTTCACCTTGTTCTTTAGCTTCCGCAGCCATCTCGGCAATCAGCAGGGCGGCCTGGATGGCGTCTTTATCGCGGACGGCCGTCCCGGCGAGATAACCAAAGCTTTCCTCAAAACCGAAGATAAAGGTTTGGCCGCCTTCTTCATCATATCGGCGGATTCGTTCGCCGATAAATTTAAAACCTGTCAAGGTTTCCTGCAGTTCGATCTGATAAGCCTGGGCAATCAGCCGGGCCAGTTTTGTGGACACGAGTGTGGTTACGCAAAAGGATCCGGCCGGCAAACGGTTTTGCCGGGCGCGGTTGCGCAGGATGAACTCCATCAGCAAAAGACCGATTTGGTTGCCTGTCAAAGGGTGAAGATCGCCGTCGTCACTGCGTGCCAGCACGCCGATCCGGTCGCTGTCGGGATCGGTCCCCAGGGCCAGATCGGCTTTTTGTTTTACGGCCAGCCTGGCCGCCAGTTGTAAAGCGTCCGGATTTTCGGGATTGGGCACCCGAACGGTGCTGAAAAAGGAATCCGGCCCGCTTTGTTCGGCAACAACCATGACCTGCCGGCAGCCGGCTAAATGAAGAATTTCGGGAATCAGTTCCGCTCCTGTTCCATGCAGCGGGGTATAAACGATTTTCAGACCGGCCAGCAGGCCGGCTTGTTCCGGCATGATGCGATTGGCCAGAAGATAATCACAGTAAGCGCGGTCGACATCCTTGCCCCAGAAAGTCAGCAGTCCGGTTTCAAGGGCTTGCGTAACGGACAGCCAGCAGAGGTTTCGCAGATCGTCGATCTTCCGGATCGCCGTCTGGATGGCCCAGGCAGCGGCCAGGGTTATCTGTCCGCCGTCCATTCCATAGACTTTATAACCATTGTAAGCTGCCGGATTATGGCTGGCTGTGATCATGATACCGGCCGCAGCCCGAAAATGCCGAATCGCAAAAGACAAAACGGGGACCGGATGCAGAGAGCCGGCCAGCCGGACCGGTATCCCGCGCCGGCATAGAATTCCGGCGGCGATATCGGCAAAGTAAGCGGAAAACAAGCGCGAATCATAGGAAATCACGACGCCTTGATCACACGTGCCGGCAAATTGTTCCAGCAGATAATCAGCCAGGCCTTCCGTTGCCTGAGCTACCGTATAGACATTGATCCGGTTGGTTCCGGCGCCGATCAAGCCGCGCAGCCCGCCGGTGCCAAATGATAACGATGAGCCGAAACGGTCCAGGATGGCTTCCGGCCGATTTTCAATCCCGCGTAATTCGGCTTGCGTAGCAGCATCAAAATAAGAATCGTTCAGCCATTGCAAATAGCGCTGATAAGCAGGTTCATTTTGCAGAATATGAGCATGTTTTTCTGATATCATCATACTGCAAACCTCCTGTAATCATATTATCAGCCGAAAATATAGGATCGGTACAAGCTGAGCATAGCATGAATCACGAATCCTGTATATGTTGATCTTGACTTTCGGCGGAAATGATTTAAAATGTAACTAACTAGTGATTTACACATGAATAAAACTCGGCGAGGTGAAGCGATCATGACCGTCAAAAGGGAAAGAAATTCTGAAAAAACGAAAAAGGCAATCCTTGAGGCCGCTGAAGAACAATTCTCGACAAAAGGATTTTATGGCGCCCGTATTGATGAAATCGCCGAACAAGCCCAAATCAATAAGCGGATGATTTACGAGTATTATATCAATAAAGAAGAATTATATAAAAAAGTGCTGTTTATTGTTTATAAACGGATGGAGCTCGCGGAAGAAAAACTGCAGGAATGTGCCTATACCGGCGTCGAGCTGATCCGTTCGATTATCACCATGTATTTTGATTTTTTATATAATAATCCGAATTTTGTTAATATTCTGATGTGGGAAAATCTAAACAAAGCCAGATATCTGAATGAATTGCCGGCCGATCATATCAAACGGCCGACCATCCGCATATTTACCGCTGAGATTAAACGCGGTATTGAATCCGGCCTGTTTAAAGCCGGTATTGATGAAAACCAAGTAACCATCTCCTTGATTACCGTTTGTTTTGCTAATTTTTCGAACGGCCATACCCTGTCGAAATTGTTCGGAATGGATTTATGCAGCCCTGAGATAATGGAAATCCGTAAACAACAGACAATCGACATCATGCTGGCTTATTTATGTGCCTGATCATGAATTTTATATCAAGAAACAAGAAAGAGGTATAAACCAATGTGGACTGAAGAAAAACTGGATCAAATTTTAACGACTCCATCCCAGGCCTTGATTGACGATATGCGAAGCATGACGGGCGACATCATGATTCTCGGAGCCGGCGGGAAAATGGGGCCGACCCTTGCTTTACTGGCTAAACGAGCGGTCAAAGCCGCCGGCGTCGATAAAAAAGTCATTGCCGTGTCGCGCTTTACAGATCCCGTTGCGGTTAAACTGCTGCAAGATAACTCAATTGATACGATCAGCCTGGATTTGATGGCTGAAGGCGCGTTGGACCAATTGCCCGACACGGCGAACATTATCTATATGGCCGGCCGCAAATTCGGTACCGGCGGTAATGAATGTGAAACCTGGTCGATGAATGCTTCACTGCCGACTCTGGTTTCGCGCCGCTTTAAAAAAGCTAATATTGTTGTCTTTTCGACCGGCAATATCTATCCGATGATGCCCGTATACAGCGGCGGCGCGACAGAAGACATCCGGCCGGCGCCGATCGGCGAATACGGGATGAGTTCGCTGGCCCGCGAACGGGTTTTCGAGTTCGGCGCCCGCAAATATGGCAGCCGGGTTCTGATTTTCCGGCTGAACTATGCTGTTGATTTGCGATATGGCGTTCTTTATGATTTGGCCGATAAAATTATGCGGGGAGAACCGATCCCGCTTGGCACGACGTGCTTCAACTGCATTTGGCAAGGTTATGCCAATGAAATCGCCATCCGCTCTTTGAAGCTGGCCGGGACGCCGGCGGCGTTTCTGAATGTAACCGGGCCGGAGACCGTAGCGGTGCGATATGCGGCTGAGCAACTCGGCAAATATCTGGGTAAGGCGCCGCAGTTTGAAGGAGAGGCGTCAGATAAGGCTTTCCTGAGCAATGCGTCGCATTGTTTCGAACAGTTTGGTTATCCGGATGTCTCATTGAACACATTGATTCAATGGCAGGCCGAATGGCTGCTTGACGGCGGCAGAACCCTGAATAAGCCGACTCATTTCGAAGAAAGAAAGGGGAACTTCTAATGAATAATCCAGCTTTAGACCAATTAGCCGCCGGAACGGTCATTCCGGCTATCCCGCTGGTCCTTGACGCGCAGAGACATTTCGACGAGGCCGGCCAGCGCCGCCTGGTTCGCTATTATTTGGCCGCCGGCGCCGGCGGCCTGGCCGTCGCCGTCCATACCACCCAGTTTGAAATCCGCAAACCGGAGATTGGTTTATTTGAGCCGATCCTACGTCTGGTTGCCGAAGAAATCGACCATTATGAGCAAAAAACCGGCCGGGTTATCGTTCGGATCGCCGGCGTATGCGGCCCTGCCGGCCAGGCTGTTAAGGAAGCTCAGACCGCGGTCCGTTTGGGCTATAATGCCGCTTTACTAAGTCCGGGCGGTTTGAACGCTTACCCGGAAGATGAGCTGGTCACGCGTACCGAACAGGTGGCGCGGATTATTCCGGTTATCGGATTTTACCTTCAGCCGGCTGTCGGCGGCAGAGTTTTCAGTTTTGATTATTGGCGCCGGATTTGCGATATCGATGGCGTTGTGGCGATTAAAGCCGCTGCGTTCAACCGCTATCTGACTTTGGATGTTATGCGGGCTGCGGCCCTTAGCCGCCGTTCCGGCCAGATCGCCCTGTATACCGGCAACGACGATAATATTTTCGTTGATTTATTGACAACCTGTTCGTTTGAAGATCATGGCAAGACCTACCAGGCGAAATTTGTCGGCGGTTTGCTTGGCCATTGGGCCGTTTGGACCCATACGGCGGTTCGCTTGTTCAATGAAGTGAAGAAAGCGGCGGCAGCGGGCGAGCCTATTCAAGATTGGCTGACTTTGGCTGCTCAGGTGACCGACAGCAATAGCGCGTTTTTTGATACGGCCAATAATTTTAAAGGTTGTATCGCCGGCATTCATGAAGTGCTGCGCCGTCAGGGTTTGATGGCCGGCATCTGGACGCTTGATGAAAACGAGACGCTGTCTCCCGGTCAATCGAAAGAGATCGACCGTGTTTACGCCCAATACCCGCATTTGAATGATGATGAATTTGTCCGCCAATTCCTGGCGGAAGAACAAAAGCCGGAAAAGTAACGGGGCTTACAAACTGTCGCCCGGGAGAATCCGGTGCGGAATCAAGATTGTTTCCGCAGCCAGCCCATTATCGTCAATCCGGCAAAGCAGGCGGTCCACCGCGGCTTTGCCGGTTTCGGCGACCGGATTGTAAACGGTCGTCAGTCTGGGCTGGACATATTGCAACATATCAATGCCGTCAAATCCCATCAGACCGCCCGGCCATTCCTGCCGGCGCTTTTTTTTGCGCAAGACCTGCATAACCTCCAGGGCATACACATCGCTGCTGCAAAATACGGCGGTTCTTGGTCCGGCTTGTTCCAGTTCGTGTTCCAGATCCGCCAGATAATCAGCTGAACTGATGACTGTGGCGTCAAGCTGCTGCGCCTGAACAACCGAGAGGAAACCGGCCAGCCTTTGTTCTTGGGCGGCTATGTTGACCTGACCGGCTTTTCTGAGCGGCGGGGCGACAAAAAGAATCCGCCGGTAGCCCCGGCCGGCTATCAGCCGGGCGGCGTCAGCCGCCGCGCCCGCATTATCCAGGCCGACATAGTCATAACAACCGGACAGCCGGTTGCCGACCACGACGATCGGCAGACCGGTTTTAGCGAGCTGGGTTTCATAAGCCGGCCCACAGCCGACCGGATGCAGGATCAGGCCGTCGACGCGCCTTTCCTTCAGCTGGCCGACCGCCTTGATTTCCTGGTCGGCTTGCTGACCGCTCATCATGATCATAACCACATAGCCGTTCTGCCGGGCTTGCTTTTCGATCGCCTGCAATAATTGGCAAAAATACGGGTTGTTCAGATCAAATACGACTACTCCCAGGGTAAAGGTTCGGCCTTTTGCCAGACTGCGCCCAATATAATCGGGCGTATAGCCATGGTCCGAGGCTGTTTTCAGGATTCTGGCCCTGGTATCAGGATTAATGCCCGGTTTATTGTTCAGAGCCCGGTCTATTGTGCCGCGGGATACGCCGCACAGATCGGCCAGGTCCTTGACTGTTATGGCCATGATGCCTTCTCCTCTTATCGGCCGCTGAACCGCTGCCGGCCATTCATGCTTGCCGGATGAAACAGAGACGGTCGCCGGCTTTTAAGTCAAGATCATGCGCCAGAATCAGTTCGCCGTCAAGACAGGAAAAAGCAGCCGGCTGCCGATTTAAAACGATTTGGCGGATCATGGCGGCTTGTGGCAGAGAAAAGCATCCAAGTTTTATTTCACCGCCGGCCAGTTCAAAAGTAATCTGGCTCTTATCGAATACAATTTCGCCCCAGGCGGGGTCAGCCGACCAGAAAAACCGGCTGCCGGCGTCATCATGCAACGGATGGAATCCGATACGGTTGTGGACGAGATCGCAGGAGAAGCCGCTATAAGCCAGAAGCAAAGCATAAGAAGCCATAGAGCGGGCATAATTGCTGCCGCATTCTATTTCATTCCAGGGATTGCGGGCTGTGCCGTTATACCGGTCGCGTACCGCCTGGACAACGGCTAATCCTTCTGTCTCTAAACCATTCATGATCATATGCGAACCGGCCTGATATTCAAAACCGTGCATGGTTTCCTCACTGTAGGGCACCGGTACGACCGGCTTGCGGACGCCGTTCGGCCAGGAACAGATGGCGGTGCCGGCTTCGTCGTTCAGGCAATAAAGCCGGCAGGGATTAAAGACCTGGCGCATGGAATCATGGTAATTATAACGATAGATCGATGCTAGCGCCCGGCGGACTTTGGCCCGGTCGAAAATATCGCCCAATCCAATCAAATCACAATGCCACTGAGCCAAAACCTGATCGATAGCGCAGCCTTCGCCGATCTGGTACTTCAGTTCGCCGGCTTCATCATTCCAGTAAGCGCTGCGGACATCGCCGCTCAGCATACCCGGATCGGCATATGGATCCAGGACATGATCGTCTGTCAGATCGATTTGCTGATGAAAATATTCGCCGTTGAACAGATGTTGATCGACCCAGGTTTTGCCCCGTTCCAGACAAGCCCGGTAATGAGCGGCGCTGTCTGTGTCTCCCAGCGCCGCGGCCATGCGGGCGCCGGCTTCCAGGGCCGCCAGGTAAAAACCGCTCAGCCAGGAATTCGGCCCGAACAGTTCCATGTCCAGTGTATGGTGCTGGCGCCCGCTCAGATAGCCTTTCTGTTCCGGATCCCAGAGATCTTTGTTTTCCGGACTCCAGGCATATTCCAGCGATCTTTTAACTTGCGGCCAGATCCCGCGCAGCCATTCGCTGTCACCGCACAGAAGCCATTCCCGGTAAACCTTGATTACGCCGCCGAACTGACCGTCGGCGCAAGGACGGAAGGCTGAGCGCACGCGGCCGGGCGGCAGTTGCAGACGGAAGGACATCGCGCCGTTTTCATTGATATTATAGCGATAATCCAAGTCGCGCATGGACCGTTCCAGTTTGGGGAAAAGATAAGGCAGCGCGTAGGCGTAATTCCAGACATGGGTGCAGGATCCCTCACAGCAGCCTTCCTGGCAATGACAGCCCTCGAAACCATAAAAAGAACCGTCGGTCAGACGCAGGCAGGTCGGCGACCGCAATAGGGAAAGATTGGCCGTCAGGGCTTCCAGAGCAGTTTCCGGCAGACTGGAACGGTACAGGATGGTCATAAAGCGGTTGGTTTCCCGCGCCAGCCGTTCCAGGTTGGCATAAAGATAACGGATGGTTTCTGTGGAATCGCGGAAAAGCGTTGCGTAATAATTTTTCCAGACCGGTTGGCTGAACGCTTCGGCAGCGCCGCAGCAGCAGGAGCCGGAAGAATCCGCGCTGCAGTTGTCTTTCTCCTTAAGCGGATTCCAGTAATTCCAGGCGTTGGGGAAGCTCCAGGCCAGCGCAAAACGGACAACTTTCGTTTCGCCGCCCTTCAGGCTGACGCGGGCGGCCAGCGTCGCCACCGATTCGGACTTATCATCGTCCGGCAGATCATCCGGTCGGTATATCCGGTTGACAAAATCGCCGGCTTTGATAAAGTCCTGCCAGAAAATGCTCAGATTGTCGAACCAGGAACCGCGGAACCAATTTTGCTGGCAGCTGACCCGGTCAGCCAGAACCGACATCGTCAAATCGCCGCTGTCCGGATTATCCGGTTCTTGCGCGGTGCTCAGCAGCCTGATCAGGTGCAGCGGGCCGTCGTGCTGATATTCGTTATATCGCTTTCCTAATTTCAACGGATTATTAACAGAAAAGGCAAAAATGAAATCACGCCGGCCGGCAGCAGTATTGGTTGCCGTAGCTTCAAAAATTGCCAGGGGCAGGCTGGAGTCTTTATCATTCAGCGGTATGAAAGGATTCCAGGCACGCAGACTGATCTGTCCGGGAAAGGTATCGTCCAGAAACCGAATCGTTGCCTGGGGATAACGGCCGTCAAATTCGGCGTCTTTAAAATGAGGGACGCCGCCCAGAGTATAGCGGGACGGGCCAAAACCGTAACCGTTGAATTTGCCGGGCTCGATATCCCCCATATAGGAAGGCGGCAGGTCGCTGTTCATCACCCGGGCATCCAGAACCTGCCCTTGTTCTTCAACCTTGACGGCAAAATGGGTAAAACCGTTAAAACTGCGTTTGTTCGGCCGGTTGTAAATCTCCCAGTCGATAAAACGCCCGCTCCCCGAAAGGCCTATGGAACCGGTGCCGATTCCGCCCAGCGGGAATGAAATTTCTTTAAGTGCCGAACCCTTGAAAGTAAAGCGTGACATCGTATTCCTCCCGTTTATCGGCGTTCGCCGGATGAGCGGACGCGAAAAGCTGATCGACGCCGTGCACGTGCACGACATTGACCCATTTTAAACAATGCCGGAATGAAAGTCAATCTTTACGGCGTTATGGACTTAAACTTTTTTAAGTCCGCTCCACGCGCTGGCGGATCGGATTGAATCCAGGTATGCATGACCGATAAAAGTTATCGCGCCAAAACCGACATCGATCAGGCCCTGATCTGACCGATTGACATCAAGTTCAATGATATTTGCTTCTTTAAGTTTCTCGGCAGTATAGAAGATTTCTTCTCGTGTAAAAGGTTTCATAAAATCGAAATTGGCGATCTGGTCCAGAGAAAGAACAGCCGTCGTTAAATTCTGGTTATATTTAGATTCTGATTCAAGGGTCAGAAGCAGGGCGAGGACACAATCATGATTCATTTTCACATTATCACCAGCCTTACCTGACTATTATACCATCTGCGGCATGATAAACTCATGATCAATAAACCGGCCTTGCACGGTGTCGTTCATGAAAAGCTTATTGTGATATAATGGCGTTCAGGTTATCCGATCGGACGGTTCCTTATTTATAAAAGGGCAGACGGGCGGATAAACGGTTTGAAATGATGACTGGGAGGTCCGCAATCGATGATCATTGATCAGAATGGCCAACGCTGGTTTAAAGGTAATTTACATACGCATACGACAATAACGGACGGTACGCGTTCGCCGGATGATGTTATCGCGCTATATGCCGCCGCCGGATATGATTTTCTGGCCCTGACGGATCATTGGCATGTTTCGGAAGCCGACAACCGGCAAGGGCTTTTACTCTTATCCGGCTGCGAATATGACGTCGGCTCCAATCCCAGACAAGGGATTTTCCATATCGTCGGCATCGGGATGGAACATAAACCGGATATCATGAGGAATCAACTGGTTTCCGCGCAGTTATTTATTGATCAGATCACCGCCGCCGGAGGTCTGCCGATTCTGGCGCACCCGGCCTGGTCGCTGGAAACGCCGGAACAGATCAGCGGGCTGCGCGGTTTGGCTGCCGTGGAAATATACAATTCTGTTTCCGATTTGCCGCATAATGCCCGCCCATATTCCGGCTTGCTGATCGACCTGCTCGCTTTGTCCGGCATGATCCTGCCTTGTGTCGCCGCTGATGACAGCCATTTTTACGATGGCGAAGAAACGAAGAGCTTCATTATGGTTCGCAGTCCGGCATGTACGCGTAAAGCCTTATTAACAGCGATTCGCCAGGGCGATTTTTACGCGACTCAGGGACCGCAGATTGATTTAAAGATAAAAGAAGACACAGCCGAAGTGATATGCTCTCCGGCTGAACGCATCGTCTTTTATTCCGATGCGGTCTGGTCGGGTCACCGCTCGTTCAGCGGGCACGGCATCACCTCAGCTGTGTATGCTTTACTGAATAATGAACACTTTGTCCGTGTTGAAGTTACCGATGATCAAGGCCGGACAGCCTGGTCGTCACCGATCAGTCGAGTTCAATCCTGACCGGCCGGCCGGTATCGATCGACTGGTTGCAGGCCAGGGTAAAAGCCAGTGAACGGACCGCTTCGGCGTAAGGTGAGCGAATCTTGCTGCTGTCGCCGGTCAATACGGCGTCAATGAAGGTGCGGTCGCAAATGATGCCGGCCTGCCCGTCTTCAGTGCACAGAGCGGCCGCCTCCTGGGTCGAACGCCCCAGGGCGCCGTCGCCTTTGACGATGAGATCGCCGACGGCCTCGGCTTCGGCAGCCGGCATGGCGCCATATTGATCGACCTTCTGCAGCAGATAATGATCCAGGCGGGCGTCGCGGGCGCCGAAGGTGATTTTGCTGTCGAACGCAGCGCTGTCGGTGGCGTAGCAGCCGGTGGAAATGCTGGCCAGGGCGCCGCCTTTGAATTTAATGGCGGTTACGGTCAGATCTTCGGTGTCGTATCCGGGAACGCCCTGAACGAAACCTTTGGTTCCGAACGTGAAGACTTCCTCGGGTTCGCCGTAAACATAGCGGATGAGATCGAACTGATGAATGGTCTGTTCGACGATCTGGCCGCCGGAAGTCGCTCTGCTGTTCCACCAGGGAGCACCGGGGATGCCGCCGATACGGGCGCATTGAATAAAAGCAACTTCATGCTGCCGGATAAAATCGCGGGTCGGCGGAACCAGGTTGCTGTAGCGGCACTGGAAACCGGCGGCGGTGATCAAACCGGCTTTTTGAGCCGCGTCGCGGATGCGGCGGGCCAGCGCCAAATCCAGAGAAACCGGTTTTTCGACGAAAAAGGGAATCCCGCGGCGGATGGTTTCAAATTCAATATCGCCATGAGCGGTCGGCGGAACGCAGATAAAAACCAAGTCCGGCTTGATCTGGTCAAACATATCGCGGTAATCGGTAAAAGCCCTGCCGCCGGCCTTTTTTGCATAATCTTCCGCCCGTTCCGGAATCAGATCACAGAATCCGGCCAGATCGATATCCTTGTAATCAAGAAAATGTTCCAGATGGTAGCCGCCAATACCGCCGCAGCCAATCATTGCCAATTTTTTCATGTTAACCTCCCGGCATCAATGCCATTTTTTGATTAAGCCTGATTGATAATATATGTTAATGCTTCAGCCGTCATGTGGTACAACAATTCCGGGTTTTGCGGAATCGGCGCCAGTTCGGCTGTCAGGACATCCTGGTAGCCGGCGTTTTTCAACGCCCGGGCAACTTTAGGCCAGTCAACGCTGCCTTCCAGCAGATTGACAAAGTGGCCGCTGAACCAGGATGGCGCGCGCTGAAAATCTTTGACGTGAATCTTGACGATCCGTTGCCCAAGAATCTCAATCCAATGCTCGGAATGAGAAAAAACGGCGACATTGCCGACATCGAAATAAGCGCCGATATACGGACTGTCCAGACGGTCGATGAAATCCCGCATATCAAAAGGTGAGAGAAAGAAGCTGTTCCAGACATTTTCCAGCCCCACCTTTATGCCGGACCGGTTGATTTCATCGCGCATCTCCGAAAGAGCCGCCATTGAATTTTCATAGGCCTGCCGCATGGAAACGTCATCGCTGATCCCGCCGGGAACAACCAGAATGCTGTCGGCGCCGAGCGCCTGAGCGCAGATCAGCTGCTTGCGCAAAACAGCCTGGCCGTTTTGCCGTCCTTCCGGATTGGCCGAACCTAAAGTGTTCGGGCCATAAAGCGAAGTGGAAATGCTGCAGACCGGCAGGTGATATTTCTGACTCAATTCTTTAATCCGGCCCAGCTGCGGCTGTCCGATCGCCATATCCAGCGAATGGGCGGACGATCCGGCTTGATCGATGTTCAATTCGATTGCTTCGAAGCCTGCCGCGGCGATCTGGGCGAACATGTCCTCGAAAGAAACAGACGCGGGAATGGACCAGGCATTGATTGATTTCTTCAAATAAACCATCTCCTTGTCGAAAAAATGGATAGATCTAATCATGTTTATTATAATCTTTGGGATATAATGATCTATGCAGGAAAGAACCGCATATATGGACAAATCGATTGCCTGTTGCAAGGAGATAAACCATGGATAACCAAGCTTATTATCGGATTGATGATTCGGATGGCTGCGATATAGCGATAACCGACGCTTATCTGGTTGTCAACTGTGTCGGCATATGCGTGATGACCAAACCCTTTACCACTTATCGCCGGCATGGCCGGCACGACTATTATCTGCTTTATTTGTACCAGGGCGAGCTGGATGTTTTTATCGATGGGCAACCCCAGACGATTCAGGCCGGCCATATGGTTGTTTTTCACCCGGATTGTGAAACCCATTACACAAAGCGCGATGAAAACGAGCTGGTTTATTACTGGGCGCATTTCACCGGCGCCGGCGTGCCGACGGTTCTCGAGCAATGTTCCCTGAGCAGACAAGACGTCTATTTTGCCGGGATCCATCAGGAAATTGCCGACATGTTCCGCCAGATGTTCCAGAATTTCATTTATCGGGATGCCTGTTACGAAACCGCCGCCGCCGCGCAGCTGACCGGCATCCTTGTCCAGATCAGGCGCAGCATCAACGGCTTGACGGCCGCCCGCCGCAATCTGTCTGCCGTGAAGATCAGCAAATCCCTGAACTATATCCACCGGCATTACAGCCAGATGATAACCGTCGGCCAACTGGCCGAAATCGAGCATCTCAGCGTCAGCCGGTACCGGGTGTTGTTCCGCCAATGTATCGGGGTTTCGCCGCAGACCTTTATCATCGATCTGCGCCTGCGGATGGCAGCGGAGCTGATGAGCATGAGCGGCTTGAATCTCAAGCAGATCGCCCGGATGGTCGGCTATGATGATCAACTTTATTTCAGCCGCCTATTTAAGGCGAAACGCGGCTTTGCTCCCAAAAAGTACCTGGATGCCGCCGCACAGGCCGAAAAAAGCCTTGAACGGAAGATATCGGGCCGGGTTGGCTGACTATTCGCGCTTTTCAAATAGGAAAGCCGATTAAATGAAGAACATGAAGTTATGATCGGTTTTCTGCTTTTCGACTTCATTGATCAGATCAACCAGGGTGATCTGCTGCAAAACGGTGCGGACCGCTTCGTCCAGCGGTTCAAAAGCAGCCGCCCGCATAGCCCGGTCGATTTCAGGCGCTTTGACAGCGACGGCTTCTTCTGCTTTTTCAAATAAAGACAATTCGATGGCCGACAAGATATCCAGAACCGAGATCAGGCGCGGGGCGCGCGTAAGCCGATACCCGCCCTGGGCTCCCTTGGTTGAATTCAGCAAGCTGCTTCTCTTTAATAATGAAAATACCTGCTCCAGGTATATTTTTGAGACGCCGAGTTTTTCGGACAGGCTGATGACGGTGATGTATTCGCCATTCTCATAATTCTGGGCCATACTGATCATGGCGGCCAATGCATAACGGCCTTTGGCTGATATCCTCATCGCGTATCCTCATTTCATACTTAGCGTATATGCATTCACTATAAAAGCCGAGAAGTCCCTTGTCAAGAAAACTGATTTATCTGCTTGACAAGCGGTATAATCAGGTTTATGATGAAAACATATTAAACATATATGATTAATATTATTCAAAAAAAACGGAGGCGATCTTATGTCGAGAATTTACAAGACCTTAACGGATTTAATTGGTAAAACGCCATTGCTGGAACTCACCAATTACGAGAAGAAGCATGACTTGAAAGCAGCTGTGATCGCTAAACTGGAATATTTCAATCCAGCGGGCAGCGTAAAAGACCGGATAGCGAAAGCGATGGTCGACGATGCCGAAAACAAGGGCCTGCTTAAGCCGGGTTCCGTGATCATCGAGCCAACCAGCGGCAATACCGGTATCGGTCTGGCGTCGGTTGCCGCCGCCAGAGGCTACCGGATTATTCTGACCATGCCGGAAACAATGAGTCTTGAACGCCGCAACCTGCTTAAGGCCTATGGCGCGGAAATTGTTTTGACCGAAGGCGCGAAGGGTATGAAAGGCGCGATTGCCAGAGCCGATGAACTGGCCAAAGAAATTCCGCATGCCTTTATCCCCGGACAGTTCGACAATCCGGCCAACCCGGCTGTGCACAGGGAAACAACCGGCCCGGAGATTTGGGACGATACCGACGGCGCCGTGGATATTTTCGTGGCCGGCGTCGGTACAGGCGGTACCATAACGGGCACCGGTGAATTTCTGAAAAGCAAAAACCCCAGGATTAAAGTCGTGGCCGTCGAACCTTATGACTCGCCGGTGTTATCCGAAGGCCGCTCCGGCCCGCATAAAATCCAGGGAATCGGCGCCGGTTTTGTGCCGAAAGTCCTGAACACTGCCATATATGATGAAATCATACCCGTAAAAAATGAAGACGCCTTCCAGGCCGGCCGCGAGCTGTCCCGAACCGAAGGACTGTTGGTCGGCATATCGGCCGGCGCCGCCGTATGGGCGGCAGCTGAACTGGCCAGACGTCCGGAGAATGCCAACAAGACGATTGTCGTGCTCTTGCCGGATACCGGCGAACGCTATTTGTCCACGCCGCTTTTCAGTGAATAAATCCGGATCGGCAAAGGATCCGGTGGATTTCCGGCTTATCAGATCCCAGAATCAGATCTCACCGTAGCAAAACCCCTTGACAAATATCGGGGTCAGGCCCTACCATAATCATAGTAAAATAATAGGAAATAAACCATACGGGGGATCTTCATGGACACACTTCATGCCAAACATGAAAAACTCAAAGAAGCTATCGGCCGGCTGCCTTCGGCTGCCGTTGCCTTTTCCGGCGGCGTCGATTCGACATTCCTGCTTTTGACGGCCCATGAGGTTCTGGGCGATCGGGTTCTGGCTATCACGGCACGATCCTTGAGCTTCCCGCAGAGAGAACTGGACGAGGCCCGGGCTTTTATCACGGCGCATGGCATCCGCCATGCGGTTGTCGACTCGGAAGAGCTTGATCTGGCCGGCTTCGCTGATAATCCGCCGAATCGCTGCTATATCTGTAAAAAGGAACTTTTTGGCAAAATCCTGGCTTTGGCGGCGGAAAACGGGATATCTGCGGTTATGGAAGGATCAAATGCCGATGATGCCGGCGATTATCGCCCCGGCCTTCAGGCCGTCGCCGAACTCCATGTTCTGAGTCCGCTTAAAGATGCCGGTTTGACGAAGCAGGATATTCGGCAGCTGTCCCGTGAAATGGATTTGCCGACCTGGAACAAACAGTCTTTTGCCTGCCTTTCTTCGCGCTTCCCGTATGGGGAGCGGATTACCCCCGCGAAACTGCGCCAGATCGACCAGGCCGAACAATTCCTGCTCGATTTGGGCTTCCATCAGATCCGGGTTCGTTATCACGGCGATCTGGCGCGAATTGAAACGGATGAAACCGGTTTTTCACTTTTACAGGACCGGGATTGCCGCGAAAAAATCGCCGGCCGGTTCAAGGAACTGGGTTTTACCTATACCGCCCTGGATATCCGGGGCTACAGGACAGGCAGTATGAATGAAACGCTGCCGGCCCAAAACAAATAAACGGAGTGTGACCATGAAGATTTCAACCAAAGGCCGGTATGCGCTGCGCCTGATGCTTGACTTGGCGATGAGCCCGGGTGATGAGTACATAACCATCAAAAGCATTGCCGCCAGACAGAATATTTCCGATAAATACCTGGAGCAGATCATCACTGTTCTGAGCCGCGCCGGTTATGTGAAGAGCACGCGCGGCGCGCAGGGCGGTTATAAACTGGCGCATCCGGCCGATACTTATACTGTCGGCATGATTTTGCGGCTGATCGAGGGTAATCTTGCGCCGGTCGCCTGCATGGAAGACGATCCCAACCAATGTCCGCGCTGCGCCGACTGCGTCACGCTTGATGTCTGGAAGCAGGTGGGTGATGCGATCAATCAAGTGGTTGACCACATAACCTTAGCTGATTTACTCAAAAAGCAGCTGATCAGGCAAGAAGCGGCGAAGGTCTGAAAGCGGGCGAGTATGTCGTCGGCGGCGGGACGATCCTGTGACAGACCGGCCTTTTCACGGCAAATCGTTGTACATCTCGGCAATCCGGGCCTGAACAGTTTCATTCTCAAGATACTCGTCCAACGGCAATGAACTGGAAAAAGACCCGTTCGGCGTGAGTTCGATAACCCGGTTGGCGATCGTTTCAATGAATTTATAATCATGTGAGGCAAACAGCAAGGATCCTTTGAAAGCTGTCAGGCCGTTATTGACAGCGGTAATGGACTCCAGATCCAGATGATTGGTCGGTTCGTCGAGAATCAGGATATTGGCCGAAGAGAGCATCAGGCGGGCGAACATGCAGCGCATCTTTTCGCCGCCAGATAAAACATCGGCCATTTTCAGGACTTCGTCGCCGGAAAAGAGCATTTTCCCGAGAAAGCCGCGGCAAAAGCTCTCATTCTGGTCCGGTGAGTATTGCCGGATCCAATCGACCAGGCTCAGTTTGACCTTGTCGAAAAAGACGGTGTTGTCTTTGGGGAGATAAGCTTGCGAGGTTGTTGTTCCCCAGCGGTAGGAGCCTTCATCGGGTTCCAGTTCGCCCATCAATATCTGAAACAACGTTGTCCGGGCCAGTTCATCCCGTGCCAGAATGGCGATTTTGTCGCCGCGGTTCATGGTGAAGGTCACTTTGTTCAGGACCTTGACGCCGTTAACCGTTTTCCCGAGATTATCGACAAAGAGGATATCTTTACCGGCTTCCCGCTCAGGTGTGAAACCGATAAAAGGATAACGGCGCGAAGAAGGCTGGATATCATCCAACACGATTTTATCCAGCATCTTTTTACGTGAAGTCGCCTGGCGGGCCTTTGAGGCGTTGGAGCCGAAACGGGCGATAAAGGCCTGCAGTTCATGGATCCGGTCTTCTTTTTTCTTATTGCGGTCATTCATCAGGCGCAGCATCAGCTGACTGGATTCGTACCAGAAATCATAATTGCCGACGACCAGATTGGCTTTGCCGAAATCGATATCCAGCATATGCGTGCAGACTTTATTTAAGAAATGCCGGTCATGGGATACGACAATAACGGTGTTGGGATATTCGATTAAAAATTCCTCCAGCCAGCGTATCGCTTTGAAATCCAGGTGGTTGGTCGGCTCATCCAGCAGAAGGATGTTGGGGTTGCCGAACAATGACTGCGCCAGAAGAACCTTGACTTTGTCGCTGCTGTTCAGGTCCTTCATCTGGCTGCCGAATTGTTCTTTATCGATACCAAGGCCCATCAGCAGCTTTTCCGCGTCCGTTTCCGCGTCCCAGCCATTTCTCTCGGCAAATTCATGCTCCAGATCGGCAGCCAGAAGTCCGTCTGCCTCACTGAAATCTTCTTTGGCGTAAAGAACTTCCTTTTCCTTCATGATTTCGTATAGCCGCTTATAACCCATAATGACCGTATCCAGAACCGGGTATTCATCATAAGCAAAATGGTCCTGCTTCAGGGTGGCCAGCCGTTCGCCGGGCGTGATGGTCACAGAACCGGTTGTCGGCTCCAGCTCGCCGGACAAAATGCGGATCAGGGTTGTTTTTCCGGCTCCATTAGCGCCTATGACGCCATAACAATTACCGGGGGTAAATTTAACATTGACATCTTCGAATAGTTTTTTATCGCTAAAGCGAAGACCAAGATTCGTGACAGTGATCATCGGGTTTATATCCTCCATCAGTTGACTGCGTTCAGGGTTTATGACTGAATATCCATGCCGCGCCACAGGATGGAAAGGTTCAGTTAATCAATAAAGACGCAAAAACCAATTATAGAAGATATTGCCAGAAATTGCACGTGATAAATGCACAAAAGACTATTGCTGGCGAATAAAAACTGCTATAATAAACGTATTTTGTTGGATCAGGCTCATCGGCCGCCTTTGCGGCGCGGGTTCCATGTCCAAGGGGGAGTCGTCAAAAATGCCGATTACAGAAATATTAGCCCAAAATGCTTGTAAATATGGACAAGATGTCAGTCTGGTCGAAATCAATCCTGATGCCCAGAAAAGGCCTGATATAACCTGGCGTGAATATGAGCTGGTCGAAGCCGGCGCAACGTCGCAGTTCCGCCGTGAGATGACCTGGAGCGAGTTCGACTGCCAGGCAAATCGTTTCGCCAACCTGCTGTTGACGCGGGGCATCAAGAAAGGCGATAAGGTCGCCATTCTCCTGATGAACTGCCTGGAATGGCTGCCCATCTATTTTGGCATCTTGAAAACCGGCGCTTTGGCTGTCCCCCTGAATTACCGTTATACAGCCGATGAAATCAAATACTGTCTGGAATTGTCGGAAGCGGACGCCTTGATTTTCGGACCGGAATTCATCGACCGCATGGAGAATATTTATCAGAAAATTCCCCAAGTCCGCCAGGTGTTTTTCGTCGGTTCCAATTGCCCCGCTTTTGCCGATTCTTATGACAGTCTGGCTGCTGCCTGCGATCCGGCGGCGCCGCGGATCGTCTTGACCGACGATGATGACGCCGCCTTGTATTTTTCTTCAGGCACGACCGGTTTCCCGAAAGCCATTTTGCATACGCACGGCAGTTTGCTGTCGGCCTGCTATACGGAAAACAACCACCATGGTCAAACGCGCGATGATAATTTCCTCTGCATCCCGCCGCTTTATCATACCGGCGCCAAAATGCACTGGTTCGGCAGCTTCCTGGTAGGCGGCAAAGCGGTTCTGCTGCGCGGCGTCAAACCCAAGTGGATCCTCCAGACGGTGTCCGAAGAAAAGGTTACCATTGTCTGGCTCCTGGTTCCCTGGGCGCAGGACATCCTGGATGCCATCGAAAGCGGCGAGATCAAGCTGGAAGACTATCATCTGGAGCAATGGCGCTTGATGCATATCGGCGCCCAACCGGTGCCGCCCAGCCTGATTCATCGCTGGCAGAAATATTTCCCGCATCATTTATATGACACCAACTATGGCCTGAGCGAATCGATCGGGCCGGGCTGCGTCCATCTGGGCGTCGAGAATATTCATAAAGTCGGCGCCATCGGCAAAGCCGGATATCATTGGGAATTGATGATTATCGATGAAAACGGCCGTCCGGTGCCTCAGGGGCAGGTCGGCGAACTGGCTGTCAAAGGCCCCGGCGTAATGAAATGCTACTTCAACAATCCGGAAGCGACCGCCGCTGTTCTTAAGGACGGCTGGCTCTATACGGGCGATATGGCGCGCATGGATGAAGATGGTTTTGTCTTTCTGGTAGACCGGAAAAAAGACGTCATCATAACCGGCGGAGAAAACCTCTATCCGGTTCAGATCGAGGACTTCCTCCGGGCAAACGACGCCGTCAAGGATGTTGCCGTCATCGGCCTGCCCGACCCCCGTTTAGGCGAAATTGCCGCGGCGATTATCGAAATCAAGCCGGGCCGCGCCTGCACAGAAGAAGATATCATGACCTTTTGCACGGGCTTGCCGCGTTATAAACGCCCCCGCAAAATTATCTTCGACGCCGTGCCGCGCAATCCAACCGGCAAGATCGAAAAACCGAAGCTGAGGGAGAAGTACTGCGGCGGCAGTCTGGTGGCCGCACAGACTGAAAACTGAGCCTATAGAACGAAAGCCGGCAGTCTGCCGGCTTTTTTCGAAAGATGGACCCTACAAGACCATGTCGCGTTTTTGATAAAAGACGAACGTGGCGGCGGTAAAAAGTGCGATCAGCAAAACCGAACCCAAAATCGGGACCAGCGGCAAAGCCTGGCCGCCGATGAGAGAAGCCGCGTCGAAATAAAGAAAGGGCGTAAAAGCCTTCAAAAAATTCATGGCTTCCGATGTGTCGGCGATATTGATCATAATTGAAAGCAGATAAGCGACGAGTAAAATCCATATGCTTTGCTGTGTCGCGTGATGATTATTTTTGCCCATGGCGGCCATCGCGGCACCCAAGGTGGCGAAAATCATCTGCACAATAAATAAGGCGATCATCAGGCGCCAGATGCGGCCGGACAGGTCGTTTCCTTTTTCCAGTCCGTCGAGGGTGATGATCGAAGCCGCTCCGATGACCAAGTTGAAGAAAAACTGCATGGCAACGACGGCAATCAGTTTTTCCAGGATGATCCGGTAACGGGGAATCGGCTTGACAACCAGAAACTCGGCTGTCTTGTCCCGTTCTTCTTTGATCAGGATGCCGGAACCCAGCGTTACGGCGTAAATAGCGCCTAAAAGCAGCAGGTAGCTGAACATGACGCCGTAAAAACCGCTGACGGTCGACAAGTCGAATTGGCCGCCGCCAAAGAGAAACTGCATCGCCTTGGGCATCTTTGCGGCAAAGCTGTTCAGGTTCATTTCATCGCTGGTCAAACCTTCAAACTTGCCCATGCCGGCAATGATGAAGAAAACGGCAGACAAGCTCCAGACCGTCAGACCTTTTAAATTGGCTTTGAGCTCACGCAAGAGCAGCGGCATATTAATCGCCTCCTATAGGGCTGCAACATCGCGCCGGACATAGACGATGATGCTGATGACCGCGCAAATCAGGCAGACTCCAAAAACGGTCAGCAGGGAAGACCCCTGATAAGCCTGGTTTTCGATGATGTTTAAATTGTCAAAGTACTTGAACGGCGTGATATAGCGAATGGCTTCTTTGCCGATCAGAGTATCGATCATAGATAAAACGAAAAAGAAAGCGGCGACTGAGAGCGAGAGCGAGGAAACGGACTTGATTTTTGTAAAAAAAGTCGCAATCAAAGCTCCGATGCCCAGAAAAGCCAACTGAGCGAAGAACAGGGTCAGGGATATAAGCAGCAAGACCGGAAGATTCAAGTCGGTATTCTTGACCGCCAGACACATCAAAGTCGACGCAACCAGATAAACCAGGTTCGTGATCACCAAAGCAGTCAGCGCGGCCATATATTTGGCGGCAATCACGGTTCGGCGGTTCACCGGCTTGGTCAGCAGAAAATCAGAAGTCTTCGACCGGTTCTCCCGCGATATAAGATCGAGGCCTAAATGGACGGCCTGTATGGCGCCAAAGAAAAGAACATAATAAAGCGTCAGCGCATAAAAACCGGTCAAACTGAAAAAGGTATCCATATTGATGCCAAAGGCCTCCAGAACACCCGGCGGAAAACCGGCCATCATGCTTTTTACGATTTCGACATTATTGGCGTATACCGGGTAAAGAGACAGGAAAAAAGCACAGGTTCCTGCCAGAGTCAGCGCCCAGGTAATGATGCTGTTGCGGAGCAGTCGCATTTCAAACCGATAAATATTCATATCGACCACATCCTCATTGATAATAATGCCGGAACAATTCTTCGAGATCCGGCTCGTTGATGCTGATGTTTTTCAACTGCAGTGCGCACAGACGCTGCATGATAGCGTTAATATTGCCGTTGTAAAGAAAATTGGCCCGGTGCCCGTTGATTTCCGCGGCGGTAATTCCTTCAAGATTAAAATAATTATCCGGTAAAGGCGCTTCGGTTTCCAGCGCAATACGCTTGTAAGTGTTTTCGCGTAAAGTGCTGATGCGTTCGATTTTAATGACCCGGCCTTCTTTGATAATGGCAACCCGGTCGCAAAGATTCTGAACTTCGCTGAGAATATGGGAGGAGAACAAAACGGTGGCGCCGTGATCGCGTTCTTGCTTGATTAAGTCGAAGAAGCGGGCTTGCATGAGCGGATCCAAACCGCCGGTCGGCTCATCCAGAATGATCAGCTTCGGTTCATGGAGCAAGCCCTGGACAATGCCGACTTTCTTCCGGTTGCCATAAGAAAGTTCGTCAATCTTGCGTTTCAGGTCCAGTTCAAGCAGTTCGCTGATCTCATTAATGCGCGCGTTGCAATCCTTGTGGTAAAAACTGGCGGAATAGCGCAGCAGGTCGATGACACGCATGTTGTTATAATAAAAAACCTCTGAAGGCAGGTAACCGACATTTTGCAGGATGGCTGTCCGGTCTTTAATGATGTCCAGCCCGAAAATTTTAGCGCTTCCTTGAGTTGGATAGATCAACGATAATAGCGTTCGGATGGTCGTCGATTTGCCGGCTCCGTTAGGGCCGATAAAACCGAAGATCTCTTGTTCTTCGACATTAAAGCTGACATCGATGATTCCGCGCGCCTTGCCGTAGCTTTTTGTCAGATGGTTGATCTCGATTACAGGATTTGCCATGATCCATTCACCTCTCGCCGGTTGATTGCCGTTTATTGCGTTATTCAGGATGGCCAGATTCGGCTGTGGTTCCATCATACCATGTTTCATCCGCATGACAACATAAATCAACGTGTGTAACGTAAGCAAAAAACGCTGTCATCATGAAGTTCATCACAGCCGCGGTAACCTGTTCTCTTGAATCGCGCCGGAATTCTCTTTATAATGCAATGAAGCTCGATTTTCAGAGCGCCTAGACCGGAAATGAGGTTATGAACTTGAAAATTGCCATTGTAACCGGCGCTTCTTCCGGCATGGGCCGGGAGTTTGTACGCCAAATCGACAAAAAAGAACATCTGGATGAAATCTGGGCTGTCGCCCGCCGGGAAAGCCGGCTCCTGGCGCTGAAGAACACGACGTCAACGACAGTGCGCCCGATTCCGCTGGATTTGGTCAAGCCGGACAGCATCGCCTTCCTGGCGGATCTGTTGGAACGTGAAAAGCCGGATGTGCGGATTTTAGTCAATGCGGCCGGTTTTGCCAAGATCGGAACTTATCAGGACCTGACCCTTCAGGAAATCAACGACATGATCGATCTCAACTGCAAAGCCGCGGTTAATATCACGATGATCGCCTTGCCTTATATGAAGCGGCAGGCGCGCATTCTGGAGCTTTGCTCGGCAGCGGCCTTCCAGCCTTTGCCAGGCATCAATGTTTATGCCGCGACAAAAGCGTTTCTGCAGCATTTTTCACGAGCCCTGCGCTGGGAGCTTTTTCCCCGGCGAATCAAAGTGACTGCCGTTTGCCCGGACTGGGTCAAAACAGAATTTGTCGGAATCGCTAAAGATACAAAAAATCCCCGGGCCATCAAACATATCCTATTAGCGGCCAATCCCCGGTCGGTTGTCGCCCGCGCATTATGGGACAGCTTGATTGGTCTGCCGGTTTCCACTTATTCAATCGCCATCTTGCATCGCATTTTAGCAAAGATTTTACCAAGCGAACTGTTTATCGCTATCTGGAACGCTCTGCGCCGGGTTTGAGAAGAAGCGAGCACACAGCGGAAAATAAAGACACGGAAGACACGGTCAGCGGAAAATAAAGGCTTGACATTACTTCGCGCATTGACTATAATCACTTACGCCTTGGTGCTTGGCGCAGACCAATAAACGGCAAGCTAAAAGGATAATTGGGGGTGTAGCTCACCTGGGAGAGCGCTTGAATGGCATTCAAGAGGTAAGGGGTTCGATCCCCCTCATCTCCACCACACCTAAGGGGACTCGGTCATTGGAAAATGACCGGGTCTTTTGTTATCCCAACACCCAGCGTGTTTCAGAACAAAAAATGACACCGGAATTCAAGGTTTCCGGTGTTTTTTGTTGCTCAATATTCACATGATCACTGTTGTTATATAATTCTGTTCCAGCACGGGTGAAAAACCAAGATGGCCCAGCAGCAAGAAGATGTGAGTCAGCTTCGCAGTCGCATCGCGGAGCTCGAAGAGGAGAATTACATCCTAAAAAAAGCGTCGGCCTTCTTCGCGAAAAATCAAAGGCAACGGTAATGGACTGCTACTTTTTAATGGAAACCGAGAAACAATATGCGAAGGCGAAGTGGGCCGAAAAACTTGGCGTATCAACCTCTGGATACTACGTCTGGCTGCAAGACCGAGAACGGCGCCAGTCGATCAGTTTCTGATGTTCCTCACAATAGCGGCCTGACACCAGCTTCGGGCAGCCGGGATAGCGGCAGGACATCAAAGGTTTATGCGGCATGGCTGCCTCCTTTCGGGTAAAACAAAAGCCACCGGGGATTTCTCCTCAATGGCTCTCCAGATTCAGTTTTCCTGATTATAATACCATCAGATGTAGCAGATGTTTTTTAGTGTCTTTTCGTGTCCGCTTGGTTTTATATACAATTAAGAACAATATGTGATTTGATTATCATTCTGAAAATGATCTCATATAGTTCGTCATAGATGTTTGTTTTATCTATTCGAGATAGAGCATCTATATAAGCAGGCTTATCTTCAACCTTTATGTATATCGGTGGTAAACCTGCTCTGACAAGCTGAACATTCATAAATGCTCTTGACGTACGGCCGTTTCCTTCTGGGAAAGGATGTATCACAGTGATTCTGTGATGAATTCTTGCGACGTGTTTTACAAATTCACTGGTCGGCATTTCACTATGCTTTTCATAATAGGTTTTGATGTCGTTATCTACCTTGGCAAGTTCATTAAAAATATCATGGTAGTCTACTGTTTCAAACTTGGCACCAAGTACTAAGGTGTTGTTTTGCCTTATGGAGCCGCCAAACTCGGGATGAGGATAAAAGGAAAATAGTTTCTTGTTCAGGAGCAATGTATCATAAATGCTTATTGACTCCTTAATAGGTTCAGCGAAGATATCTTGATACATAGCATAATGTCCGGCAACGGATAAATAGGTTTCGTTTCCCTCATTACAATAACTGCTGTTCTGCATATTGAGACGGAGATCAGTTACGATTTCTGAGGCCTGTTCTATAGTAACATCTAAGCCTTCCATTCGGCTGTCATTGTAAATGTACTCGTTCTGGAAGAGGTATCTGGCGTGGTCCGTAGGAGAAAAGGCCAGTTGCTCCTGATAATTATCAATCAATCCAGCATAAAGATTAGCGTATGTCATATGCTGGGATTTACGAACCTTATCTGGAGCATATTTCGTTATTCTTTTCTTGAGTGATACTGATTCCGTATCTCCATCGATAGCGTGAATTCGATAAGCAATTCTGAAAAGGCAGGATTCAAAGCTGACACCAAAATAACCTGCAATTTCAAGAACATCATCAAAGCTGACATTGCCGCGAGCATTTTTACGTTTATTAACCTGAACCCCAAGTTCGGCAATAGGCATGAGAACAGCAGCAGCGAAACCGTCAGCGAAATATTCAATCGCAGTTTTTTTCCCCAATATAGGGCACGAAATCTGTTTGTCGGCATCATGAAAATGGTGGCAGAGCTCATGAGCGGCAGTAAAACGTTGTCTGGTTATTGGACGATTGGCATTGATTCCGACAATCGGAATATCATTCGCAGAGGCAGCAGGAACATAAACCCCCTCAAGTTTATGAAAATTTGAGAGCGTAAAGAGGACGCCCTCGTCTTTTAGAAAGGAAAACGGGTTGATTGGGTATTCAATTTTTCGATTACCGAAGTACGATATCAGATAGTCCGCTGCCATACGCTCCGAGTCAGTGTATTTAAGCGCTTCCAATCTAAAATCCATTACTTAGCCCTCTGCGCCTTCATCTGCTCCTTAAACCGAATCAAATTCATAATTTCTGTCCGATCGGTTTCATCTAAGTTTTCAAAACTGCGAGCGAACACAGTAGCTGGCTGACTAATTTCCGCTCCATGCAGAAGCGAATCTGCTGATACACCAAACAGTGTACTTAGCTTAGATACATCCTCGGCAGTTACTTTACGGTTGCCATTTTCCATCTGGGTGAACGTTGCCCGGTTGATACCGAGGTAATTAGCAACATATTCTTGGGAAATATGAAGCTGAGTGCGTAATTCCTTCAATCTTTCATTGAGTTGTTTCATGATTTTTCCTCCTTCAATTGCCAGCGTTATTATTATATGCTTTTAAGTTAGAAAACGCAACAGAATAACGTTAGAAAATCTAACATTAATTATTCGGGTTAATTATTCGTTCATATTAATTGAATAGTTAAATAGGGCTGCTTCGTGATATGAAATACTATTTTCTTTTTGTGTCAACTTCCGAAGAAGCGGGAATTTTACATTCATCCAACACACTAGTTTGTGAATGATGACTCCCATAATTTCTTTCTTGAGATCGACCAGCGTGTCGATGTCGTGGTTGATTTTATGCCTAAACAAGCCGTAATAAAAAACGATAAAGAAGGTAGGATGTTATCGAAGAGAAACAAAAAAGGTGAAAGAGCAATGTTAAAATGGATACAGAGAATACTTTCTGATAAAGGAACACCACAAGTATCGGTGTAAAATTCATCGATTATATCTTAAAAGAAAGGGAAATTGAATATGTCAGATAAAAATCTTAAATTCATGCTTTTAAGAAGGAGAAGATAAAATGTCAAAGAAGAATGCAGTTAAGTTCATGATGGCCAAGAGCAAGGATGAAAAGATCAAAAGCGATTTTGATGCCATCCTATGTAAATACCAAGGAAAAAATTTGTCAAGTGATGAGCAGGACAATATGCTGGAAGAAATCCGCCGGCTTGCGGAAGAATACGGGTATGATTTCTCGCCGGAGGATTTAATGGAGCTGCAAAAAAATGCCGAAGGGAAATTATCCGACGATGATCTCTCCGAGGTAACCGGCGGAAAAGGGTGTATAATTTACAGCCCCTATTGGTGGCAATCTACGGATGTATTTTCCTGCGAGTATGTGAAAGACGATGTAGCTTTTTTAGACTACTATTTACAAAAAGATACCAATTGCCCAGATTATGAAGAGCGGACTTACGGTATTTGCGGTTCATCCGCCCACCAATGCAGTGGCTGCACACACTTTCGGTGCGACTAAGAAATATGAGGGAGAAAATGCACGATGAAGTGTGGTTTTTTTGAACTTGATATTACGCCTGCTCTGGGGAGTATCATCCCCGGCAGCTTTGAAGCGAGGTATTCTGATACCGTTCGGGATACCCTCTTTGTAAGAGCGTTTGTCTGCTTGCATAACGGAAAAAATGCTGCGATTGTATCTGTGGATTGCGTAGGAATTACTGCCGATATAACAGAACGTATAAGAAGTCGGGTTGCAAGTATGACGCCGATAAAGCGTAGGGAGATTATGGTGATGGCAACGCATTGCCATGCAGGAGGACCGACGCTTAACTGGGGGGAAGAGGTCGTAAGAAACGAGTTTTATATTCAGAACCTTGTGGACAAAGCGGCTGACAGTATTATTGTTGCATACCAGAGAGCGGAAAGAGTGGAACTCAAAAAAGGAACAGAGCATCTTTGCGATGTTTCATTTATAAGAGTTTTTAAGATGAAGGACGGAAGCTTTAAAACAAATCCGGGGGCTGAAAATGCAAATAAAATTGACTGCCCGTGTTCTGAGATTGATGACGATGTCCTGGTTCTGACAGCAAACAGAAATGGTGCTCCGATTGGCGCCATTGTTAATTTTGCTCTGCATCCTGCTATTGTTGCCGCAAATGAAACATCGGGTGACTATATATCAAGCCTAAGCCGTGAAATGAAAAAGGTCTGCGGACCGGATTTTGTTACTGTATTTATTAACGGCGCCTGCGGTGATATTAACCACATTAACACATCTGATTATGCAACATCGACAAAACCCGGAAGGGATAGGTATATAGGCAGAAAGCTTTCGGAGAAGGTCTTGAGTGCAATTCAAAATTCGCAGGCTTTTTCCGGAAATATTGATGTATCTGAAAAAGAAATATCGGTAAGGTTAAGAAAACCCACGGCAGAGCAACTTTTACAATCTAAAGAGATACTTGATGTATTAGGTGATGAGCTTACAGAGTGTGTTCTTGCAAAAGGGAAAGATTATGTTGATGTATTTTTTGCTATGCAGGCTTTGCAAATACAAGCAGATAAGAACACGCAACGTTCTGTTTATCTCCAAATAATAAAGATCGGCGACGTATCTGTTTTCGGTATTCCATGTCAGATTTTTGTGAATTATGGTAAAAAAATAAAGGCAGCTTGCGGTGTAGGTTGCATGATATCAGCATTCGCAAACGATTATTGCGGATACGTACCGACAAAAGAATGTATGAAAAAGGGCGTATATGAAGCGACGCTTGCGCCGACAAGTGCGCTTGAGGCAAATACAGGTGATAAAATTTGCGATGCTATTATCGAAATGTATCGTACAATTAAATAAAGATCAAGAATGCGCTTCGGGCGATTTAACGGTATTGCATTTGTCCTTTAAATCATCAGGAAAATGATCAGTAACAATATCGTCTTTCCAGGCGGCAGCCGCATGTGGCGCGGACATGATCGAAACCGACATTCATATGACCCGGGATAAGGAATTGGTTCTTATTCACGATAACTGTGTCGACAGAACAACGGATGGAAAAGGTTTTATTAGGGAAATGACGTTGCCCGATATTAAAAAACTGGATGCCAGAAGCTGGAAGAACGGCCGTTTTACTGGCTTGCGGATTCCCACGCTTGGCGAGTTTCTTGATTCGGTTCAGGATAACGCCGATTTACTCTTTAATTTCGAACTGAAGGATTATCCTGAGGAATGCGGTATTTCGTTTTGTTATGAAAGCGTAAACCGAACCTTGTCCATGATTCGGGAATATGGCCTGGAAAATCGGTGCGTGATCAACAGTTTCAGCGCTCATATCTGAGTATCTGTACTGCGCTTGCATTTTCGACGAAACGCCCATGTCCGTGGAAGGAATGGTTTGACAAGCTTATATCCTATGGGATTGAACCCTGGCTTGGACGCGGCGTTCGGCTTCGGGAGGATTTCGAAAAAGCCGTCCGTTATGGAGGAAGAGCGTTTACATCGGATGATCCGGCGGATGCCGTCCGTATTCTTAAAGAACTTGGGATGAGAGAATAAAAATGATCGAAAATATTCGATTGGTTGCGTTTGATCTGGACGGTACCCTGACTCAGCACAAAACGCAGCTTGAAGATTTTAACAGAGCGGTGCTCGATCATTTGGCCGACCGTTACTGTGATCATCAATTGCCGACCGCCGAAGAAAGCATTACAGAAATATTAAGGCTGCTTGAAATAATTTTGATATGATCGTTTAAATAAAATAATTATTAGACAAGGCTTGTTTGAATAATTTCGCTGTTTTACCATATGACTAATAAAATATTAATAACGGAAAAATGATTATAAATCATATGTTATTAAAAAACAAATCGTATTGAAATCTCATTTTTAAACACTGATTATATATATGAGTTTATATAATAATTGAGTTGTATGGAAAATGTAATAATTAATAAAATTTGTTGCAAACATAAAATTATATGATTATTATAAATAATAATAAATAAATTAATTAGGATGTGATATAGATATAGAAATGAACATATGATATATAATGGTTTATTTAAGAAATGTATTGAAATCATAATTTGTCGATAACTTTGCAATGTACGGAAATTATTATAAAAGACATGAATGACACTGAAATCAAATGATAAAGACCTTATAAATAATGAAAAATAAACTTGCAGTTAATTAGAAATAATTGACGTTAATTATTAGTAAGTTTGAATGCGTGCCTTTGTTCTGTGTATACATAAATATATGAGATGTTATTTGTCAGCGTATAATAATTATAAGTATGATGGAACAAGAGCAGCAATCAACAGTCCTGATAACTGTTATTTTCTGAGAAGTAAAGACTAAAGAAATGTGATCCGGCAGTCAAATCAGTAATAGGCTGCCGGATCACAAACAATATAAAGGAGGGCAAAAATTTGACCATCGAATCAAATGTCCTTTATATGGTCGTCTCAATTGTTTATATAATTGTATTTTTATATTTACTTTTAAAACACAAATTAAATATTATGGAACATCTGGCACTCCTGTCTGTCTTTGCATCGCTAACGCTTTTTATTGCTTATTGGATCTTCCCAATCAATACCTTTAACCAAGCCTTAATTACTGAAGAGTCAAAACCGTATAAGAATGACTGGGTACCTTTTAAGCATATCATTAAATCATTCACTGAAGATATTACTTGTGTCGAACAGGCTGAAGATCGAGTTAAATATAGTGTGGGAATGGTGAATAATATTTTCCTTCCATTGGTCCTGGGGTTTGGCATGGCTTTTTTGAATAGAAAACGAAAACCGTTGCGAGCAACTGCGGCGGCGGCCATCATTTTATTAGCCATATTCATTCTGGGAATGATTCGTTTCTATTACTACTCACCAGAAACAACAGGCTTTGACTCGGCTTACATCCTTTTTCAATGGCTGGGCTTAATAATCGGCTACGCATTATATAAATTATCAATGAAAATGTTGCAATTATCGGCGAGGTAATAATATGGCTAACCCGATTATTTGTGTTAAAAATTTGTGCAAAAATTACGTCGTTGGGCAAACCGAAATACATGCGCTTGATGATATCAATATGGAGCTATATCCGGGGCAGTTTTTATCAATCATGGGCAAGAGCGGATCAGGGAAGACAACGTTTCTAAATATGCTCGGTGGCCTTGACGTCCCAACATCCGGGTCGGTCTATATTGATAATCAGGATATTGTCAGAATGCCCGAATCCCGGCTGAGTGTTTTTCGAAGGAAGAATATTGGAATCGTATTTCAATTTTTTAACCTGATTCCTGAACTCAACTTGAGAGAGAACATTATCATGCCGGCTTTGTTGGATCGAAAAAGCATTGACGAATCATACTTCAATGAACTCTGCGAAACATTGGCCATTAGCGATAGACTCATGCATTTGCCAGGACAATTATCGGGCGGACAACAGCAACGGGCAGCGATTGCCCGGGCGTTGATGATGAAACCCAAGGTTGTGCTTTTTGACGAGCCGACCGGCAATCTAGATGAGATCTCATCGCAATCTGTGCTTCAACTGATTCGTCAGTTAGCCGATCAATTTAACCAGACCATTGTTCTGGTTACACACGATCAAGATGCTGCCGCTATCAGTGATTTCAGCGTGTTGTTTAGGGATGGTAAAATCGTATGAAAACAGCGCAGCTCATGTTGACGATTATCAAGAAACAGCGCAACCATTACCGCTTTAGCCTAATTCTTGTTTCCGCGGGACTGGCGTTGTTAGTCTTGTTGATTTCATCGATGCAGGCAATTCTTCTGGCCTATGAAACCAATAAGGTTAATCTCTATGGCGAGCAACATGGCTTATTGATTCATTGCAGTGATCGCCTGATCAGCAACCTGACGACAGATAAACACGTTGCTCAAATCGGCACGGCTGCACAATTCGGCTATGTTAGCGCTTTTGCATCGAGCAATAAATATGTTGTCACGGTAGGTTATCTCGACGATTCGTTTAAGCAGCTGGCAAAAATCGGACTTGTCAATGGCCGCTGGCCACAAGCGGCTAACGAAATTGCCATCGAGCAGACCGAACTGATCCGTTTAGGTTACTCTTCAAAAATTGGCGACACCCTCAAGATTCCAATCGTATTTGAAGACTCAACTTCCGCTGCCCGGCAATGCAAAGAAATACCATTGACACTGGTTGGCATCATTAAAGATTATTCTTATATGCAATATCATCCTCCGGAAGTGGCAAGCTCGCCGTATAAATTGCCGGGAATTGTTGTCGGTCAAGACTTTACAGCAAATTTAGGCTGCAATGCATCAAGCTCAAAGATATATTCCGTAAAGCTATCAACCGGAACAACATACATAGATTTTTTCCATAGACTCGCAGCTGATTATAAACTTTCCTTCAATGATTATTATTTAAATACCGCGGTATACAAGATGGACGCTGCATTGGAAGTTGACAACGGCGCCATCCAGACAAATTGTTCAAGTTATTTTTCAGATAACACCTATAAATCAGATGCCGTTTCCGATTATCGCAGCATTTTGCTCATTTTATCGGCAATAGTAATCTTGTCGGTATTGTTTGCCGTTTTGTCGGCGCAAATCTTACTATGGGGAAAATTGAGAATTATTATTCAAAATCTTCGATTTTCAGGCGCCGGGCTAAATCACGCCTTGGCGTTTACTTGTCTTCAATCGTTGTTGTCGATGGTATACATTATCCCTACAGGCATTGTGGCTGGCTTGATCCTGAATGGTATGCTTTCACGGTTTATTTTGCCTTCATTTATTGATAATTTCATACCAGTAGTGGATGGCGTCTCGATTATTCTGACGACCATCCTATTTATTGGATTAATCATAACGGCCAATATTGGGCTGGTTTATAAGCAATTTTTGAAGCGGCCTCTCGAAACGGTAAGCTACAGCAAGTTTCGTGGAACGGACGATAAGAATTCCGAGCTGCTTCCCGTATCTCCAGCGGTTCATATAAGCAGACTTGAACGAAAGCCTTTACTGTTGTGGGCAGCCAAGTCTTTTCGTGGAAATCAGGCAAGTATGGCCGGTATCCTTTTGGCGCTGACCATGTCGTTTGTATCGGTCATATTCGGGTCTTTCCTGCTGGCCAGACAACAATCTTCGTTTGCATTTTATTCTGGATTTGATTATATTCTTCGCAATGACGGCAATGCCGAATCTCCTGTAAACTCACTGGAAATACCGTTTAATTTTCCTGATGGTTTTTCCCCGGAAGAGCTTGATAATCTGTTTCAAAATAAGAACATCAGCAAATATTATTCGGTAACCAGTATGCCCGTTGATCTTGTCTGTTCAGATTATTCAGAGCAGATTCAGCAAGCGAAGGACTTGGGATGGACGGATACCGGTGCCGATGATTATTATCAGCGGGAAATGATTGCCGGCGACAAAGAACTATACGGATTCTCAAGTGATGAACATATTTTTATCAGTCGATTATCGGGGGTCAGCACAGACCGTTTACATGACCTTGATCCCTATATCGTGTCCGGGGAAATAATCGATTCTGACCTTAATGCCGGTCAATCCGTGGTCCTTGTAACGAGCGGCAAAAATGCACCGATTACGGTTGGCGGCCAGTTAAACTTGTCGCAAATCATCATGGCCGATCAGGATTCATCAAGTCGGCTCGAAATAGCCGCAAATCCAAAATTCAAGCGTGTTGACCTAACGGTAACGGTAGCAGCCATTGTCGTTATACCGGCCGATGAGACTGCGCTTATGAAAGTTTTCGGCGGGAAACCTGCGACGCTTTTTTGGGGTGACACCGCCTTCCATCGGTTTGGCCTGACCCTGAATCCACATGCTGTCTACCTGGATATCAGTCAACCAGACTTGTCAGCGGCAAGTCAAGCGATCACCAGACTCCATGTCTTGTATCCTGATATGACTTTGTTTTCACAGTCAGCGGAAGATCAGGCGGCAGCGGATCAGGCAAAGACCTTAATAGCCATAATCTTCGCCGTTCTTACAGCTCTGATTTTCTTTACAATTCTGAACATGATTGCTTATAACCAAACGAATATACGGCGAAACGCAAGGCTTTTTGGCGCGCTCAGAGCCAGCGGATTTTCCTTCGATATCATGAAAAAGTATAAAATAATCGAAAGTGCCATGATCGTGATTTTTTCATTTCTGTGCGCATCCATTGTAAGCGTGGCGGCAATAATCGCATTTGCCGGCAATACCACAGGACTGACGACAGATACGATTAAAACGGCCTTCTTTCATTATCCATATGCCGAAATTCTGATAGCCATCCCATTAATGATCATGATCTTTTATGCTGCCGGCATCGTGCCCATGAAAAAAGTCTATAACACAAATATCTCCGATTTAATGCGAGTCTAAATATCAGAACAAATAACGCAGAGTAATACGGATGCACAAATCATTATACTATGCATCAGCGGTTCCTGTAATTCGATTTCATTATTCCTCAAAACAATGATACTGGTCAAGCATGTATTTCCCCGTTTCATACATGAGCCGTTCCGACATTTGTTTCAAAGAGAGCGGCAGCTCAACCAGATTGTCGTACAGGACATGATCAAGCGTAAAACCTCTTCTGCCGATAGAACTTCTAGGCGACGGGATACTGTTGGCTTCCATCGTGAAGTAACCTTTGTAACCGCAATCGACAAGTCCCTTGACAATCGGGTCATAAGCGCAATTGCCGGTATAGGGCTGGAGATGAACATCACGGTCGCCCAGGTTGTCATGAATATGAACGGCTTTCAATTGCGAACCCAGCTCCATAATTTCGGCATATTGATTACAGCCCTGCATATGCGCGTGCCCCACGTCCCAGCATACTCCGGTTAGCGGATGGCAGCCCATATCTTCGATCAGTGTCAGCAGCAAGCCGGCGGAATGCAGAAAATACATGCCCCCGCAGTTTTGGCTGCAGCTATTCTCCAGCAGAATCGTTACGCCTGTTTTTTCCGCAATGGGAAGCAGCGATTCATACATCTGTTTATTAGCGCGGCGCAATTCAGTCCAGGTATTGCCTTTTGAGTAGACGGCATGAACGACAATTTGCGGGATGCCAAGAATCGCGCATGCCTCGATTTCATGTTTGATAAAGCCGATGGTTTCCTCGCGGTCCAGGCCGGTTTCCCACACCGTATCGGAAGCATGGGCCTGAATAAACCGGCAGCCGAGTTCCCGCGCCGTCCATGCCGCCTCGTGCATGGCGGTTATCCAGGCGTCGCCGGCAAAGATGGAATCCTGCCGGCAGGCATGGCAGAAATTAGCATCGATATAATGAAATCCCGTGTCCTTGAATAACGGCAGTATGTCTCCGACGTTGTTCGGATCTGTGACATATTCCTTAAAATCGGCAGTTGTTGTCGCCAGTTTCATGATAAACCTCCATGTTACGTAGGGCTCGTATCAAGTATAATACAGAGAAGCGGAGGATTAAACATGATGCGAAACGAACTTGAAATCATGGAATTGATTCTGAACACAGCCCGCGCTGATGAACGTATCCGGGCAGTATTGCTGGTTGGTTCGCGGGCCAATCCTGCCGTGCCAAAGGACATCTACCAGGATTATGACATCACTTATTTTGTCGCGGACATTGCGCCGTTCTTCAATAATCCGGCTTGGGCGGAAGCGCGTTTTGGCAAGCCGCTGATCATGCAGATGCCTGAGGCGATGCGTTATCCGGCTGGTGACGGCCGTTTCAATTATATGATGATCTATCCCGATGGCGTTCGCATTGACTTGAGCTTTGAATTTACACCTTATATCGATGACGGGGAGCCTGCCGTAACGCTGCTTGACAAAGACAACGGCAGCGGATTTTTGCCGATCCTGCGCGCGCCCAGCGACAAACACTGGCATATCCAGCCGCCCTCGCCGCTTTATTATTATTCCTGCTGCAATAATTTCTGGTGGTGTCTCAATAACGTCGCCAAAGGCATCGCCCGGGATGAACTGCCCTATGTCATGCACATGCTGAATGATGTCGTTCGGCCTGAACTGCACGATATGATCAATTATTATATCGGCACACAATATGGGTTCAATCTTTCTACCGGCAAGAACGGCAAATATTACAAAAATTTCCTGTCACCGGATCTGTACGCTCAATACGCCGCCACTTATTCCGGCAGTCATTACGCTGACATCTGGCTCTCGGTCGAGGTCATGTGCCGTTTATTTCACACCTTGGCGGCGGTTGTGGCGGCAAATTGCGGCTTCACTTACCGGCAGGATGAAGAAGCCGGCATGCGTGAGTATATGCATAGGGTCAAAGATCATCTTTTGTAAATGGACTGATCATTGAGTTGCCGGCAGCAGCGGCATCTGATTAAACACAAACATTGCTTTTACCGGCATTTTCCTTATTTTTGATATAATCAGCACCGAATTCATGCATCATCTCAAGTATCGGGATGATTTTCTTGCCTAATTCTGTTAAACCATATTCCACTTTAGGTGGAATTACGGGATAAACATGTCTGTAAATAAGCTTGTCTTCTTCAAGACTTCTCAACTGCTGTGTAAGCATTTTCTGCGTCACATCAGGGAGCTTTTTTTTGATATCGTTAAATCGTAAAACCTTATTGCTTAAATACCATAATATCATGATTTTTCTTTTACCCGATAAAAGTTTTTGGACTAAAGCCATGGGGCAGACATCATACTTGAGACAAGTTTCGTACATATAACAACTTTCATGTTTATTTTCATCTTTGATCATGGTATCACCTCGCCGTTAAGTATCTTTTTAGATACTATAGCACAAATAAGTGCCTACTTGCCATTATGTTGTGTTAGTATAGAATTAAATCATAAAGATACAAACAAATCAACTAGGAGATGATAGTCATGAACAAAGTACTCTACATTAAAGCAAACGCAAAAATGGATGGAGAATCAAGGACTTTTAAAATATCTGATCGTTTCATAGAGGCATATAAAATCGCTAATCCTAAAGACGAAATCATTACTTTAGATTTGTATAAAGAGGGTATTCAGTTCCTGCCTGTCGGACAACTCAGCTCGCTTCATACGCCGGCTCCCGGTGAAGGTAAAGACGATCCGATATTAAAGTATGCATTCCAGTTTCTGGAAGCGGATAAATACGTCATTGCTGAACCTTTTTGGAACTTGAGTATACCGGCGATACTCAAATCGTATATAGACTATATTACGGTCACAGGAATCACATTCAAGTACACAGCAGAAGGCCCTGTAGGATTATGTACAAACAAAAAAGCGGTGAACATTGTTACCAGGGGCGGAGTATACAGCAGCGAACCAGCCGCGTCTTATGAAATGGGTGACAAGTATCTGAGAACTCTGTTCGGATTCCTCGGCATTTGTCATTTCACAACCATTTCAGCTGAAGGTTTGGATATAGTTGGAAACGATGTGAATGCTATCGTCGGAGACGCAATCGAAAAAGCTAAAGAAATCGCGAAAACCTTTTAAACAAGCGAGGTTTTCAGCGAAACGAGGTTTTCGGTAATAAGAATCCTGCACCGAAAAGGAGTGTGTTCATTTGAACACACTCCTTCATGATCGCTGCCTTTATGATTCAGGCTATTACGCTGTTATCCGGCGGTTTTATGAATGATTAATGGGCCGGTTCGGCGACGTTCTTGGCTCTTTTTTGTTTTTGTTTTCTTTTATACCCGTACAAACCGCCCGCCGCCGGAATCAACAGGAGCAGCAGGATCCACCAGGGGAAGGGGCAGCCGGCTGGACGATAACCGAGCGCGTAGATGGAAAAGTTCTTCACATGCAGGACAACATAACCTTCGCTGATCTCCAGATATTCACCGTCACTGTTTGGATTTGTCGTAATGGTCTGCGGTTCTCCTTCGTGGATACGGTAGACCACGATCGTCGATTCGCGGCCTTTCATCTCATCCGGGATGGGGATGGCGACATCCAGCATCTCATTGAGACTGATCAGCCGTGTGGTATTTTCGCCGACTGTCTTATACAGCGACAAGTCCACATACAGGCCGATGGTCGTGCTTCCGCTTAATGCGTCCAGCTGATCTTTCTCGGACTCATCGACAAATTCGACTTTATCGGCTACAAGGCGGATTTCTATAGGCTCCTGAGAGTCGAGATCTTGCTGTGTGATACCCTTGTTGTCATCTTCCACCGTGTTTGCGAAAACGCCGGACAGATTGCCGACAGCGACATCCGGAGCGCCTTCCTTGACCTCGACCGCCGTATTCTGGTTGAGGTTCTGCAGGGTGAACGCCGCCTGGCTTTCAATCCCCGGCTTGACCTCCAGCATTCGGGTATCCTTGTAGTCGCCTGTACTGATTACCGTGTTATAGAAACCGGCAGCCAGATCTTTAAACTCAATGGAACCGGTAGTGCCTGCCGCGACGGTTAACGTTTCAAACGCGACTTCGCTGCTGCCGCATTGGATGCTCACGACAACAACCAATAGATCCGGAGTTTTGTTGTTGATGCTCGCGATAATAGAACCGTTCTGCTGAGCTGCCGGCTCGGTTTTGCCGCTGTCGGCTCCTGCCTTCACGTTGTCCGTCTCTGCGGACTGGTATGTGAAGCGAATCATGGACGTTGCTTCCGGATAGCTTCCGGTAGCCGGTATGGTTGCTTTTGCCCAGTATGTGCCGGGTGCGCTGTTCTCCAGCCAAAGTCCGTATTCGCCGTCTTTAGAGGCGGAGAAAGCATAAGTCACGGTATCCGCCCCATAGACAGCGCCGGTGATGGCAGGCGCCGGCGTTTTGCCGTAGATTACGTCCGCGCAGGACATGCCGGTGATGGCGTTGCTGTCGGCTTTTTTGATTTTGAAGCTCAGCGGGAGGTCCGCGCTGTCCGTATTTCCCCATGTATAGTTATCGGGATCGGTCAGGGTCAGCGTCACGGTGTAGGCGCCGGCTTCAATGCCGCCGGCGTTGTCCTTGACGGTATAAAGCGCGTTGGCTGCCACCTCCGCGGTCAGCCGGCTGCCGGTATAATTCCGATCCGACAGAGACGGCGCGTTTACTTCAGCCTTTTTCACCGTGAAGCTGACATAGGCGTCAGCTCCGATATAATCGTTCGTGCCGGCAATCGTTGCTTTCACCCACCAGGTGCCGGCGGCGTTTGTTGCTTTCCAAGCCTCATAGGTCCCGTTCCGGCTGCCGGCATAGGCGAAGGTCACCGTCTTGGCGCCGAAATCAGCGCCGGTGACGGCAGGCGCCGGCGTATTGCCGTAGACTACGTCCGCGCAGGACAGGCCGGTGATGATGTTGCTGTCGGCTTTCTTAATTTGGTAGCTCAGCGGGAGGTCCGCGCTGTCCGTATTTCCCCATGTGTAGTTATCAGGATCGGTCAGGGTCAGCGTCACGGCGTAGACACCGGTTACGACGCCGCCGGTGTTGTCCTTGACGGCATAAAGCGCGTTGGCTGCTACTTCTGCCGTCAGACGGCTGCCGGTATAGTACCGGTCAGACAGAGACGGCGCGTTTACGCCAGCCTTTTTCACCGTGAAGCTGGCATAGGCGTCAGCTCCGATATAATCGTTCGTGCCGGTAATCGTTGCTTTCACCCACCAGGTGCCGGCGGCGTTTGTTGCTTTCCAGGCCTCATAGGTCCCGTTCTGACTGCCGGCATAGGCGAAGGTCACCGTCTTGGCGCCGAAATCAGCGCCAGTGATGGCAGGCGCCGGCGTATTGCCGTAGACTACGTCCGCGCAGGACAGGCCGGTGATGATGTTGGTCATATTCCGCGTCACAGTGAAGGCGATAGTGCCCGTCAGCGGCGTATGATTTGGCGCCGACAGCTGATAATACACAGTGTATTCACCCTTGGCCGTAAAAGCCGGCGCTGTGTCCAGATTGTAAGTCAGTCCCTCATCGGCGCTGTATTTTACAGTAAGGAGCTGATTATTGACGGTGACACCCGTGGGAATTGTGCCGATGGTAAGCGGCAGTCCGGTGTAGACCGCCGTCTGTTCCGCTATTGTTTCGTCGGTGATGGAAGCTTCCACAACGGACAATGTGCCGGCGGCATAAATAATGGCATAATTGGGATTTGCCAGGCCGGACACGGTGATCGCATAATGGCCCGCGTCACTGCCCGCGGTGTAGCCGCCGAAATCATATTGCGTCGTGTTGTTGAAGGTGTCCGTGCCGAAAAGGGCGCTGCCGGCTCCGTTTGTGATGGTGTAGCCTGCGCCGGCGGCTGCGTCTCCATAAGTAATCGTGTTGTCGTTAGCGGTCACGAGTACGGCCGCCTGTGCCATCGTAACGGTCTTGGTTGTATTTGTCAGCGTATAGTTGCCATCTGCCGTGATCATAGACGCTGTGGCGGTATAAGTACCTGCGGCTGCGAAATCAGATGCGTTTCCGCTGTAGGTGAATGTTACGGCCAAATTGACATTGTCGCCGTCCGCGTCTACATATTTGGCTGTTATGGAGCTTCCGCGGTTGGTGGAATCATAGATATAGGACGCGGCGTTCCCGCTCCAGATAACGGTCACGCTTTTCGGGCTGACGGTAAATTTCGTGGCGGCAGTCGTATAAGCATTGTAGTTCGCGGTCTGCTCGATGACGGCATACAGATAATAAGTGCCGGCATTCAAGGAGGTAGCGGTGATGCCGGTCCATTCTGCGCCGCCGCTGTTGGCATTCACGGCGCTGTAATAATAGGTTACCGCGCCGCTGCCTGGGTTCGCGCTGATGGATGGTATGGACACCGTATCGTTATAGGTGTAACCGGCCATATTGACTGTGGAGGTGAAATTGGCCTTGCTGACTGTAAACGGCACTGCCGCCGTGATGCAGCCGGTATAATCATCGGTTTCCGCAATGACGGCATACAGATAGTAGGCGCCGGCGTTTAAGGAGGTGGATGTGATGCCGGTCCATTCCGTGCCGCCGTTGTTGGCATTCACAACGCTGTAATAATAAGTTACCGTGCCGTTGCCCGGATTAGAACTGACGGACGGCGTTGAAACGGTATCGCCGTAAGTATAGCCGGCCATGGAGGCGGCGGCGGTCAGCGTCGTTTTAGTGGCGATGGCCGTGCTTTCGCTGATTAACCCGGACAGAACATAGTTGGTCTCCTTGACACGGGCAAAAAAGTAATAGGTGGTTCCGTCATCCAAGCCGGTGAAAGCCGTCGATGTCTGCCAGCCGGCGGAAGGCGCGGTATTTATTGCGCTGCAGGCGTACTCAACGGTTTGGCCGGATATGGTCTGCGCGAGGACCGTTATGGACGAATCGGTCCGGCTGCTCAGTTCCGGCGCTGAGGCTTCTGTGCCGGAATAATCATATTTGGCAATGATGAGATTGCCGGAAATAAGTTTCGCGTCATAACTGCCGATATTCGAGGCCGTAAAATGCCCTGTACCGGAGATATCTCGTACAACGACATCTCCGAGAGTGATCGGCGACCAGCCGCAGCATACCGTGATGCTGCCGCCACTGTAATAGGTGGGCGTCGCGGCGGCACTTCTGCCCCAAACGGTACCTTTCATGGCTTCATAAAGACCTGCAAGGCCTCCGGTAACCGCTGGCTTACCGCTCAGATAGAGATTGCCATTGCCGGCGTTGCAGATGCCAAATCCGGTGCTGGCGGTATTGGAGATTGTACCGCCGGATACATTCACTGTACCCGTGTTGTTATAAACGGTGTAATTGCCTGATCCGGAGACTGTACCGCCTGATATGCTCACCGTACCCGAATCATTATATATGGTGCAATAAGACGCGGCTGAGATTGTGCCGGCTTTAACATTGACGGCACCGGTTCCGTACACATAGAGGGTCTGGTAGTAGTATGAACCGCCTACGATCGTCAGATTCGTATCGTCGATGGTCAGCGAACCTGAAGAAATGAATATATAGTAGCTCAGGGTCAGTTTGCGGGCGTTCCCGTCGGTTTTGAGGGTGATATTTTTGGAAATGCTGGGAGCGCTGCTATAAGTTACGTCCTTGAGCAGCTTGATGGTGCCGCCATTGTAAACATTGTACAGCGCCGCCGAAAACGTTCCGTAGGCCCAGGTGCCCGCCGTTGTTTCGTAAGTCGTCTCATAGCGGGTCCATTTGGCGTAATATTCCTTATTGCCATAATCGGTGCTCGAAATGTAATACGCGGCAGAACCGGTAAATTCGGTATTATCATACCATCCGTCGAAATAATAGGCCGGATCTTTGTTGGTCAGTTTGTATGAATCGGGCAGATAGAATGAGGTCCCGGCCGTATAATTATGGGAATAGACACCGCCGGAAAGCGCGTAGTCGGACATATTCATCGTCACGCCGCTGCCGGCATGTAGCGTGATCGTATAGGCATTTTTACGGGCATAGACGGTACAGGTGGCCGTAACATCGCTGCTGCCTTCGCCATAGCCGGGTACGGTGGCCGTGATCGTCGTTGTGCCTTCGGATACGTAGGTGAGGACGCCGTCAGAGGAGACGGTAGCGACGTCGGGATCCGATGACGTATAGGCAACCGCCGCCTCGCCATCCAGAGCAGGCAGAACAGTAGCTATTAGTTTCTTTGTGGCGTTGTCGTACAAGAAACAACTTGAATAATTGAGCAGCAATGTACGCGGCGCGGTCACCGGCAGGTTTACGGTTATGCCGGTTATGCTGCCGCCTACTGTAAACGTATAAAAAGCATAATCCCCGTCCCGTGTCCAATCGTCGGAATAGGCGTTGAGCAATTCCGTGCTGTTCAGAGCCACCTGGATCGTGTAAGTACCCGGCAGGTAGATGGCGTTTGATAAGGTGAATGATCCGTCGGTTCCTGCGGTGCAGGCAGAGCGATAAGTCAGCCCCGTTGTGCCGCTGGAATAGGCGCCGGAATAGAGGCGGACATTGTAGTTCTTGCCGTTGTTTAATTCGTTGGCATCCCGGACACCGTCACTGTCGTAGTCTTTGAAGATGCTGCCGCCGACTTGGACAGGCGCTGTTTTTATGGCGCAGTTTTGCGTGGATGAATTGGGTTTGGAGGCAAGTGATCCGCTATTATAGAGGGAATAGGACATGCTCCCGGCGAATGCCGCCGTAGACGAGGAGGAAACGGATACGTCGAAATTCGCCTTAAAGGGCAGCGAGATATACGCCACTTCGCTGCTGGCGAGCGCTATGCCGCCTGCCGACAGGACTCTGACATTTGTTACCTTGCTCCAGTCTTCGACGGCGGACGCATAAGTCAGACCTCCATCTATGCTGTAGGTGATGGCGGCGCCGGACAGAAAACTGCCGGAGAGAACCGGAGCTCCGGTAAGCTTTGCGGCGATGCCCGTCCCATTGGAGGGCACCGTGATGTTGATGGCGGCATCTTCTACCGTGTTGCCGCTGTCCAGGCCGTTATAAATCGTGAATTTGTAGGTGCCTGTAGAATTGTACTGATAGGATTTAGCGGTGCCGGAACCATTCTCGAATGTCGAGGTCAGGCTGCCGGAGAGGCTGATGACCTTTGCGGCGTTTTGCGTGGCGGTCGGCGAACTATAAAACCGGGTGAACGTCTCGGTGGTATTCCCGTCGTTGTCAAAGTCGAACAGGTCATATAGCAGATAAGGGGCGTAACTGTTTCCTGTGCTGAACGGATAGACGGTACTCTCGGTAGTCATGCATAAAGCAGACGGGACATAAAGTCCTGTCTTGACCTCCGCGGTGTCTACAGTGGGACCGAGTGAGAAATAGACATTATGCGTGTCGTTCGACTTGTGGTCGACACCGTCCGTATATTGGATTTTATAGAGCGTATAGGTTCCGGAAGGTACTTTGTAAGCATAGCTGCTTGTACCAAGGTTCGTTTCAGAACCTACCGTGATCGGCCGGGAGGTGATCGTATAGGCGCTGCCGGTTACGCCCCAGGAAGCAGGCGGCGTATAGGATTGGAATTCATAGCCCGATGGCAGCAGAAAATAAAAACACATATTTTTCAACTGACCGTAATACGATGGCAAAAAATAAAAGGAATACTGCGTGCCTTTGTCCATGCCGCTTGATGTGCCGCTCAGGCCAATATACCATGGTGTGATCGCCAGCGTTGTGCGCGGGTAGAAAGAAGTCGTGGACATCTTTGTCCAAGTGGAGGCGCCGTAAGTTTGCTCGCCCATTGTAGCCGACAGGATCTTCGAGCAAATATTACAGGCTGAACCGTCCAGGTTGTTGGCGTTATAGCAGTACGCGTTGCGAATGGCGGTGATGCCGTAGGCGGATGGCCCAAGTCGGTCGTAGGTTGCGCAGATAGAGGTGAAGTAGTCGCCGTTATCCAGCGACAAGGTAGGGTCTAAAGAAGTTAAATAGGCGTGACCGTCAGTTTTCACCGTTCCGGCGCTCGCGTCGTAATAAGCATACGTCACGTCGGCCGTAGTCGGGTTTGTCCCGGAAGACGACAGATTAAACACCAGCTTGTAACAATGAATGTTCGCCGAGAGGTCTATCGCATTGTCACCGGAGTAACCGCCGGTATACGCCACTTTGATATTCGTCAGTTCATTTCCGGTCAGATTGTATAAACTGGAATAAAGATACTGGTTATCTGCGGCCGGCATCAGGTAATATTCTGTGTTAACCGATGTATAGCTGTAAGACATAGTCGGATAGACATAGTCGTTGATGTTGTAATTCCGGAAGTTATAACTGACCGTGTTATAACTCAGGCCATTGTACCCGGCATATTCCATCAACGTATATTTGCTGTCGCCGGCTCCGGCGACGATCTTCGGCGTACAGCCGGGCGTATAGGTTCCAGCCGCCGTGTTGCCGGGGAAGCGGAACCAGATGGCGCCCATACTGTTGTCGTACAAGTAGAAAATCTGGTAATTCGTCGATAGGGTCAGAGCGTGAGAAGCCGATAGTACATAGACAAGACCGTGCATCTGGCCGGCTGTGCCATATGTGGCGCCGCTGTCTGTGGTGAAGGTCAGGTCGGTTTTATAGGTGACCGTTCCGTTTGTAAACGCGTAGGAGTCGCCCGGCGATAGAGCGACGAACGTTTGATCGCTGGTGTAATAACCAGGCGTCGCATTATCGGGGATAGGAACTGTGATCGTCAGCGAGTCGTAGTCGTAATGGTTGGGGTAGTTGATATAAAAATGCTCGTAATCTTTAACATAATAATAGTCTGTGGTTTTCAAATCCACATTCTGGTTGGCCGTGTCGGAATAGGGGATATAATAGGCGCTGTTGGCAAGCGTGGGATTTGAGGTAATGGCGATGGAATCTGATGCCGTGCCCATTTGTGTATCGCCGTCATAAACAACCGCCGTCACCGTGCAGGTCTGGCCGGTCTTCAGCTTGTAGGTCGGCAAGAGGGAAATATTGAAACCAACGGCGCTGATGCCGGTATTGAACAGATAGGTGAGGGTCGTGCTGCCGTCCGACTCCGACTTTGAGCTAACGCTTTGTATATAACTCGACAGCGTGGCATTCGAAGCCGTAGGATACGAGGACAGTGTAATGCCCTTGGGGATGGATACGACAAGTTTCGGCGTGCCGGCAAAACCGGTCGGGTTTAAATTCAGCGTGAGACTGTATGTTGAATTGTTCAGGTTTACGCTGTGGGGGCTTGCATCCGTAAAGGTGTCGTTGACAGCGGTAATGACGGTTACAGAAGGTGATGATTTCAGCAAAACGCCGGAAAGGAGTGATTTCGTAACCGGCGGCAGGAAGTAGTCGACCTGAGCAAGGAAATCGGTCATATCGCTGAAACAATAGCGATTCTCATCGTCTCCCGCGGGGACCGGCTTGAAGTAATAGGTGTTTTCTTTTGCCAAAACAAAATCTGCCGCGTCCTGGTCGCCATATACGGTGCCTTCGGCATCTTGATAGCCATAGTAAGCCCAGGATACCGATAAGGTGTATTCGTTGTTCTTTTGATCATAAGCGGTGAGGCTGTTTGTCGCGGTGAGCAGATCCAGCATATCCGAAAGGCCGGTCAGCTCTTTGTCGCCTTCCGCATAAGTCCAGTGCAAGGTGTCCAGGCTGTCCGACGGCGCTGTCAAGGTAATCTGACTGCTGTCCGGATCCACCTCATACGCCAGTACATTAGTGGGTAGAAGGGAAAAAACCATGCAGACAACCAAGATCAAGGAAAAAATTTTTCTCATGGCGATGGCCATACCTTTCCGCTGCATTTCAAGGCAAAAAAGAGATAGACCTATGCCTTTGATGCAGTCTGTTGAAATTTACTCAAGCTGCTTTTGCAAGTATTACATAATGACTTGATAGCAATAATCTTTCTATATGTAAAAGTATATGATAATGAAGCAAATTGCAACAATTTCGCCGATGAATTGTAAATTATTTTTACCGTGAAGATGCGAATCACTAGTAAAAAATCGTTTTGGCATGTGAGGACTTGCACACTGATTTATGTTAATATTGATATGATTAATCATCTAGTTTACCGAATAGGGCGATATAACATAATGGATCAATAGCAACACTGATCACAAAGCGAGGTGTTTCTATGAAAAAGCTCTTGAAACGACGTTGGATCATTCTTGCAGCCTGCGGGCTGATATTGCTGGGTTTGGCGGCAATGCTTATTTCCATGTCGTTGACGCCGGATAAACCGGACAGTCAACAGGTTATTGCTTATGTTCAAGGGCAATATCCCGAGGGCGTTGATTTTGCCGAGATATCCGCAGGTGATGAAATAGACGGACAAAGCCATTACGATGACTACAGCCATGAAAACGATCCGGCATCATCCGCCCCGGTGTAAAGCCTGGCGTCGATCTGGCTGAAATCGTCCTTCCAGAACTCTATATCATTGATCCTAAAGTGGAAAGCCCTCGCTTTACCGGCGAATCGTTCACACTCGCCTGGAAATATACCGGCGGCAGAACGGTGACATATGATGTTTCCTTCAGTATCGACCAAGGAGAGAGCTTCCAAAAACTCGCGAAAGGCCTGTCCACAGAAAATTATCAGCTGACTTTCCCGGACACACCGTCTGAGCATTGCCTGCTGCGCGTTTCAGCGATGCTGGGGGACATGATTTATAAGATTGCCGACACCTCGGAATTTATTCTCGCGGCCGCGCCGGAACTCGCGCCGGCTCCCATCGCGAATTATGTCGATCCGCAGGTAAAATACATCAACATACCGGGTCTGCGCATCAACAGCGAATCCGGGCTTCCGGTGTGGTTCAAAGCGGATAACCAGGCCGCGACTGCCGAAAAACTGATTTGGCAGTTATCCAAAGTACCGTTTCTGGGAACTGCCGAAAGCTTCGGCCAGGAAACCGGCATTCTGGCCAGCGGCGAAATCGACAAAACCGGCGGTGAATTTTCACTTGATCTGAAGGCGCTTTGCGAGGAACTGTCGAAAACCGACGCCGAGAGGGGTGCCGGCAAACCGTTTCTGCCCAAACAAAGCATTTATGAGCTTTATCTACGCGCGGTGCCGTTGGACGGGAAAGGCCAATGCATAGGCGATCCCGGCCGGGGGCTCTATTTCCTCTACGGCGAGACAGATATCGTTAGCAATCTGCAATCTGCTTCTTCAAATGAATTTCAGCATAGAACATGACGGCGATTTTATACTGCCTTATGGGGAGCACATTAAAAAGTACGACTGGACGCGCGATCAGTATCAGGCTCTTTTGGACAAAATGCTGCCGCCGGGCGCGGTGATCCATTATATTAAAGCCGAACCGGGTTTCTGGGATGAGTTTTCAGCCTGCTGAAGGCCATTTACACCGGCGTATCGAACGCCTATGCCGATACAAAGACTTCTGTCGTATCGTTAGTGGATTATATCCCGTTCATCGGCGATGATGCGCGGTCATACTTAAAAAAGGCGGCGGCATACGCCATCGATTATGGATTAGCTTCCATCGGTCTTCCGCCCAGCCTGCCCAACATCGATCAGCTGGCCGAAGGCGGAATGGATTACCTCACGAAAGTTGCCGTCGACGAGGCGCTGCAAGCCGCCGGCGTACCGGCGGACAGCCCGGCTGCGGCCGAGATCACAGAGGAAGTGCGGCAGAAAGTGGCGGACGGATTATCATCCGAACTGGAAAAAGCCATATTGGCGCAACAGCAGAATCCGCTGCACACAAGCTTCCTTCGCCTTTACACGAAGAAACTCTACGAGCCGGCGTATGTCGATGTGTTCCTCTGCAATTATTCCAAAACGCGGATAACCCGCGCCGGAAAATTATTCTTTAGCTCCGGCAATAGCTTTGACATTTATAAGACAAGCTGTGTCAGCATTCCGCCGCTAAATCCCGGAGAGCATACGACCGTACGCGTCTACCTCGATCATTTGCGTAATAAATATGACGGCTATAATCAATACTTTGACGCGATATATAACGGAAAATCCGGCAAGCCATACCGGATGACCCTTTATGCCCAGTTTGAGCTCCCAGATGTAAAACAAGCGGCAAAAGAACAGGGTATCGCATCTGCGCCGCTGCCCTATGTGACTGAATTTACATACGATCATCAAGCATACCGTTACGAACGCGATTTTATTCCGGCCGAACCGGTTTTTGATTCGGATTGGACGCCGAACGCGCAGGATTATTTAGATTAAATTCCGCCGCCTTTGAGCAGCCGGCCAGACCGCGACGCGGAGATCATCCCTTAAAAGCCTGTGGGGAAATGAAGATGTATTAATTATCTGCGTCTCGCTTCCACGGCGGTAAAGCCGATTGTAAAATAATTTTTACAGACCGGAATGGTTGACGGCGATAGCATTTAATATTATTATGACAGTGAACGCTTTCGCTTATATTTTTATTACAGTTTAGGCCCATATTGATATATCAATAAATAATTTACTGTATGTCGATTTATATCGACGATACATATGTAAAAACAAAATGGCATGATAACGGATGAACATCCGGTGAAGGAGAGGCTTCTATGCTCTTTGAATTTTGTAAAATTATAAAAAGAAAAGTAAGTTTGTTTTGCGCGGGAGGCCTCTTCTTTTCGATGATCATTTATACGTTATTATTAATTTATGGCACAATTGATTTGAATTCCGAGTACATCAGAGCCGGATTGCCGTTGATTGACACTCGGCTCAGTTTCTATTTTTATCCCAGTGAATTCGCCGCCCGAGTTCCCGATCCGTACTACAATATTTATACTTTATTGCACGCTTTTTTTCTTATACCCATCTTATTAACATTTGTCGGCGCGACATCATTTAATGATGATCATCAAGCGAATTTAATCAATCAACTGGCGTCTAAAAAAGGCATGGCGGTTTATCTGCTTCATAAAATGATGATTTGTTTTTTGTCCGGCTTTATTCTGGTATGGCTCTCAATTATTTTTCAAGCGCTTTTTGCTTCGTTGCTGGTTCGGATGATCAATAATAATGTCGTCCGATATTTTAGTCCGGCTTTATCAGAAATAACGGCAATCCTTATATCCGCAATAAAAATAAGTCTCTATTATGCATGTGTCATGCTTTTTTCTGCTTCGGTTGGTTTATTTACTGCCAGAGTAAAATACTTGCCGTATTTCATTCCATTAATCTTATCAACATTATTGACCTTTTCGTTTCCCAGAATTCCGCTCGCATTAGCTTTTTCTTACAGTGGTTATAGAAACAAGTCACAGATGTTGTTATATATTGTTGTATCGGCGCTTGCTGTTCTATCGGTATTATTTAATTTAATTTATATCAGATCAACCCGCAAGAGGCTGATCTGATGAAACCGGGCCTGGGCAGAATTATTGCCGCCGGATTCAAAAGACCGGCTCTTGTCGTGGGATTATGTCTGGAAATAGTTGTTTTGATATCTCCGGCTATTTATTTATATGGTAAAGAAGCTCCGACGGATATAGCCATGATGTCGATGTTTCTTGGCCCGTTATATTTGATGATGAATTCGGTTCTCAAGGATATTCAGAACCACCTGCAAATGAGAATTCGATTCGTTCGCCTCCAGCGGATTTTGATGATTAATATGATCAGTGGCGTATTAGCCGGCATATTGGCGATCAATGCGACATCAGTTTATCTTATTCGTTTTATACTGGCCGGATATACCGTTTCTTGGCAAGAATATCTCGGGTATTTCATTTTTGAATTTTCATATCTGTTTTTAGTCGGAACCATACACAATTTTTCCTGCGAACTGTGTGGAACAAGATTGCCGGCCTTCGGTTTTACCCTATTTCTGATTATTGGTGAATATGTCTCAGCCTCGTTTCCGAATTTATATCGGTTCATTTTTGCATATCAGGCTGTTTATAGCGCTTTGAAGCAAGGTGATTTGACCGTTTACCTGTTCTTTTTTCTTTTTTCCGAGCTGCTGTTGATTCTAAGCACATTTGTCAGCCGTGAGGTGATCAAATGATGAGAAAATCCATGTTATTCACATCCGGTTCTTTGCAGGTCTGCTGTATTCAAGGGCTGATATCAGCATTATTAGTCACCTTCTTGCATCAGGTACTGTTCAGAAGCGGTAATCCGGAGCAGATGCTCATCGTGCTTTTTCACATCTCCTATGACCGGTATTCGTTTGAATGGGTTAAAGAACTACTGCAGTTATCCTTATTCGTGCCGGTGATGCTGTATATCGCGGTCAGATTAGTCAAACAAATGGATGTTGAACATTCCTATCTCATGATTCGCCACCGGTTTGGTATCGTCTGGTTTTTCAAGACTGCGCTAAACATAGGGCTTCTATGTTGTGAAGCGGCGTTAACGACTCTGATTACTTTGACTGTTTATACTAAAATTAATATAGACAGCAGTTCGGCCATTTCCTTCGACGTTCTGGCCGTTTTAATCCTGTCGGCTGCTCTGGGCATGATGTTCTACATCTTGCTTACAGCCTTGATCGCATTGAATAAGCCGGCGGTCTTGCTGATGCTGACGCTGGTCATTTTACTATCGATTGGCAAAGCCTTGATCTGCGGCTTACCTGAAATAGTCCGGTGTACAGCCGCGTCGGCTATTTATATTAATCATGCATTTGAGCCATTATCTGAATCACGGCTGATTCTGCCCGGCATCGGACACTTAGCCGGGCTGGCTGTGGCTGATCTGGCTGTCATCGGCGCGCTTTGGTTTTTGCTGTATGGCAGAATCAAGAAAATGGATTATATCGGGAGGCGAATATGAGCTACATCCAATGTCAGAATTATTCCAAGACGATTAACAAGCATAGTGTTTTAAACGATATTTCAATCGATATCGACCGCGGTGAATGCGTGGGACTTTGGGGGCGAAACGCGTCCGGAAAAACGATGCTGCTGCGGGCTTTTGCCGGTCTGATCCTGCCGGATCACGGCTGCATGATCGTCGGCGGCCAAACCTTGACGACGAGACATCGCTTTCCCGAATCAATGGGTTTGATTATTGAGAATCTGACATTCTGGCCGTTCATGACCGGCAAAGACGCTTTGACCGTTATTGCCTCGGTTAAAAAAACAGCCAATGAAGCCAAGATCGTTGAAACGCTGGATCGAGTCGGTCTCGATCCTCAGGACACCCGTACGATCAGGAAATATTCGCTGGGCATGATTCAAAAACTGGCTATTGCCCAGGCCATTATGGAGAGTCCGGATCTCCTTCTGCTGGACGAGCCGACCAATGCCCTTGACGAGAAGAGCCGCGAGCGCTTTTACGATATGATTCAAGAAGAACAAAAACGGGGAGTAACGCTGGTTATGGCCAGCCACAACCGGGATGATCTGGAACGGTGCTGCCATCGGGTCGTGCAAATTGACGGCGGGTCGATTCATTGACAGAGCAGGTTCATTTTGTTATTCTATGAGTAATCGTTTACTCACAGAACGGAAGGAACGCTCTTATGTCCCAGCTGCCCAATATTCGAGAAATTGCCGAAAAAGCCGGCGTTTCCACCGCGACCGTTTCCCGGGTTATCAACCACAACGGACGCTACTCCAGGGAAACTGAAGAGCGAGTCCGCAAAGCCATTGCGGAAAGCGGCTATGTCCCGAACCTGGCGGCCAAAGGTCTGCGCACCAACCGAACCCAGACAATCGGCGTGGTGGTTCCCAACATCCTCAATCCGTATTTCGCCAAATTAGTTTTCGAACTGCAAAATGCCCTTTTTGAGCAAAAATACGCGACGATTATCTGCAACACCAACGAATCGGCCGAACTGGAAAAAGAACTGCTGGCCACGCTTATGGCGCATCAGGTCAGCGGCGTTGTCTTGATATCCGGGCATTCTGCGCCGGTATCCATGCAAGCGGTGCCGACTGTTTATCTTGATCGCCGACCGGAAGATATTTTATACAGCCCGCTTAATGTGGTGATCGAATCGGATAATTTTAACGGCGGCCGGTTAGCCGCCAGAGAACTTCTGGCCTGTGGCTGCCGATCGCTTGCCGTGATTTATGCCTGCAAGCCGGATGTCAGCCAAAAGTTGCGCCTGGACGGTTTTCGGCAGACACTTGTCGATACTGCCCGAAAAGAGATACACAGCACCGAGATCATTCTCGCCGACGGATCGGCCGCCTGCATTCGCAGAACCCTGGCTGAGACGCTGGGTTCGAAACCAGGCATCGACGGTCTATTTTGCCTGACCGATATGATCGCGCTGGGGACAATGGGCGCCTTGCAGCTGAGTCATGTGCCGGTTCCGGCCGACATCTGCTTGATCGGCTTCGATGATTCTCCCCTGGCCGACCTATGGCTGCCGCCGCTGACAACGATTCGCCAGGATGCCGGAGCAACGGCCCGTCTGGCGGCAAGCCAGCTGTTGGGGATGATTTCCGGCGTACGACCGTTACAACAGAACAGCGTGGTGCCGGTCGAGCTTGTCCGGCGCGCTACAACGCGGGCAACAGAGGGGAAAGGGTGGTTTGAGTGAACAAATCGGTTGCTGTCGGCCTTGATGTCGGCGGAACTCATATCCGCATCGGTGCGCAGCGCCGTGACGGCGAGCTGTTTGCTTTTGAAAAGAGCATGCGGGCAGATGTCATGGACAGCAGGGACCCCGGCGGTTCTCTGGCTGCTTTTATCGCCGATTACCTGCGGCGGAACCATTTGTCCGAAGACGCCGGAGCGATGCTCGCCGGTTTCCCGTCGACCATCAGCCGCAATCGCCGGACGATTCTTCAGACGCCAAACATACCGGCCATGGACAATGTGCCGATGGCCGACCTTCTGGAACGGGCTTTGTTGATCCCGGTATTTCTTGAGCGCGACGTCAACCTGATCTACGAGCATGATCGCCGCCAGCTTGGACTTGCCGGCGAGGGGATCGGCATCGGCATCTATTTTGGCACCGGCATCGGCAACGCGATCTTCATCGACGGCCGGCCGCTGGCCGGCCGGGACGGCTGTGCCGGCGAAATCGGGCATATCCCGATGATCGGCCGTGAAGACATTTGCGGCTGCGGCAATTCAGGCTGCACAGAGTGTTATGCGTCCGGAACCAGGCTGGTCGCCATCCATCAAGAACACTTTCCTGATACGCCGCTCAGCGACATCTTCATCCGTCATCTTGATGAACCGGTCATCCGTGAGCTGATCGATGCCATGGCTTGTGTCGTTGCCGCGGAGGTTAATATCCTGAATCCCGAGCATATCGTGCTCGGCGGCGGGCTTTTGGCTATGTCCGGATTCCCGCGGGATTTTTTAGAGCACAGGATCGTCGCGCATGCGCGCAAGCCATTCCCCGCAGGTTCTCTGCGCTTGCATTTCGCCCGGGAAACCCAGCAAAGCGGTGTGCTTGGCGCTCTGTCCATCGTCAGGTCTTATATGCAAAATAATAAGGAGGCGCAGAAATGATTACTATTGCCTACATCGGATTCGGAGTCAGTGTCCGTGAATACCACATGCCTTATGTCGAAAGCCGTAAGGATATCAAGGTCAAATATGTTTATCGCCGCGATGAGGACATCCCCCAGAATGAGGCTTACGAGGCATTTTATCCGGAAATCGCCTTTACAACTGATCTCGGGCAGATTTTAAATGATGACGAAGTCAGTCTGGTCGTCGTCTGCGCCCCGGATGCCTGGCACACCCGGTATGCCAGGAGAGTCCTGGAGAGCGGCAAGCACGCGTTGGTGGAAAAGCCCTTCGCGCCAACCGCGGCAGAAGCCCGGGAGGTCTTTGAGCTGGCAGCCCGCAAGGGCTTGATCTGCATGCCGAACCAAAACCGGCGCTTTGATGCGGACTTCATGGCTGTTAAGGAAGTTCTTAAAAGCGGCAAACTGGGAGATCTGGTCCGGCTGGAGAGCCACTATGATTATTTCAAGACCAACGGCTGGTATGATCATCTCGGCACGCTCTACAATCTGGGCGTGCACACGATCGATCAGGTGATATCCGTCTTCGGACGCCCCGGCAAAACCTCCTTTGATGTACGCAGCATCCACCATCCCGGCGTCGGCGATGATTATTACGATCTCGATTTTTATTATGGCAATATGAAAGCAACGGTCAGCACCAGCATGTGCGTATTGATCGACTACCCGCGTTTCACCGTCCATGGCACCCGCGGCAGCTTGGTCATGCCGCCGGCCATTCACAGTTCCGGTAAAAAGAAGGTTATCGGCCGGCATCAGCTCGACCGCACGCCGGTCTCTCCCGATCGATTTGGCCGGCTGCGGTTTGCCGACAGCAACGGCGATATTCGCGAAGAAGCTATACCGGTTGGTCACGCTCAGTATGACAGGATATACGACAACTTGGTTGAGGCCATCGAAAACAACGGCAAGAAATGTATCCGCGACGAAGAGGTCATCACCGTGCTGGAAATTCTCGAAGAGGCAACCGGCGTCGCCCGGTCCGGCCTAGAGTAAAGGGGAACCGCATATGAAGAACTTAATTTTACCAGAAATCAGCCTGGGAACGATCGGCACAGGCAAAATTGTTCACTCCATTCTCGACGGCGCAGCCCGAACGGAAGGCATTCACTGCACTGCCGTTTATTCGCGCAGCGAAGCGAAAGGGAAGGCGCTTGCGAAAGCTTACGGCGTGAACACAGTGTATACGGATCTATCGGATCTGATGACGGATCCGCGGGTCAATCTGATTTATATTGCTTCGCCGAACGATCTCCATTATTCGCAAACAAAAATGGCTTTGGAGCACGGTAAAAACGTCCTTTGCGAAAAACCGCTGACCCCTGATAAGGTTCAGGCTGAAGAATTGGTCCGTCTGGCTGATGAGAAAAGCCTTTTACTGCTGGACGCCGTGCCGACGTTATATTTGCCGAATTTTCAAATCCTCAAGGAAAACCTGCCGCGTATCGGGCGGGTTCGTCTGGCACTCAGCAATTTCAGCCAGTATTCCAGCCGCTATAACAACCTGCTGGCCGGTGAAATGCCCAATGTTTTCAGCCTCAGTCACGCCGGCGGCTGTCTGCAGGACATCAATTTCTACAACATTTATCTGAATGTCGCCCTTTTCGGCGAACCCTGTGAAGCGGTTTATTATCCCAATCGAAAGCCTGGCCAGGCCGACACGTCCGGAGTCGTTGTTCTGCGTTACAATGATTTTGTCAGCAGCTGTGCCGGCGCCAAGGACACTTGGGGAGACAATTATGTGCTGATCGAGGGCGAGCAAGGATATATCCGTGTCAAGGACGGCAGCGCCGGACTGGTGGAAATCCGTGTTGTTACCCGAACGTCTGATGAAACCTTCAACAGGCAATCCGATCCGGACCGCTGGTTCTATGAGATACAGGAAATCACGCGCCTGATGCGTGCCGGCGAATGTGATGTATTCGAGAAAAACATGGCAATAACCGTCGCCACACTCGGTATCATGGAAAAGGCACGTAAGGCGGCCGGTATTTATTTTGAGGAATGATATGAAGAATATAAAACGCACAATCTACAATATTCTTGATAAATCGGAGCAAAATGGCTTGGCTGAGAAAATATTCGATATAATGATCATCTCATTGATCATCTTGAATGTTGTTGCTGTCATTTGCGAACCATCGATAAAAGATCCTAATGCTCTTGCATTTTTAAAAATTCTTGAAATTGTATCGGTTATCATTTTTACGATAGAGTATTTGTTACGCATTTGGGTTGCGGATCTATCTATGCCACAAAAAAATAAATGGAAGGCGCGATTTCTTTTTATTTTAACGCCGATGGCCATTATTGATCTGCTTGCTATATTACCTTTTTATATACCCTTTATTATACCGGTGGATCTACGCGTTCTTAGAATGCTGCGGGTCTTTCGCTTACTCCGGATATTTAAGGCAAACCGTTATACATCAGCCTTGACTACTGTATTTAGGGTGATAAAGAATAAAGCGGAACAACTGATCTCATCTTTGTTCGTTGTGATCGTTTTAATGATTATAGCTTCTGTTTTGATGTTCAATATTGAAAATTACGCTCAACCTGAAAAATTTGTTAGCGTTTTTGATGCAATGTGGTGGTCTGTCGCCACGCTTACTACAGTTGGCTATGGTGATATATATCCGATTACTCTTGCAGGTAAGCTTCTGGCTGCAATTATTGCGATTCTTGGCATCGGAATTGTAGCTATACCGACCGGTATCATCGCTTCAGGATTTACAGAATTAGTACATCAGAAAAATGAACAAAATACAAGAATATGCCCTCATTGTGGGAAAGAAATTGATTAGCAATATGATAAGCTAGAGATCATATGATGATGAGCTGGAGACCATAAGATTAGGACGGATCTGCATGGATCAAACCCTGGTGGATGTATCTGCTGTCCCGGATATAAAAGCCGGCGACGTCGCTGTTATCATTGGCCGGTCCGGTGATTTGAAACTTACAGCCTGCGATCTGGCCATGCAAGCCGGAACAATTTCCAATGAGATTCTGAGCCGGCTTGGCGAACGCCTGGTAAGGGAAATAATTTAGTATCCCGGAATCGTCTTTATGTAATATTTATACCAACATAATCGATCTTCACATGAATTTTATGTCTCTTCAGCTATGATTATCTGATAGGCAGTATCTGCTATTGGATTGTTACAGCCTGAAGGGGAGAGAATCTTCGTGTATATTATCATTGCCGGATGCCGCAAAGTCGGATCGAATTTAGCCATGGTGCTTTCGCAGGGAAATCACGATGTAGTCGTTATAGACAGTGATCCGGATAATTTTGAATTACTTGGTTCAGGTTTCAACGGCTTGACGATTACAGGCATGCCAATTGATGAAGATGTCCTGCGCAGCGCCGGTATTGAAAAGGCCGATGCTCTGGCGGCTGTTTCCAATGATGATAATATGAATGCTATGATTTCGCAAATAGCGGCTAATTTATTTCATGTCCCCCGGGTTATAACCAGAGTTTACGACCCGGAGCGAGAAGTTGTTTTTAATAAAATCGGATTAACTACGATTTGTCCAACAACTCTGGCGGTAGATAAAATCAAAGAGTTTTTGACAGCGGAACAGGGTGGTTAACCATGAATATCATCATTGTGGGCGGGGGTAAACTGGGCTATTACCTGGCTAAAACATTAGCTCCGGAGAAACACAAGCTGGTACTAATAGAAGAAGACCTCAATTTGTGCAAAAAAATTGTAGATGAATTGAGCGTGTTAGGCGTTCAAGTCATTCATGGTGATGGCACGGATATTAATTTACTTAAAGATGCCAGCGTAGACCGAGCAGACATTCTAATTGCGGTGACTGGTTTCGATGAAAACAATCTTGTCGCCTGCCAGTTAGCCAAGAATTATTTCGCTGTTGCCAGGACAATTGCGCGAGTTAATAATCCTAAAAATATCAATGTCTTCAAACAACTGGGCGTAGATTCGGTTGTCAGCAGCACCGCGCTGATCGCTGATATCATTGAATTAGAAGTTGACTGGGCTTGCCTCAACAACATGCTTTCAACACGTGTCGGCAATGTCCGGATCAAGGAGATTCATATTGATCGCCATGCCCGCTCTGTTGGTAAAAAAATTGTAGACCTTCAACTCCCGGAAGGGACGATTATCATTTCGTTAATCCGGGAGAACCAAGTTATTATTCCAGATGGTCAAACGAATATTTTAACAGGCGATCATGTTGTAGCGCTGACGCAAGCGGATAATCTTGTTTCGCTGTCAGGATATTTCCAGTAAAGGAATTTATGAAAAAAAGCATTCAAATTGGTGTGTCCGGCATTGCTGCCGAAATACTTTTTGCTTTTATGCTGATAGCCATCGGCTTATTGATAAGCTGGATTTGCTGGATGTTAGGCTTATGATAGCAGAAAAGCCGGTAAACCGCCTCATACCGATTGGCTATTATATTGGTTTAGTGATTATCGGACTAGGAGCATTACATTTGATTCCTATTCTGACTTCTTTGATATACGGTGAATGGAATATTTTAATTGACTTCATCATCAGTTTTTCTTTATCGATTTTAATCGGCGCCGCATTAGCTTTGTTTTGCGGCAGAAGCAAGCAAACTCAGAAACTTGGCTGGGGTGAAGGGATGGCGGTGACAGCGATCAGTTGGATAGCCGGCATGGTTCTCTGCGCCATACCGTATTACCTGAGCGGCCAGTATTGTTCCTTTCTGGATGCTTGTTTTGACGTCATGAGCGGATTTACGACAACCGGTGTGGTTTTGATTCAAAACATGGATCATACATCAAACGGAATCAACATGTGGCGGCATCTGCTGACTTTTGTCGGCGGCCAGGGGATGGTCGTTTTGGCTCTGACTTTCCTGGTCAAAGGTACAAATGGCGCTTACAAAATGTATGTTGGAGAAGGTAAAGATGAACGCCTGATGCCTAATGTCGTTACAACGGCCAGGTATATCTGGGGCATCAGCTTGATCTATCTTCTGTTAGGAACCATCGTTTTAACGGTTATAGGCATGATTGAAGGACTACTTCCTGACCGTGCTTTCCTGCATGGCATGTGGCTCTTCATGTCCAGCTGGAGTACGGGCGGATTTGCGCCGATGTCCCAAAATATCCTTTATTATCACAGTATCTGGTTTGAAATGGGCACGATGGTTTTCTTTATCATTGGTTCTTTCAATTTTGCCCTTCATTATGCCGTCATTACCGGCAAACGAAATGAACTCTATAAAAACATCGAAACCATGTCTATGACGATTACGGTCACCGTTCTGACTTTATTGACGACGATCGGCCTGATTCGTCAAAATATTTATTCGGATGTTTTTTCTGTTTTCCGAAAAGTTTTTTACCAATTAATTTCCGGTCATACGACAACCGGTACGATGACGATTTATGCGCGGCAATTCCGTCTTGAGTGGGGCGATCTGGCTTTGCTGGCCATGATCATCGCCATGATGATCGGCGGCAGCGCCTGTTCGACAGCCGGCGGCTTCAAAGGTTTGCGGATCGGCATCATCTGGAGTGCTTTTCGTCATGATATCCGCCGGCTGGGACAGCCGGAATCTGTTGTCGTGACACGGCGGATTCACCATATTCGAGACATTTCGCTGGATGACAATACGGTACATAGTGCCATGTTGATTGTCCTTGCCTACATGATCACCTTTACCTTGACGACTGTGACCGGCTTGCTTTATGGATATCCCCTTATTGATTCGGCTTTTGAAGCAGCCTCAGTCAGCGGTAATGTGGGTTTGAGCATCGGCATAACACAAGCTTCTATGCCTGTTGGCCTCAAATTGAATTATATTATAACCATGTGGCTGGCCAGACTTGAATTCATGTCGATACTGGCTTTAATAGGCTATATAACAACTCAGGTGAAGAAGATATGGAAAAAATGAAAATTAAAACCGCATATAGGTACAGGGCGATCCTGATTATTGTTATTTTAATCGCAGTAATATCTGTTGATCAACCTCTGGCCGATACGATGCCGGCTCTTGATGGCGCCAGCCTGATTGAACAAGCAAAAGCGTTAAATGGTCAGGATGTTTCCTGTCAAGGTGAAGTGATCGGCGATATCATGCCTCGGCAAGATCATTATTGGATCAATGTATTAAACAACGGTACGGCCGTCGGGATCTGGATCACCGCCGAACAGCGGTCTTTAATCGGTCTGGCAGGCCGTTACGGAATACAGGGCGACGAAGTGAAAATTATCGGCCGGTTTAACCGCGCCTGTTCGGAGCATGGCGGCGATTTGGACATACATGCCCATTCGATTGAAATCGTCAGTAAAGGTTATTATATTCCGCAAAAGCTGAATATAACCCGGTTGATTATCGCCGCCGGCTTTTTTATACTAGCCGTTTATGGCCTGATCATGCTCATGAAACATCGTTTCCTGCAGAGGAACTAAATCAAATGTTTGTCGCCAGGCGATAACCTACGCCAACTTCAGTTTGGATATACTCCGGATCGGCGGGATTTAATTCAATTTTACGGCGGAGATTAGACACAAAGACGCGTAGCGTTTGTGAATCTGATTCCAGCTGGTAATTGCCGCGGATTTTCTGCAATATCTGTTTATGTGTCAAAACACGTCCGGCATGTATGGCCATTTGGCAGAGAATATCATATTCAATCGGAGTCAGGTGAACGATTTCGTCACGTACAGTAACGATACGCCGTACATAATCAATCGTTAAATCCCGATTTTGATAAAGGCTTGCTTCATCCTCCTCATCATTACCTTTTTCATGATGACGCAAGGCAACGCGGATCCGCGCCAGTAATTCAGGAACGCTAAAAGGTTTGCTGACATAATCGTCGGCGCCGCTATCGAGAGCGTCGACTTTTTCATGATCGAGATGGCGGGCAGAAACAACGATAATCGGTGAATCAGAGAGCGCGCGAATGCGGCCGATCACATTCATTCCATCGATATCCGGCAGTCCAAGATCAAGGAGAATGATATCCGGATTCCAACAAGCAGCTAAGGATATGCCATTTTCACCGGTCCGGGCTGTCAGCGTTTTGTATCCCTGAGAATTCATCGCGGTCGCGATGAAATTTTCGATCGGGGCATCGTCTTCAATAATCAGCACGAGTGTTTTATTATTCATTTCTTTATCGGCCCTCCATTGATCGGAATGGTAAAAGTAAAAACCGCGCCGCCATCCGGGTGGTTCTCGGCAACCAGAACGCCTTGATGAGCGCGGATGATCGATTGGCAGATGGACAAGCCAAGCCCCATGCCGCGTCTTGAATCATATCGTTCTTCGTTTCCGACAAAGTACCGTTCAAAAATTCGATCCAGAACATCAGGCGGAATGTTTGGGCCATTATTCCAGACACTGAATTTGGCCTGATCCTGATCACAGATGACTGTAATGGTAATCTCACCATTTTCTTTGGTATGGGCGATTGCATTATCTAATAAATTAATCAAAACTTGTTCGATCAACGCAGAATCCATCCAGACGGCGACCGGATCGGCAGGCGTATTGACTTTGATAGAACGTTTTCCTAATCGTCTGCGAATGATAACCAGCGTTTCACCGACGATCTCTTCAATCAATTCTGGACAGATTTTCAATTTCATCAGATTATCATCAATTCTGGTCAGGCTTAACAGATTTTCCACAAAGCGATTGAGCCATACCGATTCATGATAAACATCCTCTAACAATTTTTTTCGGTCCTCAGAGGATAAAGTGCCCTCCGTATCCAGAAGCATACTGATCGAACCGGTAATACTGGTCAGCGGCGTACGAAGATCATGGGATATAGAACGTAAGATCGTTCCCCGAAGTTTCTCGTTTTCAATGATCTGCCGGCTTTTCTCCTGAATATTCGCCTGCCGGATTTTTTCTTCAGCAGCATACCGAATCCGAACTGTTGTGGCGCTTGTTATGATCGATACAATGAGCATGATGGCGAAAATAAGCGGATATTTAGGGTCATAAGCATTAAAGCTGAAGTATGGTTCCGTAAAGAAAAAATTAAATAAAATAACGGCAAGCAAGGCGCTGACGGCGCCATACCAATATCCTGCAGTAAAACGTGAAATTAGAAAAACCGACAATAAATAAAGCATAATAACGATGGAGTCGTTTAAAATCAGATGAAAAAGAAGCCGGCAGATGATTGTTGTTACAGCCAGCATCAATAGCATAAAAGCCAAATAAATTATATGTCTCGGCTCTGATTTCAAGTTGATTTTCTTCAAACAGCGTACCTCCTGCTTATTTGATTGTACGCTTGTTCGCTTGCTTGTTCCACAGGTATAAGCTGAAAGCGGCCAGATCAATGGATGGCTGTAATTGCATTTTCAACCGAATGTGAACAGGCTTCAGCAGCACAGATAACCGAATCGACGCCAAGTCGTTGAAAAACGGTGCAATTTATCGGATTTTCAACCGTTGCGATTGTCCGCGGCACACCAAATTTCTTTTTAGCTAAATCACAAATAACCAGATTATCTGCGTCCTTTTCAGACATCGCAATTAAAAGATCGCAATGATCTGCGCCGGCTGAGGCCAGTGTATACGGCTGGCTGGCATCGCCTAAAACGGTTGTCTGATCAGTCTGATTGGCAATCAAAGTACAAAAAGACAGGCTATTGCTGACTAATGTAACATGATGTTTTGCATTGAGTAATGATTTAGTCAGGAGTTGGGTTCGTAAATCGTTACCAATGACGAGAATATTCACAAGATCATCCTTCTTTCTTTTCCAGATCTTTGATGACTTCTTGTGTCATAACCCAATGGGGACACAAAATCAAAAAATCGAATCTTTCTTTTACAGACAATAGACTAGAATCGTTAACCATCGCTATGACTATGGGTACTTCGTATATTTCCCGGGCTATTTGAGCGATCATCAGGTTAACATTATCGTTATTCGTCGCAGAAATCACAGCTCTGGCATGGCTGATTCCGGCCTGCCGCAGAACATCGATGTTGCTTGCATCTCCTTCAATTGTTGATCCGGAAAATTCCGGCATAAACTTATTGAACGATTCACGATTGATATCAATGACGGTGACATTTTCATCAGCTATATTTAATTGTTCCGCCAGGCAGCAACCTGTGCGGCCGCCGCCGGCTATGATGATTCCTGATACTTCTTTACTGGCAAACATCATGATGCCTCCCGGATAGAATACAACTACTATCTGCTAATCTTATCAACTCCTCTATAAAGACGGTGTTATTTCCTTAAGGCTACATATAAATATTATATAAAGATAATCAAAAAAATTATTGATGCCAGATCATATATTGATGTTCGGCCGCGTAAGCCATAATAAGGAGTAAGTGCGGCTGCCTTATTCATCGGCTGCCAGACGCCGTATTGTTACTTGGCGGTCTATGGCCAGAGATTCCAGGTATTCTTTCATCGGCTGCTGCCAGTCGGGACCGTCGTCATCCTGGTTCTGCCAGCAGACCGGCGATTTACCGCCGTCGTTATCGAGATCGATATAAGCCGGAGAGCAGTCAAAGCAGACTTTTGCCAGTACCGCCAGTTCATAATCGCCTAACCGGATGAACAAGTTCTGGTATTCCTGATCCCAGAAGTATGGGATATTGAGAAGTTCAATCAAATCGTCGGCATGATGGACCGAAGCCAGCACCTGGTCGATTCGCTGATCAACATCCGGTAAATCGGCAAGCCGATCGATCAATGAGCGCAAGGCGCTGTCACTGAGCCGGCGGCCGGCTTTAACCGGATTATTTACAGTCCGGGTTTGGCTGGGTTTGACTGCCAGAAAAGCGGTCAGATTGTTCTGACGGGCAGCCGCCAACAACTGGCGGCTGTATAATTCAGCAAAGGGGCGCAGATAATCCGCCACGTCCGGCTGATCCGGCGGCAGGAGTTTTTCACGCGCGGCAGCCAGCCGCTGTTCAGCCTGGGCGTCCGGCAAATCCTGCAGGTTCTTTTCCAGCCATAGGCATACTTTTTCATTGATATCGATATCGGTGGCCGGGCGGCCCAGCAAAAGAGAAGCCAGGGATTGTTTCAATAATAATTCTGCAAGATTGATAAGCAGATCCTGACCAGGGATGCCATATTTACGGCCGTAAATCATCAATAGGCGGTCGATTGCGTCCGGATCGTAAACGGCACAGAATGCCTGTTCCAACAATAAGTGCTCAAGGTAATGAACTGCGTAAATGATACCGGTCTGACTCATGTCGTCGGATAATAATGGGTAATCAATATCCAGCTGCGTAAGCTGAACGTCAAAGCGGTCATCATAATGGGCGAGAAATTCCGGGAATCCATGGTTGAAAAGATGATGGTAAGCTTTTAGGATAACCGGAAGCCGCGTGCCGTCGGCTAAACGCAGGAGCATCCGGCAGCGGGCGATCTGTCCGCCGACCGCCTGGCGGCTTGCCTGTATCAGGTCGGCCGAACGGCTGCCGGCAAGAATGGCCGCCGCGTCATCCGGAGAGGCTTGACTTTTAAAATACAGATCAAGGCCATACAAAATTGAACCGAGCAGTTTCTGGGCGTCGCTGGTACGGACGGAATAGCTCTGCCCGCGGGTATATTCCTGAACGATTGTATTCATGGCCGACATCAGCTCGATCTGGATCCGCTCCAGATCATCTGGCCCCAGCAAACCGTTCCGCGAGGCTTCCTGAATCAAGGACAAGGTGTATTGCCGTTCGTCAAGCTGTGCGCGCAGAAGGGTATGAGCTTTGGCCGGCAGGTTATCTTTAGCAATTATCATTTTCGTTTTCCTCATCTTCTGTGACAGTCATATCTTCGCCGTCGTCATCATAATGGCGTCCAAATCGGATGTTGCGGGCCATGCGGTCTAGTTCGCGGCCGGCCAGTAATTCCAGCGATCCATGACAGCGTTCTTCAAAATAAGTTCTCATCAATGAGATCAACAAATCATCGGGAATTTGATCCAGAGTTTCATTTTTATAAGTATAGAAAAGGGTCAGTAATTCTTGAAGGACTTCGGCATATTCGTCTTGATTGATGTAGGCCGAATCACAAAAAGCCTCAATCAGCCGGACAATCGTCGCGCCGCCGAATTCGATCCGGTCCAGGTCTTTCAAGACGGTTCGCCGGGTTTCAGCCAGTTCGGCCGCGTCGCTTGGGGTTATACGAAGGCCGTGCTGAGCGGACTGTTCATTTGTCTGCAAAATCTGATCCAGCCCGGTTGATTCCGTCAGCAAACCGGTGCGAAACAGCGTCAGAAAATTGTTATCCATGATAGCCTCCCCGGCATGATATGATTTTCATGCGCACCCTATTGACAACCTCTAAATTATGTGCTACACTGATAAAAATTGTAGCTTTATTAAACAGTAGACGTAAATTTTAGTATAACGTTTGGCGAGTCGTTCGTCAACGTTTTTATTTTTTTTTAGCATGATTTTTCGATGGCATAAACGATGCCGGGATGACGATGGGAATAGGATCCGTTATCCGATCCAACAGAACTATTTCCTTGCGGCGGCTGAATCAGCTATAATCATGGTATATCAATCTTTCCGTGACAGACATGAAGATCAGCAGAGTATAACAAAAAGGATCTGATCAGGAAAAAGCAAGGGGTTTAGGTATGAATAAAGCGCCGCTCTATAACGTACGGACCGTGCACGATTTACGGGATATGATCAAGCAAAGCGCCCGCTTATATAGCGACAAGCCGGCCTTCCTGATCAAAGATGAAAAAGTGATTGTCCGGCAAGAAGGTTCTGAAGACGCCGCGCCGGGAATCCGAACGGAGAAGCAAGCCGCCGGCGCGGCGGCTGACAGGAAAAAAGCCGCGGAAAAAAGCCAGCCTTATTTACCGGTCAGCTATAAGCAATATGATCAGGATGTCGATGCTTTTGGCACCCGTCTGAAACGGCTTGCTCCGGCCGACATCCGGGTGGCGATTCTAGCGGAGACCCGTTATGAATGGTATGTTTCATATATGGCGACGGTCAACGGCGCCGGATTGGTTATACCGCTGGACAAAGAACTGCCTCAGGCGGAAATTGCCAGTCTGCTCAATCGATCCAAAGCAACAGTGCTTATTTATTCCGGCGGCAAGAAAAAAGACCTTGACGCCATACGGCCGGAGATTCCCAATGTTCGCCATTTTATCTGCATGGATCAGCTGGAGGAAGGTAAAGATTCGTTTTTCTGGACTTGGCTTGAAGAAGGCCGGGCAGCTCTGGCTGCCGGCGACCGGTCTTTTATTGAAGCGCCGATCGATTCCGAGTGCATGAGCATTCTCTTGTTTACATCGGGGACAACCGCCAAATCGAAGGCTGTGATGCTTTCGCACCGCAATATCTGCATTAACCTGATAGCCATGTGCCAGATGGTCTATATTGGCGAAGGCGATGTGTTTCTGTCCGTTCTGCCGCTTCATCATACTTATGAATGCACCTGCGGCTTTCTCTGCCCTTTGTACCGGGGCTGTACGATCGCGCTTTGTGAAGGCTTGCGTTATATTACCAAAAATATGCAGGAATCAAAAGTGACGATCATGCTGGTGGTGCCGCTGATGATGGAACTTTTTTACAAGAGGATTATCAAATCGGCGACATCCGATCCGAAACTGGCTAGAAAATTCCGGCTCGGTTTGCGGATAAGCGGCTTGCTGCGCAGGATCGGCGTCGACAAGAGGCGGTCGCTTTTTGCTCGAGTGCATGACAATTTCGGCGGCCATCTGCGCTTGTTGATCGCCGGCGGCGCCTCGATCGATCCGGCTATTCTCAAGGGCATGCAGGATCTGGGTATCCCTTGCATCCAGGGATATGGCCTGACTGAGTGTGCGCCGATTCTGGCCCTGAATCGTGATGTTTACTTCAATAACCGCGCGGCCGGCCTGGCTATGCCCGGTGTTGAAATGAAAATCATTGATCGTGATGAAAACGGCATCGGCGAAATCGTCGGCCGCGGCGCTAACGTCATGATCGGATATTATGAAAACGAAGAAGCGACGCAGGAAGCCTTAGATGCGGACGGTTTCTTCCATACCGGCGATTTGGGCTATATCGATCCAAATGGTTTTGTGATCATAACCGGAAGAAAAAAGAATGTCATTGTCACCAAAAACGGCAAGAATATTTTTCCGGAGGAAATCGAATCATTGCTGTATCACAGTGATTTGATCCAGGAATGTCTGGTATTCGGAACGGTCGACGCAGATGGAGAAACCTTGGTCGGCGCGGAGATCTATCCCAATGCCGAGCGTGTGCAGGAACTATTCGGAACGTCGGTTTTAACATCGGATCCGGTCCGGCAGCGGATCGGCGAAGAGATCCGCAAGGTCAACCATTCGCTGGTTCCATATAAATACATCCGGCAATTTACCCTGCGCGATACAGAGTTTGAGAAAACGACGTCGAAGAAAATTAAACGGAAATATTAAGTCCTGAACCGGTATTAGCGGCAAGGACGGGACAGGAGTTGTCAATGCGCCGGAAAATAATCTATTACGGGATAGCCGCGGTTTTAATCGTCTTTATAATCGGCGGCATTTGGATCATCGCCGGAAAAGCGCGGGAATCCGGTACGAAAAACACGAACGCGGCCTCGCGGGAGTCTGATATGGCCGTTTATTGCTTATCTATTGAAAACGGAGCAGTGAAACCGGTATCTGTTGAAGACTTTAATGTATTTGTTCAAACGGCCGATCGGCCTGTCTTTGTCGATTTTTATGCTGATTGGTGCGGCCCGTGCCGCTTGGCGGCGCCTTTTGTCGAACAGCTGGCGCTCGATTATAACGGCCAGGCATATGTTTTGAAAGTCAATGTCGACCGCGCCGCCGATTTAGCCCAGAAATATCAGGCTCAGGCTATTCCTTTGTTTGTCGTGATAGACGGCGGCATAATGGTTGAAAGAATCAGCGGTTATTCCGACGCATACCAGAGCGATTTGCGGCAAATGATTGTAAAACATACAAGCAAAATGGACAGGTAGATGAGGAGATGATGGATCATGGAAATCAAAACACACTTATATCTGGCAGAAAAAATCTACCAAAATTTAACGGAGACACTGCCGGTAACCTTTTCGCTGCCGTGCTTTAAGCTGGCGAATATCCTGCCTGATTATACGCATTATACGGTGGTACATCCCCATTTTGCGTCTTATTCCTTGAACTATATCAAAAAGCAGATCGATGAACTGATGCAAAAGCGATTCGCGGCCCATGAAATGCCGGATCGGCGTTTTATCCTGCGTCTGGGCCGTATAACTCATTATTTGTGTGATTTTTTCTGCCAAGTCCATGCAGATGGCAAAATGGGCAGCCCGCGAGAGCATTATCGGTATGAAAAAGCGATGGATCAGGCGGTCGTTACGAAACGGGCTTATTTTGACCAGATCAGCAAGATTCCTTTCTTGCAGCGTTTTATGCTGCCGGATCAATTCCAGCAGCTTCTGGTGGATGGGCAAAAGCAATATGCGGCGCGGTCCGGCGGTTTTGAACGTGATATCTGGATGGCGGTCCGGTTTTCGACAACGGTGGCTTGTGCCATTCTGCGGACTTGTCTGGCTTTAGATGCCAAAGCGGCAATCACGGCTGCCGCTCCGGTTACTTGCATCTGATTCCTGCGTGTGTCAGAATGATAAAAGCCGGACAGCCCTTTTAAAATGGCAGGATGCCGGCTTTGCCGGTAACGGCTGATAAGATCTGCGATGAATGGGGCGATGGAAAAGTGACAATGCGATTACCCATCGGTTTTTCAGCCAAGCTGCCGATGAGCAGGCTTCATAGCCGGACGGCGGAAATGACAGACCGCTTGCGGCTGTTTCTGCTTTTGCCGGTCAGCGTCTTACCTTTAGCCGGGCTTTTTTTAGCTTTAGGCGATAGCCTCGGCCGCTGGTCATGGCCTTTCGCATCTGTATGGGTTCAGGTCGGCACTGTTTTGCTGGAACAATTTCCGTTATTGGCGGCAATCGCCATTGCTGCCGGCCTGGCGGCCGAAAAACCTGTTTTGGCGGCTTTTTCTGCCGCGGCGGCTTATCTGGCTGTCAATCGGACCGGCATTACGGTCGTTGAATGGCTGGCGGCGGGGAAGAACTGGCAGATCTCATTTAATTTCGGTTTATTAACCAGCCTGGCAGTCGGATTTCTGGCAGCCGGTATCTGTCAAATCGGTTCCCGCCGGACGATAACCGGATGGCGGCGTTTCCTGATGAATCCGTATCTGGCGCCGGCGTTGTCTGTCTTGATTGCCCTGGTTATCGGATTTATAGGCGGCTTTGTCTGGTATGGGCTGCAAACCTTGCTCCTGCGGCTGGCCGGCTGGATTCCGGACGGCGGCGCCGGAGGCCTTTTCATTTACGGTTTTCTCAATCGCCTGCTTATGCCTTTGGGCTTGCACCGCGGCATGAATCAAACGCTTTGGTTTCAATATGGCCAATATACAACCCAAAACGGGTTGCTGGTCGAAGGTGATTTAGCTCGTTTCCTTGCCGGCGATCCAACGGCCGGGCGGATAACGGCCGGCTTTTTTCCGGTGATGCTGATGGTGATTCCGGCCGTTGCCGCAAGTATCTGGTCAGCCGGACGAAAGGAAAAGAAAAACCGGCTGTACCTGTTTCTTGCCGCTGCGGCCATGGCGTCCCTTTGGGGCGGCATAACTGAGCCGGTTGAGTATCTGATTTTGTTGATATCGCCCGTGCTATATGTATTTTATTCTTTGCTTTGCGGCCTTTCCATGTTGTTATGCGCTCAATTGCGGATTCTGCAGGGATTTTCATTTTCTGCGGGTTTAAATGATTATCTGTATAACTGGACACAGGCGACCAGGCCTGGCTGGATTTTGGTTGTCGGATTGGTTCTCGCGGTTTTAGCTTTTGTTATTTTTTATTTCTTCATCAGGCGATTCCATTGCTCAGTCCCTGATTTTCCTGGTATTCCAGGCCTTTTTGAATTATCTGCCGATTCCGAAAAAACGGCGCCGGTCGCTGCGGAACCGGAAGATCAAGCCGGACACGATTCATGAATCGCCGTCGGTTTATTTGGCTTTCTGCCGGCGTCTTGCTGTTGGCCATCGGATTATGGCGGAATGAAACCCTGTTTGTTTGGCAAAGAGCGGTCCAGATTTGTCTGGGGTGCATAGGCATTGGGTAGGTTGAGCGGACAAATAATCAGGCGGAAAGCCGTGCAGACTTTGGCGTTATTGCTGGGCAATGCCAATTTGCCAGGCTTTGCGGAAGGCACGCTTTACCAGGGGCCGCTCAAACGTCTGTGCTTGCCGGGTCTGAATTGTTATTCCTGCCCGGGCGCTTTGGGCGCATGTCCTCTGGGATCGCTGCAGAACGGTTTGGCCGATCCTTTGATGCGCATCCCTTTTTATGTTTTGGGCTTCCTGATCTTGCTGGGCGGTATTTTGGGCCGTTTCATCTGCGGCTGGCTTTGTCCGTTTGGCCTGGTACAGGAGGTACTGCATCTGATCCCCGGCCGTAAATTCAGGCCTGATCCGGCTTTGCGCCTGCAGAAAGGCCTTTTGCGGATTAAATATGGCGTTCTGGCCGTCTTTGTTATCCTGATACCGATCGGCGGCCTCTATATCCAAGGATATGGCATTCCGGCGTTTTGCAGCTACATATGCCCATCCGGAACGTTGATGGCCGGCATTCCTCTGATCCTGGCCAATTCCGAATGGCGTCCGCTGATCGGCTGGCTCTTCAGCTGGAAAATGATTGTCCTGGTTGGTTTTCTTGCCGGATCGGTTTTCCTTTTCCGGCCTTTTTGCCGTTATGTGTGCCCGTTGGGCGCCCTGTATGGCCTGTTTAACCGGATCAGCCTTTACCGGGTTGTTGTTGATCGGGATCGCTGCGATGAATGCGGCCTTTGCAGCCGGCGCTGTCCGGTATCGCTGCCGGTCACGCGGGATGCCGACAGCCCCGAGTGCATCCGCTGCGGCGCTTGCGCGGCCGTTTGCCCGCGGCAGGCTATCCGCTGCGGGTTTGCGGCCAGGCGGCAGCCTGACGAAAAAGCTGGTGGCAGCCATGCGTAAGGTATTGTCTTATCTGCGTCCTTATCGGCGGCATCTGGTGGTCGGTCCGGTTTTCAAATTAGCTGAAGCCGTTCTGGAGCTCTATCTGCCGCTGCTGGTTGCCCGGATGGTCGATCTCGGCGTTGCCGGCCATGATGTCGGTTTGGTCTGGAATTACGGCATTTTATGTTTGGTTCTGGCCGTTGCCGGTCTGGGCTGCGCCCTGGTTTGCCAGTATACGGCGTCTTATGCCTCACAAGGCTACGGCACGGCTGTCCGCAATGCTCTCTTTGCCAAAATCAATCGCCTGCCGATGGTTGAATTGGACCGTTTCGGCACATCCTCTCTGGTCAATCGCCTCGGCGGAGATATCAATTTATTGCAGCAGGCTGTTGCCATGCTGATCCGGCTGGTCGTACGGGCGCCTTTCCTCAGTATTGGCGGCCTGGTCATGGCCTTGTCGATTGATCGGCAGCTTTCGCTGGTTTTTCTGTTGGTTTTGCCGCTTTTTACCTTGATCCTGTATGGCGTTATGTTTCGCGCCATTCCCTTGTATCGCCAGATTCAGAACAAGGGCGATCGTCTGACCCGAATGCTGCTTGAACATTTGGCCGGCGTTCGCGTTGTACGGGCATTTGCTCAAAGGCAAAAAGAATCAAGCCGCTTCTCTGCGGCTAATGACGATCTGGCACAGACGATGATCCGAGTCGGCAAGGTGGCCAATCTGTTGAATCCGGCTACTCAACTGATCTTGAATGCCGCCGTTGTAGCCGTGATCTGGCTTGGCGGCTCACGGGTCGATACAGGCGCCGTAACCCGCGGGCAGATCATCGCTTTTACCAATTATCTGGGACAGATTCTCCTGGCGCTGATTGTTCTGGCTAATCTGGTTTTACTTTATACGCGCGCTTATGCCGCAGCTCTGCGCGTTGAGGAAGTCTTTGACGCGACTGAGCAGCCGGCCGGAAATGAAACAGGCTGTCCGGCGGTTGTTCTGCCGGGTGAACCTTTGCTGGTTTTTGACCGGGTCTCCTTCCGTTATCCGGAGGCTCAGGATTATTTGTTCCGCGATTTCAGCCTTACAGTAAAACGGGGCAGTACATTGGGCATTATCGGTCCGACCGGATCGGGCAAATCAACTTTAGCCTGGCTTTTATACCGGACATGGCCGATCGATTCCGGCGCAGTTTATCTGGCCGGCCGGGATATTCGCGAATATCCCGAAGCCGCGCTCAGGGATTTGCTGTCCATTGTGCCGCAGCAGGCCCTGCTTTTCAGCGGTACGGTTGCCGATAATTTACGGATGGCCAAACCGGATGCCACAGAAGCGGAAATGTGGCAGGCATTGGATATCGCCCAGGCTTCCGGGTTCATCCGCCGGCAGGATCTCGGGTTGCAGACGCAGGTTGAACGGGGCGGCCGAAATTTCTCCGGCGGACAACGGCAGCGGCTGACCCTGGCCCGGGCTTTACTGCGGCGGCCGGTTTTGCTGATTCTTGATGACAGCACAAGCGCGCTTGATTATGAAACGGACGCGGCTTTTCGTCGTGCCCTGGCAGATAGCCCTGCATTTGCAGGATTGACCTGCCTTCTGATCTCACAACGGATTGCCGCCGTCAGGGAAGCTGAACAAATCCTTGTTCTTGACGACGGCCGGCCGGTCGGCCTGGGAAATCATCATCAGCTCTTGCTGGAGAACGAGACTTATCAGGAGTTATACCGGTCGCAGACCGGCAGCGGCGAAGAACCGGCAGCTGTTCCTGCCGCGGCCGGCATTCCGGGCGACGGAAAGCAGGCCGGCTATGTTTAAGCGAAGCAAGATGATCTTTCGCCGGCCGGATCCTGTTTTTCTGCGGCTGCTCAAGCTGATGGGCCGTCACTGGATTCTCCTGAGCTCGATTATTCTCCTGGCGCTCCTGGCTAACGGAGCGATGTTGATGGGTCCCTGGCTGATCGGCCGGGCGATCGACCAGATGGCCGGCCCCGGACAGATCTTATGGCAGCCGTTAAGCCGTTATGCGCTTGTTTTACTGGCCCTTTATACGGCAGCCAGCCTCTTTCAGTGGCTGATGGGCGTATTAACAACGATTCTGTCCAGCCAGGTCATCCGCAGTCTGCGGTATACTTGTTTTGACCGGATTACCCAGCTGCCGCTCAAGGACCTGGATCATCACAGCCACGGCGATTGGGTCAGCCGGCTGACCCAGGATCTCGACGCTTTGGCCGACGGCCTGCTCACCGGTTTGTCGCAGGCTTTTTCCGGTTTGGTGACTCTGGTTGGATCTCTGATTTTCATGTTAATGCTCAATCCCTGGATTACTTTGATTATTCTGGCGTTGACACCGGCATCCTTTAAACTGGCCGGCGCCATTTCCCGCAATGCGCGGCAGAAATTCCGCGAACAATCGGAGACGGCCGGCGAACTCAGCGGCTTGGCCGAAGAAATGATCGGCGGCCTGCCGCTTGTCCGGGCTTTCGGATATCAGGAGCAGGTTATGCAGCGTTATGCCGAACTCAATAACCGCCTGTATGTCAGCGGTCAAAAAGCTCAGTTTTATTCATCGCTGACCAATCCGACTACCCGGCTGATCAATCATATCGCTTATCTCTCGGTTGCCATATTAGCGAGTATCCTGGCGATCGGCGGCCGCCTGACCGTCGGCAGCATTGCCAGTTTTCTGGCTTATGCCACGCAATTTGCCAAACCTATCAATGAGGTGACCGGCATGGCGACCCAGCTGCAGTCCGCGATCGCTTCAGCCCGGCGCGTTTTTGAATTAGCCGATCTGGAAATCGAAGATCCGGATGACGAAAAACGTCCTGATCTTGTGATCCAAACCGGCGAAGTTGTTTTCCAGGACGTGTCTTTTTCTTATCATATCCAGCGGCCGCTGATTGAAAAACTCAATCTGCAGATTAAAGCCGGCCAGATGGTCGCGATTGTCGGTCCGACCGGCGCCGGAAAGACGACTTTGGTTAATTTGCTTTTACGCTTTTATCCGGTCAGCCGGGGACGGATTTTAATCGATGGTCAGGACATCAGCCAAGTCAACCGGGACAGCCTTCGCCGTTCGTTCGGCATGGTTCTGCAGGAATCCTGGCTCTTCACCGGCACCGTCCATGAGAACATCGCCTTCGGACGGCCGGACGCCGGTCGCGAAGCTGTGGAAGCAGCAGCCCGCGCGGCCAGCGCCCATAGTTTTATCCGAAGACTGCCCCAGGGTTATGACACGGTGATCGGTCCCGACAGCAGCCATTTATCGCAAGGCCAGCAGCAGCTATTAACGATAGCGCGCGCTTTTTTATGCGCGCCGCCTTTGCTTGTCCTTGATGAAGCGACATCCAATGTGGATACCGGAACAGAAATCCGGATTCAACAAGCTATGAAAAAATTACAGCAAGGAAGAACCAGTTTCATTATCGCTCATCGTCTGTCAACGATTCGTGAAGCCGATATAATCCTGGTGATGGATCACGGGCAAATTGTTGAGCAAGGCACCCACCGGCAATTGCTGCAAAAAAACGGCCGCTATGCCGCTCTTCTGCGCAGCCAGTTTGCCGGAGCCGCAGAGGAAACTGGCACTATTTCGGAAAGAGGGCGTCCTGATGAGTCATGATCCGTCTCTGTTGAACAAGCACCGTGGACAGACTCAGACCTGGTATCCACTGGACAATTCGGGAAAAATATTCCCAGCGATTAAAACCGGCAAGGTTTCGGCGGTTTTCCGCCTGTCTATTCGTTTTCGGGAACCCGTGAATCCGCAGATCCTGCAGCAGGCATTATGGGATATTTTGCCGCGGTTTCCTCATTTTTCCATGAAATTGAAGCCGGGATTATTCTGGTACTATCTGGAACCCAATCCGGCTAAACCGGAGATCTATCCGGACACCCGCTATCCCTGCCGGCGGCTTTACCGGAAGAACAACCAGGGCTTCCTCTTCCGGGTTCTTTATTATAACCAGCGCGTTTCCGTCGAAGTTTTTCATTCGCTGACTGACGGCACCGGAGGAATGGCCTTTTTAAAAACGCTGGCAGCTCGCTATCTTACCTTGTTGTTAAACCTGGAAATCCCCTGTACGGACGGCATTCTCAATATAACGGAATCTGTTGCGGCCGAAGAGATGGAAGACAGTTATCTGAAATATGCCCGTCCGACCAGTCAACGCAGCCGGCGCCAGCCGAGGGCGTATCATTTGGGCGGTACGGCGGAGCCGATGGGGCGAATCAACGTCATAACGGCACGCATGCCCCTTGAAGCCATGAAAAAGCTGGCTTCTGAGTATCATGTCACTTTAAATGATCTGTTGGTTGCATTGTACATGGACGCCTTCTGTCAGCTGCAGCGGGCGGAGGAGCGGCGTCATACCAAGCCGGTTGTTATCGCGGTGCCGGTCAACATGCGTCGTTTCTATCCCAGCAAAACGCTGCGCAATTTCTTTTTACGGGTCAGCCCGACGATCAATCAGGCATTTGGTCTGTTTTCATTTGAGGAGATCCTTAATGAGGTTCATCACTATATGCAGATCAATACGAATGAAAAATACTTGAATGCCCAAATGTATACCAATATTTACAATGAACGTTTGCTGGCGGCGCGCCTGATTCCGCTTTTCATAAAAAACCGGATCCTCAAGCTGGCTTATTTGTTTTACGGAGACAGCCGGATCACCAGCACGATGACCAATGTAGGCCAGATCCAGCTGCCGGCGCCGATGCGGCCTTATGTTTCGGATTTTGAGGTCATGATGGGCCCGTCCTTGTCCAACTGGATCAACGGCGCCGTTTTGAGTTATGACGGCGACCTCATACTGACTTTTACGCGGCGGGTCAGCGAACCTTTGATCGAACGGCTGTTTTGTAAACACTTGATTGATCTGGGGATTCCGGTCCGGCTTTACAGTAATCAAGATCCGGACAATGCTAATACCGGCATTTGAATCCGCTACTTGACATTCCGGTCTGCTAGCTGTTTGATGGATAAAGTGATGAACCGGTGCTGTCCGGAATTCTTAGGGCTGAGGTGAAAAGACCATGAGCATTACCATTCGCGATTTTGGAAAAACACAAGATGGCCGGCCTGTGCAAAGCATAACATTAGGCCAGGGAGACGGGACTTTTTGTACCTTACTTTCCTATGGCGGCATTTTACAGCGCTTGTTGATGCCGGACCGGACTGGCCAGCTGCAGGACATCGTTCTCGGCTATGATGATCTTGCCGGATATGAAGGTCCGAACAACGCCTATTTCGGCGCTTTGATCGGCCGTCACGGCAACCGGATCGAAGACGCGTGTTTCGACCTGGACGGCCGGCATTATCAACTGGCCCGCAATGACGGCCGCAACCACCTGCATGGCGGCTTGAAGGGTTTCGATAAAGCCGTGTGGCTGACCGATGCCTTTGAGTCGGCAAATGGCCCTTCGGTTTGTTTTTATTATCGCAGCGCGGACGGTGAAGAAGGTTATCCGGGCAACCTGGACGTTCAGGTTTTTTATACCCTGACAGCCGATCATGCGCTGATCATCCGTTATGAAGCGCTGGCAGACCAAAAGACGGTTATCAACCTGACCAACCATTCTTATTTCAATCTGTCCGGCCAGGGCAGCGGCAGCATTCTCAGACATGAACTCAAGCTGGATTCCGACCGGTTCACCGTGATCAACAACGAGTGCATTCCGACCGGCGAGATAGCCGATGTAGCCGGAACAGCGCTGGATTTCCGCCAATTCAAACCAATCGGCCGCGATATCAACAGCGCCGATCCGATGATCGCGGCCGGCCAGGGCTATGATCATAACTTTATCATCCGCGGCCGTCTGGATGAACTCAAACCCTGCGCCGAAGTTTATGATCCCAAAAGCGGCCGGACAATGACTGTGGAAACAACCTTGCCCGGCGTTCAGTTCTATAGTGGAAACTTCCTCAAGCCTAATACCGGAAAAGAAGGCGTCCGTTACGATTATCGCAACGGATTCTGCCTGGAAACGCAATTCTATCCGAATTCACTGCGTTATCCGCAGTTCCCCAGCCCGGTCTTTGATGCCGGACAGCCCTATCGCCATACCACGGTTTATCGTTTCGGCGTAAGGACATAAAAGATCCCTGCCCGGGAACAATTACTCCGGGCAGGGATCTCCATTTTGTAAAATTTATCAGTTTTCTTTCCAGTCGTAGGCCAGTTCGTATATCGCCGTGATGTCGGCATCCTGAAGCGGCAAGTAAAAACCGCAGCTGCCGTCCGGATTGCGTTTGACCCGGCTGGCCAGACGCGGCAGATCGTCGTATTTGACACCCAGTCCGCGCAGATTGACCGGCAATCCCCAGGAACGGAAGGCGGCAGCCAGACGCTTTATACCGTCCGGGCCATTTTCGGCGCCCAGCACACGGGTCGCCAATTGATCGAAACGATTCGGATCATGCGGCAGGACATACTGCATCCAGGCCGGATACAAAGCAGCCAGCCCGGCGCCGTGGGCAACGTCGTACAGCCCGCTCAGTTCATGCTCCAAAGCGTGAACACTCCAATCTTCCTGCCGTCCCATGCCCAGAAGCCCGACATGGGCGATCGTCGAAGCCCACATCAGGTCGGCGCGCGGCCCGTAAGCCTGCGGGTCGCCCAGCGCCTGGGGAGCGGCTTCCAGCACGGTCGACATGACCGCTTCACAAAGCCGGTCCGACAACGCTACCTCGGGAACGCGGGTAAAATAACGCTCAAAAACATGGGAGAGAATATCGGCCGCGCCGCAAGCCAGCTGCCAGGCGGGCAGGCCGAAGGTTAATTCCGGATTGATAATGGAAAAATCAGGCCGGTTCAAGTCGCTGCGCAGACCGCGTTTGAGACTTTCCGCGGAACGTGTGATCACAGCGCTGTTAGAACCTTCGGAACCGGTTGCCGGCAGGGTGATGATGGTGCCCAGGCTCAGCCGCTTTTGCGGCTTGGCCGCCTGGCTGAACAGATCCCAGAAATCACCGTCGTAACAAGCGCCGAGCGCAATGGCCTTGGCGGAGTCCAGAACGCTGCCGCCGCCGACGGCTAAAACCAGATCGATCTGTTCGCGGCGGCAGATGTCGATGCCTTGATACACCAATGTGTCGCGCGGATTCGGGACGACGCCGCCTAATTCCACCCAGGTAAGGCCGGCTGTTTCCAGAGACCGGCGGACACGCTCGAGCAGACCGCTGCGGACAGCCGAACCGCCGCCGTAATGAATCAGGACGCGTTTGGCGCCGCAATCTTTGGCCAGACAGCCGGCTTCTTTTTCACGGCCGGTTCCGAAAATAAAACGAGTCGGGCTATAATACGTGAAGTCCAGCATATCCATTTACCTCGTAATACTGATCAGGCTTTGCCGCGGTAACTGTCTTTCAGCGAGACGGAGCGGTTGAAAACCAGAGCATCCGGTTTGCTGTCAATGGCATCCAGACAGAAATAGCCATGGCGCAAGAACTGAAAAGCTGCCGGAGCAGTCAGCCCTCTGACTGAAGCTTCCATTTTGCAGCCGGTCATGGTGACCAGTGAATCAGGGTTCAGGTGATCCAGATAATTGCAGTCGGCCGCATCCGGATCTTCGATATCAAACAGGTTGTCATATAACCGCACTTCAGCGTCGATAGCCGTTTGCGCGTCAACCCAGTGGATCGTTCCCTTGATCTTGCGCCCGTCCGCCGCGTTGCCGCCGCGCGACGCCGGATCGTAATCGGCGTGAATCTCAAGAATCCGGCCTTCGGCGTCGCGGATACATCCGGTGCAGCGGATGATATAAGCGGTTTTCAAACGGACCTCATTGCCGGGATATAGGCGGAAGTAGCCTTTGGCCGGCTGTTCCTGAAAATCGCCGGCATCGATCCATAGTTCGCGGGAAAAGGAGACTGTGCGGGTTCCGGTTTCCGGCTGTTCGGGATTGTTTTCGATTTCAAACTGTTCGCTCTGCCCGGCAGGATAGTTGTCCAGGATCAGGCGGACCGGTTCCAGGACACCCATGATCCGCGGGGCGTTGGCGTTCAGATCTTCACGCAGGCAATGCTCCAGAAAGCCGTAATCAACCGTGCTGTTGACTTTGGAAACACCGATGCGTTCGATGAAAGAGCGGATCGACGCCGGCGTATAACCGCGGCGGCGCAGGCCGCACAGCGTGGGCATGCGGGGATCGTCCCAGCCTGAGACCCGGCCGGTTTCGACCAGAAGGCGGAGCTTGCGCTTGCTCATGACCGTATGGTTGATACCCAGGCGGGCAAATTCGATCTGGCGGGGTTTGGCCGGCGCGTCGATATGCTCGATGACCCAGTCGTAAAGGGGCCGGTGATCCTCGAATTCAAGCGAACACAGCGAATGGGTGATGCCTTCGAGGGCATCTTCGATCGGATGGGCAAAATCGTACATCGGGTAAATACACCAGGCGGCGACCGTATGATGATGATTGGCGCGCAGGATCCGATAAAGAACCGGATCGCGCATGTTGAAATTACCGGAGTTTAAATCGATTTTAGCCCGCAGGGTCATGGACCCGTCCGGAAATTCGCCGTCTTTCATCCGCCGGAACAAATCGAGGCTTTCTTCGGCCGGCCGGTCGCGAAAAGGGCTCGGGGTGGCCGGCGTGGTCAGGGTACCCCGGGTTTCGCGGATTTGATCCGGGGTCAGTTCGCAAACATAAGCCAGACCTTTTTTAATCAGGCGGCAAGCATATTCATAGGTCTGGGGGAAATAATCCGAGGCGTAAAAAAAACGGTCGCCCCAGTCATACCCCAGCCAGCGGATGTCTTCTTGAATGGATTCGACATACTCGACATCTTCACGGCTCGGATTGGTGTCGTCCATCCGGAGATTGCATAAACCGCCGAATTTTTCGGCCGTGCCGAAATCGATGACGATCGCCTTGGCGTGGCCGATATGCAGATAGCCGTTCGGTTCCGGAGGAAAACGCGTATGGACGGCTTGCCCGGCGCAGCGTCCGCCCGGCGCGAGGTCCTGGATGATCATCTCGTGAATGAAATTGTTTGGCATAGATTCTGTTTCCGGCGTGGCCGGCGTTGATTCAGCGCACATAGGATTGTTCTCCTTCCGACTGCGGGTTACTGTTGTTCGTTCAGGCGGCCGATGGCCAGCTGCAGACGAGCCAGGGATTCTTCGCGTCCCAGAATGACGGCGATTTCGATGGCTCCGCCCGGCGTTATTTCCTGACCGGACAAAGCGATCCGCAGCGGCCACATGACCTGGCCGGTTTTTAATTGCTGTCCGGCAGCCAGAGCCATCAGCGAATCATGCACCGCCTCGCGGGTCCAAAGCGGCAGATCAGCCAATGACTGCCGGATAACAGGCAATATGGTTTTGGCTTGATCCGGGGATACCTTGTTCTTTTTATTATAAAAGAGATCCAGCGAATAATCCTGCCGTTCAACGAGAAAATGAATCATCGCCGGCAGCTGGGTCAGACGGATCAGCCTCGGTTGGAGCAATTCGGCCAGCAGCGGCGCCTCATAGGGCCGTCCGGCGAACACTTTGTCCAGTTCGGGCCGTATCAGCGCCACAAAATCCGAAGGCTCCATCGCGCGTATGTATTCGCCGTTGAACCAATCCAATTTGTCATAATCGAAAACGGAGGGCGATTTGCTGATGCCGTCGATCGAGAAGACCTGACAAAGCTCATCGAGGGTAAAGAGTTCCCTCGTGTCTTTCGGGCACCAACCGAGCAAGGCGATGTAATTGATGATCGCCGCCGGCAAATACCCTTCGCCGACGAGGTCCGCGAAGCTGGTCGCTCCGTGGCGTTTGGACAGCTTGCGGCCGTCGTTGCCCACGATCAGAGGCAGGTGGACATAAGTCGGCACATCCCAGCCGAAAGCCTCATAGAGAAGATTATATTTCGGCGTCGACGATAAATACTCGGAACCGCGGACGACATGCGTGATCTGCATGGCATGGTCATCAATGACATTGGCGAAATTATAGGTCGGATAACCGTCGGATTTCAGAAGAATCTGATCTTCCAGCTCGCTGTTGTCGACCGTAATATCACCGTAAACGGCGTCGGAAAAAGTAGTCGATCCGTTCAGGGGCATCTTCTGGCGGATGACATAAGGCGTGCCGGCAGCCAGCAGCCTATCGACTTCCGCAGCCGGCAAATCGCGGCAATGGCGGTCATAGCCGTTAAAATGGCCGCCGTCGGCTTCAGCGCTTTCTTTCAGCCGGTCCAGCCTTTCTTTGCTGCAAAAACAATAATAAGCTTTCCCTTCGCGGGCTAATTGCTCGGCATAAGGGCGATACAGCGCTTTCCGCTCGCTTTGCACATAAGGCCCGAAAGCCCCGCCGATATCCGGACCTTCATCGTGGCGGAGACCGACTTGCGCCAGGGTCTGGTAAATAACCGACACGGCGCCGTCAACCAGCCGTTCCTGGTCGGTGTCTTCGATACGCAGGACGAAAGAGCCGCCTTGCGAACGGGCGATCAGGTATTCATAAAGAGCGGTGCGCAGATTGCCGACATGCATCAGGCCGGTCGGACTTGGCGCATAACGGGTTCTCACCGGTTTCTGTATCATAAAAAGCCTCCCCCGGTAGATATTGTTCCAAAATCTTCACAAAAATGCTTCAATTTTTGATTGCCCTATATGATACCATATATAGGTTGATTTTTATAGTTGATTTAATGGTTCCATGCTGAGAAAGGAATCCCGGAAGCCTGATGTTTGGCTATGTACGACCTCTGAAACCCGAATTGCTGATGCGCGAGTATACCCGTTATCGCTCGATCTATTGTGGCATCTGCAAACAAATCGGCCACGACTATGGCCAGCTGCCGCGTCTGGCCACGGGGTATGATCTGACTTTACTGGCTCTTTTATTGTTGTCTTTAAGCGATGAACAACCGCCCGATGATCCGGCCGGCTGCATCCTGAATCCTCTGGCGAAAAAGCCGATTGCCCGCGGCGGCCCCATCCTTGAGCTTGGCGCCGGCTTAACCGTTCTTTTTGCCTGGCATAAAGCCGGCGATCAGGTACAGGATAAACACGCTGTACGCGGCTTTTTTATGCGGCTGGCTTTTTACCGGGCTTATCGGCGGGCAAAACGCCGTTATCCGAATTATGAACAAATTCTGAAAGAGGAGCTGGCCGTTTTGGCCCATATCGAAAGCGGCCCGCCGAGTCCGGAAGCCGCGCAGATTTTCGGACGTCTTCTGCAGCGGGTTTTTTTCCTGGCAGCTGAACGGGTTGTCCAGGATCAGAATTTGAAACTGGCTATTGGCCTGATCGGCCGCGATTTAGGGAAATGGATCTATTTATTGGATGCAATTGACGATTGGGCGGACGACTGCAATAATGGTAACTGGAATCCTTATGCCCGGCTTGACCGGACACAGGCGGAACAACAGGCTGCGGGAGAACTGGCGGAGCTGGAACTGGCGCTGAACCGTACGGCGGCTTTGCTGCCGTATTACCGGGACAGCGGCATTCTGGCCAATGTTCTGACGCAAGGGCTGCCGGCTGTCCGGCAGCAAGTCATGTCCGGCCAAAAACTGGGGCGTCTGTAAGGATTAACGTGAAAGGATAAATGATTATGGCAAAATCACCCTATGAAGTTCTCGGCGTCACGCCGGGCGCATCGGCTGATGAAATCAAGAAAGCATATCGCAATCTGGTCAAACAATACCATCCGGATAATTATAAAAATCATCCATTGGAAAATCTGGCCAAGGAAAAGATGCAGGAAATCAACGAGGCGTATGACCAGCTGACCAATCCCAACAACCGCTCGGCTAACCAACAGAACGAAAGCTCCGGCGAAACAGGGCAAACCTGGCAGCAAAGCCAGGCCTGGCAGGACCGGCGGCAATGGCAGCAGCAAGGTCGTCAGCGCAGCGGGCCATACTACAACCAGAGCGGGACGACCGGCAATGATATCTGCAATTCCTTGAGCTGCCTGTGCTGCGCCGACTCCTGCTGTGAATGCATGGGCGGTGACCTCTGTGGCTGCTGCTGATTCCTTGCGGCGCATGACGCGCGATATAAGCTGGGGCGGCATGCTGACGGCATTGACGCTCTGTTTTTTAATTGCCGCCGCCTTGTCGCCGATAGCCAATCTGGCTCTTTATGCCTTAACATCGCTGTGCATCGCCGCTGCGGTTGTCGAAATGGATGAACGTAAAGCCGTGTTGGTTTATCTGGCGGCCGCTTTGATCAGCCTGGCTTATCCGGGATGGACACAAAGCTGGCCGTTTATCCTGTTTTTTGGCCTTTATCCGCTGCTGCGCGCGCCGTTTGACCGGCGTTTCAAGACTGCTGCAGCCTGGCTGGCCCGCAATGCCGCCGGTTTTTTACTGGGGCTGTTGTCGGCCGCTCTGTTTTTTCTAAAACCGGCGCAGAATCTGGCCGGCCGGTATGGTTTCTGGATCTGGCTGATCCTTCCGGTATTACTGGCTGCGGCGATGATGGTCTATGATTATGCCCTATCCCTGCTGCTGCAATTTTACTGCGGCCGTTTACGGCATAAAACCTGACAAATCAGCGGCGGCTGCGCTTTTCGAAGATGACCAGCCGGGTCAGCCGGATCAGCCGGGTGACTTTCATGACCGCCAGGATAAACATCCAGATAAGCAGAATGGAACTGGCGGCCAGCAGGATATAAAAGAGATTATTATTGTTCTGCAGGACATTGAGCGCCTGATTGAGCAAGGTGATATTGGATAAGATCTGCCGGTCGGGGCTGACATCAACGGCGATCGAAGTTCCGTCCTTCAGATGGAAGATGACCTGACCGACCGTCAGACTTTGCTCGATCGGCCGGCTGTGCGGGCCGAAAGACTGGTATTGAACGTTGGATTCCAGAAAATCGTCGTTGATGGGATGAATATAATAGACGGTTTTTTTATAAACCAGGCCGAAATCCTCGCCGTCGACGGTCTTTTCTTTTTCACTGGCAAACGCTTCGCCGGCTTCAACCAGAGGGGTCTGGACATAAGTCGCGGCGCAGCCCTTGACCAGCCCCAGCATATCGTTGTACCGCTGGGCCGGCAGACCGGCGGCGGTAACCAGAATGATACTGATATCATTGACTTTACCGACGGCGACCATATAGGCCTGACCTTCGGACTCACAATAAAGGGCGCCGGTTATCTGATCTTCGGATAAAGTCCAGATGGCCTGCACCTCATTACGCATCGGCACCAGAGTTTCACCGCCCAGCACCAGGTATTCGCTGCTTTTGCGAATCAGTTTGGAAAAATTCGCGTCGAGCATGGCATATGAAACCAGATGGGCCAAATCGGTCGGGGTCGTATATTGCTGCGGCACCGGCGCGGCCGACAAACCGCCTTCGTTGTCCGTTGCGCCGACTGATGGCTGTACGTCCAGGTACACGGCTTTGCCGGTACAGTTGATAAAGACCGTATTGCTCATGGTATAACTGATGGCCTTGGCATTCATCAGTTCGACGAATTTGTTTTCAACATTGCTGATCTGCTCGGCTATCGCCAGCGCGGCCGCGTCCGAATTATAGAAAATAAGGCGAAGCAGCAGATATTCCAGCGTATATTTGTCGCCGGTCTTTAACGTGACATTGTCGCTGGTGTTTTCTTTAACCGCCGCTTCGGCGGCTACGGTGCTGATGGTGATCTGGGTGTCCAGGGGCAGGCGTTCGCAGGCAATCAGCGCCGTCATGATTTTTGAGGCGGCGGGAATGTTCATATGGATGTCAGCGTTTTTGACATAGAGTCTGCGCAGTCTGGTGGTATCGACGACAACGGCCGCGCCGGAGGTGATGTCAACCTGCAGGTCCGGCGTATAGGCGGCTATGGTTTCTTCTGCCGCGACTGCGGCGCCCGGTGTTGAAAAAAACGGAATGGCAATCGGGAAAAAGAAAAAAACAAATAAACCGGTTATTAAGATAAGGCCGGCGCGCCAATTTCGACTACCGCTGTATTTTCCGACTCGCATCAACAGATTCAGACTCCTCTGCCTGCTGAAATCAAGGCTTTCCGGCAGCTTGTCCGGTTTGCTTTTTCATATCATTCAGCCTTACCATCTTATCATATCTATTCTATGCTATGTATCGGTAACTCTCTCTACAAATTTACAAATTTTTTGCAAGTGTAACCCGGTAAATACTAGGCGGCATGCCTTTTTCCTTTTTGAAAACCTTTGTAAACAGCAAGGCGTCTTCATAACCGACAGACCGGGCGACTTCGCTGATGGTCAGGGGCGTTTTCAATAATTCGGCTGCTTTCCCGATCCGGAAGCGGGTCAGGTATTCTTTGGGCGTTTGCTTCAGATAACGCCGGAACAACGAATAAAGATAGCTCCGGTCCAGGCCGACATGCGCGGCAATTTCACGGATCGACAAGCTGCGCGCGTAATGCCCGGCGATAAAACGCACGGCCTGGCGCAGGTATTCCTCTTGCAGTGTTTCGATGTTGACCTTGCCCGGCTTTTCCTGATCATCGATCAGGCAGGCCAGCAATTCATACAGTTTACCCAGAAGCCGGAGATCGCGCCCCCGGTCGCCCCGGGCCAGCGTCAGCATTTGTTCGACCAACAACCGGTATTCATCGGGATTGACGGCTGAAAAAACCGGATGCCGCTGGGACAGACCGGCGTCCAGAAGCAGCCCTTCGGCCCGTAAACCGTGAAAGCCAACCCAGAGGTATGTCCAGGGGTCCGTCTGGTCAGCCTGGTACTCAACGACTTCTCCGGGTGAAATGAGGAATCCCTGGTTCTTCTGCAGAAAATAAGTGCCTGAGGCTCCGGTAAAGGTACCGCAGCCGGCTGTAACCAGATGGATGATATAGTGGTCGCGGACACCGGGCCCCCAGTGGTGTTGGGGCTGACAATCTTCAAAACCACAATTAACCAGGGTCAGGTCAGTGGGTTCAGTTTGGTTAAAAGTATATTTTTCAAGCATTTTAGCCGCCTCTTCACTTGAAAAAGATTAAAATCTATACACATATTACCATATTCCTATTCTGGCAAACAGAGTAAAAGTTCATACTTCTTGCTTGTTGCGTCCGATACAAGTAAAATGGTAAGCATTATGGAGGCATTGTGCATGAAACGTAATCCTATTTTCATTCATCGGTTAAATGGCGGATGCCGCCTGGTCCTTAACGGTTTACTCTTTGTTCTTATGATGATGATGGTTTTGCCGGTGTCCGGATGCCAGAGTACAGAAGAAACAACAGCTTCGGTAGCCGCATATGGCACCTATGGTTCGGAGCTTGCCAAACAGCTGGCTGCCGATTATCCTTACCGCAGTCCCGGCTCGGAACAGGAAACAGCGGCCGGCGATTTTCTGATCGACAGCTTGAAAGCCCTGGGTTATCAGCCGGTGGTTACGACATTCAATTTTCAGGATGCGTCGGGCCAAACCCTGACGTCACGGAACATTGCCGTGACCATTCAGGGCAGGGGTTTTACCGTCACCGATAAAGATGGCAAAACCGGGAAAGCCGACCACCAGGTTATTATCGGAGCCCATTATGATACAAAAATATCGGCTGCGGACGCCGCCGCGGCACAGCAGACCGCCGGAACCGCCGCGGCAGGCGAAACGGCGGCAGCCGCCGAGCCGACTCTGGCCGACTGCGACGGAATCCACGATAACGCGTCCGGCGTCGGCGCTTTGATGACTTTAGCCAAACAGCTGCGCAGCGAGTCTTTGGGCTATGATGTCGTGCTGGTCGCCTTCGGCGCCGGCGAAGCGGCTCAGGCCGGTTCGGCGGATTATGCCGCTCAGATGAGCGCAGCGGATCTGACCCGCACCGATGCTATGTATTGCCTGGATTCGATATATGCCGGCGACAAGATTTATGCCCACGCCGGCCGGAATTCTCTGAAAGCCGGCTACCAGAAAGATTATGAGAAACGGCGCAAACTCTATGAAGTGACCGATGTTTTTTACGATAATGAGTTGTATACGAAAAATAATTATATGCTCTATACCAACCAATCGTCGATCGATGTAACGGTCGAGGGTATTGAGGGCTCTGTTTTGTATCGCGAGTGGACGCTGACGGCGTCGGATTATCTGCCGTTCGATACAAAGGGAATACCGATTGTATTTTTCGAATCCTATGATTATGATGAGAAAACCCTGGAAGAAATGAAAGAAAGCAACAACCCGGCTTTTGCCACGACCGGCGGCGCCATTCGGCATACCTGTTTCGATTCGACCCGTTATCTGACGCAGATCCTGACACAGACCCGTTCAACGGCGCCGACCGACAGTGCGGCGGTCACGATTGACCAGCTGACCAAACGGATCAATAATACGGCTTTTATCATTCTGGAAGCCATACGCAAAGGCATGACCGGGGCTGCGGTTAATTAAACTGCGGCATGACAAAATAATAGCATAGGCAATCCTGATTCTGCCACCGGAAATTAACCGACTGGAACTGGCCGGGACGCAGCGGAGAATAAGGCTTTCCATGCTCCTGGCAAGGACTTTCGGGTATTTCCGGAACACCGTCCGGAATCCTGTCGCCGAACCAGCCAAGCAGGAGCCGGCCATTCATGGTGGCACAGGCGTTCAGGCATATTGCCGGGATCAGGACATCAACCCGGAAACGGACCGGTTCACTGAGCGTAAAACGGATCTCCAGTTTTTTCAGGCCGGCCTGCAGACTGCTCCATTGTTTATCCATAACGATATCATGACCGTCGAGCGTAAACGATTCATGGATGACTTCCGATCCGGCTTCGGCATTGATTTCCGATGCTTCATGGGCGTCCAGGCAGATGCCGCTGAAGCGGTCGCCCTGGATCAAGGAGGATGAGTTTGTCGATTGGTCAGGCATGGCGGCACCGTCCCTTGCTTTTCGTGATTTGCACCATTATTCTATGATATAATAAGAAAAATGTACAATGGTTTAAATCAATAAGCCGGTTGGATTCCTTGAAACAAGGAGGCGGAACAAGATGATACTTGATTGCATTGCCAAAGTCATGACCAGCAAAGCTTCACCTGGATCCTGGATCGCTACGGTTATCATCCTTGTTGTTATCGCAGCCGTTTTAATCCGGAATATCCGGATTGTGCCGCAGGCTACGGCATTTATTGTCGAACGGCTGGGCGCTTATCAGGTGACCTGGGGCGTCGGCATTCACATTAAAGTGCCGTTTGTTGACCGCGTGAGCAAGGTCATCTTAATGAAGGAAAAGGTCGTCGATTTTCAGCCGCAGGCGGTGATAACCAAAGATAATGTGACCATGCAGATCGATACGGTCTTGTTCTACCAGATTACGGAGCCGAAGCTTTATGCCTACGGCATTGAGAATCCGATTATCGCCATTGAAAATCTTTCGGCAACGACTTTGCGTAATATCATCGGCGATCTGGAACTGGATGAAACCTTGACATCCCGCGACCTCATCAATACAAGGATGCGCCAGATTCTCGACGAAGCGACTGTTCCCTGGGGCATCAAGGTCAACCGGGTGGAATTGAAAAACATCATTCCGCCCAAGGAAATCCAGAATGCCATGGAACGCCAGATGAAGGCCGAGCGGGAGAAGAGGGAGAATATCCTGCGCGCCGAAGGTGAGAAAGAAGCGGCCATCCGGGTTGCCGAGGGTGAAAAAACCGCGGTTATTCTCCGTGCCGAGGCTCGGAAAGAAGCCGCCATCCGCGAGGCGGAAGGCCAGGCCGACGCTATTCTGAAGGTTCAGGATGCGACAGCGCGCGGCTTAACCATGTTGAAGCAAGTAAAGGCGGATCAAGCGTTAATTGCCTTGAAGAGCCTGGAAACTCTGGCGCACGTCGCTGATGGCCAGGCGACAAAAATCATTATCCCTTCGGAAATTCAGAATCTGGCCGGACTGGCCATATCGCTGAAAGAAATAACCGAAGAGCCGGCCAACAGCCAGAAAGCGAAACCGATTTGACAATCTGGCCTGAGAAAAGCGCCGCTGCGGCTTATGTTCATATCCCTTTCTGTATCAAGAAATGCTGCTATTGTGATTTCGTTTCCTATCCCGGCTGCTCGGAAAAAGAACAATCGGATTATGTTGCGGCGCTGCTGCGGGAGATCCGCCGGGTTGCCGGTTATATGCGCGGCTTGAAAGACGACTGGCAAATCATCCCTCTGCAATCTGTTTTTCTGGGCGGCGGCACCCCGACGATTCTGCCTGCCGGGCAGATTTCGGCAATTCTATCTTGCCTGGCTGAAGAATTTGGACTGGATCCTGCCGGCGAGTTTACGCTGGAAGCGAATCCGGGAACCGTGACGATGGAGAACCTTCAGGCATATCGGGCAGCCGGCTTCAACCGGATCAGCCTGGGGCTTCAGGCTGCCCAGGCCGGGTTGCTGCACAGGCTGGGCAGGATTCATACCGCCGGCGATTTTTGCCAAAGTGTGGCTTTGGCGGCTGCCGCGGGATTCCGATCCATTAATGCCGATATCATGTTCGGACTTCCCGGGCAAACGCTGGCTGATGTTGAACAGACGCTGGATCTGGTTCTGTCATTGCCGGTCGACCATTTGTCTTTTTATTCTTTATCGCTGGAGGAGGGTACGCCCCTCTATGAACTGTGCCGCCGCCAGCCCGGCTTGCTGCCGGACGATGAACTGGAACGGAGCCAATATCACAGGATCAGCCGTTATTTGGCCGAACAGGGATTTGAACATTATGAAATCAGCAACAGCGCCCGGCCAGGCTGCCGCTGCCGCCATAACCTGACTTACTGGCACGGCGAGCCTTATTATGGATTCGGCGCCGGCGCCCATAGTTTTCTTCAAGGCGCGCGTCGGGCCAATACCAGCGATTTAGCACGTTATCGGAGCGCTTTTCCCGAACCAGGCGCGGCCGATCCGGAAACGGATCCCTGGCCTGCCGCGCAAGTTCTGGAGCTTATTGACCGCAACGAAGCTATGAAGGAAATGATGTTATTGGGACTGCGGCTGATCGGCGGCGTCCGTTTTGTTGATTTTCGGAATCGGTTTGGCCAGGATATGGAGGATTGTTTTGACGTGCCCATCAAAAAAATGATTCGGCGCGGATTGCTGCTGCGAGACGAGCATGGTGTACGGCTGAGCACGCTGGGGCTGGATTTGGCCAATCAGGTTTTTCAGGAATTTGTCTGAATGCCTTTTTCGTTAACGAAAGCTTCACAACCCTGTCATGTTTTACAGAAGGGATTGATTGACAGAGCGGGTTTGTGGTGGTAAATTAGTTTTAGCACTCAGGACCAATGAGTGCTAAAGGCAAAAAAATAATCAAGAAAGGAGTTTGCAGACCAGAATGCTTGATGATCGGAAAAAGAATATTCTTAAAGCTGTTGTTGATGACTATATAGCGACCGCTGAACCGGTCGGCTCAAAGGCGCTGGTTAGCAAATTCCACTTCCCGGTAAGTTCGGCAACCGTCCGCAACGAGATGGCGGAACTCGAAGAAATGGGTTTTCTGGAACAGCCGCATACGTCGGCCGGCCGCGTTCCTTCCGATAAAGGCTATCGGGCTTATGTCGACAGTTTGCTTCAGGTTGAGGCGCTGCCGGATGATGAAGCGGAAAAAATCAGAGCTTATATGAGAGATAGTCTGGGGGAGCTGACCGGTTTGATCCGCAAGGCCGCCAGCGTATTATCCGAACGGACGGGTTATCCGTCCCTCGCTTTATCGCCCCAATTGCGCCGAAGCCACTTGCAGCAGGTTAAAATGCTGATGATCGAGCCGGGAAGGGCTTTAGTGGTTGTTGTTCTGTCAGCCGGCGTCGTCAAAGACCGGCTGGTCCGCATACCGGATATCCTGGACGCCAAACAGCTGATGCAAATTTCTTCAGCCATAGAGGAAGGTTTGTCCGGCATGACGCTGGATGATATTACCTTGGTTACGGTAGCTACGGCGGCGAAAAACGCGCCGCTGCCGGAAAGCTTGCTGAACCAGGTCCTCTACGAGGCTTATGTGGCGATCAAGCAGGCAGATAATCTGGAAATCTATATTGACGGCACACATAAATTGCTGTCCTATCCTGAATTTTACGATATCCACAAAGCTAAGGATTATCTCGACACGTTAGCCCGCGACGGAATCATTGCCGGATATATGAGCGAAATGAAAGAACAGGATCCGGACGTATGTCGGCCTTTTACCGGTCATACCGGCAATCCCGCCGACAGCGAAGACAATGCGGACCGGCAGTCATCCGGCGGCGCGTCATCCGGGCACACAGGCCAGCCGACCTATATGATCCGCATCGGCCAGGAGATCATGCTCGACGGTTTAAAGGACTGCAGCTTTGTGACGACAACCTATAAAATGGGTGATGTTGTTGCCGGCCGGATCGGCGTAATCGGTCCGCGGAGGATGGCTTACGGCCGGGTCATATCCCATATCGGTTTTGTTAAGCAGACGATTAACGATCAATTCAGACGACTCGCCCGCGGCGAAGATAATGTGGAGGAATAGGCATCATGAAGAAAAGCAAGAATACTGAAGGAAATCCGGCAGCTGCTCCGGCTGCTGATCTGCAGGATCAAGCCGGCCAGAAAACAACGGACGCCGATGCAGCGGTCCGGCCGGCTGCCTCAGATGAACAGTCCGTTGCCAAGGAAACGGATCCCTGTCAGGTTTTAGAAGACAATCTGGCTGCTAAAGAAAAAGATTTCGCGGCTTTGTCGGATCAATATCTGCGCCTGATGGCCGAATATGATAATTTCCGGAAACGCAGCCAGAAGGAAAAAGACGCTCTTTACGGCGAGTCGATTGTCATGGTGATCAAGGAATGGCTGCCGGTTCTGGACAGTATCGATTTGGCCGAACTGGCTGCCGGAAAGTATGACAACGAGGATGCCAGGCATATCGCCGCCGGGCTGGTTAAAATTCAAAAGCAGGTCGACGAAGTTCTCGAGCGGCTGGGCGTGCAAACGATTCCCTGCTGCGGCCAGACTTTCGATCCGATGCTGCACGAGGCGGTGATGCATGTTGAAGATGATTCGGTCGGCCCATCCGTGGTTGTGGAGGAATTCCAGAAGGGATATCGCCGGGATGAGCGGGTAATCCGCCACAGCGTTGTAAAAGTTGCCAATTAAATGGGACTGTTTATCCATTTTCATCTCCCATCTTTTAAATAGTAAGTTAAAATGAGCAGTAAAACAGGTTTCAATACAGGAGGGACAATCAGATGGCTAAAATTATAGGTATTGATTTAGGCACAACCAATTCATGCGTTGCCGTTATGGAAGGCGGCGAACCGGTGGTTATTCCCAATGCGGAAGGCAACCGGACAACACCTTCGGTCGTGGCATTTTCCAAAACCGGCGAGCGGCTGGTCGGCCAGGTTGCCAAGCGCCAGGCCGTGACCAATCCGGACCGGACCGTTATCTCCATCAAACGGGAAATGGGTTCAAATCACAAGGTCAACATAGATAATAAACAATATTCGCCACAGGAAATATCGGCGATGATCCTGCAGAAGATGAAAACGGACGCCGAAGCTTATCTCGGCGAAACCGTCACTCAAGCGGTCATTACGGTTCCGGCGTATTTCAGCGACGCCCAGCGCCAGGCCACCAAGGATGCCGGCAAGATCGCCGGACTTGAAGTCTTGCGGATCATCAACGAACCTACGGCCGCTTCGCTGGCTTATGGCCTGGATAAAGAAGCGGACCAGAAAATCCTGGTTTTCGATCTCGGCGGCGGTACCTTTGACGTTTCAATTCTGGAAATCGGCGACGGCGTTTTTGAAGTTCTGGCGACCAACGGCAACAACCGTCTGGGCGGCGATGATTTTGACCAGAAAGTGGTCGATTGGCTGATTGACGGGTTCAAACGCGAACAGGGCATTGATCTGCGCAATGACAAGATGGCCTTACAGCGTTTGCGTGAAGCGGCCGAAAAAGCGAAAATCGAGTTGTCCGGCGTCACCAGCACCAACATCAACCTGCCTTACATAACCGCCGACGCGTCCGGCCCGAAACATTTGGATACCACGCTGACCCGGGCGAAATTCGACGAACTGACGCTCGATCTGGTTGAAAAAACCATGGGACCGACCCGCAGCGCGTTGGCGGATGCCGGCCTCAAACCTCAGGATATCGAAAAAATCCTGCTGGTCGGCGGTTCTTCCCGTACGCCGGCAGTTCAAGATATGGTCCGCAAATTGTTCGGCAAAGATCCTTTTAAAGGAATCAATCCCGATGAATGCGTAGCCATCGGCGCCGCCATTCAAGCGGCCGTCCTTTCCGGCGACGTGACCGGACTTCTGCTGCTCGACGTTACGCCGCTGTCTCTTGGCATTGAAACCATGGGCGGCGTCTTCACCAAGATCATTGACCGCAATACGACGATTCCGGCTAAAAAGAGCCAGACTTTCTCGACGGCGGCCGACGGCCAGACCCAGGTTGAAGTCCATGTCCTGCAGGGCGAGCGCGAACTGGCCCAATACAACAAGTCTTTGGGCAAATTCATATTGGACGGCATAGCGCCCGCACCGCGCGGCGTTCCGCAGATTGAAGTTGCTTTCGATATTGACGCCAACGGCATTGTCCACGTTTCAGCCAAGGATCTGGGCACCAACCGCGAGCAGCACATTACCATCACCTCATCCACAAATCTGTCGGATGATGAAATCCAGCGTGCGGTTAAAGAAGCCGAACGTTTCGCGGCGGAAGACAAATCGAAAAAAGAAGAAGTCGATACCCGGAACGCAGCGGATTCAGCTGTTTACCAGGCTGAAAAAACACTGAAGGATATGGGCGATAAACTGGACGGAGAAGATAAGAGCGCCGTTGAAAAAGCAGTGGAGAAACTGAAAGCCAGCATTGCGAGCAACAATGTCAGCGCGATGAAAGAAGATACCGAAGCTTTGCAGCAGGCTTTCTACAAGGCCAGTGAAAAACTGTATCGTCAGCAAGGCGGACAGGGCGGCCCGCAAGGCCCCGAGGGCTTCGGCGGCCAACAGCAGAGCCAGCAGCCGCAGGACGGCGGCTTCAAGGACGCGGGCAGCGACAACTGACCGGTCAAGCCCGCAAAAGCCAGGATTCGTTCCCGCTCATCTGGATATGATGGGCGGGAATTTGTCCGTTTCTGAAGGAGGAAACAATAGGTGCCTGAAAAGAGAGATTATTACGATGTGCTTGGTGTTCCCCGCACCGCAACGGACGAAGAGCTGAAAAAAGCTTATCGCAAGTTGGCCAAGCAATACCACCCGGATTTAAATGCCGGCGATAAAAGCGCCGAGGCTAAGTTCAAAGAGGCTAATGAAGCTTATGCCGTTCTTAGCGATCAGGAAAAACGGCGGATCTATGACCAGTATGGCCATGCCGGCGTGGACGGACAAGGCTTTGGCGGTTTCAACGGCGGCGGCTTTGACATCGACCTGGAAGATTTGTTCGGTTCGTTCTTTGGCGGCGGTTTCGGCGGCAGTTCCCGGAAAAAGGGCGGTCCGCAGCGCGGCGACAATCTGAAATACCGCATGAATCTGGACTTTATGGAAGCGGCGTTTGGCGTCGAACGGCAGATAACCATCAATAAAGAAGATCTTTGCGAGACTTGCCATGGCACCGGAACCCGTGACGGTTCCGCTCCTGACCGCTGCCCGACCTGCCATGGCACCGGACAGGTCAATCAGAAGCAGCAAACCATGTTTGGCACGGTTATGACATCGCGTCCCTGCCCCAACTGCGGCGGCAAAGGCACTTTTGTCAAAGACCCTTGTTCTGCCTGCAGCGGCCGCGGCCGCCGGCAGAAGAGCAAGAATTTAAATGTAAAAGTGCCGGCCGGCATCAACGAAGGCGAAATGCTGACCATGCGCAATGAAGGTGAACCGGGCAGCCAGGGCGGCCCTTACGGCGATCTTTATATTGAAGTCCATATCCGGCCGCATCCGGTTTTTCAACGCGACGGCAACAACACGTTCTGCGAGATACCGGTAACCTTCTCCCAGGCCGCTCTGGGCTGCGAACTGGAAGTTCCGACGATCGACGGCCCTTTCACGTTCCATCTGAAAGAGGGAACGCAGCCGAACGAAACCTTTACCATCCGCGGCAAGGGCATTCCCTATGTCAACCGCGGTTCCATGCGCGGCGATCATATATTCCGGGTCATTCTGGAAGTGCCGCATCATTTGTCGGACAGCCAGAAGGAATTGTTGAAGCAGTTTGAACTCAGTTGCACGGATAAGAATTACCAAAAACGCGGCAGCTTTTTCGGTAAATTGAAAGATCTGTTCAAATAAGCGATAATGTTGTTAGCAGGAGGACAGAATGCATGGAATACGCAAAACTGGATCCCAAGGCTAAACAGATGTGGCGGGTTGCCCGGGCTATCGGCCTGATTCTCTTAATCGCGGCCTGGAGCGGCGCTTTGTTTTTCTTTCACCGCTCCTTATGGGAAAACCAGCTTATGGCCTTGCTGCCGCTCGTGTTGTTTCTGACCGGTATCCCGGTCTTCCTGCAGTTGCTGAATTTATTGCTCTACCCGGAAATCGAATACCGGCAGTGGGCTTATTTGATCGCGTCCGACCGCATTGAAGTTAAAAAAGGCATCTTTTTCCATGCTACCCGGATAGTTCCGATCAGCCGCATACAGCATGTAACGGTTTTCGAAGGCCCGCTGGCCCGCTTTTACGGCCTGGCGGGCATCACCATCAATACAGCCGGCGGCGCCGTGAAGATTGAAGGCCTGGCCCGCCGGACAGCCGACGAGATCTGTGAGAACTTGAAAACGGCTGTCAATCAAAAGGCTCTGGCGCAGAACATTCAGCCCGGAGCCCGGCCATGACACCGATCCGCTGCCATTTTACGATTATTTTTGAACGGACCGCCGGCCTGATCTGGCAGCTGATTCCTGCTTTCCTGCTGCCTCTTTTGACAACCGGACGGTTAAGAGGGCGCGCCTGGATCCTGTTCAGTGTTTTGGCTGCGATAATCTGCTTGATTATCGGCTGGCAATATATTTCCTGGCGTCATACCTGGCTGGCCGCCGATGAACAAAGACTGCTCATCCGGCGCGGTCTGGTCTGGAAGAAGCAGTTAGCCATTCCTTTCGACAAAATCAATACCGTTGATCTGAGCCGGCATTTCTTTCAGCGCCTGGTCGGCACATGCCGGCTGAAAATCGATACCGGAGCTGTAACCGGCAACGGCAAGAATGAATCGGAAGTCAATCTGGTTTTTTCCCGAAGCCAGGCGGAAAAAATAAGATCACTTATTTTATCGTTGACTCAGGGGAAACCGGGTATCGGCGTTGTTCACACGCCGGACGACGTTGAAGCGGAGAGCGCCGCTGCAGATCCAAACGCGGCGGAACCTCATCAGCCGGTTGAGTTCCGGGCCGGTTCAATGGATTTTTTCTTGTATGGTTTAACCCAGAATAAACTTTGGGGCTGCATTATTGTCGCTTTTTCCCTGATGACTTTTGCCGGCGAACTTTTCGGCGAAAGGTCCAGGAAAATTGCCGAACGGATAACCGGACAAGCCTGGGAGCAGATTGTGCGCGCCGACTGGCCGGCTTTACTGGCTATTGCCTTCTTTCTGGTCATTATCTGTTATCTGGCCGCCAATATAGCCAGCATCCTTTATGCCCTGATCCGGTTCTATCATTTCCGGGCCAGAAGAATCGGCGACAATATCTATATCGATTATGGATTTTTGACGGTTAAAAACTATACTCTGCCAGTTAAGAATATTCACGCTTTGATCATTAACCAGAACTTGCTGAGACAGTGCTTTCGCCAATGCAGCGTAGAGCTTGTATCGATCGGATATGGCGATGATAAAAATGAGGTCGCCCTTTTGTTTCCGCTGATCGCGGCTGATCAGCTGGAGCCTCTGCTCCATAGCCTGCTGCCGGAATATGCCGGTAAGGAAAGTCTGGTTCTGTCGCCGGCGCCTCAAGCTGCGCTGCGGCGTTATTTGTTATGGCCGTTGTTGATTTTTTTGCTGCCGACTCTCTTGATAACCGTTTTTTGGCCTCCATTTGCCTGGGTTTTACTACCCGGGCTGCCTTTGCTGCTGGCAAGCCGGTGGCTTAATTACCGGCATGCCGGTCTGGCCTACGGCTCCGGATATCTGGAAGCCAGCTGCGGCGGTTTTACCCGCCATGACTACCGCGTTCGCCTGGATGCGATTCAATCCATCGGCGTACGCAGCCACCCCCTGCTGGAGCGGGATAATTTATACACCTATCGGATCGACTACCACGCGCCTGTTCTGCGGGCTGATATTCAAATCCGATACATGGACCAAAGGCATCTGGAACACTTGCGCGATCTGCTTACTTGACTAAGCAAACGGCCATATCGGCGCCGGCATAAATAACCGGCCGGCCTGGAGGGGAGAGCTTGAAGATGGACTGGACCGATCGGTATATTGACGCTGTTGTCCGACGGCTGCCGCAGCAGCAGCGCGAAGCTGCCGAACAAGATTTGCGCAGTTTGATTGATGGTTTGGCAAAAACAAAAGCCCAGGGCGGGAACCCGACGGATGATGATATCCGCGGCATTTTGCAAGAATTGGGGCATCCGCGTAAAATGGCGGACAAATACCGCGGCCGGCAGCAATATTTAATCAGCCCCGATTATTTCGATCTATATTGGCTGATCCTGCGTATTGTCCTTCTGGCTGTCGGAGGAGCGACCTTGCTGGCCATGGTCATTCAGATCGCCATACAGCCGCCGCCTTCTTTCGGCTCCGGCCTTGGCAGTTTGATTTCCGGCGTCTGGCAGGCTTTACTGGGCGCTTTTGCCATGGTTACCTTGATTTTTGTACTGAACGAACGGTTAAATCCGCAAGCCGGCAAATGGGCGGAAAATCTGGATAAGGACTGGAAAGTCGAGAATCTGCCGCCGGTAATCCGGCCGTCGCTGAAGATCAGCAAGTCTGATCCGATCGCAGCGATCATTTTTACTTTGATTTTTGCGGTCCTATTGAATGTCAATCCGGGTTTGTTCGGGTTATATATCCGGCAGAACGATACATTGAATATCATTCCGCTTTTTTCATCCCGGCTGACCGATGCTTTGCTCTGGATCAATTTTTCCTTGATATGCACAATCTTGCTGGAGTGCGTTAAACTGGCTGTCGGACACTGGACGATCCTTCTGGCCGGCATGCAGATCCTTTTCAAGATCCCCGGAGTGCTGGCCGGCGTGTGGCTGTTTTCCGACGACAGCATTTTCAACACGGCGTTTTTTCAATCTCTCGAAGAATTATTCCACACCGGCGGAGCGGCGACGGCGCCCGGCCTGCCGGGAATTATCCGAAAAATTATTATTGCTGTAATCATCATCGGCTTTTTGGCCGACGGCCTGACTGCCGTTGTGAAAGCAGGACGAATCCTGCTGAAAGAGAAAAAATGACAATGATATGGAGGATAGCCGCATGCGCTGGCTTGAACTGAATTTTGAAACAACCCATGAAGCGGCAGAACTGCTGACCGATTTCCTTTCATCCTTGGGCGCAGACGGCGTCCAAATTCACGATGCCGCCGAAATCAAGGCGGTTCTGGCCGATCCGGACAGCCTGGCTTATGCTGATTCCGAATTTACCGACAACCTTGATCCCATTGTCCGGATTCAGGCGTATTTTGCCGAGTTTCCGGACGGCGTGCGGCGTAATCGGGATATCGACCTTTATACGCCCGATTTATATGATGATGTTGACAAAATCCATGTGCCGATCATCGATTTGGAAAAGACAATCAGAGAGAAATTAGGCGTGTTTGCGCAATATTTAGATGTCGGAACCGGTTATCTGGGCTGGAAAGAAATTCATGAGGAAGATTGGGCCGAGAACTGGAAACAGTACTATCAAACTCTGCATTTAACCGACCGCCTGGTGGTCAATCCCAGTTGGATCGATTATCGTCCCAAGCCGGATGAAATCGTCATAACACTGGATCCCGGCAGCGCTTTTGGCACGGGGACTCATGAAACGACAGCCCTTTGCGCGGAATTAATGGATGAATTGCTGCTGCCGGATGATTGCGTTCTCGATCTGGGCACCGGGAGCGGTATCCTGGCGATCATCGCCGCCAAACTGGGCGCCCGCCCTGTCGAAGCGGTCGATATCGACCGGCTGGCTGTTCAGGTGGCGGCAGATAACTGCCAGTTGAATCAAGTCGCTGTCGATGTCCACCAAGGCGAACTGACCGCTGCCCGGTCGGATACTTATGATCTGATTGTCGCGAATATCATTGCCGACGTTATAGCCGGCCTGATCGGACGAATCCCTGAAAAACTGGCTACCGACGGCCTGTTCATCGCATCGGGGATCATCGGGGAGAAAAAGGACCTGGTTTTGAAGGCGGCGGCTGCCGCCGGATTGACTTTGCTGGTTGAACGGGAACGCCGCGACTGGTACGCATTCGTTTTCTCCGCGCAAGGCCCCGGGCATGACGACTGTCAGACTGAAATAGAGGAGGAGTAAGCAAATGATTGATGTTACGGCTATCGGTGAACTGTTGATCGATTTTACACCGGCCGGTTTATCGGCGCAGAACCATCCGCTTTTCGAGCAGAATCCGGGCGGCGCGCCGGCCAATGTCCTGGCTTGTCTCAGCCGGCTGGGCCGGCAGACCGCCTTTATCGGCAAGGTCGGCGCCGACCAGTTCGGCAGCAGCCTGAAGCGGGTGTTGGATGACGCCGGCATCGATACCAGCGGTTTGTTCATGACCGATGTCTGCCATACGACGCTGGCGTTTGTCCATCTCAATGAACAGGGAGACCGTTCCTTTTCCTTCTACCGCAATCCGGGCGCCGATTTATTGCTGGAACCGGCGGAAATCCCGCTCAATCTGATCGATGACTGCGGCATTTTCCATTTCGGTTCCGTATCGATGACCGCCGATCCCGCACATAGCGCCACCATGGCCGCTGTGCGCCATGCCCGCGAGCAGGGCCGGCTGATATCCTTTGACCCGAATCTGCGGCTGTCGCTCTGGCCGTCGCAGCATCAGGCCCGGGCCGCCATTCGCGAAGCGATGCCCTGGGTCGATATGCTTAAAATATCTGAAGAAGAGCTGCTTTTTTTAACCGGTGAAGAAAATCTGACCCGCGGGGCGGGGAGTCTGCTCAACCAATATGATTTGCAGCTGGTTTTGATTACTTTAGGCGCGAAAGGCGCATATGCCTGCACATCGGCAGCGGAAGCCCGGCAGCCGGCTTACGATGTGAAAACCGTCGACACGACCGGCGCCGGCGATGCTTTTACCGGCGGCTTTTTATATCAGCTGCTGCGTTCGCGCCGCAAACCGGCCGAATTGACCGAGGACGATTTGAATCTCTATCTGGCTTTTGCCAATGCCACCGGTTCTTTAGCGACAACAAAAAAAGGCGCCATTCCGGCGATGCCGACTTTGGCTGAAATCGAAAAATGCCTTTTGGAGACGCCGCGGCTGATTATAGCTTGACGCCAGTGTGAAATGCTTGATAATAGAAATAGTTTTGTCGCGCCTCCGGGAATGGCCGGCAAACCGGAGGCGGAAATCATGCAATTTGTTGTTTTTGACCTGGAATGGAATTGTGCCGGCAGAGTAAACAAGATCGATCCGGCGACACAAGAGGCCATACCTTTTGAAATTATAGAAATAGGCGCCGTTAAACTGGACGAGCATTATCAGATGATCGGCAAGTACAGCGTCTGTATCCGGCCGCGTTTATATCCGATATTGACCGGCCCCGTGGCCGCGGTGACCGGCCGGCTTCAGCCGAGCCTGAAATACGGTCTGGAGTTTACCGATGCGGCGCAGGGTTTCCTCCAGTGGTGCGGCTCGGACTATTTATTTTGCACTTGGAGCGAAAGCGATACGGCTGCCCTGAAAATGAATTTAAAATACTATGGCCTGGCGGATCAGCTGCAGGTAAACTGTCTGGATATCCAGTATTTGTTCGATGTTTTGGTCGAGCAGGCGGAAACCCAGCGCAGTATCGAATATGCGGTTGATTTTTTGAACATTGCCAAGAACCAGCCCTTTCACCAAGCCGTCAATGACGCCTGGTATACCGGATTGATTCTGCAGCAGATCGCTGAAATTGTCCGGCATGAACAATCCGGCCTTGATTTTATCAGCCGGTATGCTTTCGATCCTAATTTAAACCGGTCGTATCAGTTTTCGCTCAGCGGATTGGCGACGATCGAAGCTGCGCTGGCGGAATTGCGCAACCGGGAGCTGACCTGTCCGGCTTGCGGCGAGCCTTTACTGCCTGTGCATGACTGGAACGCCGAAGGCAAGAAAATCATTGCCGCTTTTGCTTGTCCGGTACACGGCCGGGTTACCGGGAAAAGCCGGATGCACAACAAAGGCCCCGAACAGGTTATCGCGCAAGTTTCGATCCGGCTTGACCGGGATCAGGAAGGACATTCATAAATCATGGAAGTTTTCCTGTTCAGCTTCAATGCGGTCATGCCTCTGATCCTTTTGGTTGCCTTGGGCTATTTTTTAGCGCGTATCCATATTCTTGACGATCCCTTCATCGGCAAGGCCAACCGTTTCTGCTTTACGGTCGCGTTCCCGGTCAGCCTTTTTCAATCAATCATCAATATTGATCTGCGGGCGACCGTCAATGTGTCGCTTTATATTTTTGCCGCGTTATCCATCCTGATAGTTTTTGCCGCCCTGATGTTGATTATACCGCGCTTTGTTAAAGACAACCGGCAGCGTGGCGCTTTGATCCAGGGGATATACCGGGGTAATTTTTTGCTTCTGGGCTATCCATTAGCCCGCAACCTTTTTGGGGAAGCAGGCGTCGGCCCGACAGCGATGCTTTTACCGGTTGTGATCATTCTTTACAACACGCTGGCCGTCTTTCTGCTCGAATATTACTCAGGGCAGAGCAACGGAACCCGCAAAAGCACGGTTCTTCTCGGCTGCTTGAAAAATCCCCTGATCATCGGCGCGGCCGCCGGAGTCGTTTTTTCGCTTCTGCCGTGGAAATTGCCGCTTTTTATGACGCGGGTTACCGACGATCTGGGCGGGATTGCCAATCCGCTGGCGCTCATCTTATTGGGCGGCCAGTTCAATTGGCAGCGTGCCGCGGGAAATCTGAAATTGATTTTCACAGCGGTTGCCGTCCGGATGCTGGCCATACCGGTTGTCGTCCTTTCCGCGGCCATTGCCCTGGGCTTCCGCGGTCCCGAACTGGGCGCCGTTTTCATCCTTTTCTGTGGGCCGACCGCCGTGTCCAGTTACATCATGGCCAAGAACATGAACAGTGATTCTGATCTCGCCAGCCAGATTATCCTGGTAACAACCGTCATGGCCGGCGCGACGCTGTTCCTGGGTTCTTGTATTTTACGCAGCTTGCAGTTATTTTAAATTTATAGATAAACGGCCACAAGATATGAGCAAGGCAGGAAAGAGGAACAAGGCATGGCGTCAGGAAAATCCTATTTAGGTTTCGACATCGGCGGCACCAAATGCGCGGCAATTCTGGGCCGCTGCGCGGAAGGTTCCGGTCGGCCGGATATTATCGGCCGCCGCGTTTTTCCTACTCGCGAAACCGGCGGACCGGATCAGGTCCTGCAGCGCCTGATTGAAGCCGGCAAAGAACTGCGCGGCAGCCTGCCGCCGGACGAACAGCCGGTCTGCGCCGGCATTGCCTGCGGCAGTCCTCTGGATTCGCGGCGGGGCGTCATCCAATCGCCCCCAAATTTACCTGGCTGGGATAATATTCCGGTAACGCAGATGGTTGAATCATCGCTGGGCATTCCGGCATGGCTTCTGAATGATGCCGATGCCGGTGCTTTGGCCGAATGGCGTTTCGGCGCCGGCCAAGGCTGCAAAAATATGATTTTTATAACCTTCGGGACCGGGTTCGGCGCCGGGCTGATCTTGAACGGCCGGCTGTATTCCGGTATCGACGACGGCGCCGGGGAGATCGGCCATATCCGCGTCAGCCCCACAGGACCTGTCGGCTATGGCAAAGCCGGTTCCCTGGAAGGCTTTTGTTCCGGAGGGGGGATCGCCCAGCTGGCGCGGACCCTGGTTATGGAAAAAACACAAATGGGCGAACGGGTCGCTTTTTGTGAAGCAGCCGGCGGCATCGATAAACTGACCGCCAAAGTGGTCGGCGAAGCGGCCGATACCGGCGATCCGCTGGCCCGCCATATCCTGGCCGTCTCCGGCGAATATCTGGGCCGGGGACTGGCTTTGCTGCTCGATCTGCTGAATCCGGAGCGGATTATCATCGGCAGTATTTTTGTCCGCAGCTATTCCTGGATCTGGCCTGCCGCTGAAGCGGTTATGCGAGAGGAAAGCCTGGAACGTACTTTTCGCCGCTGTCAGGTTGCCCGCGCGGCGTTGGGTGAGTCTATCGGCGATCTGGCGGCGTTGAGCGTCGCCATGGAAGGCGAACGAGGAGGATTTGCGATATGAACGATATAGCGTCAACGAAAAAGGTCCCGTCAACGGTTGAAAATATTCTGACCGGCGCCGGCCGGCGGTATCCGGTTTTAGGGCCGATCCTGCCTGATATGCGCCGGGCATATGAAATCATAGCGGCTTCCTTCAGGGAAGGCGGCCAGCTGCTTCTGTGCGGCAACGGCGGCAGCGCGTCGGACAGCGAGCATATTGCCGGTGAATTGCTGAAGGGCTTTCTGCTCCGCCGGCCGATTCCGGATCCGGAACGGCGCGATATTGCCGGCCGCCTGGCATCCTGCGCGACACAAGACGATATTCAGGATCTTTTAGACCGGCTGCAGCTTGGCCTGCCGGCGATTCCCCTGGTCAGCCAGGCCGCAATCGGTTCGGCGGTCGCCAACGACCTGGGCGCCGATCTGGTTTATGCCCAGCAGGTGCTGGCTTTGGGCCGGCCCGGCGACGTCTTGCTGGGAATCAGCACATCCGGCAATGCGCGGAATGTGCTGCAGGCCATTAAGCTGGCCCGCGGTCTGGACATGCACACGATAGCCCTGACCGGTTCCGGCGGCGGCCTGATAGCCGAAGTGGCCGGACTTTGCATTAAAGTCCCGGCCACTTCGACGCCTGATGTACAGGAATTGCACCTGCCCGTTTATCATACGCTGTGCGCAATGTTGGAGCAGGAATTTTTCGGTTGATTTCAGGATACAAAAGTCCGGTCGGCCCGGCCGCGCCAAACCCGGGCTGACGGCTCATATTGCCAATACGCCGGATCCTGGTCAAGCGGCTCTTTTTGCCAACCTGGGATGCGGGCAATCACTTCCGGCAGCGGCACCAAGCCGCCGACGGAGGTTTTGACCTGGATTTTCAGCGACGCGACCGCGCAAGCCAGCTGGCCTGCCATTTCCACGGTTTGGCCGGTCAGAAGCCCGGCCAGGAATCCGGCTATGCTGGCATCGCCGGCGCCGCTCGTGGAAGCGATGTTGCGGACGTCAAAAATCTCGATCTGAAGCTCGCGGCTGCTCCAATTGTCCAGGTCCGCAGGCTTGGCCGGACCCATGGCGGCGAGCCGGCTGCGGTCGGCAGTCCGGATATAATAGCCGCGGCGGCCCAGCTTGATGACGACAATCTTAACGCCCATGCCGATCAGGCGGGCAGCCAGAGCCGGCAGACGGCTGAAATCGTAAAAAGCCATCAAATCGCGGTCGCCGGCTTCAGCTTTGATTTTATCGAAGCATGGCCGGTCAAGCATATACAACAGTTCTTCCAGACTGGGCAGGAATACGTCGGTCAAGGGCAGAACCCGGCTGAGAATTTCCTGCCAGTCGGCCTGTCCGGCGGCGGAAGCCGGATCGGGCAAGGCCAGGTCAAGCGATGTTGTCACATCCAGATCGCGGACTGTTTGAAACATCCTGGCCAATTCGGCGCCACCGTCGGCATACATTTGCCGCATCAGCGGCGGGTAACCGAAGTGGAACAGCCTGGCGGCGGCTATCTGGTCCAGATTGAGATCCTTGGTGCAGAAGGTGTCGTTGGCTCCTGTGTGATGAAGGAAAATCCGATCGACGCCGGGCGGAGCGATAACAACCGAATAAGATGTGCTGGCGGCCGGATCAACGATCAGCCCGTCTTCGGCGCCGTAAGACCGGAGAATATTCTCCACGACGCCGCCCAGCAGGTCAGAGCCGATTTTCCCCATCAGGCGGGTATCGATTCCCAGCATACGCAAGGAAATGCCGGTGTTGGAAACCGCGCCGCCGGTGGAAAGGGTAGCCTGGCCCATGTTGATGAGTTTGCCGGGAATGAGGATATCTTTCATGGATTGCCCGCCGTCTGCGGCAAAAGCGGGATTCAGGTCCAGACATAAGTGGCCGGCGACGATCGCTTGAATGGTTTTTTCCTTATGAGACACGGTTGATCAGCCTCCTCATTTATTCGGTGTAAGACTGAAAGCTAATGCTTGCTTGAGCGTCAGGGCAATACCGCGCCAAAGATCCAGTTCGCTTGAACCGGCCAGACCGGCATGATTGATTAAAAAGGCGTCGGCGCCGTCTTTGGCGATCATTTCCTGCATGGTGACCGCAGCCGGGTCGTCGGCAGAGTCGAATAATAATCCGGCAGCCAGACCGAGAGCCGTAGCCTGCGGTTCGACACCCTGCTGCAAAGAAAAACGCAAAGCGCCGGCCAGACGGTCGTCGATAGATAGTTTGCGCATCGGATCGCGGCCGACTCGCGCTACGGTATCGCCCAAACGGCGATTGGCAAAACGACCGAGCAAATCGTCGACATGGGCGGTCAGTTCTTCCAGCGGAACTTGATAATAACGGGACAGCGCCACCGCTGATTCCATCATGGCCCGGCGCGCTAAAAGGCGGATTTCAGGATCCTGGACCGCTTCGGCAATCGTTGAGCAGTGTTTAAGCCAGCCCAGATAAGCGGTAACCGCGTGACCCAGATTGTGGACGAACAATTTGCGCTTGATGAAAAAGTCGAAAGGCGCGAAAGGTTTCAATGCGATCAAATCAGGAACAGGACCGCGGAAGCCGGCGGCATCGACCGGCAGATCATGATAGGGCTCAACCTGAATGAGCAAAGGCTGTTCCTTTTTCAAAGCATCCGGCATGACCGGCACCATCCGGCCGATCGACGCTTCGACAAAACCGATCAGCTCGTCCAGTTTCGGTTGCTCGGCTGCCGGCAGGTGTGGCCGGACCAGTTCGCGCAGATACTTATCCGCGTCCAGTTTGTTTTCACAGACGATCACATCAAGCGGACGCAGATTCCCGTTCTGCCAGCGGCGGCTGAAGCCGGCGGCCAGAGTCGGCGCCACGGCCTTCAGAGCATTGACGCCGACCGCGGTCGCCATCAGATCGGCATCGGCGATGGCGTCGGCCACCGCGTCGGTATCTCCCGACAGCAAACCGCTGACCGGTCCGACCCAGACCGTCTCGACCTGCTGCTCGCTGACGATTTGCACCGGATAACGGCCTTGCTCGTTCAAAGCGTCGATGACCGAAGGGAAAATATCAACAAAAGTGACGTGATAACCGGATTGACTGAACGTTTGCCCGATAAAACCGCGGCCGATTGCGCCGGCTCCGAACATAATTGCTTTTTTCACATTAACGCCTCCTGATATTTTCGCCGGCATAAAAACACCGGCCTTGTTGTTATGGATTCTTCGACAGGCTTTCTGCATCTGAAACGATTTTGATTTTGATCTTGCCTGCTTTCCTGTTTGATCGTATCATGAAATAGGATTATAGTAAATAATTTTTACAAATATCCGGCTGATCGGCCGATCAAGCCCAGAAAGGCAAAAAATGAAGCAGCCGCCGTCTGAACACATCCGCGCGACGCGAAACCTTAAATACCTGCGCACCTCAAATCGGGCTGAAGTCCTGCGCCTTTTAGCGACCGAGGGAACAGCTACCCGTCTGACTCTGGCTAAACGGCTGGGCTTGACCAAAATGGCGGTCGGCATGATCGCTTCAGAATTGCAGAAAGCCGGTCTGGTCGGAGAGCGTATCGACGCGGCAAAGCTGCCGGATCAATCAAGCGGCGCCAGTAAGCATATGGCGGCCGCCGGCCGGCCGGCAGCCATGCTGACTTTGCTGCCGGATCAAATAACCGCACTGGGCCTCTATCTTTCACGCGACGCCATTAATGGCGTCCTGGCCGATATCAGCGGCCGGATTATCCGGATCTGGCGCCTGGTTCTGGATACCTGGACCCAGCCGATAACGCCGGAAACCTATATCAATCAGATCCGGCGCCTGGCCCGGCAAATGACCGATGAGACGAAGGGTTGTAAAGTGGCCGGCTTCGGCGTCAGCAGCATCGGACCTTTGGACCAGCGCCAGGGACGTCTTCTGACACCGCCGAATTTTCATGATCTGGCTGACCTGCCTTTACGCCAAATCCTGGAAGAAACGGTTGATTTACCGGTCTTTCTGGAAAATGACATGAACGCGGCCGGCTTAGCGGAGTATCTTTACGGCGCCGGCCGCTCGGCCGGCCATATGATTTACGTTGGCCTGACTAACGGCGTTGGCGCCGGAATCATCGTTAATGGGCAGATTTTCCGCGGCGGCAGCGGTTTTACCGGTGAAATCGGCCATATGAGTCTTCAGATGGACGGGCCGTTCTGCGATTGCGGGCATCGCGGCTGTCTGGAGCTTTATGCCAGCATTCCGGTTATTCTGCGTAAAGCCGGCAAGTCGTCGCTCGACGACCTGCTTCGGACGGCAGCCGGTAATCAACAGGACGGCGCCTGGCGACGCGAGCTGATTGACGCTTTAGGCACGGCTCTGATCAATCTGGCCAACCTTTTTGATCCGGACCTGATCTTGATCGGGCATGAAGGCAGCCGGTTGGTTCCTTTGATCCAGGCTGATCTGCAGCAGAAATTGGACCAAAGCATTTTTCAGCGCCAGTCCAAGCATATTCCGGTTCAAGCCGCCGCATTTGGCAGCCGGACGCCGCTGGTCGGAGCCGCGGCCCTGGTCTTTCAAGCCGTTTTTCAGGGAGAATTGATTCCGCTACCGCCGGAACAGGCATAACCAAAGCGAATACTTACCTGAAGGTAATTACTATACAGCAGAACTGAATAACGTTAGAATTGGCTCAGGAGGTGTTAATATGACTTTTGACCCTGCAACTGTACTCTTTGCTCCCATGGCTTACAGCCATTATGACGCCGATGAAACCCTGCCGGCAAAATTCAGCCGTTTGCTGCCGCTGACCGGATTGGCGGATAAAGTTGCCGGCAAGACCGTTGCCATCAAACTGCATGTGGGCGATCATCTTGGCTACAGCACAATACCGCTCGTGTTTATCCGCCTGTTGGTTTCATTTATTAAAGAACATGGCGGCGATTGTTTTATTACCGACCACTACATCCAGGCCCGGCATCCGGAACATCGCGGCTATACGGAAACGAGCGTCGGCTGCCCGATTCTGGAAGGCTGCGGCCATCTGGGCAAGTATTTCTATACGAAAGAAGTTGAATATCAATCGCTCAAACACATTGATATCGCCGGCTTGATTCACGACGCGGACATCCTGATCAATTTTTCTCATGTCAAAGGCCACGGCAGCTGCGGCTACGGCGGCGCCTGCAAAAACATCGCCATGGGCTGCGTGACCGACCGGACCCGGCAGGAAATCCACAGCCTGGAAGGCGGCATAACCTGGCAGGAAGACCTCTGTATTCATTGCGGCCAATGCATCACTGCATGCAACCACAATGCCAACCGGTTTGATGAAAACGATCATTACCAAGTCAATTATCACCATTGCACAGCCTGCCAGCATTGCGTCAAGGTTTGCCAAACCGGCGCCCTGGTCATGACCGGCCATAAATACGCCGATTTCCAGGCCGGTATGGCCCTTTGCACCAAGACGGTTCTTGATACTTTCGCGCCCGGTCTGATTTATCATATTAATATCCTGACGGCGATCACCGCGCTCTGTGACTGCTGGGGCATGACGACGCCTTCTCTGGTACCCGATATCGGTATCATGGCTTCACAGGATATTGTCGCCATTGAGCAGGCATCCCTGGACGCCATAAAAATGGAAGACCTGATTCCGGTCGGCATTCCCGCCGGTATGCCTCTGGGGGACCATGGGCATCTCTTCGAAAGACTGCACGGTAAAAATCCCTATATCCAGATCGAAAAGCTGGAAAAACAAGGTCTGGGCCATCCCGGCTATAAATTACAGGAAGTGCTCTGATTCGGAAAGGCCCGGTTGTTTAGTCAGCCGGGCCTTTTAAATGATGCGGTCGTCTCACGGTTTATAGATTCTGCGGCGGCTGCGGATTTTGGGTCTGGTCGCGGGGGGGAGACTGCGGCGGGACTGCTCTTTTTTGCCGGCGCTTTTTAATTCTGTGCCTGACGATGATAATCACGATAATGGCAATAATCCAAACAGGGGCTGCCGCGACCAGAATAATGGCCAGCCATTGGAAAATGCCGACCAGGACATTGACAACGCCGGCCAGTCCGGATTGCATCAGATAGGCCATATCTTCGAAAGTCAACGCCGACCAGTTTATTTCCTTCTTGATCTTGACCGGATCGTCGATCTGCCGCAGACGGATCGTAATAACCGATTCAGCCATCAGGCTGTCCCACAATTTTATCTTGCCCTTGAGCGACTCGATTTCCAGAGTCAGCTGGTTGATCTGATTCTGGACGGCCAGACTCTCATCGATGGTTTTAGCATTTTTCAGAAACGTATAATAGGTTTCCAGCGCTTCCTCCATGGTTTTCAGGCGGGTTTGGGCATCATAGTACGACTCCGTTATATCTTCGCTGGTGATGCTGGTGTTGATCACATCCGCCTGGGTGGCTGCATAGGCGATGAAGGCATCGAGTTGCTCCGGCTTGATCTTGATCTGCGCGTCAATAGACAAATAGCCGTCGCTGCGCTGCTGATTGCGATAAACTTCATAACCGCCGTATTGCTCGGCGTAAGCCAGCAAAGCTTCATACGCCGCCACAACATCCTTGGCTTCAAGATCCAGCGCGGAATTGCGGATCATTTTCCGGTCGGCTGCCGCGGCGCCGCCGGTCGGGCTCAGGGCGCCGGAATCATTTTTACTGCCGGCCGCCGTCGTGGAAGCCGTTTCCCCGCCGTATTGCTTGTCGCCGGACGTACTGCCGGCGCAGCCCGCTCCGGCAAAAGTCAAGAAAAGTAAATTCAAGACGATAAGAATTATTGTAATCTTTTTCATAGACCATCCTCCTTGCCGGTGTACCGCCGGAAAAATCAAAACGCAAGGTTCATGAATCATTTAGGGGGAAATGATCCCGTTTCTGAAAAGGAGACCGATATCCACAGTATATCATATTATTTGTTTTACGATAAGGCAGCGCCTGCACTTGGGCTGATCAACAATTGTATAATGATAAATGAGTTGTCATATAATAATGAAAATGATATAATAAAATCCATAGAATTATAACAAGGGAGGGTTGATAAATGATCAACCTCAGGAAAATCGGCGTATGGGGCGATTCAGTTTTAAAAGGCGTTGTTCTGGATGATGTCCGGGGAACTTATCAATTGCTTTCCGACAGCTGTGTCCATGGCGTCGAACAGATTCTGGGCGTGACGATTTTAAACAAATCACGATTTGGCTGCACCATTGATAAAGGCTGCCAGATGCTGGAACGATCGTTGTCCACCGGTCTGGACTGCGATATGATTCTCCTGGAATATGGCGGCAACGACTGCGATTTTAACTGGCCTGCCGTTTCTGCCGATCCTGCCTTGCCGCATCAGCCGCGGACACCTCTGCCTGTATTTCTGCAGACCATGCAGCGGATGATCGATATGCTGCGCAGCCAGAATATCCAGCCGTTGTTGATGTCTCTGCCGCCGATCAGCGGCGAGCGTTATCTGGACTTTATTGTTGAACGGGGATCCGATCGTAAACAATTACTGCGCTTCCTTGGCGATCCACAGCAGATTTACCGTTTTCATGAACTGTATTCGCTGGGCATCACCCGTTTGGCCAGCCAGAATCATTGTCCTTATGCCGCCGTTCGCGAAGCTTTCCTGACCGCCGGCCACTGCCCTGATCTCTTATGCCGCGACGGGATTCATCCCAATGAAAAAGGGCATCTGTTGATGCAGCAGGTCTTTACTGAGCTTTCGGCTTCTGCTGCCGGATAAAAAACATCCATTGCCTCTAAAAAACGATATAATAGATGCGGACGCCGTTTGTGGCGCCCGATATCGTTCAGGAGGCGAAAAAGCCATGGATCTGGCTAAGGAATTACGTCATGTACCCAACTTCCCCAAAGAGGGCATTGATTTTATTGATATTACCACTGTTCTAAAGAACGCGCAGGCTTTCAAAGCGACAATCGACCAAATGGCCGAATTGGCCAAAGATATGAATTATGATATAGTTATCGGTTCTGAATCGCGCGGATTCATCCTCGGAGCGCCGCTGGCCTATGCGACAGGCCGGGGATTTGCGCCTGTGCGCAAGCAGGGCAAGCTGCCGTCGGAAACCGTCAAGGCCGAATATGCCCTGGAATATGGCACGGATATCCTTGAACTGCATGTTGACGCCGTAAAACCGGGTCAGCGTGTACTTGTTGTCGACGATCTGCTGGCGACCGGCGGAACGGCTTTGGCCAACTGCCAGATGGTCGAGGCCTTAGGCGGCGTTGTCGCCGGCGTTGTTTTTTTCGTCGAGCTGATAGGCCTGGGCGGACGGGAAAAATTGACCCGCTTTCCCGTGCGGGCTCTGGTTCAGATTAAAGAAAACTCCCTTTAATATCCTGGGCACATTGGCTGGGCGCGTATCCTGTTAATTGCCGGAAAGCCCGGTAAAAGGCCGAATAGTCGGTAAATCCGCATTGACTGGCAACCAGGTTGGGGCTTAGCCCCTGTTGAAGCAGCGACCTGGCCTGGATAATCCGTTTTTGCGTCAGGTATTCAAGGACTGTGGCGCCGGTTGCCCGCTTGAAAGTACGGCATAAATGATATTTGCTGACAAAGAAGCAGCCGGCCAGCTGATCGAGCGACAGATGTTCGGCCAGGTGGGCGTTCAGGTAATCGACAATCTCGCTGACGAGCGTTCGGGTAATCATGCTGGACGGCTGGTCATTTTGATGAGGCCGCCGGCGGCAGCCGGTCAGCAGGGTAAGGATCTCAACCAGTATAGCCCGGCTCATCAGCTTCGACTCATCATCAGGCAGAAGACTGGCCCGGTCCAGCCGGCTGAACGCGGCAATCAATTCAGGATAGCGCTGTACCAGGAAAACCGGCGGTTCTGCCGTAAGGACCGTTGAAGAAGCATCGGAACGGCCAAAGCTCTCCAACAAAAAATCCCGCCCTTCATCCGGCAGGATACCGGCGGAAAAATGCAGCGCGCAACGTTCATAAGGATTGCTGCCGGTCAGATGAAAATAGTGGAAAGCTCCCGGACGCAGCAAAACCAGGGTATAGGGGTTCAGATGGATCCGGCTGCCCTCAACATAATATTCCCCGGATCCGCTGATGAAAAAATACAACTCATATTGTACATGGCAATGGCGCGTGCCGGTGTCCGGTTGTTCATCAAGCGAATGATGGTAAATCATATCGGATCGCACCAATCTGGCCAGAACAGTCATCTTGCACCTCCGGAATATAGACTTTGCGCTCTGAGGATGAGCAAGATCTGCAATCGGGAAGCGCAATTTCAGCATCCATATGTCGATAGTATACCGATAAAATGAGCATGAGGCAAAAGATATTTGTCTGGTCATTTAAATCGATTCAGGAGGTTTTTATGGAGATTTTTCAACTTACAGGCTTTGCTGATGAAGCGGCCGTCAATCTGCCGGAACAAATTAAAGCGATGAAGTCCTGCGGGCTGCATTTTGTCGAACTCAGGCAAGTCGACGGCATCAATATCGGAAGTTTCAGCGAAGAAAAAGCCCGGTCGGTTGCCGGCGCCCTGACCGACGCCGGAATCGGCGTGTCCTGCCTGGGATCGCCGGTCGGCAAAACAGTACTGGATACGCCTTTTGAACCGGTTGCCGAGATGACCCGCCGCCTTTGCGAAAACGCCCATATTTTACAGACCCGCTATATCCGCATCTTCAGCTTCTATCTGCCCAATGGGCAGACCGCCGCCGAATGCCGCGGCGAAGTGATCGACCGCCTGGGCCGTTTACTGGATATTGCCGAAAAACAGGACATAACCCTTTTGCATGAAAACGAACGGGACATATACGGCGATACCCGCGAACGCTGCCTGGATCTGCATCAGGCTCTGGGCACCAGGCTGCGCGGCATCCTCGATCCGGCCAATTATCTGCTGGTCGGCACCGATCCGCTGGCCGCGATGCATGATCTGGAGCCCTGGATCGATTACATTCATATCAAGGATGTCCGCCTGGCCGACAATCGGATCGTACCGGCCGGCGCCGGCGACGGCCAGATCCCGGAGATCCTGCGGATCATGTCCCGCAAGCCGGGTCAGCATTTCCTGTCGGTGGAACCTCATCTGACGCTGTTTGCCGGACGCGACAAGTTTGAAAAGAACACCGGCGCAGTTATACCCACGGCTTCGGATGAATTTGTCTTTCCGGATGGACCGTCGGCTTTTGCGGCGGCTGTATCGGCGACAAAAACGCTTGTCGACGCCTGGAAGAAAGAAGGAATTTAAATGATCGTCGGAGCTCAGCTTTATACGGTACGGGACTTCTGCCGGACGGAAGATGACTTTGCCGCGACCATGGAGAAAATCGCCGGCATGGGTTACACTTCGGTTCAGGTTTCCGGCATCGGCCCCATCCCGGCCGACCGCATCCGCTATCACTGCGACCGCAATCATCTGCGCGTCGCCGTTACCCATACGCCGCCGGACCGGATTCGCCGGGAAACTGCCGCCGTTATCGAAGAACACAAGATTATGGGCGCCGATTATGTCGGTATTGGCGGACTGCCGGGCGAATATCCCCGCACGCCTGCCGGCGTCGACGCCTTTATGGCTGATTTTGCCGCCGCGGCTGAGCAATTGTCCGCCGCCGGAATGCCGCTCCAGTATCACAACCATGACTTCGAGCTGGCTCAGTTTGACGGCCAGACGCTTCTGGAACGTTTAGCCGTCGGCATGCCGGCGGAATTAATGGGTTTTATTCCGGATACTTATTGGCTGCAGGCGGGCGGCCTGGATCCGGCGGCCTGGATCCGCAGACTGAAAGGCCGGGTTCCGGTTGTCCATTTGAAAGACATGACTATGCAGGGCCGGGAACGGATCATGGCCCCCGTTATGTCCGGCAATATGAATTTCGCCGCTATCCTGGATGCCTGCCGCGATTCGGGAACCCAATGGCTGATGGTTGAACAAGACACCTGTATCGGGTCTCCGCTCGATTGTCTGGCCGAAAGTTATCGTAATCTAAAACATGTCGGCTGCCGCTGACACATTGAATTGAGGTATAGATATGGCAGCAAAGAAGGATTTCGTTTCTGTTGGGATTATCGGTATCGGTAATATGGGATCGATCCACGCCAAAAATATCGCCGAAGACAAAATCCCCGGCCTCCATTTGACTGCGGTGGCTGATATTGAGCCGGCTCGCCACCGGTGGGCTGAGGAAAACCTGCCGCAATCGGTTAAAATCTGCGCGTCTGCGGAACAACTGATCGGATTGCCCGGTCTGGACGCCGTTATTGTGGCTGTGCCGCATTACGGTCATGCGCCCCTGACGATTTACGCTCTGGAGCATGGCTTGCATGTACTTTGCGAGAAGCCTGCTTCCGTGACAACCCGCATGGCCCGCTCTATGAACGAAGCGGCCGACCGGACCGGCAAAATATTCGCCCTGATGTACAACCAGCGAACCAATTCTTTATACAAGCGAATGAAAGAAATCATGGACAGCGGCGAACTGGGACCGATGAAACGCTGCAACTGGATCATAACCAACTGGTACCGTTCGCAGAGCTATTATAACAGCGGCAGCTGGCGGGCAACCTGGGCCGGGGAAGGCGGCGGCGTTCTTCTAAATCAATGTCCGCACAATCTCGACCTCTGGCAATGGATCTGCGGTATGCCGCAGATGGTCAGCGCCCATTGCCATGAGGGCAAGTGGCATGATATCGAAGTTGAAGACGATGTGACGGCCTATGTCGAATATCCGAACGGCGCCACCGGCTGCTTTATTACGTCGACAGCCGATACGCCGGGCACAAACCGGTTCGAAGTCTTGTGTGACGGCGGCAAGATGGTCATGGAAAACGAAAGCCTGATCCTTTACCGCCTGAATATGCCGGAACGGCAGTTCAACGCTACGCATCAAGCCGGTTTCGGCGAACCTGGTTTCCAGACCGAGCCTCAGATAACCGATGGCAGCAATCCGCAGCATAACGGCGTTTTAGCGGCGTTTACCCGGGCGATTTTATACGGCGAACCCCTGATTGCGGATGGCCGCGAAGGTATCCGCGGTTTGACGCTGTCCAATGCCATGCACCTTTCCAGCTGGCTTGGCCATCCGGTGGAACTGCCTTTGGACGAAGACCTGTTCGATAACGAATTGCAGAAAAAGATCGCCGGATCGAAGATTAAGAACGGCAAGAATCAAGTGCTGAGCATGGAGCATAGCTGGATATGATGAATCAAAAGGAAGAACATAAGTGCTTTCGCGTCGGTTTGGCCGGCTGCGGCAACATCGCGCCGATGCATACGCAGGCTTTGGCAGCTCTGCCGCAAGTCAGGCTGGTCGGTCTGGCCGATCCCGACCGGGAAGCTTCGCAAAAACTCAAAAGCACAATCGCCGCAGAGGACGCTCCTGAATGTTATGATTCGCTGGCTGATTTACTGGCGGCCGCGAAGCCGGATGTTGTCCATATCTGCACGCCTCATGTCGAACACGTGCCGCTGGCCGTTCTGGCGCTTAAACACGGCTGCCATGTCTTGATGGAAAAACCGCCGGCGATCGATTTGAACGGCTTGAGCGAGCTGTCGCAAGCTGTCGCGGCATCCGGCCGGTCTCTGGGCATTTGTTTTCAAAACCGCTTTAACGCGGCGTCGCAGCAAGCCCGCACTCTCCTGCAATCCGGCCTGGCCGGCCGCGTTTTAGCCGCCCGGGGCTTTGTAACCTGGAATCGCGACGACGCTTATTACCGGCAGGCCGATTGGCGGGGCAAGTGGGCTTCGGAGGGCGGCGGAGTCATGATCAATCAAGCGATACATACGCTGGATTTACTGATTTGGCTGGCCGGGCGTCCGACACAGGTGGAAGGGCATATTGCCAACCGCCATTTACAGCAGACCATTGAAGTCGAAGATACGGCTGAGTTCCTCATGACCCTGGAGAACGGCGCCAAAGCGCTCTTTTATGCGACGACAGCCTACAGCAGCGATGAACCGGTATTCCTGGAAATCCGCTGCGAACAATTCCGTATCCGGCTGGAAGGTGATCAGCTGGTTCTTTTCAACGCGGAAGGCGAGTTGCTGACAGAAGAACAGCAAGGCCGTCTTTTGCGGCTGGCCGCAGATCGGGTCGACGAATTGCGCAGGACCCATCCGGATACTTTCCCGGCCGATCCCTATCAGTCGAAGGCCGACAATTTGGCGGCATCCGGCAAATCATGCTGGGGACAAGGGCACAGCCGCCTGATCGGCGCTTTTTATCAGTCTTTGGAAGAAGGACGTTCTTTCCCAGTCAGCTTAAACGAAGGCAGCCAAGCGCTCCGCGTTCTGCTGGCGGTCTATGAATCACATCGGCGCGGGACGCCGGTTATCTTGAATTAAGAACCATCCGATAAAGCAGGATATCAAGCGTCCGGCATAGCATATCGCCCGACACCATGGTAAAATACTTCTATCCCGTCGGTTTGCAACTGCAGTTCCGTCGGGACGGAGGTATTTTTATATGGAAATCAGACGTCTTGACGCAGCTAATCCGGATGAAGTTCTGGCTTCACGACAAGTCACTGCCGTTGCATTTCGAACCGGCGAGCATTATCGCAGTTTGCTGGATGAACTGAAGCAATTGGAGAAAACCGGCAATACTTTGCCGGACCCGGCGAAAAGCGATCCTCCGTATACTTTATGGGGCGCTTATATGGACAACCGTCTCATAGCCCAGGTTCAAGGCATTGATTATCAGATGCGCTATGAAAATCAAGTTGTCTCCATGTGCGGGATCGGCGGCGTGGCCACCCTGCCTGAATATCGCCGGCAAGGCTCTGTAAAGGAAATCATGCGGCATTTATTGCGGGACAGCCGCAGCCGGGGACAGATTTTTTCATATTTGTATCCTTTTTCTTATGCCTTTTATGGCCGCTTTGGCTATGGCCATGGCTGCCGCTGCTGGCATGTCGAAATTCCCATATCCGCGTTCCGGGCTTTACCGGAAACCGGCCGGATTAAGCGATATGAGACGGCGGATTTACCGGCGGTCAAGACGGTGTATGACCAGTTTTCAGCCGGAATGAACGGCATGGTTGTACGCGGCGCCGCCGCCTGGAGCCAGCTGCTGGATAAAGATCCCTATCTGGAACAGCGTTATACCTATCTCTGGTCGGATGACTCCGGGAAAACCGGCGCCTGGATGACCTTTGAAACGAAAGCCGAATCCGGGGGCGACTGCCTCCAGATTATCGACTGGGCTTCCGTATCGTCAATAGCTTTGCGAGGCCTGCTGGCCTTTATCAATCGTTTTACCGACCAATATGCCAGAGTAAAGCTGACCGTGCCGCAAAGCTGCGATCTGACTACCCTTTTTCCCGAACCTTATCCTCTGGCTCATAAACTGGGCTTTAGCGGTCAGATCCGGGTCGTCGACATCAAAGCGGCATTGGCCATGCTGCAGCGGCCTCTGTGGCTGTCTGAGCGATTCAAACGGCCGGACATCGGGCCGTACGGGAACCGGGTGATCTGCATCGGGGTCGATGACGATTTTCTGCCGGAAAACAGCGGCCTTTATCATTTAGATTTAAACGGAGCGGCAAATGAAGTTTCATTTCAACCAGCGAGTCCTGCTGCCGCCGATGCGCCGGATCCGGCAGACCTGCATGTTTCGGCGCGCCTGCTGGCGACGCTGCTGCTGGGCAGCCAGGGACTGGCCGATCTGCGCGAACATCCGGAGATCCGTTTCAATACGGCTTTAACGCCTGAGCGGACCGTTCTGCTTGAGGCGATGTTCCCCAGGAAAAATGCGGCTATAACCGATTACTTTTGACCGGCACAATCCGGATGACATCATTGAAAGAAGGTATGACAGATGCTGACGGTAAAGGCAACCCCTCATCTGGCCGGTTTAGCCATCAGCGGCGATTATGATGATCTTCAGCGCCTATATGATGCCTTGATGGCTGTTGTTGATGATCATGACGAAGAAAATGAGGATGATGAGACCGATTACGAATTACCGGCCCTTTATATCCTCGCGCTTTGTTATGAAGTGCGGCATGCCCATCAGGGCGAACGCTGGCTGGAATTCGTCGACAACGGTTTCAGCGAAGAAATTCAGCAATATCAGAAATCCCTGGGACCGCAGCACAATGTTTATTTTCAAACCCGCATAGCTATTCCGGAAATCCTGTTCGACCTTATGGTGCTGGATGATTTTATCAAGCAATATAAACGGAAAGCGCCATGGGGCGAACTGGACCGTGACATAACCTGCGTACGCTGGTTTCAGGCAGAAGCCACCCAGGCTCTGTGCAGCCTGCTGGATGAGAAAGCGGCGGCCCGTCTGGTACAGCTGATGCATGGTCCGGAATCCGAACTGCGGTTTGACGGTTACTATACGCAGTATGTCGACTTCCAGACCAATCGCTATTTGAAGGCGGCGCCGGAAAAACGCCTGACACAGATCCTTCCTCTGGCCAGGCGTTTTCATGAACGCGGCGCAACATATTTGCGGCTGGCGGAGGAACTGGAGGAAACAGCGGAAGAACTGTCCTGCTCGATCAGCGATTTGCAGCCGGTCGATGAACCTAAAGAACTAACCGATGAGGAATGGTAACCGGCCGGATTAGCCTGCCGGGAGGATTATAATGGACCAGTCGGCGATTGAACAGCTGAATCAGTGCTTCCATTTGCCGGACCATCCGGTTGTTTTCCATCTGACTGCCGGTTTGGCTTTCTGCTCCCGCGAACCCTATCGGACTCAGGCTTTACAGCTGGAACCCGGCCAATTGGTGCGTCTGGTTCGTGAGGCGTCCAATGCACAGGATTCACAGGCTATCCGGGTAGAGACGCCGGACGGCAAACCCGTAGGCTACCTTTATGCCGCCGAAGCCTGCTATTTATCCATTTTGCTGGATTATTACCGAAACTGCGGCGATTTGGCCGGCGAACCGGCCGATAAAACCCGCGTCCGCGGCATTTTGACCGGCGCGCAGCCTGGACAGCAGGAAAACCGCCGCCTGCGTTATCCCAAGATAACGCTTGATATCCGGTTGGGACTGCGTCAAGCCTGGCCGTTGTTCACAATTATGGCTATTCTGCAAATCAAGGCCGAAAACCGGGAACCGCCGCCGGTCCTTGCCGCGAATCCTTGGCTGAATCCTCTGCTGGATCTGCAGACCCGATACAGACACTTGGGCCATGACCGATTCGTTCTGCCGCCGCTGCTGGCGGAGGCCTGGATCGAACTGGTCGGACCTGGGACGCGGTTTATCGGAAAAACATGAACAGCGTCTGATTTTACTGGGGAAATTCCTCGTAAAACACGGTTTTCTGCAAAGGCTTGCGGCTGGCATGATTAGCGCTGGGAACCGCGTCCGGCGCCGGATACCCCATCGGCAGCAGAAACTCAATCTGATATCGGTCCGGTATGCACAGCGCCCGACGGACTTTAGCCGGATCGAAAGCACAAACCCAACAACTGCCGACACCCAAAGCCCAGGCTTGCAAAATCATATGGGTCGCGACAATGCCGGCGTCGATCGTCGCGCTGTTCAAACCGTCATAGGAGCGTTTCCAGCTGACGGACGGATCAGAACAGACAACCAGCAGACAAGGCGCGCCAAAAGTATAACGGGTCACAGCCGCCAGCCGGGCCAGCCTATCCGGATCCTGAACGACCAGAATGCGCTGCGGCTGATTATTGCAGGCGGTAGGCGCAACTTGTCCGGCCTGTAATATGGTATTTAAAACTTGCTTATCGATAACCCGGTTTTGAAATTGACGCACAGAATAGCGCGTTGACATCAATTCAGACAGTTCCATAAAAACCTCCTGTTATTTAAAACGATCGATCTGCATTAAGTATAGCATAAGAATACTTTGTGATTATGGAGCTCACTGGCCTGCGGCTGTCCGACACGGGGTCCGACCTGTTCGACTTGTCCGACACGGGATCCGCAGATATTGACATCCTTGCCGCCGGCCGATATAATGACAGCCAACAATAGATAAAGGCTGTGACGGAGAGAGTAGACCGGGGGAGCTTTACCAGGGATTCGGCGTCGGAGACTGCAAGCGCCGTTTAAAGACAACCGGAGGAAGAACACTCCAGAGCCTGCCTGTTGAAAAGAATATTCTGAGTAAACAAGCACGGGGTACCCGTTACGTACAGTGAGGGGATGCGCGGATCATCAAAGGGGATGACCTACATCTATTTGGGTGGTACCGCGGATTTTACAGGAATCCGTCCCGGAAGTTCGATAATATCGAACTTCCGGTTTTTTTATTTATGGCCGTTGGCCGGGAGGTATGACATGGAAATCATGCGAGGGCAACTTCAAGAACAGGAACTGACTTGCGCCGGTTTGCCGGCGGCATTTGCCGCCGGGCGGCCGGTGCGGTTTCACGGGATGGTTCATACGCACCGTCCGATGGGCGAATTCGCCTTCGTTGTTTTGCGTTTGCGCGACGGTTTGCTGCAGAGCGTCATGGATTCCGCGACTCAGCTGGAAGGCGGCGAATCGCTGAAAGACGAATACAGCGTCCGGGGCGAAGGCCTTCTGGCTGCCGATGACCGGGCGCCGGGCGGTTATGAACTGCGTCTGACCCACATCCGGATCATCAGCCTGCCCCATAGCCCGCGTCCGGTGCCGCTCAGTAAAAAGAACAGCCAGATGTCTCTGGAAGCTAATCTGGCTATGCGGCCGATTACCCTGCGCCATCAGCGTCAGAGAGATATCTTCCGCTTGCAGGAAGGCCTATGCCGCGGCTTTCGCGACTTCCTTCATCAACAGGGTTTTACGGAGATCCATACGCCGAAAATCGTTTCATCCGGCGCCGAGGGCGGATCGAACATCTTCCGACTGGATTATTTTGGCCGCAAAGCTTTTTTGGCGCAAAGCCCGCAATTTTATAAACAGATGATGGTCGGTGTCTATGAACGCGTGTTTGAGGTCGGGCCGGTTTTCCGGGCAGAAAAGCACAGCACAACCAGACATCTCAATGAATACACCAGTTTGGATCTGGAAATGGGCTTCATCGATTCATTTCATGATATGATGAATATGGAAACGGCCATGCTGCAGTACGCCATACGTCTGCTGGCCGATGAATATGCGCCGGAACTGAACCGCTTGCAGGTCGTTTTACCGCAGGCTGACGCCATACCCGCTGTGTCGTTCAGTGAAGCCAAGAATCGTGTCGCTGAGAAATATCATCGTAAAATCCGGGATCCTTACGATCTGGAGCCGGAAGAAGAACGTCTGATCGGTACGCTGTACAAAGAAGAATACAACAGCGATTTCGTGTTTGTCACCCATTATCCCTCGAAAAAACGGCCCTTTTACGCAATGGATGACCCATCTGACACGAAATTCACCTTGAGCTTCGATCTGCTCGGCCGCGGTCTCGAAGTGACGACCGGCGGCCAGCGCATCCACACCTATCAGGAGCAGGTCGCGAAAATGCAGGCCCGGGGCATGGATCCGGCTGACTTTAATGCTTACCTGATGATCCATGATTACGGCATGCCGCCGCACGGCGGTTTGGGCATCGGCCTGGAACGGCTGCTGCTGGTTATCCTGGGCGAAAGCAACATCCGCCAAACCGTTCTATTTCCGCGTGATCTGGCCCGCCTCGATCCGTGAACCGCGGCAAGCATAACCAATACCCGGCTGTTCAAAACAGCATGAAACAAGAGGAGATGGAGATATGGTTAACCGCCAGGAAAACATTTTTGAACTCGACAAAGCGACTGTCGGCCGTGTTGCCCAGCTGGCCCGTTTAGCGCCCGGCGAATCGGAAACACAGGCGCTGCAACAGGAACTGGGGCAGATCCTCGGTTATTTTCAACGTTTGGAGGATCTTGACACATCAGCTGTGGAACCGGCATACCATCCCTATATTCTGGAAAATCAGTTGAGAGCAGATCAAGTCTGCCCGTCGATGGCGCGCGAAGAACTTCTGGCAACAGCCAAAAGGCAAAAAGACGGTTGCCTGTTGGTTCCGAGAACTGTTGAATGAACAGGCGGAGGCATTATGCAAGATTATACAGCTTTTGAACTGGGCCGCTTGATCGCCGGCCGCCAAATCAGCGCCGTAGAAGCGACTGATGCGGTATTACAGAACATATCAGACCGGGATGGCCGGAACCATGCCTATATTACCCTGTGTGCCGAACAAGCGGCCGATCAGGCCGCGGCTGTGCAAAAAAGACTGGACCGGGGCGAAAAGTTAGCGCCGCTGGCCGGCGTGCCGCTGGCTGTGAAAGACAATATCAGTACCAAGGGGATCCGGACAACCTGCGCTTCGCGCATGCTGTCCGATTATGTACCGCCATATGACGCGACAGTGATTGAACGCATCAAGGACGGCGGCGCCGTTATTCTGGGCAAAACCAACATGGATGAATTCGCTATGGGCAGCACGACGGAAACCTCCTGGTTCGGCCCGACGGTCAATCCCTGGGATCCGGGCAAAGTGCCGGGCGGCTCCAGCGGCGGTTCGGCTGCGGCAGTCGCCGACGATGAGGCCTGGTATGCCCTGGGTTCCGATACCGGCGGCTCCATCCGCCAGCCTTGCGCCTACTGCGGTCTGACCGGCTTGAAACCGACTTATGGCGCCGTATCGCGGTATGGATTGATCGCCTATGCCTCATCGCTGGACCAGATTGGCCCGATAGGCCGTACCGCGCTGGACTGCGCCGCCGCGCTGTCTTCTTTTGCCGGAGCCGATAAACGCGACAGCACCTGCATGCCGGAAAGCCGCAACCTCGATCCGGCTGCCCTGATGAAGACGGTTATGGAACCCGGCGATTTAAAAGGCCTGAAAATCGGTATGCCGGCCGAGTACGACAACAGCGGCCTGCAGCCGGAAATCAGGCAGGCCGTTCATTCGGCCGTGAAGCAACTGACCAGTCTTGGCGCCGAGGTTGAGTCATTTCATCTGCCGCTGGTTGACGAAACCATACCCGCTTATTATTTAATCGCCACAGCTGAGGCTTCCGCCAATCTGGCGCGTTATGACGGCGTCCGGTATGGTTATCGTCCCGACGAGAGCCAGACGGCCGATCTGACAGATTTCTACTGCCAGGGCCGCACGGCCGGTTTCGGCCGCGAGGTCCGGCGCCGGATCATGCTGGGCACCTTTGCTTTGAGTTCCGGCTATTACGACGCGTATTACCTGAAAGCGCTGAAAGTCCGCCAGATGGTGCAGGATCAGTTCAGCCGTTCCCTGGAACGCTTTGATATGCTGCTGGCGCCGGTCGCTCCGACGACGGCGCCGCGCCTGAATGAATCGCTGGCCGATCCGCTGCGCATGTATTTGAGCGATGTTTATACGGTGGCCGCCAATCTGGCCGGTTTGCCCGCCCTGGCGCTGCCTTGCGGTTTTGACGCCGCCGGCATGCCTATCGGCATGCAGCTGATCGGCCGCGCTTTTGACGATGCCCGGCTGCTGCGGACAGGCGTCCTGTATCAGAAGATAACAGATTTTCACAGCCGGCGGCCGGTCCGGCGGGAGGTAGCCGGATGATTTACGAAACGGTCATTGGCCTTGAAGTCCATGTTGAACTGTCATCAGTCAGCAAAATATTCTGCGGCTGCCCGACTACTTACGGCCAGGAACCCAATACCCAGTGCTGTCCGGTTTGCATGGGGCTGCCCGGCGCTTTGCCGGTCCTGAACCGGCAGGTTGTGGAATTTGCCATTCGCACAGCCCTAGCCACACATTGCGCTATAACGCCGCTGACCCGTTTTGACCGGAAAAACTATTTTTATCCGGATTTGCCGAAAGCCTACCAGATTTCACAGCTACACCAGCCTATCGGCCGCGGCGGTTATGTCCTGCTTCCGGACAGCGGCAAAACCATCGGTATCCACGAAATTCATATGGAAGAAGATGCCGGTAAATTAATCCATGATCCATGGGAAGACTGCACGCTGGTGGATTACAACCGCTGCGGCGTTCCGCTTTTGGAGATTGTCAGCGAACCGGACATGCGGTCGGCTGAGGAAGCTCTGGCTTATCTGGAAAAACTGCGCGGCATGCTCCAGTTCCTTGGCGTTTCCGATTGCCGCATGCAGGAAGGCTCGCTGCGCGCCGACGTCAACGTATCGGTTCGACCGGCCGGAAGCGAAATCCTGGGCGTCAGAACAGAAATGAAAAACATGAATTCATTTAAAGCGATCGGCCGGGCTATCGCGACGGAAAGCCGGCGCCAGATTGAAATGCTGGAAGAGGGGAAGCCGGTCAGACAGGAAACGCGGCGCTGGGATGATAATAAAGATGCCAGCTTTACCATGCGGTCCAAAGAAGATGCTCAGGATTATCGTTATTTTCCGGATCCGGATCTCACGGCCATCCGGATCGGCGATGCCTGGATCCAAGCTGTGCAGGCCGATCTGCCCGAGCTGCCGGAAGCAAGACGGCGACGTTATCAGAAAGATTTCGGCCTGACACCTTATGAAGCCGATATTTTGACGACCGACCCTGTTTTGGCCGGCCTTTTCGAGGAAACAACAGCCATCAGCCGGCAGCCTAAAGACGCGGCGGCCTGGATTATGGGCGAATTCCTCCAGAACTGCAAAGAGCAGGATCGCCGTCCTGATGAAATGCCGCTGGCGCCGGCACATTTAGCCCGGTTGATTCAGCTGGTCAATGACAATGTGATCAATCGGATCATCGCCCGTAAGGTTTTTCAGCAGGTTTTACTGCATCAGGCAGATCCGGACCGTTATATCGATGAACAAGGCTTACGTATGGAACGTAATCCGGATACCCTGAAACAGACCATCATGAGCGTTCTGGCCGAGTATCCGCAGTCGGTGGCCGATTATCGTGCCGGAAAAACCAAAGCGGCCGGTTTCCTGGTCGGCCAGGTCATGCGGGCGACGCAAGGACAGGCGGATCCGCAGCTTCTAAACCAATTAGTGCGGGAAGCTCTGGAGCAGGTTTAATCCGGCGATTTTGCCGCCAGGATCATCAGGCGATAAGCTTCCAGAGCGGTTGGGAACGGCAATTCAGCCAGTTCCCGATCGGTTACCCAGTTGCCGGTATCGCCTGGACGATGATCAGACCCGGCCAATCCGGCCAAGATGATATCCGGCAGGATCGGCGCGTCCAGACACAGCCGATAGCCGGCCATATTCCAGATCCGATGGGTAAACCGATGCAGCCGTTCACCCAGCGCTGTGATTTCCACAGCCGGATGGGCAGCCTGCCAGGCATTCAGGATTTGGTCCTGTTCCGGCCGGCCGTCAGCAGGTTCGGCCGGCAGCCAGTCAAATTCATACAAACCGGCCAGAAGACCCCGGTTCGGGCGGCGGTGCACATGGGTGAAACCGGCCGACCGGCAAACCAGAACGGTTTTATAGTCCGCAGGCGCCGCTTTTGCCGGTTTACGCAGCGGAAATTCATCCACATGATCCGTTTTTCGCGCCAGACAGAGGCCGGCTAAGGGGCATTCCGGACATAACGGCCGGCGCGGCAGACAAATCGTAGCGCCAAGATCCATCAGGGCTTCATTAAAATCTCCCGGTCTTTCACGGGATTGAACTTTTTCAACCAGCGAACGGACGAGGCGCCGTTCGGCTTGATCGGCCGGATCCCAGGCCGTTGCCGTCAAACGGGAAAACACCCGGACAACATTGCCGTCCACAGCGGCGACAGGCTGTCCAAAGGCAATCGACAGAATAGCGCCGGCCGAATAAACGCCGATGCCGGGCAAACGCCGCAGTCCTTCTTCTGTATCGGGCAATCGGCCGCCCCGGTCGCGCATCATCTGCCGGGCAGCCAGATGAAGGTTTCGCGCCCGCGAATAATAACCGAGCCCTTCCCACTGTTTCAGTACCTGCTCTTCATCGGCGGCGGCTAAATCGGCCAACCTTGGCCATAAGTTCAGGAAACGTTCATAATAGGGAATAACCGTCTGAACCTGGGTCTGCTGCAGCATAATTTCCGACAGCCAGATCCGGTAGGGATCCTTGTTTTTTCTCCAGGGTAAAACCCGGCCTGCCTGATCAAACCAGGTCAGCAGTAAAGAACACACCAGGCCGTTCCAGGCCGTGTCCCAGGGATCAAGCCGGATTTCCGGCGTCAGGAGATGATCAGAACACATATAAGATGACACTGATACCTAACGATCATTTTTAACCCAATACCGACTAGTCTGGAATACCGTCGCCGTCGATATCCGTCATGCCGGCTCCGGCGACGCCAAACATCTCACGTCCGGCGATCCGGCGCTGGTTGCGTTCCTGCTCAACCAGCTTGCTCAGAAAACGGCGGATTTTTTCCGGATTCTTAATATTGACAAGCGGGAACTGATTATCGGTTTGGTCGGCCGTATATAAGACAATGGTACCGACTCCGAATATTTTCTGGCCTAAGGTCCGGGACATCTTCAAATCCAGAATCCGGTACAAAAGAATTTCATTCGTCACTGTCCGCAGCAAGCCGATCCGGCTGGTCAGACGGTTGATGTCGACTTCATAGCGGGTAAATGATATCGGCATGCCCAGAATGCGTTTGCGGTCTTTCCATAAAATCTGATCCGGCGTATCATCAAAAGGCGATATTTTAGACGCTGCTTTATTATCGGATTGATTTTCACTCATGATGCTTCCCTTTCCCGCGGCCCGGTTAATCGAACTGCCAAACCGGCAGCCTGTCGGCCGGCACTACCTGTATTTTATCACAAAATGAGATAGCCGGGCTTCCTATTCTTCTCATTCATAAAAAAAACGGAAAACAGATTTCTGGTATAATGACCGAATGAGCGGCTTAGGTTTCAAGGTTGAATCTCTCGAGGTGATGCTGGCATGAAAAGGATGAAAACAATCAGACGGCTGGCTGCCATCCTGGCTGCTGCCTGTTTATGGATTCTCCTGCTGCAGGTGGGAATCCGATTTTATAAAAATCGCCAAATTGTAAGCGAATTTTCCTATAACGCCTATCAACAGCAATATCAACGCGCGGTGCCGGTTGACGAGATGGATTTTAATGAATACCGGCGTTATTTTACACAAAATGAAACCGCTAATAAACTTGCCGTCAACAACAGGGTATCCCTGCCTGTTCATATTCGATACTATACAAAACAGGATGAGAAGATGATTCTATCGTTTGAGATCCCGAAAGGAACAAGCGTCTTTTGGACAGCGTCGGATGCTTTCTATGGCGTTGACGCCGGTTATGGCATTTGCGGTTATCCGACTTATGAGCGGGGCTGGCGATATGCAAGACCCTTTATAACGACGAATCAAAATACTGACATCAAGCAAATTCCATACTATTTTGTCAGGACCGATGACCTCGACATGACAGCCAAGGCTATCATCACGGAGAACGAAAATTTACGGAAATCCATAAAAAGCCAGGGCTTATCGATCAGTGACGCCGGATTTGTTTTAACCCGATATATTGACTATATTTTTTACGATCGGGGCGTATTTTGTTCGCCGGACCTGCAGCAGTCGGTTTGCCGATGGACAGATCTGGTTTGGCTATTTTTGTTCTTCCTGGCTTTGGCTGCCGTTGTTTATAGCTCCCGAAAACTGAAACAACATACATTGCTTATTTCCCGGCAGAATGAAATAATGGAAACGGGAACAAACCGCTAAAGGAGCCTTGTATGCCGCGTTTTTTTGTAGAAGAAACCATTGAATTATCAGCATGGCGCATATCGCTGACCGGAGATGATTTTCATCATATCCATGATGTTTTACGGATGAAAGCAGGCGACGAACTATTGGTTTGCGATGGCGCGGGAACGGAACTGACCTGCCAGATAAACCGCTTTACCGATCATTGTGCCGAACTGACTCTTCTGTCGCGAAAAGCCAACCAAACGGAACCGCCCTATGAAGCTGTTCTGTATCAAGGCCTGGCCAAAGGGGACAAGATGGATAGCATTATCCAGAAAGCGATTGAGCTGGGCGTCGGCCGGATAATACCGATGATCTGCCGCCGCAGCGTTGCCGTCCCGGATGCGGGCGATATGCCGAAACGAATCATTCGCTGGAACCGTATCGCTGCCGAAGCTGCCAAGCAATGCGGCCGCGGCCGCATTCCGGCCGTCGGTCCGGCCTGCGCATATTCTGAAGCCGTACAAAAGGCGGCTGCGTCCGATATCAGGCTGATTCCCTGGGAAATGGAAAAACAGCAGAGCCTGCGCGAAGCGCTGGAAGCCTGGGTGGACCGGAAAAAACAACCGGCGGTCGGCGCGGAAGGCGATGAGAAACCGGAAAATGGCAGCATAGCGACTAAAAAACCGGAATTAGCTATTCTGATCGGCCCGGAGGGCGGGTTTACGGAGCAGGAAATCGATCTGGCCCTGGCCGCCGGCCTTCAGCCGGTTACTTTAGGCCGGCGGATCTTGCGGACAGAGACTGCCGGACCGGCTGTTTTAGCGATGATCCTCTATCAGTTCAACGACTTTTGATGTATAATAGGACAACTTAAATGATCAGAGAACCATGGCCTGCGGCCGATTCTCGAAGGAGATTAGATCATGAATTTTGCTGCACCAAAGGGAACACGCGATATCCTGCCTCCGGAAACGGCTGCCTGGCAATATGCGGAACAATGCTTTGCCGATATTTGCGCCCGCTTCGGATATAAGGAAATTCGCATACCGACATTTGAGCAGACCGAATTGTTCCAGCGCGGCGTCGGCGACACGACCGATGTTGTCCAGAAAGAAATGTATACGTTCCTGGATAAGGGAAAACGAAGCATGACTCTGCGGCCGGAAGGAACTGCCGGCGTTGTGCGGAGCTATCTGGAAAACGGCATGGCTTCCTGGCCGTCGCCGGTCCGCCTGTATTATAATCTGACAGCTTTCCGGTATGAAAATGTTCAGAAGGGCCGCTATCGTGAATTTCATCAATTCGGCTGTGAAGCGATCGGCGCGGCCGGCCCGGCTGTCGACGCCGAGCTGATCAGCTTGCTGCAGCTCTATTTCCAGACCCTCGGCCTGAAGGAAACCAGCCTGCGGATCAACAGCATCGGCTGTCCCGTTTGCCGGGGAACCTATCTTAAGATTCTGCGCGACTATCTGCAGCCGCATCTGGCCGACCTGTGCGCCAACTGCCGCGAACGGTTCGAGAAAAACCCGATGCGGATTATCGACTGCAAGGAAAGCCGCTGCCAGGAGATCACCCAAGAGGCGCCGAGCCAGCTTGAATATCTGTGCCCGGACTGCCGGACGCATTTTGACGGCTTGCGCGGTCAGCTGGAAAGCCTTGGCCTGGCCTATGCCGTAGATCCCCGGATTGTCCGCGGACTGGATTATTATACCCGGACGGTTTTTGAATTCGTGTCGGGTTTTGTCGGCGCTCAGGGGACCATTTGCGGCGGCGGCCGTTATGACGGTTTAATTGAAGATATCGGCGGCCCGGCGACGCCCGGCATCGGTTTTGCCTTAGGCGTGGAACGGCTGCTGATGGAGCTGGCGGCGCAGAATATCGAATTGCCGGGAACCCAGCCGATGTCGCTTTATTTGGCGGTGTCCGGAGATCACCAGGACGAGGCCGGCGTGCTTTGCTGGAAGCTGCGTCAGGCAGGAATCGCCGTTGAAACAGATTTGATGAATCGCAGCTTAAAAGCCCAGATGAAATATGCCGGCAAAAGCGGCGCCCGTTACGCGTTGGTTCTTGGCGACGATGAAGCGGCGTCCGGCGCGGGACGGCTGCGCGATTTGCAGAACGGTGAAGAAAAACCGGTCAGGCTGTCGGAGCTGGCGGCTGAATTAACTCAGACAACAACGCGATAAGCGGCATTGAAGGAGGACATAACCCCATGGCTGAAAATATGAAAGGCCTGAAACGCAGTCATCGCTGCGCGGAAATCGATCTTAACGCCATCGGACAGGAATTTGTTCTGATGGGCTGGTGCCATAAACAACGGGATTTGGGCGGCCTGATATTCATCACGCTGCGCGACCGCAGCGGCGAGATCCAATTGCTGATTGACGACAGCTGCCCGGCCGAAGCCCGGGAGAAAGCAGCCCGAGTCCGCAGTGAGTACGTCGTTGCCGCGCGCGGCACGCTGCAAAAACGCGCGTCGGCCAATCCCAACATGCCGACCGGCGCCGTCGAATTGCTGGTTCAGGAACTGCGCATCCTCAGCGAATCGCTGACGCCGCCGTTCTATATTGAGGAAGACGTGAATGCCAACGAATCGCTGCGGCTGAAATACCGTTACCTCGATCTGCGTCGCCCGGACCTGCAGCGTAAACTGATGCTGCGCCACCGCATTGTCAAATTGGCGCGCGATTATTACGACCAAGCCGGCTTTCTCGACATCGAGACGCCGATCCTGACCAGGAGCACGCCGGAAGGCGCCCGCGACTATCTGGTGCCCAGCCGGATTTATCCCGGCAAGTTCTTCGCGCTGCCGCAGTCCCCGCAGCTCTTCAAGCAACTGCTGATGCTGGCTGGCTATGACCGCTATTTTCAGATCGCCCGCTGCTTCCGCGACGAAGATCTACGCGCCGACCGTCAGCCGGAATTTACCCAGATCGACCTGGAAATGGCATTCGTCGATGTCGATGATGTTATATCTGTCAATGAAGGCTTTATTTCCCGCCTCTTTAAAGAAGTGATGAACCTTGATGTTAAGCTCCCTTTACCCCGGCTGACCTATGCCGAGGCCATGCGCCGTTTCGGCTCCGATAAGCCGGATGTGCGGTTCGGCATGGAGCTTGTCGATATGACGGATATAGCGGCAAACATCGATTTCAAGGTATTTCAAGATGTTCTGGCCAACCGGGGCAGCGTACGCCTGATCTGCGTGCCGGGTGGTTCAACCATGACCCGTAAAGAAATCGACTCCTTGGCTGAATTTGTCAAAACCTACCGGGCCAAAGGCCTGGCCTGGCTGGCCGTTGAAGAGGCGCCGCGCGGCTCGATCATGAAATTCCTGAATCCGGAACTGATCGCGCAGATAACCCAACGTGCCGGAGCCAACAAGGGCGACCTCCTCCTGATCGTTGCCGACCGCGATACGGTAGTCTGCGACGCGCTCGGACAACTGCGCTGTGAAGTTGCCCGCCGTCTTGGCCTGATTAAGCCCAATGATTTCAAACTCCTGTGGGTGACTGAATTCCCCCTGCTGGAATATGATGAGGAAGCCGGCCGTTATAAAGCGATGCACCATCCGTTTACCAGCCCCATGGACGAGGACATTCCGCTGATGACCAGCGATCCGGGCAAAGTGCGGGCCAAGGCTTACGATATCGTGCTCAACGGCACCGAATTGGGCGGCGGCAGCATCCGGATTCATGACCAGGATTTGCAAAAACAAATGTTCAGCTTATTAGGCATGAGCCAGGATGAAGCCTGGAACCGTTTCGGATTTTTACTGGAAGCATTCCAGTATGGCGTCCCGCCCCACGGCGGCATGGCGTTCGGCCTCGACCGCGTCGTCATGCTGCTGACCGGCAGCGACAGCATCCGTGATGTTATCGCTTTCCCGAAAGTGCAAACCTCGACCTGTTTAATGTCTGATGCTCCGAATGTTGTTGACCAAAAGCAATTGGATGAACTTGAGCTGGCGGTTTTGTCTTCTTCGGAAGGACGTGAGGGTTGTGAGAACGGATAAAAACACCGGATCAGCGGTCGGCAAAGATAAGCCGGCCCGCCGCAACGACATGATTTTAGAACTGCTGGACTGGGTCAAGTACATTCTGATCGCTGTTCTGATCGGATTGCTGCTGGTTGTTTTTGTCATCCAGCGCAATTCAGTCTTGGGCGACTCCATGCTGCCGAATCTCCATGAAAACGATCAGCTGCTGGTCGAGAAAGTTTCCAAGTGGTTTCACGGCATCCAGTATGGCGATGTCATCACCATCAGCAGCAAAGATCTGCCGGCTCATGACGAAGGGCCCAACATCATCAAACGCGTCATCGGCATGCCCGGCGATACCGTGGAAATCCGCGACGACGGCGTTTACCGGAACGGCAGCAAACTGGACGAAGCCTATCTGCCCGACGGAACGATTACTCAGGTACGCAATCTGATGTACAGTAAAGTCACCTTGAGCGAGAACCAGTATTATGTCATGGGCGACAATCGCGGCGTCAGCCTGGACAGCCGGATATTCGGTCCTGTACCCTTAGAGAGCGTTATCGGCAAAGTCATGCTGCGATTTTATCCCTGGAACCAGATCGGCCTGCCATAAGCGGCCTTGCCGCCGGCCGGCCTGAATCGATTGCGCTTCCGGAACCCGACGGCGCATCCCCCTGTCAACTGGAGGAGTCTATAAATTATGCCATCCGAAAGACAAAAACACATCCGCAATTTCTGCATCGTCGCCCATATTGACCACGGTAAATCGACCCTGGCCGATCGCATGATCGAACGAACCGGGCTGCTGACGACCCGCGAGATGCAGAACCAGATCCTGGATAATATGGATATTGAGCGCGAACGCGGCATAACCATAAAAGCGCAGGCCGTCCGCCTGTCCTATCTGGCTTCGGACGGCCAGGTCTATACGCTCAATCTGATCGACACGCCAGGCCATGTCGACTTCAACTACGAGGTTTCCCGGACACTGGCGGCCTGCGACGGCGCGATCCTGGTCGTAGACGCCGCCCAGGGCATCGAAGCCCAGACTTTGGCCAACGTCTATCTGGCCATCGACGCCAATCTGGAAATCCTGCCGGTCATCAATAAAATCGACTTGCCTTCAGCCCAGCCGGAAGTGGTCAAACAGGAGATCGAAGATGTCATCGGACTCGATGCCAGTTACGCGCCGCTGATTTCCGCAAAAAACGATGTCAATATTCAAGATGTTCTGGAAAAGGTCGTCAAATACCTGCCCTGTCCGACCGGCGACGAAAAAGCTCCCTTGCGCGCCCTGATTTTCGACTCCAAATATGACTCCTACAAAGGCGTTATCGTCCATGTCAATATCCGCGAAGGTTCTGTCCGCATGGGCGACCGGATCCTGATGATGAACACCGGCAAGGATTTTATCGTTTCCGAACTGGGTTATTTCAAAGCCGGCGATTTCCTGCCCTGCAATGAACTGCTCGCCGGCGATGTCGGCTATCTGGTGGCCAGCATCAAAAACGTCCGCGACACGGCCGTCGGCGACACCGTTACCCAAGCCGCCCAACCGGCCCAGCATCCGCTCCCGGGTTATAAAAAAGTCCATCAAATGGTCTATTGCGGCCTTTATCCCGTCGATGGCGCCAAATACCCCGACCTGCGCGACGCTCTGGAAAAACTGCAGCTCAACGACGCCGCCCTCTCCTTTGAGCCGGAAACGTCAGCCGCCCTCGGCTTCGGCTTCCGCTGCGGCTTTCTGGGCCTTCTGCATTACGAAATCATCCAGGAACGCCTGGAACGGGAATTTCTCCTGGATCTGATCTCGACCGCGCCTTCGGTGGTTTACCGGATTATGAAAAACGACGGTTCCGTCATGATCCTCGACAACCCGACCAACATGCCGGACGTCAGTGAAATCAACACAATGGAAGAACCGATAGTCAAAGCAACCATCATGACGCCGAAAGAATATCTCGGCAACATCATGGAGCTTTGCCAGGAACGGCGCGGGACCTACCAGAATATGGATTATCTCGACGCCAATCGGGTGATCCTGCATTACGAAATGCCCCTGAACGAAATCATCTATGATTTCTTCGACGCCTTGAAATCCCGCACCCGCGGCTACGCGTCCCTGGATTACGAATTAAGCGATTACCGCGAATCCGACCTCGTCAAACTGGACATCCTGCTCAACGGCGAAGTCGTCGACGCCCTGTCCTTCATTGTCCATCGGGAAAAAGCCTATGCCCGCGCGCGCCGTATGGCGGAAAAGCTCAAGGACAACATCCCGCGCCAGCAATTCGAAATCCCGATCCAAGCTTGCATCGGCGGCAAGATTATTGCCCGCGAAACCGTCCGCGCATTCCGCAAGGATGTTCTGGCCAAATGCTACGGCGGCGACATCACCCGCAAGAAAAAACTGCTGGAAAAACAAAAAGAAGGTAAAAAACGCATGCGCCAGGTCGGCTGCGTGGAAGTGCCCCAGGAAGCCTTCATGAGCGTTCTCCGGCTTGACGAATGACAGTCGGCTGACAACAAGCCGGAGGGATGAACCGGAAAATAATAAGCAGCCGGAGGAGCCGCAAAGCAGCGAAGCGGCAGAGAAGCAGAGGATAAGAAAAACGGGAGAGAAGGCGGGAAGACAATAAAAACGAAACAAATCACCAAGCGGAAAAGGGAAGATAACAAGAAGTGAAGCGAAAGTGCGACCGTGCTAAGAACGGACGGGCAACCAACCTGCCAACCACGGTGTCTGAGATGCCGATCATTGTATTTTTATTGCCAGCCCAAACGGTCAATGATATAATTCCACATGTTGGCGATGAACGGGCTGGAAGCTTATGGTTATTATAAACTGACTCATGGGCGTTACAGGCAAACATTCAAAGCCGGCAGATCATATGCGGATGTGGTGGAATTGGCAGACACGCTGGATTTAGGTTCCAGTGCGAGAGCATGCAGGTTCGAGTCCTGTCATCCGCACCAAATTGGTTTCGGAGGGGTAAATAAACCCCTCCGAAGCACAATTATTGTATGTATAAAATTGATTCACAGTGCAAAGGTGTTCTCTTGGTAAAAGAGAATCCACACGGATAATGCCTAATCAATTATCCGTAGCAGGTATTATTCTTTGCTCTGCCCCCAATGCAGTGACGCTGGCTGGGCAGGAGTATCGCATCTGTACGAGTTGTTGCCTCGGATTACCGATCCGTTTATTGCTCATGATGTCTTTCGACTGATAGCTGCTTTTCCCTTCTTAGGTCGTACAGATTTTTGTTCCTTTGAAACAGATTTCACTATATACACTTTGAGAGTTATCAATTTATCAATCCTCAATTATAGTTACTGGATAGAACAAGTGGTAAAAACAGCTTCCTACTTGACTTTTTGAAAAAATCAATGCTATAATATTATGAACTCAAACGGTATGTTGGTTTGAGAGCGTCATCGGAGGGCTTGTAATAGTAATTGCAATGCTAGATAAAGATGTCGGGTACACCCGGTATCTTTATCTGGCTTTTTGTTTTTATTGAGGATAAATAGTATTACTGACGTAAATAAGTCCCATATGGCAGATAAGAAAGATTGGAGCGGTAACACATGAACAAAACAGGCACACTATGGTCAAGAGACTACATATTCTTAATGATTGCTAATTTTTTTCTATTCTTTGGGGACAATCTGCTGCTGCCGGTAATACCTGTTTATATAAAGCAAAACGGCGCTTATAATTTCCAGATAGGGATAGTAACTGCTGTTTTCTTTGCGACATCGATACTTATGCGGATGTTTACAGGCAGAGCATCAGCACGCCTTGGGAAAAAAGCACTTCTGATACTGGCGGTATCTGTTTTCGCCCTTGTTATGTTGGGATACTATTTATTCGCGGGCTTAATAATGATTTTAGTTTTAAGGCTGGTTCAGGGCTTAAGCTTTGGTGCCTCAACTACATTGTACGGTTCAACGGCTGCAGACATTATACCATATGAGAGAATGGGAGAGGGCATAGGTTATTTTGGATTAGGTATGACCATTGCTGCCGCCCTCGGGCCGTTTCTCGGTGCAGCCGCAGTCTCATTAACTAATTATAAATGGGTGTTTTTGGTTGCTGCCCTGCTTGTAATGATTACGATACCGTTATCGTTTTTCATTAAGGCTGACAACCACAGAATACCTGTCAAAAAAAAGGTTGATATAAAAGACTTCCTTTCAGATTTCATTGAGCCGACAGCGTTTTATCCATCTGTCTTCATACTTTTGATTGGTTTGTCGATGGGAGGAATTTATACATATGTTGTTCTGTTCGGCAAAGAAATGAGCATAAATAACATATCTGTTTACTTTCTTGTGCTCTCGTCTATGGAATTCCTCGTACGAATGTTTTGCGGCAAATTGTATGATAAAAAAGGCCTGAATTATATAGTGGTTCCGGGGGCAATTGCCGGAGTCATCGGCTGCGTTGTGATAGCAAATGCGGCTAATTTGGCGATGGTGTCCATTTCTGCCGCCTTTTGTGGAATTGCCTTTGGTATGATATTTCCTGCTATGCAGGCTAGTGCAATGAAAAGCGCCAAACCTGAACGCAGAGTAGCCGCCAACGCAACCATATACAATTTTCTTGATATCGGTATGGCGCTTGGCCCGCTATTGTTCGGAGCCGTGGCACAGCTTTCAGGTTACGCAGATACGTTTATGCTTTCTAGCTCGGTTTTTGTTGTAATGCTGGTCATACTTGCGGCCGCTGCTATAATCAAAAGGAAGAAAAAGGTCGCCAGCCAAAATTAAGAAAGGATGGTTACAATTGAGAATTTATTTATTTGGATATTAACAGACGAAAATGAGCATTATTAACATACCGCTTTGTGATTGCCCTCAAACCATTGATATTACTGGGTTTTTCAAATAGATGCTGTAAGAATACTCGCACCAAAATCAGAGTCGTCGAACTTGACGGCTCTGATTTTTTTATCTTGAATTTTCTAATATTTACCTAAGATTCCTCCGCTTTTCAATTTTTCAAATGCTATAAGAACACTTGTAACTGAGGTGCGATCGGGCTGGCAGTGCGATTAAACTGGTTCAAATCGAACCGGACGTGACAGCTTTCCTAAACAGATAGGTCGCATGTCATTTTGGTCATTTCCCCAGAGACTTGCAACTGATATATGAGCACTATCATACGTTTTGAAGAAGCATTCACCGGTGTTCATGTTCGCAAAGACTGTATATCGGGTATAATCATACGTACCTCGATCCGTGATAACAATGCCTTTGGGAATCGTTACCCCTTCTGCTATGTGAAAACATGTCAGAGTCGCTTCAATCCGGTTTCTAGGCGCCGGCACGTGGTTCCTTTGGTACGCCGTTTTGACAAAGCGCTCCGGCGAGGTATATCCTCCGGGCAGCGGCATAGTTCCCGCTCCCTGGCCAAACGGCGTTAACCACACTTCTCCCCAAAAGGTCTCCTGATTCTGCGTCGGTGATACATCCATTTACATTTGGTCACGCGGGAACATTGTCAATTGGGGGGTTAACTTTGGTCGTGTCAAGGATTATGCGCACTTTCTGTTCTCACTTGGTTAACTGACCATCAGCCAGCTGTCAGATCGGTAGCCACCTCCTCACTCAGGTCCATCGACTCCAGGTGCTTCATATTCAGATATAGCTTCATCCCCCAAA